>CAVWLY010000038.1:0-15463 GCA_963755865.1 uncultured Acidobacteriaceae bacterium | reverse complement strand
AAGTCACTGGAAAGATGTTGGAGATCGCGCTGCTGCACAAGCCGACCGGCCTGAAGGCGAAGCGCCTCATGCTGATTGGTGGCGGCAATGCCAAGAATTTTTCTTCGTACGAGTTGCGCAAGCTGGCCGGTGCGGCAGTGCGCAACTTGAAGTCGAAGGACCTCAAGAGCTTTGCGTTCGTTGCGCCGGGCGGAATAAGCGATGCCGCAAAGGCGATTGTCGAAGGCGCGTTCGTTGGCAACTTCGATCCCGACTACTACAAGAGCGATCGTAAAGTGCAGAAGATTGAAGAACTCGTGATCATCGCGCCCAAGGGTGCTAACCAGCGGTCCGTGAACACTGCGATCGAGCAAGGCCGCATCATCGGCGAGGCACAGAACTTCACCCGGGACCTGGTCAATGAGCCGGGTAATCGTATGACCCCGACCATCCTGGCCGATCGCGCGAAAGCGATGTGCGACGAGACCGGCTTGGCCTGCGAGATCTACGGTCCCGAGAAAATCAAAGCGCTGAAGATGGGCGCCTTTTGGAGCGTTGCGCAAGGATCGGAGGAAGAACCGCGGCTGATCGTGATGCGCTACGAGCCCGATCGCGCACCGAAAAAGCGCGTGCTTGGCCTGGTTGGCAAGGGGATCACCTTCGATAGCGGCGGTATCTCTATCAAGCCCGGAGAAGGCATGGAGAAGATGAAGTATGACATGGCCGGGGGCGCGGCGATGATCGGAGCGATGCGTGCCATTGCGCAGCTCAAGCCGAACCTGCGCGTGATTGGAATCGTCTGCGCCAGCGAGAACATGCCGTCGGGTAAGGCGCAGAAGCCGGGAGACGTCCAGATTGCTATGTCGGGCAAGTCAATCGAGATCATCAACACCGACGCGGAGGGACGGCTGGTTCTGGCCGACGGCTTACACTACGCGCGGCAACTGGGTTGCACGCACCTCATCGACGCGGCAACGCTCACCGGCGCGTGCGTTGTAGCGCTTGGAATGGTGAATGCAGGCATTTTCGCCAACGACGAAGACTTCTACGAGCGCTTCAATAAATCGCTGCAGAAGTCGGGCGAGAAGATGTGGCGGTTGCCCGTGGACGAGGAGTACCGCGAGGTGATCAAGTCCAATATCGCCGACATCGTCAACAGCGGCGGTCGCTGGGGTGGCGCGGTCACGGCCGCAATGTTCTTGAAAGAGTTCGTCGGCGACACGCCGTGGTTGCACCTTGATATCGCCGGAGTCGCGTGGATGGAAGACAACAAGCCCTGGATAGCGAAAGGGCCATCCGGAGTTCCGGTGCGGTCGCTAGTGGAGTTTGTACGTGATCTGGCAGCGAGCCCCTCGTCGAAAAATTAGAGCCGTTTCAATGCGACTCGCAATTGGCCGCCTAGCGGCCCGGCAACTCGTGAAGCCAACTCTCGAGGGTCGCTCGCATTTCGGCAAGATGGCCAGCGAAGAAGTGGTCACCGGGGACGAATACCAACTCTTTCGGATCGGCGGCCTCAGCGACAAGCCTCTCTAGCGCATCGTGCGGACCGTATTGATCATGATCTCCACTGACGAAAAGCTTCGGCTTGGTGCAGTCCCGGAGGAATGAGAACGAATAGATACGTCCATCAGCCTCGACCGGCGTGCCAATCGAAATCAGTGCACTGACGTCAGGATCGGGGCAGGCGGCCCGAAGCCCGGTAGCCGCCCCGAATGAAAAGCCAGCGAAGATAGTGGGCAGCGCAAACTCCTGTTTTAGCCAAGCCAGCGCGGCCTGCACGTCGGCTATTTCACCGCGGCCTTCGTCGTGATGGCCAGCGCTCAGGCCGGTGCCGCGAAAGTTAAAGCGCAAAACTGGAAAGCCGAACGAATGCAGGGCTTTCATGGCGTGAAAGACGACTTTGTTGTGCATCGTTCCGCCACCCAGTGGGTGAGGGTGGCACACCAATCCGGTATGGGTTGCGCCGGGCGATCCAACGTTCAGCACCGCTTCCAAGCGGCCTGCCGGTCCCTCCAGAAAGAATGATTTGATTGCGGAGTGCGAAGAGGACAACAGTTTCCTGCCTTGTCGCGAATCGTGAATTCCGGCGACTGGCGTCGAGCAGCTCAGCCCCGCGGAGGCTCGCTATCCCCCGCGGGAGCTTGTGCGTCTGTGGCAAAGCGTTGCCACAGAACTATCACTTTACCTCATAGCTCGACGGCGGTCGACTTAAGGTCAAAGGCGCGGCAGCACGATGATGCGCCAAAGAGGAAAGCACACCAACAACGCCGCCAAGACAGCAAGACCAATGCGCACGGACTCGGTCCGAAAGCGCTGGCTGATCGCAGTCAGTAATAACACCGTCGCCAGCAAAACGGTGACTTTCACATAGCCGTCCGAGGTCCTCCGGGCGCTGGCGCCACGCTCAAAAAATTCGGTGGCTTCATCGCTCTTCTTGGCTGACTCCTCTAACTCGGCGTTGTGGTATTCCGGCATGACTAGCGGCCCGGGCGGGGCGTGAGGGTTGTTAAGCGGGTCGGTCTTTTTCCAAGCCTCGAATGCCACCCGGAACTCGGGGCGAAAGCGACGCTCAAAGAGTTGTGCTACTTTTTGTTCGCCGCTCGCACTCGCCTTCAGCCAATCGCCAAAGGTCAATGCGTCGTAAACGCGCTCCTGATCGCCGCGGGTTTGCCGTCCCTGGGCTTCGACGCGGAGTTTGGTGGACTGCTCGTAGAGTTCGTCCTGCCGGCCGTCCCATTGGGCTGCCTGATAGCCGCTCCAAGCCGTAGCGACAGCAACCAGCGCCAGCACGATCGCTTCCACGATCTCCAGTATCTCCACCGTGCGCGACGGATGATGCGCCGTTTGCTCGCTTGCTTCGTTTAGCTTGTGGGCGACTTCGATGCTCGGCCCACCTATTTCGGGCATATCATCTCCTTTTCGAGCCTTCCCCTGAATGTTCCTTCAGAGCTTACCTCCTCAACTCGCTGGCAGTCCTTTTGCCTTTTGCCGGATCTGCCGTTGCTCCACCGCCAGCTTATAAGCGACGTAGTACTTGTAGATATTGGCAACGTAGGTGACCGTCTCCTGCCCAATATCCTTGGCGGCAACCAGCTCCACATTGCCGAACCAGACGTTCGGATCCAGGCCCATCTCGCTGGCTTTCTTGCGCAGTCTTGCGATCCGATTCGGTCCGGCGTTGTAACTGGCGAAGACGAACAAAGTTTTGTTTAGAGAATCGAGCTTCGGATCATTGAAATAGGTGTCGTCAATGTTGCGCAGCATTTTGACACCAG
Organism: uncultured Acidobacteriaceae bacterium; assembly: GCA_963755865.1. GTDB lineage: Bacteria > Acidobacteriota > Terriglobia > Terriglobales > Acidobacteriaceae > Bog-257. The sequence goes on along the minus strand of CAVWLY010000038.1, from coordinate 12,209 downwards.
CGTGGATGTTGCCGTCGGCGGTGCCGACGTTCGGGATGTTGATGGGAGAGGCTGCGGCATACTTAGGAATCACCTGCATGATGCCGACGGCCCCACTCCGGTTTTTCTTGCTTTGATCCAGCAGAGATTCCTGGTAGCCCTGAGCGCCGATCATCAGGTAATCGAAGTCGTACTCCCCGGCGTACTTCTGGAAGAGGTCGAGGTTCGCTTGGAACTTTTCCATCTCTTTCCCTGAGGTCGAGTCCTTCACCCACTTGGTGTTTTGCAGATAGCGACGCAACAGGGTGTTGCCAAACGATGTTCCCACTGCGTGGGAGACGACGAATTCGTCGACCACCTGCTTCAGCTGCGGGTTATTTTTGCGCATCACCCAGGCAAGTTGACCTCCTGTCGCTATTGTTAGCTCAGGATGCGGTTGAAGATGGGGCAGCACCTGCGCCCAGAGGGCCGCTTTTTGTTTCGTCGTGACAGTCGCCGGGATCAGCCCCGCATTGACCATCTGCAACAGGTCGTCGTCGATCAGGTTCTTGTCCGCCGGCTTGATGACGATGGGCGTCTTGCCTTCCTTCTGCAGCGTTTCGTTCACCTTTTGCAAGTTTGTGTAATAGGTGGTCAGAGGATTGACGTAGACCTCTTTTCCCCCGAGGTCGGCAAGCGTGGAGACCGTTCCGTAGTTTGGACCAGTGACGATGATCTGGGTAATGTCGGTCATTATCGGTGTCGAGAAGGCAACGCGTTGCTCACGCTCGGGGGTGACCACGATTCCGTAGGCGATGATGTCTCCCACGCCTTGGGTGAGGGCCGCCTCCATTTGGTCGGGCCGCAAAGGAATGAATGTGACTTTCACATCCAGCTTGCCCGTCTTCAGCTTCTGGTTAACGAACTTCTGGAACTGTTCCAGTGCCTCGTAATTTATGCCTTTGGGAAGCCCATTGTTGTAGAAAAACCCAATGGGGCTGATCATCACGAGTGCCCGGATGTTGCGGTTTTTAACCATCTCATCCAGGTCGCCGGTGTGACGCCCGAAAGCCTGGGGCAACGCCACGTTGCTCGACGGTGCAGGTGGTTCATCGGGCGAAGATATTTGCGAAGCCGGAATCGCCTGCGCTTGAGACGGCTGCGCGGCGGATGGAGGCTCGGCTTTCTTGCTGCAGCCAACAAATAGTAGAAGAAGCGCGATCAGAGTTGGAACGAATACCGTGCCTCTGATAGAAGAACTCGAAGTTTCAGACAATTAGCTTCTCCTTTCTCCGGAAGCAACGACTTTCGGGCGGCCCTTACGAGCCGCCTCTCGCCAGTACCCACAGGCGTAAGGTAGTCGAACTTGATGGCCCGGGCCCGATTCGCGCGACACTCCTAGCGGATAGCCTGGATTGTAGACCTGATTCTCATGACGGAAGAACTGGCAGAATTGCTAGGAACCAAGTTCCTCTGTTTAGCTATTGGGCGTGTCCTTGCAACTGCGCCAACGTGGCTTTTGCGTTCGGGTCGTCCGGAACGAGCTGGACCAACTGCTGCGCGTACGAAATTGCAGCGGGAAAATTTCCCTGGTCGCGCTCGAAGGCAACTAGGCCATTCAGTACTTGCAGGTCCGCCGGACGTTTTTGGTGAGCTTGCTGCAACACCGCAATCGCTCCGTCGGGGTGGCCAGTGGAATTCAGCGCAACAGCATAGACGTAGCTGTATTGGGCATTATCCGGAGCCAGGGCGGCTGCTTTCGCCAGCAGGCTCAGGGCCTCGGGATATTGCTTTTGCCGGATCTTTAGCAGGCCCAGAGCGTGGATGGGTTCAGCCGCGGTGGGTGCAATCGCGATAGCTTTTTCGAGCCATTTCTGCCCCTCGTCGTCGCGCTGTTGCTGGCGATAAAGATCGGCAAGATTCACCATGGCAGGAACGAACTTAGGATCGAGCCGCAGGGCGGTTTCCAACTCGCTTTCGGCGTCGGTGGTGCGGCCCATCTGGACATAAATCAGCGCCAGGTTCATGTGATTCTCCGGACGCTCTGCCGACACCAACTCACTGGCGATCAACTCTGCAACCGCTGAATCGAGCGCTGCCTTCTGCGACGCAGGCAGTTGATCGGGCGGCGTACCAGCCAGCAGGCGCGCGGCCTCAACGCGAACCGAGCGAATAGGATCTGCGAGTAACGGCGCGGCCAGCCGAACTCTTTCCGTTGGGGGAAGTGGCTCGAGGGGGCGTACCGCCTGGCTGCGCACCAGGGGGTCGCTATCGCCAAGTGCAGCTTGCACAGTCGGGAGTGCCGCAGGAGTGAGGTACTGCGGAAGCAGGCTTAATGCGGTCGCGCGCGCAATTGCGGGCTTGCTGGAATCCGCGATCAGAGCAGTCAGAACTTTTTCCGCGTTCCGCAAACCGCGGCGTCCCGCATCGATGGCTTCGACGAAGTGCCCTTCCTGCCTGCGGTTGGGGCCATACCATTTCGCGACGGTTTCGGCGGCCCAAGCGTTCGTCTTATCTTTGTGGCATTGATTGCAGGCATTGGGCGTGCCGTAGGCCATGGAGAAATCTGGACGCGGCACGCGGAAGCTGTGATCGCGCCGGGCGTCGATCAACATGTATGTCTTTGTCGGCATGTGACAGTTGACGCACAGCGCGCCCGTGCTCTCGGATTTGTGGTGAGTGTGTTCCTCGTTGCCGAACTTGGCCGGCGAATGGCATTTTCCGCAGACCGCGTTCAGGTTTTCCGTTCTCAACCTGGCGCTGTGTGGATCGTGGCAGTCGGAGCAAGTGACGCCCTCGTGATACATCTTGCTCTGAATGAACGAGCCCCACTCGTAATCTTCCTCGAGAATCTGGCCGTCAGGATAATAAACGCCTTCTTCCAACAGGCTGGGGACATACGCATCGAGAAAAGGTTGACCCGGCTGAGCATCGCTGGTGATGGGATGACGGCGCGAGTGGCAGGGCGCGCAGGCGTTGATCTCGTTATGCGATCGGGTCGCGCCCTTCCAGTGCATAGTGCCCGTCTGCGGATCGAAGAGTGACCATGACCCGCCGGCGGCCTTCAGGTCAACGGTAAGACCGTTGGAGCCGCCGGTCGCATTGTATGAACCCACCTTGTGCGTCTGCGCCCAGGTCACGTGATTGGAGCCGGGCCCGTGACAGGATTCGCAAGACACATCAATCTCGGACCACGTGGTCGCGTAGCTGTCTTTGGCGAGATCGTAATTCTTACGCAGATTGGTGGAGTGGCAATCGGCGCACATGTAATTCCATGTCTGATTTCGGCCTGTCCAGTGCAGAGGGTTTTCGGCAGTTATCTTCTGAGCGGGATAGAGATCGAACCAGCGCTGCCCGTTATGCTCCTTCGTCCGCGAGTCCCATGCCACCACGAAACTCTGCATGCGGCCGCCGGGGAAAGGAACCAGATATTGCTGCAACGGATAGACGCCGAACGTGTAGGGAAGATTAAAATCCTGCGGCTTGCCGTCCGGGCCATCGGTGCGAACGTAAAACTTGCTGTCTTTCTTGAAGAAGGTGGAAGTCACGTCGTCCTTGGCGAAATGAGCGTCAATGAAATTTCCCAGGACGGTGGAACCATTAGCGACCTGCATCGCCTCGGCGTGGTGAGAGCCGCGCCAGGCCTGTGTCTCATCGGCATGGCATTGAGCGCAGCGCTCCCCTCCGACATAGGAGGCAGCCACTGCGGATTTCGCCGCTTGCTTGTGCGTGCCGCCGGGCCAGCGCCAGAACATCAAGGCACAAATAGCGATTGCAACAACTCCCAGGCCAATAACACCGAACGGGAGGGATTTCCCAGGTTTACTTTTTTCACGCATGAAGGGTTGGGCAATTATCTACCATGACCGCGAAAACCGTGTATTCGATTCCCAGAAGCTGCGTTTACCGGTTGCCAAACGTCCAGCCGAGGCCGGAACTGGTGCCGTAGTCGCTACCCGAGAAGTGAAATGGCGGCTGGTTGTCCCAGTTACCGTAGAACGACACGTTCCAAGTGAGATCACTAAAAATCTTGACGTAATACGTCGCATTCATGGTGGAGAAGACGCGCCCCGGCGAGGACAGGGCCGGGAAAACTGTAGCCGTGACGTCGAGCTTGGTCTTGTTGAAGCGGAAGAATTGCATGTTTGCCGCGACCATGGCTGCGGCGACATTTTGCGTACCCTGCTGCACTGTGGATTGGTAATAGTCCGTGTTCTGCCAGGCGAAGCCGCCGACCAGCGAAATGTTGGAGTGGTTCGTGTGCTTCAAAAAACGTCCGATGCCGGCGCCGAGATTGCTTTGGAGGCGGATGTTCTGCTCCGAGCTTTGCAGAAAGTCACCCAGGCCGGTATAGAACCAATTGTTCCAACGCAACAAGCGGACATAATTCAGCGCCAGAGAGTTTCTTGTCGATACTGTGGCGCCCGTACTGGAGGCCAATGAGGAAACATAATTAGCCCCGGCGGACCAGCGTTCGCGAGGGTATTCGACATCGGAACTAAAGTTGTACTGGGTTGCTTGATTTCCCTTGGAGTAGCTGATTCCGGAGTTAATGGATCCATTGAAGCGTTGCCAGAACTTTTCGGAGGTCTCGTCCATCTGCACAATTTGCACCCGGTCAAGGGTCACTTTGTGCTCCGGGGTTTCTACGACCTCAATTCGTACCGGGCGCGCAGCAGTGTTTTCTGCGGTAGAGAGTGTGCCGGTGTACACCGAGCCGTCCTCTGTCTTCACCAGAAATAGTTGCTTGCTCTCAATGTGGTCGATCTTCGACCATTGAACTGAGCTGGTGCCCAGTATGTAATCCATGTTGACGTAGAGCACGCCGGCTTCGAGTCCCTTGACCTCGCCGGTGAGGCGGTCGCCGTTCTTCATTACAATCACGTCAGTCTTATCCCGTGCGGCAAGAGGGATAGCAAGAAGCAGGGAACAACAGAAGATAAAAGCTCGGAGGTTCATGGCCACGCCTGTCTTTAAGTTGTTTCGCTCCCCTCACAATTTTTTATGACGAGGGTTGGTCCAGCATTAGTTTGAGTTCAATCATCCTACTGTACCTGCCCCTGCAAGGCCTGTCGCCCGCCCCGCTGGTTCAATGGGAGCAGTTGCATCACGCACAGGTTCGGCGCGCGGCGTCCATCTGGCGAACGATGGGTTATTATTTGGTTCCATCGGATCCAGGAGAATCCCATTGCCAGCAATTCCCGTAGCGAACAGCATCGACTGGGAGAAACGCATTCAGCGAGCGGCCGAGCTGGCCGACCGCTACGCAAGTGCTCGCGAGGTCCTCATTTTCTATGGCCACATTCTGGAGTTTCAGAGCAAGCTCGGCACCCCCGCTTCGCGCCGATCTCTTCCTGCACTAGGCGACGAGGTTTCTTTTCGTGAAAGGATTGACGTTGACGCTGTGGTGAGGTATCTGCCGGTCCTGCTGTCTCTGGTGCAACAGAAAGGGCCATCAAAACTTGCGCTCCTGGCCGCGGAAGCCAGCCGAGCCTCGTTGGAAGAACAGCGCGATCTGTTGCAGAGCTATCTGTTGTCTGGCGATAACAACCAGCCGGAATCGGTTTCGTTCTTCGCGCAGGTTTTGTTGCAGCCCTATGCTGAGGCGCTCGCGGCGACTCTCAATGTGCCATCCTCAGATTCCTCTGCATCAATTTGTCCCGTCTGCGATGCGCGGCCTCAGCTGGCGGTGTTACGACCCGAGGGTGACGGGGGAAAACGGTACCTGCTCTGTTCGTTCTGTGGGACCGAATGGGAGTTTCGGCGCATACTGTGCCCGCACTGCAGCGAAGTTGACCACCAGAAACTTCCACGCTACTCATCGGAGGACTTCATAGCACTACGGGTGGAGGCTTGCGACACCTGCAAGTACTACTTGAAATCGGTGGACATGACGATTGACGGCCTGGCTGTCCCCAGTGTGGACGAGGTGGCCTCCGCGCCACTTGATGTGTGGGCTATGGAGCACGGATTTATCAAAATCAGCCTGAATCTGATGGGTTTGTAGTCCAGGCAGGTCGCCATCATGCTAAGCGACTTCAAATCCATTTGACCGGCATGACCTCGGCGGTATACGCTGTTTCGCGATATCCGGCTTGAGATGTGGACTCCTCGTCGTAACGTGAACGGCCTGGTGAAGATGTGGACCACATTGCGCACACTGTATTCGCTCTTCCCACTCAGCGCTTTCCGCGCGCTTCAGCTCCATCCCTACAAAAACTAGCGAATTCGAATCCTTCGTTCCGGAGGGCTGGGTAATGGATGTATCTAGACGGGCATTCTTCAAGACAGGCATAGCAGGCGCCGTTGGCATTACGGTTTTCGGCTTTGATGCGCGGCCGCTGATGGCGCAAGCCGCCAGCCTGAAGATTTCACGATCGACCGAGACGCGCAGCACCTGCCCTTATTGCGCAGTGAGTTGCGGCGTCATCATCCACACCATTGGCGACAAGGCGAAGAACGTCACGCCTCAGGTCATCCATGTGGAGGGCGATCCGGATCACCCGATCAACCGCGGTACGCTGTGTCCCAAGGGTGCGTCCCTGCAGCAGGACATCCAGAACGAACGGCGAATATTGAAGCCGCAGGTACGACGCCCGGGCTCCGACCATTGGGACGATATCTCGTGGAACCAGGCGATCGATGAAATCGCGCGCTGGACCAAGAAGACCCGGGACGCGACCTTCGTCGAGACGGACGCCAAGGGGCAGACCGTCAATCGGTGCGAATCAATCGCATTTACGGGTGGCTGCACCGACACCAATGAGTTCAATTATCTGGTTGTAAAAACCATGCGAAGCATGGGAATCGTCCGTCTGGAAAACCAGGCCAGGGTTTGACACGGCCCCACGGTCTCAAGTTTGGGACCAACTTTCGGACGCGGGGCGATGACCAACGGCTGGATCGACATCAAGAACTCCGACATGTTGTTGATCATGGGTGGCAATCCGGCTGAGAACCACCCGTGTGGCTTCAAGTGGGTGGTGGAGGCCAAGCGCAACCGCAACGCCAAGGTAATCGTGGTCGATCCGCGGTTCACGCGCACAGCAACCCAGGCCGACCAGTTCCTGCAGATACGAGCCGGCTCTGACATTGCCTTCCTTGGCGGGTTAATTAATTACGCTCTGGAAAATAACCGAGTCGCAAAAGATTACCTCACCAACTACACCAATGCTGCGTTCATCATTAAAGATGGTTTTAAGCTGCCGGAGGATGGGCTGTTCTCAGGCTTCGATGAAGGCACGAAAACCTACAACAAGAGCAGTTGGAATTATCAGGAAGGCGGTAACGAGACAGGGAAGTTCGTTCCTGTATCGGCAGCGGCGCCAGCGACCCAGAATGCGCCCCAGGGACACGAGCGGCAAGGCGAAGCTCCTGCTGCTCAGAAGGGCAGTGCGTCCGGTCATCCAGCCGAAGGACAGGGTTACCAGGCGCAAGGTCCGGCAGGCGCCAAAGCGATGGGCGGTGGTCCGATTCCTCCTCCATCACTGCCGCCCAATGTCGCTTACGACTTGTCACTGCAACACCCGCGTTGCGTCTATCAACTTTTGAAGCAGCAGTACTCCCGGTACACGCCCGAGATGGTGGAACGAATCACCGGTATTCCTAAAGATCAGTTCCTGAAGGCTGCGGATCTGTTCACCTCCATTCGTACGAATGGGGACATGAAGAAGGTCGCCACCGTTATTTACGCCGTGGGATGGACCCAGCATAGCTTTGGCACGCAGATCATCCGGACGGCCGCCATGTTGCAGTTGCTGATGGGAAATGTCGGCCGCGCTGGCGGCGGAGTGAATGCTCTACGCGGGCACTCCAACATCCAGGGTGCAACCGATATGGCCGGGATTTTCGATATCCTGCCCGGCTATCTCAAAGTGCCGAATCCTGCCGACAAGGACCTGAAAACTTATCTTGAGCGCATTACTCCCAAGCCGGCGAAGCCTAACGAATGGGAGTCCTTCAACTACTGGTCGAATACGCCCAAGTTTATGGTGTCATTCCTGAAGGCAATGTACGGCAATGCCGCAACCAAGGACAACGATTTCGCCTTCCAGTATCTGCCGAAGGTTGACCGTAACTACTCGTGGGTCGAGATCTGGAACGACATGTATGAAGGCAAAGTCAAGGGACTTTTTGCCTTTGGCATGAATGGAGTGATGATCGGGCCCGATTCGCAGAAGAACATTGACGCTCTGAAGAAAGCTGATTTCCTGGTGGTCTGCGAAATCTACCCCGACGAGACCAGTGCCTTCTGGCAGGCGCCAGGAATCACGACCGATGAGATGAAGCAGATCAATACCACGGTTTATCGGCTGCCTGGAGCTGGGTTCGCCGAGAAAGATGGGACGTTCGTCAATTCGGCGCGCTGGTTGCAGTGGAAGCACGCCGCGTTGCCGCCCCCCGGTGACTGTCGCCTCGATCAGGACATTCTGGCCCAGATCTTCTTGAAGGTTCGGGAGCTGTACCAAAAAGAGGGAGGCAAGTTCCCTGATCCGATTCTAAAGGCGTCGTGGGCGTACACGCTTCCCGAGCATCCTTCGCTCTCCGAAGTAGCGAAGGAAATCAATGGCAAAGCGCTGGCGGACTTTAGCGACGAAAAGACCGGAGTCTCGCTAAAGGCTGGTCAGCAACTGCCGGGTTTTGCCATGTTGCACGATGACGGCACAACCTCATCTGGAAACTGGCTCTATTGCGGTTCATGGACTGAGGCTGGACCGTTGCAGCAGCGGCGCGGGACCGAAGACCCTTCGGGCCTGGGAATTTATCCGAACTGGGGATGGTCGTGGCCGGCAAATCGGCGTGTGCTCTACAACCGGGCGTCGTGCGATCTCGCAGGCAAGCCGTGGGACCCGAGCCGCAAACAGGTCTGGTGGAATGAAACTGCGGAAAAATGGGTGGGCAACGATGTCCCCGACTTCAAGCCCGACTCCAAGCCAGAGCAGCACATGGGTCCGTTCATCATGAACCCTGAGGGCGTGGGGCGCATATTCGTGCCGCTGGGGGCGATGGCCGACGGTCCGTTTCCAGAGTTCTACGAGCCCATCGAAAGTCCCATCGACAATCCTTTGCACCCGAACCAGTCCAACAATCCGGTGGTGAAGAAATTCAAAACCTCAATGGACAAATATGGCACGGTGAAGGAAGGCTATAACATTGTCTGCACCACCTATCGCCTCACCGAGCACTATCACTACTGGACCAAGAACAATCCGATGAATGTAGAACTGGTGCCGGAGCCGTTCGTCGAGATCCCGGCTGAGTTGGCCGACCAAATGGGCATTCGGGGAGGCGAGAAAGTAAAGGTGACCAGCGCCCGCAGCGATTACATCGCCAAGGCAATGGTGACCAAGCGGATTAAACCTATGACGGTAGATGGCAAGAAGTTGTACCAGATCGGTATGCCGATCCACTGGGGTTTTCTGGGAATTTCCGAAGGCGAAGGCAGAACTGCGAAGACTCCAGCGAATTTGCTGACCCCGACGGTCATTGACCCGAATGCATATACACCAGAGTTCAAGGGATTCCTGGTGAAGCTGGAGAAAGTTTAAGGGAGGCACGAGATGGGTGATCGAGGAACATTACGAATCCAGCAAATCTCGGCGCATCCCGGGCCAGTCGCCGGCGCCGGTACGCAGCGGCAAGACAAGGTGTGCAAGCTGATCGATGTCACCACTTGCATTGGCTGCAAAGCATGCGAAGTCGCTTGCGTGGAATGGAACGACATGCCGTTCCAGACTACGTACTTCGATAACACTTACCAGACCATGCCCGACACCGACTGGAACTACTGGAACCTCATCAAGTTCAATGAGGACCAGCACGACGACGGCAGCTTTGCCTGGCTGATGCGCAAGCACCAGTGCATGCACTGCGACGATCCCGGCTGTTTGCGGGCTTGTCCTGCCGATGGAGCGATTGTGCAGTACTCCAACGGCATCGTTGACTTCCAGCAGGAAAATTGTATCGGCTGCCAGTTCTGCGTGTCGGGCTGCCCGTTCAACGTTCCCAAGTTCAACCCCCAGACCAAAAAAGTTTACAAGTGCACCCTATGCTCCGACAGAGTGGGAGCGGGGCTGGAACCGGCCTGCATCAAATCATGCCCCACGGGCTGTCTGCATTTCGGCACCAAGGAAGATATGAAGTTCCTGGCCGAACAGCGGGCCACGCAGTTGCGCGACGTGTCAGGATTCAAGAATGCCGGGGTGTATGACCCGGACACCATCGGCGGTACCAGCGTCATCTATGTGTTGCACAACATCGACAAGCCGGAGAAGTATGGAAACCTTCCAGCTAAGCCGCGGATTCCGCTGAGCTTCACCATATGGAAGGACATCTTCAAGCCCATCGGGCTATTCGGCGCGATGCTGGGTTTTGTGGGCGTAGTAATGCATTACGTCTTCGAAGGGCCACTGCGTACGCAGCCCACTCCTCCCGTGATTCGAGTTGAGCCGCCACCGCCTCCCGCAGGAAAGGAGAACTAGATGGCGAGTTCCGCTGATCGCTTCGTGCATCGTCCCAATGTCATCGACCGTTTCGGACAAACGGTGGTTTACGTCGGAGAATTGTTGCGCCATCCCGTGTATACACGCTTTCTCCACTGGATGGTAGGCATTTTCTTCTTTCTCGCGCTGCTGTCAGGCTTCGGCATTTACCTGCCGTGGATCTTCCGCTTCTTCACACCGCTGTTTGGCGGCGGTGCCATGACCCGGTTATTGCATCCGTGGTTTGGGTTGGCCTTCGTCTTCTTCTTTGCGTTGCAGGCGGCGAATTGGTGGCAGGTAATGACCTGGACTCCGGCGGATTCGCGTTGGATGAAGCACATCAGGCGGTACGTCATCCGTAGCGACTCGACGGAATCCCCTGAAACCGGCTTCTTCAACGGCGGACAGAAGCTCATGTTCTGGGAGATTGTGTGCGGCTCTATCGCCTACCTGATTACGGGCGTGATTATGTGGTTCCCCGAGATCTTCGGCCGCATTTTGGTAGCGATCTCCTACGTGATCCACGATATATCCGCCCTCATCATGCTGTTCGGGATTTTCTTCCACATCTACCTCAGCACCTTCGGCGAGCCGGGAACGATTCAGGCTATGACCCGGGGCACCGTGAGCGAAGGCTGGGCATGGACCCATCACCCCGCTTGGTACAAAGCCGTCACGGGTCGCGATCCGGCCGAGGCGATCGCAGAGGCCAAGCGACGCAATACGCCGCCGGCGCAGCCTCCGCCGGTGCTTTGAGTCGTCCTCAGTTAGCAACTTACTTGGCTACTTGCTGTGCTGCACGGTTCGTCCGTTCAAGGGCTGCGTCGGCCGGGCATCGTCGGGATAATATTTGGCGAACTTCGCGATCTGCTCCTTGGACAATGAGATCGGGGTATCTAAGACGAAAAACACGATGCCTTCGGTGCAGGGCGGAGTCGTCAAGGAGCCTTCGTATTTGTAATAACTCCTCTTTACGGGCATCAACTCGATCCCATTTACCTGAACGGCATCCGAGTCGTGCTCTTCGTCCATCTTGGGAGGGAAATTGTTCCAAAGCGCGGTGATCAGCGGATTAGGACGCCCTTCCTTGATCAGAACCGCGATCACAGCAATATGACCCTCTTTATTTTGATAAACGAAGTGGGCGACCATGGCGTAATGTTTTCCGTTGATGGTCTCTTCGCTGGGATGATGGAAATGAAACTGTGTCAACTCGTACGTCTGGTCCCCAACCGTGAAGCTATTTCCATTGCCCGGGACATAGCTCTGACGAATGTAGTGGCCGGTATTAATAAGCTTGAGCGGAACGGGACGGCTGGTAATTTGGATCGGCGGCAGGTCCGCATTCTGCGGGTGAGAGATGTTAATGGGGGATTCCTGTTTCCCCGTCTTACAGACTGAAAACTCTGGTCTCAGCTCTCCCCAGTGTTCTGGTCCAGTGGCGCCTGAATAGCTCCAACTGTGCTCCGCGTCCGAGGGGTGAGCATCCGGGTGTTCTTGACCAGCGGCTACGGCACCGAGTGCCAACAGTCCGCCAATTAGAACGGCGAGCGATTTCTTTGTGGCGAAAAACCGTTTCATGATGGCAACCTCTTTCGCATTCCCCGTCAATCCACTTGCAGCGCAGTTTATCCGTTCATCTAAGCCAGAACAATATGCAATAATGACGCCGCCATGAAGTTGCGAACGACGTGCCTCTTTTATTCCGCCGCAATAGTTTTGCTCCCGGGCGTTTTTCTCCTCGCACAAACTCAGACAAGTCCACCGAGC
>CAVWLY010000037.1:0-37875 GCA_963755865.1 uncultured Acidobacteriaceae bacterium | reverse complement strand
TTATTGTTGATGCTGACCGGCTGGCTGACCGGAGTGAACACGAAGCCGGCCTTGCTGGGAGCGACGCTGTACGATCCGTTCTGCAGACCGGTAAAGATGTAGTTGCCAGAGGCGTCGGCAGTCACTGTCGCGGAGGAGGGTCCAGTCAGACTCACCGTGGCGCCACTTCCGCCCGTGCCGCTGATCGTCCCGGAGATGTTGTAGGCAACAGTGCTGAAGTTGGCGCCCGTCATCTCCATGGTGACCGACACCGGCAGGCTCGGTGGGTTAAACGTGAACCCTGGGCTACTGGGAGTGACCGTATAGGAACCAGGTTTCAATCCGGTGAAGGAGTAATTGCCCGAAGTATCCGCCGTAGCCGTGGCCGGGGCAGCGCCACTCAGGTTTACGGTAGCGGCCTTGCCGCCAGCGCCGCTGATGGTGCCGGCGATCCCATAAATCTTGCCGCTGCAACCGCAGGTGCCGCGACCATAATTTCCGCCAAGATATTGAACAAAGGTACAAGCTTGGACCAGGAACGTCCCCTCACCTGAACTCAGTGCCGCAACCGGAATGTCGGTTTCCGTGAGGTAGGTCACCGGACCCGAGACCTCGATGTGGCTGGAGAAGCCTGCTATCAGAGTACCGTCGGACTGTGCTGAGGGCGCGGTCGCGTCGCAGGCGCCGCTTGAGGCTGCAGTGGGCATGATCTTGATCACCCCGTCCGTAGGGATGACCGAAACGAGAGGATTATTCGTCAGATCGTTGGCAACTGAGGCCGTCACCAGCTGGTTAGGTGTCAAGCGGCAGGAGCAACAGGAAATCATCTCCTGGGCTCTATCGAACACGTAGATATTGGCGCAAACATCGCCCACCGGGCTGGTCAGAGGATTGCCACCCGAACCAACATTGATCAGCCGCACCAATGCGTCTATCGGCGTCCCCGGACCCACGTTATTGGAATATCTATCGACCAGGTAGGTAGGCGGAGCGGAATCCGCAGCCAGCAGTGAGCTTGGGAAGCCCCATGCCAGGAGAACAAGGACAACAATAGACAATTTTCGCATGAGAGCAAGCTCCGCAACCCTCGTTTAAGGTAGCGGAAGCAGGGGAAGCGCACGACACTCTTTGGTGGCGCGCAGGGGAAGGGTCTACATCAAACCGCGGGCACAACCAGTGCCAAACAGCAGAGCCGAAGGAGTCGTATTTTCAATGGATTACGTCACGTACATGAGATGGCTTTTGGCATATATGCGCATTGTCTTGCACTATTTAGAACCATTTGTACTAACCGAGAGGACTAAGCCTATTTCTGAGATGAATTCGCGTGAAAACGACGAGGGGCCCGCATCATTCGCAGGCCCTATTCTCAAGGAAGATCCCCGGGAGCGTTGAGTTTCCAGAAATCTCAATCCAAATATCCAGCCTACCAGCGGTGAACGCAACTTACGGACGTAACTGAGATCCCTCTCTCTATTGAGACATGGCAGCGACTAATGGGACCACGTAAGGCCACCATCCCCTGTCGTCCAAATCTCGCCGTTGCGGGTTGCGATCCCGCCGCGGTGCAAGTCGATGAAGGCGATACGAATGATGTCATCCGACAGTTGTACTCCATTGGAAACTGGGTTTACTGCTGCCCAGGTCTGCCCGGCATCGGTCGAGTGATACAGCTTGCCCTGGTCGCCCCCGGTCCAGATGTCCCGGCCCGCCACCGAGAGAGCGCGAAGCGGCAGCCGGGTTGGAAGCAGAATCTCTGCCCAGGTATTGCCGCCGTCATTGGACTTCCGTAGCGCGCCCGCTTCGGACAACGACCAAACTGGCTCGTCCGTCCTGATGGGAAATGCAGGCGCGTTCGTAGCTGCCGGGGGCGCCGGTTCAGCTTTCACGATCGGTCGCTCGATAGCATTAGGCGGCGGCTCAAACCATGCGCCAGCACCGGACATCATGGATGTCTGAAATGCCCCGGCAAGAACGTCGTCGGTAGCTGCGGAATACCTCCGCGGAACCGCATCCTGAGGCACTAGCTGCTGGGGAGTCTCGCCTGGTTGGGCCAATCGACGAGAATTCGACCGTCGCTGGGAAGGTTGATGCGTTGGGTGCAATGTGTCTGGTTGGGCCGTAAAACCCCCGGTCAGAACGGACGCTGGAGGTTTTTCGAAGGCAACGGTTGGAAATGCCGGCGCCTTTGTCTCGTGCCCCATCCGTCCAATCAGGACCGTAACAATGATAGCAAGAGCGGCGGTAGCGCCCGCCCAAGATAAGGGCGCCCACCTAAGCTGGCGGCGCACATTGGCGGCTTGCGTCGCACTGCTAGATTCCGCCTGACGGGCGATCAGCGCTACTAATTGATTGCATTCCGAACAAGCCGCGAGATGACCAAACAGATCATCGCGTGGCCTTTTGGGGAGCGTCCCTTCGACGAGGGCTGTGAACAGCCCGGCGTCAGGATGGTCCGCACCTACAGCTACCTGGCTGAGGCGCCGCCGAACAGCACTGGGAACTTTGAACATATCCTTTTGGTCAAACATCGTTCTTGGGTCTTGCCGCATTCGCTCGCTGTTTAGAAGACGGCTGAATTGCGGTTTCTTGCAAATTTTCTTGCAGCCGAGCGCGAACATTAACGTGCAGGTCGCGAACGTCAATCTCCAGAGCTTCTTCTGCCTGGCGCCGGCTCAAGCCCCTGCGCACCATGCCGGCAATGATCCCTTTCCTTAGTTTTGCGGTGATTTTGCTGACCCGGCGACTGACCGTGGACTCATGTAGCCCCAAGACTGCCGCTACTTCGGCCAAGGTGCGGCCATGAAGGAAAAATGAAGCCAGGATGTAACGGTCCTCGCTGGTAAGCGCGCATAGCGCTTCATCGGTTGCCTCTTCCAGACGGGGCTCTGGGGCTGCGACCGCTTGCTGCGGTGGAGCAGTCAGTTGCCATTCCTTATCCGTTTCCTCTTCGAGGCTGACCAGGCGGCGCGTGCTGCGACAGCGGTCAATGAATGACCTGCCCATGATGGTCCGGAGGTACCCTCCCAGCGACCCGTGCCCCATATACATTGCGAGCGGCGAGCGCCCGTGTGCCCTGCCGGCACCCCACAAATCCGCGTACAGCGAGTCAGCCAATTCGCGACCGATACCATAGTCTTTAGCGATGGCGACGCCAGCCTCATACAGCATTTCTCGATAGCGCAACAGAAAAGCTTCCCAAGCCGCCTCATTGCCCGCAGCGCAGGCTCTGGCCAGCACAAGATCCTCAACGTGGATGGCTGATAAGAGCTCGCGTACGTCCGCAACCTCCGCATCCGGCGGAAGATAGTTGGCCGCCACCTCCGCAAGCCACGCAGCGAACACATCCACGGAAACGCCGAAACGTATCGCCCCGGCACTCGCAAAAAGCCTTGCTACAAGTGTTTGCAGGCCGGCTAACGGGGCAAGCGAGACAGTGCTGCCTGATTCCTGCATTGGTTCGAGTTCATTGTCCGGGGACGATTCGGGGCAGGTCATCGATGCAAACAATGGTATCAATTTTTTTTGCAAGTTTGCCGCTTTTCCCCGTCCTTCCTACAGCAGGTTGGAAAATCGGATGAGGAAACAGCGTAGCTGCGAAGACAGGCTGGGGAGAACGGGTAAAGCTGAGGTTCAGTCAGTCGGATGGGGATCCTCCTTGCTGAATGACGCAAACAACTCGCCTCCCCGACAGGGCAACAGTGACTTCTTGCGCGGGTGGGAAGCCCAGACGCCGGGCTCCTGGGAAGGCGTTTCTGGCGAACAGCAGTTGCGTGAAAGGATCGCCCAGACCATGGCCCGCAATAATCGCCGCCATCATCCACGGCTGGCCCAGCCAGCGGAGATCCGCATTCAGCAGCTTTCCAATCCGTTGATGGCCGCGGAGATGATCTCGGCTGAGGTACAGAACCTCGGGCGCGGCGGCATTTGCGTCACGAGCCCGCTGCCGCTCGCGACTTCCTCGGTAGTACGATGCCAGATCGGGATGCCGGATTTGCGCTTTGCTATCCCCTCGATGATGCAAGTAGTGTGGCTAGAAAGAACCGGCGAATCAGCGTACTCGATAGGACTGAGCTACCTGCTCTGATTCATCACCGCAATAGTATTTCGATTTCCTTTAGCTGCCGCGAATCCCTTCAGAACTGTAGAAGTAGCGCGCGTCCGGCGACATAGTCCCGGCAATCCTGCCAATCAAACCCGCGCGTGTGCCCACCCCCATCTTCATCATGGCGGAACGCAAGAACGCCTTTACGGTGTTGGGACTGATCTTCATCTCCTGTGCGATTTCCTTGCTGGTTAGCCCCCGCAGCAGGCATCCCATTGCCTCCTGCTCCCGCGTCGTTAAGTTGTATCTCTTGCAGATTCCATACAGGGTCCCTTCTGGCGAGGGTACTCGCTCCAAAAGGATGGCGACATTTGCTTTGTTTCTTCCCACAATGTCCAGACTATGGACTGTGCAGATATAGCGCCGTCTTCCAGACATGAATTCGGCAATGGCTCTCCCCTGCGGCACCCGCAGCAGGTCTATGGGCAGACGGTCCGACACCAGGGCGTTCAGCTGACGTCCTTTTTCCGGCTTGTCGGGATAGTAAAGGATTCTGATCGCCTCGGCATTGGAGGCAATTAGGTCCTTCTGCGGACCAAGAAACAGCAGTCCCGGCGTGGACACCGTCAGGGCACGACGTTCGTAGCTATTGTGGCTCCGTTGCGAAACCATTGCCTTCTTTGTTCCTGTATCCATCATTTTTCCTTCCGTGCGGATGGGTCGCCCCTTCCCTGTCCGCTGTCCTAAGGCCGCTTGCCATACACGCGGGATCGAATCGGCGCTCACTCTGTCCCCCATTGAAACCTTGTCTTCAATCGATAAACACCTGCAGTTGATTGCCCGATAACGGCGTGCTGAACCCTGCGGGAGTTGTTGGTTTTGTAACCGTAACAGTCGCCGTTCCCTTGGCTTTAGCGTTCAAGGTCACTGTTCCAGTAGGACTGCCGCCCGCAATTGTTACCGGGCTTCCAGAGATCACGCCCGCACCGCTGTTGCTGGTGACCGCGACCGATGCCGATAGGCCACCCGCCAGCGGTTCCAGATACTTTGGTGCCAGCGTGGACCCGTCCAGTGCATATGTACTCACCGTCAAATTCAGGTTGCTGCCGAGGAGTACGCCCACGCTCTTCCCAATGCCATTCCCGCCATCGATCACGAATCCGGACGGAGCCAGGTTGACGGTGATAGAAGTCGACTTGAAGGGTGCGGAAGCGCTCACTGTGAGAGTGACCGTGCCCGAGCTCTTCAGGGCGATGACGTAATAGGTAGGAAAGCCGATGCCGTTCACACCTTGGCCGGCTGGTACCGTTAACTGGATGCTCTGCCTGCCTGCGCCTGTCGCCGTGGTCGACAGCAACGCTTTGGTTTTGTCACTACTGGTAATAGTTACGGTGAGATCCTGTCCGACTGCTGCATCTAACGCTCCCGTCGCCGGCACCTCCAAGTTGATGCCGACAGTAGTTACCTGCATGCTAAACGTGACGGAGGGTTGGTTAACCGTGACCGTAAGCTGTCCGCCCGCGCTCGGCGTAGTGAATCCAGCCGGCTGCGTCACAGTCAGTACAGTGGTGCACGGTGTAGTGCAGTTGTTCGGTTGGAAGGACAGGCTGGTATTGCTGCTATCGCCGGGGTTGAAGGTCACGGGACTACCCACAATGGATCCGGTGCTAGGGGTGCCGCTGCTCACGGCCACTTGCACGGCTGGGATTCCCGGCCGCAACTGTCCGGGAATCAGCGGCTGCGACGAAGATCCCAATTGGTAAACCCACACTGTCAGACCGGTGGCGGGAGGGGTAGCAGGAGGGGTAGCAAAGGTGGTGAAGGGTGCTCCACAGCAGGTGCCGCCAGTCTGGCTGAGCATGAATGCAGAATTTGTCAGGCCAATGGTTGCGGTGCCGCTGGAGTATCCCGTGGCGGTGGCCGTCAGCGTCACTGTTCCGGAATTCGTAGTAGCCTGGATATAGAACGGAGGTAGGAGCGTGCTCCCGGCAGGCACTTGCAGATTAATGGGATTGGGCGTGCCTGCCGCCGTCCGGTTCGTGCTCAACAGCACGCCAGAACCGCTGGTGATCGATACAGTTACGTTCAGAGTACTGGACGGAGCCTGGTTGAGCTGGCCCATGCCTGCAACTTGGAGATTGTAGCCTACAGTCAACGAACTGAGACTGATCGCTGGCAGAACGACCGTAGCCGTAAGTTGAGTTCCAGTGGCCGGAGCCATAAACCCAGTCGGCTGAGTAATGCTCAATATACTGGTTCCTGGGTTCGCGGGCTGAAAAGTGACGGAGCCACCGGTTGTCCCGGCACCTACCGTGACGGGGCTGCCAGAGATGGTGCCTGTTGACGCGCTGCCGGAATTTACGGTCACATTAGCGCTTGCCCCCCCGCGCATCACCTGGTTCGTGGCCAATACGTTCCCGGAATTATCTAGCTGCACAGCACTGACCGCGATTGGCGCATTGCTGCCGACCGGCACCGTGAAGTTGGCGCCCGTACCGGCAGGTCCGCTGAGTTGAAACCCGGACGGCGTCAGGGTAATGGTCGCGACAGCCTGCTGGTAACCGGGGGCGCTCACCGTGATTTGCGCCGTTCCCGACTGATCCAACGCCTGGATCCAGAAGCCCGGGGTAACGCTATTACCCGCGGCCACCGTACCAGTAAAACTGGCAGCGCCCTGGGACGTGCCAGAGGGATCGCTTGCAAACGGTCGCAGCAAAACCTTTGTGGGATCACTGCTCGTAGCGGTTACGGTAAGTGTAGTGCCGGATGGCACTGGCAAACTGAGGGAGCCCGCAGCAAGGGTTTCCAGGTTCTTGCCGACGCTGGTTGGATTCAGATTGATCGACGGTCCAGAAAATGTAGCCGTAACCGTGGTGGCAGCCGTGAGAGTGAGGGGACAGGGCCCCGTACCGCTGCAGCCTCCGCCGGACCAGCCTGTGAAAGTGTTGCCTGGAGCGGGAGTGGCAGACAGCGTAACAGATGTCCCGCTTGTATATGAGACCGCGCATACTGTCGGGCAATTGAATTTGCTATCGCTGCTGGTAACAACACCGGTGCCATTTCCCGCCGGCGTCACAGTGAGCACGTAGGTGGTGGGTGCGGGCGCGGTGCCGCTGGCGAAGTAACCGCTGGTGTCAAGTATGAGTTGCGCGGGTCGGTTGCGAAGGCATCGATCGCGCCGCTCGTCGGTCGGCACAATCGCCATATTCGAGTCTACTTGCCCATCCTAGGAGTTCAAGGTCGAGACCACCGGCTGCGACTGACTCGTCCGGCCACAGGCTTAGATAGCCTAAGAGTCTGCACCGGCACTACCGTCGCATTCAACACCACCGCCTGCGCGGCAGGTATGACCCCGCAGGGACTCGCGGTTGTGTCTTCGAGGATCGTCGCTAGAAAACCGCCGTTAGTGGTTTGCCGCGTATCAAGTACGCGACACGGAGGCAGCGCGTAGAACGACAGATCGGTGTTCGATGTCGAGGGTGCGAAATAGCCATTAATATCGATGATGAGGTCGGTGGGATCTGTGACATAGGCGCTGATGGATTTGTTGACGTCCGTGCCTACCGGGACTATTGCGGCATTCGCGGTCACTGTGCCGGTGGGCGCATTGAGGGTAGAGACCAAGGGTTGTGTCGTGCCGGTCGGCCAGATGGTGAGGTATCCCAGAGTCGACTGCGGTACCACAGTGAAGTTAAGCGAGTAAGCCTGCGCCGTCGACGGTATGCCGCAAGTGCTGGACAGGACGGGGAACGAACGCGCCGGTTGTCCAGCTACCAGGGAGGGTCCGCCCAGCGGGACCACTGGTATTGCGAGTGTCCGCGACACGGCAAGGTGTTAAAGGAAAGAACGCGAGCGGCGCGGAGGGATCGCTTGCGGGCAGGAAGTAGCCGTTGATGTCCAGCACCACATGTGCGACATCGGTGACGTAGACACTGATGGCGCCTCCGGTGCCCGCCGGTACGATGGCGGCATTGGCTTTGACCCGCCCGTCATACGAATTCAGCGTCGAAACGAGGGGCTAGGGACTGCCCGGTGGGAAATATGGTCAGGTATCCCAGGGAGGTCGCGGCTGGAACCACCGTGACATTCAACGAATACGCTGCCACCGTCGCTGGAACGCCACTCAGGCAGGGGCTGCTGAGAATCGCGAAGCTGCGCCCCGAACCGCCCGGCGAAATCGCTGGCCCCCCAAAGGGGCCATTGACGTTACGTGTATCAGCGATACGACAGGGAGGCAGGGGGACGAATCGCACAGCAGGTTGTTGGGCCTGTGCCCCGCTGACAATACAAA
This sequence comes from uncultured Acidobacteriaceae bacterium, assembly GCA_963755865.1. GTDB lineage: Bacteria > Acidobacteriota > Terriglobia > Terriglobales > Acidobacteriaceae > Bog-257. Next base: position 29,560 of record CAVWLY010000037.1, on the reverse strand, counting down.
CCACAGACAAGAAAACCGGAAGACTGAAAGACTGAAAGCTGCCCATTGGCTCGTTCCCGTTTTGACCTGCAACACACCGCGCGCATGGCAACCTTCGCTGCCACCCTGGAGCGGTGTGCCAAGTTAAAGCACAGTTCCAATTGCATCTGCGCTGCGGCTGGAGTCGGAGTGCTGCAAACAGCAACGCAGACTGCCAGTCGTCGTAGGCTTATGAGTCTGGTCCGGGAGCTCAATCGGCGCAAGTGGAGGGAGGTGAAAGCACTTGCGCACCGATTTGAATCAACGAGGTGCCCGGAACGAAGCGCTGGGACCGAAGGGGAGTTTACTTGCTACTACAACTGCTTTTAAGAACGGTGCAATCTTGTACAAATCTGGTGTTGATGTCAACAAAAAAATTAACCGCGCCGGTTAATCTTGACGGCTTAAGATCACCAGACCAATCAGGGGGCTTTGGGAAATGTTGGGGCCGGGGGTAGTTGAAGGGTAGATGGCGTCGGCGGCGTGTGGATAAGTTGCATGGTGTTCCAGGGAAAAAGATTCACGATATTCGGAGGAATTCCAGGTGGAACCGGGCAACCCTCGCAGCCCCTTAGCCCCGGTGACGGACCCGAAGCTGATTGTTGGTTTAAAGCCGACGATGATGGTTGGTTGGCAAAGCTTGCTGAACTGCTCTGAGTTACACCATTTGTCATCAGATTGGAAACAACATCGGGAAAGAGTTGCCACATGCCAGCCGGTACGCCGGAAGGCAACGGCGGCAGCTTACTGAGAGTCGCTTCATCAATTTCAGTCCGTGGCTTTGGCTGGTCCGGTAGTGGACCACTCAGTGAGGCACTCCTGGCTTCGCTTGCTGATATCAGCTCCTTCTTGTTGGCAGACATGGTTTGAGCTGGCGCCGAAAAAGCAACTTGATCGCTTAAAACTATCGCGATGATAGTCGGAGACTCGTTATCGGTCGTTGCAAGACTCCAATTGAACGGTACCCCGTCCAAAAGCGCGGAAACAATCCGCCTCGGGTCGCCGGGACCAAGATGCACAAAAACCGGAACTGTGTGGGTTGACGGTGGGAGTGTGGTGTCAACACCGGTCTTGCGGCCCACAGCCGTTAGCACTTGCTGCAACGAACAACCGTTCGAGGAGATGGTGAGTTGGCCAGCGGAAAAGCTTACAACGGGCTGGTCACACACGGCACCGAGAAGGCGCAGACTGCACGACGCCAACACCGCCATTAGCAGCAACACGACACGTGCTAAAGGACGAACGGCTACCGCAGCCATGGAGCCTTAGAACTCCAACTTGAATTTATAGTGCCAGACACGTTGCGCATCGTTGCACCATGCGCATTGAACTACATGGGCGGCGACCGCGCAAGCCCCGATAGGTCTAACCCGCGAGGCTAACCCATCGGCTGATGCCCCTGATGCGAATCGGGATAAGCGTTGTCAGCGCGCCCAGTGTGCGATTCCAGATATAGCCCGAGAGGCTAAATCAAACGGACTAACCAAATGGACTAGCCGTCAAGGTTAGCTCAACTGGCTAGCGCATCGGGTTACTAACTCTAGAGAATTGCAAACTCGTAATTCTAAGCGCAAGCTCTCTACGTTTTGGCGGCGCAGCCCCCCTCTCCCGGCGCCGGTGATAAACGTCTCAAGGAGGATCCCTAGATGAAGAAACTACTCGCGGTTCTTGGGCTTCTTGTGCTTGTTTCGGGTCTGGGACTGGCACAGGTAACAGCCTCAAGCTACTACGTTGACTATTACGCGAACAATGCCGGCGCGGCCGCTGTTTACGATCAGATCATCCGGATCGTCAACGTGGGCACGCTTGGCACACCACTAACCTCTCCGACTGGTGACATCTGCGCGAACATCTACGTGTTTGATGCCGACCAAGAAATGCAGTCGTGTTGCGCGGAGCGCATCACGCCCAACGAGCTGGATTCGGCTTACGTCGGCACACAGCTGACCGGGTTTAACCCCTTCACAGGTTTCCCGGCCACTCTGACCGGATTAGCTCCCGCCTCGGGCGTAGTTAAAGTCGTCCTCACCCCTCCCCCGACGGGCGGGTGCAACCCAACCGCGACTTTTGCCGGACCCGATGCGGGTCTGGGAGCGGTGTGGGGGACACACCTGAACTTCACAGGTGGGTTCACCTTCCTGACGGAAACGGAGAAGCTGGCACGCACGTTGGGCACTGGCGAGGCAGGCTTCCTGCCCACGACTTGCTCCTACGTGTGGTACTTGGGCAGCGGCAGAGGCCACTGCTACAGCTATGTGTCCACCGGACAACACTAATCCCTTGCGTGCCAAGTGCTGCGAAATGCTTGGCACGCTTTTTTTGTTCCCCCAGGTGTAAGCTGCCCTAGGCCTGAAGTTCCCATGGTAGGTATCTGCTGAATCAGCCGCTCGCCCCTATTGTCTCTTTCCCTCGCAAACTCATTGTGGTAAGGGGTTGTACATGAGTTACAAGGGAATGGACCGATTTTCTGGGGCAGCGGGTCCGCGCCTCCGCGACTATGCGGTTTTTGCCGTGATGGGGCTGGTGCTGGTGTATGCCCTCCTGGCGGGGTTGCGCACCATCACGGACCCCGACACCTTCTGGCAATTGGCCACTGGACGGTACATCTTCCAGCACCATTTAATCCCGAAAACCGATGTGCTCTCGTATACGGCTCGCGGTGAAACCTGGATTTATCCAGCCTTTTCCCAACTGTTCCTTTATCTGGTCTATATGGTTGGCGGATTTGCCGGCCTGTCCTGGCTGAATGCTATAGCGTGTGCTGCCACTGCCGGGATTGCTTTTTGCGGAGAAGCCGGCCTCGCTGCCGCTCTGCTCGCGATGCTTGCTGTCCCAAAGATTGCCTATCGCACCACTCCTCGCGCTGACCTCTTCAGCACTGTGCTGTTCGCGATCCTGTTGGTCGTGCTCTGGCGACACTTCAGCGGCCGGCGCGCGCCGCTCTGGCTCGTTCCGCTGTTGTTCCTCATATGGGCCAATACCCACTTGGGCTTCATCGCTGGTTTCGCCTTGTTGATCGCTTACGGCATGATGGAACTGGGCGAGTTTCTGGTTGCGGAACGCGCGGCTCCGGCGTACGCCCGTCTGCGTTCCGCCCTTCCGTGGCTCATCGCTGCTGTCCCGCTGACGCTTTTCAACCCCTGGGGCTGGGGAATTTATCGCGCTGTGCTCCGCCAGGAGCGCAGTATGCCGGAGCAACAGAACGTCATCGCCGAGTGGAGACATGTGCCGCTGAACGCGGCTACCCTGGGAGAGGCGCTGGCATGGCGCAATCCTAACAGCAGTTACTTCTGGCTGCTGGCGCTCACCGTCTTGGCAATGGCCATCGCGCTCAAGCGGAGGTCTTTTGGGCCGGCGGCAGTGCTCCTCGGATCCGCGTACCTCTCGCTCCGGCACATCCGATTCCAGGGTTTATTCGCGGTCGTGGCGATAGTGGTCGCCGCGCCTTTTTTGGCCAGCCTCGCAACCTCGCGAGCCCCGGAACGAGTTGTGCAGAAGAGTGGGGGACGGCGTTCCATGCCCGCAGATAAGCGCCTGACCAAATCCTCGCTAACCGGGTACGCCCCTTTCATCGCGGCCACGGTATTGGTGGCGACGGTCTTGCTGCTGGGAATTCGTGGCTATGACCTGGTTACGCAACGCGCGTACATCGCCGCCGGTGACGTCAACCTCTTCGGCGTCGGCATTTCTTCGTGGTATCCGGAACGCGCCGCCGCCTTCGTGCTCCGCGAGAAGCTCCCGGCCAACATCTTTCATGACTACAACCTCGGCGGCTTTCTTTCCTTCCAACTGGGGCCGCAATACCTAGATTACATTGACGCTCGCTCCCTGCCGTTTGGATCACTGATGGCCGAGCAGCGGGCCCTGATGCAGCAATCGCCGGATTCTCCGGCCTGGCAGCAGGAAGCGGACAAGCGCGGCATCAACACGCTCATGTTTTCATTGGCGCGCTACTGGGGGCTCGGCGCCGGCGGCCTGCGACAGTTCTGTACGAGCGCGGATTGGAAAACGGTTTATCTCGATGAAGTGGCCATCGTGCTGGTGCGCGATCGCCCTGAAGTTTTGGAATTGATCCGGCGACTTCCCGTGGATTGCCAGCAAGTGCGATTTGAGCCCCCACCCACGCTCGCGGCTGACAATTCCACTCGCGGACGCGCTGAGCTGTTCAACTTCTACGCGCACGCGGGATCCATTCTGTTCAAGCTTTCGCGAGACTCCGAAGCCGCACTTGCCCTCGATCGCGCGCTTCAGATGTTTCCACAGGAGCCCTTCCTGCACCAGATTCGAGGGCAGGTTTACCAGGCAAATGGCCAGCCGCAGGAGGCGGAGCGCGAGTATCTGGTGTCAGCTCGGCTCAAGCCGGTCGAGGCGACATGGTACGCGCTCGCCAGGCTTTATTCCTCCCAGCATCGATACCCGGAGGCGGCGCGCGCCTTTGCGCAAGCCGCCCAGCTCTCCGTCCGGCCCAGCCAGTACTACATTTCTCTCGGGACAGTCTACCTTGCCATGAGCCAGCCACAGGAGGCACTCAGCGCGTTCGATGCTGCCGCGGCGAACTCGGACTACGAACCGCCCGAAACCAAAGGCGATATCGATGCCCAGGTTGCCAAAGGCCGCGCCAGCGCCTGGAATTCCCTGCGAACGTCGCAATGGTTTAACCACTAGCCGATATCGGTCCCCGCCGGTAAAGCGATCGCGCTGCCGCTCCGATTCCGCAAAAGAAAAAAATTCTTTCCACGCCAGCAATTTTGTAACTGTTCCAGTCAGTAGTTCATTGCCAATTAAGCCAGCATTGACGTATGATGGTTTTGGCTTCGCTTACGCGAACCTTACACAGTCATTAGATATCCGCCATGGCGCTTACTTCTGTAACACCAAAGCGGCTTCAGCTCGTTTGTAAGTTATTAGCCCTCCCATGCTGCTGAGCAACGCTGCGCTCTCCGCGCATATGCCAAAATTCAGGAGCGGTCGAATGCAATTAGAGCTCAAATCTACCCGTCGTCTTCTCATGGTCTGGTTCCTCGCGGTTACCGCGACATTGGTTGCTGCACAGGATTCAGACATTGTTTCGGAAGTCAACGGTGAAAAAATCACTCGTTCCGAACTGCACAGCCAGGAAGCCGGCATGCTGCTTCAGCCTCGCTATGATTTTTACAAGGCTGAGCAAAAGGCTCTCGATGAGCTTATCGCCAAGCGGTTGCTGGAAGCTGAAGCCCGCACGAAGAACCTGTCGGAGGAGGAGTTGCTCAAACGTGAAGTAGACAGCAAAGTGAAGGAACTCACTGAGGAACAACTGCGCACCGTGTACAACGTCATTGGGCCGAAAGAACCTTTCGAGGCTATGCGCGGCAAGATTCAGGATTCAGTGCGCGCGCAACGCATACAAAGAGCACGGGCTGCCTACTTCGATTCCCTGCGTGAGAAGGCCAATGTGTTGGTCCTGCTGGCGCCACCCCGCACAGATTTCGCGGTGGGAGAGGCTGCCCGCCTCGGACCGGCGAGCGCTCCCGTGCAATTGATCGAGTTTGCCGATTTTGAATGCCCGTTCTGCATCAAGGCGCAGCCCGAGTTGCAAAAACTTAAGGCCGAATTTGGTGATCGCATCAGCTTTGTCTTCAAAGACTTTCCTCTTCCCATGCATGAGCACGCGCAAAAAGCGGCGGAAGCCGCGCGCTGCGCGGGGGCGCAGGACAAGTTCTGGCCTTATCATGATCGGCTCTTCACGAGCAAGCAGCTGGACCTTTCCCAGCTAAAGCAGTTAGCGAGTGAACTGCACTTGGACACTGCCAGGTTCAATACTTGTCTGGAATCCGGCCAGCAGGCAGCGGCCGTGGAGAAGGACGTTGCGGAAGCCCACAAGATTGGATTGACGGCTACTCCCAGCTTCTTCCTCAACGGCCATTTCTTCACTGGAGCCATGCCGTATGAGGATCTGCGGCGCATGGTGTTGCGAGAATTGTCCGCCAATCAGAGTAAGGCCGAACCAATTTCAGCCAACCTGGAACGATAAGGCTGGGCCGAAACTGCGGATCAAGGGGGAAGCAATGCAGGGAAAGACTGGGGCACTACTCGTCGTTGTAATAATGTCCTTCGGCTGTCTTGATGTTTGGGGCCAAACAGCAACTCCGGTAGTGCCTCCAGCGGCGGTTCCGGGGGCGACCAAGCCGGCAGCGCAGCCTGCTGTCCAGATAGCGAACAAGCCGGAAATCCCATCGCCCTCGGCTATTGCCTCCTTGAAACAGAAGGCTTTGGCCGGTGATATCGCGGCGCAAACCAAACTTGGGGAAATATACGGTATTGGCCTGGGAGCGCCACGAGATCTACGGGAGGCAGCAAAGTGGTTTCGCAAAGCTGCGGAACAAGGAGATGCCTCAGCGCAGGTAAAGCTGGGCGTCATGTATGCCGGCGGGCTGGGTGTCAGCCCGGATGTCCAGGAAGCGCTGGGTTGGTTCAGGAAGGCGGCCGCCCAGGGTAGCGCGGATGCAATGTGGCAGTTGGGGAATGTATACGAATACGGCCTGGGAGTTCCGAAGAGCGGTCCCGAGGCATTGAACTGGTACCTCAAAGCGGCGGAGATGGGCAGCGTCACTGCTCAACTCAAGGCCGGGTACATTTATCGTCAAGGTCTTGACGACGTACCTCACGATTACGAGCAAGCGCTGAAGTGGTTTCGCAAAGCGGCCCAACAGGGCAATGGGGAGGCCGAGTTCAATATCGGCTATATGTACCAGCAGGGGTTGGGAGTGGTTGCCAGTGTTGATCAGGCAGCCGATTGGTACGAAAAGGCAGTGCAGAACAAGTTCCCATCTGCGAGTGTTGCGCTGCGAAATTTGAGAAGATAGGCTGCCTCGCTCTGGCAGAATGGCGACAGACGACCAGCTGTCAATGAGTAAGGAGAGATATGCGTCCGGTCATTATAGTCTTCTTGGTTGTTATGCCCTGCTCGAGGGGAGGCGACTACTACGCCAAGTCGAGTTGAACCTGAAGGTGATCGCTTGCATCGTCGATGGTTCCGAGTAGCGTCGCTGGCGTTCTGCGTCGTCGCCACCCAGGTAGCCAACGGCGAGGTGTTGGACAAAATCTTCCTGAACAGCACCGTGCTGATCACGTATGCCGTCACCGCCCCCGCGGCTTCCTCCGGAAATTCCTCTTCTGGCGCGACTGAGCCGCCACAAACGGCGGGCGTGATAAACGGTACAGGGTTCCTGTTATTCAGTGACGTAGGCATCACCAAGGCCAAGGTCTACCTGGTGACGAATCGTCACCTTCTGCCCCCCGAAGGCCATCCTAAAGACATTCAGCTCAGACTGGTGGTCCGGCAAGATGAAGGCGCGGCCAGGATTGAAGAAATTTCCGTTCCCATAGTCGGCAGTGACGGCAAGTATTTGCCCAGCGTCCGCTTGCACCACGACCTAGCAACCGATGTGGCGGCTGTCAACATCGCTCCCGCCGCTTTCGGGTCCAAGTTTGACTCACTGATTGAGGCGATCAAAACCGGCAAGTATTTGAACAATGCCATGCTGCTGCCGACGCGAAGAATGAGCAAGGAGGGTATTGGAGTCGGTTCCCAGGTATATGTTTTGGGTTATCCAGCCGCGATTTTTGACCCCAGGAACGTATCTCCCGTCCTGAGGGTCGGTGTGATTGCTACCGATCCACAGGAGGGCTTCAACTTCAGCCCCGAACTCCGACGAAGCCAGAATTTCCCGGAGCACATGAATGGTTTTCTACTGGACGCTAACATCTATCCGGGTTCGAGTGGGAGCCTGGTTGTGCTTGCAACCGGGAACTGCGGCTGCAACAAAACTTTGCAGCAATCTTACATTCTAGGCATCGTCAGCGGCTCGATTCCGATTTTCGATGCCAGACTCCATGCCTATTCCCGCATTGGATTGGGGATGGTGTATTCCGCCGATACCATTCGGGAAGTCCTCGACAGTTTCTCTCGCTAGAATGACGCTGTCATCTTCTCCGCGTTCCTCGGCACCGCATAGAATATTCTTGCCCGTGCAACAAAAAGGTCGGGGCGAGCCGACCGGCGCTCGGCCGCCCGCCAAACTCAGTTGTCATCTCCGCGCTGCTGGTGGGCACGATCGCCATATTGGGCGTGACCAGCCCATCGTAGGCGTTCAGAGTGGAGACCAGCGGCTGGGTTTGACCGTCGGGCCACAATGTGAGATAGCCTAAGAACGATTTCTCCGGCGCTACCGCGGACGCAGGTTTCCGGCCCAGATCACGGTAGCTGAGTCCCGGGGTATCCTATAGTACGGCTCCCAGCCGACACTGCGTTTGGGATGACGCCCACAGCTCCGGCCCTTTTTGCGTCTGGCAATTATTGCGGCGCGGCCCGCTCTCCACGGCCGTCCACGCCTGAGCGCGGGCGGATTGAAAACCGGAAATCGGTGCGCGGGTCTGGGCAGACCCGCCCCGGTTGCTACCGCGCCAGAGTTGTTAAATATCCTGTTTTAGCCGGCCTGGGCCAGGCGGAAATCGTTCTCCTTTGGCAAGCCGCAATGAAAAGAAACAAGTTATTGGCTTTGTTCCTCCAAAACTACGTTATTTGCCCTTCAGCAGCAGCAGCAGCAGCTTGATGATCCTCTCTTTCCTTTTCTCGAGTGCGGTTTCATAAAGAATCACTTTGTCGACGAATTCCCTGGGTGGCAGCTTGTAAGCCAGCAAATGGGCTTCCTGCCAACGCAGTTGTTCCGTTCTCAGGTCTTCGAGCAGCTGCTTGACGATGCTGGTGCGAATAGCGATCAGGAGCAACAGGTCGTACTTGTAGTCGACGATGCTGGAATCTTCAACGCTGGAATCCTTGCCTTGGGCGGGTTCTGGACCAGGGTCTCCACCATGAACCCCGTCCTGCGGCTGTTCGAGTTCAGCACTTGATGCCAGATCTGATAGATCCTGTTCTTCCTGCTGCTTTTCGGCCAACTGTGAAATCTCGCGACAGTCCGCTACGAGCGAGTCATCTTTGCCGAAAAGGCTCTCCAACTGTTGCTGCAACGCACCGGAAACGTAGCCGCACTCCTTCACGTCGTCGCCGACCTCCGTTAGCAATTTCAGCTTGCTTTCCACGTTTGAGATCACCTTAGACTGATGATTGGACAGCATTGGCCAATCGAGCTCGGTCCGCCTACGAATTTCACCGACTTCCGCACGGACCGCTCGTTGCAGTCGCCACTCCGTTTCCGCGAGCATCCGCACTTGGTACTCCTGCATCGCATTGCTTGGTTCCCAGGAGCGCAGAAATCCCCTCAGCAACACCTGGAACTCTTCCTCGTTTTCTTGCCCGTGTCCATCTCGGATGACGGCGTCGTTGGCATAGAGGCCATGCCGCCATGCATTATTCCGGATCGCCGCCTTTCCGCGCTCAGTCCTGGGGCCGGTGGAATGTTTGGAGTTTTCGCGGTTTGCCTTTATCTTCCGCTCGGAGCTCGGTGGCTTGACAGGACCCTGTGCGCCCGACGTTCGATTGCTTTTCTCCGGCGGACGAACGGTGTCCGTCGGTTGGTCGTTCTGGTCGCCGGTGGGTTGGCTCATGGGGTCCTCCGTCGAGCATGCAGTCTGCCACAACGCATACTTGCGCTCCATCAATGCCCCTAACGAAAAAAAGCGGGCGTCTCCGGGGGAGACGCCCGCTCATGCCCATTTTGGACAGGAACTGAAATTACGACAACACGAAAGAATTGTCAATAGCTATATCGGCTATATCGATGGAAATCCAATCTGGGCTCGTCGACAGAAAAATTTGTCGAACGGCAGGCCGTCGTTCGCCGTTTGCATAGAGGAGATGACCATCACTGCTTGACGCACGCCGCCTATGCCATATTCTTTGTTCATGTCGCCCAGAACCGCTACCGGTTTTTCGCTCGCACTCTTTCCTCCAGTGTTTCTATTTGAGCGGGTACTTAATGCCGATGTGGTTTTCGTGTTGACCGACCGCCGGCTTGATGACAAGAACCATGCCAACCAGGTCGTCCTTCGTTCAGCTGCCGGAGCCCCTCAAAGAGTCGAGATTCCGGTGCACAGGAAGGGCGTTCCGATCGACGAGGTCGACGTCCCAGACCCCTCCACGTGGTTTCCCGAGATGGAGCAAAATGTGCGCCGAACTTATGGCGGTTTGCCGATGGCATCGGCAGCAACTGAGCTGCTGTCGCAATTGCTGCCCCCCTACACCAGCCCCTGGCTGATGGATACTTGGTGCAACCCTTCCTGATGACCCTAAGGTGGTTGGGCTGGGAGAAGGAAATCGTCCGTGGTGCCAGTGTGCAGCGCCGGTACTATCCCGCCGACGCCGATTCCGAGTACTTGCTGGACCTCTGCCTGCAGAACAAATGCAACCGGTTCATTGTTGGCACAGGCCCGGAGATCAATTATCGCCCACTTTTTCGCACCAAGGGAGTGAGCATCATCAGTCAGCGCTGGCAAGGGTCGGCAAATCTGCCGGCGCGAGACTCGATCCTGGACGCGGTCGCACGACTTTCCGTGGCAGACATTTGCGAAAGGATGCGGTAAAGCGGACCCGGCAGTGGTGCCTCGTCCCGGGCGCGCCTGACCTGCTAACACTGCTCAGTAACCGTTTTATCGGCCCGCCTTGCACATCCGCATGTACGTTACGAAGACCGCGGCTGCCCAGGCTAAGCAATTAGGACTAGTCCACCAGCGACCGCAGCCTGTCGAGGCTTGGTCTTAGTACAAAAACTATCCACTGGATTACCCGATAGGCGAAAGCCGGGACCAGATGTTGGAACAGGGCATCCACCTGCTCGAGCGCTTCGCCCAGGATGATCACGTGCAGATTCGGATCCCCGCCCCAATCTGCAGATTAAGTTCAGCCGTCCCATCGGAAATGGCAACGAGTTCGTCGCCTACATCGAGGCCATCGGGTCATCCGTTCGGCGAGAGCCGCACCGTTGGGTTCGAAGAGAAAGTCCGTTTCTCCTGTCCGACGGGGGCCCTCTCTCACCAATGAACCATGTGTCTTTTTAATGCCCGAATGGAAGGAAAGGCAACTCTCAACGTGTTTCAGTCGGATCCCTTCAAAATCCAGTCTACACTTTTTCCGCGCGTTTCACGAAGCTTCGTGAGGACACCAAGGGGAGGGGCGCTCTGGCCCAATTCATATTTTGATAACTGCGCTTGGCTGATACCCAGCTCCTTTGCGAATTCTTCTTGCGTTAACTGGTCCCGCAACTCTCTGATTCGTCGTCCGATCGTCCGAAGGTCTACGTCACTCTGAGACCTGCGTGGGCGTCCTCGTTTCCCCTTGACTTTATTCATTTTAAGAGTATTCTTTTTGTAAGTGAGGTTGTTGTCGGTCGACTCGTGTTACTCCCACGTAGACGTGCGATGCGTCGACTGACAGCGCCTTCTGGGAGTCTTTTCTACAAGGGGACTGGCCCGAAAACAAGGTGGCGGGCCAGTAGCTTAGGAGGTACGGCGGTGAAGAACCATACTGGGCATTCCAAAGGGTTGACCGGGAGCCGCCCCTGTCACCATGTGGCAAAGGCGATTGTTCGCTCTAACGTGACCTGCGCCCGTGTCAGATGGGGAGCGCTCCCGAAAAACACATTGCAGGCCTTGAAGGAGCTCACGGCAGACCACCGACTCTCCTTGCAATCCGGGGATATTCTCCTGCTCGAGGGCCGTTGGTACGTGACCCACAGCGGTCTTCTCCGCCTCGCACGCCGATCCCATTGCGTCGGAATTTCCGTCGAGGCAGTGCCCGAGTTGTCCGATGCACCTGCCAACCGATGGGCATTCAAGGCCACCGTCTACAAGAGTCGCAACTGCAAAGGGTTTGTCGGCTATGGGGATGCGGACCCATCTAACGTTTCTGCCCTGGTCCGGGGCGCCGAGATGCGTGTTGCCGAAACCCGCGCGGTCAATAGAGCCTTGCGCAAGGCGTATGGGATTGGCATTTGTTCGGTCGAAGAGATCGGGGCCCTGCCCGCTCGCCGGCAGCCCGAGGCGAACGTCCGGAAGCTTCCGCCCCAAACTGCCAACGGCAACGGCGAACCCAAACTCCGCGACCAGCTCTGTCTTTTGATCCGCCAGCACCAGCTGGACGCAACGCTGGTCAAGCAGTATGCGGCCGAGTTCTGCGGCACCAAGGACCTCCGCCAGGCCAGCCGCGAGCACGTCGCCTCCTTTATTAAGCACATCGCAGAATTCGCCGCCCGGGACAGGGAAGAATTGCTCGTCAAGCTCAACAGCTTCGCCCAGCAGGCAGGTGCGGCATGAAACGGCGCTTCCAAGGTCTCTCTTCAACCGCACAAGCCAATACCGAAGTTCCTGATGGCGTATTCCTGGTTCGGGTCGATCAGGTCCGGTATTCGCGGGAGCGCCAGAAGCCGTCTTACACCGTTCGGTTCTCCGTGCTCGACCCAGGACCTTTGACCGGGCGCACGTTCTCTGGCCGGATCTACTGCACAACGAAGGCCCTGTGGAAGTTCAGCTGGTTTCTGCGCGATTTCGGCTACGACCCGGAGATGCTCGGCCGGGATGAGGTCGAAGAGAAGGGCCTTATCGGACTTCGTGGGATAGTCAAGCTCTCACACGTCGTAGTAAGTGGCCGGACTGTGATCAACCTGGACGCCTTCGCGGCAGCAGGCGCTTGGGAATCGATTTCTTCGCCGGCTCCTCCGCCACTTCGCTCGGAGTCGGCCTCGTGATCTACAGCTACACCCAGCTCGCGCAATATCTTGCTTGCCCCTTGCGCTACCGTTATCGCTACGTGGACGGCTGGCAGGAGAAAGAAACGCGCGCGGGGTTGCTTTTCGGGCGTGCTTTCGAACAAGCGCTGGGTGCCTTGTTTCGCCGCGAAGATCCCGGCTGCGCCCTATTCGAGGCTTGGTCCCAGTACAAGAACGCCTCGCTGGAGTACCCGAAGAACGAAACCTGGGATCAGATGCTCCAACAGGGGATTCACTTACTCGCGCGGTTTGTCCAGGATGACCGCATACGAATCCGGAATCCACGCCGCAATCTGCAGATCAAGTTCAGTCGCCCAATCGGGAGCGCAAACGAGTTCGTCGCCTACATCGATGCCATTGGCCAAATGGACGGCGAGCGCTCGATCATTGACTGGAAGACCACCGGTGCACGCTACCCCGACCAGCCCGCGGGTTTGCTTGCTTTAGATCCCCAACTGGTCTGCTATTCCTGGATTACCGGAGAGGCCAACGTCGGGTTTGTGGTCTTCGTGCGCAAACGGCTGGTTGAAGTCCAGTATCTGCACGCCACCATCACCCAGGAACAGCGTGACGACTTTGGCGCAATGGTGGCGAGCACCATCCGGCAGATCGAAGCCGCCCAGTTCCCTGCTCGCAGCGGCATCCGTTTTCCGCAGAACGGCTGCCTGAGCCGCTCCCATCTGGGGCTCTGCCTAGGAAAACAGGAGCTGGTTGACGCGAAGCTTCTCCGCCGCCCGGGAGGCGACCTTGGTTGGCTTGACGAGCTTAATTACTAAGGACCCACCTATGCCGCCCACACTCAACCGCCGGCGCGCTCTGTTCGTGCTCTCCAAGATCGACGAGATCCTGGCCTGGGAACAACGGAAAGAGGCGGAGCGCGATACGCGATTTGTCGAACTAGGAAAATACTTGTGCGAAGTGCGGGCAGGGCAGTACTGGCGGCTTGAGAATCTCAAATCCTTCGACGAATTTCTGGAAAGGCGGTTTCCGGAATCGAGGAGAAAAGCCTACTACTTGATGTCGATCTACGAGCACCTGCCCAAACCTATCCGAAAAGAGTTAAAGGAGGTCGGGTGGTCGAAGGCAGTGGAACTAGTAAAGGTCGCAAGACGGGACCAGCAGCGCTTCGAGAGTGCAACCTGGTTGCACAAAGCGCGGACCTTGTCCAAAGAGCAATTTAAGGCAGAAGTGGAGCGGGAACTGACGGGGCGGGATTCAGAACCGAGCGAGCTTATCTACTTCAAGGTCTATAAGAGCCAGGCGCCGGTGATCGAACAGGCGATCGATACGGCGGCTCTCATGCTCGGATCGGACAAGTCACGAGGGTACTGCCTGGAAATGATCTGCGCGGATTTTCTGGCGGAGCACACCTGGAAAGCGGCAATCACAAGATCCTGCTCTTTTTGCTGCTTCGCCTCTTCGGCTTTCTTCCGGCTGAACAGAAGCAGGAATTCCTGCGGCAAGTCACTGAGGCCGCATGAGTCCACTTCGGCCCAAGCTCCACAGGATTCGGTTGGCGCCGGAGGGCTACCACAAGCTGCACCAGCAAATTCTCGCAAGAGATGGCTGGCGGTGCCAATTCTGCGGCTCACTATCAGGACTCGAAGTCCATCACATAGCGAGGAGAAGCCAGTCAGGCAACGATTCGGAGGACAATCTCATCACGCTGTGTTCAAGTTGCCACAGAATCACTCACGGTCCAACTAGCCGGTGAGCAATCCACCGCGCACTCACAACTTCATCAGGCGTAAATTCGGACCCCAGGCGCGAGAGGTGCGCCCCATCATCAGGGGACCTAGTCTGCTGACCAATTGGACGGCCCGAAAGCAGTCACTACGGTGACTACGTTTAGCCCAACAACAGATGATTCCGATGTTGTAGAGGCCATGGATATTCTAGCGCACCATTGTTCGGCGCTTGCGATAGCCCAGAGCAGCCGTAGCCGGCTTATGCTACTCAGATCTCCTGAGGCCAGGGGCCGGGGAGGCGTCCTGGGAACATTTTGGACATGAAATGCCGCGTTCCGCGAAGGACCAGCGCAGAACCACGCCAGTGGAGAAGCGAAACTGATTTTGTGAATGCGGAGCCAGCTGGCTGATGGCGTAATCGAACTGGAAGGGCCGTATGGCGATATGCCTGCGGATGACATAGTCCATACCAACGCCCGCCACCAACGAAAATCCGGAGGCAGTGAGGGACCGCGCTCCGGAATTCAGTGTGGCATGGCTTGTGCCGAATAACTGATGCACAAAGATCTCGACCTTGTCACTGCGATTGTGATGGGTGATCTTGGGTCCGCCAAGGAAGGAGTAGTATCGTGTGGTTACGCTGCTGCCGCTAAGGCTCGGCGTCCCCCGAAACCCGCTGAACTCGGCAACGAATCCCAGATTGTGAGTTGTATTCCACGATAGTGAGCCATTCCAACCACTGCACCCTTTCCTCGCTTGGAGGAAACCAGTATCCTGCAAGAGAGACGTCGTGATCCAGGAATACCCCCCGAATGCTTCCAGCCGAGGCTCGTCACGGGCAAGCGTGAGCACAGGAGATATCAGCAGCAACAGTAATAATGTTACACGATGCACCTATCCTCCGCGTTGGAGCTACTGCGCGGGCACGGTCGTTCGCCCATCGAGAATAACTCTGGCACCACACGCGCAGACCAAAACAAATCGCGACTAAGAGGTAGCTCGGAGCGCACTACGACGCCGTCGTAGTGCGCAGTTGATTTGCGACGAAGTCCTGCCGCCTACGGTAGTGGCGGTCAAAGTATGCGCGGTATGCTCCGCTGCGTACTTGGTCAAGCCAATCACGATTCTCTTTGTACCAGCAAATCGTATCCGCTAAACCGGCATCGAAGCGCCGTCGCGGTTGCCACCCGAGTTCTCGCTTTAGCTTATTGCAGTTTATGGAATAACGTCGATCATGGCCTGGTCGATCGGCGACGAAGCAGACTAACTCTCGGGGGCGTCCCAGGAGCTCGAGAATCTGCTGTGCCACGGCCAGGTTCTCACGCTCGGATTCTCCACCAATGTTATAAATCTCGCACTCGCGTCCCTGGTGCAATATTAGATCGAGAGCGCGGCAGTGGTCGGTCACGTGGATCCAGTCACGAACATTGCGGCCGTCGCCGTAGAGCGGCAGGGTTTCGCCGGCCAGGGCCTGCGCAATCATCAGCGGGATGAATTTTTCAGGAAACTGGTAGGGACCGTAGTTGTTAGAACAGCGCGTGACGATACAGGGGGCGCCGTAGGTATGCGCTGCCGCCAGCACCAGCAGGTCGGCCGCGGCCTTGGTTGCGGCATAAGGGCTGCGGGGGGCGAGGGGCGTAGTTTCGCAAAAGCTTCCATCAGGGCCGAGGCTGCCGTACACTTCATCGGTCGAAATTTGAATGAAGCGACCGACCTTGGCCTGGCGGACAGCTTCGACCAGGCGGAAGGTGCCCTCAATGTTGGAACGCACAAATACGGCTCCGTCGTCAATACTGCGATCAACGTGGCTCTCGGCAGCAAAGTTAAGCACCGCATCAAAGCCAAGAACAAGCTCGACGATTTCAGGATCTGCAATATCGATTCGCACGAATTTGAAAAGAGGGTTTTGCTCACACGATTTCAGGTTGGAGAGGTTACCTGCATAGGTGAGCTTATCCGCCACGGTGATAGCGTAACCAGGATGCTCAGCCAGCATAAGACGGACAAAGTTCGAGCCGATGAACCCAGCTCCGCCGGTAACGAGAATCTTCATCTTATCTTCGCCGTCCAGAGTTCATCCGCTTGTGTGGTTCGTTGGAGCACAGCTTCGCGGACCAGGGATGTTGCACGCCAGAGCGATTCGAAAGTCCCAGCATCAGTCCACCAACCGTCGAGAATGTCGTGTTGCAACCTCCCATCGGCAAGATAGCCATTATTCACGTCGGTGATCTCGTATTCGGCACGGGCCGACGGAGACAAAAGACGAATTCGGTCGAACACCGTGTTGTCGTAAAAATAGATACCAATGACCGCATACTTTGATTTCGGTCGCGCCGGCTTTTCCTCGATGGCAACGATGCGCCCGCTTTCAAACACGGGGACGCCGAAACGCTCCGGATCAGGAACTTCCTTCAGCAGGATCTTGGCCCCGTCCTGCCTTTCAAAGCTGTTACGGGCATGGGCGATGGAGCCGCTGATGATATTGTCGCCCAGCATGACGCAGATCTTGTCGCCATCAGCGAACTCTTCGGCGAGCCTCAAGGCATCGGCGATCCCAGCCTCTCCTTCCTGATACGCATAATTGAGCCGCTGCAAACCGAAATCGTTGCCGTTGCGCAGCAGACGCAAGAAATCCCCAGCACTGTTCCCACCCGTAACGATCAGAATGTCGCGGATACCGGCGGAAACAAGCGTCTCAAGGGGATAAAAGATCATCGGTTTGTCATAAACAGGGAGCAAGTGTTTGTTCGTGACACGGGTCAGGGGAAACAGCCGGGACCCGGTCCCCCCCGCCAGAACAACGCCTTTCATGGTTCCTCCCGAGTCTGTTCGTTGCAGTTACAGCGTTATGAGGCTGGATTGGTGGCCAGCGGCACCATAAGGTCTCGACGGCGAGCCAGATAGTCAGGCAGAGCGTCGCGCCAATGCCGCAAGCGAATACCATACGCGCGGAGGCTGGCATCTGACATGGCAGAATAATGCGGACGTGGCGCGGGACGGTTCAAATCACCCATGTTCACCGGCGCTATCTCGGCGTCGAACCCCTCAACGCGCTTCAACTCGCAGGCAAATTCATACCACGAAGTCTCACCCGGATTCGTGACGTGCACTGTGCCTTCAGCGCCAGCGTGCACCAGCGCGGCCAGGGCACGCGACAGATCATGGGTGTAGTTCGGAATCCCGCGTTGATCCGCCACCGCCCGAACACGCTGGCCGCGCTCCGCCCAGCTCAGCAAGGTGTTGACAAAGCACTTTTTCTCTGCCCCAAACAGCCACGAAACGCGTGCGATACAACTGCCGGGCAGCAGCCGCCGCACATCCTTTTCTGCCTGCGCTTTCGACAACGCATATACGCTAAGCGGGTTTATTGGATCGTCCGTCTCATAGGGGGAGCCTTTAGCGCCATCAAAAACGTAATCGGTACTTATGTATAGGAGGCACATATTGCGGTTCCGGCATGCCTCGGCCACGTGGATCGCTCCCAGATGGTTTACCTGCTCGGCTTTGTCCGGCTGTCGCTCGCATCCATCCACGTCGCTAAAAGCCGCAGCCAGCACTACCCAGTCAGGCTGATGCCGCGCCAGAAAATCTTCGACCTGCTTGCGCTCACGGACGTCGACATCGCTGGAGCCCGCCAACACGAGATCGTCTTCGCGCCATTGCGCGGCCATTCCCTCCCCGAGCAAGCCTGTACCGCCAATGACGGCGACCTTCACCTTCCCTGAGTCTCCTCGCTGCGTCCTTTACCAACTAGAATTTTTACGATTACTTGTGCTGCGTTTCCCAGTCGTAGCCAATGGCGGGATGATCGTAGGACAGGCGGCCCTCGTCTTTAGGATTGTAGTAACGGTTCGTGAGGTAAACCAGCACTGCCGGTTGCGTCCCCAGAACCTTATATCCGTGTCCAACGCCGGGTGGGATCAGGATAGTCCACGGACGGTACTGGCCGACATAGAAGGTATTGGTCCTACCGAAACTCGGCGAACTGCACCGCATGTCGTACAGAAACACCTGAAACATTCCCTGAACCGGCGCCCACAGGTCCGTCTGTTCAAAGTGGTAGTGAATAGCCTTGATGGTTCCTGGGTAGGTCAATGTCGCCGAAATCTGGATCTTGGAGTCAGCAGTTGGCACCATGTCCTCGGCCACCCCTGGCGCGCCCAGTCGTGCCAACTCGGTGAAGAAGCCACGGTCGTCAGCAAATACCTTGAGCGGCTCAATCCGCACGCCTTGAATTAGATCTTTGGATTCCGGGCTGACGATTACCGCGCCGAGAGACTTCTCCGCGCGGGCAAGAATCGCCAGCGAAGCACCATGGCGCTCCGCGATCGTAATGACTGGTCCGGCTTTAGGCACTATTTGTGGTGAAGACATCGGTTGTCCTGAGAAAACACACACCGAACAGCAGAGCTACTCCTGCCTGAAACTATCTTATTCAATCCGGCAATTGCTGCATACAAGTGCAACATCGAACCAGCGAGCTCCCTAATAGGCATTCTTGCTGACGAGCGCAGACAAAATAGTCATCATGATAATTCGTAAGTCGAAAACAAAGGTCCAATTCTGTAGGTAATACAAGTCGTACTCTATACGCTTATCCATCGACGTATCGCCGCGCCAGCCATTCACCTGAGCCCATCCTGTGATCCCTACTCGCAGGCAGTGACGGTGGTTGTACCGGCCGATGCTCTGCAAGAACTGCTGCACAAAATGAGGCCGCTCGGGGCGCGGTCCCACGACGCTCATTTCTCCTTTCAATACATTGAAGAACTGAGGCAGCTCATCCAAGCTCGTCTTTCGCAGAAAAACTCCAATCCGCGTGCGCCGAGCGTCCCCGTCGGTCGTCCAGCGGGTGTCGCTTTCGGCCCGGGAGCCCATTCGCATAGTACGAAACTTATACATTCGGAAGGGAAGACCGTTGAGCCCTATGCGCTCCTGCACGAACAAGATTGGCCCCGGTGATGTCAGCCGGACCAGAAGCGCGATTAGGCCAATGAGCGGAGAAGTTACGAGCAGCACTAATGCCGAAAAACCGATGTCGAACGTTCTCTTGATTATTGCGTAATCCAATAGATCGGCGGGCGTCGTAGTCAGGTCAAGCATCTGCATCCGCCCGATTTGGAACAATCTTTCCCGAACCACTATACCTTCGCCTAGGTCGACGATCGCACGTGCTGGAACACACAGTTTTTCCAGCTCTTTGATGACTCGCGGAATCATCGAAAACTGAGATGGCGGGACCGCCATTACCGCTTCATCAATTCCGCTACCCGCATGCAAACTACCGAGCTGTTCCAGCTCATAGATAGGACCATTCCCTACTCCCGGCTCCTGCCCTGGCAGCCGAACGTAAGCAACAACTTGACAGGGAACAAACGACAGACGCTGAAGGCGCGCTGCTGCATCACGAGCGAACTGGTCAGCGCCGACAACCAAAATTCTCGGCGGTCGTCCAAGGCGCAACTTGTTGCGATATAAAGAGCGAAAGGCGGCATGCAATAACATGGTGAGAATCAACAATGCAGCTATGTCGCAGATAAACAGAGCGCGCGGAAAGATGACATCGCGCGCAAAATAAAGCAGTCCTAACAAAGCAGTTGCCGTAGTCCCGCAAGCAGACCATGCCGCCTTGGCGCCGGTTCGTTCCCGAAAGAGTTCGTCGACGCTTGTAACCTTGTAGTGTTCCGCCATCAACGCCCACAGGAAGGAACTGAATACCATCAATGCAAAATGCCCATGAATCGGATATCTAACGGGACGATCAACCGATGCTGAGCACAAAGCCCAAACCGACCAGCCAAGCTCAAAAGCGGGAAAAGGAAGGAGATAGATGGCAACTCTTAACAAGAGGCGATATACCTTTAACCGTAAAAGCATACCAGCATTCTCCTTTCCATGAACGCTCCTTGAAGCAATCTGGTTAGTCTTTTGTCGGCGCTCAGCGAAATCCTACAGAGCCATTCAACCATCCAACATGGTTCTTGACGTTGCTGTAGCGTCGGCTGGTTTACTGCTGGATCGGTTGGGTGACAATTGACAAATAACGACTAAAGTGAGGTAACTCAGCTTAAAACAATAAGCAGTAATAATCTCGTTGTGCGGGCGCATTTAGCTAATCGAACAGGCCATAAAGACTCAATTTCTTCTTAAGGTAGCGTGGAAGAAGTCTCTCGCTGCGTCCGAGACGAATGGCGACATATTTTCCAATATCCTTGATGATCGAGGATCGCGCGTCCCCGGGCGCTCCCTCTCTAAGCAGCAAACCGAGTTTGTCGCGGAAGCCGCGTAAGCCATCCTTCCAAAGCGCGGCGCGTGAATTGCTATTCCAGATACCGAGGCGCTGGTACACGACACCGACATCAAAGTAGCGCTTAAACAGCATACTCAATGGAAAATCATGCGAGTGGTAGACAGGTGCTTCTGGTTCGTAGACGATACTCCAGCCGGAATCTAGGATACGCTTTGCGATGCCGACATCTTCAAATACCTTGAGCTCTTCCGGAAACTTGGTCGCGTACCACGCTGTCTTTCGGATTGCGGAGTTGGCGTTCGAGAAGTGGTAATACCTGTACCCTAAGCCAACTCCGTCCATGGGCATTTTGACGATTCTCGCGTCGTTGTACAGCGTGGCGAAGGCGGCACGCCGTTCCAGACCAGATGCCGGCTTCGGCAATTGACGGCCGTAAACCGCCCCAACGGACGGTTCGCTGAAATTGTTCAAGAATGCGGCTAGCCAGGTGTCTCGTGCGGGAATGGCGTCTTGCGATAGGAAGACAAGGAACCGTCCCGACGCTAGCGCCGCCGCATAATTCCTCGTGCGAGCATGGTGGAACGCCTCTGGAGGAATCTGCTCCAAACGTATCGGATAGCGCCGCACGATCTCCAGCGTGCCGTCGGTTGAACCGGAATCTACTATCAGCACTTCGAAGCGTCCAGCATCCTTCTGAGAATAGACCGCTTCCAGGCACGCTCCGATATCGCTCGCGCCATTCTTCGTCGGAATCACAACGGACGTTTCGATCACGATCGTGTCACCATAGTCTCTCTAACCCTTAGCCTGAATGACTGCCCTCCCACTTTTTGTTGTTTGTTGACTGCTCTATCCATGGAACGCTACTACCTTCTGGCCCACTACAAAAATATTTGTGGCTACCTCGCAAATTGGCCAGAGCTTCTCAAGGAAACAATTAAGCAGAAATGTCTTTTCCACCAGGTGATTTGCCAAAGGAACATCGAAAATTCCCCCTTTTGGACTTGACAAGGTAGGAATGACTTGATGATAGCCGAAGCGAACTGGTAAGAACCCGTGATGCAGGAACATGTTCTTAGCCTGAGAAAGTGAATACATCCTGAGATGATGCGGATTTTTCAACCTGCGGTTAATCCACTCTGTGTAAGAATGCCGATTCGGAAGCATCGTCATGATGAAAAATCCTCCGGGCTTGATGATCCTGTAGAGTTCCTTCAATGACTCCGAGTCGTTCGGAACATGTTCAAGCACTCCGCTCCCGATCACGGCGTCGAACGTGTTGTCTTCATAGGGCAGTAAATAAGGATGCGTGAGCTGCGCGTACTTGAGCTGAGCGAAGCCGAAAAACGTCTCATACCCTGCGTCCTCTACATCGCAGCCGTGGAGTTCAACCTTGGGCCCAAGCAGCATTCGCACCAGACATGCGTCCGCCGCGTGCCGGCAACCCCAGTCGAGCACAGCATGGGCATTCTGGAGAAAGTTCTGGCAGCGTTCAAAAATGCTGATCTGCCGGCGTATGACAGCGCGGTTTCTGGAATGGGCATGTAGATACGCGTCTTTCTTGATCTGGGATTGAACCGAATAGAGTTTCACTATTTCGGCTTCAAAGTTGCGCATCGGGTCCACCGGTTCACAACGTTAGTTCGCTGTTGCCGCCATGTCGAGAACTTTTTGAGTCCTCTGAGCCGCTAGGTCCCAGGAAAAGTCCTTGGCCCGCCGGAGCCCCTTCTCCCGCAACGCCGTTCGCAAGCCCGAGTCCTGAACCAGCCGCCGTATACCGTCGGCGATGGCTTCAACGTCAAGCGGGTCCACCAGGACCCCTGCATCGCCCACCACTTCGGAAAGCGAGCAGAGCTTCAACGTCAAAACCGGAGCTCCACAGGCCATTGCCTCTAGCGGTGGCAAACCAAAGCCCTCGTACAGTGAAGGAAAGACAAAAGCCAATGCGCCGCGATACATGTTGGACAAGTCGAGATCCGTGAGCTGATTGGCAAAGATCACATCCCCGCTCAATTTGCGACGTTCGATTTCTCCCAGCATTTGTGAGTCGGGGCTTCCGCAAAGCACCAGGCGCACGTTTCGGCGCATGCCTGACAGGGCATAGGCCTCCAATAACCGTGGCAGATTCTTGTGCGGCTTTCGGCTGCCCACATAGAGCAAGTATGGATAGCCGGGCTCAAACCTTTCTCCTGTCGGCGTAAATGGCGGCCCTACGCCGTTTCCAACATTCACGACCTTCTCTTCATTAACTCCCGCCCATGCGCTGATTTCATGTCTCGAGTATTCGGAGACGGTTAGCACGAACGCGGCCCGATGACATGCTGGCCGAATGATGTGTTTGTAGTAGGCACGCTTTGCCGCGTTCGAGTTGTCAGGAACGCAAAGGTGGTTCAAATCGTGCAGCGTGAATACAAATGGTCCGGGCCAGCCAAGCGGAGAGTTATAGCCGGGACTGAAGAACAGCTTCGGCCCCCTTCGCCACAGCGCTGCGGCTAACAAAGCGGGATCTAGTGGATGCCAAGGTCCACGGCGGGCCCGATAAGGGATCAAACCTGACAGCAACTTCTGCAGTTCACCGGCAAAGCGGCCGATCCCGTGATTGCCGACCCAGCGGACGTCGTAAAGGATGTCGATCATCGATGGCTCTGCCTAGGTTACCCGGCCTGCGGCGAACTTCTCAGCTTCGGAGATCCTGCTGCAGCGACCCTAAAGCCCGATCGCAAATGGCCAAAGGAATAGATGCAGAATATGATCGCCAGCGCATTCAGCAACATTTTTATGGGAATCACATATCCGTCACGCATGATGCGGAACAGAAAGTCACATACGAAATAGACGTAAATCACCGACCAGAATTCGCTATGCCTGGCGTGACGCTGAAGCCAGCCAGCGCATACCCCAAGTAGAAAATAAAATGCTGGGAACAAAATTCCGAAGTAAAGAAGCCCCTGCGCGTAACCCGAGAAAGCGCCCAAAGGGCTAAGATCAGTAAAATGGTCCATAAATAGGAGCTGATCTTTGTCTGCGAGAAGTACCCGAGGAGTGGCAAAGTACACTGCGTCCAGAAAAAAATGATGCGGAGACCCGGACAACATCCACATTTCCGGATGCCTGACGGCCTCGACTAGTGAGAGTTGCGAAAAAATGCCTTCGAACATTAGCGGGCTTATTAGATGCGCAAAGGACCATGTTTGATCACCCAGTTCGAGCTGCGATCTTGAAAGAAATACCAGGTAACCAACAAGAAGCGACCCGGCGAATGCCGCCACAGCTATTTTGAAGCTGAACCGGTCGCGCATGTAGAGATAGAAGCAAAACGTTATTCCTGCTATTACGAAAAAGATGCGAGTGCCGTGCAGCAGATTGATGCCGTTTATCGCAGTCAGTATCGCAAACCACAAAACATTGTGGCGAACAGTAGAGAACAGAACGACGATGGAGAGAAGCAGCAACGATTCGGAGCAGAACATAGAAAACGACCACACTCCGCCGATCATGCTCTCTGTATCGAAGGCGTACTCCGAGTAGACTCCTATTCCACGCAATAGTACTTTGGACAGCACGAACAGTCCAATTGTCGCAAAACATAACACCCTAAAACGCTTGGTCAGGTGAAACGATCGCAATACTTTCCGAGTGATAAGGCGAGCGTTCAGCGAACTGGCAAACGGAGCCAGCCTCGAGCCGCAGACGAACGCAAGCGTGCCCAGTAAATATATGTACGTGATCTTCTTCATCACGTCGAGATCGAGGGCCGCTGCTGCGCTTGTTCCTCCCTCGCTGTAGTTGAATAGTGCGACGCCCAAGAGCGGAACGAAGTACACGAGATTAAGGAGCAAAAAAACAAGAGAGTGCGGAGCTATCGGCCCGTTCGGCACGATCAACAGCACGGAATTGGACGGCTGCTCTTTGCTCGTCACTGGGTCTCTCTTAGTTGTGCGCCGGCCAAACGGCAGATGCTTACGTCTGATCTTCCAAGGAGCGCCCACGAGTTCACCGGACCGCCTCGCTACGTGTGATGCCTGTCCATACTGCTCGAACTCTCTTCAAATCACCGCGAATCGCTCTCTTGCCGATTCGGAGAAGTATTCCGACCCAGATCGGAATGAACGGAACACGAGAGTTCTTCTTGAAGAAGCGCGCTGCCGATCGGTTGAAGTATGTATCCAAGAGGGGGCTTTCCTTGCCGATCGAGCCCTGCTCCTTGTGCCATACCTTGGAATTCCCGGCAACGGCCAGCCGCCATCCGGCAAGTCGCAGGCGGAAACAATAGTCGGCGTCCTCCCAGTACATGAAAAACCTGTCGTCAAGCAGGCCAAGAGACTCCAGAACCGATCGCCGCAGCAACAGGCTCGCTGCCGTCAAGAAGTCGATCTTTTCAACAGACACAGGGCTGAGATAATGGCGCGAGCGCCCCAACAGAAAATTCACGTGGCCGCCGCCCCATGCTCCCAAACGTTCCGGTTCCGCGGCGTTGTAGATTGCGGAGCCGACTGCCCCGACCTGCGAGTCAGCTTCGGCCGCTTCCACCATGGCCCGGAGTGCTCCCGCGTCCACCGTCGTATCATTGTTCAAGAGCCAAACGTATTCCGCGCCACGCTCGAGAGCGGCTCGAATGCCCGCGTTGTTTCCCCCGGCAAAGCCCAGGTTCTGACCAAGCTCCATGATTTCCACATCGGGGAATTTATCGCGTATACGCTCCACAGAACCGTCCATAGATGCGTTGTCGAGCACGATCACGTTCCAGTCTTCGTAGTCCAGCGCTTTTAACGATTCGAGACACTCATTTGTGTCCCTCGAATTGTTCCAGTTGAGCAGCACGACCACCACATGCGGCGTCCGGCCCAGCCCATCCGCTTCGGCTGACCCGAAAGATTGGATCGCTACCTCGTTCGTCTCCATCGCCATGTTGGTTCCGCTACTCTCGCGGGAGGCGGCACACGCTAACTCAGATCCCCACCTTTGTTCATAGGCGTGCAGATTCTCGATGCAACCATTCTTCCCCCGGGAAATTTGTCAAGAACGGTGAAGCCATTGCAGTGGGGCCAGTGGCGGACGAGCCAGCCAGCAGCGTATTCCGCACATTCCTTACTCTCGTCAATCTTGATTCCCAAATGCTCCTCGACAGCACGAATCACGCCTCGCTCGTTCTCCCAGCCCAAGGCAAAGCATCCGTCCTTGCGCGGCCCAATGAGCTTTAAATTGGTGTCGTGGAACAAAACTTTTGCCCGCAGTGAGAGCAGTGGGAACCAGGCCTGAATTTCCTGCATCGTATGGTCATAATAATGACTGGTATCAATGAAAAGGACATCTATGTATGGAATAATGTCCCGCTGCCTGCAGAAGTCCCTGAATAAGCCCGCAAACTCGATGTCATCGCCGTGAAAGAAGTGTCTTCGAGGATGGGCCGAAGTCCAAGAACAGTCGTCAAGGTCGGCGCTGATGATAGAAGCTCCACAGATGCTGGCAACTTTTTCAAACACAAAAGTACTCGTACCAGCGCGAACACCGAGTTCGACGATGAGTTTGGGCCATATCAGAAGCGACTCGGTGAACATCAACTCCAGATGTTCACTAATATCGTTGGGTTGGGTGGCAAGTTCTCGAATGCCCCGCAACTCCTCAGAATCAAAAACATGTGATTCTGCGGCCCGTGTCGGCAAAACAGCCCTGTGAAATGTGTTATACGCTCTGGCCAACCGGCAGGCCAGCCAGCCAACGGACCAGCGCGAGGGGAAAACCGGCGGCCGCAAGACCGTGTCGCCGCCAGCTGAGACTGATTCACACCTCACGATGGCCACAAGAAAGCTTCCAGTCTCTGGCGCTCGGACCGGAGCAGTCCGTAATGCCAAAATAACGCCGCAGCGAGAACTGACGCGCATGCCAAGCTTACCGACAGTGAAGCAAGCGACATCTGCGGAGCCGCTATCTTATAAAGGAGAAGCAGGCCAAAGGGAGTCGCGCAAAGCAAGGGCTTGAGGAGACCTTCCTTCAGCAGCACGAGGCGACTGACTGCAATGGCTGTGGTCCGAGGCATGTTGTAGAAGAGGTGCAGCCCCACGCCCACTATGGAGCCGATCACAGTACCAATAGCTACTCCTATGGCGCCCCACAGATAAGCGCCGATCAGGCTGGATACCAGGTTGACTACACCTTCCGCTAAAGGCGACAAAATAACCTTGCTGTGCTGCCCCGACCCCAGCAATAGAATTGAGTAGGGCACGGCGAAAAGCCTAATCACATTTGCGCCCACCAACACTTCCATGATTGTAATACTGTGCGCAGCATAGTCGGCTCCCACCCAGACTCCCAAGATTGCCTTTCCGCCGAGAATGAGGGGAAAGACCATCGCTAGCAGAATCAGCATCCCATATCGAGTCGCAGAGATTAGGAGACAGCCAAGCTTATGCCCTTCGCCGCGGGCCGCAAGCGCGGCGGAGGGAGGCAACAGCGCAGTAAAAATTGCTGCTTGAGCTTGTGCGATGAGGGTCGTTACTGTCAATGCAACGGCATAATATGCAGTAGCGGAATACTGAAAAGCACCCACAATACTTAGGTCCAAACCGCTGACCATCAACATTCCTATCGTCCATACCATCAAGGCCGTAGAATAATTGCCTATCACTTTGGCATAAATCATGGATGCCAGTGAGATTCGGATTCTTATCTCGTGTGCCCACCTATGCCAGGAGAAGTATGTTAGCCCGCAAGAGAGAACATTTGCCACTGCCACCGCAGCAGCCATTGCGACCAAGCCCCAATGTCTGTAGACCACTGATACAGTGAGAGCCGCCATGACCAATCGAGTCGCCAGCACGATCGCTACGGGGATCTCGTTCCGTTGGAGCCCAATAAAAATTGCATGGATCACTGAAAAAGGCAGGCTGATCGCAAAGGAGCTACCCATCAGCAACAGAGCGATTTGCCCT
Organism: uncultured Acidobacteriaceae bacterium; assembly: GCA_963755865.1. Classification (GTDB taxonomy): domain Bacteria; phylum Acidobacteriota; class Terriglobia; order Terriglobales; family Acidobacteriaceae; genus Bog-257. Next base: position 1,977 of record CAVWLY010000037.1, on the reverse strand, counting down.
TGTGTTTGCAGATGGGCCGGCATGGTTTTGAACAGGTGCGGCAGTTGCCAGATCATGACTCCGATCAGACAGAAACCTAAAGCACATCCCACCACCAGCAATAGGCAGGCAGTACTCACGATTCCGTCCCGCTGCTCCAAGTTGCTCAACTCGTGCGCATGAGCGACAAACCGGGCGACCGCCGTTTGAAGGCCAACATCGAGGAACCCAACATATGTGGTCACCTGCAGAAGCAAAGCCCAAGTCCCGTAGACCTCCGTTGGGAGCATTCTCACCAGGAAGGACGGCAAGAACAGGGCTACTATTCCCAAGCCTGCGACCCGAACCAAATTGGCCGAAGCATTCTTGAAAACCGTGCGCGTCAGGCCGGAGTTGAGGCGGGCGGGCGGTGGCGGGTCCACCCAGAACTCGCTGCCTTCGTTACCTGTCGTACTCACAGAGTGACCGGAGCTCTCAGCGCGCCAAGATTTGCAACGCAGTTTTTCGATTGGATCCATGTGTGCTCGCCAGGTCACCGGCGCTGTTCGGATCAGAGATTTGTCCAAGGGCCGTTCCGGCGAGCCAGCAATTTGCTGGACTTCACTGAGGCGACCACTTCGTCGGCAAGTGCTTTGCCCGGATCTCGCGGATCAATCTGTTGCCATTTCGCGGCGCCTACCACCCATCCGATCGCCAGTAAGATAGAGAACAAGGCGCCCGCCGTGATAATTAACGTCCGAGGCGGCCAGGATTTCTTCTCCGGCACATCGGGCGGATCTAGGACTTTCACACTGGGAATCTCCTTGGCTTCCTCTACCCTTGCCAGCTCATACTGCTGGGTCAGGGTTTCAAAGACTGCCTCTTCAACTTTGACCCGACGGAAGAGATCAGTCCACGTCACGCCCAGCAACGGCAGCTTCCGAATTGAAGGATATAGCGAATCACTTTCCTGTTCCGATGAAGCGGGCAGACCCACACCTTCACCACCAACGCGATTGAGTTGGTTCTTAAGTTCCGCAATCCGGGCCTCCAAACCTCGCACGCGAACATTATTACTGGTGTATGTCTGTCTCATTTCCTGCAGACGAGACTGCGCCGCGATGAGCTCGCCTTGCAGGTTCGCCGCCGCTTCCACCATCGCTTTGCCCTGTTCCTTGACATCAATCGTCGTGTTCTTACTGGCATACTGGCCGAAGTCCTTCTCGGCGGCTTCCAGGTCCCCCTTGACTTCCTTCAGCCTCCCTTCGAGAAAGATTCGTTCCCGGCGTGCTGACGAGGTGCTCACCTCTGCCACCGCGTGGTTCAGTTCGTCAATGTACACGCGGGCCATGGCCGCCGCCCGGTAGCGATCCTTATCCGCGACCTTCAGGACGACAATCTGGCTCTTTCTGTCAACTAAGATGTCAGTATGGTCCTCTAATTCTTTGCGGGCATCCTCGATACGGCGAACCCAGTAAACATGCTTCAAGTTGAATTGGGTGATGAGATGATCTTCCACCGTGTGGCTCCGCAGAACGCCGACAAACAGGTCGCTGGTAGTCCTGAGGCCCAGCAGATCACTGCCCAGGTCTCCCAGAAGCGAGCTGCCCACCGACCCCCCGCGCCCGCTCAGCGATACAGCCGCCAATGCCAGACCGGAGCGATTGTCGGGCGGCATCAACCGCGCGGTGGACTGGTAGCGGGCCGGGATCAGAAAGGCAATCAGCGTCGCGGCTACAACGCCGCAGATCAATACCCGCAAGAGAAACCGGCGTTGCTGCCAGAGCAGCCGCAGATGCGCAATCAACCTCTCGCGCGCGAGCTGTCCCTCTTCCTCTACCCCCAGGGCCGCGCGAATCTCGGAATCTAAGCTGACGTTCTGAGGTGGGTGGATCGAAGTCTCAGCCATTTTTCATATCCATCGGCAGCGAAGCACAGGGTCCCTATCGTAGCCGCCCTTTGGGCCAGTATGTCAACTGCAACGAAGTTGTAAAGTTAGAATTGCGAACCGGGGAGAGC
>CAVWLY010000036.1:0-9068 GCA_963755865.1 uncultured Acidobacteriaceae bacterium | reverse complement strand
TATACGTGAATGCCACCGTAGTGCGACGATCGATAGTTCGCTTGCAGCAGAAGGAATGGCGTCATGCTGTATGCGCTGGTATCAAAGCGTATTTCGTAAGGCCTGTCCAATCGGCAGGACCTTGCTTCTCCGACGAGATTGGTCGGCGTCAAACATGCTGATCGGTACCTTGGTTAATTAAGGAGCTGCATTCGCTAGGGCCTGTTAACACTAATAGATTTGCGTGATATTCTATGCGACATGGAAATCACCGCGGAGCAGTTCAGTCGGATCGAGAACATTTTTGCCGGTACAGCGCGGGGATGTTTTCGCTCGCCGACCTTCAAGTGGTCAACGCGATCCTGTACGTCGCGGAGAACGGCCGCAAGTGGCGCAGCCTCCCGAAGCCAAGAGCGCAACGATAGCCACTCCGACGATTAAGACCTATTTGTGGTCTTGTTGGCTTCGAAGCTTTCGCAGTTAGCGCTTCAACCAAGTTTGTAAACCCCGCCAACAGTCCGCTCAATTTCATCTCCGTACCATCGCTCAGCAACACCAGACATCGGGGACTCGTCGGGGGCACGGTTATCGGCTTTGCGGCATCGATGCGGACAATGTCATCGAAGCGTTGTCGACGGTCTTAAATGCTCTGATCACCATTCGGTCACTCTCGATGGTCACTCGGTATCTTGGAAAATAGATGAGCGCCGTTGTTGCCCCGCAAGCTACGCCGATTGCTGTATCGGGCCACGCCGAAAGATACGGAAGGCTGATGAGAACGAGATCGGCGGTCAAGGTCAAGGCAATCGCGCTAATGGGGTATCGGTGCGCCTGTCCTACGTAGGTCTTGCCAGGGCTTGCGACGTCGCTCGCGGCTATCCGCGCCTGGGGCTCCAGTGCGTACTTTCTACCTACCGAATTGATCGACTCGAACCCGCGCGCAACCGCTCACTTCCCCACCACGAACGGATCTTTCCGTATCCCCATACCCAGAAGCACCCACGCCATAATCCCAAATGGGACGAAGACTATCCCAGTCGGCGGCTTCACGACTATCGCAACATAAATGCACTCCGCAATGATCGCGGCACCTATGGCGTAAAAACTTATGGACACGCCATTTATTTTTCTTGCGGTTTTTCGAAATAATGGCAGTAAGCACACCCGCACGATGGGCCACCATAGGGGCGCGAGCATGGCGGCGGCGATGAGGTAGAAATTCGCGAGCATGAGCCACTGTTGGGTGGTACCGAGGCTACTTTTTACCGAAGCATCGGGTTCTCCAATGGGCGGTGCCGCTGCTGATGCGGGCTCCGCCCTTGTGTGGCTCCAGGATGAGCCACACAGCTTATTGATCTCGTCCATTTTGGTCTGTATTTCATCGTCATCCGGTGGCATGACATTCTGAGACCGCCTCCACTTTATGTAGTTGTGCAAGGCGCACTGCTCCGCGTCCTTATCTGCGGCTCGTGTCGCTCCATAATTCATATTGTTGGATGGCGTAGGTGGATTCGGTGCCGCCGACACCACGAGCGGGACCGTTATAGCAATTAGGATGCCTACGCAACGCAAAGGGGGAACTCCGTTTCTAATACCGCTCGAATCGCAATATATGCCGAACCAAGACCGCGGATCGAGACGTAACGCTTGCTTTTTGGCCGAGTACACCCTGAACTTAGGGGGTCGGCCTTTGCAGCTGCTGAGAAACGTGTCATCGGCCTCGAGTCCGACGGGACAGCCAAGTTCCGGACCGCGCGAGACAATCACTAGGCCGTCCTGAATGACCGTTTACATGCAGGAGGTTTCAAGCCTTAAGTTACCGGGCTTGCCCGATTGCTCACTGACGAATCACGCCGCTAAACACGTCCATGGGAATCGCAACGTCCCCGCCCTTGGGCATGAGCGAGTGTTGATGGCGGTGATGGCAAAGCCCGTCAACTCTGGAGCGCATCGTGGGCCTTGGCTTGCGCGGTCGCCATCATGGGGGGGTGATGAGGCTGGAGATCGGGTGCGCAGCGCCCGAGGCCGTCTGTCCTCAGCGTCAGCTCTGCGGCAACGAAAAATGTCGTGTCTCGAACGATATTAGACGCCGGCGTATAGCTACGAAGAACACGCCGCGCGGCTGCTGCAACACAGATGTGCATTGGCGCCGAACCATCCAGCACAATTAACGGTCTTCAACCACCACCAACTTCCTCGACGATGAGAGGTACCTGTAGCTGATGCCAAGCCAAGTAGCCTGCGAACAATACGGCAATGTACGGCAACGGGACATGCAATAGGCTGGAGACGAGAACCAACCCGAAAGCAACGACAGCGTCATAAGATGGGAGAGTCAGGCGAGCGGTGCATGAGGGGGCATTTTGTGGATGTGCCACTACCGACGACAAGTTTTCGCCATGTATTCCCTTGGCCGACCAACAGCCGACTCGCGATCTGGCTGTGGCATCCTTGTGTCAATGTTTGCGTTTCTAATCCGCGGGCGACGCTGGTGGCTTGGAGCGATCGCTACTGCGCTCGTCGCAAGTGTGGCCGCGCTGTTGCTGAGATCCACGCTCGAGCACGGGGTGCGAGCACGGATCGAGTCCGCGGCCCTGCGCCATGGCGCGGTTGCACGAATCGGTGTGGTACACGTCGGCGTCTGGCCCTTCCTGCGATTGGAGGGATTCGATCTCGACCTCGGTCATGGAGAGCGTCTACATGCCGATATGATCACGGCCACGTGGCCCGGCCGCCTGCGACTCACAGTTCGCGCCGCCGCTCTGGCGGGCCCAGCAGGGGTCAGGGTCAGCTTGCCGGCCACTGCCTGGGACATTGCGGGCATATTTGGCGAGGACCTCCGGCTCACGCTGGTGGAGCCACAGGCCGGCCTGTCAATCCGCAAGCTGGCGTATCCGGTGGGCAGCGCGTGGACCATCGAGGCACGTGGGTTAGACGTCGGACGTCTGTTCGACGTGCGGCGCGACGCCCGCCCGCTGCTTGATGGTGGTATCGCGGACGGCCGCGTGGACCTTCAGGCCAGCACCGATGCGCTCCGTTTCCACATCAGCATGGGCGCACGCGGCGCGCGCTTGGGAGCGCTGGCGGATAACGCCGACGACGAGCCGCAGCTCGGCGATCCGACGGACGTGACCATACGATTCGATGGCGCCTGGCGCCGGATCGGGGGCACGATCGAGATCCCCGAGATCCATGCGACGGTGGCCGGTGCCGCCCTATCGGGCTCGATCACACTGCGCGATCTCGACACCGATCCGGTTGTCGATCTCGCACTTGGCATGCAGCATCTGGACTTCGCGCAATTGCTGGGTGCATCCGGGCTCGCGGTGCCCGAAAGCCTGGGAATGGCGCCCGGCGCTGGCCGTGACCTTGGCTCGGCCACGATCGACGTGCGTGTACGCGGACGCCTGGCGGACCCTGCCTCGCTCTCGGTGAGCCAGAAGATCGACTTCAGGCCGCCACGCGAGATGCCGCCGGCAGTCGCGCGCCTGCGCGGCGATTTCATCTTCAGATCCGAAGACGGCCCCGGGCCGCACCGCCCCATCGACGTCTCGCTCGCGTCCCCCGACTTCATCGCCCTGCGCGACGTTCCGCCGCTGTTCGTGCGCACTCTTCTGCTTGCAGAAGACACGGGCTTCTACGGGCATCGCGGCATCGACCTACGCGAACTACCCGCCGCGCTGTTCACGAACTGGTCGCGCGGCGGCGCCGCGCGTGGCGCGTCAACAATCACCCAGCAGCTGGCCAAGAATCTGTTCCTGTCACGCGACAAGCAGCTCGGACGCAAGCTGCAGGAACTGGCAATCACGTTCCTGCTCGAGTCGGCGCTCGGCAAGGGTCGTATCCTCGAGATCTACCTGAACATCATCGAATGGGGACCGGACCTGCGTGGCCTGCGGCCCGCGGCCCGCCGCTATTTCGGTCGCGAACCCCGAGAGCTGACACCGGCCGAAATGGCATTTCTTGTCGCGATCATTCCCGGGCCGATCAAATACCAAAGCTCATTCGCGCATGGCACCCCGGGGCCTGGGCTGCGCTCACTGATCGACGAGCTGCTGGCGAAACTTCGGTCGGTGGATGCGATCGGCGAGGAGGAATATCGGCAAGCCCTCGACGAACCCATCGTCGTTGCCGGCGGCAGGCCGCGCGGATGATCGGTGGCGAATGGAAACGGGTGGGAGGCATCGACAAAGTCCCCCTTCGTGGACGGTTCCCTCTGCCGGCGCCTCACGACCCGCTACAGCTCTTCGCCAGCGGCGGCTTTGGGGTCTTGACACATAGATGTGCATCGGCTCACGTCCGCGTGGGCGGCCTTGATCCCCCGGTTGGGGAATACTCGGGATTGGACGAGACCGCCGCCGCGTCTCTTGCAAACCGCTCGAACTGTGCGACCACGAACTGGTCAGCGAAACTTGGCCCGTTGAGTTGCTCCGTGAAACCACAATGGCCGCCGTGGTGGGTGCGCAGCACAGTTAACAGCGGCGACTGAGCCAGACGCGCGAGGTCGGCGGCCGGAACCATCGGATCGTCCTCCGCGAGCAGTATCGCTGCTGGAAACCGCAAGGTTGACAGCAGCGGCCCGGTGATCGCGTAGCCATCGAGGTAGGTTTCGAGGCTGGCGAAATCAGTGAACTGGCGCACCAGTCCTTCGGTCATCGAACGTAGATCCCGGGTGCGCAGCAGTGACTCGAAGTCAGGCAGGTCGGGCCATGCGCGCCGCTTGCGACGCAACGAACGGGACCAGCGTCGCACGAAGTATCGGCGGTACAGAGACCAACCGCGCTCCAGCGCCTCGAGCGTAACGGCCGGCTCGAGCACCGGGGATATTGCGACTGCGCCGACAATTGCTGCGGGGGCGCCGCCGTCGGCCGACACTCGAAGCGCGAAATTGCCGCCGAGTGAAAAGCCTGCCAGGTATATCTGTACGCTTGGAAAGCGCTCCGCGACTGCCCGCGTGGCGCCGACGACCTCCGTCAGTCGACAGGAATGGAATATCTCGCGGTTGAGGTGGTGGCTCTCGCCGTGATCGCGCAGATTGAGCCTCAGGACGTCGAATCCATTTGCGACCAGCTGGGCGCCGAGAGACACCACATAGCAGGACTCAGCGCTGCCTTCCCAGCCGTGCAAAATCAGCGCAATCCGACTCTCTGCCGGGCCAACAGTCATCTCTTTCGCCCCGACATTCCTCCTGGCCAGACTCAGGAATCCCTGCAAGCGGACACCGTCGCCGCAATCGAGCAGCCATTCCCGCGCGTTCGCAAGAAGGGCCGACCCTCGTCGGCGGGTGAGCCACTGTATGAATGGCAGATTACCGATCATCGTTTGCACATGGCCGCTGCGCAAAGCGTGCGGCGGCGAGAATTCCCGCTGCTTCCTCAGGGGAAGGCCCGCCGGCAGTGGTCGCCGCCGTGATCGGGGGCGGCGATGGATTCGACTTGCATCGGTGCCTGGGCGTGGAGCACGGGGTTCATGATCTTCTGGCGTATTCATTCCCGAAGTACTGCAGAAGTCTAGCGCATGAGTTCAACAACAGCTTCTTGGCGGTTGGGTTGAAGCTGGGGACTGTTCGCAAGCCGCTGGCGTCAGTCGCGAACATCCGCTGTCCGGTAATTGAAACACCCGGGTCGCCGAACCGGGTAAAGCGGTTTAATATTCTGTGACCAACGGATAATCAACGCAATGAGCGCCAACAATCCCCGGTACTGGTTTCGAGCAAAGCGCTACGATGGGGCTGGGGCCTGCCTCTTGCGTGGCAGGGATGGGCGTTCTTTATTCTGTGGATCATTGTGCTTCCGCTGGGGCACTACTTACTGCCAATGGGCGATAAGCCGCTGCGCTGGGGGTTCACAGCCACCATGGTCATCCTGTTGATTGCGATTTGTTACTGGAAGGGTGATCCGATTGGACGGCGATGGAATAGCAACGACGGCAACTAACGACCCGTTGCTGACCGTGGCCGGCGGCAGCTTCCGGGAAATAGTAAGCGCTCAATCAGTCGCCTCCTTCCCGTACCCCACGGGGTCTCGCAACCGGCCTCACTGATGCGCCGCGTACATTTTGTTTGCGCAGCGCAGTGGCTAATTCCTGCGACACAATTACCCCTCTGTTTGCGCTGCGACCGCTGCCGAAGTACTGCTTCGTCCTGGCCATATGACCGACTGGCTCCGATACGAGAGGAGCAGATTCGCCTCTCGTGACAGGCCGACATTTCGCTCGACCACAGCTCCGGCACCCCTCTACTGAAAGACTTTCCGTAATTACATCCACCTCTTCGGTCGGCACGAGCTGCACGACACTTTTAAGCTCAGTTCCTTTAGGCGTCGTCACCGCTCGATGACCAATTGCCCGAGGACCGAAGACCTGGGCCCAGAGGTCCGGCTTTACGAAATACTCGTCGAAGACCCAGTTCAATTGCAGGATGCTGTGCCGGCCCCATTTGGGCTCTGCCCTCATCTGAAATGGGGCGTCTTGTTTCGCGCCGCTCCCGCACCGTGCGCAATACTCCGAGAGGTCATATGTCGCCTCCAAATACCCAAAGTTACTTTCGTCCGGCTGCGGATATCCCCGGTGCCAACTCGGATGAAGGGTCAACCACTTTGCGGTCGCGAGTTCCTCGTCGGAAAACTCGGTAGTGACGATATCCAGGGCGTGTCGCCTAGCGATCCAGCGATCAACCGCCGGCCACGATTCGAAAGACTCGTCCACCTCACACGTGACAACATTGCTGGTGATTGCGTTGCCCCTGCCAACGATGATTGACATCCCCGCAAGCTCCGCTCGCACCTCTGGCGTAGCGTTGATGGAGATGCGATGGATGAACTTCATCCGTTACGGCCCTGTAATTCGACTACCGTCGTCGTCGCGTCGACGCTGCGAAAGCTAGGTTGCGCATGATTTCCCGATCTGATTTCCGGCGTCGACCCGTTGCGGTCTGCCGCCACCGACTGCTCCCGGGAGTGCAGCTGCTGCCAATCGCTCACCAAGCCATACGCGATTAAATAATTGTGTGTTGTTGCATACACGAGAACCAGCGTCTTTCCCTAGCCGCGAAAATAATTTCAGTGCGAAAGCGTTTCGCTCCCACAGCCGGTGTGTTCTCGAAGTCCATTTTCTCTATTAACGCTCAACAGGAATTGTGTCTGGCTCGATGTTGGCTCGATCGTTTCGACAACCAAATCCATATCTCCTCTACAGAACTTGGAGTAATGGCCTCCTCGAAAAGTCGCGCGGGACTCACTTTCCTTCCAACCTTGGGCAGCGAGTAACGCAGCATAGTATCGGTTTGTGGCGTCGCTGGTCAGCGGCGATAAAAAATTCTCATATACCGCCTGAGTTGTGAACTTTGAAGATATATGGATAGCATCTATCTTTTGGCTGGCAGGCGGTGGCGATATACTATCAAACACCTCTCGGAGTTGACCCACGCTGGAATATGAATACACGGTGGTATGTAGAGCGGTCCACCCGAAGTACGTCACAAAGAAAGCCGACGCGGTGATGACTAGCCAGCGAACGGGCCGACTCAGCGCCGATATTGAGCGAGGCTGATTTATCCCAGTCATCGTCTCCCTCCATGGCCCAACGAATAAGCTAATTGATGGCCCCTACGCACGCGCATTAGCTTACCGCCAGCCTGGAACGGCTGCTTCCCGGCGTGCATTCTTATGTGACGAAGTAGTGGACACCTACCCGTCACTGGCGAGCTGCGGCTACCAGCAGGCTGATGTTGAAGCGAGGGCGCAATCGGAGCAAGGAGGCACTACCGCGCCCTGTTCATCGAGACCTGAGGAATCTAAAGTAGAAAGCGGCGAACACCAAAACGATGCCAATGTTGACCATCAGCCGTTCCCAGAATCGGTTTCTGAAGAACGCAAGATCGACACCGACTATTACCGCTGCCATTGCCAGCACGTAAAGCGCGATAGTGACCTGCCTGCCAATTTCACCTCGCATGGAACCTATTTTAGACGAACGGCCGGATGTCTGGATACCAGACTATATTCGGGTGAGTTTCGCGACAAGCCAATGGCTCATCACGGCCCTGAGCCGCCGGCGGCCAACGTCAGCTATGGGGAGCCCCATCAGGGTTCTTATTGGACCGTTGGCGACTCAATAGATAGAGCTAAGCCGGAGTTCGCACTCCTTTGGCAAACCGATCTGCTCCGGTATTCCGGCGCCCAATGCACCGCCGCCGTTCGAGCAAAAATCTTCTCCAAAATTGATCGTCGTCAAGGCGGCGACGTGACACTGCGTTGAACCTAGATATGCGTACGTGCGCACGAGTAGAGTATCCCGCCAAAAACGATAAAGGTGTCGACGTGAAAACTAAAAGCGCCCTGGCGATCGCAGCTGCAACGCTGGCTAGCGTAGTCGCCTACCTAGTCGTCACGTCCGGACAGGCAGATGAGAATTCCTCTCCAGTCTACGTGACCAAAATTCCCGTAGGGTACCGGGACTGGAAGGTGGTCTCCGTGGCCCACGAAGAAGGCAAGCTCAACAGTTTAGGCATCGTTTTGGGCAACGATGTGGCGATCAAGGCGTACCGCGAAGGGACGCTTCCCTTTCCTGACGGCGCGATCATCGCCGCTTTGCACTACAGTCACGTCCCGTCGGAAGAGAACAACAAGGTCTTTGGCGACAAACAATCCTTCGTTCCCGGCCCTCCCACGAACATTCAGTTCGAGGTCAAGGACTCGAAAAAATATGCGGCTACGGGCGGCTGGGGGTTCGGGCACTTCAACCCAAATGGCAAACCAGCGGATGCGGCGCTACTCAAAACCTGCTTTCCCTGCCACGAGCCTGCCAAAGCTAGCGACTTGATCTACACGCGTTACACACCTTGATGATCGTTCATCGGTAAGCAGACTCGGACGAGTCTCAAAATAGACCTGGAGATGCAGCCATGAGTTGCTGGTCGCCAAATCTCGAGACGAGCAGGCGAAAGAGGACGCAAGGCTCGAGCAAGGAAGCGGTTAGCTCGGCCTTAGAGAACGATCCCAACCAAGTGAGCATGCCGCCGCTAGCTACTCAGCCGCCCTCATCAATGGCCGCTTACAGGCGCGAATTTCAATCGCGCGTACTTCCGCTCC
>CAVWLY010000035.1:0-7266 GCA_963755865.1 uncultured Acidobacteriaceae bacterium | reverse complement strand
ATCCCCTGGCGCGCGGACCGGCGCTAGCTGGACGCTTATAGCCTCCCTTGATCAGGAGAGCACTTAGGGACACTCTGAATAAGCACTGCTTATTGGGCAGTGAATGACAAGCTCTTCGATCCCGATTGGCTCTCGGGTCAATTCGCAGCCTACAGTGTCACTCTAACCATGCAATTTACGGAAATGACAGGCTGCCCGATGCTCTATGCCGCGGCCCAGCGTAGCAGTTTCTTGCGAGCTGTAAACAGGTTGACCAGGGCACAGGCGGCAAACAATCGGTTGCCGTTCTTCTTCAGTCCTCGGTAACGTACCTTCACGAAACCAAACTTGAGTTTCAGGATCTGAAATACGTGTTCCACCTTGCTGCGCACCTTGGACTTGGTCCGGTTTTTGGCGCGCTGCACTTCATCGATCCAGGTTTTATAGCGGTAGCGACGATGGGTACAGTCGCGGGCCTGCGGCGCGCACTCATGAATGACTTCCGTCTGCCCGAGGTAGCCCTGATCGCCCCAGACCCGCGTCTCCTCGCCATGCAGCAACTCCGGTAGCACTCTGGCATCAGCCACATGGGCCGCCGTCACCACCGCCGAATGGATCATCTTGGTTTTGCTGTCCACGCCCACATGCGCCTTCATCCCGAAGTACCACTGCTTGCCCTTCCGCGTCTGGTGCATCTCTGGGTCACGCTGCTGCTCCCGGTTCTTGGTCGAACTGGGCGCATGGATGATGGTCGCATCCACGATCGTGCCCGTCGTGATTCGTACCCCTTTCTGCTGCAGATGCAGGTTCACCGTCTCCAACATCGCGCCGCCCAGATCGTGTTCCCCCAGCAGATGCCGAAACTTGCACACCGTGGTTTCGTCAGGCACCGGCTCTTGCCCCAGATCGATGCCTGCGAACTGTCGCATCAGCACCGAATCGTATAGCGCCTCTTCCACCGCCGGGTCTGACAGATTGAACCATTGCTGCAGAAAATAAATCCGCAGCATCCGCTCTACCCCCACCGGCGGACGCCCGTTGCCAGGCTTGGGATAAGCAGGCTCAATCAGCGCGCACAACTCGTACCACGGCACCACCTGCTCCATCTCTTCCAGAAACAACGCGCGTTTGGTCTTCTTGGTGTACCGCCCAAAGCCGCTCATCATCGCCAGTGTCCTCTGCTTCATGCTGGCGCGACTTTAACCTATACTCCTGTGGAAAGGGAGAGCTTAATCAGAGTCTCCTTAGGAGATGTCAAGCTTAAACCATGCAAATTACAGGGCCATTGCGTCTTCCGCTTCGCGGGGTTGCGAGCGAATCTTCGCGGGTCTTCCGCAAGCTAACGACAGGATCCCCCACCATAACCCGGCCTCGGGCGGTTGGTGCACGGCTGTTGATTGGATCCTGGTCGGCGGCCCGTTACGTTATGGTAGGCCCGAGCTGCACGACAACGTTGCTGCGTCGGACCATTACCCGCCATCGGTCGCCGTGCACATCAACTGACCGCAACCGCGAGCATGTTTTCGCTCATGATAACCGCGATTGCTGATCATATTAAGCATAGAAGGGCGATATCTGAGAGACTGATCGCTGAAGTCGGATCGCAACATTAGGACTGTTTTCGGGAGCGATTTGGCTTCCCGTAAAAGGGCAACTGCAGTCGCTCGCAAATCGACGCAGCATATACCCCTCCAGCCATGAAGGATGCGCCAATACTTGCCAGCCAAGCCAGAACCTGCTCCCCTACTGAATCGACATGTCCTACATCCGTTATATCAACGATGAGGCCTTCCGGGACAGGCCCACTCGTCATCAAGGACTTAGCCTCTTCTGCCCATTCTGCGACCAGACAGCCTTCCATCTTTAGAGTTGGACCGTCAGGCATTTCATAAATCTGCGCTCGAAACATGGGTCTCCATCTTGGCAGTTGCCTATTCTCCTCTACTGTTATTTGCAAACCCCGTGCCAAGCTCACGGGCGACTAAATAGTTGTAGAATCTTCGGATTTACCTCGGGCTCCGAACACCTGATTGCTTCTATCCGGTCATTGTCCGAATAAGGGCGGCGGCTAACCTCTCCCGATTTGTTATATATCTCGCCTTCAGCTGCCGCTTCTGGGATGGCTACATACGTGCCCTAGAAACCATGACTCTGTGAATAGACCAAAAAGTCGAGAGTAAACCTCCAATGTCCTTCCAACTTCCTCCTGATTAGCCTCCCCATGCACAACGGCCGTGCTGAAAGGTACGGCCGTCTCGCCATCTTAAAAAGATATGGCTCTGCGGAGCTTGTGGTCACAAGAGTGAATCTTCGAAGTCATTATTAAAGCGATGGGATCCGAACTGGTGTTTGCTGCCGAACCCACTCTGCGTGATCGTTATAGCCGCTGCCGTGTTTTGGCTGGCGAGTGACGTCGCCGAAATTCGGGCATGTGACCCCTGTGCCTTGCGGGTAATGCGATTCCCAATGTTCGTCTAAGCGAAAGTCGATCTTCCAAGCTAGGCGCCTAACCGGCGCGATTTCCCGCCACAGTCATCCAGCACCCGAATACGACGTGGTGCCCGCATGCGGGCAGCAAACCTGTCCAAGCACATTTCGTGGGCAGTTGCATGCTCGCGTAAGTGCTTTGCGTCTTCGAGCTTAGACTCACAGGCCGGTTGGCACGCTTCATGCACTAGTCAGGCTGTTCGTCGGCACAACTTGATTGGGCCCTTGTGAGCAGGAAGGTATTCGAATGTATTGCAAAACTCCTAAGAAACAAAAAGCACGGATGAGTCGGATCATCATCACTACGGCTCTCGGAATACTGAGCGTAGGCATGGTTGCGTGCGGCAAAGGTAACGCCGCCGTGCCAAACATAGTGACCGAAGTATTAATCGCGGAACCTATTCAGCGTGACGTCCCAGTCCAGCGTGAATGGGTCGCGAGCCTGGACGGTTACGTCAACGCCGAGATACGGCCGCAGGTGTCCGGCTACATCATCAGCCAGAATTACAAAGAAGGATCGGCTGTCAGCAAAGGACAGGTCCTGTTCCAGATAGACCCGAGACCCTTCCAAGCTACTCTTGACAGCGCCAAGGCACATCTGGCCCAGGCACAGGCCGAGTTGGGCAGAACGACGCTTGACGTAGAGCGCGATACTCCGCTAGCCGAGCAAAAGGCCATTGCGAAGGCCCAACTCGATACCGAAATCCAAGCCAGACTCGCGGCACAGGCAGCCGTCGAGTCGGCAAAGGCGACTGTCGAGCGCGCGCAACTCGATCTCGGCTGGACCAAGGTTACTTCGCTGGTAGATGGAGTGGCGGGCATCGCCGAGGTGCAGATAGGCAATCTGGTGGGACCCAATGTTCACCTGACTTCCGTTTCGCAAGTGAACCCGATCAAGGTCTATTTCCCAGTCAGCGAGCAGGAGTATCTGCGAGCCCAACATATCACCACAGGAGGTCAGCAGATCAACCTTTTCGAAAGCTCCCCTGATCTGATCCTGGCCGACGGCTCGGTGTACCCCCATAAGGGCAAGATCTTGCTAACGGATCGTCAGATCGATCCCAGCACCGGAACCATTCGAATGGTTGCGGCATTCCCCAATCCGGGCAACAAACTGCGCCCCGGCCAATATGGGCGTGTGCGGATTCAAACCAGCATCGAGCAGAACGCGCTGCTGGTGCCGCAGAGCGCGGTCAAAGAGCTTCAGGGTGGTTACCAGGTAGCGCTTCTAGGCCCCGGCAACAAGGCCGTGATTCGACAAGTGAAGGCTGGAGAGAAGGTCGGGGCGATGTGGGTGATTGACGAGGGCCTGAAGCCGGGCGACCAGGTGATTGTGGAAGGCATTGAGAAGGTGAAGGACGGAACGCCTGTGGTTCCCAAGTCCGCGAATGTTCAGGCGGAGGTGCGGTAGTCATGTCTGAGTTTTTCATTCGGCGTCCGATCGTCGCCATCGTCATCTCGATCCTTATGGTGATCATTGGCGCGATCACCATCGTCAGCCTGCCGGTCGCGCAGTTCCCGGACATCGCTCCCCCTGAGATAAGGGTACAGGCCATTTACCCGGGTGCTGACGCCGAGACCATGGAGAAAGCCGTAGCCACGCCCATGGAGCAGCAAATCAATGGCGTGGACAACATGGATTACATGTACTCGCTGAACTCGACCAACAACTCGAGTACAGCGCTGATGGTCGATTTTGATCTCAAGACCGACCCAAATATGGACCTCATCCTCACCCAGTCACGCCAGCAACTGGCGAATGGCCAGCTTCCCCAGGAGGTCAACCAGATCGGCATCGACGTGAAGAAGTCTTTGACCTCGCCGATGATGCTGGTCGCGTTGTATTCACCAAAGGGCACTCACGATGCGAAGTTCCTGTCGAATTTCGGCTATATCAATCTCAAGGAGCCGATTGCCCGCTCTTACGGTGTAGGACAGGTCCAGATCTACGGCATCGGCGAGTACGCCATGCGGCTGTGGGTGAAACCGGATCAACTGGCGAAGTTGGGCATCACCGTGAGCGAGATTGCTAATGCGGTGCAAACTCAGAACACGGTAAATCCGGCCGGCCAAGTCGGAGGTGAACCAGCCGAAACAGGACAGAAGTTCACCTATGCGGTACGTGCGCAAGGGCGGCTCAAGACGCCGGAAGAGTTCGGCGACATTGTGGTCCGCGAAAGTGCCGATGGCGGAGTAGTGCGCGTGAAGGACGTGGCCCGGGTAGAACTGGGATCCCAGGACTATAGCTGGTTAACGCGACTCAACGGTCAGCCGTCCGCAATTGTCGGTATCTACCAATTGCCCGGTTCCAATGCGGTGGAATCGGCAAAGGGCATCCGGAAGCTGATGGCCAAAATGAAGGAGAGCTTCCCGGCGGACGTGGACTATGCCGTTACCCTGGACACGACCGATGCCGTAAGGGCCGGAATGCACGAGATCGTCCAAACTCTCCTGGAAGCTTTTGTCCTGGTAATCATCGTCGTCTACATCTTCCTGCAAGACTGGCGCGCGACCATCATTCCAATGTTCGCGGTGCCGGTCTCGCTGGTGGCCACGTTCGCTGTATTTCCGTTGTTCGGGTTTTCGGTCAATACCCTTTCGCTGTTCGGGCTTGTCCTGGCGATCGGCCTGGTGGTAGACGATGCCATTGTCGTAGTCGAAGGCATACAACACCACATCGAAGAGGGTCTGTCTCCGAAAGAGGCGGCTCGTAAGGCCATGCAGGAACTGACCGGGCCGGTGGTTGGTATAGCACTAGTGCTCTCGGCGGTGTTCGTGCCGACGGTGTTCATTCCCGGTATTACCGGCCGCCTTTATCAGCAGTTTGCGCTTAACCATCGCAATTTCCGTCATTATCTCGGCCTTCAACGCCCTCACCTTGAGCCCGGCGCTTGGAGCTTTGTTTCTCCGGCCCAAGAAAGAGGGTCACGGGCCGCTGGCGAAATTCTTCGCCTGGTTCAATCGCGTGTTTACTAGCGGCAGCAATCTCTATGTACG
This sequence comes from uncultured Acidobacteriaceae bacterium, assembly GCA_963755865.1. Classification (GTDB taxonomy): domain Bacteria; phylum Acidobacteriota; class Terriglobia; order Terriglobales; family Acidobacteriaceae; genus Bog-257. Next base: position 1,803 of record CAVWLY010000035.1, on the reverse strand, counting down.
GGCGTGCCATGGCTTGATTCGAAAAAGTGCGTTGGCCCTGGTGGCAGTCGCAGCATTTGCGGTAGCCGGGTTCTTCTTTGGAAAGGTGCTGCCCTCCAGCTTCCTGCCCGACGAAGACCAGGGGTACATGTACATCCAGATGCAACTGCCCGAAGCGTCTTCCCTTCAGGCGACGTCGGACGCAGCCCGCGAGGTAGAAGCTGTCCTGAAGTCGACACCAGGAGTGAAGTACACCAGCACCGTCATGGGATTCAGCCTCCTCAGCCTCACCCGCACCAGCTACAACGCATTCTTCTGGGTGACGCTCCAGCCGTGGGAAGACCGTAAGCACATTGACGAGCAGTTTCAGGTAATCAAGGCGAAGCTGAACCTTAAGCTTCTTACCCTTCCCCAGGGCACCGTCTTCGCCTTCTCTCCACCGGCAATCTCGGGAGTCGGCACCTCGGGCGGATTCCAGTTTGTGCTGGAAGACCGCGCGGGAAAGGATCCCGAATTCCTGGTGAACAACCTGAACAAGTTCCTCGAGGCCGCTCGCAAACGGCCCGAGATCGGCATGGTTGCCACCACGTATATACCGAGCACTCCGCAAAAATTCGTGTACGTGGACAAGGAGAAGGTACTGAAGCAGGGCGTTAAGCTCAGCGATGTCTATGACACTCTTCAGGCGTTCATGGGCGGGCTGTTTGTCAACTACTTCAACGACTTCGGTCGCGCCTGGCAAGTTCGGGTAGAGGCAGAAGCACCCTACCGCTCCAACCTGGACAACGCGGGACAGTTCTACGTTCGGAATAGCAAGGGCGAAATGGTGCCCTTGTCGGCGCTAACCCGATTCGAGTCGCGTTATGGCCCGGAATTCAAGATGCGCTTTAACCAGTATTCCGCAGCGCAGATTATCGGCAGCGCCGCACCGGGCTACAGCTCAGAGCAGGCTACGAATGCGCTGGAAGAGGTTTTCCACCAGACGATGCCGCCGGATATGGGCTTCGACTACATGGGCATGTCACGGCAAGAGCAGAAGGCGCGCGAGGGCATTCCCATCCTCGGTCATCTTCGCCGTCTCGCTGCTGTTTGTCTTTCTCATCCTTGCGGCGCTGTATGAAAGCTGGTCTCTGCCGTTCAGTGTGCTCCTGAGCACGCCGGTTGCGGTTGCCGGCGCGTTCGGCCTGCTGTGGCTGCGGCGCACCGTGCTCGGGATGATCTTCCCGGCTTTCATGGTGCAGGTCGACAACGACGTTTATTCGCAGATCGGACTCGTGATGCTGATCGGGTTGGCTGCGAAGAACGCGATCTTGATTGTCGAGTTTGCCAAGGAACAACACGAAGTCTATGGCAAGCCGGTGGTGGACGCTGCACTCGAAGGCGCCAGACTGAGGTTGCGGCCAATTCTGATGACCTCGTTCGCATTCGTTCTCGGCTGCGTGCCGTTATTCATCGCCACCGGCGCAGGTTCCGTCGGCCGGCAAATCATGGGCACCACCGTAATTGGCGGGATGCTGGCCGCAACCGGCATTGCCATCTTCATTATCCCGGCGCTTTACGTACTCGTGGAACGTCTCACGGGTGCGGATAAGAAACAGGAGCAGCATGCTCCTGCGCTTCCGGAACCGGTTGCGGTGGAAGGGGACTAACGTGAAAAGACTAGCCACAATTGCAATGCTGACGTTAGTGGCCACCGGTTGCACGGTCGGTCCCAACTACAAGAGACCAACTGTGGATGTGCCGGGCGGATTCCGTGGCGCCGCACCGTCGGCGGACGGCGCACAGACCGGCACCATTTATGGTGAGAGGAAACCGGAACAGCAA
>CAVWLY010000034.1:0-4286 GCA_963755865.1 uncultured Acidobacteriaceae bacterium | reverse complement strand
CCATCTCGATACCCTCGCGTAGCGGAAAGAAGTAACATTGCCAGGCGAGCAAGGGACACTCGTATGGGCCAACCATTGTTTCCGTCAGCGAGGTTTGTCTTGGCCATCCCGCCCCGTGAGTGAATGGTCAGGGTACAATCTAAAAAAATGAACGGACAGTGGATCGGCACCTACGCCGGCTCAAACACGGGAAATGTCATTGTCAACGTCGATGAGCGAGAACTGGGCTATGACGGTTTTGCGTACCTGATCAATGTTGATGAGACAGTTCCAATTTATGGGGTGCGTTTTAGGACCGAAGGCAAGACGGCCCCTTGCCGGTTTCGCACTAGCTCAATCATAGGTATTGACCGCAAATCAAACATGGGGATTCCGCTGGAGGAGCTGACCCAAAAATATCCCCCGGGGACCGTGCCGAAGTATGCTGACGTGAGCAGCACCTGGGACAAAGACTGGTTGACGATATCTTGGACTACGGACGCTGGGGAAGCTGGCAACTGTGTGCTACCCAGGTCTAAAGCCGGACAGCCGTCGGAACTGGTACCGCTAAAGCAGAACTGGGGAGAATTTAAGAATTACGTAGCGAGCCTAAAAGGCAGCCGATATCTATTTCGCGGACAAAACGGACAGTGGCGGTTACGGACCTCATTCCATCGACACGGCAGAGCAGACGTGGCAAGGTTCGTGTTTGAGGACATCCCAGTCCTGCACAGGCATCTCAGCGCCAGGACGAGGCACGTCTTCAACCTCCAAAACCCCGACGAGAATGGTGCTTTCCTTAACATGGTGCAACATCATGGCTACCCCACCCCTCTTCTTGACTGGACCTATTCACCCTACGTAGGGGCATTCTTCGCCTTTCGCGGGATTACGAGCCAAAAAGCAGCGACGGCCAGTCAAGATGAAAATGTGAGGGTTCTTGTTTTTGACCCACAGCAATGGAAATCCGATTGGGAGCAGATTCTGTTTCTTTCTGGCCCAAAGCTCCATTTGTCGATCGCTGAATTCATAGCCATCGAAAACGAGCGACTGATTCCGCAGCAGGCAGCCTCAATGGTGACAAACATTGATGACATAGAGACATACATCGGGCGAAAGGAGTCTCAAAGTCACAAACAGTATCTTTGGGCCATTGACCTTCCTATTCAAGAGCGCACACTAGCTGTCCGTGACCTGAGATACATGGGCATTACGGCCGGATCGTTATTCCCGGGGCTCGACGGAGCATGCGAGGAACTAACAGAGCGGAACTTTGAGACTTAACCCGTGGGCGGCTGGCCGCGGACAACTGTGGCCGCCCCAGACATCTGCGCTTGTGTGCGACAGCAGTACTTTTCCACGGCCACTGGAATTTTCTCTTGACAAGCTGTATTCAAATTGTTATGATTGTATCAATGGTGTTCGCAATAAGATAACTCATTGCGGCTCAAGATTTTGCCTCTAACTCCTTTCTCATCAGGGTCCCCTGGGAAGGGTATGTCGTAAGGTGCTGATTCTAAAAGGGCAGGGGGGTAGGGGTGGTATTGCCTATAAAGTAACTTCCGCGGCTCGTTGCCCCGGGCCGCCGACCGTGGGGAATCAGCAAACAACGCGCGCGAACGTGGGAACAGCGCTCATCCTCTACGACGGTGTGTGCGGATTGTGCAACCGCGGCGTGCGGTTCGTGCTGAGGCGTGATCGCAACAGTGGGTTTCGGTTCGCGGCGCTGCAGAGCTCCACAGCGCGGAAGATTCTCGCGCAACATGGGATCGAGCCGGACGCGCTCGATACCTTCTATGTTTTGCCGGACTTCGGGATGTCGAGTGAGCGAGTGCTCTCCCGGTCTGCGGCCGCCCTCTATATTGCTGCCAAGCTCGGCGGTGTTTGGAAGCTGGCGGCTGTGCTCGGAATTCTGCCGGAGACGTCCCCGCGATTTTCTTTACAACATCATTGCCGGGAATCGCTACCGCATCTTCGGACGGTATGACGCGTGTCCGCTGCCGGATGCGCGTTATCGGGACAGGTTCATCGACGTGAGTTAGCTCAGGCAGCAGACTCGCCGGGCATTTCGCCGCCGACCACTTTCTGCAGGGCGTGCAGCAGGGCGACGGGAGGTTCTCCCCGGCCCAGGCAGGCAGCGGCCAGCCCTTGCTGGTGGCAAGGCACGCCGCAATATGCGGCCAGCATGATGATGGGCAGTGCGGGACGGATGCGCTTCAGCAGGCCCGCGACCAGGAAGGCGCCCGGCATGTGGCAGTCGAGGAAAGCGGCATCGATGGGGCTGTTGAGAAAGGCGTCCAGCGCCGCCTCCACCGACCCGGCCACAAACACGACATACCCATGGGCTCGCAGCCACTCCACGCGGGCTGCCAGGGCATAGGTCTGGTCGTCGATGCACAGGACGGTCGCCACGCCGGGAAAGAAGTCTATCCGCTGCGGATAGCGCTCGCTGTGACCTGGATCACACCTGAAAAGGTAACAGCCCAAAACCTTGCTTGGGTTAACGTCGGTTGTAGGAAGCGGCGCGGCTAAACGCCGTGGCGGCACCACTTTGCGACCAGCCAGATCAGCACGCCCACACCAAGGACCTCCAGCGGTCCCGGCGGGAAGATTGCAAAGCGAACGATTTCGGCGGAATGGTGAGCTACGTCATAAGCGGTCCAGATGATCCCGCCGCCGGCAATCATGCTGCCGATCTGCTCCGCCCGGCGGATGGCGATACTTTCTCCGCCGGCCGGGTGGGGATGAACGGGAGCGTAGGCAACCTCCGTGGGTTGGTTGTAGCCTTCGCGTTCGTCGCCCCAGGGATCCGAACTCCGCGGCGTGGAGCGGTTTTGCGCGACCTGTGGTAGTAGGTCCGGGATCCTCGGACGGTTTTGCGTGGCCTGAGGAGGTGGGATCGGAACTCCCGGCACCGGCCGGTTTTGCGCGTGCTGGGATGGTGGGACCTTTCCGCTGTGAGGGGAGGGAAGCATGAGTACCGCAATTGTAGGAGCAACCTGAAGGAGCTGAAAGTTACAAAGGTGGTACGCCTGAGATCTGCATGTCTCACATCACTCGGTTCGGCGGGGCAAAAAAGCAACTTCAAAATCGGGAACGTTCCACAAGGGGAACGCGAACCACACTACCAAGCCTCAGGCTGGCTTCTTGCTTCGGTGTCGATTGGCGACAATAGAAGCAGCCATTTGACCTGTAAGTAGCGGGCAGCCCATCGAGTGTCTGCGCGCGGCCGAAAGCCGATTGGCACCGCAATTACGGCTGTCCTTCCACAGGTCGTCGAGGAACGGCGTGACTCAATACCGGAACTGGCCCGCTATGGGATAGCCCGCTACGACACAATTTGCCGTTCTTGCGTGAGACTGAGCCTACTGTTCCGCCAAGATGGGGGAGCACCTTCGGCCCTTCATAGTTAACTTCTGATGTTGCGCCGCGACGCACGCTGTCTGGCACACGACGATGCGGCCATTTAGGTCGAAGCGCCCAAGCGACCAGGCGACTGGCGCCGCAGCGGGCAACGTCTTGCGCGCCGATGTTTCTGAGACGTGGGCCATTGGCAGTAGAAACACTCCCAAGGAGATGAGCGGACATGTACAAGTTGAGTCTCAGAGTGAAGCTGGGTATGGGTTTCGGCACACTGTTAGTCATTCTCACCATTACCAGCGTAGCCAGCTATATTTCAACGCAAAAGCTGAGTGAGCTCTCCGATTTCGCCTCTAAGAGAGCCGATGCCAGGTTCCTAGCCAGGTCGGTCAATTCCATCATTAACGACCAGAAGGCTGAATTCCGCGCGTTTCTCCTGTTCGGCACGGAGGCGGAGATGACCCGCTACGCGGAAAACAACCGCGCGCTGGCGGAAGTCTTCTCGAAGCTGGAGCCACTGCTGACGACGGAGGAGAGCAAACGGCTGCTGGCCGAACTCCGTCCAGCGTCGGACAAGTATCACGCCGTCATGGAGCGTGCGGTCGAGCTAGCGCGTGCCGACAAGAAAAGCGCAGCTATTGAGCTTATTCTGCGTCCAGATTCCGAGGCCCTGCGCGCGGGGCTGAAAAAGACTGCTGACGACTTGGTCGCGTTGCAGGATAAGGAGAAGCAGGAAAAGCGCCGGGAACAGGCTGCGGCGGAGTCCAGAGCAACAATCTTAACCATGGTTCTGGGAGTGGCAGGCCTGCTGCTCGGAGTCCTCTTAGCCATTTTTATCGCACGCTCCGTTGCCGGAAGCGTCTCCCGTATGGTCTCGATGATTCAAGAAGTAGCAGCAAATAATCTCGCTGTCGAAGACATGAAAGTTGGCTCCCAGGATGAACCAA
>CAVWLY010000033.1:0-70856 GCA_963755865.1 uncultured Acidobacteriaceae bacterium | reverse complement strand
ACAGAAAATGAGTCAGAGGCGAGCCAAAGGAGTTCCCCCACGGTCTTGCGCACACATCAAGATTAGCTCTAGCGTTCGCGAATCAACACGTGACCCGTTTCCAAACTGGCGAGAATCTCCCGCTCAAGCGAGACGAAGGCATTCAGATTCGGTAGGATGGAAACCCCATGGAGCTTTATATCATTGCAGGACCGAATGGCGCCGGCAAGACAACCTTCGCTCGGGAGTTTCTCCCCAACTACGCGGATTGCAAGAACTTCGTCAATGCTGACTTGATCGCGCAGGGAATAGCGCCCTTTTCGCCCGAGACTGCCGCCCTGCGAGCCGGCAGAACAATGCTTGAGGAGATCCGGTCATTTGCCGAGAGGCGACTTTCCTTCGCTTTCGAAACTACGCTCTCAGGCCGAAGTCATCTGACCTTGTTGAGAAAACTCAAGTCCGAAGGATATGAAATTCATTTCTTCTTCCTGTGGCTTAAGAGCGTCGATCTTGCGTTGTCAAGAGTCAAAGAACGAGTTTCAAGAGGCGGACACGACGTGCCTGAACCCATCATCCGACGGCGTTTCGATCGATCTATGCGAAATTTCCTGCTTCAGTATCGGTCCTTGGCTAAGGTGTGGACGATATTTGACAACTCAGGCGAAATCCCCAATGTGATTGCCTTCGGGAGGGACGGAACCATCGGTATAATAGACAAGAGTGCTTACAGCGCACTGGTTAAGCGCTACGGTCGCACATGAGCAAACCCTCAAGAGAGATATTAGAGTTACCGATCGAGAAGCGGGCTGAAATTGCCTTTAAGGTCGCAGTGGCTAAGGCCATCGACGAACATACCCGCTTAGGCCTACCCGTCTACATCTGGCGCAACAGCAGGGTCGTGAAATTGTCCTCGAACAAGAGACGTAATTCTTCGAGGCGTCCGAAGTAGGGTTTGTCGGGACGACCCTCGTCCAATATCTCTATCAATCGTTACTGGATTGAACTGGCGACGGCAGAAAATGCGTTGTTTGCGTTTGAGCCGACCAGACGAATTGTCCCGACCACCAACACCAGAATTACCGCCAGCATAACGGCATATTCTGCGATGTCTTGGCCTGCCTCGTGCTTCCAGAGCCGGCGAATGAAGTGAGTCATGTTCGCCACCTGCACACAGCCTGATTCTACACCTCCCCGTTCTGTGTTCTCGCAAATCGGCAAATCTCCCGGCCACGCAGTACCTGACAGAGCGGCTGGATAGTTGGACCGGATAAAGAGGTTCGGTCCCTCTTGATGGCAACCTATTTGGCTTAGCTCTTCGCCAACGTACTGCTCAACCTGAAGTTCGCTACCTAAGCCCGCCTTTCAGGCTGCTCCCCAACAAATGAGAGAGGAGGATGGCCATGAGAATTCGTGTGACCACGAGGGCCGACTTGTTTGAGAAACGAAAACGACAACACATCGAGCGCGGCTACCGAATTGAAGATCAGCGGCCGATCCCTGTCAACGGCCTCTGCTCGTTCATCGCCGTGAGCGAGACACCGGATTCCGACGGAATTGGCGAGCTCGTGACACAGGCGCTCAATGGGATGGCGAGATGAGACCACATGGACAAACCAAGCTGGGATTTTTCCCGTTGCCCGTGTCGGAGGCTACCCGGCTGAAGAATTGCCTGGTCGTCGCGTCGGAGTTCTCGGCGCTCGATCCCTGCGTGGGGGATGGCGTGGCGTTCACTCACTTGCTGCAGGGAGTAACCGCACATCGCTATGGCATTGAGATCGACGCCAATCGCGCCGAACAAGCCAGAGCCTTGGGAATCGAGACGTTGCAGGCCAACACCATGGATGTCCGATGCCCGCCGGAAGCGGTGTCTCTGCTCTACCTGAATCCTCCGTACGATTGGGAATCCGGAGAGAGCAACAATCAGCGATTGGAATTGGTCTTCCTCGAACATAGCTATCGCTGGCTTAAAGCCGGCGGCGTCCTGATATTCGTGATTCCGCAGCTGCGATTGGCGAAATGCGCGAGATTGCTGAGCGAACATTTCACCGATTTGCGCGTGTTCCGACTCACCGAGCCGGCTTGCCTCGAATACAAGCAGATCGTGGTGCTCGGAACACGCCGCAAGCGGCACTCCAGGGTTTCTGATGTTGTCTTGTTGGATGGAGTGCGCTACCTCGAAGCGCTGGCAACGAAGAGTGAGCTTGAGCCGCTGGGCGACAATCCTGAAGTTCAGTACGAGGTTCCCGCCTCCGAGCCGGTTGTCCTGACGCATGTGGGGATTCCCTTGGATGAGGTTGAGGATTTGTTGCTGGAGTCAGCCGCGTACCGACAGGCGGGCCGTGTCCTTCTACCCAAGCTGAATGACGTCAAAGGCCGCCCGCTCACACCGCTCCATGGTGGCCATGTCGGATTGCTCTGCACCGCCGGAATGCTCAATGGGGTATTCGGCGAAGGAGAAGATCGTCACATTGCCCACTGGCGCTCGGTGAAATTCACGGACCATTGGGAAGAAGAGGAAGAGGACGGAACCAAAATCCTGCATGACCGGGAAAGGTTCTCGCATGAACTGACGCTGGTCTTTGCCAATGGCAAGACCCAGATTCTCACGCACGAAAAGAAGGAGGCCGAATGAAAAATGCTCACCTTCGATTCGGCTGGCTGACCTACGTGAAGAGCACGGAAAAGACGACCACCAGCATCAAGCTGCGGCTGGACCGCTTCATCGGCGAAGTATTGCCCGACCCGCCCCGGCAGGCCAAGGCCCATCTCATTTCCGTGATTGGCGGGGACACCCAGGTCGCGGCCGTCAGCGCGGCCATCTCGCTGGGAGACAGGTTCATGGTGGAGGGACCAGGCGTACAGCCGATTCGAGTTTGTCTTGAACGAAATGCGCAGTGTTTCAAAGGCTCGATACAGCTTCAAGGGCGCAAGAAGCCTCTGCGTCACCTAATCGCGTTGTCGGAAGAGTTCGCTTCGAGCAGCGTATCGGCAACTTCGGGACGAACTCTGCTGGCAAGCTCGGAAAACGGATTCGTCTGGGCCTCCATCGCCCATATTCACGGAATCCCCGGAATGCCGGACTGGGCCGACTGGTTCGCCGGCGAACTGCAAACGCATAAGGCGATCACCCATATTCTCGGGATCGGATGTGCGTCAGTGCTGGTGAAGGGCGAGAAAGAGCAGTTTCTCGACTGGATCAGCTGGGGCGTGGAGAGCGGAGCGATCAGTCTTCCGGCTGAAACGGGTTCGATCCGCTGGCCAAACCTGAGTCTGAAACACATTTTCGTGCCGATGCCACAGGCGCAACGCCTAGCAAATTGTGCCGACTGATCGCACTCTGCCGACACTTCGGCAGCGTGCTAGGGTACTTCGTCGGGCCGCTTCACACCCCTCCTTGCGTTGTCCCTTTTTGCTTCAAGTCTTTGCGTTGCCCACCTTCTGAGCCACGAGGCCCGCCTATGCCCGAACTTTCCACGATCTACGACTACCTTCGCGCAAAAGCGAATCTCCTCGGAGAGCGCATTCTCGAGGAGTATCCAGCGCTCCACCGATTCGATGATGCAGTTTCCCCTCGGATTGAAGGGCTGCTGCGAACCCCTTTCCTGCGCAAACCATCGCGATCATGGGAGTGGCCAAACGCTGGCGGCAGGCGCGAACCGCCATGGTGGTCGCGGAATGCGGTACCGGCAAGACACTGATCTCGCTGGGGGCGATCCACGTCCACCGCCAAAGAAGTCCGTTCACGGCCTTGGCGATGGTTCCACCCCACCTGGTCGAAAAGTGGGCGCGGGAAGCGTTTCTGACATTGCCCGGAATACGCGTGTTCCTGATCGACGATTTGCGAAATGGCGGTGACGAGAACAAAGCGCACGGAGTGAACGAAGTGCGGTTGAGGCAGGGCCGCATCGTGCGGGAAGGTTTACGGACAACGTTGAGTGAACTTGCGGCTGCGCAAGGATTCCTCGAGTTCCCGGCAACGCTGGCTGTCGCTTTGCGGGAGACCATCTCTGTTTATCGTCGGACGTGAACGAGCCAAGCTGGGTTACTTCTGGCGCCATGCTTACCGGGTACCACGTTCTGGCCCATACGTTGGCTGCGTGGTGAATTCGGACACGGGCAAGCCGGTGATCGTGGACGACAGCCGATTGACGGCAGGTGAGTTCGAGAAGGTCAAAATTGCCGAGACCATCGAAACCAGAGGCGAGAAGTCTTGTCGCCCACTGCACAGCCCACTGTGGCAGGCGGACGCGGACAAGATCCGCCGCATGGCCCCGATTGAGTTCATTGGGCGCTACATGCCGGAATGGTTTGACTACGCGATTTGCGACGAGATTCACCAACTGGCTGGCGATACCGCGCAAGGAAATGCTCTGGGCACTCTGGCCTCATGCACCGACCGGATCGTCGGGCTGACCGGCACACTCCTCGGCGGCTATGCGGACGATCTGTTCAACACGCTCTTCCGTCTCGAAGCGAGAAGGATGAAGGAGCATGGCTACGAATGGGGCACGACAGGGCGCAGTTCGTTCATTCAGGATTACGGCGTGCTCGAGACCATTACCAAGGTCGAACCCGCCAACAATGCCTGCTCTAAGGCCAAAACCACGAGCACGGTCCGGCGCAAGCCCGGAGCCTCACCGCTACTGTTTGGCGAATTCCTCATGCAGTTGTGCGCCTTTGTGTTCCTGACCGTGCCTATGGATAAATTCCTTCGACCACGAACATCTCCAGGGCGCGCGACATGCGCGAGATCGCTTCCGCGCGGTCCCGTCCTCGCACGACCAGCTTGGCAATCAAGGAATCATAGTAGGGCGGAATGACGCCTTCCGCATAGGCCGCGGTATCCACGCGCACGCCAGTACCGCCAGGGATGTTGAAGGCCGTGATCTTCCCCGCCGAGGGAGTGAAGCGCTCGGGATGCTCGGCATTGATGCGGCACTCGATGGCGTGTCCGCGAAACTCCACGGGGTAGTTGATCACGGTGCTGAGCTTCTCGCCCGCGGCAATCAGGATCTGCGACTTCACCAGGTCAACGTCGGTGGTCATCTCGGTGACGGGATGCTCCACTTGAATGCGGGTATTCATTTCGATGAAGGACAAACTGCCGTCTTCGTCCATCAGAAATTCGATGGTGCCGGCATTCATGTAGCCGATGTTGCTAAGGGTCTTTACCAGGATGCCGCCGATGCGCTCGCGCAACTCGGGAGTAACTTTCACCGAAGGCGCCTCTTCCACCAGCTTCTGATGACGGCGCTGGATGCTGCATTCGCGCTCGCCCAGGCTCATTACGTTGCCGTGCTCGTCGGCCAGCACCTGGAACTCGATGTGGCGCGGCCGCTCGATGAACCTCTCCATGTAGAGATCGCCATTGCCGAACGCTGCCGCGGCTTCCGATTGCGCCGCGTTGAACTGGTTGGGCAATTCCTCTTCGCTGCGGATGATGCGCATACCGCGACCACCGCCGCCTGCGGAGGCTTTCACGATCAACGGAAATCCGACCGTGCGCGACCACTCCATTGCCTCGTCAGCGGAGGCGATGATTCCGTCCGAGCCGGGCAGAATGGGCACGCCCTGTTTCTTCATGGTGGCGCGAGCTTTTTCTTTTTCACCCATCAGCCGCGTGACCTCGGGCGGCGGGCCGATGAATTTTATGCCGCAGGCCTGGCAGACCTCGGCGAAGTTGGCATTCTCGCTGAGCAGCCCATAGCCAGGATGGATGGCGTCAACATTGGCGATTTCAGCGGCGCTGATGACCGCAGGAATGTTGAGGTAGCTATCGTGCAGACGTGGCGGGCCGATGCAGATGGCTTCGTCGGCGAAGCGCACGTGCAGCGAGTTGCGGTCGGCCTCGCTGTAGATGGCGACCGCCTTGATGCCCAACTCCTTGCAGGCGCAAATCACCCGCAGGGCAATTTCCCCTCGGTTCGCAATTAGGATCTTCTTAAACATGAAATAAGTGGTGCGCGCCTGGATTATTCATGAATCTGCAAGTCATTGAAGGGGGCAACTTCGCTGCTACGCTTTCTTGATGCCGAATAGCGGCATTCCATACTCCACCGGACTTCCATTGGGGACAAACATTTTGGCAATCACGCCCGACACGTCCGCCTCAATTTCGTTCATCAGCTTCATCGCTTCAATGATGCACAGCACCTGTCCCTCCTTCACCGCATCGCCAACTTTGACGAAGGGAGGAGCGCCGGGCGACGGAGCTTCGTAGTAGGTGCCGACGATCGGCGACTTCAGGATGAATAAATCTGCTTCAGGAGGCGTTGCGGGAGGTGCCGCGCCTGCCGGCGCCTTGGTATCAGTGGTTGGCGAGGAAGCCGGAGGAGAGGGAGCTGTGGCAGCAGCCGTGGCGGTAATCGCCTGTGCCGGAACGACAGCTGGCGCGACATGCACCACCTGCGCAGGTTGAGCGCTCGCACCGCGCTTGACCAGCAGCTTCATATCGCCGCGTTGCAGTTCAAATTCGGCGATGTCCTTCTCGACTAGAAATTCGATTAGCTCTTTGATTTCTTTCTGGTTCATCGTTTTCCGTTTGGCGGGTAGAAGCCTCGGCTTTATCTTAAATTGAATTCTTCAGAACACGTGTGGGAACTGTGCCGTCCCTACGGGACTCGATATCTCCTTCCATCGTACCCAGGACTCCGCTGCGCTCCGTCCTGGGCTAACTACACGTCCACCCATTCGGGGTTCGATTTTCGAAGGTTCTACTTCACAGCTCGATCTCCAAACCTTTTCATTCAGGCTCCACGGTACTAAACGAAACGGCAGTCAACGCCTCGCTCTAAATCTCAATCAGTTCCTTGGTAACCGGAGTCAGCACCTCGCATCCTCGATCGGTAACCACGACCATGTCTTCGATTCGGATGCCACCCTTACCCGGCAGATAAATTCCAGGCTCGATCGTGATCACCATCCCCGGCTCCAGCGTCTCTGATTGCCCTTTGCCGAGGCGCGGTGGCTCGTGAATCTCCAGTCCCACCCCGTGGCCGGTTGAATGCGTAAAATAGCGGTCCAACTTGGCCTGACGGAGCACTTGGCGAGCCGCTTGGTCCACTTGGCCTGCCGTTTTGCCCGGAACCACCTCCGCGATCCCCGCTAACTGGGCTTCCAGCACCGCTTCGTACCACCGGCGCTCTTCCCGGCTCACCCGACCCACATGCACAGTGCGGGTCATATCAGAACAATAGCCCCGAAGTATAACACCGGAATCCACCACCACGAATCCACGACGGGGTATTGGTCGCGCCGAGGCGCGACCGTGAGGCAAAGCGCCGCGCTTCCCTGCCGCGACGATGGTCTCGAACGACATGCCGTCGGCGCCAGACCGCCGCGCGGCATATTCCAATTTTCCAGCTACCTCGGACTCCGGCACACCAGGCCGGATGAAAGCCCGCGCCTCTTCATAGACGGCCGCTCCCATTTGTACAGCGGCGCGGATGATCGACAACTCCTCAGGGTCCTTGATCATCCGCTGGCGCATGATCAGGCCGGACGGTCAGCTCTCCAACGGATCCGCCGATGGACCAGCTTTCGCATGGTCTCAGCAGTAGGCAACCGTGGTGTAGTCGGCCTCAAAGCCGATTGCCGCTGAAGTTAGCGTGCCGATGACTTTCGCAGCGGTTTGCAGCAGCGGACCTTTGGAGATGACCACCCGTACGCCGCGACCTCTTCGCGCGCCTGTTCGGTATAACGCCCGTCGGTGAAGAAGATGCCGCGTCCTTTGAGAAACAGCAACAGCCCGTTGCTGCCGGTGTAACCGCAAAGGTAGCGCAGGTTGGCCGGATGCGTGACCACGAAGCCGTCGAGGTTCTGGCTCGTCAAGTCTGCGCTGGAATTTCTTCTGCCGTGATCGATAGTCCATTGGGGTCTAAAGCGGTTCCATAGCAAGTGTATCCGTCGAAGCTTCAATGCTGAGTTATTGCCAATGTTTCCGAGGTCTGCTTGCGAGCGCGATAAATATGATGGCCGCCAGGATGATGGGCGACAGCATCGGCATGGACCACGTAGCTGCCCGGCCCGGGAGACGAACCAAATGGAATCACGGGGCTGGACTTCTCTCCGGCTAAGCATGAAGTGTTGATACCCGAGGGTCGTCGCTCTGCCAATGCTGTTCACCCCGACCACGACGACGGTGAGATCGAAATCTTGTCCGGTGTGATTTGTGACCACCACCGACCCGGAGAGGGTGTTTCCCTGCACTTTCGGATGTTCCTTCCAGTCGATGGATAGCCCGGCAATCACCGTGATGGTCATGCCCGCTGGACCTGCTAGGGAGGCGCGCCAGAGTCAGCTACCGCAACGGTAAAGTGATACTCGCCGGCGGTTGCCGGCACGCCGGAAATCGCTCCGGAGTGCGGGTGCAGCTTAAGACCCGGAGGAAGCTGTCCGTCAACAAGATGCCACGAGTAGGGGCCGATCCACCAGTTGCGACCAAAGGAAAAGTGAAGTTGCTTCCCGGCAATCGCGCTGGGCGCGGCCGACGTGGTGATCACTACTTCTGGCTGCTTCCCGCCGCGGAGCTTTGCCCATGCGCAGAGAAGTAGCGGTGGCCAATGCAATGAGCACAAGGCCGTAACAGGTCAGCAAGGCTACGCATGGTGCGCTCATTATAATCGTCGGTCGTCGGGATAGCGGCTGGCGGCCACGCAGGCTATTCCACGGCGAACAAGAATTGAAACTTCTCATCCCCAACCGGCACTGTCACGCGCACGATTCGAGTTTGCGTCTCCTTCTTCGCAGCGGGATCGCGCGCCAGCTTGCCCATCGGGTAATAAAAGACGCCTTCCAGATCGGCCCGAGGTGGAATCGTGTTGGCCAGGAATGAAGTTCGCTCCAGGTAATCGGGCGAAATCTGCCGCTGCAACTGCATGAGCACATCAGGCCGGGAGGCTTCCTTCGTGCGCAGGTGCGACACTTCGTCGGAGATCGTCGCCTCGCGCGGAAGACCCGGTTCGGGCTCCCCGGGCCCGTCGGGCTCAGCGATGGACAGCGTAGATATTACCGGCGGCGCAGCATTTGCCATTTGGATCGCCATCTGCTGCATGGCGCGCATGATGTCGCTGTGTTGATGGTCAGTCGCTTCGGAGTCGTCGGCGGTGTCGGATGTTTGCCCAGCGGCGGCATTCACCGCAAATCGCGACCAGTTGTAGGGACGGCGCATTCGCTTCGCCAACTCCGTCCCGGAGATTCCCTCCAGATCGCGGCCGGCGACCGCGTCCGCGAGCCTCACATCTTCCGGGCGCACGGTCACTGCGTGCTGACCATTGTTCAGTATCCGCACCTTAACTCCCAGAAACTTGCGATTGGCAACGGAGTGGCCCGCAACCACCACGGTATAGTTCGCTCCCGAGATGAAGTGATAGTCGATACCGTTGACATAAAAGATCCCCTCCTCATGAGGCGGGGAGGACGAGACGGAGGTCTTGTCTTGGGCGCTGAGCACACTACAGAACAAAGCCGCACAGAGGATGTAACGCATGAAACCTCTCGGTCCACAAGAAGGTGGAGTCTGAGAGGTAAATCGGCAAAAGCCGATGCGGCTTAACCGGCTGTGGAAAAGATCGACTGAAGCGCACGAGTTTAAGCGAACTGTTCAGCTGACACTTCTCCGAAAGCTATTCAGGAATTGCTGTGTCAGGTAATGCGGCCTTTTAGGCCCGCGTTGCGCCTGCCATACGTTCACCGAGTCGGCTTTCAGCCGACGACAGACATCTGCCTCTTCGGCTGAAGCCGGCTCAAGTTGGGAACGTATCGGGTCACGCGGCGCTGAAGCTACCGCACTACCCGGACACCCCAAAAGCAGATCAGAACATCAGACGCATGCACTGGCGACAAGCCCTAGGGCAGCAATCCGAACACCGCTACCCCGGTCGGAGTGCCCACGAATACTTTGCCGTTGACGATCATCGGGCGTGATGAACTTGTTGCCGGGTCCAAACTGATCGCGCGATCCGGCCTGATTGCTGTTGTAAAGCTCGTGCGAAAGATTGGTGGCATCGTAGGCGTGCAAAACCGCCGGGTTGGTGTTCTCAATCGCCCAGACGATTCCGTTGGAGGTCCCATTGGCGGAGACGCTGGGCGTCGTGCCGGGATAGGTGAACGATGTTGCCGTTTGTCCAATTGGCGAAGTAGAGAGTTTCGCGTTGGAAATGCTGAACGCTTTAAGCGGGTTCCCGACCGAACCGTAATACACGGTGTTGTTGAAGTAGGCGGGCATGGCCCAAACGCCGCCGGGAAGCGCCCCATCGATCTCCTGATAGATGGCGCTGTCATTGTTGGGATTGAACTTGCCCATGTTGTCGCGATTGACGACGTAGATGTTGCCGTCCTTCCCGGCACCCACCGCCAAGTGATGCACCTGGTGGCCGCTGTCCATCAGGTCGGGCAGTATCATCGCTCCTCCCGAGCCAAGATCTTCGTCGGTATCCGACTCCTGCATGGTGTTGTACATGGTGAAGTAGTCGGCGACCGCAAGTTGACCGGAGAGCGAGAGCTTCATGAAGGCATTTCCATAATCGCCATTCACCGGAAATCCGTTGGAGTTGAGCGTCGTATCGAAGGTGCCGTTGCCATCGAGGAAGTAGAGATACTGGCCATCGGAAGCCAATCCGCTGCCCGCCATCCAGATTGCGCCCTCATTGCCGTTGGGGGTGACGTCAATCACCGAAGTCTGCGCCAAGGTTTGCGCATTGTAGGCCATCACCCACCCGGTGTAAGGACGCTCGTCGCAATGGGAAGTGAAGGCCATGTAGATGGTTCCTCCCAGTTCCAGCAGGCCGGCACGTTCGGCATATTGACCGGGGGCAAATATGACCTGCCCTCCCTGGCTGCCGTCGCCACTGCCGGGATAGGTTGCCGTAATCTCCGTGGGACCACCGAACAACTCTGCTCCTGTTTTGAGATCCAGCGCATGAAGACGCTGGTGATAGTGGCCCGAAGAATCTTTTGACATGGCCACGAAGTACATGGCGCCGTTTGGTCCCTGCTGGCGGTCGATCACCGGGGTGCCGGTGATTCCGATTTGCGGTGAAATCTGGCCGCAACCGTGAGTGTCGCTGGTGGTCTCGCCCTGGCCGAGCACTGAAACTCTCCAAAACTGCGTGCCGCTGTTGGCGCCGAAGGCATAGACGCTGTCATTCTCGGTGACCACGAACACCGTGCTTTCACGAATACCGCTGATGGTATCGGTTTGGGTGTTCACGAACAGAGGTTGCGCGTCAACTTTGCCATCGACGGAGAAGAAGCCAATCTTTCCGAAGGAGCTGGAATTTACGTTGGAGGGCGTCAAGATCGTTTCTTGCGACTTCATGCCTTGACGGGAAATGTCGTAGTGATAGGTAAGCACATCCGTGGGCAATGTCATAATTGACGGGCCCGGACCTTGCGGCGGGGATGGCGCTGATCCGACGCCGGCACTCGATGGTGAACTGGAAGACGAGGAAGGGTTTGTCCCTCGGCAGTACAGCGTTCCCAAGCCGAGGATAGACGAGAACGGACAACGTCAATTTCAAATAGCTTCGCATCGGTTCACCCCAAGTCGTGGACTTCTAGCTCTGATGGGTCTAGATGAAGCGCGCCACCAGAAAGTTGTGTGAATTTTGGAGATAAGCGCATAGCAAGCTGGCTCTTTAGTGCTATCGCGGCTCAATGTTAGTTTGCGGCGCGCCGCGAACTTCGCTCCCAGCGAATAGCCGATACAGCAGAGTGTCGGCAGAGTGTACAAAGGCCAAGCTAATCCTTCGTCGCAATTCGTGCGGATGTCGAATACGAATTCGTGCAGGAAGTACTGCGATCGCGAAAGGCTCGCAGTTCTGGCCGGTATAGCCGGCCACGTCGGGCAGCACGACCAACATCCAAAGCACAATCGCCGGAACCCAGATCCAGCGCGCGACCGAATGATGAAACTTGCGCGCCACCAGGTATCCCAAACCGAACGCCGGCAGTAATGTCGTCACATCCTGGATATAAGCGGCGATGTGGGATGGAAAGATACGAAAGAACAGCAGGCTGATCGGAGCGGCTAATAGCGAGCCCACGACGGCTGCTAATACCAGGTTCGGAACAAACGCCAAGCCCTTAAGGAGCGTGTGGAGGGCGCGCCGCTTGGGACTTTCGCGCTCGCTTTCGACCAAAGCATCGGCCATCGCCCAAGAGTAGTCCAAAGAACAGGTATTGGCCATCCCGAATTAGTCGGAGACCGCCGTCACGCGGACAGGCTTGCCCAGTTTGCGTGGCCGGAAGGCCTCGCTCCGGAAGCTTTGGTTCTCCATCCAGCCATCGAGGACGCTCTTCTTGAACTTCCAGCGGTTGCCCAGCTTGAACGCGGGAATCATTTCCTCGGAGACGTACTTGTAGAGCGTATCGGGCGAAACGCCCAGATACTGCGATGCCTGACGTATGTTCATCACTTCGCGCGCATCGGCCAACATGGCTCCTTCCTGGGTCGTGGCTATGGTGGGCTGCGAGTGCGACGCGGGCGATGCATCGGTTCCGGTCTGGCTCGCTTTGGCGTGGCTGCTGATTCTGGATTCTCCCAATCGAACTAATGCCCTGTATGTTCGCTAATTGTTCGCCTTGCAGAGTACTTGCAAAGACCTTCGCAACGCAAGTTATTGTAGGGCGATTCGAGCGCGTTTCACCATACGCTCGGATGTTGACCCGCGCGGTACCCCGAGTAGCTGGAAATGCCAATAGCGGCGGGGGAACAAGGCAAATTGCCGATTGCTATCGCGGGCCCATGGTGTGCCAGTTTGCCGGCGGCTTCGAAAGCGGCCATCCGTTAACGGCCGGGGCTGATCCGTGACTGGTGGCAGCCCGAATTGCTCGTTGACCCGAGCCCATGCCACCCTTGCCGGGTGCTCTCATCTGACTTGGAAAGCCCCTATCATTTAGGATGTTCTCGGCTGACAGGAGGCGTCGTGGTCTGTAGCGCTTGCGGATATGAGAATCAGGTTGGGAATCGCTTTTGCGGGATGTGTGGCATCTCCGCTGCCGCATCGGCCGTTGACCGCTCCGGGGGCGCAGAGCACAGCTAGCCTGACGCATCCGCTCGGCGGAGAGCTCCACGCGAACGAACGCCGAGCTCTGTCCGTCGTCTCATACCAGCCTCGAGCTTGAATCTATCCACCTCACCCAAAATGTCCGAGACTTCATCCAACCAACGGCCAACCGGCGAGCTCGTCACGATCCGGTAACCTGACACTGGTCCACGGGAGACCGCATCCGACAGCCCGCAACAATTGAAAGTCGCGCCTCCGCCAATTGACTTGGTGCCGGAAATTCCACTGGAGGAGTACGTTCAGAATTTCCGCTACGTGCCGCCCAGCGATCCGGAAGAAATCACCATGCGAGCGGAGACTCCGGTCGTTGAGCCCGAACCTCCTGTCGCTGCGGTCCCCACGTTGCCTCGGTCACGCCCGTAGAGACGACGGCCGCCTCAGCTGAAACTGGCGCCTGCCTCCAAATGCCCTCCCTTCCGGATGACGTGCGCGAGCGACTCGGATTGGAAGTCAATAGCGCGGCCGAGCAGCCACCGATCGTCCACGCTTTCTGGATTTCAACGAACCGCCTTCCACCAACGCCGTTTCCAAACCAGCAGTCCACGCGACGCCGATCGCTGGTCCATCATTCCTGGGGCTGGACGATGTGCCTCAAATGCAAGCCGAACCGCTGACGAGCTTGTCGCGGAAGAGCCTTCGCACGGCAATGGCGAATCTGGCTGGCGACATCGTGGTCGTGGTCTTCGGCTTGCTCGGCGTGCTGGAGTGGCGGGCGCAAGTGCATCAGACGAACAACGGTCCTGTCGAAGTTATCAAGATGAAGATGCGGAGTCTGACCCACGGCAAGCCGCCGGAGAGTGCCAGCACCGAAGCTGCACCGTCCGCCACCCCTCCTGATTCCTCATCCAAGCCCGAGATGCAGGTCGAGCCACCGCCTCAACCGCAGAACCAAAATCCAGCCCGCGAATACGCCGACCACTGCCCCGGCAACGACGGGAGCGGCAAGTGTCTCCGAACGCTGGGGCTGCAACAACATCTCCCGGGAGTTCAGCTCCTGTCACGCCTTCACCCACCCGCAAACCAGCCAGTGGCTGGACAGCTCAACTGCCAAACCGTTACAAAAGCCAACGCCGAATGAGCTCAAACTAAATGTTGGCGCAAACCCATCAGCGAAAAGCACGGCCGACTACAAATCGTCCGGATGACAATCGAAGTTGACCCCTCGCCCGGCCACATCAGCACCATCGCCACCGCCGGCAAAGTTAAGCCATCCACCAAAAGCCACCGACGATGACCAGGAAGTGGTCGTTAGGAAAATAGTTCCTGGCGCCGACGAGATGGCCAAAGCCAATAATGCCAGTGATTCAGCAGCGGAAGCGGCATGGCTATGGAAGGCGACCGCCAAGGGCAATCCTGCTGCGCCGGTGCGGCTTGCCGACATGTACGTCAAAGGCGACGGCGTGCCTCGCAGCTGCGAACAGGCGATGGTCTTATTGAAGACCGCCGCGGAAAAAGAAAACTCGCATGGCCCGCAACCGGCTGGCTTCGATGTATAGCTCCGGAACCTGCGTGCAACGTAATCGTGTGGAAGCTTATCGCTGGCTGAGTTCGGCGTTGACCGCCGATCCCAACAGCGAATGGGCACAACAGCACCGCGACCAGCTCTGGCAGCAGATGACGCCGGAAGAACGGACACTGGCGCAGAAGTACAGGTAGAGCGCTATTCGATCGCTTTTCGCTATTGGCTATTCGCTTTTCGCGATTCGCTTGTGCCGGCCAGCCAAAGTCTGCGCCAGCAACTATAATGATCTCGGGGTGAGGCATTGCGTCTTGCCCGACTCTTGAAACCACTTATCGTTCCCCTGCATCAATCGCCAACTGGAGGAAAGAATCAGCATGGCACACGAAGTTCCTGCGCTGCCCTACGACTACTCTGCCCTAGAACCCTACATCGACACGCAAACCATGCACCTGCATCACGACAAACATCATGTCGCCTATGTCACCAACCTGAACGCCGCGCTGGAGAAGGCTCCGGAGCTGCAAAAACTGAGCGCCGAGGAGCTGGTGAAGAGCCTGGAGAATGTCCCGGAAGCGATTCGGGCCGCGGTGCGCAACAATGCTGGTGGGCATGTGAACCACACTATGTTTTGGACCATCATGGGACCGAACGCCGGTGGAGAACCCAGCGGCGCCATTGCGGACGCTATCAAGAACACCTTCGGCGACTTCAACGCCTTCAAAGAAAAGTTCAACGATGCCGGGCTGAAGCAGTTCGGCAGCGGCTGGGCATGGCTGGTGCGCGACCGCGGCGGCAAGCTGCAAGTTATGTCCACGCCCAATCAGGACAGCCCGCTCAGCCAGGACTTCTCGCCCATCATGGGCAATGACGTCTGGGAGCACGCTTATTATCTGAAGTACCAGAACCGCCGCGGCGACTACCTGAAAGAATGGTGGAACGTGGTGAACTGGGCGGAAGTCAACAAGCGCTTCCAGAACAGCCAGAAATAAAGTTTGGAGCGATTTCGAAAGGGTGCGTATGCCGCACCCTTTTGTCGTCCCTGGAGATACTCTCACCTTAACTTTCCGTTGACATCCGATATCGCCTGCGGCAGACTCTTGCTCAATCTAACGCTGATTATTCTTCAGCGTTAATCTCACCAGAAGTGAATGTTCACGCAGCACAACAGGTGCGGCAACCGCAGAACGCGCGCGGCCGGATTGGTGAAACTTCAAAGCAACGGACCTGGAGGACGGGATGAAGAATCAGATGATCCTAACGATAATGGCGGGACTACTGGTGGTGACGGCGGGCAACACCAACGCCGTCGCCGCAGGCAAGACCGACTCCAAGCAGATCGCGCACGGTGAATACCTGGTGAAGGCCATCGGCCAGTGCGGCGACTGTCATACTCCGATGAACGAGAAGGGCGAGTTCGTCGAGGGCAAGTGGCTGCAGGGCAAGAAACTGGAGTTCGGGCCCCTGGTTCCGATGCCCATCTGGGCCGACACCTCGCCTAACATCGCGGGATTGCCGGGATGGAACCACGAAAAAGCAGTGCAATTCTTCATGACCGGACTGGCTCCTAATGGGCAGCCGGCGCGTCCGCCAATGCCGCAGTACAAGATGAATCGCGCTGACGCCGAGGCCGTGGTGGTTTACCTGGAATCGCTGAATTAGCGTGGAAGTTATGAAAATGGCATGCTGTTGATGCACTTGGTACTTGTCCAGTCATTCATAGAGAATTCAGACTCCTCAGAGGATGAATCGCATCATAATGGCGGGTGGGAGTTCTGACGCAATTCTGGTCCGGCCGTACCTGTCTGCCACGGCGCCTTGCGCTCTCGCGCTTTGATGCATCGAAATTTCGCTCACAATCGAATGACGACCGAGTGCATGTTGCAGCCGTCTGCTACAGACTGCGCGGCGGTGAACCGGAGTTTCTGTTGGTGCGCACCAGGAACGGCACTTGGACTTTCCCAAAAGGCGGCGTAAATGAGGACGAAACCAACGCCGCCGCCGCCGCAAGGGAAGCACACGAGGAAGCTGGTGTACGAGGCTCAATCGAACCTGTCCCATTTATTTCTTACCGTCATTGCAAACCTAAAGGGCTGAGGTCACGCAGCCAGGTCATCCTGGTCCATGCTCATTTGTGCGCAGTCACGCGTCAGCTTGCGCCATCCGAGGAGTATCGGGACCCAACGTGGTTCAGGGCTTCGAAAGCGAGGCGACGTTTGCAGCAGTACCGGGACTCAGAATTTGCGGCTGAGGTGGTCGGCGTGATTGACCGGGCGACCGAACGCATCTATTCCGCTCACACCCTGAATTCATAGCAATGCCTGATTTTCACCCCTGCCATTCTCCCATCGAAGCATCTTTTGCGGCCTCCTAGCCAAGGGGGTGCACGGTCGATCTTAACCATGTCCAAGCCGTTCCTTTATGGGAAAGCGGCGTTTTAGACCTCTATCAGTTTACTGGCGTCTACCTAGTGATTTTTGCAGTATCAACGGGGGCCGTCCTTTATTACACTTCTGTGAATAACAAAAACCAGGAGTCATCGCTCCGGAAGGCCGAATATGGCAACCGCTACCGCAGTCGCACCAAGCCGTCAAAAGGAAACCACGTCTCCGGTGAAGGATCGCACGCCGGTAACCCCCAGTTGGGTGGGACGCGTCCCCCAACTTAAGCCGGGCACGTATGCCGATGGAATGCCCATCCATTCACCCGAGTACATCTGCTGCAAACTCATCCTGCGGCCCAACAAGTTTCACTCGCGCGAAAGCTTCTTCGACTTCGGTAAGGTCTTTAAGGAGCCCGCCAAGGAGCACGGGGTGAAGTACACGACGGATGGCTTCATCGCTCAACCGGTCAAGGTCCGCGAAGTCCTGTTCATTGATACCGATGACTTCCGCCTCTACAACAACGCCTTCATTCTGCGACGCCGCATTCCCTACAAGGACGGCTTCCCTATCGGCGAGCCCGAGATTGTGTTCAAGTTCAGGCACCCCGATTTGCAAAAGTGCGCAGAAACAGACGTGCGCCCCAATATTCTGGGGGATCACCGCGTCAAGTTCAAGGTTCAGGCCTTGCCGCTCAAGGAGAAGCTGGGCGGTATCCGCTTGCTCTACTCCCACAACGTGCAATTCACCCGCGGAGCCATCGGGATGGGTCGCGAGAACATCCGCGACATGGACGCTCTGATCGAAGTATTGCCGGTACTTGCAAAAGTCAGAAAGACGCCGAAAGAAGAGATCCATTTGGTGAGCAACACCATCGTAGAGGAAGTCCTGCAGGACATCGGCTTGCTCGATTTCGGTGACGGCCTTACTTGCAAGGCCAACGTTGCCATCTGGCGTACCCGCGGAGAGCACCGCCCGCTGATCGGCGAGTTCGCCTACCAGTTCCGCTTCCAGGACCGTGACAAACTCAGCAAAGATGCCCTGCGCCGTACTGAAGCATTCTTCATCTCGCTTCAGTACTCGGCTGAAGACTACATCAACCTGGGTGCCACTAAAACGGCAACCGTGTATCGTCTGCTAGGTAACCCGCCCAAGTCACACGAGTGACCGTATCGCGGTCCTTGTCAGTTAAGGCCGAAGCGTTCACTGAGCGCCTCGGCCTTACTTACAGGCATCTCGTGGGGTTCCGATTTGCGGCCAACGTTTTGATCGCTACCAGCATTGTGTGGTTCGTCCCTGCGTGAAGCCCAGGTTAGCCCACCCGACGGGCGAACCCTTCGACAAGCTCAGGGCAGGCTCTGGGGCACCAGGCTGCCTTTTTCTGAAGCGCGAGACAAACCCTGCACATCCTTAATGGCTAAGGAGAAAATTCCATGAAGATTGCAGTTACCACTCCTACGGGCCACATCGGCAGCAAACTCGCCAACATACTTCTTGACCGCAAGTCGGATGTCACGCTGATAGCCCGGCATCCCGAAAAAGTGAAAAATCTAGCCAGCCGCGGTGCAAAGGTCATCGCTGGTGAGCACAGCGACCCCGCGCTTGTTGAGCAGGCGGTGCGTGGCGCCGACGCACTGTTCTGGCTGACGCCTGCGGAGATGACCTCGCACGATCCGTTGGGCACGGCCCGCCGCATGGCCGAGGCTGGAGCCAGCGTTATCCGCCAGCATCCCGAGTTGCATGTGGTCCAGCTTTCGAGTGCAGGAGCATTCCTGCCCAGTGGCACGGGGCCGATTGTTGGACACTACGAGACGGAAGAGAAGTTCCGCGCTGCCGGCAAGAACATCGTCTCGCTGCGCCCAAACGAGTTCATGGAGAACGTGTTTTTCTCGATGCCGACGATCGTCGCGCAGGGGGCCATCTACACGACGCTCCAGGGATCGGTGAAAGCGCCGATTCATTGCCACCCAGGACATCGCTGAGGTTGCCGCTGAGTTTCTGCTCAAACCGATCGACGGCCATCACGTGGTCGATATCGTGGGCCCGCAGGAGATTTCGTTGGACGAGTGGGCTCGCATCGCCGGCCAGGCCATCGGGAAACAAATTCATGTGGTCACCATCCCGGGCGACAAGTTGAAGGCCGCAATGAGCCAGAGCGGAA
Organism: uncultured Acidobacteriaceae bacterium; assembly: GCA_963755865.1. GTDB lineage: Bacteria > Acidobacteriota > Terriglobia > Terriglobales > Acidobacteriaceae > Bog-257. The sequence continues at coordinate 51,809 of CAVWLY010000033.1, read as the reverse complement.
TGTCGCCGGAGATGGCAGCGCTGCTGGTTGAAATGGAGGAGGCAATCCCCAAAATCCAGCAATTCAAAGGCGACCAAAAACGCACCGGCAAAGTTACATTCGCGCAATTTGCCCGCGAGGTGTTCGCGCCCGCATATAAGAGAGCCGCGCAATCGGCGGCGTAGTCAGCCCGGTGCCCGGTGCCCAGGTTCGCGTCCATCGTTTGGACGCTAACCTGGGTTCGGGAAGGCCGTAGCGCACTGACCCCAGGTTAGCCCAAAAGAAGGGCGAACCTGGGGCACCAGGCTTGCGAAACAACTCAAATCAGCCGATCTTGTCTGACAGATTCTTAACCATCGCAGTCACGTCAGCAGACAACCGGCGGGCCGACTCACGTTCTTTCCCGATTTCTTCAGCGTAATGAGAAACGTCGCCTTTCATGGCATCAACGATCTGCACGACCTCCTCAGCGGTCAGCCGATACTCATATGGCACGAAGTGCCCGAATTTCGTGTCGGGCGTTAAGAGCAGCCGATTTCTCTCTTTGCCTGCTGAGATCGTGAATGTATCCCCGACTTCCTTTCCGTATTGATCCCCCATGCTTGTGGCCATTTTTAGATGCCCCGCAACGCTAAGCTTTATCGGCATTTCTGAATCCGAGTCGAAAAGAGCCGCCGCCACGTTCGTTATGCTCTTACCATATGCTTCCCGTGGCACGACCAGCGAGTCAAGAAATGCATCCTCGGGGACAAACACCTTGCTCGTTTCTTGAAGGTACAGGTAGCGCGCACCCCCCTGTTCTTGTCCTATGTATCCGAATAGATTGATCTTTCTTGCAAGAGCCTGCAAGGACTTTGCGACTGTCACCAATGTCGCCCAATAATCGAACTCCTCTAATTTTGGTGATCCGCCAATAGTGCTAACGCACTAAGGTCGCCCTTGATCTTCTCGGCTTGCTCCCGGTTAAAGTTGCGATCAATCTCTTGTTCCACAGCGGCAGGATTCAGCTCCCCGCCCTTAGCGCTCGCCTCAACATCCACGATCACCCGCTCTAATTTCTCAGGATCGGGGTCATCTTTATGCCGGCCACCTAGTTTTTCGTTGGCGAGTTTGTAGCCGTCCAACAGGAGACGAAGTCCGCTGATAATTATCCCTGCGTCAATCATTATTCCGTTCCGCTATGCGGAGTTCCCGTATCGTACGCGCCCCATGTCTGCGATGTAAAGACGGCCTAGTGCCCCAGGCTCGGCACCCTCTTTTGGCCTAACCTGGGATCAGGAAGATTCGTTGAGGGCCGCCCGTGATTTTCAGCTCGCGATCTCTTCCCCGTCCACTCCGATTCAATCTCCACCACGCCCATCTCGCGGAAGGCGCAATGCCGAAAACCGCCTGACGCCGGGTGGCCCAGGACTCGCGGGGGTCGGGACTTGGGAGATATTCGGGGCTGCACCTGACCTGCTCCCCTAAATCCGCACACCAGTAAGTATGATTTCGGATTTAGGAAAGGGGCAGAGCTATGTCACGAGGCAAGCACAGCGAGGCGGAGATGATCGCTGCGCTCAAGCAAGTGGAAGCTGGGCGCAAGGTGGAGGATGTGGCGCGAGAAGTGGGGGTCAGCAAGCACACCCTCTATGGCTGGAAGGCCAAGTACGGGGGGCTGGAAGTGAGCGAAGCGCAGCGTCTGCGGCAACTGGAAGACGAGAATGGGCGGTTGAAAAAACTGGTGGCGGATCTGAGCCTGGACCGGGAGATGCTGAAAGCGGTGATTGCAAAAAACGGGCTGAGCTCGTAGACCGGAGGACGGACGCGGGCTGGTTGCGGAAGCAGTACGCAGTCAGTGAGCGCCGGGTTTGCGGGCTGCTGTCGCTGGCGGTCAGTAGCTATCGCTATGAGTCGCGGCAGAACGATGACGAGCTGCGTGATCGACTAGTGCAGCTGGCGCGGGAGAAGCCAGGCTTCAGTTATCGCCGGCTGCAGGTTCTGTTGCGGAGAAGCGGTAAGGCAACAAACCACAAGCGGGTGTACCGGATCTATCGCGAGACCGGGCTATGCTTGCGCCGGAAGAAGCGAAAGCACTGTGTGCGGGCGGGTGCGCCCCTGCGGCAGTACAGCGCAGCCAACCAGGAATGGGCTTTAGATTTTGTGCATGATGTGCTGGCGGCAGGGCGGACGATTCGGGTGCTGAGTGTGGTGGACGCGTTTACGCGAGAGTGTCTGGCCCTGGAGGTAGATACCAGCTTTGCCAGTCGACGGGTGACGCGGGTGCTGGAGGAAATTGTAATGCGGCGAGGCAGGCCGCAATCGATTCGCTGTGACAACGGGCCGGAGCTGACGAGCCGGCATTTTCTGGCCTGGTGTGTGGAGCAGCAGATTGAGTTGGTGCATATTCAGCCTGGCAAGCCGACGCAGAATGCGCAGGTAGAGAGCTTTCATGGAAAACTGCGAGAGGAATGCTTGCGGGTGAGTTGGTTTCAGAACCTGTTTGACGCGCGGAGAAAGATTGGCGATTGGCGCACAGACTACAACCAGCAGCGGCCCCACAGTAGCCTGGGGTATCGCACGCCGTGTGAGTTCGCCATGTGGGCGAAGAAGGCAAGCTATGGAAAAGACGCGGACTGCGTCCGCTTGGAAAACGCCGCTGGCGTTTCCCACTTTCCCACAGCTTCGGCTACTAGCTAAGTTGTAAAATCACCGTGCGGAAAATGGGGGCAGGTCACACCGATTTATGGAATGAACAGAAACTGAAGCTCTTGGACCTGACGGCTCTCCCAAAGTGAAGGCTCCTTCCTCACCCGGGTCTCGAACGTCGCGAGACCCGGGGGCACCTGAGCACCCGGGCTAGTTGATGATCCGAAAAAAGGGAAGGCGAAACTTGGCCGGAAGACCTGGCCCACCCACCTGTGGTTCTCAATGCGGAGAAACAGCTCCACCCACCGAAGCCACTTGCGGATTTCTGCGCCCATTACGCAGAGCACCTGGAAACAATGTCTATTGACGACACACCTAATGTGTACTTAGTCTGGCAACATATGCCTCAATTAGATCAACTGCTTTCTGAATATCAGTCACGATGATAATTCCCGTGTTCGTCGCAACGGAACTGTTTGGAACATTCTGCCCATTAACTGTTACGGGAATGCCTTCACTTTGAAATCCGCTAATGACGCCGATAAGCTTTTGCGCTCTGATGTTTATGAGTGGAGAGAACATATCAGGCGCTACCACCGGTCCGCCCGAAAAACCAGGGTTGTTTATCCCGTCGAGAAGAATTAGAGACTCATCCCGGTCACCGCCGGGGTGCACTGCCGCACAACTGACGCGAGCGGAAACGTAGCCATGCTTGATTAAAGCTACGCCCAGTCCCTCATTCTGACCAAAGGAGGTGTACAGGCCATACGGGAAGCCGAGAAAGTACACCTCTTGGCCGAAAGCAAAATTGTACGGATACGGTATCGCTTCTGCGTTGGTTAATTTCTTGTCGCTGGGTATTAATACCGCCACATCGACGCACTTATTTTTGCCCAAAAGAACGGTCACAGTATACGATTTCCAATCTGTCGTACCCGGACCTTTCAGCTCAACAGTCGCTCTCTCGGGCGAAGTTTCCATGATATGTCTTGCAGTGACAAAATACTGACGGTCACCGTAGTCCATAACGAACGCCGTACCCAACTCACCGTTGAACCGTATTTCATAGACGCGGGACAGGACGTTGCCGGTGGGCTGTGCTTGAACACATGCGACGCATAACAGGAGAGCTACAAGAACGTACCGCATCTTGTTTATCACCTCGCAGCGGATCGGGATGTCGTCGATGAAGGTCATTTCAGTCATTTATCTTGATGAAGTAATTGACGGTAACATTTTTCGGGCGCGTTTCTGCGCTGTCCCACTTTTCCACTAGCCTGGTGCCCCAGGTTCGCGTCCATCGTTTGGACGCTAACCAGGCTCCGGGCCGTCAGCCTAACTTGGGCAGAGGAACACGCGGGGCTGGCCGCCCGTCACCTTGAGCTCGCGATCTCTTCCTGTCCACTCCGAAAAGAGAAGGGCGAATCTGGGTCAGCGGGCTCGCTTAAACAAGGGCGACTTCGCGGTCGAAATGAGGCTTCTTTTCGGCATGGAGTTTGAGAGCTACGCCACAGGCCATTGCGATGCGCTCCAGCATCGTAAGCGAGTGTCCGGCGTACTCGGCATCCTCGAGACGCGCGATCACGGACTGCGAGGTGCCAACCTTCCTGGCAAGTTCGGCTTGCGTCAGAGCCGCATCCTCTCGCATCTCGCGGACCAGGAGAGCGAGGTCAACTTGATGCAGGGTGCGCTCGAAAGTCTTGCGGTAGGTGGCGCTTTTTCGCGCACGCTGTTCGACAATCTGGCTGTGTCTGTCAAGCTTGGCGGTTTGCCTCATAGGCCCAACTCCTTCAGGATAGCTGCTCTTTCCTTTTGCGATCCCGTGTAACGGTTTCGGTACTTCATCCAGAGCTTTCTTAGCTGCTCTGCCCTCGTAATCTCGGCCGGTGGAGTCTCTTGCGTCTTCTTCTGAAATCCTGACGTAACCACGATCAACATTCCCGGCTGATAGAAAAATAAGATTCGAAAAATCCGGTCGAATTGCTTGACCCTTAGCTCGAATATGTCATCCGTGAGTTTCTTTGCGAACTTGCCTTGCATCCGGTTCCCATAGACGCGTAGGCGCTCGATAAAGGCGTCGATCCTGGCAGACGCTTTGTCATCCAGCGAATCCACGAACTCGCGCGCGGGCATCCGCCCGTTCGGCAACTCCACATACTCAATAGTGAATTCGCCATTCACGCGCCCTTAGATTATCGCATTATTGCGATAGCAGGTCAACAGGTAAGCGGGACCGCAAATTGTGGGGATGTTTTCGTCCAGTAGGATCTTCACTGCGATTGAGGGATGTGAGAGCTGGCGTAGGCGAGCAACTGTCTGACCTTTTCAAGGGTGAGGGATGGATAATTCTCTGCGATCTCGTCGATGGACCTTCCGAGTTCGGCCTCTTCAACAACTTGATCGGCGAGGACACGCGTGCCCTTGATCACCGGTTTCCCGGAGACCTTGCCAGGAACAATCTCCACGAGTTCACATTCTGACCAGTCCATCGCAACCTCGAGACCAAGTGTGGCATAGTCCGATTCGATATTCAATGATTGCGTGACCAATGAAAACGGGGCGCTCGTCGCGCCCCGCGCCGGGCTGAAGCCCCGGACTCAAATTGTTCAGCCTTGACGCGGGCCTGAAGGCCCGCTCTACCTAGTCCGCGCGGCCGGCCGTCTTCAACGGCAACTGACAACTGCTCAGTCGTGCACCCCATCCATAAATGCGCGCAGCTTGCGCGAGCGCGAAGGGTGCCGCAATTTGCGCAGCGCCTTGGCCTCGATTTGGCGGATGCGTTCGCGAGTGACCGCGAACGACTGGCCCACTTCTTCGAGTGTGTGCTCGGAGCCGTCTTCCAGGCCGAAGCGCATCTTGATCACCTTCTCCTCGCGGGGCGTGAGCGTGCGTAGCACCTGCGCCGTCTGCTCCTTGAGGTTGACGTTGATCACCGCTTCCGCCGGTGAGACCACGGCGCGATCTTCGATGAAGTCGCCCAAGTGCGAATCTTCCTCTTCGCCGATCGGCGTTTCCAGCGAGATCGGTTCCTGCGCGATCTTCAGCACCTTGCGCACCTTGGCCACCGGAATGTCCATGCGCTTGGCGATCTCTTCCGAAGTAGGCTCGCGACCGAGTTCCTGCACCAACTGCCGCGAAGTGCGGATCAGCTTGTTGATGGTCTCGATCATGTGCACCGGAATGCGGATGGTGCGTGCCTGGTCGGCGATGGCGCGGGTGATGGCCTGACGGATCCACCACGTCGCGTAGGTCGAGAACTTATAGCCGCGACGATATTCGAACTTGTCCACCGCCTTCATCAGGCCGATGTTGCCCTCCTGAATCAGGTCGAGGAATTGCAAGCCGCGATTGGTGTACTTCTTGGCGATGGAGACCACCAGTCGCAGGTTGGCTTCGATCAGCTCGCGCTTGGCGTACTCGGCATCCACGTCGCCCTGCACGATTTCGCGCTGGGTGCGCTTCAGCTCGGCGAAGTTGGCGCCGGCATCGTGCTCCATGCGCTCCAGGTCGACGCGAATCTGCCGCGCCTGCTTGCGCAGTTCCTTCTTGGCTTCCTCGGCGCGTGTCTGATCGACCCGTTTCTCGAAGTTCGTCGCTTGCTTGTCGAGACCGCGCATGCTGTCGACGGTCTTGTTGACGCGGTCGATCAGGCGCTTGCGCTCGGCGTTGGTGAAGCCCAGCCTGCGAATGACTCGCGATACCGCAACTTGCTGGCGCCCCAGCGCCCAACGATAACGGCGGTACTCTTTGGGCCGCTTCTTCTGCGGAATTTCAATCAGCCGCTCGAAGAGCTGCATTGATTTTTTATGGTGCTTGGAGAGCTCGTCGATCCTGCCCGTGATCTCCTTCAGACGATTGAGGACCACTTCTTCCGTGATCTCCTCTTCGTCGAAGAGCACGATTTCCTTGATGGAGCGAACGCCGCGCTTCAAGTCCTCGCCGATGCCAACGATTTCGTGGATGACGATCGGCGAACGGGACAATGCCTTCAGTACGCGTAGCTGTCCGCGTTCGATGCGCTTGGCGATTTCGACTTCGCCTTCGCGGGTGAGCAGCGGAACCGTGCCCATTTCGCGAAGGTACATGCGCACCGGATCATTGGTCTTTTCCAGCGCGCCTGGCGTGAGGTCGAGCTCAACGTCCTCGCCAGCTTCGATCTCGGCATCGAACTTCTTATCGAGCGAGCCGGGGATCTTCGGACCTTCGAGCACATCGATGCCTTGCGTGCCGATGGTGGTCAGCAAGTCCTCGAGGTCGTCAGGCGAATGCATCTCGCGCGGGATAAGGTCATTGACCTCGTTGTAAGTGAGGTAGCCTTTTTCTTTTCCGGCGTCGATCAATTTTTTGATGTCTTCGAACTTATCGTCAAGAGCCAAAGCGGAGTTTCCTTTAAATGGCGCCGGTTAGGCGGCGCGCCTCTTCCATGCACACCACGGCGGGAACGGCACTGCAGTACCGACATGCGCAGAAACTTTCAGATTTTATCATAAGCTTGGCCCGCTCCCTAGCCTTATTTTGCGAATCACAAAACTCTGGTAACCAGTCGAACCTGAATCGCGCCACAATTCAAGCATTCAATGCGCCCTAGAGAATTAGATGTTCGCGGTACAGAGTTAGCTTCATCCTTTTGAATCAATTGTTTATGAGCAATGCCGGCGCCCACCTGCCGGCCCTCGGTGCTCCGCCGGAACCTCACGAACCTTCGGCGGTCGTGCTCATGGCACGACGAAGCTTCACCCGTTCTTGCAGTAGTCTCGCCGCGGATGCCGAATCCTGCTGCCGCTCTGCCTCTTTCAACTGCACTTGAAGATCTTCCAATTGCCGGAGGAACACGCGGCGCCGCAACGAACGGATCGCGCTCTCCAACAACTCTGGTGTGAGCTCTTCATGCTCGTCCATTAGCACGGTCGCCAGCAGGCGGCGAGCGTCTTCCTCCAGCGGCAGCGACATCGCGTCGAGGCCCTGTTCGTGCGCCAGCAACAATGCATCCAGCAAAGCTTCCGCCGCGGTTCCACTGTGCAACCGCTCGCGGCTCAGCGCGAAGTGTGCCTGCCGAGCCGGCTCAAAGTCCTGGTCCTGACCACCGCGGTCGCTGACCGGACTATGAGCCAACTCCTGGCTCGCCAATGCTCGTATTAACACGCGCTCGGCATCCGTCAGCCCCATCGCACCGGGAGTATTCACCCGCGACGCAGAACGCGTGCCCGCGGCGTGCCGCAGTTCCTGGCGCAGCACCGCCGATTCGATCCCCAAGCGATGCGAAATCTCGTTAGCCCACTCGTCGCGCACGATGCGGCTGGGCACGCGCTGAATGTGCGGCAGAAGGTAGTTCAAGGCTTTCACTTTGCCTTCGGGAGTACGAGCGGGGAACAAGGCACGCGAGCGTTCGATCAGGTAATCGAAGTACTTCTGCGAATGGGACAGCGCCTCGCCATACGCCGCTACCCCCTTGCGCCGAATGTACAGGTCGGGATCGAAGCCGGCCTCGAGTGTGAGCACTTTGATCTGGAACTCTTCGCTCACCAGCAGCGCGAGCGAACGCTCGGCTGCGGCTGCGCCAGCGGTGTCGGGATCGAAGTTCACCACGATGTTCTTGCTGAACCGTCCCAGCAGCCGCGCTTGCAACTCGGTAAAGGCGGTGCCGGAGCTCGCGATCACGTTACGAAAGCCAGCCGTGTACACCGAGATGCAGTCCATCTGGCCTTCCACGAGGATGGCATACTCCAGCTTGCGGATCGGCTCCTTGGCCTTGTCGAGATTGAACAGCACCCGCGACTTCGAGTAGATCGGCGTCTCCGGCGAGTTCAGGTACTTAGGGCCGGACTTCTCGTCGCTCGCCAGCGTGCGGCCGGTAAAAGCAATTACCTTGCCTGACTCGTTGGTGATGGGAAACATCACGCGATTGCGAAACCGGGAGTACATAGTTGCCAGGGGCGAGGGGTTAGGGGCTAGTGGGTTCGATTCGGAAAAACCTTCTGGCCCCTGATCCCTAGTCCCTGATCCCTGCCCTTTATCCTTCCACGAGAACAGACCGGACTCGCGCAGCAACGCTTCGTCGGACTGTCCGCGCAGCGCGTCACGCATTAGGAAGCCGGACTCGGGTGCGTAGCCAATACGAAACTCGGCGATGATCTCGGGAACGATTCCGCGCGAGGCAAGATACTCGCGCGCGTGGGCGGCTTCGGGACGGCGCAATTGTTCCTGGAAGAACTTGCAGGCGCGCTCGTGAATTTCGATGAGCCCAACACGCATGCCGGCCTGACGCTCCTCCTCGGGCGAGGCGAAGCTCATTTTAGGCAGCGGGATCTTGAGTTTCTCGGCGATCAGGCGCACCGCTTCTGGAAAGCTAATGTTCTCGATCTTCTGCACGAAACTGAAGACGTCGCCCGAGGCTCCGCAGCCAAAGCAGTGGAAGAACTGCCGCGAGGCATGCACCGAGAACGACGGTGTCTTTTCCTGGTGAAAGGGGCACAGACCCTGGAAGTATTGCGCGCCGCTTTTCCGCAGCGTCATGTATTCGCCCACAATGCGGACGATGTCGGCCTGCTGCTTGACCGTATAAGCGAAGTCTCCGGGGTTAGCCATGTTATGTCAGCACAAAGGGAAAAGGGGTTGTCTCATGGTAGTCGAATTGGCGTCAACTCGGCTCCAGCTTGTTGAACGTAATTGGCCGGGGAGCGTGGAAAAACTGTGGGAAAGCACGGCGAATCGGTTGAAAAAGGTGGAAAACGGTGGCCATAGGCCGGCGGGATGACGTGGTCACCCGCAAGGGGATTAATACCGGGAGCCGTCATCACCGGTCGAGGTGCCCTATCTTTTCGAGCGTGCGAGTTCGCGGAGCCGATGCAATAATTTTTTCGACGGTGCGAGTCCGCGTCGCGGACGCCATGGTCTAGCCCAGCGCAAAGCGCTGGGTACGATGCCGTCTGGATGTCGAGCTCCGTAGGAGCGACGATCTGGAAATCAGCACGATTCTCGGTTTGCTTCTGGATGAACGGCATGTCGTGCCTACGGCACTCCGGGATCAACGCACAATCCTACCCAGCGCTTTGCGCTGGGCTAGACTATTCCGTCCGCTGCGCGGACTGGCATCGTTGGCAAAACACAGAGACTCTCGGGATTGTGCCCCGTAGGGGCGACACGCAAACCTTTTCTGGTGAGCGGGGTCACCGACGATCAACCCAATACCGACTAGGCTCAGCGTCTATGTCGCATACCTTCTCGCACAATCTCGTGCATTGCATCTTCAGCACAAAAGAACGCCTGAGCCTGATTCACAAACCGGAGGACCTTTGGCGTTACGTCGCCGTCCTGGCCCATGCAAAGAACATCCACGTGGTGGCGGCCGGCGGGACGGCAAATCATCTCCACTTGCTGATCTTGTTACCGCAGACGATGACGCTCGCCAAAGCCATGCAGGAGTTGAAGGCCAACACTTCTCGATGGCTGCGCGAGACCGGGAGAAAATTCCAGTGGCAGGAAGGATATGGCGCGTTCAGCGTCAGCCAGTCGCAAAGAGCCACGGTGACGGAGTACATTGCGAATCAAAGGGAGCATCATCGGACACGCACCTTCGAACAGGAGTTTACGGCGATGCTCGATAAGGCAGGGATACCCTATGATCCGCGATTTGTTTTTGGATGAGAGCTGCCGTGCCTATGGCACTCCGGAATCAAAGGTAATATCTCAGTTTGAAGTTCGAGTTTCGACCCTAAGCGGGCCTGTCGAGTCGGCGCAGTCCGTCGGGCGAGTCGCGCGATTAAGCAGGAACGTACGTCAACCTGATTACATCCCCGCCAATGCGGTCGCTGGCCACAAGGCGGAGCCGTGGCCGGGGGCCGGCGAAGAACGGCTGGCCATGACCAAGGACGATGGGATGGATGTAGAGTCGATACTCATCAATCAGACCAAGGTTGGTCAGGCTGCCTGCCAGGTTTGGTCCGGCTACGTCGATCTCCCCTTCCAACTGAGCCTTCAGTCTGCGGATCACCGCCTCGAAGTCATCCTCGATGAGTGTGGCGTTCGGTCCGACCGACTTCAACGAGCGCGACACAACCCACTTCCGCTGGCTCCGCCACAGCGCCGCAAAGTCGCGGTCCTCCGCGTCCCAATCCGGAAGATCATCGTCCCAATAACGCATGATCTCGTACATGCGGCGACCGTACACCGCGCACGTCAGGCCGCGCGCCTGCTCGAGGAAGTGACGAGAGAGCGCGGGATCGGGTGGCCCGATTTTCATGTGGTCGACGTAGCCGTCCAGGGACTGGTTCAATCCATACACGAGCTTTGCCATGCTACAAAACCTCCAACCCAGGTTCTTCAGAATAGCTTAAGCAGACGTCGCATGGTGACGTCGCATGGTGAGGTTGGACACGATCTGCGTGTCGCATTGTCGGTGTGACCAATAACCAGAGTCCGCTCACCACCCAAGGCGGATATTTCAAACGGAGACACTCCGGAATCAAGCCTACGCTTACCCAGCGCTGCGCGCTGGGCTAGACTATTCCGTCCGCTGTGCGGACTGCCATTCTTGCGGATGCCGTCGAGTTATCGGGATCGGCAAGAATGGCTGACCATTTTCAGAGCTGCGAAATGCAGGCGAAGTAATTTTCAGGATCGGAAGAGTCCGCTAAAAATATTACGCACCCGCGGATACCTCTCCCATCAGCATGATCGGCGAGGTTGGCTTGTCAGAACCTTCTTCGTTCTCCAGGGTGATCGCGAAGGCCTTGGCTTCAACTCCAGCGGGCATCTTGTGGTCCATCATCATAGCATTGCCGTGCTCGTCGGGCTTGAAGACCCCGGCTGGCATCGGAGCGCCGTGCATGGGAATGATCCACAGCTCGTACGCTTTGCCTGCCGGTACTTGAGGCATGTTGCTCGCCATGAACATCATTCGATTCCGGGAGGGGCTGAAGATGGCGGTGCCGTTGGGCTGCTTCGGCGACTTTTGCGGATTTAGCGATACGTGAACTGCGTCGGGCGCAGTGAGCAACCTCATCTCTTCGTTCAGGCGGTCAAGCTGGATCGCCTGGTCCTGGTTGTGACCGGCCAGTTCCGCGAGCTGATCGTGCATGTAGCTGTTGTTGCGCGCCAGCACGAAGACGACTAGCAATAGGCCCAACGCCGCAAAGGCCGGAATTAAGGTTGCCCACAGACTTCTCCGAGGGGCAGGATCGGGCGCAGACACTCCCCGCGGTTCGGCAGCGATGGCCCGCATCAAACGGTCCTTGCTGCGGGCGGGCGGCTGCGGTCCGCTGCTCGACAAGCCGAGCAAACCCAAGTCGCCGCGTAGCGCCTGCAATTCGCGACGGCACGCGGCACAGGTGTCCAGGTGCGCTTCCAGCTCCTGGCGCTCGCTGCCGGTCAGCTCATCTAGCGCGTAGAGGGCCAGGTCTTCCGCGAATTGGTCGTGTGTCTTCACAGGTACAAGCTTGCTACTCGCCTTTCGCTATTAGCTTTTCGCCCTTGCCTCTTCGCCTGCGTTACGCTGTTCCGCCTCCTGAAAGGCGAACAGCGCAAAAAGCGAAAAGCGGTTTCCCTTCATCATGCAAACTTGGCGCGCAACTGCTGCAGCCCACTGCGAATGCGCGTCTTAATCGTACCCAAAGGCTCGCCGGTTTTCTCCGCTATTTCGGTGTGCGTCAGGCCCTGAAAAAACGCCAGCTCCATGGCTTGGCGTTGCTCAGGACTCATTCCTTCCAGTGCGCCGCGCACTTTCTCGATGATCAAGGCCCGCTCGGTCTCATCGCGCAAATCGGGACCGCCGGCAATAACGCAATCCTCAATGTCAGTCTCCGGACGCCGCTTGCGCAACCGGTCGATCGAGCGATGGCGGGCGATCACCGCCAACCAAGCGGCCAAGCTTCCCCGGCTGGCATCGAAGGCATCGGGATTGCGCCACAGCTGCAGAAAAACGTCCTGCAGCACGTCCTCCGCCCCTGCAGCGTCCTGGAGCACGCGCAGCGCCACCGCGTAAACCACCTTGGAATACCGGTCGTAGAGCTCGGACATGGCCTGCTGGTCTCCGGCACGGATGCGCGCCACCAGCCGCATCTCGTCCCCGGGATCGCGAGTCAATGCGCTCTTTTCGATCGGTTCCATATCGTAATACGTTCCAGAAGGGCCGCCAGATTGCGGCTATCAGGCTCACCTGTCCGGCTTTACATCGCAGAAAATGAGTGTCTGGAAAAAGTTTACCGTTGTAAAATCCACTGGCCGTTTGGGCCACGTAAACAACTCAGCAAACGGAAACCACGAAAACATATCAGTAAATGCCCTCCGCGAACAACTGGCGCGATGGACATAGGTGCAACTTGGTTTGGATTCGGCTTTCAGGGTTGAGCAACCGCCTGTTCTGCCGCGCACGAGTTTGACCGACGAGGAAGCGAGTACTGAGTGCATCGCGGTGCCGCTTGCCATTCCAAAACCTCAAGGAGACAGAGCATGAAGGGAAAACTTCTCGCAACGATGCTAATAGCCTTTGCTGTGATCTCGGGCGTCGCGCCCCAAGCTGTTGCCGCGTCCCCGCAACCGATAAACGCTCCCGCTGCCGGCGATTCGCTCTACACCCGGCTCGGCGGATATGACGCGCTGATGGCCGTAACCAAAGACTTCATCGGCCGCCTGGCGACCGATCCCCAACTCGCCAAGTTTTTCACCGGACTGAACGACACCTCGAAAGCCAGGGTTGAGTCGCATGTGGTCGATTTTCTGTGCGTGGCGACTGGCGGCCCGTGCATTTACACCGGTCAGGACATGAAGACGGCGCACACCGGTCTGCACATCACCGGCGCCGACTGGAATATCTCCGCCGCTCACCTGAAGGAAACCCTCGACAAGTTCAAGGTTCCGCAGAAAGAGCAGGATGAAGTCATGGCTGCGATCAGCGGCTTGAAGGGCGACATCGTGGGAAGGTGAGACAGTGGTTAGTGGATGGTGGATGGTGGATAGTGGTTAGTTGGTTCTGCTAGCCACTATCCACTAGTCCCTAAACCCTGTTTTCCTCCGCTCCTGCATTTCGTACAGCATTTCCTCGCGCGCTCGCTCGGGCAGCACTTCGCGGATCGCCGGGAATATTACTTCTTCTTCCATCTGCAGGTGGGCGCGAAATGTTTCTTCCAGAGCTTTCGTGATGGAGCACATTTCCCCGCCAACCTGGGGCAGAGTGGCGGGGTTATTTCTAACCAGCGCCAACAATGGCAGTAAGCGTTCCAACAGTTCATCGATCGCCTGATGCTGGTCTGCCATCGCCACCAATGCGTGGCGCACCTGCTCGCCGGCAACCGCGTGCAGGCGGGGCTGGAGGGTTTGGTCCTCGTCCGCTTCATGTAATGGCAGCGAGACGCTGTAGTAGCGATGAATACCCGCCGCAGCTTGGACGATCTCTTCGGTAGCAGCGCCTTGTGCATGCGCCAGCTTGACGGCGACGCCGGTGAAGTGGCGAATGCGATCATGGCATCCGGTAAGCAGATCGAGAGCGTCCTCGGTCTTGGATTGTTGGGCGGAATTCTGAGAGGTAATCTGGTTCAACATCGTGGTTCCATTATCGCGCAGAAGGCAGGCTCGGGGGTGCGGGCGATGCTGGACTGTCTCAGACGTTAAGACAGTATCGACGAAAGCCGCGCGAGTCTATTGGTCGCCATAGGGTGCGAACGCCAGATTCAGGCATTCAAGAATGCCGGAGGCGTCGGCGCCTAAAGCCTTCCGAATTGTGGCGTCGGCTTGCAACTGTGTAGCGACGAACAAGCATAGTTCCCGACAGAATTGTGTTGCGCCGTGCAGATTTGCGCGCTGAACGAAAAGCCCAGCCATGGTTGGCTGGGCTTCCTGGAAAAACGGCGAAGATGTTATTGGACCCTGGTCACGTTGCCCGCTTGAGGGCCTTTCTGACCATCGACGATCTCGAACTCGACCTGATCGCCTTCCTGCAGGCTCTTGTAGCCATCGTTATTGATTGCGCTGTAGTGCACGAACACGTCAGCATTACCATCGTCACGGCCTATAAAGCCAAAGCCTTTAGCGTTATTGAACCACTTTACGGTTCCTTTCATTCTCACTTTCTTCTTCCTCCGGGCAAAGCCCATCAGCATCCCCACCCCGAGGATGCCGGTCTTGAATTGCGTCAATCAGGTTGGGCCCAGAAGCCAAAGTCGATGGAGGAGGTCTTCCTAGATCACATCTGGCCAGTTGGATTGGCCTGTTGAACAGCGTACTTTAAGTTTGCTCCCGTTTGGTGGTGTTGTCAAGAGAGTATATACGCGAAAGCCGCATTTGGAGCGGGGTTTTGACACCGTTGCTGCCAGCGGAAGTCTGTTGATGGCTGACTCTTGGCTGGGGAAGCGGATTAACAAACGCGGCCCAAAGTCGAGTGTCGGCTTCGAATTTCAGCGTGGGATTAGGCGCACTACTTATCACAGACTGCCATTGCGGACGCTTTCTGCCAGCCACAAAACGGAGGAGATCGTCTTGCCGTCACAAATTTCGCCGGAGCCGACCATCTGCAACGCCTGCGACAAAGGTACGAGGCGGCACTCGATCGATTCATCCTCTTCGGGCTGTGCATCGCCTGCTCTTAGCCCACGCGCAAGGTACACCGTCATGGTCTCGTCCAGAAAACCGGGACTGGGGTAGAAGAACAGGGCTTGCTTCCACCTTGCAGCGCGATATCCGGTCTCTTCCAGTAATTCGCGCTTGGCGCCCGCCAGAGCGTTCTCGCCAGGATCGACACGGCCCGCAGGCAGCTCCCAGAGATAATCATCCGCTGCATAGCGGAATTGGCGCTCTAGGAGAATCTTCGGCTCAGGCCCGCTCTCCTCCACCGCAAGAATCACGGCCGACCCGGAGTGCCGCACCACGTCGCGGCGGGCAACAATTCCGCTGGGCTCGCGCACCCGGTCAGACTTGACGCTGAAAGCAGGTCCTTTGAAGACCGTTTTTGATGAGAGAACTTCGGCCTTCTTCCTGCCATTGGCGGATGGTTGTTTCGACTTACGTCCACCTTCATTCTTGGCTGCGTGTTTACTTGATGCCATAGTCCAACCACTATAAGGCAGCGGTCGCGACTTTCCATAACGGCTGCGCTGGACCCCGCGAAATCTGCTATTCTGCCCGCCGTGCCCAAACAACCTCGCTCTGCGCGTCCTTTGACAGTCAGCATCGTCGGTCCAGGAAATCTGGGGACGGCGTTGGCTTTGACGCTGCCGTCGGCGGGTTACGTGGTGAAGTTCATTGCCGGGCGTGCGAAGAACATTGCCACCGCTGAAACCATGGGCTTGGCGCGCCGAGTGAAAGCGCAACTGATCACGCTGGGCAAGGAGCCGCTGGACAGCGATCTGGTCTGGATCACCGTGCCCGATGACGCGATTGCCGTCACTGCCCTGCGACTGGCGCGCGCCCAGGACTGGCAAGGGAAGATTGTCTTCCACTCCAGCGGCGCCCTGACCAGCGACGATCTGGCTCCGCTGCGCGAGCGAGGAGCGAAGGTCGCGTCGGTGCATCCGGGCATGACCTTTGTGCGAGGCCCCGCGCCGCAGATGTTGGGAGTGGCATTCGCGGTCGAGGGAGATGCGGCCGCCACTCGCACGGCCAAACGTATTGTGGAGGACTTGGGAGGTACGACGTATGCGATTAAGAAGCGCAACAAGGTGCTCTACCACGCCTTCGGCAGTTTTGCTTCTCCAATGGTGATCGCCTTGATGACATCGCTGGAAAGCGTGGCTAAGGCCGCTGGGATTAAGCGTGACGACATTAAGACCATGATAGTTCCGCTGCTGTGGCAGACGCTGCGAAATTACTTGCAGCACGACGCCGCGTCGGCCTTCAGCGGGCCTTTGGCGCGAGGCGATGTTGCTACGGTTCGCCGCCACCTGCAGGAATTGAAGGCGGTCCCGGAAGCGCGTGCGGTTTATGTTGCGTTGGCGAAGAGCGCGCTGAAGAATTTGCCGGTGAAAAATCGTCGGGCGATGGAAGCAGTGCTGAAGCGGGGCGCGACCGACAATGCTTCTGCGCCACGCGCGGTAGTTTAGAATCTCGCAATCCGATATTTTGCAGGAGCTCGAATGCGTTCTCTTCTCTTGAATCTGTCTTTGTTATCGGTACTGCTGATTCCAGCTTTCGCACAACAACCCGATTCGTCCCAGACCCAGCCGAACGCGCAACCGCAGACAAAGACAAACGCCCCCGCGAAGAAGTCGCAGGCAGCGAAGCCCCAGGAGGCCCCAGGGGCGGCCGAGGAACCGAAGCCCGAGCCTGCGAAGGAGTCCGCCGACAAGGGGAAAGACAAAGAAGAACACTTCGACATGACCGAGGTGGCGCCGGTGGTGACCCATCATCAGATCACGGTGGACGGGAAGCTGTTGCACTACACGGCTACCGCGGGACGGCTACCGATTAAGCGGGCTGACGGGAAAATCGAAGCCGAGATGTTCTTCGTCGCCTACACGCTGGATGGGCAGGTGGCCAGTAAGCGTCCGCTGACGTTTGCCTTCAACGGCGGGCCGGGGTCGTCGTCCATCTGGCTACATATGGGAGCGCTTGGCCCCAAGCGTGTCGTGTTGCAGCCTAACGGCTTCATGCCGCCCGCGCCCTACCGCTTGGAAGACAATCCTTACACTCTGCTCGACAAGAGCGACCTGGTACTGATTGACGCGATTGGTACTGGGTTCAGTCGTGCAGCGGATGAAGAGATGTTCAAGAAGTTCTGGGGAGTGACGGGCGACATTGAAGCCTTCAGCGAATTTATTCGTCTTTACATCACGCGCTACGAACGCTGGAGTTCGCCCCTCTACCTGTTCGGCGAAAGCTATGGCACCACGCGGTCGGCCGGAATCGCCGGATATCTTGCCGACAAGGGCATTTCGTTTAATGGCATTACGCTGCTTTCGATGGTGCTGAATTTCGAGACCCTGATCAGCAACAAGACCAACGACCAGGCTTATGTTTTCCTGGTTCCTACCTTCACCATGATTGCGGGATACCATCACAAACTAGCGCCTGACCTTGCGCAGGACATGAATAAAGCACGCGAGGATTCGCAGCGTTGGGCATCAACCGATTATGCCCAGGCGCTCGACAAGGGAGACGCACTGACGCCGGAGGAGCGGCAGACGGTGATTAGTCAATTGGCCCGCTACACGGGGTTGACGCCCGAGGTGATCGATCAGGCCAATCTGCGGATTGATGTGCGCGAGTTTACCCATTATTTGCTAATCGACCAGAAGTTGCGAGTGGGTCGCCTGGATGGACGTTACACCGGCCCCGATCCCAATGGTTTGTTGGATACCCCATGGTATGACCCGACTGGATCAGCTACCATGCCACCTTTCACATCTGCCTTCAATGATTATGTGCGGACTGATCTGGGCTACAAGACGGACATGCCGTACTACGTTTCCGCCGCGCAGGCGGGATTCGACAAGTGGGATTGGGGATCCAGCATTAAGGGCTTCCCGGATACGGCGACGGCGCTCCGCCAAGCTATCGTGAAGAATCCTTACCTTAAGGTTTTTGTGATGGAAGGATATTATGACCTGGCCACTCCATTCGCCGCGGCCAATTACACCATGAACCATCTGGATATTCCACCGAAATACCATCAGAACATTTCGTTCGCGACTTACGATGCAGGACACATGGTGTACTTACCTATGGATGGTCTGAAGAAGATGAAGAGCGACGAGGTAAGGTTCATGGAGATGTCGGATGGACAATAAGTATCCCATTTCGTCTAAACCTTATTTTCCACCTGTAATCGGAAGCGACGAGCCGAGGTATCTACGGTTCGTCGTTTTGAAAAAAAGCAGATCCTTCGACTCCGGCGGCGCAAAGGACGCGCCGGCGCGCTCAGGATGGCAATTCTCACACAGATATCATGAACAGTCGTATCTGACGTCCGGGGCGTCCCCCCTACCACGTGGTGAACAGGTGTCCCATCTTTTCTTTCTTGGTACGGAGGTAGTTCTCGGAGTGCTCGTAGGGTTCGACATCGGCAGGCACACGTTCCACGACTTTGATTCCGGCGTTCTCCACGGCCGCGACTTTCTCCGGATTATTCGAGATCAGGCGGACTTGCTTCACCCCGAGTTGGCGCAGGATTTCCGCCGGTAGCTTGTACTGGCGGTAATCGTTGTCGTAGCCGAGCTCTTCGTTGGCCTCGACGGTGTCGAGACCTTTGTCCTGCAGCTCGTAGGCTTGCAGTTTGGCCATCAGACCGATGCCGCGCCCCTCCTGCTGCTCGTAAATCAGGATGCCGGCGCCAGCGTCGGCGATCATGGAAAGCGCCAGCTCGAGCTGCTGCCTGCAGTCGCAACGCATGGAATGGAAGACGTCGCCGGTCAGGCACTGTGAGTGAATGCGCACCAGCGGTGGAGCGGAGCGAATGTCGCCCATAACCAGTGCAATGGCTTCTTCTTTGCGACGCTCCGCCTTGCCTTCGCGCGCCAGGCGGTCAGCTTCTTCAACGGAGACGCTGTCGAGCAGGTTCTCAAAATCACCTTCGAAGCCGTGGATGCGGAACTGTCCCCAGCGCGTGGGGAAATTGGCCTCGGCTATCTTCTTGACACTCTTCACAGTAGAACCATTCACCCTTTGATTATAAGCTGCCGGGCCGGTTGGCCCGATGTTCATGCGTCACAGACAAAGCTAGCGCGCGACACAGAGATCAGACCGCGCGGTGTGGAAAAAAGGGCGGCCATTGCGGGCCGCCCAAGGTGCGATCGCTGCTCAGAAGATGCTATCGGTGTCCACCGCCTCCGCTGTGCCCGCCGCCTCCGCGAGCGGCCTCCGCCGCCGCCACCGCCGCCGATAACCGCCGCCGGAGCCGCCGGAGTAGTGCGGTGCTGAATAATGTGGCGCAGAGCGGAGCCTCCGGAGCCGTAACTGCGGCTCATATAGGTTGGGCTCGATCCATAGCTCCGGGTAGAGTAGGCCGGAGTCGATCCGTAAGCCCCGGCTAGAAGAGCCGTAAGACGGGTACGAACCCCCCTGCTTCCGGCGTAAGCGCTGGTGCCCACCCGGCCGGCAGCGTACGACGAGGAAGCCGAGTACGCCGGCGCAGCATGGTAGCTGTAGCCAGCGGGCGGACGAGGCGCTGATCCTGAGGACCGAGACGCCTGACCGGAATTGCCGTGACCACCTTCACGCGAATTGCCTGGCGAACCTCCATGCGAGTTGCCTTGCGGAGCTGCATGTTGTGACGGCGACGACTGATGCGACTGAGCCGATGGCTGCGCCGTTCCGCTTTGCGCGTTATAGTTGTAGTTTGCGGGCGGGCGCGGTACGGAGGAGTTGCGCGCCGTCGTCGTTCCTGCGGTGCCGTGCGGACTGGAATTCATGGTTGCATGATTGTTCGCTCCGTTTGCACCGCCTCGCGCGAAGTTGTCGTTACTCGCGGGGGGCCGAGGCACATTGTGTGCCGCGGGATTCGACGGAATATTGGCGCGCGCAACCTGATTGTTGGCCGCTCCGCCGGCCGACGGTGGACGAGGTACGTTATGCGCCGTGTTGCCGCTGCTGGCGCCGCAATCGGCGCGTGAGCCGTGTTCATATTGCCCTGCGCACAGAACCACTCGCAGGAGCACCATTCGTCCTCGCCATAGCAGATTGATTTCCGTTGAAACGAGCCGGACCTGCCGGAGGCGTTGCGTGGGTCACGACGCTGCGGTTGGTCGCCGAAGCAGGAGGCACGGCGCGTGCCGCCGAATTCCCTGCCGTCACTGACTGGCGCGTCGGAGAGACATTTGCTGTGTGCATCAGCTGGCCACTGTTTACCGCGGACCTGGGCACAACTGTTCCGACCTTGTTGATGGCGGCACCCGACGTGAACGCCGACTTCGGAGCCGCCGTCACTGCGCCCGGTATGTTGCGGTTGGCTCCCGTTCCCGCGAAATTATTGTGATAATAGTTGTTGGTAACACCGTTGATGTTGTTGATATGCGTATTCGTAACGTTGACGTTGTGCAGATAACTGGCACTCACCCAGCCTCCGCCGCGATACCAGCCGCCATGTCCCCATCCGCAGTAACGCGGGTAATAAGGCGCACCCCATCCCAAGGGGAACCAGCCAAAGTTAATGCCAATTCCAAAGCCCCAACCGCCACCAAATCCGAAACCAATTCCGAAGCCCGGGCCACCAATCCAGCCCACCAGGGCCGGAGCGTAATAGGGATTCCAGTATCCGATTGGTCCAGGAGCCCAGCCCCATCCGCCGCCCCAGGCGACCCAGCGTCCATAGTGGAAAGGCGCAAAGCCCCAAGGCGCATCATCCACCCAAGTCCATCCCCAAGGCGCAATCCATGCCCAGTGACCGTAGCGATAAGGCGCCCAACCCGGAGCAACGGAAGTTGGCACCCATACCGCGCCGTACACCGGTGAGGTCTGCCACACGCCGTAAGCAGTCAAGGTCCTGATAACCGATCACGCCCGGCGAAACATAGCGCGCGGAAATGGAATCAGCCAGGCGCTTGTCGCGCACCTGGGCCCAGTCCTCAAAACCATCACGCGGAGGCGCGGCATAGACTGCGTGCTGCAGGGAAGTGGCTCCGCTGAATCGAACCTGTTGCCCGGAGTTGACCCGCACTGCAGCGCCTTTGCCGGTGGCCTCGCCATAGCCGCTGCGCACGGTGACCCATGTCTGATCTTGACTAGGATTGACGTCAAAACGATAGACGCCGGTCTTCATCACTGTGAAAGCAAGATTGGGAGTGTCAACTTCGTAAATCTCGCCCTTCTCCAAGTGGCGGACGGTCACTTCGAGCACGCCCTGGTCCAGTTCCATCTGCACGGTGTTGTCGCTGACATTGCTAAGGGTCAGGCTGGTCTCGGAGTTCATGCGGATGAAACCATCGCCCACGTTCAATTCGGCCTTAGAGTTCTTGTCGGTCCAAACGCGGTCAGCCGTGGTCAGCGGGCGATTCATGGCGGCCGCCACCCAGTCGTTCACGCCGCCAGGCTGCATGGAAACTTCGCCCGACATATATTGCACTCGCGCTACGCGCCCCGGAGGATCCTGCTGTTGCTGCGTCGCCGGATTATATGGAGCATTGTCCGGTCCGGAAGCGTTGTCCGGGCCTGGAGCATTATCCGGCGTCGGGGAATTGCTGTCGGGAGTATCGTTCTGCACCGAGGGATTGGCTGGAATCTGAGCATTCTCCACCTGCTCCTGCGCTAACGCCAGGCCCGTCGAAATCCCAATAACCAACAGTATTGCGAGTATCAATCCAAACCATCGTGCTTTCATTTCCGAACCCTTCTCGCCTCCGACTTCGTTTCTGGTCCCTTTCAGAGGCGAACTTCCCGTCAACTGCAATGCGGGCCGAACCCGCTGACATCCACTTAAACCCGAAGCAGGGCGCGGTGTTTCGGGTGACGCTAATACATTGGACGCTGCGGTCAGGCCTGCGTCGCTACGATCTTCGAAACTGAAGCGAACCTTAAGGAACGCGGGATTCCGGTCCCGTTGCACGTTCTATGGCGTCACCGGCGTGGGTGCCGTTTTGGGCGTAGCGAGATACCCGGTGATCATATTCTTGGCGGCGGTGAAAACTACTACTTCATAGAGCATCTTGTCGCGGCCGGTATAGAACTGCAGCGGCTCTCCCACGGTCCGGTCCTTCTTCTCGATGGTGCGATCATCGGCGATCACGTTCAGGGTGAACTTGCTCTTTTTGGGGTCCACCTTCTTCAGTTGCAGGCTGATGGTCGAGACCGGCGTGCGCGCCCCCTTTTGCAGAGTGAATTCGTAGTAATTACGTTCGCCCTTGCGCTTGAGAATTTCCAACTCGGAGGAGGTGTGCGCAATGAGCCCGCTCTGCACGCCCAAGTCGCCAATGGCGCGTTCCAGCTTGGCATTGGTGGCGGCTAAGTCGGTCTGCGTCTTCTGGATGTCAGTTTTAGCTGTGCCAACTTCTGTCTTAACTCCACTGACTTCGCCACTGACAGCGGCAATTTGCTGTCCCTGCTGGCTCTGTTCGGCGCTAAGCTTGGCGGCGGCAGCCTTCTGCTGGCGATCCAGTTCGGCAGCGCGGCGGGCGAGTTCCTGCTTGGTCATGCCGACCTCGGAACTTAGCGCCTGTTTGAATTCCGATGATGTCGCGTGAATACGGTTTCCCAGTTCAACCTGCGCGGTCTCCAGCGTTTGTTCCTTCTGTTCCATCGCTGCCAAGCGGGTTCTCAGGTCGTAGATGAGGTACAAGGACGCGATCACATAAATAATCCCAACCCCGAGGAGAACGTACTTGAGAATTTCGCCCCCGCGGGATGGAGAGGGAGGAGGAGCGGGGCTCTCTTCGGGAGGATTCGTCACACTATCAAACTGCATCAATTAGTCCTTTCTGCTATTGCCAATTCTCGGGGACGTAGATTGCCCTGTCAATCAGCATCTTGTAGCCGGATCAGTGAGGCTTTGGGCAGCAGGTCGAATCCAGTTCGACCGATCCACTCCACTACAATCGAATTGTGAAGACTTGGGACGTGGTTATCATTGGCGGAGGCGTCATCGGGTTGTCGCTGGCATGGCGCTTGCGGCGTGACGGTGCCACCGTGTTGATCGTGGAGAAGAGCGAGCCGGCGCGTGAGGCGACCCATGCCGCTGGAGGCATGATTGCACACTGCGATCCCCACAACCCGCCCGCCCTCGCTGCGCTGATCGCCGCCAGTGCGCGCATGTATCCGGACTTCGTTCGCGAACTGCGCGAGGCTTCCTTCGAGTCGCCCGACTTGCGGGCAAACGGCACCATAGCGTTCTTCGAGGAGGGTGAGTTGCCGAGCTGCGGGGCCGCACGAGCCATTACGGATGACGAACTCGCGCGCATGGAGCCTCTCGTCACTCTGCGTGGACAAACTTTTTTTCTTCCTGAAAGCAGCGTCGACCCTCGAAAGCTAGCCAGCGCGCTGGAGAAGACCCTAAGACATTCTGGGGTGGATTTCGTTACGGGATCGCCCGTCAACGAGGTGGCTGTGTTGGCAGGTCGCGCCGCCGGTGTGCGCACGGCTAAGTCTTTTTATGCTGGCGATGCGGTCGTGAACTGCGCGGGAGCCTGGGCGTCGATGATCAAACCTTTGGGCATGCCAACTCGTCCCGTGAAAGGGCAGATGGTGTGCGTGGTGCCGCCTCCCGGACCACATCGTCCAGGGCCGCTTATTCAGCACGTTGTCCGCGCACCCGAGGTATACATCATTCCGCGCGGCGACGGACGCATCGTGTTGGGCGCGACCGTAGAAGAAGCCGGCTTCGATAAGCGGGTCGATCCCGAGACTGTCCAGCGGTTGCACCAGGCAGCCGCGAATGTGGCGCCCGCGATCGGCGAGATGCGCATTCATGAAGTCTGGGCCGGATTGCGCCCGGGTTCGCCCGACGACCTTCCAATCCTTGGGCCAACGTCGCTGCCGGGATATTTTGCAGCGACTGGTCACTATCGCGATGGGATATTGCTGGCACCAATTACCGCGCACGTGATGACGCAACTGCTGACTGGCCACAAGCCAGATTGCGATCTCGCGGCATTTTCGCCGCTGCGGTTTGGGTGAGATTCAACGCGGAGACACGGAGACACGGACGGTAGCTAGGATGCCTTCGACAACGCGAGCTTCACGTTCGCCGGCAGGCGGAGCGCGATGAAGTAATCTGCCGGATAGAGGTAGTCCTCTCCGGATTCGTCGATGATCCGTATCAAGCTATGCTTTGCCGCGGACGCATCCCGAACCATGGGATATAGTTTTCTCCGCTCGAGAGAGGCCGGGTAGCCCTCATTGCGAACACAAAGGGCGAAGACCTCGCCTTTAGTCTGCTTGCGCGAGGAGCCGTTTGATTTTGAATTCTTTCTTGCCGATGCCATGGGCTTCATACCAATGTAACTCCGCCATCACACGCGCGCCAGTTCTAAGTTTTAGGGAGGCGATGCCTTTCATCTTTCGCCAGGAGCCCCGACCATAGGTCTTCCACAACCGCCTGCGCTCGCGAACTCCCAGGCCCGCCGCAATGAGCTCGATTTGCGTGATCGCGCCGACGACTTCAAAATACATTGCGGTAATTGTAATCGGCCTGTCGGTGGATTCTGGAGAATGGTCGCCGGGCATGCCGAACGTTCCTCTGGCCAGGTTAACGTCCAAAAGACCAACGCGAACCTGGGGCCGGGCACGGCCTCAAGAGAGTCACGAGGTGGCAGCGCTGATGACACCATCACGTCGCTGGAGCGACTCTAACACTTCAATCTCAAGCTCTTTATTTACGGTCTCCAGACTCTTACCCGCTGTCAGCCGGGCGATGTACGCCTTTATTACTTCGCGAGAAATGTCTTCAGTGAGCTCAATGAAAACTGATGCGTTTATTTTTGGATGATACCCCTTCAATGCCCTGAGGTCGACATTGCCAAGCGTCATCCCTTCGTGGACGACTTTGCTGCGCACATCGTATAGGCATTTCAATGTTGCTTGCGTCTCCGACGGATCTTTAGCATCGCGTAACAGTGCCGCGCCTCTCAACGATAAGCGGTAACTAAGCTCATCTTCGACTTTGAACAGAACGAGACTCTCCAGCGCAATAGTCAAGTCAATAAGCCGATCTTCCAGAGATTGCCGACCGTAAGACAAGTTGAACCTACGAAGCGCCACGTCAAGCGGTTTAAGACATCCGTTCCGCAAACCGCGCCTTAGCGTCCCGCACAACCCAAGCAAGGGCGCGACATCAGCGGCAGTCAAACGATACACATGATGGGCGAACCCACGTGGGCGCAGATCGTTCAGGCGGTTTCCGCTCATTCTTTCATCGTGCGCGAAGGTGCTGCGGCACATCAGCATTGTCGCCCCGACCTCACCCCCGTGAAGTAGCCGCATGGCCGTAACCGTGGTCGTGGTCTCGAACATTATCGTGCCAAAGTGTACTTCCTTCGTGGTATCGTCCGAAAAAGTGCCGAAGAGTTTGTAGTTTGCACCAGCGTCCCGGAGATCAACGATCGTCCCGTACCAAAATAGAGATCCGAACAGTGCATTCTTGTCCTGCGCGCTAAACGGTGCGAGTTCCAAGCCGTCCCCCACGCTGAGTGACGTTTCGGACTCGAAATTCAAAAGGGGAATTGTCGCGATTCGTAGGGGATCCTTTGCGACCCAACCCGTCCGAAACTGATCGTAAATTCCAAGGAAGTCTTCATCGGTGATATCTAGGGCGTCTTTGTTTTGGGTGGTCCTGAAGAACGGTTCTAAGAATGCTCCGATGATAGCTGCCGTTACTTGACCTGTAGTGGGAGCGATGATCTTTTTTCCTGAAGAATCCGATAAATCCGGAACCCTCAAGATTCCCCGTTCAATGTGGGCCCGAATGCAGTCGCTTCCTAATAGTTGTGATTTTGCGAGGCCATTGTCGTGTCGATACCACAGGCGCTCGTAGTCCCTTTTCTTGATAATTTGGTGCTCGACTCCCCGCTCTGTGAAGACGGCCCGAAGATCCTCGTACTCGGCCACTCCTTCCTTGTCTACTAGCGCTCTCAAGTCTTTTAGGAGCCGCCGGCAAAAAGCCAGGTAGGCTTCACGGGGTTCATCGGACATTGGCACCGGCGGTTGGTTATCTTGAGGACAAACCATAATCTCACTGTAACGACCTGATATTAAATCCGGAATGATGTTGCAGCGCACTGGGTGCCCCATCCTTGTCCGCTGCATTTGCGGATAGCGGTGTGAGCAAACACTCGGGTGTCGCCGGCTGAATCCGGCTCAGATTCAACATAACCAGTCTAGAACTCCGCTCCGCTGCGTCCTGAGCTAACTGCACTTCCGCCCTGACGGGCTCCCTTTTCTCTACTACCAGCGCTATACACCTGCAACTACATATTTATACGCTTGCCGCTTGTGCTTTGACTGGTTGCTAGGCTATTGGACAGCCTATATAGATCCCAAACCGGCTTCACAGCTTGCTGAAAAAGTCAGAAAAGCAGATCCCTCGCGGGCTGAAGCCCGCTCGTGATGACAAGAATAAACGACTCATCGGCACGACTGAAGTCGTGCCCTGACACAAACCAAGTGCCAATCGTGTTTTTCAGCAAACTGTTCAGCCGGCGACACTCCAACGTGTGCCGCCCCTGAAGGGGCTCGGGGGAGATACAACACTCTGGCCACTGAAGGGTGGGGCTTTCACCTTTCGCGCCCGAGGCGCTTCGAGTCGCGCCAATTCGGTCAGGTACATCGAATCCTACAATGTGGCATCGATGACGTGGCGGGTTGCACTACTCCAATGTCTCCGGCTCCAGCGCGATGTGCTTCTCGCCGGCGGCTTTCCTCTCCCAATACCTGCGGACCCAGGCTTCCCAGCTTTTGCCGGCGGCAGTGTCGCGTCCGCTGAACGCCAGGGCGGCGATGTCGGAATAGGCAATGGAAATCTTCTGCGAGGAATTCTGCGGAATGAGGCGAACGACGGATTCGGCGAGTGTCGGACCGTTGCGCCGGTCGAAGACGTAGCCTTCCACGCGCGATCCGTCTTTGCGGGTGATGGTCACGTCGCCGCGATAGTCGAAAGCCTTCTCCAGCGCGTCGCGCAGCTCAGCTTCGGTGGCGAGATCGGGAATCCAGCCTTCGATCTTTTCGTGATCACGTCCGTCGACAACTTCGAGTGCGTCGACGGTCAAATTGCGCTGCGGCTCGCTCATTGCGGCATCTCCAGAATTATTATTCACCACGGAGAACACGGGAGCACACGGAGGAAAAATAGAAAAGAATCTACTCCGTGCTCTCCGTGTCCTCCGTGGTGAAAATACTGCTTAGGAATTCATATTCCCGATCTGCACCAGCGGATTGTACTCATGCACCGGGCGCGTCTTCTCGTTCAACATCGCAAGCGCTTCGTCATCTTTGTACTTGCTGGAGAAGGTCGCGCGCACGGTTCCGAGAAATCCGCGCAGCGAGCCGAAGGTATCGTTCACCGCCGAAGCTTCGTATCCGCTATGAACCATGCAATTGGCGCATTGCGGATTGCCCGACTCGGTGCCGTACTTGTGCCACTCGGTCTCGCGCATCAACTCTTCGAAGGTGTCGGCGTAGCCATCCTGCAGCAGGTAACACGGCTTCTGCCAGCCGAACATGTTGAAGGTCGGCATGCCCCATGGCGTGCACGGATAGTCGCGCTTGCCCATCAGAAATTCGAGAAACAGCGGCGACTGGTTGAACACCCACCTGGCTTTGCGGTTCGACAACATGGCGCGGAACAGCCGGCGCGTGCGCGCGCGTCCGAGGAAGTGCTTCTGGTCGGGCGCCTTGTCGTACGAGTAGCCGGGCGAGAGCATCATGCCTTCGACGCCGAGGTCCATCATCTCGTCGAAGAAGGCGCGCACGCTGTTGGGATCGGCGCCGTCGAAGAGCGTGGTGTTGGTGGTGACGCGGAAACCGCGCTGCAAGGCGACCTTCATGCCGTCGATCGCGATGTCGAATCCGCCTTCGCGGCAGACGGAGAAGTCGTGGTGCTCGCGTTCGCCGTCCACGTGGACCGAGAAGGTCAGGTACTTGCTGGGCTTGAACAGGTCAATCTTCTCTTTGAGCAGCAGCGCGTTGGTGCACAGGTAGATGTACTTCTTGCGCGCGACCAGGCCCTCGACGATCTCGGCGATCTGCGGATGCATCAGCGGCTCGCCGCCGGGGATGGAAACCATCGGCGCGCCGCACTCGTCGACCGCGCGGAAGCATTCCTCGGGCGAGAGGTTCTGTCTTCAGCACGTGCGCGGGATACTGGATCTTGCCGCAGCCGGCGCAAGCCAGGTTGCAGCGGAACAGCGGCTCCAGCATCAGCACCAGCGGATAGCGCTTGCGGCCGTGGAGCTTTTGCTTCAGGACGTAGGTGGCGACCGTCCACATCTGCGAAACCGGAACACCCATGCGGTAAACCTCGTTAGATCGTGTAAGCCATCAGCTATCCGCTATCAGCTTTCAGCTTTCAGCTATTAAGTTAGACGCTCCTCGCTGTTCGCTCTTCGCTTCGGAACTCGTGAGATTTCATTTGTCATCCTGATCGACGAGCGAAGCGAGAAGTCGAAGGAGCCTATTCTGCCTCCAGACTCACAGAACAAGAACGCGAACTCTCTTTCTTTTCTATAGGATTTGTGCCATGATGTCAATAAGAGTGGATCGCAGTCCGGCTTATCACGGACATAGGATGTCCTTTAAGAATCAATTTGATACGGCTAAAGTGGGGGTCGAATTCGTAACCCCGGCTCGCCGCCTGCCCGTCCAATCTCGCAGCCAGCAAACCGTCCAGCGCGTCCTCGACGCCGCCAGCTTCCTTACTCACCCAGATGCCACTGGACGACATCACCACCACGCGCATCGCCACCGAAGCTGGCCTCTCCATCGGCGCGCTGTACCGTTTCTTCCCCGACAAGCAGACCATCATCGACGCCATCGCCGTGCGTCACGTCGAGCAATTCCGCGCGTCGCTCGAAGCCACGGTCATGAGGACGCTCGAGCGCGAACTCGCCAACCTGGAGACCTTCGACCCGGCGCAGCATCCTCGACAGCGTCGTCGACGCCTACATTATTTATCTCGACGCGCATCCCGACTTCCGCACCATCTCGTTTGGCCGCTACATCAGCGCCGCGACCAAAGAGCGCGAGGCGTCCCCCATTGTGGGACTTCCCGCGCTGCTGAAAAATTTCATGCTGGAGCGGCTGGGCATTCCCAACACGCCAGAGCTCGACCTGATGTTGCGCATCGTCAGCGAAGCCGGCGAGCGCCTCATCGCCTACGCCTACGAGCAGCCCACGCGCGACGATCGTGACCGCGTGATTCGCGAGATGAAGCGCCTCCTCTCGACCTACCTGTTCCCTGCCGACCCGACCATCGTCGTCTCAGAACAAATCTCGCTGCCCTAGTATCTGCGGATAGCGCCTAGGGAGGGGCGTACCTCCAGGGGCTGCCCTCAGCTTGCCAAATCATGCGCCGTTGAAACCCTTTATTCTGCGATTCCGAGCTTTGTGTCAGGGCACGACTTTCAGTCGTGCCGATACGTTTTTTGTATTTGCCATCCTGAGCGGAGGCGTCCTGCTTTTGAACGCCGGAGTCGAAGGATCTGCGGTTACCAACCACAGACAACTGGGCACTGCTGCTCCCGCTGCTCGCGGCGGAGTAAGAATGAAGATCAGGGTGATGATGTTGTTGTTGAAGATGACCAGCCGTGAGTCGGCTTCACAAGTTGCGATAAAAACTCGATTGCGGTTGGCAATTTGAAGGGGCGCACCCTTAGTTGCGCCATCGCAGATCCTTTCTATATTTGTCCTCTCTATATTTGTCATCACGAGCCGACTTTAGTCGGCGAGGGACCTGCTTTTGTGAGTCTCTCAGCAAACTGTTTGAGCCTGAACAGCGACCGTCGCATAAGAGTCGGCAGTTGCAGATAGAGCCCGTCAGGGCGGAACAACAGTAGCCCAGGACGTAAGTCAAGATTATCGGCTTTACACAAGGTCGTAGCTGCCGCAAAATCTGCTTGGCGGGCCATTACATCCCGTCCGAGCGGAGATTTGCGCAATGGTTAATGTCGATCTTTTAATCTCGACTGGAGTTTGGCTTTCGGGACTTGGTATGACCGCACTCGGTTTGGAAATGACGGGGGATAGCAAAGCGCCAAATCGCAAAGCCATATACAGAACCCTGTTTGGCGTTCTCGGCGTGACATTTCTTTGGCTAAGCTACATGCAATCCGATAGGGCAGATAGGGCAGCCAGGGAGATGGCGAGGCAACACCAAGAGGAGCAGATTAGAACTGAAGGAGAGGTCAAGTACACACAGGGACAACTAGATTCGGTAAGCAAGGTTCTTGGTATTTTGGCAAGCAATTCTGACCCCAAACAGGTAGCTATTGCACTTCGCAGTGTGGTTCCCGTTGTCGTTCAACCGCATAACGTGGAAACAAGATTCTCCAGATTTAGTAATTCGCAACTTCGAGACATGGCTATAAGACTTGCTCAACAGATACGGGCGGTAGGTCAGAATGCCCTACAGAGCGAAATGAATGGAACGGCTAAAGGGAATAGTCTTACTGTTTCCACCAATGCCCAATTTGAGTATTCCAATAAATACAAAACCGATGCCATAGTTCTTAGAGATGAGATACTGTCTCGCTTGCCCTTGCTGGATAGGAGAGACTCTACTGATTCAATGTATCAATTTGCGAATAACGCAAATGGGTTATTCGTCGTGGCTGATGATCTAGAAACGATTGCCAAGAAGCTGCCAAACTAGGCTGCGGTTAATCGCTTGTACTCGACGTGCTCCGCTTCCAACATTTTGAGAAGCGTATCGAGGAACAGGTAGTGGTTCTTACGGTTATCGAATCGGAAGCACATTTCGTCAAGGTAGGCTTGCAGATGCTCCGCACTAATACGATGCCACGTTCCAATGATGCCGAGCTTGTACCAGCTTGAACCCAAGATCGTGAAGAGCCACTACGTCACGACCGGCGGCACGACGAAGGATTACGCCGCCGCGCTGCTGGCGAAGCTGCCCGGGATGAACGCGAAGGACCTGACCCGCTTCTGCCTGATCTCACTCACCGCAGGCAACGCGTACACCCCGCCGCTCTACACCAATTACAGCAGCGACCCTGAAAACCCGCTCTATACGCTCGCCAAACTCTACAAGGTGGACGCACACGCCCTCCGCGAGAAGATCGTCACCGCTGATCGCGAGAAGGCGAAAGCGAAGAAGGCGACGAAAGCCGCGAAAACTGCTTAATCGCCGCGCGGATGCCGCGCGGGCCTGCCCATGATATGAAATCCTGGCTAAGTAACCGCCAGCCTGACGCTTCTTGCTTCATGGTTTGGAAAGCCTGATGTACACTTGCTGGCCATGAAGAAGACTCCGACGTCTGTGCCTGAAACTGTTCCACTTAGAGTTCTCATCTGTGACGATGGCGAAACTGCAAGTGGCCTTCTGGAAAATGCTTTGAAGCAGGAGAATATGGTCGTCGCAGTTAAGACCGCGCCAACTCTTGATGCTGCGGCAAGCTCTCTCGAGGAAATCGAAGCCAATACTATCTTCATCGACCCCATCTCAATGGGCATCGAGGAGGCGGCTGACTTTATTTTCTCGGTTCGGCATGACTACCCGGAAATACTGTTTGTGCTTTATTTAGATCGACTTAAAGCAGAAAAGGACCGGGCCGAGTTCTATCGTGGGCAGCGTCGGCGTTTCTCGCATTATTACACCTTGGATAAACGCACACCGGTGGCGGCATTTCAAGATGAGGTTCATGCCGTTCTGAGCACATGTCAACTGGACCTAGGGTGGAAAATTTCGGCGGGTAGCATTGGAAAGCTTCTTGAGAAGGTCAAGCGACTACCTGAAACTGTTCAAATGCTGGAACCAAAGATTCTCATCGACGAGCTTACAGAGCTTCTCGCCACACTACTAAAGAAATCATCGCCGACCCTTTCTCAGATTACAACAAGGTCAGTATTCCTTTCCTATAGATTTGTCGAAACTGAGTATATTTCTGGGCTAGCCGACCTTCTTCAACAGCACAACTTTAGTGTGGTAACTGCGAAGACAGCGAATACTTATGTTAGCAAGGCGATTCTGGATAGAATTAGATCTTGTCAGTATTTCTTATGTCTTATGTCGCGCGATCAACCTAAGGCGGATGGAACATTTACTACAAGCCCTTGGCTGCTCGAAGAGAAAGGGGCAGCACTCGCTCTTGGCAAACCTATTGTCCTCATGGTCGAAGAAGGAGTTTCAGACTATGGAGGACTTCAGGGTGATTGGCAGCGAATTCATTTTGGGCCAAAAGGATTTCTAAAAGCAGCCCTTCAGGCCGTGGAACAATTGAAATCTTATGCTGGCGATGAAGCTTCTGGAACGTAAACGGAGAGGTTGCTTGGTGAAAATGTGATCGTTCTAGTCCCGGGAATCCCTAACTTGTTAACGCCCTGAATTGTTCGACTGCGGCCGTCGCACTATAATCAAGATTCCACAAAGCGGCGACCAATCGCCGGAGAATCCCATGCCAGCCGCTAAAGCTTGATCTCCGTCCGCGCGACTCCGTGCGTCCGGAGCGTGAACGGGGGTGGTACCCTGCCAAGCCCGCTACGTCAAGGTGGGAAGCCGTAGGCCGCGTTCGCGCGGCCTGCGCACTTTAAGCGGTCACCAACCGCAGGAGAACAAAATGCGTCATCAGGATGACCTGCTCCCCTAAATCCGCACACCAGTAAGTATGATTTCGGATTTAGGAAAGGGGCAGAGCTATGTCACGAGGCAAGCACAGCGAGGCGGAGATGATCGCTGCGCTCAAGCAAGTGGAAGCTGGGCGCAAGGTGGAGGATGTGGCGCGAGAAGTGGGGGTCAGCAAGCACACCTTCTATGGCTGGAAGGCCAAGTACGGGGGGCTGGAAGTGAGCGAAGCGCAGCGTCTGCGGCAACTGGAAGACGAGAATAGGCGGTTGAAAAAACTGGTGGCGGATCTGAGCCTGGACCGGGAGATGCTGAAAGCGGTGATTGCAAAAAACGGGCTGAGCTCGTAGACCGGAGGACGGACGCGGGCTGGTTGCGGAAGCAGTACGCAGTCAGTGAGCGCCGGGTTTGCGGGCTGCTGTCGCTGGCGGTCAGTAGCTATCGCTATGAGTCGCGGCAGAACGATGACGAGCTGCGTGATCGACTAGTGCAGCTGGCGCGGGAGAAGCCAGGCTTCGGTTATCGCCGGCTGCAGGTTCTGTTGCGGAGAAGCGGTAAGGCAACAAACCACAAGCGGGTGTACCGGATCTATCGCGAGACCGGGCTATGCTTGCGCCGGAAGAAGCGAAAGCACTGTGTGCGGGCGGGTGCGCCCCTGCGGCAGTACAGCGCAGCCAACCAGGAATGGGCTTTAGATTTTGTGCATGATGTGCTGGCGGCAGGGCGGACGATTCGGGTGCTGAGTGTGGTGGACGCGTTTACGCGAGAGTGTCTGGCCCTGGAGGTAGATACCAGCTTTGCCAGTCGACGGGTGACGCGGGTGCTGGAGGAAATTGTAATGCGGCGAGGCAGGCCGCAATCGATTCGCTGTGACAACGGGCCGGAGCTGACGAGCCGGCATTTTCTGGCCTGGTGTGTGGAGCAGCAGATTGAGTTGGTGCATATTCAGCCTGGCAAGCCGACGCAGAATGCGCAGGTAGAGAGCTTTCATGGAAAACTGCGAGAGGAATGCTTGCGGGTGAGTTGGTTTCAGAACCTGTTTGACGCGCGGAGAAAGATTGGCGATTGGCGCACAGACTACAACCAGCAGCGGCCCCACAGTAGCCTGGGGTATCGCACGCCGTGTGAGTTCGCCATGTGGGCGAAGAAGGCAAGCTATGGAAAAGACGCGGACTGCGTCCGCTTGGAAAACGCCGCTGGCGTTTCCCACTTTCCCACAGCTTCGGCTACTAGCTAAGTTGTAAAATCACCGTGCGGAAAATGGGGGCAGGTCAAGGAGATATTTGACTCCGACCCACAGTCCGAGATGGACCTGGGCCAGCCTAAACAGAATGCTATCCAGTTTCTCGTCACTCTTGCCGAACGCTACCAGCCGCGCGGCATCGCCCGGTGCCCCGGGTCTCGGGCGTCTCGAGACCCGGGCAAGTATCCGACTGGGGGAAAAAGTCCTCGCTCTTCTGAGCTCGTGCCCCAGATTCGCCCGTCTTTTGGGCTAGCCTGGGATAAGTGCATGTCTGACATCGATGCTAGAATGTCAGACATGTCATCCGCCCGCATAACAATTCGCATCCCGGAGACTCTTGGGCAGCGCCTGCGCCACCGCTCGCGGCTAAAAGGGCAGCCGGAATCGGAACTCGTCCGCGAAGCCCTGGAAACCTATCTTGGGCAGTCCAGCGAGCCGCGGCCAGCCTACGAACTGGCCGAAGAAGCGGGATTGATTGGCTGTATAGGGCGCGGCCGGAAATCTCCGGCAACCGACCTCAGCTCCAATGCCCGCCACTTGGAAGGTTTCGGGAAATCCAAGTGAAGCGCCGCGTGCTGGTGGACACCGGACCGCTGGTTGCCATTCTCTCCACCGTGGACGAGCACCACGCCGCTTGCGTCAAAGCCCTGCATCAACTTCCCGGCCCTCTATTTTCCTGCTGGCCGGTGATCACCGAGGCAGTGTGGCTGTTGCGTTCCCATCCGCGGGCTGTCCAGCAACTTCTACGAGGCTGTTTTTCCGAGAAGCCCGGCGGCTTTCTGGAGCTGCTTCCGCTCGCGGGCGCAGAGGCCGGCGCGATTGCCGATGTGATGGAGGAGTACGAGGACATGCGTCCGCAACTGGCCGACGCCGCGCTGGTTTATCTGGCTGGCCGCGAAAGGATCGACACCATCTTCACCCTCGACCGCCGCGATTTTGCCGTGTATCGCTGCGCTCGCAATCGGGCTTTCCGCATTGTGCCATGATGATTGCTTGAGAAACTCCATGAACAAAGCCACGCCAGCGCGCCGCCCCCGTCCCGTTCAGGATCGCAGCGTGCGCACCGTCGCACGCATTCTCGACGCGGCCAGCGCGCTGCTCAGCCGCATGCCGCTCCGCGACGTCACCACCACGCTCATTGCCGCCGAGGCCCGGCTCTCCGTCGGCGCCCTTTACCGCTTCTTCCCCGACAGCGAAACCATCATCGACGCCATCGCCAGCAACCACATCATTCAACTTCGCGGCAACGTGGAGAGCGACGTCATGCGGCCCCGGTTGCAGCCCCTGAAGAAGCCGAAAAATTTCGAACTCGCCGCCGTGCTCGATCCCATCATCGACGCCTACGTCGCCTATCTCGACGCCCATGCGGACTTCCGCACCATCTCCTTCGGACGCCACGTCAGCACCTCTATCACCGCCGGAGGGGCAGCCCGCACTGGTCTTTCTGCCCTCCTCACCACCTTCACCGTTGAGCGCCTGCTCTTCCGCTTTACCCCTGAGCTCGAACTCACATTGTGCGTGGCCAGCGAAGCCGGCGAGCGCCTCATCGCCTACGCCTACGAGCAGCCTGCTGGCGAAGATCGCGATCGCGTCATTGCCGAGATGAAGCGCATGATGGCTGGTTACCTCTTCCCTTCGGATCACGCAGCGGTCGAACCGCGCTGAAGAGTCTTAAACTGCACGCTGGGTGCAGGTTCGCCCTTCCGTTGGGCTAACCTGGGATCACTGCTGAAGGTCTATAGATGGTTTTCATCTCGGGACGACAACTTGAAATACACTTCATTTGCTAAACTGAAAGTGCCGCTGTGCTCTTGTCGCCCGTCAAAGACCGCGGCTGAAGGACCTACAATTCGTCTGCCGTTGATGCGGAGAGGTGCGTGAGTGGTTGAAACGAGCCGCCTCGAAAGCGGCCATACCTTGACGGGTATCGGGGGTTCGAATCCCTCCCTCTCCGCCACTAGTCATCCGAAGACTCACCACTCGGCTGCGCCACTCCGATGCTTCCGGCGAAATCGCCGACTTCTTCAGGACAAAGCTCCCTGTGTTAGCGACGTCCAGGCTTAGTCGCCCGAGATACTTTCTACCGACGCCTGATTGACCTGCCGGGGAGACGCGATCTGGACGAACTCCACGGCATGCCGTGCCGACACCGCGCCGGGAGCGTGTTTCGGCAGGCTCCCAAGGTACATCGCGGTTTCATCGCAGGCATGCAGGCGCGGACACTTCAGACAGTCTTTGTGCATCTTGTCGGGCAGCGCTTCTTTGTCCACGATTTGGAAACCCATCTGGCCGAAGAAGTCCGGGATGCGCGTGAACAGACAGATGCAGGTCACGCTCTGGCGCTGCGCCTCCATCAACAGGGCGTCAACCAGCACTCGGCCAGCGCCTTTGCCCTTCGCTTTGGCGGTGACGGTGATCGAACGAATTTCAGCCAGGTGCATGCCGTACAAATGCAGCGCGCCGCAACCGACGATCTCATCATCGTGTTCAACCACCACGAAGTCGCGAATGTTCTCGCAGATCTCCGCCAGCGACCGCGGCAACAGCGTTCCGTCCGCGACGTGGATCTGAATCATTTGCTCGATGCGGATGGCATCGGGAAGAGTTGCGCTACGTGCCTGCATGGGCGACTCCTGCATAGATGGCTAATTTTTCTTTGATCGTCGATAATGCCGCCCGAACTCGCAACGGCGCAGTACCCCCTGGAACATCGTGTATCGCCAGCACCTCATCCAGCGACAACGCGCGGTAGAGTTCGGCATCGGCGGCGATGCCACACTGCGCGTACTCTTCCTTCGCCAGTTGCTCCAACTCGCAACGCTTCTCCAGGCCAAGACGTACGGCTTGCCCCACCTTCTCGTGCGCCTGACGAAACGGAATTCCCCGCCGTACCAGGTATGCCGCGAGCGCCAGAGCATTCATGAATCCGCTGCTTGCCGCTTGCTGCATCCGCTCGCCGTCGAACGAAACCGTCGCCAGAAATCCAGCCGCCACGCGCAACATGCTCGCCACTTGCCCCGCCGCAGCGAAGACGGGCTGCTGCGTCTCTTGCAGGTCCTTGCTGTAGGACTGTGGTAAGTCCTTTGACGGCTATCCACAGCTCGGTCAGCGTTGGCAAACACTCTTCCCGCCTTCCCGCGAATCAGCTCCAGAGCGTCCGGATTTTTCTTCTGTGGCATGGCACTGCTGCCGGTCGAGAACTGCTCCGGCAACTTCACGAAGCCAAACTCCGTGGTTGAGCACAGAATTAGCTCCTCGGCCCAGCGGCTCAGATGCAACGCCACCAATCGACAGCGCCTGCACAAACTCGATCGCAAAGTCACGATCGCTGGTCGCGTCGATGCTGTTCGCCGTGGGCGAATCGAATTGCAACTCGGTCGCTATCGCTTCGCGATCGAGCGGCAGAATTGTTCCTGCCACCGCTCCCGATCCCAGCGGACATTCGTTCATCCGCTTGCGGCAATCGGCCAGCCTGTCCAGATCGCGCAGGAACATCTCGACATAGGCGAGCAGCCAATGCGCCACCAGCACCGGCTCCGCGCGTTGCAAATGCGTGTAAGCCGGCATTGCGTTCTCGCCAGCGACCTCGGCTTGTTTCACGAATTCGCCCAGAAACTCCACCAGCATTTGCGATATCGCGTCGATCTGCTCGCGCACATACAGCCGCAGGTCGGTCGCAATCTGCTCGTTGCGGCTGCGACCCGTGTGCAGCTTGTATCCCACTTCGCCGGCCAACTCCACCAGTCGCTTCTCGACGAAATGGTGCACATCTTCGATGGTGGGATCGTCATCTTCGGGAATGCCCTCGCGACCGATCTGATCCAGCGCCTCCAGCGTCGCCGCAAGTTCTCGCTCATTCAGAACGCCCGCCGATGCCAGCGCGGCAGCGTGGGCTCGGCTCGCCGCCACCTCGTAAGGGAGCAACACGCGATCGAACGGGAACGAGCGCTGCCACTGCTCGAAGTCCGGATTCTGCGCCTGGCCGAAACGGCCCGACCACATCTTCATTTCACAGTCTCCGCATGCACCAGCGCACGCGAGCGCGCCGGCAGCCCAAGGATGCGAATGAAGCCCTCCGCATCCTTCTGCTGGTAGCCGGCGCCCATGGTGAAGCTGGCGATATCGGGCCGGTACAGTGAGGTCGGCGATTTGCGCCCGGCGACATCGATGTTGCCCTTGTAGAGCTTGAGTGTCACCTTGCCGTTGACATCATGCTGCGTGCTTTCCACGAAGGCCTGCAGCGATTCGCGCAAGGGCGTGAACCATAGGCCGAAGTAAACGATCTCGGCGTACTTCAGACCAATGTGTTGTTTGAAGTGCGATACGTCGCGGTCAAGGCACAACGCCTCGAGCTCGCGATGGGCGGTAAGCAGCAGCGTTCCACCCGGCGTCTCATAGCATCCGCGCGACTTGATTCCCACGAATCGGTTTTCGACCAGATCGACGCGGCCAATCGCGTTGCGGGCGCCGATTTCGTTCAGCACTTCGACAATCGCCACTGGATCCAGAATCACGCCGTTCACCGCCACAGGCACGCCGTACTGGAACTCGATCGTAACCGTCTCGACTTTGTCGGGCGCTTCCTGCGGCGACTTGGTCCATGTCCACGTAGTGGCCAGCGGCGCATTGTTCGGATCTTCCAGCTCGCCGCCTTCATGGCTGACGTGCAGCAAATTGCGGTCGCGGCTGTGGATCTTCTCGCGACTCTGCGCCACCGAGATTCCATGCTGCTCCGCGTAGTCCAGGCAATCCTCGCGCGACTGCAGCGTCCACTCCCGCCACGGAGCAATCACCTTCAGTTCCGGCGCCAGCGCCTGGTAGGCATGCTCGAAGCGCACCTGATCGTTGCCCTTTCCCGGTGCAGCCGTGCGCCACCGCAGTCGCGCCTTCCCGCAA
Organism: uncultured Acidobacteriaceae bacterium; assembly: GCA_963755865.1. Taxonomy (GTDB): domain Bacteria; phylum Acidobacteriota; class Terriglobia; order Terriglobales; family Acidobacteriaceae; genus Bog-257. The sequence goes on along the minus strand of CAVWLY010000033.1, from coordinate 12,924 downwards.
TGCGGCCTTGACCTGATATTTCGCTATGATCGGCCGCGCCAGCGACGTGCCCAGCAGATACTTGTGCTCATACACCGCGCCCGCCTGGATCGCGGGAAAGACGTAGTCGAGCACGAATTCCTGACGCAAGTCTTCCACAATCACCTTGCTGGCGCCGGTCGCGTGCGCTTTCTCGACCACCGCATCCAGATCATCGCCTTGTCCTACGTCGGCAACGTAAGCGATCACGTCGCAATCGTAGTTTTCTTTCAGCCACGGAATAATGATGGAGGTATCGAGACCTCCGGAATATGCCAGTACGACTTTCTCACGCATATGCGCTCCTCGGCGGAAAGCGATGGACCCCGCCTTCCAGCAATAAAACCATGATGGCTTTTTGAATGTGCAGGCGATTTTCCGCCTGATCGAATACCACCGAACGCGGCGAATCGATCACCGCAGCCGCGACTTCATCTCCACGATGCGCCGGCAGACAGTGCATGAAAACCGCATGCTTCGCGGCATAAGAGAAGAGCTTCTGGTTAACCTGGAAGGGCAGGAATATTTCGCGCCGCTCGGCGGCTTCGTCTTCCTGGCCCATGCTCGCCCACACGTCGGTGTAAACCGCATCGGCTTCGGCGACAGCCTCAATGGGATCATTGACGATTTGCACTTGACCACCCGAAGCTGCCGCCAACTCTTGCGCCGCGCTCACGATGGCTTCGTTCGGCTCGTATCCTTTAGGTGTTCCCACGGAGATGGCTCGCTCCCAAACTTGCTGCCGCAAGCATCAGCGAGTGCGCCACATTGTTGCCATCGCCGAGATAGGCGAGACGCACATTGCGCAGATCGCCGAAATGTTCCTGCAGGGTCAGCATGTCGGCCAGCGCCTGGCAGGGATGCTCCAGTTCGCTAAGGGCGTTGATCACCGGGATCGACGCGTGCGTAGCCATGGTCGTGACGGTGTCGTGCGCGAACGTGCGCAGCACCACGCCGTCGACCCAGCGCTCCAGATTATGGGCCACATCGCTGAGGCTCTCGCGAGCGCCCAGCCGCGACTGCGTCTGGTCAACGAAGAACGATACTCCGCCCAGGCTGTTGATGCCGGCCTCAAAGGTTAAGTCGCGTGCGCAGCGAAGGCTTCTCGAAGAACAACACAATCTGCTTGCCGGCCAGAGTGCCGCGATAGTCCGCAGGGCGCGCCTTCATCGCCGCCGCCAGCTCCAACGTGCAGGCAAGTTCGTCCGGCGTGAAATCCTGAATCGAGATCAGATCGCGGCCGGAAACGCTCCGCTGCGGAGAGATGTGGGGACTTAGCCCCGCGGGAATTGAAGTAGCAATCATGTCGTACCTCCGGTGAGCAATTAGCAATTCGAAACGAGCATTTCGCATTTAGCACTTAGCAATTAACACTTAGCAATTGGCAATCAGCTATGGAAGGGGCGTACCTTTAGAGCCTGCCCTGAGCTTGCCGAAGGGTACGCCGTTGTACCTTTCCTTATTTTTGTCATCCCGAACCGACTTCAGTCGCTGAGGGGCCTGCTTTTCAGCGCCAGACCCAAAGATGTCAGTCACGACGCAATCACTTCCGTACCGCACTCAATCAGGTCGCTGAAGAACCCGGGCAACACTTCAGCATGGTCCGCGGGCAGGATGCGGACCCGGGCCACACCCCGCTTCAGCGCCTTCATACACGCTTCCAGTTTGGGCAACATCCCTCCGCTTACCGTCGCCTGCTGCACCATGGCGGCAATCGCTTTCACGTCGAGCCAGCGAATGACAGCGCCTTCGGCATCTTTCACGCCGGCGACATCGGTGAGATAGATCAAGGCATCGGCGCCGCAAGCCACCGCGCACGCTGACGCCATGTGATCGGCATTGATGTTGTAGTACTCACCGTCAACGCCCAGCGCCAGACTCGATACCACCGGAACGATGCCTGCGGTCCACAGCCGGTCGATCCACTGCGCATCGACGGAACAGATTTCGCCCACGTAGCCGAGATCGGGCTGCTTCTTTTTGGCTGCACGAAACATCTGCAAATCGCCGCCACACAGGCCCAGCGACGGCTGTCCGGCAGCGCCGATCGAGGCTACGAGTTGCTTGTTGAGTTGTCCGGCGAGCACCATGACGGCCACGTCGCGCGTCTGCGCATCGGTGACCCGCAAGCCATTGACGAAGGTGGTTTCGCAACCAAGCTGCTTCAGCGTGCGGCTGAGTGCCGCTCCTCCTCCGTGCACAACCACCAGTTTGTGACCTTCGCGCCAGAGACTGGGAATTGTCTTGGCAAACTTCATGACCAGCTCTTTGTCGTCGAGAGCCGCGCCGCCAATCTTGATCACCAGTTTCATTGCAATCCTTCTTTCTCGTCGAAGCCGAACATGAGGTTCATGTTCTGCACGGCCTGGCCGGCGGCGCCCTTCAAGAGGTTATCAAGACACGACACCACGACCGCGCGCTTGCCGTCAGGCGAAAGCGAAAATCCGATGTCACAAAAATTGGTGTTGCGCGAAAACTTGATTTGCGGCAGCCGTGCTGCGCCGAAGACACGCACCCAGGGCTTGCCGGCGTAGAACTCGCGCAGGCATTGCTCCAATTCTTCCGCGGACACAGGCTTCGCCAGCTTCACGTAGATAGTGGAGAGAATGCCGCGCGGAATTGGCAGCAGATGAGGCGTGAACTGCAGCGATCCAGCTTCGAGCCCAAGCTGCTCCAGCATTTCGCCGGTGTGACGATGTCCGAAGACGTTGTACGCGCTGAAGTCGCCGTCAACTTCTACGAAATGCGTCTTGGCCGATGGCGTCTTCCCTGCCCCCGATACCCCGGACTTCGAGTCGCATATGAGGCCGTGCTCCACATCCACGTATCCGGCGCGAATCCACGGAGCCAGAGCCAAAATGATCGACGTCGGATAACATCCGGGATTGGCCAGCAACGCGGCATCCTTTATTGCTTCGGCATGGAGCTCGGGCAATCCGTACACCGCAGCTTCATCGAGCAGCGACGCGCGGTGTGCATTGGCATCGCTGAATCCGTACACTTCACGATTCGCCGATTGCTTCAAACGCCACGCTCCGCTGAGATCGATCACGCGCAAGCCACGGCTAATCGCTTCCGGGACCCATTCGCGCGAAAACTCGTGAGGCGTCGCCAGGAACACGACATCCACTCCGGCATCTTTCGTCCGCTGCCATGAGAAAGCTTCAAACGGGAAGCCGCCGTTGCCCGCCAGTTGCGGATACGCGTCGCTCAAATCGGCATGGCCCGCATTCTCTCCGTTGCGCTGGAACAGCAGTGGCTTCTTAACGCCAGGATGCCGCGCGAGTAAGCGCACAACCTCTAACCCGGAGTAGCCGGTAGCACCAAAGACCGCGGGTTGTAAAGTGGCGTTCATGTTGATCGTCAGGACTTGAAGGGGCATGGCTTCAGCCGTGCCATAACCGCCTCTATTTATTGCGGCTTTGGCCGCGCTGAAGTGCAAGTACCCCTCGGGGCTAAACAGATTGCCGAGTCCGCCTTCAAACACCTTGTGTCAGGGCACGACTTCAGTCGTGCCGATAGACTCCTTCTTTTTGTCATCCCGAGCGGGCTTCAGCCCGCGAGGGATCTGGTCTTCCAATTCTTCAGCAAAACTGTTTCACGCAAAATGTCCCCGAATACGCCTGGCCAGCTTCTCCGCGATTCTGGAATCATGCGCAATGACCAGAATCGTGTCGTCGCCACCGATGGTGCCCACAACTTCTTCCCACTCCTCGGCGTCGATAGCGGCCGAGACCGGCTGTGCACTGCCGGCGCTGGTCTTCACCACCACCAGATTTTGCGCGGTCTTCACGTCGTAAACAAACTCGTGAATCAGCCGCTCGATGGAAGGCAGAAATGCCTCGGCGACCTCGCCCTGGGGCAGCTTGTAGCCTTCCGCGGTCTTCACCAGCCGCAATTCATGGATGTCGCGCGACAGCGTCGCCTGGGTCACCCGGTGACCACGCTTGTAGAGTAGCCGCCGCAGCTCTTCCTGGCTGGCAACCTGTTGGTTGACGACCAGATCGCGAATGGTGGTATGGCGCGACAACTTCGACATAGCATAAATATACAGCTAAATGTATATTTATACCGCGAGGACGCCGATGTCAAGCGGTTGCCAGGCCGATCGAGGACCTCTGCCTAGGGCGGACGTCTCCATAACGTCGTCGGGGTGGCGATTTGCGCGTAAAATGTCCTCGTTTTCTGAACCAACAAAGAAATCCATGGCGACAGTTTCGGTTAGACTCCGCAGGTTAGGGTCTGTCGGAACTTTGGAAGGAGACTCGTATGGCACATGTGCAGATCACAATGCTGGCAGGGCGGACGATCGAGCAAAAACGCCGCGCGGTGAAACGCGTCACCGACGTGCTGCGCGAAGAACTCAATGTCAAGCCCGAGAAGCTCACCATAGCCTTTGTTGAGGTGCCGCGTGATAGCTACGCGCGCAATGGCGTGCTGTTGTCAGACCGAAGCGATCTCCAGTGACTCCGGCTAGGCGGATTAATTAAGCGCACTTGCTTGCTTGAAGAGAGGGGGCGACAGCCTTCGGACTAAATGAATCCAAATCCGCGCTACGGCAGGTCTCGCGTGCCTACCGCCTGCCGCAGCTGTTCCAAGGTGCTCATATAAGTCGCCAGCGCCTGGCGATAACTTAACTCGGTAGCGCGATAGCTGCGTTCGGCGTCCAGAAAATCCAGTAACGACGCGGCGCCATGCTGGTAAGAAAACTGTGTGATCTCCAGTGACTGTTGCGCCTGCTGCAGATACCCCTTGTTGTATAAATCGACGATGTCTGCACTGTTGCGCAGCGACTCATAAGTGTTCCGCACGTCGGTCATAACCTGCTGTTCGGCAGCCCTTTCCAGAAGTTGCGATTGGGTCAGCGCAAAATAAGTCCTGGCCACTTCGCCCTGATTGCGGTTGAAAATCGGCAGCGGGATGTTGAAGTAAAACGCTCCCACATTAGACGCGTTCACATGGCCGTAGTTAAACGTAGCGTTGAGGTCTTGTTTCGCGTTGGCTTTGGCCAGGCCTATCTGGCTGGTGGCGGAGCTGACGCTGCGTTGCGCGGCCTGCAGATCGGGACGCAAGGCGAGGGCGCGCGCCTCTAAATCTTCCACGCGCAAGGACACGGGCTGATAAGCGAGATCGCCGGCGACGTCGTATTCGCGAGGAACAGAATCAAACCCCATTGCTTGCCGCAATGAGCCTAGCGCTTGCGCCTTGGCAATGCGGGCTGCGCTGACGTCGCTCTGGAATTGCAGCGTCTGCAGTTGAATTCTAAAGAGATCTACCTTACTGAGTCCTCCCGCTTTGTACTGCTCCTGGCTGATGTTCAGGGTGTGCTGGTAGCTTTCCAGCAGTTGCGTGGCGAACTCCAAATTCGATTTTGCCAGAAGAGCGGCGATGAACTGCTGTGCCGTGTTCTCTACAGTGGTGCGTTCCGCATCCGCCACTTGAGCTTCGGTCACCGAGGTCACATCCTGGGCCGCTTGCAGACGGTGTTGGCGCTTTCTGCCACGCTCGAAGAGGTAGCCCACTCCTAAATCGAATTGCGCCGTATTGTCGATGTAGTTGGTTGACCACAGGTCGGGACTAAATAGCGGAAGATACTGCGCGTCCCAAGACAACAGCGGATTGGGCCGCAGATTGGCCGTGACCTCCTGTTCCTTGTTCTGCGAGATCAGCGTGCGATTGGCTTGCAGCGTGGGATTGTTCTTCTTCGCCAGTTCGATCGCCTGCTCGATGGTGATGAGCATTGTTGGGGTCTGCGGCGCCACCGCTGGCGGCAATTGCGGAACCGCGGGTACTTGTGTGGCTCGGCGTCTGCGGCTGCGTCTGCGCGGACAACGGCACCTGACCCCGGCATCAGCCAGCAACACCGGCAGCCTGCCAACATTATGCAAAGTGACGCCGCCAGCGCGAGAAGAAGTACCTCATTCGGTGGCCTCCTCCGCCTCGTCTGGCAGGACGTCCTTCGGTCCGGCCATCCAAGCGTAGAAGGCCGGCAGCAGCACCAGGCTCAATGCCAACTCAGTCAACAAACCTCCTACGATGACGATAGCGAAAGGTCGCTGTGCGTCGGACCCGATGCCGTGAGATAACGCCGCGGGGACAAGCCCTAACGACGCCACTAGCATGGTCATCATGATGGGCCGCAGACGGCGCGTGGCGCCAAGCAATACGGCTTCCTGCAGGTTGTGACCGCGCGCACGCAGCTGATTGATGTATTCGATCATGATCACTCCCGTCTGAACCGAAACGCCGAACAGCGCCAGCAATCCGACGCCGGTGGAAACACTGAAGTGCGTGCCGGTAATCAGCAGAGCGAGAAGGCCGCCGATGGGCGCGAGGCCCAGGTTCAACAGCACCAGAAAGCCCCACTTGAAAGACCGGAACATGGAATACAGCACCAGCATGATCACCAGAATGGTGAGGGGTACTACGATTGCCAGTCTGTGATTAGCACGCTTTTGGCTTTCGTATTCGCCGGCCCAGTCCAGCGTGTATCCCTGTGGCAGCTTAACCTCTCGGTTCACCTTGTTCATGGCCTCTTCAACGGTACTGCCCAAGTCGCGGCCGCGCACGCTGTACTTGATGGCGATGTAGCGCTGGTTGCCCTCGCGATAGATCATCGATGCGCCATTGTCCATGGTGATATCGCACAACTCGCCCAGTGAGACACGTTCGCCGGTAGGAGCAAGCAAACGAATGTTCGCAATGTCGTCGATACTCTTGCGGAACTGCTCCTGGTAGCGGGGCACCAGATCGAAGCGCTGTTCGCCAATCAGGATCTGGCTTACCGGGTTTCCTCCGACGGCAGTCTGGATCGCATCCTGGATATCCGCCACGTTGATACCGTAGCGATCAGCCTTGGCACGATCGATTTTGATATCAACGTTGGGCTGGCCCAGCACTCGGAAAAGGCCAAGGTCGGCAACGCCGCGAACGCCCTTCATCGCGGCCATGATTTCTTCGCCCTTCTGTTCCAGATCGTGCAGGTCAGAGCCAAAGATCTTCACCGCCAGTTCGCCCTTCACACCACTAACGGCCTCTTCCATATTGTCGGCAATGGGTTGCGAGAAGCCCCATTCCACGCCCGGTATCTTCGAGACCTCCTTATCCATGGCGTCAATCAGCAACTCCTTCCTGCCGTGGAATTGCGAGCGCCATTGGTCGCGCGGCTTCAGGTCAACGAAGTATTCTGTATTGAAGAAACCGGTCGCATCGGTGCCATCGTCGGAGCGGCCCACCTGCGAAACCACCTGCGTCACCTCGGGAAAACTAGCGAAGATCAGGCGCGCCTGGTCCATGATGCGCTGCCCTTCGGTGGGTCCGGTGCTGGGAGACAAGGTTCCGCGCGCCCAGATGGAGCCTTCATCGAGATGCGGCAGAAACTCCGAGCCAATGACTCCTCCGAAGCTGAGATACGCGGTCAGCGCGAAAACTAAGAGCGCGGCACCGAGGGCAACCTTGCGCCGCGCCAGGATCCAGTCAGCGTCTGCTCGTAGCGTGCGGTGATCCATGCCACTACTGGATTCTCCCAGGCTTTCACGCCCTTGCGAAAAACCAGGCTGGACAGCACCGGCGCCAGCAGAATGGAAAAGACGAGCGCGCCCAGCAGGGCGAATGCCACGGTCCACGCCATCGGCCTGAACAGCCGGCCTTCAACCCGCTGCAACGTGAAGATCGGAAGGTACGTAATGATGATGATCGCGATGGCATAGAAGACTGGCCGCTGAACTTCGTGCGCCGCCGATCGAATGCTTTCATCAATCGTCATGCTGGATTGTGTGCGGTTCTCCAGGCGGCGCTGAATGTTCTCGACCATCACCGCGGCGCCCTCGACAATCATGCCGAAGTCGAGCGCGCCCAGGGAGAGCAAGTTGGCGGGAATATGGCGCAAGTCGAGCAGGATGGCGGCAAAGAACAGTGAGAACGGAATGGTGATGGCGACAATCAGCGCCGAACGGACATTCCCCAGGAAAAAGAACAGAACCACAACGACCAGCAGAATGCCTTCTGTCAGATTGTGCAGCACGGTGTGGGTGGTCAGGTGGACCAAATCGTCACGGTCAATGTGGGGAACAATCTTCACGCCCGGCGGCAACACGTGCTTGTTGAGGAAGTCAACTTTGATGTCGATGTCGCGCAGTACCGCTTCGGCCTCGGCGCCCTTGCGCATCTGCACGATACCTTCAACTACGTCATCGTTGTCGATGACCGTGCCATCGGCGTGGCGAATCGCTTTCCCCAGTTTGCCCAGGCGAATTTTCGGGCCCTTGGGTCACGATAGCGACATCGCGCACACGTACCGGAGTTCCGTTCTGCACCTTCAGTACGGTGGCCCCTATGTCATCGGTGTTTTGCATCAGGCCGATCGCGCGTACGTTGTAGGCCTGCTGCCCTTTCTCGATGAAGCTGCCGCCGCCGTTCAGATTGTTAGCCGTCAGTGCCTGCTCCACCTGTGCCATCGATAACCCGTACGACGACCAGTTTGTCAGGATCGACTTGCACCTGATACTCGCGCGTTTCCCCGCCGAAAATGGAGACTGAGGCAACGTTGGGCACCGACATCAGGTGCTTGAAGACGACCCAGTCCTGCAGCGCCTTCAAGTCCATAATGTCGTACTGCGGGTTCGTGCTTTGCAGGGTATAGAAGTAGATTTGGCCGGCAGGACTGAAGTCCGGACCGATCTGCGGGTTCAAACCCGGCGGCAGATTCACCAGCGTGAGCTTTTCCAACACCTGCTGACGATTCTGCAGGTTGTCGGACTCATCGTCGAACAGGACGGTAATGAACGAAAGCCCGGCCAATGAGGTCGAGCGCAAATGGGTAAGGTGCCCGACACCGTTCAACTGCGTCTCGATCGGAATCGTGACCTGCTGCTCCACTTCTTCCGCCGCTCGCCCTGGCCACTGGGTGATGACCCACACGTACTTGTCGGCGACGTCGGGATACGCTTCGATGGGCAGATTATGGAAGGAGATGATTCCCCACACCAGCAGCAGGACGCCCATGGCCAGCACGAGCATGCGGTTGCGGAGGGCAAAATCGACCAGGAACCGAATCATGCTGTCTTATTCCTCCGCCGCGCTGGAGAACTGCAACGCATTGGTCACGACTTGGTCGCCCGCTTTCAACCCACTGATGACCTGCTGAGATCCATCTTTTTCCTGGGATCCAAGTTGCACCGCGACCCGCCGGAACTGGTTTTGGCCCGCCGGCAGGAAGACCCAGTCCTTGTCGTGCAAATGTACGACCGCTGATGCCGGCACCACGACCCGCTCCACCGGCTGGCTGGCGCGAAACGTTGCGGTCACGAACATGCCTGCGCGCATGATGCCGTGCGGATTGGGCAACTCGATTCGAACCTTGGCGGCTCGCGTGTTGGGATCAAGCACCTGGCTGATGTTGACTACCTTGCCGGGAAATTTTTCCGCATAGCCGTTCAGGTTGATTTCGGCGATGTCACCCACATGCACGCGCGGTAGCATGTCCTGGTACACATCACAGAGCACCCACACCACCGACAGGTCGGCAATGGTGAACAGAGCCGGCTGATTGTCGAGCGACCGCACGCCCGTTCCCCCGGTAATCTGCTGATCGACGATGGTCCCTGAAATCGGTGCCCGCAATGGCAGCAACGGAGAAGGATTGTTCATGTCGCCACCGAGCACGCGCACGCGCTGGATCGCCGCGTTGAGGTCGGCAATGGCCTTGGCGTTGGCGTCCTCCGCATTTTCCAGATCGGCCATTGCGATCGCGCCCTTGTCGTAGAGCAGCTTGGCACGCGCCAGTTGTTTGTCGGCAAGTTGCTGCGTCGGCCTTGAACTTCTGGTAATCAGAGAACGCTTGAGACAGATCGGGGCTATTGATGAGCAATAGAATTTGCCCTTTCTGCACGTAATCCCCGAGTTTGGCCTTTATTTCAACTACGCGACCGCCGCCCAGCGAGACCACCGGAACGGAGCGGTTCACGTCTGGCGCGATCACACCGTTGACGTGGATCTCATCGCTCACTTTGCGGACTTCCACCGTGGTCAGCGGAAATTGCCCGGGATTCTGCATCGTGAAGACATTAGGGTCGGTATTAGTCTCTATGACAGCGCCAGCTGACGGTTCGGCCTTCGTCTTCGAACAGGCCGATAAAAGCGCCACAGCCAACAGCAATGGGAACAACCCGCCGGCATAGGCCAGCGCTCGCCTGCGCTGATTAATGCGGTTCTTCATTCGGATGTCTTTCTTCTGAGGCCCGGCACAATCGGTCTGGGCAAGCGGGATTATCCGCTCGTGTCAACACCAGACTGCGAAAAGGAATTTGCAAAGAATGCTTTGTGTCTTTCGATCAGACACTTCCGTCGAATCAGTTCCAGCAGTAGGGAGGAGCGCGTCCGGCAGATGGAACGATCGTTCCGCTGAGCGGAAGCGCTTTCAAAGGCAGAAGATGCAACAGCCGCAAAAACCCCGGTGAACACATCAGAGGGAGCGCGAGTGTGGCAGGCAACATGAACAGCAGAATGCCCACAGGCTGGAGGTAGAGAGGGGCAACAGAGTGTTGTATTCGCTTCGATGCCTCTTCCATGACGGCCTGCGTTGGATGGAGGTCATCGCTGGCCGAAACGACAGGGAAAAGCAGTAGCACTCCGCAGGCAAGCGCCAACAGCGACTTGCGATAGGGAGCCCGAGTAAGGTGCCCGCACAACCGACGGCTTTGCAGGAAGCCTAGAAAGGCCAGGACAGCCAGCAATATCCAAATCAGATTGAGGAGTAGTTCCATCGGCCACCGTAGCTTACCACTCCAGGCGGAAAAGTCGCATTTCAACAAAACACCCAAGGGGCGAAATTCATCTGATATTCATTGAAATTGATCCGTTTCCGACGACGCGGTGGTATGCGTTCGCCAAGACTCCTGTCTTTCTCTCTTACCTGGTTTGTTAGAAAGGGCCGCGCTCATATTCGTTTCTCCTTACGAGACTTGCGAACTAAGTTCGGACAATCAACTCAGATCGGTCCTTGATAGCGGCGCAGCCGGACCGCTGCGGCGAGGAATGCCGCGGCGATTGCCAGGCCGATCCACAGACCGGGCTGACCAGGAATTGACCCGGAGTGAGTGTGTGTCAGCGGATCCATCGGCATGCTACCCGGCGATCGGTGACGGCTGCCGCGTCACCGCTCGATCAGCGGTATCCCAGCATGGCGGCGAAATGCGAAGTGTTGAAGGCAATCTTCTCGACGACGCCGATCGCGAGCAGCGGCAACGCGGCCCACAGAAATGCCGCGCGCCGCGCCCAGCCTGAGACCAGCAGCAGCCAGCCAGTAGATTGGCGCATGCCAGAGCGCATGAACGGTCACAAGGTGGTAGAGCAGCATCAGCGACATCTGGAACAACGACAACTGTGTCCATAGCGTCGCGACGCTCAGACCGCTCGCCAGCAGTACTGCGCTGCTCAGCAGCAGCATGATGCACTGCGTGACAACGGTGATCGCGAAGGCGAGCAGCGGGAGAACCACGAGCGGAATGCTCGCCTTCGAGAGCACCGTGGTGAGATCGGAAACCGGCAGCGACTTCCAGAACAGGATGCTGCGATCGCGACGTTCGCCGTGCAGCGCGTCGAGACAGTAGAACACCCGCGACGATAAAAGTGGTCACCATGATCAGACAGCGCAGCGATGTCGTACGGCTGCTCGATCGAGCTGCTGCTGCTGCATCGGGTCGAGCGCCACGCGGCACGCATCCTGTGCGGCAGACGAATCATGCTGATCAGGAAGCCGAACAGAAACAGCGGCGGCACGGCCAGCGGCGCGATATAGATCGAACGGTTCTCCCACAATTCGCGTCGCACCGACCAGTACATGGGCCGAGTCGCCGAGACAGCCGCGGGCGCGATTCCTTGCGATTCGAAGGAGACTCGGGCATGGCGTTCGATTGAGTATTCATCGAGCCGCTCCTTGTGCCTGGCCGGCCTGATTGCCCATCACGGCAACGAACAAGTCGGCGATGCTGGGCGTGCGCACGTCGCCAAGCGCGGCGAGTTGCTGGCGATCGACATGATCGAACAGCAAGATGCTGCGGCCGAACACCTGGCGCTCGTGCATCGGCCTGAGCGCCCGCGCCGCGGCGACCTGCTCGGGATTCACCATCACTTCCAGATAGCGCGACTCGAATTCTTCCATGCTGCAATCGAGCACGATGCGGCCGCGGTTGATGAACATGAGATCGGTGAGCACGTGCTGGACCTCTTCCACCTGATGCGTCGTCACGACGATGGTGCGGCTGCGATCGAAGTAGTCGTTCAGCAGCGAATCGTAGAACTGCTTGCGATACAGGATGTCGAGGCCAAGCGTCGGCTCGTCCAGCACCAGCAATTTCGCGTCAATGGCCATGACCAGAGCGAGGTGCAGCTGGGTCACCATGCCCTTCGACAATTCCCTGACCTTGCTGGCGCGCCGGATGGTGGTCTTGGCGAGAAAACCTTCCGCCTTCGCGCGATCGAATCGCGGATGCACGCCGGCGACGTAGTCGAGCACCTGCGAAACCCGATCCAGCGCGGCAGCACGGCGACATCGGCAATGAAGCAGACATCGCGCATGAGCTGATCGCGCTCGGTCCAGGGATCGCGTCCGAGCACCCTCAGTTCTCCCTGATAGGGAGTGAGGCCGAGAATCGCGTTGAGCGCCGTGGTCTTGCCTGCGCCGTTGGGACCGATGAGTCCGAGGATGCGGCCCTCTTCGACCCGCAAATCGACGCCGTCCAGCGCGATGGTTGTGCCGAAGGCCTTGCGGAGGCCGCGTGCTTCTATGCATGCCATGGCTTCAGCGCTCCTCCTTTGCACGACTTCGACGGTGGCTGTTGCCGGCGGCCTCCAGCAGTTCTTCCGGTTTCAGGCCGAGCCGCTGAATGGTTGCGTAGACCCTGGGCC
>CAVWLY010000032.1:0-212575 GCA_963755865.1 uncultured Acidobacteriaceae bacterium | reverse complement strand
GAAGATGCCATGCCGCATCTAAGTAATTTCGTGCTGATTGGAACGCCGGCGCGCGTAGGCGACGAAGTCATGGGATCGCTGGCTGTCATTGGCCCGACCCGCATGGATTACGAGCACACCATCACTGCGGTGTCGTACATCGCGCGCCTGTTCGACCAACTCTGGAACGAATCGACCTAGAAGAAATTTATGCAAGCAAAGAAACATAATGGAAGCTCCGGCGAGGCGGAGCTGGAACTGGACCACGAACTTCCGCCGGCCGAAGAAGACGATGCCCTCTTCCCGCAGACCGTGGCCGGGGCAAGGCCGCGGTCGCGGAAGAGCCGCAATCGGAATTGGAGCGGGTCCGCAGCCGAACGCGCGGCCTATCTCGACCGCGCGGCGCGCATCCAGGCCGAGTTCGACAACTTTCGCAAGCGCAACGCCAGAGGCGCAGCAGGAATACCGGGACTACGCCCTCGCCGACGCGCCTGAAAACGTTGCTGCCCATTCTCGACAGCCTGGATAACGCGCTTGAAGACCAACGCGCGTCGCTGGAAGATTTTCACGCCGGCATCGAGCTCATCGACAAGCAGTTTCATGACGCGCTGGCCAAGCTCGGCGTGGAGCCCGTTCCCGCCGAAGGCGAGCCGTTCGATCCCAATCTCCACCAGGCCATCCAGATGGTGGATACCGACGAGGCCGAGGACAATCACGTGCTCGACGAGTTGCAGCGTGGCTACAAGTTGAAGGACCGGCTGCTGCGTCCGGCGATGGTGCGCGTGGCGCGCAATCCCAAGAACGGATAGAGCAGGCTTTCATTCATGTCTCTTTGAAGGGGACAGCCTACAGGCCGTACATAAATGTATCGACGTAAGACCGGGTCTTTAGCCCGAGGAATAGGTAAAACTTCTGGCCACCAACGTAAAACGCGATTACTACGAAGTGCTGGGCATCAGCCGCACCGCCACCGATCAGGAGATCAAGAGCGCCTATCGCAAGCTCGCGCTGCAGTACCATCCTGACCGCAACCCCGATAATCCTGAGGCGGAAGAGCGCTTCAAGGAGTGCAGCGAGGCCTACGCCATTCTGGCCGACTCCGAGAAGCGCGCGCGCTATGACCGCTTCGGCCACGCCGGAGTTTCCGGCGGCCGGGCGGCAACGGCGGATTCGACGCCACGGTGTTCACCGATTTCCAGGACATCTTCGGCGACCTCTTCGGATTCGGCGACATGTTCGGCGGGCAAGGGCGGACGCCGCGCTCGCGCGCGCAGCGCGGCGCCGATCTGCGCGAAGACCTCACGCTCGAGTTCGAGGAAGCCGTCTTCGGCGTCACCAAGCAGGTGCAGGTCCGGCGGATGGAAGAGTGCGAGCAGTGCAAGGGCAGCGGCGTGGCTCCGGGCAAAGTCGCCCATCAACTGCACCACCTGCGGCGGCCGCGGCCAGATGCGCTATCAGCAGGGCTTCTTCGCCATCTCGCGCACCTGCAGCACCTGCCAGGGCTCGGGCAAACTCATCGTCGATCCCTGCAACCAATGCCGAGGCCAGGGGCGCATCACGCGCGAGCGCACGGTGAAGGTCAAGGTTCCCGCGGGCGTCGAGGAAGGCGCGCGCATTCTGTACTCCGGCGAAGGCGAGGCCGGCCTCTATGGCGGACCTCCCGGCGATCTCTACGTGGTGCTGCACGCCAAAGAGCATCCCTTCTTCGAGCGCGAAGGCAAGAACCTGTATTGCGCGGTGCCGATTTCGTTTCCGCAGGCGGCGCTGGGCACGGAGATTCCGGTGCCGACCCTCGACGGCGATACACGCTGAAGGTCCCCGAAGGCACGCAGACCGGGACCACCTTCAAGGCCAAGAGCAAAGGCGTGCCGGTGCTGAATGGCCGCGGCCGCGGCGATCTGCACATCGAGGTGAAAGTGCAGACGCCGGCGAAGCTCACCAAGCGGCAACGCGAACTGTTGGAGGAGCTGCAAACGCACCACCTCGGTGGAGAACAAGCCTGTCAGCCGCTCGCTGCTGAACAAGGTGAAAGAGATTTTTCAGTAGGAGAGCTTTTAGCTCTTGCTCTTGGCTTTTAGCTCTTAGCATTAGCTGTTCAGCTCTTAGCAACGGTTCAGATGTCGTACAAAATCGCAAGCGGATCGAGCCTGTACGCTCAGAACCTTCTCTGCGCAAGATCCTATTGGCGTGCTCGCATTAGGTCGCAATGAATCAGCTTCGATTGAAGCTATAGATCTTAGCCAGCCGCTTCAGCGCTCGGTCGGTCCGACTAACCAGAGCCCGTAGGTCGCAGCAGCTGACTGAGTCGCTCAAGGGCCGCACTACTCAGACTGCTCTAAAGCCAATAGCGAATAGCGTCCCTTGGATAAAGCCCTCCGCATCTACGCGTGGTTTCTGCTGGTCGTGACCGCGTTGCCGGCGGCGGCGCGTCTGGCCCGGCCGCGCGAGTTGGCACGCATTGTGCTGGTGCGCTACCAGGATCCCAAGCGCCGCAAACGCGCCCGCATCGGCGGGCTTATCTATTTGGGCCTGTCGCTGCTCGCCATCCCGTTTCTGCTGCGCGCGCAGATGCACCAGGAGCGCTGGCTGGTGATGGCGGTCCTGGTTGGGATGTTTCGGCGCTGGAGTTCCTGCTGAACAGCCGCCTCTTCAGCGAAGAGGACCTGACCCGCGAGAACCGCGTCTTCGGCGGAGTTTATGCCTCCATGGCCATTGCCATTATCCTGCTACTGTTGACGCGATGACCCGACGCCGCTGGATTGCCGACGAGTTCTCCGCCGATCGCGCCGCCTTGACCGGCGCGCACGCCGCGCATTTGTCGCGCACTCTTGCGCGCACGCGTCGGCCAGCAGTTCGAGGTCGCCTGCGGCGACCGAGTCCGGCGAGCCACGGTTTCCAGCGTGCAGGACGAGCGCGTGGAGTTCACGCTGGGCGAAGAAGTCGCCGCCCGCGAGACTGTACCCATCACCCTGCTGCTTGCCGTCTTCAAGTTCGATCGCATGGAGTGGGCGATCGAGAAGTGCACCGAGCTGAACGTCACCGCCATCGTCCCGGTAATTGCGCGCCGCACCGAAAAGCATCTCGCTCTCGCCGCGGATAAGCGTGTGGAACGCTGGCGGCGCATCGCTCGTGAAGCCGCCGAGCAGTCGCGTCGCATCGCGCCGCCCGAAATTCGCGATCCGGTGAAACTGAGCGACGTTTTAACTCCCGCCATGACCGAGGTTAATTTGACAGACCAGGTGAATTTGTGCGCCGTCGATATTCCCTGCAACTTGCGGATCGTTCTTGCCGAGAACGAACAGGAAGCATCACTGGTCGATGTTCTGCGCGCTCACGGCGAAGTGAAGTCTCTATCTCTGGCGATTGGCCCTGAGGGTGGTTGGACTGGAGAAGAGTTGCACAATTTCGCCGCTTCCCATTGGATGGCCGCCTCGCTCGGCGATACCATTCTTCGCGCCGAGACCGCCGCGATCGCGGCAGTAGCAATAGCCCGTGCGGAACTGTAGGCGTCAGCCGTCAGCACCAAACCTTTCGGCCTCCACCGTCATGTGCTGTCGTCCTGCGCAAGCGCTTGAGCTGGATCACCGAGAGGCAAGGTTTGAAGGGGCACGGCTTCAGCCGTGCCGTTATGTGTGCATAGATAGTGGGCTTCAGCCCCTGAGGGAAGCTCGCACTTCGTCGCAATACCGAACTCCTTCAAATGCGCTCAAAATTTTGCATCTCGAACTGAAATTCCGGCGCCCAACGGTGGTAAGCTATAGACCTTTTCGCGCGAGCTGGTGTGTTATGTCAACTCAAGCCGCATATACGCTGTATCAGTTCGAGGTTGGCGCCAGCCAACAAATATCGCGCTGTTGTTGTCTTTAGCTGATTCTTTGCTCGCCTCCACTGAATCAAACCGTATATCTATAAGCCTCAGGTCAAACTTTTGGGAGATCGCTATGAAGATCGCAAATGACGTAACGGAACTGATCGGTGACACTCCGCTGGTGCGCCTGAACAAAGTAACCGCGGGCGCGAAGGCCACGGTCGTCGCCAAGCTGGAGAGCCAGAACCCGTGCAGCAGCGTGAAGGACCGCATCGGCGTCAGCATGATCAACGAAGCCGAGCGCGCGGGCAAAATCCATCCCGGCAAGACGGTGCTGATCGAGCCCACCAGCGGCAACACCGGCATCGCGCTGGCGTTTGTGGCGGCGGTGAAAGGCTACAGGCTGATCCTTACCATGCCGGACACCATGAGCCTGGAGCGCCGCGTGCTGCTAAAGGCCTTTGGCGCGGACATCGTCCTGACGCCGGGCGCGAAGGGCATGAAGGGCGCCATCGCCAAGGCCGACGAACTGCTCGCCAAGACTCCCAACGGCTACATGCTTCAGCAGTTCGACAATCCGGCGAATCCCAAGATCCATCTGGAGACCACCGGCCCGGAAATCTGGAACGATACCGACGGCAAAGTGGACATCCTGGTGTCCGGCATTGGCACCGGCGGAACACTGACCGGCGTTTGCGAATACATCAAGCCAAAGAAGCCGTCGTTCAAGGCGATTGCAGTGGAGCCGACGGAGAGCCCGGTGCTCTCCGGTGGGCAGCCCGGCCCGCACAAGATTCAAGGCATCGGCGCCGGATTCGTTCCCAGCATTCTGCGCACCGACTACATTGACGAAGTCATCCAAGTGTCGAGCGAGGATGCTATCGCGATGGCGCGCCGCCTGCCCAGCGAAGAAGGCCTGCTGGTCGGCATCTCGTCGGGAGCGGCGGTGGTGGCCGCGCTGCGAGTTGCCGAGCGTGACGAAAATGCGGGCAAGCTGATCGTGGTCATTATCCCATCGTTTGGCGAGCGCTACCTGAGCAGCCTGCTGTTCGAGCAGCTCCGCAACGAGTCGCTGGCCATGGTGGCTGAGGGCGTTTAAGACATGTTTGCCTCCGTGCGTGAGGACATCGCCGCTGTCAAGGAACGCGATCCGGCGGCGAAGTCTGCGCTCGAAGTCGTGCTGCTGTACTCCGGGCTGCACGCGCTGTGGGGCTACCGCTTCCATCACTGGCTGTGGATTCGTGGCTGGCAATTCCCTGCCCGGGCGCTATCGCAAGTAGCCCGGCTGATCACGGGCATCGAAATCCATCCCGGCGCGCAAATCGGCCGGCGTTTTTTCATCGACCACGGAATGGGCGTGGTCATCGGCGAGACCACGATTGTCGGCGACGATGTAACCCTGTACCAGGGCGTGACTCTCGGCGGCACGGGCAAAGAAAAGGGCAAGCGGCATCCCACGATCGGCAATAACGTTGTGGTGGGCGCCGGCGCGAAAATACTGGGCAATATCACTGTCGGCGAAAATTGCCGCATTGGCGCCGGTTCGGTGGTGCTGCGCGACGTGCCCGACGACTCCACCGTGGTCGGCGTGCCTGGCCATATTATTTTTCGCGACGGCAGGCGCGTGGTGATCACCGATCCCAAGCAGATCAACGATCCGCTATCGGAGGCGCTGTCGGCGGTGGCCAACGAAGTCAAGATGCTGAAGGAAGAAGTGTGCCGCCTGCAAGGCCGCCAGCCGTCGCCGACCAACGGCACCGACAAGCTGCAACAGGTGATCGAGATCGACTACCAGATATAGGAGTTCGCTTTTCGCTCTTGGCTCACCTCGCTGGCGCGGCCGGCTGGATCAACTCGACATCGATGATGATCGGGATATCGTCGCCCACAGTTCCTTTGTCTGCGCTGACTCCGAAGTCCTGGCGATTGATCTCCGCAGCGGCGGACGTTCCCATATGCCAGTTTCCCCGCGGATCCTTCACAGGACCGGAGGGTGCATCGACATCCAATACGACCTCTTTGGTAACGCCGTGAATGGTGAGATCGCCGATCACCTTCAGCTTCCCTGAACGGTTTGGCTCGGCGCGTCTCGACTTGAAGGTCAGCGTCGGAAATTTCGCCGTATCAAAAAAGCGGGGGCTACGCAGATCGTTATCGCGTCTTTCCACGCGCGTGTCTATGGAAGCGGCATCGATGGTAACGTCGATCACCGTATTGCCGGGATTGGCGGGATCGTACGTCACAATTCCGCTCACTTTGGTGAATGCGCCGCGGACGGTTGATATGCCCATGTGTCGCACCGAGAACTGCGCCGCAGTATGGTTCGGATCGATCTGCCAGGCTGTGGTTTGGGCCGCTGCGGGAGCGACAAGCGTCAAAGCGAGAGTGAGGACCAGCAGCACGCGGGACATCTGGCGAGTATAGCAACCGCATTGCCTCATCTACGCCGCCCGACCCGTGACGATGCTGGTCTTCATCTGCTGCACTTCGCCGACGTCTGCACGTGGTACTCGAAGCTGTTGACTGTACTCAGATTTGTGTCATGCTGTGGGACATGAAAAAGAAGAAAGTCGATCCGCTCGCATATGCCGCTAAGGTCCGTAAGGACGCAGACAGAATGCAAGCGATGAGCGAGGCGTTTGGCTCGCACGAAAAATTGGCCCTCGAGAAAACCAGCCGGCCAGCGACCCGCAAAAGCAAGAAGGCGTAATGCACCGCATGGCGGTGCCCCTTGTTGTTCGTCTCTCCAGTAGCTCGTCCTCGGAACCGCAGGTCTCTCCGATCCGCTTCGCGCGCAGGATCACAATTCCCTACGCTGACGACCTGTTTCTCCCAGGTTAGTGCGCCGACAGGTTTCGCATCCTGCCATTGCCCTCTCGGAGTTTTCGCTTGCCTGCGCCCTGAGGATGCGCCCCGTTTTTCGTCGCACCATTCAGCACCAGGCGGCAGACTTCCGCGATGTACTCTTCGCTCAGTTGGTCGTGACGAATGAGGAAGCGCATGTAAATTGCGCCGTAGAGGATGTCGAGTAGAAGATCAAGATCGAGGTTACGGGGCAGTTCACCGCGGTCGATTCCGCGTCGCAGGGTCTGGTAGGCTTCTTGCCGCCGAGGCCGCAGAAACCGCTCGCGAAATGCTTGCATGAGATGAGGGTCGGACTGGCCGCCGGCGATCACCGCCGCCACAATACGCCCGCGACGCGAACGAAGTATCGCCAGGAATTGGTTCATCTGCAGGCTCATGTCCTTGAACACTGAACCGCTGTCGGGGAAATGCAATTCGTCTTCCGCGCTGGAAGCAAAAGCGTCCACCACCAGCGCGCCCTTATCGGGCCACCAGCGATAAACGGTCGCCTTGCCTACACCAGCGTGGGCTGCGATGGCCTCAATCGAGAGTTCCGCGAAACCGGTGCGCTGCAACAACCGGCTGGTACTGCGTAGAATGGCTTGCCGAGCCTGTTCGCTGCGAGGCCGTCCCGGCAATCGTTTGGCTTTGTCGTTTCCGGGCAGCTGCTTCTGAGCAGAAGAAGGCATTTGCGGCATGACTCACAGTAGCATATATTTGAATCCAATACGTACCGTATCGAATCGGATTTTTTATTAGGCCATTGCCTTGCTAGCTCGCTGACGAAATGCCGTCGGCCCTGATTGGAGTCATTCCTCACCGATGTGGATTGTTGCCCTCGCGCTGCGGCGTCCTTATACCTTCGTCGTCATGGCGATCGTCATCATCCTGCTGATGCCGCTGGCCATCGTGCGAACTCCGGTCGACATTTTCCCCGACATCAATATTCCCGGTGATCAGTGTGATCTGGTTCTACGGTGGCTTCGCCCCGTCGGATATGGCGGACCGCATCGTCAGCAACTCCGAGCGCATCACCACCATCACCGTCAACGACATTCAGCACATCGAATCGCAGTCAGTAAACGGCATCGGCGTCATCAAGGTTTACTTCCAGCCGCAGGTCAACATCCAGACCGCAATGGCGCAGTTGACCGCGGGTATGCAAGTTATCTTGCGCAGTCTCCCGCAGGGCACAACGCCGCCGCTGATCATCCAGTACACCGCCTCGACCACCCCCATCGTCCAACTTGGGCTCAGCAGCAAAACCCTGCCCGACCAGATGCTGTTCGATCTTGGGCAAAACTTCCTGCGCACCCAACTGGCGACGGTGCCGGGCGCAGCCACGCCCTATCCCTACGGCGGCAAGATACGCCAGGTGCAGGTCGATCTCGACATGCCGCGGCTGCAGGCGTATGGTCTCTCGCCCAGCGACGTGGTCAACGCGCTCAATGCGCAGAACGTGATCACGCCGTCCGGCACCACCAAGATTGGTTTGCTGGAATACCAGGTGGAGATGAACAGCGCCCCGCGAACCATCGCCGACTTGAATGACATCCCGATCAAGACGATCAAGGGCTCGACCATCTATATGCGCGATGTGGCCCATGTGCGCGATGGCTTCTCGCCGCAGACCAACATTGTCCGCCAGGACGGGGTGCACGGCGTGCTGATGTCGATGTACAAGATCGGCAAGGGCTCGACGATCACCATTGTCAACGCCATTAAGGGCATTGTTCCCATCGCGCTGCAGGCGCTGCCGCAAGGGGATCACGGTCAAGCCGCTGTTCGATCAATCGCTGTTTGTGCGCGCCTCGATCAACGGCGTGCTGCGCGAGGGCTTGATTGCCGCGGCGCTGACCGCCTGCATGATCCTGCTCTTCCTCGGTGACTGGCGGCCGACCATCGTCATCTCGATTTCGATTCCGCTGTCGATCTTCGTCTCGGTGCTGCTGCTCAGCGCGCTGGGCGAGACCATCAACATCATGACGCTGGGCGGCCTGGCGCTGGCGGTCGGCATTCTGGTGGACGACGCCACGGTGGAAATCGAGAACATCGAGCGCAACCTTGCCCAAGGCAAGGAGATGAAGCAGGCCATTTTGGACGGCGCATCGCAGATCGCGGTGCCGGCGTTCGTCTCTACCCTGTCGATCTGCATCGTGTTCGTGCCGATGTTTTTCCTGACTGGCGTGGCCAGGTTTCTGTTCGTGCCGCTGGCCGAAGCGGTGGTCTTCGCCATGCTCGCCTCCTACTTCCTGTCGCGAACCCTGATTCCGACGCTGGTGATGTACATCATGCGCGGCCATGAGCACCGCGAGGCAGGCGCAAAGACGTTCTTCGGCCGGTACCAGCGTCGCTTTGAGCGCGGCTTCGAAAAGTTTCGCTGCGGCTATTACCAGCTGCTGGAAACCACGCTGGAGCACCGCAAGCTGTTTGCGGTCTGCTTCGTCGCCTTCTGCGCAGCTTCCATGCTGCTGGTGTTTTTCCTGGGCGAAGATTTCTTCCCCAGCGTCGATGCCGGGCAGATGCGGCTTCACGTTCGCGGCCGCGCCGGACTGCGGGTGGAAGAAACCGCACGGCTATGCGATGAAATCGAGCAATATCTGCGGCAACAGATCCCCAAAGACGAGCTGGTCACCATCCTCGACAACATCGGGCTGCCCAACTCCGGCATCAATCTTTCCTACAGCAACTCCGGCGTGATCGGCACCAGCGACGCAGAAATTCTGGTGGGCCTGAATCAAGAGCACCATCATCCTACGGCGAACTACATCCGCAAGCTGCGCCAGGAGTTGCCGCGGCAGTTCCCGGGCGTGGAGTTCTTCTTCCAGCCGGCCGACATCGTCACCCAAATCCTGAACTTCGGCTTGCCGGCGCCCATCGACATTCAACTCATCGGCCCCGACATGGCGACCAACTACGAGATCGCGCAGCAGATTTCCAACCGGCTGCGGCGCATTCCCGGCACCGCTGACGTGCACGTGCAGCAACTGCTCGACCTGCCGACGCTGCATCTGGACATCGAGCGCACCCGCATCGCGCAGGTGGGCATGAATGCGCGCGATGTTGCGCAGAGCGTGCTGGTTTCGCTCAGCGGGAGTTTCGCAACCACGCCCAATTTCTGGCTGAATCCCAGCAACGGCGTCAGCTACCAGGTCGCGGTGCAGTCGCCGCAATATCGCATGACCTCGCTGCAGGACCTGATGAATACGCCGGTCAATGATCCCACCGTGCCCACCTCGCAGGTATTGGGCAACCTGGTGCAGTTAACGCCGGTGGTGCGACCCGCGGTAGTTTCGCACTACAACGTGCAGCCGGTGATCGACGTTTACGCCAGCACGCAGGACCGCGATCTGGGCAGTGTCATACGCGATGTGGACCGGGAGCTGAAACCCTTCCGGCAACACTTGCCGCGCGGGACGCAGCTGATCGTTCGCGGGCAGGTAGTGACGATGGTGAGTTCATTCATCGGTCTGGGCGTGGGATTGCTGGCGGCGATCGTGCTGGTCTACTTCCTGATCGTGGTGAACTTCCAGTCCTGGCTCGATCCCTTCATCATCATCACGGCATTGCCGGGAGCGCTGGCCGGCATCTGCTGGATTCTGCTGCTCACCCATACCACGCTTAACGTGCCGTCCTTGACCGGCGCGGTGATGTGCATGGGCGTGGCCACGGCGAATTCGATCTTGATGATCTCCTTCTGCGCGCGACCGCATGCGGGCCGGCATTCCCGCTGCCCAAGCCGCCCTGGAAGCTGGTTACACGCGTATTCGACCGGTGCTGATGACCGCGCTGGCCATGATCATCGGCATGCTGCCCATGTCGCTGGGCTTGGGCGAAGGCGGCGAGCAGAATGCGCCCCTGGGACGAGCGGTCATCGGCGGGTTACTGTTCGCCACAGTGGCTACGCTGTTCTTTGTGCCGACCGTGTTTGCGATGATTCACGGCCACCGGGAAGCCAGACAGGCGGAGAAGCAGTCGTAGAATATTGGAGACTCAAACGACCAAGATGGAAGCGCATCACAATCCGGGCCAATTGGAAGCTCCTGCGAAGCCGGGCCGTTCCGGCTCGGACGGGGGCGATCCGCAACGCCGCGAGACCTCTGGCCACGATGGCGGCCCGGTTGCGGCTGAGATCACGCCTCCACCCAAACTTCCGCCTGCAACGCCGCGCAAAGCCCTGTTATTTATTGGCATCGTGCTCCTGGCGCTCGCCTTGGCCGGCGTTGTCGTCATGGTCCTGCGAATCCATGACAGCCGTGTACTGGCGGACGAGACCGAGCAGAATGCCGTTCCAACCGTCGCCGTGGTCCATCCGACAGCCGAGAAGCCCGACGAAGAGCTGGTGTTGCCCGGCACTTTGCAGGCTTACGTCGAGTCTCCCATCTACGCCCGCACCAATGGATATCTGCTGCGCTGGTACAAGGACATTGGCAGCCACATAAAGAAGGGCGAGCTGCTGGCCGATATTGACACTCCCGAAGTCGATCAGGAGTTGATGCAAGCGCGCGCGGCGCGCCAGCAGGTTGTCGCCGCCATGGACCTGGCGAAGATCAATGCCGATCGTTATCAGGCGCTGCGCAAGACCGATTCGGTTTCGCAGGAGGAAGCCGACACCCAAAGCAGCGGCTTTGAGCAAGCCATGGCGAATCTGGCCGCCGCCGATGCCAACGTCAAGCGCCTGGAAGAGCTGGAAGGATTCAAGCACGTCTACGCCCCGTTCGACGGCGTGCTGACCACGCGCACCGTCGATCCCGGCGCGCTGATCAATGTCGGGAATGCTGGAGCTGCCGGCAAGGAGCTGTTTGATGTTGCCCGCACCGATCCCTTGCGCGTGTATGTTTCGGTTCCTCAGGCCTATGCTCCAGCTATCAAAGTCGGGATGAATGCTGTGGTTACGTTGCAGGAATTTCCCGGACAGAAGTTCACCGGCACAGTGGCGCGCACTGCCGATGCAATCGACACCACATCGAGGACCTTGCTGACCGAAGTCGATGTGCCGAACCATGACGGAAAGTTGCTGCCGGGCTCCTTCGGCGAAGTGCACTTTAAACCGAACATCGACGTGAATAAAGTCACCATCCCGGTGAATGCCATGTTGTTTCGACGGCAAGGGGCCGCAGGTCGCGGTGGTGGGCAGCGACGGCAAAGTACAGTTGCGGCCACATTTCCATTGGCCGCGATTACGGAACCACGCTGGAGATCGTAGGCGGTGTGGATGTAAACGATCGCGTGATCGTCAATCCATCGGACTCGATTGAAGACGGTCAGCAGGTGAATGTGGCTCCCGGACCGCAGGGAGGCAATCCGTCATGAAGTGGTTGACCCTGGCCGCTGCGCATACGGCGCCAGCGCTTTGCTGGCGGGATGCGCGGTGGGGCCAAAGTATCAGCGTCCTACCGGTTCAGGCCCCAACAGCCTACAAGACGGAAGGCCCGTGGCGTGTGGCCGCTCCGAAGGACTCGCTTCCCAAAGGCGCATGGTGGGAAGTCTTCAACGATGCCGAACTGAACGACTACGAGCAGCAACTGCTGAAGGCCAATCAGTCGCTGGCCGCAGCGCAAGATCGCCTGAAACAGGCGCGCTCGCTGGCTCGCGTAGCCTCGGCTGGATTCTTCCCTCAAGCCAGCGCCGATCCCAATGCCGCGCGCAACCGGTATGCGGGAACCGGCCGGAGGTCGTAACCTTGGGCCGCCCGCTTACCCAGAGCACCTACGAAATTCCCTTTCTTCTCAGTTACGAACCCGACCTGTTTGGAAAATACCGGCGAACTCTGCAGGCCGCAAATGCCTCCCTGCAAGCCACCGCAGCGGACATGTATAACGTGAATCTGGTGCTGACCGCGGAGCTCGCCGCCGACTACTTCAGCTTGCGTGAACTGGATGCCGAAACCCGGGTGGTGCAGGAATCGGTCGACATT
The DNA here is from genome assembly GCA_963755865.1 of uncultured Acidobacteriaceae bacterium. Taxonomy (GTDB): domain Bacteria; phylum Acidobacteriota; class Terriglobia; order Terriglobales; family Acidobacteriaceae; genus Bog-257. Next base: position 200,027 of record CAVWLY010000032.1, on the reverse strand, counting down.
CAGCAAAAGGGTTTGCAGCTGGTGGAAAACCGTCATTCCGGCGGAGTCGCTTCAGGACTCGACTTGGCGCAGCAGCAGACGCTGCTCGATTCCACGGTCACGCAACTGTACCTGGTGCAGCAGCAGCGTGCGCAGTACGAACACGCCATCGCGGTGCTGACCGGAAATCCGGCTTCCACCTTCAATGTTCCGGTCGCACCGCTGCACGCAACACCTCCGCCGGTCCCGCTGGGCGTGCCTTCCGACTTGCTGGAACGGCGGCCCGACGTGGCCACGGCCGAGCGCAACATGGCATTTGAGAATGCTGAAGTTGGAGTAGCCACGGCGGCATTTTATCCGCAACTCACCCTTTCCGGCGTCGGCGGATTCCAGAGCACCGATATCACCAACCTGATCAGCGCTCCCAGCGCCATCTGGTCGCTGGGGGGCGACCTGCTGCAGCCGATCTTTAAAGGCGGACGCAACCGCGCCAACCTGGCCGCCACCAAGTCTGCCTACGATGAGTCGGTTGCGAATTATCGCGAGGCAGTGCTGACCGCATTCCAAGCAGGTGGAAGATGGGCTGTCGGGACTGAATGCGCTTTCGCAGGCGACCACGAGCCAGAACGCGGCCGTCTCTGACGCACGACGTGCGCTGGAGATCGCCAACAACCGCTACGTCGGCGGCGTGACCTCCTACCTCGACGTCATCACTGCGCAGTCGGCGCTATTGACCAACGAGCGCCTGGCGACGCAGTTGCTCGGTCAAGAGATGGTGACTTCGGTCTATCTGGTGAAGGCAGTCGGCGGAGGTTGGGACGCCTCGCAAATCCAGAACGAGCAAGTGCATCCCAAGGCAATCCAGGCAATACAGCAGTAGAAGCCTTTCGTTCAGTCTACGAATGCCCTCTCGTCCGGCAGGAGCGAAAGGGCATTTTTATTGCGCCGGTCTTCGGCCTAGACAGCCTTACTCCTTGTCGTAGACTGCGGCGCTCGTAATTTTCGCGCCATTAGCATTGGTTGTAGTCGAGGTGACAGTGCGGCTCTTGCCATCCGGCGCCACGACAACTCGAGTGCTGCCTACTACCTTGCCGTCCTTCTTGCTGATGACCTCCACTGTGCGCCCATTAATCTGCTTATAGGACCGCTCGTCCACATTCGGATCGCCGGTGACAGGGTAGAATTTGCCGTCGTACTTGCCCGTCCATTCGATGTGCACGGACTTACCGTCAGCGGTAGTACCTTCCAGCGTGACTTTCACTTGGTCACCCTCCGCTTGGTAGGTAACCGTCTGGTTTTTCGTCGCTCCGGGAGCGAACTTCGATTTGGCTTCATTCAGCTTCCAGGTGCCCATATTAACGTCGCTGGCGAGGCATACCGCTGTTGCGATAAAGCACAGCGCCATGGTCAGTGCAATTGTTCTGGTTTTCATGTCTCCCCTTATTGGCAATTAACAACTTGCAATAGTACTCGCAGCAGTCAATAGCCTTGCGGCATTAGCCAACTGCTAGTTGCTAGCTAGTAGCTGCTTCCTCTTACTTACCCGGCAAATAGCTCAATTCCGGATGAAATTGGATAATCTCGGTGGTCTCACTTTGCACCGAGTTGTCGATTCGATCAACGACGGAATCCGCTTCCGACTGCCCGAAAGCATCTTTCAGCATGTCGCGGAAAGGCTTCACGTCAGGCTTGTCCTCGAAGTCGGCCCAACTGCTGCGCGGAAGAACGAGCACATAGGTTCCCGTCTCGCCGCCGCTCGCCAGGGCATACCATTCGAAATTGACCGGCCACTTGGTCTTCTGGGCAGCGTCGTAAATCCGGCTGATCGCGCTCCGGAAATCCGAATTCTTGCCGTAGCGCAAATGAAAAGTGATGATCTCGTCGAATTTGGGAGGAGCAGCCATGCTAGCCGGCATGTTACTGACCTTCGGCATGGTCTCATAGTAGCGGGCCACGATGGAGTCCACGTAGTTGCCTACCACCTTCTGATATTCCTCAACGTCGGCCTGATCTGGAATGGCGGGCTTGTCAAAATCGGACCAGTGTTGATTCAACCTGCCCACGATGTAGGTTCCGGTGTCCGGTCCGGTGAGTGTCTCCCACACGAAGAGCGGCTGAGGGTCGTTCTGTTGCTTGTGCCACGCCGCCTTTTGCTTTCGTCCACTCTCATATTGCGTCACCATGCCGTTCTTGGGCTTTTGAAATTCCAGCGCGGCGACGGTACCTGGTTTCTCCTGCGCGGCAACCGAAAATGCAAACCACATCACAGCAAAAGCTGATACCAGCTTTCTCGTTCTCATCTTGTCCTCCGTTTTCTCAAGATTGGATTTGAGGCCGAATTCGAAAATGCGTGCTGCACCCGATGGGCCTAACTTCCGAAAGCGTCAGCGCCGCACAGGTATCCTGTCCAACTAGCCGGGAAGCTGTAATCCACAATTTTATTTCGTATTGAGATACGCATCTTACACCGACTTATGTCGCTGCGTGACCGTAAAAGTAACGGCCTTCATCGACAAGGTGCAGCTTCGGTGCTCTATGATGGCGGCGTATGCCAAACACAGCGGATGTTCTGGTAGTCGGCCTGGGAGCCGTCGGCAGCGCAGCGCTGTATCAGGCGGCCAAGTTCGGCGCGAGTGCTATTGGCATCGATCGCTTTATTCCGCCGCATGATCGAGGCTCATCGCATGGCGATACCCGCATTACGCGCGAAGCCATCGGCGAGGGCCGCGAGTTCGTCCCCCTGGTGCAGCGCTCCAACCAGATCTGGCAGGAACTGGAGGCTGCGACGGGCCGCAGTCTGCTCATCCGCAACGGAGGACTGGTCCTCGCGTCGCCCAGCATGCCGGGCGATCATCACGGCTCAACATCGTTCATCCGGGACACCATCGCCGCAGCCACGGAGTTCGGTATCGCGCACGAAATCCTGAGCACAGAAGAGCTCCGTCATCGCTATCCGCAGTTCCGTTTGCGCGGCGATGAAATTGGCTACTTCGAGCCCGGCGCGGGATTTCTGCGTCCCGAGGCTTGCATTGAAACCCAGCTCACTCTGGCCAAACAGTCAGGCGCGCGAGTCATCACCTCGGAAACGGTGACTGATTGCCAGCCGATGCCAGATGGAACAGTCGAAGTCAGAACGACGCAGCAGTACTTATTCCGCCGCCAAGGTCATCATCACGGCGGGACCGTGGATACAGAAGTTGCTCGGCGACAGCTACGCCACAGTACTTCAAAATCTATCGACAGGTGATGTACTGGTTTGCCCTCGCGAGTCATGCTGAGCAGTACGCGCCCGAACGCTTTCCGGTTTTCATCTGGATCGCGGGCAACCGGCCACGCGACATGATGTATGGCTTCCCTGCCGTGGACGGGACCCGGGGACGGGGTCAAGATCGCAGCCGAACAGTACGACGCAACGCGTCGATCCGGATGCAGTCCCGCGGGAGGTCAGCGATACGGAAATCTCCGCCATGTACACCGAGTACATCGCGCCGCACTTTCCCGATGTCTCCACCAGATGCCTGCGCACCGCGACGTGCCTGTACACAGTCACGCCCGGACGCGAAGTTCATCGTCGATCAGTTTCGCAACTGTGAGAATATGCTCTTCGCGTCGGCATGCTCCGGCCATGGATTCAAGCATTCCGCGGCGTTAGGCGAAGCGCTTGCCCTCCAGGCATTGGATCGGCCTTCGAGCATCGATTTATCAGGATTCGGCTTGAAACGGTTCGCAGCAAAGGCGTGATGCGGCTGGACCACCGGCCCTTTGTTCGTCGCGACCCTACGATGTAAAATCCACACTTGTTCTTGAGGCTTTCAACTCGCGCACGGATGTGCTTGGCCGCCCTGATCGCGATCACCTTTGTCGCGTTTTGTGCGGCACTGGGCCAGAGTTCTATGCATCCAAAAATCGTCCAACTCGATGGCTTCGAGGTCGTTGGGATCGCGGTTCGCACCAACAATGCGAAGGAGGCAGGGCCAGACGGAGCCATTCCGAAGCTGTGGCAACGGCTCATGCAAGAGCATGTCCTCGATCACATCCCGGACAAAGCCGGTCCGAACCTCTATGCCGTTTACACCGACTATGCCAGCGACGTCAACGGCGACTACACCCTGCTGCTCGGCGCAAAGGTTGGGACGGCGGGCGATTCGCCAGTTCCAAGCGGAATGGTTAGGAAGAAAGTCCCTGCCGGCCAATACGCGGTCTTCAGCAGCGAGCGTGGACCCGTGGCAAAGGTCGTTGTCGAAACGTGGAAGCGGATTTGGTCTTACTATGAATCGCCCGCCAACGGCCAGCGAGCATATCGCGCTGACTTCGAAGTGTACGATCAACGCGCCGCCGACCCGGCCGATGCACAGGTGGACATCTACATCGGCGTGAGATAGCAGTTCTATTAGGTTGTCATCCTGAGCGACGAGCGTAGCGAGGAGTCGAAGGACCCCTATCTTGCGAACACTCCAGGCCTGCATTGCCGGCTGAAACTAGAGATCCCTCGACGCGGCGCTCCGAATCACTGCCGCCCATTCACCAGCCGAATCGTCTCCAGTACTACATCGCCGCTGATCGCCAGCGATTGCGGACTCAGCTTGTCGATCGTGTCCTGTACCGTGTGGTGGAAGACGTTGTTGTAGCCATAGTCCAGGTCGATGATGTCCACCGAGGGAACGCCAATCTTCAAGAAGGGCAGATGGTCGTCTTCAATCCCCGCCTTGTATTGGTAGAAATGCGACTGGTAGCCCAGGTTAGTAGCCGCCTGGTAGACGAGGGCGCGCAACCATGGCGTCGAAGCGGTTTCTTCCAGAACGTCGAGGTCGGCGTCACCGAGCATGTCCATCAGAATGAACGCCTTGATCTTCTTTGCTGTCCCATCCTGCTGCCATTTCTGCGCCAACTGCCGCGTACCGTAGAGACTGTCGGTGTCGCTCCACTTCACGAAAGCCTCTTCCCCGTCCGTCCATACCAGCCACACGCTATAGCCGTCCAGTTCTTTGCCGCGGAACTGGTCGGCCAGCGCCAGTAACAGCGCGGTCGACGAGCCGCCATCGTTCGCACCCACGTAAGCCTTGGGCAGCGGATAGTTGGTGTCGTAGTGTCCGGCGACGACGATGATCCCGTCTTTGCGGCCCGGAAACTTCGCGATGATGTTGTTGATTGGAAATTTGCCTACCGGCGTCTGCGCCGTGAATTTGTCCTGCTCGACATCCACGCCCTTGAGCTTCGACAGAATGTACTGCTCCAGCTTGGCGTGTCCAGCGCTACCGACTGGACGCGAACCAATCGCGACGATCTCCTTCACGTACTGCATCACGTGGTTGCCGTTGATGTCGGGCTTAGGGCCGGCAGGCTCGGCAGCCTGAGGGACGGTCCCCGCTAGCGGCGCACTGGCTGCCACCGTAGCCGCCCCGGGCTTCGCTTCCGTTGGCGACGCCGAGGCAGTCTGTTCCGGCTTGTTGCATGCGATGGTAAAGATCGCGAGTGAGATCAGCAAACAGAGGGCAATGCGGGACGAGACGGTTCCGGGCAACTTCATTGTGTAGCTATTGTAAATGGCGCGGTGAATCCACCCCAGAGACACGGAGAAGGATACTCTTTTACCACGGAGGACACGGAGCGCACGGAGAATTGAAGTTCAAGGAAGGCAGTGGGTACGGTTACCAATCAGCGATTGGTATTTCGTTGCGACCTCGCCCTGTAAGAAGTCGACCCGGAATAGCGAGCTTCGGACGGCGTTTCATTCGGGCTGATTTTCTCGTTCAGACCTGCTCCGTGCTCTCCGTGTCCTCCGTGGTGAAAACGATTTCTCTGTCTCTGTGGTCAAAATAAATCGGGCCGCCCCGAAGAGCGGCCCTGATGCCTTAGCTAGTTGCTAATTGCTAGCTGCTAATTGCTCTCCTACCCCGCCACTTCCTCCAACTGCTTCTGATCGATATCGAAGTTGGAGTAGACGTGCTCCACGTCGTCCTGGTCTTCCAGCGCTTCGAGCAAGCGGATCATGGTGCTGGCCTGATGGCCTTCCAGCTTGGTGTAGGTCTGCGGGACCATGCCGATCTCAGCCACCTCTGGCGTGATGCCGGCCTTCTTCACCGCTTCCAGCACCGCTTCATAAACCGACGGGTCGGTCAGGATTTCCCAGTTATCGCCATCATCCTTCAAATCGTCTGCCCCGGCCTCCAGGACGATGTTCAGCAAGTCGTCTTCCTTGGCCGCCGCCTTCGCAATCACGATGTCGCCCTTCTTGTGAAACATCCAAGCCACCGAGCCGGCCTCGCCCATGTTGCCGCCATTCTTGGAGAAGGCGTGCCGCATCTCGCTGACCGTGCGGTTGCGATTGTCGGTGGAAACCTCCACCAGGATGGCGACGCCGCCGGGGCCGTAACCTTCGAAAGTGATTTCTTCGTACGAGACACCGGGTAATTCGCCGGTACCGCGCTGGATAGCGCGCTTGATGTTATCGGCCGGCATATTTTCTGCCTTGGCCGCCGCCACTGCGCCGCGCAGCCGGGGGTTCTTTTTCAGGATCGCCACCGCTCTTGGCCGCGATGGTAATTTCCTTTATCAAGCGAGTGAAAATCTTGCCGCGCTTAGCATCCAGCGCGCCCTTCTTGTGTTTGATGGTTGCCCATTTGGAATGGCCGGACATGGAGAGACCTCAGATTTTGGATAAGTTCAGATGAAAGTCTTTGGATGCCTCGCCCGTCCCGCTAAACCGAGCGACGATTCCGCTTCGGATCGAGCGGAGAAAGAGCAGGCAAACTGAGATTATAGCACCGCCAACAATGCCGTTTTCAAGGAGATACCGGACCCGTAATGTCTGAATTTGGCTATCACCGGGTGCCCCCTCCCTTCGCCGGTTTTGCGAAAGGATGGGAGACAAAGTACTGTGCACCGTCATGATCTCGTTTGATCAAGAGGAGAATTGGTCTTGGCGCCTCCAACTGTTCGGACAGAACGGCACGACTTTCACTGGCTTGTCACGGTGACCACGCTGGTTGCCGATCCTTCTGATTTGATAGTCGACTGATGAATGTCGGCGTAGATCTTCACCGTTGCGACCACATGAGCGGTCGTGGGCGTGCTCGGCGCAAAGTAATACGCGTAGGTAAAGGTATATCCAGTCTGCGGGTTCGGGAGTGCCAGCCACCCAAACGGACAATTTGGAATCGGTGGAGCGTCCGACGGCAAGCCGGCCGCGACTTCCCTGCAACTGGTACTCGAGCCATATTCCTGAATGTTCCAGACAACCAACGATGTGTATTTGGGTAGATCAGCGGGACTTTGTAGAGAAATCTGAACGGAAGAATTTACGGCAATACTCGCCGATGGCGGCGAGAGGTTCACAACCAAAGCAGTGGGACCGCTCGATCCACCGCAACCCGCCAACCCAAAAGCTATTGCGCACTCAAGAATTGCAATCCCAACTGTTCTGTTTCTCATCGGCCCCCCTCGAAAAAACTGAATCGGCTGAGAACTTTGTCCAATTGCCGCTCCGGCAGTGCAACCTGGGTTCACCTCCGAGCTGCCAATTGAGCCTCTGTACCACTTATCTTACGTCTGTAGCGCGGAACAACCATTGGAGAATCGCGTCGTCGCAACTATTCGTGCAGCGATTCCCGTTTTGGTGTTGATGGTGCGAGGGTGTTCAAGGCGTCTTTCGACTCCTCGCTCAGGATGTCAATCCGTTATTGCTGAATGCTAAAAGCGCCGCGCCCCATGCTCTGGCCAAGGGATGGAAAAACCAACTCGTGCGAAGATAGAGTCCTGACGCCAAAGACACGCGGAGCACATCCAAACCCCAATGTTGCACAGGGTCTTCAAAGCATTTCATTATCGCGATTTCCGTTTGATGTGGTTCGGCGCCTGCACCTCCAGCATTGGCACCTGGATGCAGATCGTGGCGCAGGGCTGGCTCATCTATCGCCTGAGCCATTCCGCGTTCCTGCTTGCACTCGACCAGTTTCTCGGCGGCATCCCCATCTTCCTCTTCTCGCTGATCGGCGGGGTGGTGGCCGACCGGATCGAGCGCCGCAAAGTCCTGCTCGCCTCCCAGTACGTGCAGATGGCCAGCGCGACGATCCTCACCGTGCTGGTCGCCAACGGACTGACTCACGTCTGGCCCATCCTCTGTCTGTCGTTTATGTCCGGCTTCGCGCAAGCCTTTGGTGGGCCAGCATACTCCGCGCTGATTCCCACGTTAGTGGATCGCGAGGACATGCCGAATGCCATCGCGCTGAATTCGATTCAGTTCAACCTGGCGGTCACCATCGGCCCGGCGCTCGCCGGCATCGCCCTGGGAAGATTGGGGGAGAAGTGGTGCTTCGGATTGAACGCGCTGTCGTTCCTTGCGCCCATCATTTCGCTCTTGATGATCACCACCCGCTTCCTGCCAGTCAGTACCACCGAGTCGATGTTCACCAGCCTGAAGGAGGGCATCAAGTTCGTTCGCCGGCAGGGCTCCATGGAAGCCCTGGTGGTGCTCGCGTTCTGCATGACGGCGCTGGCCATGCCGATGCGGACCTATATTCCGGTGTTCGTCAAAGACATCTTCCATCGCGGGCCGGAAACTTATGGCAATCTGCTTTCGCTTATGGGAGTGGGTTCGATCTGCGGCTCGCTGGGGGTTGCCGCGATGGGGAACATTCGCCATAAAGGACGGTTCGCCATTCTAGGGCTCATCTGCCTGGGCGTCGCCATCGCAGCGTTTTCCCTCTCGAAATCGTTGCCATTCAGCTATTCCGCTCTGGTCATCGTGGGTGCTTCCATGATGGCAGTATTTGCGACTGTGACTTCGCTGGTGCAGTTGATTACCACCCACGAAATGCGCGGACGCGTAATGAGCGTTTATAACTGTGCGTTCCGGGGAGGCATGCCCATGGGAAATCTGCTGTCAGGCTGGCTGGTACCAGTATTCACCGCGCCCCTGGTGCTGAGCGTAAATGGAATGCTGCTGATTCTAATGGCGCTGTTCTTTCTGCTGGTGCAACGACGCGTGGCCGCGCTGTGAGGGTTGACGGTTTCATGTTTGGAATCCTTGGCGATGCCGCTAGTATTGTCTTCCGAAAAGTTCGAAAATCTTGCGGCTTAATACCAACGTATCAGCTGTATTCGGTTATGAATCGTATGGAAAAGTTGATTATTCTCACACTCAGAATTGACAGCGGTCTTAAGGAAAAGCTCGACCGCCTAGCCAAATCCACCCAGCGCAGCCGCTCGTTCCTGGCGGCAGAAGCTATCCGGGAGTACGTTTCGCTCAATGAGTGGCAGATTGAAGAAATTCAGAAAGGCATTCAAGAAGCGAACGCGGGAAACTTCGCGACTACCGAGGAGGTGGAGGAGACGTTTAAGAAGTGGGCGAAGCGTGCGCGTTAACTGGTTGCGGGCGGCACTTACCGACCATGCAGTTCGAAGATGGCCGAGCCTTTCCGGTTAGACTTTGGATCTTCGGCTCATCGTAGGGCATATTTCACGATGACGTAGGTATCAACATCTGCCACCACTCCATTTTGTTCGAAGGGTCTGTATCGAAACTGCAAGACAGCCATCTCGGCGGAGTGCAACAGAAATGGGTGGCCGCTCACAGCTTTTACCTGTTTGACCTTTCCGGCCTTATCTATTTCGGCGTGAACGACGACGCAGCCCTGAATTTTCGCAAGTTGGGCGTTCGGTGGATACTGTGCGGCCGCTTGGGATTCTATGTGGGACTCTGCGACCTCAGTATCGATGCGTACTCTCGGTGTGCCGCCCGGTGTCTGGGGTAGCTCAAAATCAACAATTACATCGCCCTGCACCTCGACTGGTAGGCCATGCGAGAGGGGTTGCTTGTAACGCCATTGCCGCACGGCGGCAGCGGCGGCGGGCTGCAGTAAGGCATAGCCACATTTTCTCGGCTCAACATCAATGACCGATCCATCCTTACCGAGCGTCACCGAGAGAACAACGGGACCCTCAAGTTTTTCCGCAGCGGCCTTCGCGGGATACTCAGGATCGACTTTCTGGACCAAAAGGCTTCGCATGGTTTCCGACGACACTTTGACCTTAGCGGGCGCTGTTTGCGCTTGCGCGGCAGAAGTCGGACTTTCTGGTTTCTGACTGGCGGTCTGCGGATCTTGCATCGCACAGGCTAAACCGCAGAAGAAAATCAAGAATGAGACCGATGCTTTCGTCGCTCGTATTCGTGAGCCGTACGCTTCATCTTCCATCAGCGCTTCTCCCCTCCAACCCCAATTCCCCAGCGATCCCCTTCATCGCCTCGATGCAAAACGCGATGTGCTCGTCCAGGTCAACACCCAGGCCGGCGGCACCGTTGATGATGTCTTCCCGGCTGACAGATCGGGCGAAGGCTTTGTCCTTCATGCGCTTCCGAACTGACTTTGCGTCCACCTCGGCCAGCGATTTATTCGGCTTGATCAGCGCCGTGGCCGTGATGAAGCCCGCCAGTTCGTCGCAGGCGAACAGCGCTTTCTCCAGATTCGAGTCGCGACTGACGCCGGTGTAGTCGGCGTGCGACATGATGGCGCGGCGGACGTCCTCGGGATAACCACGCTCCTTCAAGATTTCATTTCCTTTGTAGGGATGCTCCTCCGCGGTGGGATACTTCTCGTAATCGAAGTCGTGAATCAGACCGACGACGCCCCAGCGCTCCTCGTCCCCGCCGAACTTGCGGGCGTAGGCGCGCATGCACGCCTCCACCGCCAGGGCATGTTTTCGCAAACTTTCTGACTGGGTGAACTCAGTTAGTAAACACCACGCATCGGAGCGAGTCATTCCGTGTTTCTCCCCTGTTTCATGGGCTTTTCTTCCGCCTCACTGGCGTGCGACTGACGGATTTGCACAGCTTTTTCGGTTTTCATCCGACAATACACTTGACTCTAGCAGAGGAATGCCGCACAGTACGCGCTAAGTTTATTGTTGTGCCTGCTCTGGCACTCCCACAACCTGAATGGCCACGACTCTCGCGCCCGTAGATTCCCGGGAAGTGGTGAGATGCGACCAATGCCATCTCGTCCAGTTCAAAACCTTCAACAATCTTTGCCGCCGTTGCCACACGTCGCTGGATGAGGATGAACCTGAGCCTATCCTCACGCCGTCTCTGCAGGTCGCAGTTCCGGCAACATCCACTCGCTCCGAGGTGCGGGTAGCGCAGGCAATTCGTAGCTTGCGATTGCGCGGCGGCTTGAGCCAACGCCAGCTCGCCCTGCGGATGGGCGTGCCTCGTACTTACGTCTCCAAGATCGAGAACGAGAAGGCGACCCCAACACTTTCCTCACTCAACCGCCTGGCATTGGCGTTAGAGGTAAGCGTGCCCGAACTGCTGCTCGCCTGCGGTCCGTCGCGCGACGACGAAATCAAGGAACTGATGACCGATCCGTTCGTCGCCGAGTTGCTGGAGTTCACCTCCAAGCTGAATGCCATGCAGTTGTCGAGTGTGCTCGCCCAAGTGCGCGACATGGTGCTGCATCCTCGGCGTGGGGCGTGAGGCGGCGTGGTTCTTGACGAGCACTGGCCTGCGTGGCAGACGGCTTGATGTGCGTAACCTGGTGCTCGCAGGATCGGTGCAAGCCGCGTGAAACAGAAACTGACGTGGAGATGCCGAGGCTCGCTGCCTCGGCATTTTCTTGCTCGGCGGAGACACACAAATGACCGAATGGGACGCGACTGATTACGCCCGAATATCCGCGCTGCAGGAGGCCATGGCCGACGAGGTACTCGCACTACTGGACCTCAAAGGATCGGAGCGCGTGTTGGATGTTGGATGCGGTAATGGGAAGATCACGGCAGAGGTCGCTGCTCGGGTGCCGCAAGGAGCGGTCGTAGGGGTGGATCCGTCGCAGGAGATGATTGCCTTTGCGTCGAGCCACTTCGGCGCCGCGATCCGGCCTAATCTTCGATTCCAAGTGGCCGACGCTCGCCACCTGCCGTTCCGCGAAGAGTTCGACCTCATCGTCTCCTTCAATGCACTCCACTGGATACCTCAGCAGGATGAGCCTCTCCGGTCGATACGAGCGGCTATGAAACCCGATGGGCTCGCCCAGTTGCGCCTGGTACCGGCAGGTGAGCGCAAGAGCCTGGAAAATGTGCTTGAGGATACGCGCCTTTCACCAAGATGGGCGCACTACTTCCGGGAGTTCCATGATCCCTATCTGCATCTGACGCCCGAACAATACGCAAAACTGGCGGAACGGGATGCCCTGCACGTTCTTCGTACTCACACCGAAGCCAAGACGTGGGACTTCAAGTCTCGCTCCGCATTCTTCGCTTTCGGCTCGGTGACCTTTGTGGAGTGGACACGGTTCCTCCCCGAGACTGAGAGGCCGGCGTTCATTACCGATGTTCTTGATCGCTACCGGCCGGTCGCCGCCGATCAACCGGACGAGGAGAACACCTTCAAGTTTTATCAGATGGATGTGACCTTGACGCGCGGTTAGTGCAGATTCTGAGTTGCTGTATCCGGGTGGAGGACCGCTTTAGCGGTGCATTTGAGGGTTGCTCCTGAATTCGGCGTTACAGTTTGCTGAAAAACGCGATTGGCACTTGGTTTGTGTCAGGGCACGACTTCAGTCGTGCCGATAAGTCGTTTATTTTTGTCATCACGAGCGGGCTTCAGCCCGCGAGAGATCTGCTTTCCTGACTCCACCCAACATGCACGACCGGATACAGGAAATCCGGAATATGTTTCACCAGTGCCGCCGCCGCTTGCCTCACTCTCAGAATTGTGGAGCAGCAGCCGGCAACGCCGCTGAATCGATACCTTCGCACATTGAGTTGTTCACGGTCAGATTACCGTGGGCGTCAAGCGTCACCGCCCAGATGGAATCGTAGTCGGTGTCTGGCCAAGCGGGCACCGTTTGTCCGTCAGCGTGATAGCTGGCAAGAAGCGCACTGACGGTCGGTTGTATGTATTGGTAAGCCCACGCCAGCAGTACCGTCTGATTGGAGAACTGGCCGCCGTTGAAGAAAAAAGTGCTGGTTTGCTGGGGAGCGTTCTGATCAGACATCAGAAAGCTCGTAACCAGATTGTAAGGCAAGTTATTGGCGATGGCGTATGGTTCGGCAGTGAGCGCAGGCGCAACGTTCGACCAGGTGGAATCACCAGAGGCGCTACTAACAGAGCCCTGGCTAAATTGACCAGGGTCCATCGAATATACCTGGTCGGGGCGGATTTTGCCGCGCAGTGCATTGGGAAGATCCAACGCGCGCCACTGCCCCGCACCAACGTAGTTGTTATCGGACCAGTAGGTCTGGGGATGCGCCTCGGCGTGGCGGATGATGTAAACGGTTTCGTTGACGTTGGTGCCCGCCGGAACGACCGCGCCGCCCCGTCCGCCGTTCACCGTGACGGTAAAATTCGGCTGCGCGTTGCACGCAACACCGACAAGCGGTGGCCCGGGCAATACAGGGTAGCTGGAACCTGGACTCACATTGCTGTTGTAAGTGATTAGGCTGGCAGCGCCGGAGGGCGCGATCGAGATCGCGTAAACATAGTTGGGACCAGCGTGGCTCGCGGGAAGACTCAAGTTATAACCTTCGAGCTTATTGATATTCGCCAGCAGGGCGCTGGTGGTCTTCCATGGCGCCGAGAAGACATAAAAGCCCGGGGTCCTTGTCTTGATGATTCCCGTCACCAGATTCTCGTTAATGCCCCCTTGGTCGCCAAAATCGAGTCCCAGGCAATTGGGGCAGAGTTGCGGCGGCATAGCAACTCCGTCTGGTACGTGCATCGAAGCATAGGATGCATTGAGCGGGTAGTTGTTGCCGGTGTATTGGGGACTTCCGTCACCGGACAGAGTGATCTGGTTGAGCATAGCGAACTGCTGCACCGTTTCCAGTGCCACCATGTCCGGATAATTGTTTGTGGTTTGCAAATGGGTCATCGGTGTCAGCGCGTAAATGCCGGTTACATTCTTCCCCCCTAGCACCTGCAGTTTGAGGAATGTGGCCATGAGAAGCGAGCGCTGTAAGCCTTGATTGGTAAGGTTCGCCGTCTTGGGATTCATGTCCCCGGAGGCTTGATAGGCCAAGTCTTCGCTTACAACGAAAATCAGATTGACGTTGGCAGCGCTGAGCGGAGCGGGAATTGGTGGAACAGGCGGCGTTGGCGGATTAGAACCGGAAGAACTGCCGCATCCGGCGAGCAGCGTCAAGCTAAGAACCGACAACAGCAGCGGTACAACGATAGTTTTATTCCGAGGGATCACGAGTCTTCTCCCGTAACCATTGCATGCTTGCGGCAATCGCTTAGCAGTGATATCGGCCACGGTTGGCGAGGAGATAAACCCGGCAAATCTAGGAAGCGGAAAATTTCCAATTCAGGAAGTCACAGCAGTGCCATCCCCGCGAAGGCCGTAGGGTGGTGGGAAGAGGCATCTGATCTATCATTCCGGCGAGAAGACCCGTGGCGCACGGAAGTGCTGCCGAAAACACTCCCGTTTCGTTGCACCCGCCGTAGGCCCTGTGCTACTTTCAAAGACGATTAGAGGTACGCTTTGCGCGCACAAGTGCCCGCTGGGCTGAACCGCAAAGAGGCCGAGATTTACTCCCGCCTCGATCCGGAGCGGCTGCCCCACCACATCGCCATCATCATGGACGGAAATGGCCGTTGGGCCAAACGTCGCCATTTGCCGCGCATCGCCGGACACCGCTCGGGCGTGGCGGCTGTGCGCTCGACGGTCGAAACGGCCGCGCGTATTGGAGTCCCCGCGCTCACGCTGTATTCGTTCTCCGCGGAAAATTGGAAGCGGCCCAAGGGCGAAGTCAGCTACCTGATGAACCTGCTGCGCCGTTATCTCAAGATGGAACTGCCCACCTTAATGGAGAACAGCATTCGGTTGCAGTACATTGGCCGCCAGCAGGAACTGCCGCAGGAAGTTCAGGAGCGGATGGCGTGGGCGCGCGAGATGACCGAGAAGAATACTGGTATGGTGCTCACCCTCGCGCTCAATTACAGCTCGCGGACCGAGTTGGTTGACTCCTTCAATGCACTGGTGCGCGAGGCGTCGCGCAACGGCGGTGTCGAGCACCTGAAGATCGACGAGCGCTCGATCGCTTCCCATCTTTACACCAACGGCTTGCCGGAGTTGGACCTGGTGATCCGCACCAGTGGCGAGATGCGGCTCAGCAATTTCCTGCTGTGGCAGGTGGCCTACGCCGAAATCTATGTGACCGAAACGCTGTGGCCAGATTTTCGCGGCACGCAGTTGCTGGAAGCCATCGAGGCTTTTCAGAAGCGCGAGCGCCGCTTCGGAGGACTGATCAACGACAACGGACATGCCTCGTGAAGCGCGTCCTGACTGCGGTCATCCTGATTCCACTCGTCATCCTGGCGTTGTTCAAGGCGCCGATGTGGCTGTTCACGCTGCTGGTGATGGGCGTGGCGCTGCTGGCGGCGAAGGAGTTTCTAGGAATTGTGGAGGCGTACGGCCTTCGGCCCTTTCACGGACTGAGCTACTTGTTTCTGGTGTGCGGTTTCCTGGTGCAGGCGTCGAGTTTCGTCTCGGACGGAAGATTGTTCCAGAATGTGGGTGCCGCGGCGTTCGTCGCAGGGATGGGCGCGCTCGCGGTGTTGCTCGTGTCGCCACTTGTCCTTCTCGCCGCGAGCATGCGGCGCGATCCTCTATCGCAAGCTCTGCCTGATGCAGCGCTGTCATTTATGGTGCTGCCGTACATTGGCGTTACGCTGTCCTGCATGGTTACGCTGCGGGCCATGGAAAATGGTGCGCTTTTCCTGCTATACGTCATGTTGCTGGTTTGGTCCGGTGATATTGCCGCGCTGTATGTTGGCCGCGCGATCGGCAAACACAAGCTGGCCCCTCGGGTGAGTCCCGGAAAAACGCGAGAAGGGGCAATCGCGTCGGTGTTGGGCGCTGTCGTCGTCGGTCTTTTGTTGTTCCGTTTTATCCTTCCCGTCTACAACGGATTAATTCAGCTTCACCTGGTTTCGCCGGACCCCGCAGCGAACGTTCCGAGCAGTCCAGCACCCATCTGGTTGGTCCTCCTCTTCGCGATATGCATCAATGTCGCCGCGCAAGTCGGCGATCTGGTTGAATCGGCCATGAAGCGCGGGGCGGGCTTGAAGGACTCGGGGTCGCTTCTTCCCGGGCATGGAGGCATTCTGGATCGCATTGACGCGCTGTTGTTCGCTCTGCCGGTGGCGATCCTGTTTTATTTCGCCGGCCTCAGCAATTACCTCGGAGCAACTATTTTTCCGGGCTAGGAAGTAAGGCAAGGCATTGCCATTCTCGGCTCGACCAGTTCCATCGGCAGGAGGCCGGGCAGAATCGTCATCGGAAATTGAGGCTTCCTGGTCCCTGCTCTGAAGCCAGTCCTCTCGTTTTTCGTGTATGTGCAACAGAAGAGAGCCGCAGGGCGAAATAATCGTAGCCCAGCATAGCGGAAGAACCTTGTCATCACGGAGAACGCGGAGGGCACGAAAGAAAAGAATAATTTCCCCGACCTCCATGTTCTCTTGTGGTGAAAGAAAGTCCTTTGTGATTCTGGCGGACGCTGATTTGGTGCGGTATCCTCAGGGGACGCGCCGGGCGCGTTCCGCGCGATACGAGAATGGCGCAGGATCGAACCGTCCGCGCCTTCGGAGGAATCGTCATGAGTGATGCCAATCCTCTCCTCGCCCCTATGAGGGGAACTCAGCACCGCGAAGTCGGTGGCGTTCAGCTTGACATCGCCGCCGCTGGGGCAGCGCGCGTCAAACGTGTCATCTACCCACCCGGGTTTCGCTGGTCAACGCACATGAAGCCGGTCAGCGGAACCGATCTGTGCATGCACGCGCACGCCGGCTTTCTGGCCTCGGGGCAAATTCACATTGAGTATGAGGACGGCTGCATCGTGGAGTTCAGCGCTCCTCAAGTTGTAGTGATCGATCCCGGTCACGACGGCTGGGTGGTGGGGAATGATCCGGCCGTGCTGATCGAATTCGACTTCGAGGGTGATACAGTTCGCAGTCTCGGCCTGCCCGAGCGGCACAAGCATGGTGATTGAGGACTGAACCCGCTAAACCCCGGCCTTGAGCCTCGCCGCGTACTTCTCGCGAATCTTCTTCACTTTAGGCGAGACCACGAACATGCAGTACGGCTGATTGGGATGGTTCTTGAAATAATCCTGGTGATAATTCTCGGCCGGATAGAAGGTTGAAGCCGGTTCAATCGCTGTCACAATCGGATTAGCAAACGCATGTTCCTTGCTCAGCTCATCGATTACGGCCTGCGCGGTCGCGCGCTGCGCTTCGTCGCGATAGAAGATGACCGAGCGATATTGTTCGCCCACGTCATTGCCCTGGCGATTCAGCGTCGTCGGATCGTGAACCGTGAAGAAAACTTCCAGCAGATCTTCGTAAGTGATGATGGCCGGGTCGAAGGTGATCTGCGCAACCTCGACGTGGCCGCTGCGTCCGCTGCAGACTTGCTCGTAGGTCGGATTCGGGACGCGTCCGCCCATGTAGCCCGACACCACCGACAGGACACCTTCCAACTGTTGAAAAGTGGCTTCCACGCACCAGAAGCACCCACCGCCGAGAACTGCTATTTCTGTATTAGCCATGTTGGATAGGATGCGCGAACGTGCGAGTTGGTGCAAGGGGAAGAAGCGAGCGATTAGCAATTAGCCATTAGCATTTAGCGAAAGGCAGAAATGGCGGCGGGCCCAGGTAATGTTGCGATATGTGTTTGATGCGCTCGTCTCTAATTGCTAATTGCTTCTTCCCCTTCCAGCATGAACTCCAGCACCTCCTGCGGCGCCGATGACGTCCACACTGGCGCGAACGACAACCGATGCAGGGGGCTTGGACCTTTCTCGCGCAGTGTCTTTAGATGATGCGGCGTGCTGTAACCCTTGTTCGAAGCAAGCCGATACTCGGGGAAGATCGGGTCCCACGCCGTGATCATGGCGTCGCGTTCGACTTTGGCGATAATGGATGCCGCGGCAATCGAAGCCGAGAGTGCGTCACCGTGGATGATCGGCGTCTGCGCGCATTCAAAGTTGATGCGCATGGCATCGATCAGCAAGTGGTCGGGAGGAAGCGTGAGTTTTGCGACGGCCACTTCCATGGCACGTTTTGAAGCCCAATAGATGTTGATCTGATCGATGGTGGCCACGTCAACCGCTGCGATCGCCCAGGCTAAAGCATGTTCGCGAATCCGGGGCGCCAGCTTCTCGCGCGTCTCGCGGTCCAGCAGCTTGGAATCGCGCAGCCCGCGAATGCGATAGCTCGGATCGAGAATCACGGCCGCCGCGACCACCGGTCCGAAGAGCGAACCACGTCCAACTTCATCCACTCCGGCCACGAACTTCGCGCCGGAGTCCCACGCCAGCTTCTCGTACTTCAGCGTGCACTTCAGCCTCTTCAGCAGACGCAGCTTCAGCGTGGCCGCAGAGACGGGCTTGCCGGAGTTATTGTGCGCCGACTTTTTCGGGGAAGACTTCATGGCAGAGATGCCTGATGGCTCAATAGAGAAATTCTAGAGGAGATGCGGAAATACGGTGGCGAATCGGCGGAATAATTGTTGGGAAAGGCAGGTCCTCCGCTCGGCTTAGGCCTTGGTCGGGATGACAAAATGAAGGGATATCGCGCCACCTGGCGTCGAATGAATCGCCGCTCTACCAGATGGCCGAAACCCGATCACTAAAAGCTAAGAGCCAATCGCTAATTGCTGCTAATCGTCACCAACTGCTTGTCTTTCGCCGCGTAGTGCGAGTCCACGTACTCGTCGAGAATCTTGATGAACTCCTCGACGATGTGGTCGCCCTTGAGCGTGAGCATCAGGCGGCCATCCACGTAAACCGGCGCCTTCGGTTCCTCGAAGGTGCCCGGCAGCGAAATGCCGATATTGGAATGCTTTGACTCTCCTGGGCCATTGACGACGCAACCCATGACCGCGAGCTTCATGTCTTCCACGCCGGAGTAACGCGTCTTCCACACTGGCATCTGCTCGCGCAGGTAGCTCTGGATTTGCTCAGCCATCTCCTGGAAGAAGGTACTGGTGGTACGCCCGCAGCCAGGACAGGCGGTGACCTGCGGAGTGAAGCTGCGGATGCCGATGGATTGCAGAATCTGTTGCGCGACCGTGACCTCTTCGGTGCGGTCGCCATTCGGCGCGGGTGTGAGCGATACGCGAATCGTGTCGCCGAGGCCTTCTTGCATCAGCACCGCCAGCGCAGCCGTGCTGCTGACAATGCCTTTGGCTCCCATGCCGGCTTCGGTGAGGCCGAGGTGCAGCGGATATTCGCAGCGGCGCCCCAGTTCGCGGTAAACGTCGATCAGGTCCTGCACGCCGCTGACTTTTGCACTGAGAATGATTTGGTCTGGCCGCAAACCGTAGCTCACCGCGAGTTCGGCGGAGCGCAGCGCACTTTGCACCATAGCTTCCATGGTCACGTCGCGGGCATCCTTCGGGATCGTCCAGTTTGGAGTTCTCGTCCATCAAGCGAGTCAGCAGCGCCTGGTCCAGCGAACCCCAGTTGACGCCGATGCGCACCGGCTTGTTGTTCTCGATGGCGACTTCGATCATAGTGCGAAAGTTGTCGTCGTCTTTCTTGCCAATCGAGCAATTTCCGGGATTGATGCGATATTTCGCCAGCGTCCGCGCACACTCGGGATACTTCTTCAGCAGGATATGCCCGTTGTAATGGAAGTCGCCGATGATGGGCACCGGGATGCCGAGGCGGTCGAGGCCATCCACAATGTGGGGCACGGCAGCCGCGGCGGCGTCGTTGTTGACGGTGACGCGGACCAGTTCAGAACCGGCACGGGCCAGGGCTGCACACTGGCGGATGGTGCCGTCGATATCGGCGGTATCGGTGTTGGTCATGGATTGCACCACAATTGGTGCATCGCTGCCGACGCGAACCCCGCCGACCAAAGCTGTGTAAGTTTTTCTGCGCTGAATTTGAGCCATACAGGACTACTTAAAAGTTTAACACGGCAGCTTCGTGCTCTTGGGGCGCCGGCCTGCCCGCCCTAAGGTCATCTCAAGCGACACGAATTCTGGAACTCAACCGTCCAATAAATGGAACCCTTTATAAGAGAGGCTCATCAGACTAATAAGCTGCCCGAATTGGCGGTCGGATTTTAGCGGTAAACCTCACGAAAATAAAAGGTTCACCGGACGACAAAACCGCCCGATTTGGGTTTATAACAGGGCTTAGGGACATCAACGGCCCGGGGTCTATCTGGCCTGCGATCCAGCCCCAAAAAGGTGTTTATCATGCGTTGCCTATCCCATTATCTCGGTTGCTGCGCCCTGGCACTCATGCTGGTTCCGTTCGGGGTGGCTCAGAACTCAAGCTCTTCATCTCAGGACCCGAACGCTACGTCGAATTCACCAGCGCAGGACTCGAATCCTCCCGCACCACAGAAGCCGGACAAGAACGCACC
Source organism: uncultured Acidobacteriaceae bacterium (assembly GCA_963755865.1). Taxonomy (GTDB): domain Bacteria; phylum Acidobacteriota; class Terriglobia; order Terriglobales; family Acidobacteriaceae; genus Bog-257. The sequence continues at coordinate 179,671 of CAVWLY010000032.1, read as the reverse complement.
TAGCCCCAGCACGATGGACAACATTGACGCCATTGGCAACCGCAACGTCGGTTGCAACAAAGGTATGGGCAACTGGTATTCGCTCGACAAGCAGGTTGCGATGGGACGCGCCTACTCGCAGCAGGTCGAGCACGGCGCCAAGATGGTCAATGATCCAGTCGTCACCGAGTATGTGAACCGCATCGGTCAAAACCTGGTGCGCAACTCGGACGCGAAGGTGCCATTCACGATCAAAGTGATTGACACAGATGAAATCAATGCCTTCGCGCTGCCAGGCGGATTCTTCTACGTGAACTCGGGCCTCATTTTGGCGGCAGACAACGAAGCCGAGCTGGCCGGAGTCATGGCCCATGAGATCGCCCACGTTGCGGCATGCCACGTGGCTCGGGAGCAAACCCGCGGCAACATCGTCAACCTGGCCAGCATTCCGCTGATCTTCGTTCCGGGAGGCTGGGCGGTATATGAGGGGACGCAGGCCGCCTTAAGCATCGGCGTACCGCTGACCTTCATGAAGTTCTCGCGCAATTTCGAAGCGGAAGCCGACTTCCTCGGCATGGAGTACATGTACAAAGCGGGGTACGATCCGCAATCGTTTATCTCGTTCTTCGAGAAGATCGAAGCGCAGGAGAAGAAGAAGCCTGGGACTTTGGCGAAAGCCTTTTCCTCCCACCCGATGACCCCAGACCGCGTTGAGGCCGCGCAGAAGGAAATGAAGAACGTGCTGCCTCCCCGCGATGAGTACATCGTGAATACCTCGGAATTCGACCAAGTCAAAGGGCGGTTGGCCTCTATCGAGAATCGGCACAAGGTGCAGAACGACAAAGACAACAAAGACCGTCCGACGTTGCGGCGTGCCACTGCCGACAATCCTTCTACCGATACCGGAAGCGGCACCACCAATGGCAATTCGACCGACGACGATCGTCCGACTCTGAAGCGTAACGACGGCTCACAGTCGTAAGCAGCATTTTCATTACCCGCTGAATTGAGAGGCCCTCGAGATGGGGGCCTTTCTCTTTTGGAGCGGTTTGGGAATTGCTGTGGTCGGGTAGTGCGGGCCTTCAGGCCGGCGTTGCTGCTGCCACACGTTCACCGAGTCGGCTTTCAGCGGCCGACAGACCTGTGCCGCCGCCTGAAGCCGGCTCAATTGGAAACGGATCGGGTTCACACGGCGCTGAAGCGCCGTACTACCCGGACACACCAGAAGCAAAACAGGTCTAGTGGGACAGGCGGACGTTTTCGCCAAAAAGAATGGGCGCATCGTGCGCCCCAGTTGCATTACAAAAACGTCCGGGGTCAGGGAAGCCGCTGGGCCAGTCCGGGAAGGGCCTTCATCAGGTCGTTGTAGATCACGACGACTGCGAACAGTATCAGGAAAACAAATGCAGTTTGATAGATGCGCTCTTTGATGCGAATGCTGATCTCCCGTCGCAGCAGGCCCTCAATGACCAGCAACAGGATGATGCCGCCATCGAGGATTGGAATCGGCAGCAGATTGAAGATGCCGAGGTTGAGGCTGATCATGGCCATCAGGCTCAGCAATGGGGTCCATCCCGGTTGACGCGCCGCATCGCCGGAAGCACGCGCGATACCGATAGGCCCTTCCATCTGCTTTATCGACGCTTTGTGCTGAACCAATTTGCCGACTAAATCCACGATCAGCAGCGAATACCGTTTATTTTCCTCGAGTGAACGATTGAGCGCCTTCGCGAACGGCAACTTGTCGACATGGACCAGTTCCGAACCAAATCCTAAGCGGTAAACCTTTTGCCCGCTGCTTTCGGTTTGGACCGGAGTTACTACGAAGTTCAAATGTTGTCCATTGCGGACAGCAGTAACGTCCATGGGCTTGTCGCGATTCTGCTGTACGTAGTGTTTTACCGAGTACATCGACCGCATGGCGGTGCCGTTCACTGCGACAATCTCGTCGCCCAGCTTCAACCCAGCCTTTGCTGCCGGCATGTCCGGTTCAAGATAGGTAATGGTAATGGGTTCGTCCGGCAACCAGCCCACTGTGCTGTATTGGTCTGACCCTTCCATCTCCGGCTGGATCTGCTTCTCCAGGATTTCGTTGCCGCGCTGAATGGCGACATCCACCGGCCCCTTGGAAGTGATGGCTACCTTCAGCAGGACATCTTCCCAGGTGGGATTTTGCGTGCCGTCGATGCGCACGATGCGGTCGCCCTGCTCAACGCCAGCTTTGGCAGCCGGCGAGTTCTCTAACACCCACCCCACCACCGCGGGTTGATCGAGATAGACAGGAAGCTCGTAGTGCACCATGAACACGCCGGTCAGAAGCACGACGGCCAGGATAATGTTCATGGCCGGACCGGCAATGGCGATGACGAAGCGCTGCCAGCGCGGGTGTGACATGAACTCGTCAGGCGCACCGCTGCGCGATTCCAGAGGGTTCTCCCCAGCCATCTTCACGTAGCCGCCCAGCGGAAGCGCGCTGATGCGATAGTCGGTGCCCCCGTGACGGAAGCCGGTGAGACGCTTGCCGAAGCCGATGGAAAATACATCGACCCGTACGCCAAACCATTTAGCAGCAGCGTAATGGCCGAACTCGTGCACCAGAATCATGATGCCGAGCACCACCGCCATTGAAACCACTGCAATTAGAAACGATTCCATAAACCTCTTCTGCAACGGAAAATCAATTACTACGGGAAATCAATCCGGGGACGCCCCGCCCCACCCGCCCCTGGGAGGACGGGCATTCTATGTTCTGGAGCCCACATATTCGATGCGGCCACGGGCCCGGAGACGCGCTTCCTCATCCACCGCCAGTACTTCTTCTATAGATTCCGGTATCTTTGTCGATGTTTCCCTGACAACCTGCTCTATTGTAGCCGGAATATCTCGAAAACCAATACTACCTTCGAGGAATGCCGCCACCGCCACCTCGTCCGCCGCATTGAGCGCAATCGTTTTTGCGCCTCCTGCTTCGACTGCCTGATAAGCCAAACGTAAGCAGGGAAACTTCTCCAAGTCGGGAGGCTGAAAATCCAGTCGCCGTAGCTCTTCAACCGGAAAGCGCAGATCGGACTCGATGCGATCGGGATAACACAGGGCATACAGGATGGGTAAGCGCATGTCGGTTATTGAGAGCTGCGCCAGCAGGCTGCCATCCACGAACTCAACCATGGAGTGAATCGTGCTTTGTGGGTGCACCAGCACGCTGACCTGACTGGGTGGCATGTCGAACAACCGGCATGCTTCGATCACCTCGAAGCCTTTATTCATCAGGGTTGCCGAATCGATGGTGATGCGCTTACCCATCTTCCAGGTCGGATGATTGAGCGCCTGCTCGACGGTGATCTTGGCAAACTCGCTCGCCGGAGTGTGCAGGAACGGGCCGCCCGAAGCGGTCAGCCAAACCCGCTGAACTTCGTTGCGGCGACCACCGCGCATGCACTGGTGAATCGCGTTGTGCTCGCTGTCGATGGGCAGCAGCGGCTTGCCTTGCTTGCCGGCTTCGGCGGTTATCAGGTCGCCTGCGGCTACGAGACATTCCTTGTTCGCCAAGCCGACGGTCTTGCCGGCTTTCACCGCTTCATACGTGGCTTTCAGTCCGGCGACACCTACGATGGCGCTGACAACGAAATCGGCTTCCGGATGGGTTGAGACCCTGACCGATCCAGCCGACCCGTGCACCACTTCGATAGCGTGTGACAGCCCAGCTTTGTTCAACTTGTCGTGAACTTGGTTGGCGGCTTCGGCGGTCGCCATCGACAAGAGCTGGGGACGCCAACGCCGTGCCTGGTCGAAGGCGAGATCGATGTTATTGCCAGCCGCCATGCTGGCCACGGAGAAGCGGTCGGGAAAGCTCTCGACAATGCTGAGTGTGCTCTTGCCGATCGAACCAGTGGAGCCGAGGATGGCGATGCGTTTCATCAATATTTGTCTATCATCGCATTATTGTCGGGATCGTTCGAGCTTCATTATTAGAAGCTATTCGAGTTTTACCCCGGAGTTCAGCTGAGTGTTCAGCTTCGGAGGCCGAAGGAGGAAACAATCGTAGCCCCCAAGGGCGTAAATCTGGGAGGAGAGACAGGACTGATGTGAGTCTGGGCGGGACGGCACCAGGGCGTGTCGGCCCCGACGATACTCAAGATACTGACCACCGGTTTTCCCCGCAGGCACGTGTCCGCCGAACTCCCTGATTCCAGGACAAATCCAGTTCTTGACATTGCAAATTGCAATGTTACAATTGCAAATTGTAATATGAAGCTCGGCGAGAAAATCCGTTATCTCCGCTTGGTCGAAGGCACCCTGCGTGGCATGGGTCGCGAAATGACCCAGCAGGACCTGGTCGTCGCGCTAAAGAAGGAAATGGGCAGCGGGCTCAGCCAGTCCTACCTGTCGCAGATCGAGAGTGGAGCCCGCCCGCACCTCACCAATGCCTCTCGCATGCTGTTGGCGCGGTTTTTCAAGGTGCATCCGGGATACCTGGTGGACGATCCCGAGGGTTATCACACCGAACTGACCAGCGATCTGCGGGCGATGGAAGACCGGCTCGACCTATGGCTCATCAACGGGGCCGAGCAGTTTGCGCGCGATCCCGAACTGAGTCAGGCACTGCTGCAGGTGGCCAAGCATAAAGACTCGCGCAAATGCGTGGTGCTCCTGGGCGCGATCCTGGAGGCGCCGGAACTCGTGGACCGTCTGACCGAAGTGCTGAAGCCGGACCTTGGCACAACGCACGGTGCTAGCCGAAGAAGGAAGTCGGCGGGAGCAATCTTATGACGTGGGAAATATTTTATCTGGTGTGCTTTCTGTTCGGCGTAACGATGATTGGGCTGTCGTTTCTAGGCGGAGCCCTGCACCTGCCGCACATTCACCTGCACTTGCCCCACGGAGGCCCGCACGGCGCAGGCGGAATTCGCGGCGGGAGCGCACACGGCGCCGATCTGTCGTTCTTCAACTTTGGAACGGTGATGGCATTTCTGGCGTGGTTTGGCGGGACCGGCTACTTGCTGACGCGCTACTCCTCGCTGGTGGTCGCGGGAGTGTTGACACTCGCTGTGGTTGCCGGAATCGTCGGGGCGACGATCGTCTTCTGGTTCGTGGCCAAGGTGCTTCTGAAATACGATCGCGACCTTGATCCAGCCGACTACGAGCGCGTGGGTGTGCTCGGTCGCGTCAGTAGTCCGATCCGCGCAGGAGGAACCGGCGAAATCATCTTCTCGCAAGAAGGTACACGGAATACCTGTGGCGCCCGCAGCGAGAACGGCGAAGCCTTGCCGCGAGGCAGTGAAGTCATCGTCACCCGGTACGAGAAAGGCATTGCGTACGTGCGGCGCTGGGACGAAATGGCAAAAGAGGAAGAAGTAATTAGCAGTTAGCAGTTAGCAGTTAGCAGTTAGCAATTAGCAATTAGCCGTTTGCTTTTAGCTATTAGTAATCGCAGATTAGAACTTGAAGTTGAAAGCGCAGGTTGCAAGTAAAGCACGCACATGCATGCCAACGAGCTAGAGGCTAAAAGCTAATAGCTAAGAGCTAAAGGCTAATTGCTAGCTGCTAGTTGCTTTAAGGAGGCGTATGGGATTCCACATTCCAACTGAAGTATTAATCATTGCCTGGACAGCAGTAGCTGCCGTGGTGCTGCTGATCAGTGTGTTTGCCAGGCTCTATCGCAAAGCCGGACCAAACGAGGTTCTGGTGGTTTACGGATTTCGCGGCACCCGCGTGGTCAAGGGACACGGAACGGTCATCTTCCCCATGGTGGAGACCTTTCGCGAGCTATCACTTGAGCTGATGTCGTTTGACGTCGCCCCGCAACAGGACCTCTATACCAAGCAGGGTGTTGCGGTGACCGTCGAGGCGGTGGCGCAGATCAAGGTGAAGTCCGACCCGGAATCGGTTTTGACCGCGTCTGAGCAGTTCCTTACCAAGGCGCCGCAGGACCGGGAAGCCCTGATCCGGCTGGTAATGGAAGGTCACCTGCGCGGCATCATCGGACAGCTTACGGTGGAAGAGATCGTGAAGCAGCCGGAGATGGTGGCTGACCGCATGCGCTCCACCTGCGCCGATGACATGAACAAGATGGGGCTGGAAGTGATTTCGTTCACCATCAAGGAAGTGCGCGACAAGAACGAATACATCTCCAACATGGGACGCCCGGACATCGCCCGCATCAAGAGGGATGCAGATGTCGCGACCGCGGAAGCGGAACGTGACACTGCGATCCGGCGCGCCATTGCACTACGCGAATCGGCCATAGCCAAAGCGCAAGCGGATCAGGAACGAGTAGCCGCCGAGACAGCCTCTCAGGCGCGGCAAGCGGAGGCACAGCGCGATCTCGAGGTAAAGAAGGCTACCTATAACGAGCTGGTAAAACGCCAGCAGGCGCAGGCCGACAAGGCATACGAAATTCAGACCAACATAATGCAGCAGCAGGTGACCGCCGAAGCCGTGAAGGTGCAGCAAGTCGAGAAGGAACAGCAGGTGAAGGTGCAAGAGGCGGAGATCATGCGTCGCGAGAAAGAGCTGATTGCCACCGTGCTGAAGGCGGCGGAGATCGAGCGCCAGCGGATCGAGACTCTGGCAGGCGCAGAAAAGCAGCGACTCACAGTCGAAGCCGAGGGCCATGCCAGCGCGATTCGTGCGCAGGGCGAGGCCGAAGCCGAGATCATCTTCAAGAAGGGCGACGCCGAAGCCCGGGCGATGAACGTGAAGGCCGAGGCCTACCAGGAGTACAACCAGGCCGCGGTCGTGGACAAGCTCTTCACCAATCTGCCGGAGATTGTGAAGGCGCTAGCCAGTCCGCTGGCCAATGTCGACAAGATCACCATCGTCTCCACCGGCAATGGTCATTCGGCGGGGATGAACAAGATCACAGGCGACATCACCGAAATGGCGGCGCAAGTGCCGGCACTGTTCGAAGCGCTATCGGGGATGAAGATGTCGGACCTGCTGAGCAAAGTGCGGACGCTTGGTGACAAACCGAATCGTCCAGACCAACTGCCGCCAGGAGAAGACGATGGGAAGTCCAAGGCCGCGGGGGCTGGGAAGTAAAGTGTATTCCCACCCTGTCGCAAAACCAGCGATAAGGGTGGGAGCACCCGGCTTTAGTCTCGGAGGGGCGACAGGCCGGTCGGCTCTCGACAGGATGGGTATGAATTCAGAAATCGATAACGCGCAGATCGTGGTGAATTTTGGATTGATCGGAACGTTACTGGGTGCGGTAGTTCGATTCATCACGCACTCAAACGCGGCGGTTCCTGTAGGCGCCATGGGAGGCTTGCTCGTCGCCTTCTTGTTGGCAGTGGTTCGTGGCGAGCAGTCCTGAGTCGGATAAGGATCCTTCGACTCCGGATCACAAAGTAAGTGATCCTCCGCTCAGGATGACAGAGATGTACCTTCTGGCTAGGAGCGAAAGGCGAATAGCGAAATATGCAGTCAAGACTGAAAGCTGACAGCTGACAGCTGAGGGCTGACAGCTCAAGAAAAGGGGTTAATTATGGCATTACTCGATCGTGTAGCAACGCTGGTGCGGGCCAACCTCAATGACCTGGTTGACCGGGCGGAGAACCCAGAGAAGATGTTGAAGCAGGTCATCCTGGATATGGAAAACCAGTTCATGCAGGTGAAGACGCAAGTAGCCATCGCGCTTGCCGACCTTCATCTGCTGGAGAAGCGAAAAAAAGAGAACGCTGACAAGCACGCCGAATGGATGCGCAAGGCCGAGCTCGCGGTTGACAAGAAAGATGATGGGCTTGCCCGCGCGGCACTGGAGCGGGCGATGAGTTTCCAGCACCTTACCGAAAGCTTCGATCAGCAGATCGCGGACCAGGAGGTCCAGGTGGAAGCCCTAAAGTCGGCGCTGAAGAAGCTGGAGTTGAAGCTTTCCGAAGCCCGCGGCAAAGCCGATCTGCTGATCGCGCAGCATCGCCGGTCGCGTGCTGTCCACCGCGCCGCCGACGCGCAAATCACCCCCACGGGAGAGAACCGCACCTTCGAACGCATGCGGACCAAAGTCGCCCGCGAAGAGGCTCTGGGCCGGGCCAAGGGCGAGTTATTGGGGGACGACATCGATGGCCGACTCGATGCGCTGGAGCGCGAGCAGAAAATCGACTCTCTCTTGGAGGAGATTAAGGCAAAAAAACGCCTGAGCGCGTAGGCATTTCGACGAACGGCGTCGGCCGGCGGGACCGACAACGGCTTTTTTCAGCCTCGATCTTGGCATATCCTCACTAAGGGGCTTCATGTCTCCCGACATGCAAGCCCCTTTATAGTCTGTCACTTACCAACCTCATCTCCCAGATCACCTGTAAATCACCCTTAGATCACCCACAAATCACCGCTGGTGCATTGATGCTGCGAGCGAAGCGGCGCATTGTGCGTTCACGAGAGCGGGAAATTGAGCAAACGCTTAGTTGCTCTCGAGGGGCAAACGCTTCCGGAGGTGAGACGACCATCCCGTCTCCGGAAGCGGTGTGAAGTCCCAAACGACAATATGGCGCCGCTCCACATCGACCGCCGCCACAACCCATGACCACAAGGAGGTCACCATGAAAGGCCAAACTGCCAACACCGAAACGATCACCCGCACCACCTCTTCGTGGGCAGGCAACACGGTGAAGAAACTCGCCGCCACGGCACTGCTTACTCTGACGACGCTCTCATTCGCTCATGCGCAGGTCGCGGACTGCGCCCCCGGTAAGCTTTCTGACTACGAAAAAGTGGGCGCCCAGGGCTGCATGATCGGAGACAAGAAATTCTCGAACTTCCAGTACCACCAGGGAGTTGCCGGACTGCCCAGCGACGCCATATCGCTGACGCCGGGAACCACGCCCGACACTGACGACCCTGGGCTGCTGTTTGAGGCCAAATGGGCTTCGGCCTCTGAGGATTCATTTGTCTCCTACAACGTCGACGCTCAGCCCAACGGGAAGCCTATTTCTGGCGCCAGCCTGCAAATGCAGTTCGGGACGATCACTGGCACAGGAAGCGCAACGGTGCTAGCCCGTCTATGCCCCGTAGACGGCACAACCGATGCCTGTGTTTCACAGGAAATCGAGCTGAAAGTGGTTTTGAGTGCCAAGGGCCCAAAGACCCCCGCATCCACCGGTCGGTTCAACGAGCCTCAGAAGGCAATTCGCGTGGTGATTCCCATTGACATGGCTCCGGGCAGCGGAGGCAGCGCAGACCTGGATGGATTCATGGCGGTATTTCGATAGCACCGGACGTCGTTCGGCAACGGGCAGAACGACGAACGCTTTGGGAAGCGCCGATGGATCGCTTCCCTGTCCGGCGAGTTTCCTAGCTGTGGGATGAGAGCAGCCAAGGCGGTGAGTCGCTCCCTCTCCTTTATCACCACCGCCAACAACCCATGACCACAAGGAGGTCACCGTGAAAACGCAATCTATCAAACATAATGACGGAATCAGCATTTCTGTAACGAAACGGCTGAGCACTTTGTGCGCTCTCTTTGCCGTGCTACTCGCCCTACTGGCTGCGGCAAGTTATGCCAGCGCACAGGTAACGGGAGGCACGTGGACTCAAGTGGCAGTTCCATTCCCCGGTGGAAGTCCAGATCAATCCCTGCTGCTAACCGACGGTACGGTCATGGTGCAGGAGTTAGACACCGGAAATTGGTGGCGCCTAATCCCGGATCAATATGGCAACTATGCCAATGGCGCGTGGAAAGCGATCGCTTCGATGCCGCCCGGGTATGCGCCCTTCGCCTACGGAGCCGCAGTGCTGCCTGATGGCCGGGCCATCGCGGAAGGAGGAGAGCACAATTACGGTGGAGGCACAAACTGCACCGGTAGCGGGAGTGGAGGTGACGGAAGTAACTGCGGAGCCATTTTCGATCCAACCTTCACGGTCGCCGGCAATGAAATTGGCAAGTGGACTTTTGTTCCTCCTCCGGATTTTGGCGAGACCTGTGGCACCGACGGAACCAGTTGGTGCGCTATGAATGGGGTTCCAACCGTTATTCTTTCTGATGGAACACTCATGATTGGCCACGCCGGTTACTCGGACAACGACTCCTCGAAACCACCATCAACGTTGCAAGCCTTGCTGCCCCCACCCTACGATCCAACGAAGAAGCCGTGGGTCCAGACCGGGATCGACAAGCACGATGGCAACGGCGAAGAAGGATGGACCTTGTTACCCAACTTTGGAGGTCCAGATGGTCTGTCGCTCGTGTTGACAGTCGATACCTATTCCAAGCTGCAGGGATCTACTGTCTGCGGTGGTTACAATAGTTCGGAACTCTATGTTAAGGCTACTAACTTTGGCGGCGATTGGTATTGCCTGGGAGACACACCGAACCAGCTGTACCCAGGTGTCAACGAGATGGGCCCTGCTATCCTGCGTCCAGATGGCACAGTCTTCCAAGCAGGAGCCGATCAGTATACTGCGATCCTCCGTACGGACCATACGTGGAGCGCGGGTCCGGCCTTCCCGACCAACGCCAGCGGTAAGCAGCTCGAGATGGAGGACGGGCCAGCGGCGTTACTGCCCAACGGCAACGTGCTGATGATGGCCAGCGAGGACGAAACTACTGCTCCTGCCACGTTCCTGGAGTTGACACCCGCGCCTCAAAATCACCTATTTGTGGTTCCCGGCGTGCCTTATGCCAATAACCTCTCGTCGAACTCAGGGCAAATGCTTTTGCTTCCGACCGGCCAGGTCCTGTTTATTCCTCATTGGGGTATCAGTAGTTACCTCGAGATCTACACTCCCACCAATCCGAACTACGATCCGTCCTGGGCACCGGTAATCTGCGGCGGGGCGTGTTCCTACAACCAACCTGTTCAAATTTATAACAATGCGACCAATGCAATCTCAGGCCTGAAGTTCAACGGGATGTCCCAAGGCGCCGCTTTCGGCGATGAGTACCAGTCGGCGACCAACTATCCCTTGGTTCGTATCACTGACTCGAGCGGCGGTCAGCCAGTGGTCTATTACTGCAGAACCCACCACCATAGCTCCATGGGGGTGCAAACCGACAACCAAACCGTTTCGACATGGTTCGACTGCCCCGACGTACCGACAGGTACTGTCGGCGATCTGGAAGTTGTCGCGAACGGTATTCCTTCCAACAAAATGTTGGTTACGGTTGCTAATGACCAGTGTGTCGGTGACCCCGTCAGCATTGCCTGTGTTCCCCAAGATGTCGAATGATTTCCGACCCTGGGAAAATGCATTCGGAGGCAGGACAGACGTCCTGCCTCAAACGATATCGCGAATAGCCAACTGCCCCGCCCAAGCTTCCCTTGCTTGGGTGGCGGCTTTCTTTGCCAAGACTCGAACTCACTTCCGCGCCGACGAACGTCTTGGCGGCGTTTCTGCTGACATATGTACCTTTTGAATCTGCTAGTTAGTTACCACCCTCCTAGATCACCTGTAGATCACCGTTAGATCACCCATAAATCACCGCTGGTGCATTGATGCTCCGAGCGAACGGGCGCATTGTGCGTTCACGAGAGCGGGAAATTGCGAAAGCGACCTGCTCTCGACGGGGAAAACGCTTCCGGAGGTAGAACGACCATCCTGCTTCCGGAAGCGAAATGGGGTCCCAAACCACAAACGTGCGCCGCTCGACGTCGACTGTCGCCACAACCCATGACCACAAGGAGGTCACCATGAAAACCCAGATTACCAACCAGCACAGCAACACAGTCGCAGTTCAACTCTCGACCACATTCCATAAGGAGGATCGTATGAAAACCCCAAGTTCAATCAGTCTGCTGAAGAAGAGCCCGCTGGCCGTGATGATCATGGTTTTTGCCATTTCGTCCGCCACAATGTCGGTGGGTCAGGGACCGAGTCCTGCCAAGGACGCCGGACAATCCGCCGGTGGTCAGATACGCGGGGCCATCAGTGTGGAGCTGGCAAAGTCGCTCGATTCGAAAAAGCTGAAGGAGGGCGATGAAGTTGACGCCAAGCTTGCGGCAGATATTCGGACCGGCGATGGAACAATTCCTCGCGGTACGAAGTTAATTGGCCACGTAACCGAGGCGAAGGCCCGCTCGAAAGGCGATTCGGAATCAACGCTGGGAATTGTCTTTGACAAAATCAGCCGGCCGGGAAGCGGCAACACGCCCATCAAGAGCGTCATTGAGGCTGCGGCCCCCAATCCGAAGGCGGACGCTCCTGCCGGCGGCGTCATGTACGGCGGCCTGAGCGAAGCGACCGAGAAATCTACTTTCTCGCCGACGGCCGGGGCGACCGGTAAACCCATCCTCAATCAGCAGTCCAGAGGCGTTCTCGGGATCAAGAACCTGCAGCTCGGACCCAATGGAGTGTTCGTTTCGAGTGGGAAAGAGGTAAAGCTCGACAGCGGAATGCAGATCCTGCTCGACGTGACGATGCAAACATCGGCGCAGACGGACTCTGGTAATTAGCGATTTGACGCTCAAGGATGATTTCTCAGACGCGATGGCTTATTTCGGAACGCTTCCGGAGATCGGATAACCATCCGCCTCCTGGAAGCGAAATGGGGATCCAAACCACAACCCGGCGCCGCTCGACTTCGACCGTCGCCACAACCCATGACCACATGGAGGTCGATATGTTACCGGCATTCAGACTGATTTGTTCCGGGATGAGTGCAACGCTGATTCTGACCGCAGCTCTGGCCGCCCAGTCGGCCTCAAGCGGTTCGCCAAGCGCGCCCGTTGAGGCAAGCCAGTGCGACTCGCTTGACCCGAACATGCCCCATTCCGACGCGCTACGCAATGTCTGCGAGTACGCCGTGACCGTCCCGGAGCGAATGCCAGATTTTACCTGCCAACAGGAGACGTCGCGGGCCCTCAGCGGAGCGCTCGACGAAGCCGATACCATCACTGGAGTGGTCACCTACGAAGACGGAAAGGAATCGTACCGCGACCTGAAGCAGAATGGCCGGCCTCTGGACAGCACCGCATCCCTGCCGGGTGCATGGTCAGCCGGACAGTTCGGAAATCACCTTCAGTCGATCTTCGATGGGCGCAACAAGGTCGAGTTCCAATTCGTAGGCGAAAACAAGGTTGAAGGCCATGAGGCGTGGGAGTTTACCTACCGAATCGCGCACCAAGACGTTCCGTTATGGCGCTTGGAAGTTCCTGGCCAGATGGTGGCGCCGCCCTACTACGGAAAACTCTGGATCGACCAGCAGACCGGGGTCATTCTGCGGCTACAAGTGGAAGCCACCGAACTTCCACGGAACTTCCCAATACACAACGCCAAACTGGAAATCGACTACGAGAACGTCCCGTTGGGCGATGGCACGCGTTTCGTTTTGCCGGTCAAGTCGGTGCTCAATTCCACCGAGTCGAACGGGGTTGGCGCCCGCAATATACAGCGGTTCCAGGACTGCCAGAAGTTTCGAGTTACCAGCCGCATAGTGCCGCAATGACGGATAGGTTTGACTGCGTAAGAAATTGCTTAGTTTTATGAGGTAATGATCCGTCGCAAGTCACAAGTTTGCTGTGCGCTGGTAAGCCTTCTCGACGGTGCTGCTTTGTACGTTAGTAGTACTGCTTGTCCTCCCAATATGTAGCCCCTTTTGAATCTGCTGGTTGGCTCGCAGAATTCCCAGACCACCCTTAAATCACCGTTAGATCACCCACAAATCACCGCTGGTGCATTGATGCCGGGAGCGAACGGGCGCATTGTGCGTTCACGAGAACGGGAAATTGCGAAAGCAACCTGCTCTCAAAGGGGAACGCTTCCGGGGGTGCGACGACCATCCGCTACCGGAAGCGAAATGGGGTTCCAAACCACAACCCGGCGCCGATCGAGTCCGACCGTCGCCACAACCCACGACTACAAGGAGGTCACCATGAAAACCCAATCAACCAATCAAAACGCTGACGGAATGGAATTCCCGGCGCGAAAGGAACAATCCCCCCCGAGAAAGAAGAAGGTCAACGTTGTCGGTGCGCTGCTGTGTCTCGCGTTTGCTGGGGTTATGCTGGCGGGAACCCAAATGGCTATCGCGCAAGATGCGCCTGTAGCTCCGCTTCATATCGTTCCCGTCGTTCCACACGGTGAACAGCCGGCGACCCCCTCCGGTTCTCACCTCAACTACTATGGCGGTCCGGTGGTATCGAACATCGATGTGGTTATCGTGTATTGGGGTAATAATGTCTCGAGTGTCGTGACGGGCGGCATTCCGGATTTCTATACGATGCTTGTTGATAGCAGCCTAATCACTATGCTGAGCGAGTACAACACTGACACGCAAACGATCGGACAGGGTCGCCGTCGCGGACCGTATACGATAGCTCCTTCGAAGTGCCCAGCAGGTCCGTGCCACCTCTACGACGCGGACATACAGACGGAAATACAGACTCAGATCAATAACGGGAGGTTACCGCGGCCCAACCCTCCCAATCCCTCTCAACCCGTCGACCAGAACACGATGTACATGGTTTACTTCCCTCCGCAGGTGACGATAACGGATCCCGATGGTTCTCAGAGTTGCGTAACTGGCGGTTTTTGCGGGTATCATGACACTGCCCATGCAAACTTTGGCACCATGCTCTATGGTGTCATACCAGATTTTGGAAGGGGAAGTGGATGTGATGTGGGTTGCGGATCGGACGGCGAGTTCCAGAACATTACGGCCGTCTCCTCGCATGAGTTTTCCGAGACCATCACTGACCCTGATGTGGGTTTTGCACCAGGCGTCAGCTACCCGATGGCCTGGTATGATCCCGCCAACGGCGAGATTGGAGACATCTGCAACGCGCAACATACGGTCCTTTGTGGATACACCGTGCAGAAAGAGTGGTCAAATAAGGTAAGCGCCTGCGTTTCCTTCTATCCCCAGGTTTGCGATTCGCCCAGCGTAAATGCTCCTGGTGCAGCATCGAAGACTGCTTGGAACCAATTCGCTGTAGTCGATGACGACCGACTGTTTCAATATCAAGGTAACTTTGTGCAAATTCCGGGAGGGGGTTGGGCCTTTCCTCCGGCCGCGCCCCAACCAAACGGCTCGTTTTTCGTGGTGGCTCATTTTGGTGCACTCAACCACCTCCTTCAATACAACCCTGGAACTCCGGGTACTTTTACAGACTATGGCAGCCCGCCGGGAGCCCTGATTGTCACAACGCCCAGCGAAGTCATGTACGGCAATCGCGTTTACCTGATCGCGCGAGATACTACCGGCTACCAATACAACAACCTTTGGGAGATGAAGTTTGGTGGGGGCAAAGGTACATGGTTCAACTTCGGCAGTTCGCCATTTGCTCTCAGTCTGTTGCCAAGCACTCCTGCTGTTTTGTACGACGGGAGTCTGTTCTTCATCGACATCAAAGGAGAGTTGATTAACATGTGGTGGGATGCATCAGCCCCCTCCGGTCATCAATGGGTTTTCCTCAATAACGGTTATTGCGTTCCGGCGAAAGGAATATGGCCGTTTTATACACCACCTGTCGGGGCGCTTTACGTTGGCGCGCCTATGGATTCCTCAAAGGTATTTGTAACGTGCACGGATGAAACATTACGGCAACGGTGGTACGACGGTTCGAACGGAAAGTGGTACTGGATCAACCATGGGAAGCCAAACTGGTACCAAAACGGGAGGATTGTAGGGGCATTTGCCGATACGCGTCCGATTGCACTTGGGAGCGGCCATGTGTACCTAAATGCCAGCACCACTAGCTCAGGGTCGGAGACTGACCAAATCCTCGTTCAGCTATGGTATTCCGGCACGGGCTGGATCTGGGCACCGGCGGGAGACCCCCCTACTTCATTCCTAACTGGAAATGTCGATGGCGACCCAGTTTGGCCGCCAAACGTATACTCCCTGGGGAAGGACGGTCATATTTGGGACGCGCAATGGGACTACAGCAAATCCACATTTGTTTGGTTGGACCTAGGCATACCGGACGGAGACTCACACTAGAATCCAAGGTCGACCCATATGCCGACTCCCCGTTCGAGCACTTTTTGCTTGGGCGGGGTTTTCTTTGCCGGCGACTTGTACGCACCCCACGCTGGCGGTCACCATCCGCGCTAAAATATCGCGATGGCGGACTCCCTCTATCTCAGCATCTGGTTTCCCAGCTTTCGCGAAGGCGAAATGATGCCGCGCGCGGTGAGCGTCCTGCGGCAATTCCCTTTTTCGGCGGTGCGCGAGGGCATTACCTACTTGTCGGTGCATCCTGTGGCATGGTCGGAGCCTACGGTGCTGGAGCGTCGCTTCACTCCGGGTATCTCGCCCGAGGAAGCCGCCGAGATAGCCGGCGAATTTGTGCATGACGATTTCGCCTTTGTCTTCGAGGCGTTCTGGGACCTGTGGGTGCCGAACGAAGACGAGCAGGGCGACATCTGGGTGCAGCGTCCAGTTGCGGTGCGCTTTCTGGTACATGGAGTTCAGTTCGATGACGGCATCTACACCGACGACGGGCATGTCGAGGTGGACTTTGGGCTGGATACGTCCTTCGTGTACGAAGGGCTGACGCTTTCGCCGTTCATCGAAAAGTATCTGCGCGCCAACATTGCCAAGCTGGTCGCGTTCTCCGCGGCCGTCGAAAAGAATTGCGTGCTGAGCGGACGCGTGCTGTGGTCGGAGTCGGAAGAGAACCTGGCGCAAAAGCTGATCGCTAAACTGCAGCAGACGCAGTAGGGTACACCTCAGGTGCCTTCAATCTTCGGTGTCATCCTGAGTGACGAGTCCGGTCGCTATGGCGCCTGGACGAGGAGTCGAAGGACCCCTACCTTAGAAACATCCTGCCAGTATAGGGGTTCTTCGTTTCGCTCAGAATGACAACCGAGGAAGGATTGACTTCGCGGACCGAACGTACAACCGCTCTATCAGTCAGCATCGAATTCCTCGGTCATCAACACTCTGCGCAGCTGCAAAAGCGCCCACGCCAGCGCTGCCAGTCCCGCACCCCAAATCGCCAACGTCACGTTGACCACCCAGCGCGGAGCCACTCCCACCCGGCGCAGCAGGAAGGGCAGGAAGTTCCAAGTGTCAATGTGGACGTAGTCCCACGGGTCGTAGGTCATCGAATCATTGCTGAGACCCCACGCCTGCATCTTTCCCAACGCAAACGCCACGATGTTCTTGAAGCGCAGGAAGACGACGAACGTTGGGTGCCCGAGCGTGTCTTCCTGGTAGATTTCCAGCGGCAGCCAGAAGGCGAGCGAAGCCAACTGGATTGCGGTGCTGAATACGATTAGCGCGACGCCCATCCACCACACCAACTTTCCCAGCGACGCCCGCCAGCGCAACAGCAACGGCACCGAGATGAACGCGGCCAATTCAACCGCGGTTGACACATAACGGTCGCCCCAGGCGAAGTCGCCGCTCCACACCGTGTAGCGCGCGTAGAAGCTGATGTAGGCCAGCAGCAGGAGGAAGCGCCGTGATCAGGTACGCTCGCACCTCGGAACCGAAACGCTTCCACGCGATCGCCGCCAGAAGAATCGTGAGCACCAGCAGCGGGTCGAAGAGGAAAATCGATTTCTCCGGCATGATCAATGGCCCCAGAAAGCCGACGTGGAACGGAACTTCCCAGGGATAGTTCGCCGGCAGCGCCGGATTCAGCCGCTTCTGTTCCTGGCCGGCAGTGGTGATGTAGTTGGTGAACAGCGAGCCAAAACGGTAGAACTGGTACAGACGATCAATCACTCCAAAGATCATGTAAATAGGCAACGTCGTCTTGGCGTAGGTGAGAAAACGCTGCCATAACGCACGGCCGCGAACATTCTCCAACCAAAGAACCAGAAGGAGAAATACTCCTCCGGCAACTAGGTCGAGGCCGGTGGTCAGCCGGGTCAGCAGGTTAAGCCCGAAGGCAAGCGAGCCGATCAGTAGTGCGCGTCGGCTGCCGGTTCGAAGCCACTCGTACTGGAACGAGAGACCGGTCAAGGTCAGCAGCATGATGTAGTTGTTCTCCATCATGTTCTGCGTGTAGTGCAGATGCGTGGTACAGAACAGCAGCGCCAAGACACCTGCGACCGATTGCTTGACGCTGAACCCCAACTGGCAGAGAAAACGGAAGCAGACCAGTGCCGTGAGAACGTTGACCAGGATGTTGGTTGTGTAGCTGACGAAAATCGCGCGGACCGTGGGATCGGTGTCGTTGTAGTTGGCGAAAATTGGCAGCTTCGCCAGGCCGGTGCCGATTATGTCGGCCGGAAGCATGAGCAGCGACTGGCCCATGCCATACCAACTATAGAGCTTGCCTCCGCGGCCGTGAATGCCGAACTCGGGATATTCCTTGGGGAAAACTGGCGGCTCCGAAGTCCACCAGGAGTGCGTCGTCTGCAGACGGTGAGAGGTGTCGGAGGTGCCAAGCTCGCCCGACTGGATAACGAACGCGCTGAGCGCGGCAACCAGCAGATAGCAAAGTTAGAGGATTGCGATACCAGCGTCGGGGAGCACAAAACATGTAGGAGCAATAGTAATGGAGGGGAGAGCGGGTTCCACTGAAAATTGTTTACCACGGGGACACAGAGAACACGGGATTTGGTTTCTATCGAGCTGTCTCCGTGATCTCCGTGCCTCCGTGGTGAATCCTATTTCGTTCGCCCGCCTTCGATCTTCAGTTCGGCGCTTGCGCCCGCCTGCGCCGCCGCCAGCCGGGCAGTCAGCACGCGGAAGGGCGAGCACGAAACGTAATTGAAGCCGAGCTGCGCGCAGAACTCGACCGACGAAGGTTCGCCGCCATGTTCGCCGCAGATGCCGATCTTGATGGTCGGACGCGTCTTGCGGCCTTTCTCGACCGCCATCTTGAGCAACTGCCCAACGCCTTCGCGATCGAGCACCGCGAATGGATCCTGCTTCAGAATGCCCTCCGCAAGATACGTCGGCAGGAACTTGTTGATGTCGTCGCGCGAGAAGCCGAAGGTGGTCTGCGTGAGATCGTTGGTGCCGAAGCTGAAGAACTCCGCTTCCTTGGCAATCTCATCGGCAACCAGCGCGGCGCGCGGCAACTCGATCATGGTTCCCACCAGGTACTCGACCTTGTGTTCCTTCTCGGCAAACACTTCTTCCGCCACGCGGCGCACGATGGCCGCCTGGTTGGCCATCTCCTTCAATCCGCCGGTCAGCGGAATCATGACCTCCGGCTTCACCTTCACGCCTTCCTTGGCGACCTTGACGGCGGCCTCGAAGATGGCGCGCGCCTGCATTTCGGTGATCTCCGGATAGGTAATGCCGAGACGGCAGCCGCGATGGCCAAGCATGGGATTGACCTCGTGCAATTGCTCCACGCGGTTCAACAGCGTGCGCAGCTCTTTCAGCTTGGGCGATTTCGGTTTGGTGACTTCCAGCTTGCCGATTTCGACCATCAGAGTCTTCGCGGCGCGGCAGGAACTCGTGCAGCGGCGGATCGATGGTGCGGATGGTGACC
Source organism: uncultured Acidobacteriaceae bacterium (assembly GCA_963755865.1). Lineage (GTDB taxonomy): Bacteria > Acidobacteriota > Terriglobia > Terriglobales > Acidobacteriaceae > Bog-257. Next base: position 160,358 of record CAVWLY010000032.1, on the reverse strand, counting down.
GGAAATCCATCCATGGCGCGAAAGACGCCGACGAAATCGTTGCGCTGCATGGGAAGCAGTTTGCGCAACGCGGTGCGGCGGTCTTTCTCGGTGTTGGCGAGAATCATGGTGCGCATGTGCGGCAGACGGTCTTCGGCGAAGAACATGTGCTCGGTGCGGCAGAGGCCGATGCCTTCGGCGCCGAAGGCACGCGCCTGCAGAGCATCGCGAGGAATGTCGGCATTGGCGCGCACGCCCATGCGGCGGAAGGGCTCGGCCCAACTCATTAGCTTCTGCAGCTCGGGATCGTCGGGCCGGGCCGGAACCGTGTTGAGCTTACCGTTGATGACGCGACCGGTAGTGCCATCGAGTGAAATCCAATCGCCCTCCTTCAGCACCTTGCCGTGAGCGCGCATCTCGCGGGCCTTCTCATCGACGTCGATGTCGCCGGCGCCGGCCACGCAGCATTTGCCCATGCCGCGAGTGACCACCGCGGCGTGGCTGGTCATGCCACCGCGCGAGGTAAGAATGCCGGCAGCGACTTCCATTCCGCCGATGTCTTCCGGCGTGGTTTCGCTGCGCACGAGAATCAACTTCGCGCTGCTGTCCTTGTTGAACTTCTCCACCGCTTCGTCGGCGGTGAAGACGATCTGCCCGACCGCCGCGCCCGGCGACGCCGGCAATCCGGTCGCGAGCACGTCAATGTCCTTGCCCTTCTCGTCGAGACTCGGAACCAGGAAGTCGTAAAGCTGGTTCGGTTCGACGCGGAAAATCGCTTCTTCCTTCGAGATCAGTCCTTCCTCGACCATCTGGATGGCGACCCGCACGGCCGCGCGCCCGGTGCGCTTACCGTTGCGCGTCTGCAGCATGTAGAGGCGTCCATCCTGGATGGTGAACTCGAAGTCCTGCATGTCGCGATAATGTTTTTCCAGCCGCGTGGTGATTTCGCGCAACTGGTTGTAGACTTCGGGCTGAATTTTCTCCAGTTCGGAGATGTGTACCGGAGTGCGAATGCCGGCGACTACGTCCTCGCCCTGCGCGTTCATCAGGAACTCGCCGTAAAACTCCTTCACGCCGGTCGCGGGATTGCGGGTAAAGCCGACGCCCGTACCACTGGTCTCGCCGAGGTTGCCGAAGACCATGGCCTGCACGTTGACGGCGGTGCCCAGCATGTCGTCAATGTTGTTGATGCGGCGATAGGTCCGGGCACGATCATTCAGCCATGAACGGAAGACGGCGTCGCGCGCCATCACCAGCTGCTCGTGCGGATCCTGCGGAAACTCACGCTTGGCGTGCTTCTGCACCACCTTCTTGTATTCGGCGATGACTTCCTGCAAGGCCTTGGCGTCGAGATCGGTGTCGAGTTTGGCTTTCCTCTGCTTTTTCTTGCCGTCGAACACTTCCTCGAAGGCGTGCTTGGGAATGTCGAGCACGACCGAGCCGAACATCTGAATCAGGCGGCGATAGGAGTCATACGCGAAGCGCGGATTGTTGCTGCGCTCGGCGAGCCCCTCGACCGATTTGTCGTTCAAACCGAGGTTGAGGATGGTGTCCATCATGCCGGGCATGGAGAACTTAGCGCCCGAGCGGACACTCACCAGCAAAGGATTGTCGGCGCCACCAAGTTTCTGCTTCTGCAATTCTTCCAGCCGGCGAAGCGCTTCATCCATCTGATGATCGATTTCTTTGGAGACGGAATTGTTCCGCATGTATTCACGGCAGGCCTCGGTCTGGATGGTGAATCCGGGAGGCACGGGGAGTCCGGCGTTGGTCATCTCGGCCAGGCCGGCGCCTTTACCGCCCAGCTCGTCCTTCATCTTGCCGTGACCTTCGGCGTGTCCATCGCCGAAGAAGTAAACGTATTTGACGGCTCTCGCGTTGGCGGCCGCAGTGGGCTCAATATCTGTCGTAGAAGTGCTCATGATGGTGTCCTTTACTGATGAACGTCTGTCGTCCCTGAAGGGACTCTGATTGTTTTTATGACGCCTACCCAGGGCTTCCGCCCTGGGCTAAATTCAATTCCGCCCTGCGGGGCTGACTTGCGCAAATAAATCTCGCCGGCACATGCCAACATTTGATTGTCACCGCGAGGCAACCACTCGGTATCACACTCTGCTTTGTAACAACGCCCGACTTGTAGTCGTGCCGCCAACTCCACCCAACAGAACGGCCTTAGCCTTCATAAGGATTTCGCGCTTTCAGCCCTCCAAACAGAAGAACATCCCTAAAGCGCTGGGCTACGCTCTTTCGTTCCTTTCAGGGCGGCATAGTTCTTACTTGCCTTCGGTAACGATCTCGCTGAAGTCGGCAACGGTCGAAAACTCGCTTAACAAATCGCGCAGCAGCGCCAGACGATTGGCGCGCACGGTTTCATTGTCGACCATGACCATGACCTTGTCGAAGAATAAATCCACCGGCTGCCGCAAGCGGCTGACCTGCGCTAAAGCCTGTCTGTAATTACCTTGTTCGCGCAGTTCGCGGACCTGCGCGGCGATCACCGGCATCTCCGCCGCCAACTTCTTCTCGCCGTCTTCGCTGAGGGCGGCGTTGTCCAGCCTTGCGGCCACCGTCTTGTTAGTCTCGCGCGCTTGTCGAAGGATGTTCTTAATGCGCTTGAACGCGACCGAGATGGAGGCGAAGTCTTCCGAGCCGCGAACTTCGCTCACAGCTTCGGACCGTGCAATCGCATCCACCACGTCGTCGCTTCCGGCGGCGAGCACCGCATTCACAACATCGTAGGCGAAGCCGCGTGCATCGCGCAGATAAAATTCCAGACGCTCACGCATGAAACTCGCTATCGCTTCGTCGACCTTGATCTCTTTAGAAAACCGGCGTTCGGCTTCCGAGCCTCTGTATTCGGCACGAGCGTCAGCAAATAACTTGGCCATCGAGATAGGCAGCTTGTGCTCGGCGATAATTTTTACGATGCCGTTGGCGGCACGACGCAGCGCGAACGGATCCTTCGACCCAGTCGGCTGCAGACCAAGCGCAAACATTCCGGCAATGCTGTCAGCCTTGTCCGCGATCGCCAGCACCGCCCCCTCGACGGAACGTGGAACATTGTCGTCCATCGACTCCGGCTTGTACTGGTCGTAGATGGCGTCGCCAATTGCTTCTGCCGTCGTCCGAGGGAGTATGGGATCGAGATCTTGCACCTTGGCGTACAACCCGCCGACGATTCCCTGCAGTTCGGTGAACTCTTTCACCAACTCGGTGGTGAGGTCGGTCTTGAAAAGCAGGGCAGCCTTGAAGACGACGCCCGACCGCACCGGCGTACCTGCATTGCGAATCGCCTCGGAAATGAGACTGCCCAGCTTCTGCACGCGTATCGTCTTGTCGAAGTAGCTGCCGAGGTCCTTCTGGAAGGTCACCACCTTCAGCATTTCCACGCGCTGGCGTAGCGGGATCTTCTGGTCGGTCTCCCAGAAGAAGCGCGCGTCGTTGAAGCGGGCGCGCAGCACGCGCTCGTTGCCGTGGCGAATCAGTCCGTCCGGATCGCCGTCGGTGTTGAGAACCGCCAGAAAGTGCGGCAGCAGCTTGCCGTCGCCATCTTCCAAAGCGAAATATTTCTGATGGTCGCGCATTACCGTGACCAGAACTTCGTCAGCAAGCGCGAGAAACTCGGGATCGAAGTTGCCGAGCACGACTGAGGGAAACTCGGTGAGATTGACGACCGTGTCCAGCAACGGCTTGTCCTCACGCCAGCGCGCGCCAGGAACGGTGCGGGTGGCGGCGTCGAGCGCCTTGCGGATGCGCTGCTCGCGGTCGGCCGCGCTCGCTATCACTGATGCGCTCGCCAACGTCGAAGAGTAATCCGAGGGACAATCAATCGACAGCGGGCCCGACGACAGGATGCGATGGCCTTCGCTGCTCTGACCGGCACGAATGCCGGCAAATTCCAGCGGCACAAGTTCGCCATCGAGCAGCGAAACCAGCCAGCGCACCGGACGCACGAAACGCTCCGCCGACTTGCCGCGCCAGTACATGCTCTTCGCCCAATAAATTCCGGCAATCTCCTTGGGCAGGGACTCGGCAAGAATCTCCGAAGCGGTTCGGCCCGGCTTATTCTTTTGAGCGACTACGTATCTACCCTTGGGAGTGTCTTCCTGTTCCAATGAGTTGACATCTACCCCAACCTTACGCGCGAAGGCCTCTGCGGCCGCAGTTGGCACTCCATCTTTGAAGGCAACCTTCACAGAAGGCCCCAGGGCCTTCGAGGTGTCGTCCGCCTGCTTATCAGAAACGTCGCGGACCAACACTGCAATGCGGCGCGGTGTAGAGTAAGCCTCCGTGGGTGGCGGAGATGTGAGCCGGCCTATCAGGCTCTCACGCTCCAATACCAAGAGAACGCGATTTTTCAATTCCTCGCGCGCAGCGTCGATCATCCGCGCGGGAATTTCTTCAGTACCGATTTCGAGAAGGAAGTCAGGCATAAAAGAAGCAAGTAGCCGCTAGCGATTAGCAAAAACAAGAAAGAACAACTATTTTGACGAACCGCCGAGTATTCCGATGTGATTCGAGTCACAAGAGAAAGACCGGGCGGGGTCACCATCGTCTTATCCACCCTTTCGCCAAACGCGGGCGAAAGGATGGGGCACCAGCATCTCTCACTAGGTCAACGAGACGGCCGCATGTCAGCCAACAATTGCCGCATATTGTCGTCGAGGCTTGAAGCAGTCTCGGGAAGCCGTTCCGCTAACTCCTGCTGTATTACGTAGGCTCTCGCGACACCAACCGCGAGCGCACGAACCCGTGCAATAACACCAACCCTCTCCGTCACGGAAATCGCTCCTCGAGCATCCAGGATGTTGAAAAGGTGCGAACACTTGAGGCAAAGGTCATATGCCGCGAGCAGAGGCTGACGCAATCCTCGCGCTGCGCGCCCTTCGCCGCCTTCTTCGACGTCTTGCAACACCTCCGGAGAAATCGAACCGCCGCGATTGCCCAAGGAATTCAGGTTAGCCTGAACGCGTTCGAGAAGCTCTTTGCATTCAGATTCATATAGCTCGAAATGCTTCCATGCCTTCTCCACATCAGCGGCCTCAAAGTTGTAAACCGAGAACTGCAACTCATCCTGCAGCCGGATTTCTCCGTATTTCACCGGGCGTCCGTCGGGGCCGACGACCCACGTGATGTCGTAAATGCTGTCCACGTCCTGCAGGAACGCAGCGATGCGCTCCAGTCCATAGGTCAGCTCGGCGGAGATAGGGTCGAGATCGATGCCGCCGCACTGCTGGAAGTAGGTGAACTGCGTGATCTCGAGGCCGTCGAGCATCACCTGCCAGCCGATACCCCATGCGCCTAAAGTGGGCGATTCCCAGTTGTCCTCTTCGAACTTGATGTCGTGCTTGCGCAGGTCGATGCCAATCGCGGAGAGTGATTCCAGATAAAGCTCCTGCACGTTGACCGGCGGCGGCTTGAGGATGACCTGAAACTGCATGTGCTTAAACAGACGGTTCGGATTCTCGCCATAGCGGCCATCGGCGGGACGGCGCGATGGCTGCACGTAACCCACTCGATAGGGCTTCGGACCCAGCACGCGGAGAAAGGTCTCGGGCGCCATGGTGCCGGCGCCGACTTCGACATCATACGGTTGCTGCAGAACGCAGCCGTTGTCGGCCCAGAAATTCTGCAGCCGTAGGATCAGTTGCTGAAAGGTCAACGGATTTTGCGAGGAAGGCAAGAGGGTTTCCTGGAGTCGATGGGGCCGAAGCCCCTGTTTTTATTGGCGGTCTCAACGCCGGCCTGAAGGCCGGCGCGAGAATGAGTGCCGTCCCTAAAGGGACTCGTTAAATTCTTCCCCACCTTACCCAGGGCTTACGCCCTGGGCTAATATTGTTTCGCCCCTGCGGGGCTAGACTTTGCGCAATCGTTACATCTTGCCAACTCACCAGCTCTTATTCGCTCAATGAGCCGGACGGCCTGCTATCCGTCGTTGGCACAGTTCCAAGCCGTACCGCTAGCACTTCGCATTCATTCACAGCTTCGCCAGCACGCCGGCCGTCATCAGCTTCTTCTCGAGGTGGCGTTGCATGATTTGCACCAGAAACTTTCGCAGATCGGCGCCCTGCCCTGTCGCCCACGGTTCCTCTGCAAACGCATCCACCGGAGCACGAAACATCTGCGCGGCAAGCACCCGGGATTCCGCCGACAATTCCGACGACGCCAAGCGTTTGTGCTGTACGCACATCAGGCCATCGGCCAACGCGTGATAGAAGGCTCGACTGCCATTCAGGGCCTGTCCACACGCACTACACTCGCTGAGCTCCGGCAAGAATCCAACCAGCCGAACCAGCCACAGCTGAAAATAAGTCAGCGGCATCCAGATCGAGCCCGAGCGCAACTGGTGCAAAGCCGAAACCGTCAGCCGGAAAATTGCGTCGTTGGCCTCGCGGTCGGGCAGCAACTCATCCAGCGCCTCGGCAATGTGCTCCAGCGCCACCACTCGCGGGTAGTCCACCATTGTCGATAGCGGAGACTCCAGGATGTCGCACGAATCGAGGCGCGCCAACTCCTGACCTTCGCGATCGTCGTAGTAGGCCCGGACCCAGGTCAGCGGCTCCAGCGCTCCACCAAAACGGCGTTTCGATTTCTTGGCCGCGCGGGCGACGCCCTTAACTTTACCCTCGGCGCGCGTAAACAGCGTCACCAGCAGGTCAGCCTCGCGCAGCGGGTAGGTTCGCAACACGATCGCTTCCGACTGCTTCAGTGACATGGAGTTTCAATCAACTGCCGCCACCATCGATTCTACTGGCAGGGAATGCGATGTGCAAAGCGAACAGCGTGAATAACAATCTTGCGGGAATGGTCGCCCGCGAACCTTGGGAGCGCATGATTGACTCCAAATCGGATGTTCCCTTCCATAATTCAATATGTAACAATCGTAGCCGCTTTCCGGCGCTCGCAGGTTTCAATAAGGAGGGTTCTGATGCCTCAGCCAGCAGCTGCGCGTCCTCTGACGCTTGCCATTGATCGTAGCGGCGACTCTGCCGTGGTGCGATGCAGCGGCAGGTTGGTGTGGGGCGTGAGCGATCTTCTCTACCTCCAGGGCAAGCAATTAATTACCGACTGCAAACGGATCGTGCTGGACTTGGGGGATGTTACTCACATGGACAGCATGGGCCTGGGGACGGTCGTCCGCTTGTACGTTTCTGCCAAGTCGGCCGGCTGCGCTGTAGAACTGGCGAACATCGGCAGACCGATTCGACACCTGCTCGGCGTAACCCATCTCATATCGGTGCTGACGATCATCGGCGAAAACAACATCCGGCTGTGATAGTCCCCTCGGAGCCAGTCTACGCTGCTCCAACCCTCGTCCGACGATGGACGAGCTGTTCAAAATTGGACACGACTCGCACTTTCCTCTCGCAATTGCACAAGAGCTTACGCATTGTCAGCGCAATACTTAGCCACCCTTGGCACATTGGCGTCCTGAGTGCATCGACCGAGGTTGGAACATAAGCAAGCCGTTCCGCGTAGCAATGGCATTAGGGAGGGCCAAGGATGCTCAGTGTGTTCAAGCAGGATTTGCGATACGGGGTCAGGCAGTTGCGCAAGAACCCCGGCTTCACCGCCTCCGCGGTGCTCACGCTGGCCCTGGGAATCGGCGCGAACGTCACGGTGTTCCTCATTCTCTATGGAGTTCTGCTGAGGCCATTGCCCTTTCCTCAACCGCAGGAGCTCGTGCGGATCGAGCGCTTATATCCCGATGGCGAACTGTCTACCGCATACTCCGCGACCAAAGTTCTTTTCATGCCGCGCGCCAGCCGCACACTGGAGTCGACCGCGGGCTACGACTACGTTCCGAACCACATGAACCTGGTGCAAGGCGGCGAGGCGATTCCGCTGCAAGGTCTGGGCGTGACCAAGGACTTCTTTCACGTCTTCCAGATGGAGCCGGAGATGGGCCGCGGCTTCAATGCGCAGGACACCACGCCGAACGCGCCCGGTGTGGCGGTGATCAGCGACGCAACCTGGCGGCAGCAGTTCGCAGCCGATCCCAACATTCTTGGGCAGGCAATCACTCTCGGCAACAAGAGGTTCACCGTGATCGGGGTGGCGAACCCGAAGTTCCGTCTCGACGCCAAGGTTGATGTCTGGACCCCTCTGTGCCTGGTCGAGAATGCCGAGGATCACAACAACATGTACCACTTCGTTGCGCGGCTGAAGCCGGGCGTGACTCGCGAACAGGCCCAGGACGATCTGAAGCGCGTGCTGCTGCAACTCAAGGAGACGTATCCCGCTCTATGGTCGAAGGACGAATCGGTACGCGTGCTTGATTATCACGATTCCCTGGTTGGCGACGTGCGCCCCGCGCTGGAAATCCTGATGGGCGCAGTTGGGCTGGTGCTGGTCATCGTGGTAGCCAACATTCTCAGCTTGTTGCTGACGCGATCGATTGCGCGCCGACGAGAGATGAGCCTGCGAGCGGCGTTGGGGGCGTCCAGCTGGCGGATCCTGCGTCAGTTGCTGGTGGAAAATACGATACTTTGCATTGCAGGCGGCAGTGCTGGACTGCTATTCGCCGTTTTCGCGGTTCCCGCCCTGCTTCGCCTCAGTCCTCTGGAACTGCCGCATTTCGCCGCCTTCGGAGCCAGTGGCGCGACCGTGCTCTTCGCCGCCGCGCTCACCATCGCCTGTGCTCTCTTGTTCAGCTTTGTACCGGCGCTCGAGAGCCGGCGCAGCCAGCTTAACGATTCGCTACGGCTCAATCCCACGCAGGTGGCCAGCAGCCGTAACCTGTCGCAGAGATTACTTGTCGTGGGTGAGGTGGCGACCTCCCTGGTGCTACTGGTAGCTGCGGCGCTTTTGTTAACCAGTTTCTGGAAGCTGATACATGTGTCTCCAGGTTTCACTACCGAACGGGTTCTGACCTTCAAGACCAGCCTCACCGATGAGCAGGCTGCCACCACGGCCAGTATGGCGCGGCACCTGGACGCTTTGCTGGGTCGCATGGAAGCGGAACCGGGCGTCGAGTCTGCGGCTGGTGTCTTGAGCTTGCCCACGCAGGTGACGCCAGATCTGCCCTTCGACATCGTCGGGCGCCCCAAGGGAGATCGCGAGGCCACCGGCGATGAGAAATACGTTCCCGTTACCGCCCACTTTTTCGAGACTCTGCAAATTCCGATAATCACGGGCAGATCCTTCACTGCGGGTGATGTGCAGGGTGCAACCCCGGTTGTCATCGTCAACCAGCAGTTCGCCCGGACTTACTTCAAGGGACAAAATCCCGTCGGGCAATACATCCTGATCGGCGTAGGCATGGGGCCGGAGCTGGCCGATTCGGTCCGGCAAATCGTCGGCGTGGTGGGCGATACGAAGAGCTCGGGGCTCGACATGCCAGCGCCGGGAATGATGTACCTGCCGGCGGAACAGATCCCCGACACGATGACCCGCATGGACGCCCGCATGTTGGGAATCAGCTGGGTGATGCGGACCAAATCGTCGCAACTCGGCGTCGTGGACGGGATGCGGCGCATCTTCCTCGAGCACAATCACACTCCCTTGCTGAGCGTTACCTCGATGCAGGACGTCATCAGTGCGTCGGTTGCGCAGCAACGCTTCAACATGATGCTGCTGTGCATCTTCGGCATGATCTCGTTGATTTTGGGAGCGGCCGGACTGTATGGCGTGATGTCGTATACCGTGGCCCGGCAAACGAAGGAGATTGGCGTTCGCATGGCGATCGGGGCACAACGCGGCGACATCTTGCAGATGGTCTTGCGAGAGGCAGGACGTTTGGTCGTATATGGGTTGCTGCTTGGCGTAGTGGCTGCGCTGGCGGGCGCGCACTTGCTTCGTAGCCTGCTCTTCGGGATTGCACCCCGCGATCCCTTCGCCATCGCCGCCATGTGCGGCTTGCTGCTTTTGACGGGGCTCTTTGCAGCCTGGTGGCCGGCACGTCGCGCTGCCGCAACCGAGCCTATGCAGGCGCTGCGAAGCGAATGAAAAGCGCGGAAACCGTAAGGCCTCCGCGCCAATCACCTCGATCCAAACTATTGTTGAGACTCGCAGCCGCAGTGGCTGAAAGCTGATAGCCGACGACCGACAGCTCGCTACAGCGCACTCATGTTCGACAGGAACTCGCTGTTGGAACGCGTCTTGCCCAGCTTGTCGATCAATAGCTCCATGGCTTCTACCGGCGATAGTGGGTTCAACACCTTGCGCAACACCCACACGCGCGCCAGATCTTCCTTGGGGATCAGCAACTCTTCCTTACGTGTACCCGAGCGCTGAATGTCGATGGCCGGGAAGGTGCGCTTATCGACCAGCTTGCGGTCGAGAATGATTTCCATGTTGCCGGTACCCTTGAACTCCTCGAAGATGACGTCGTCCATGCGCGATCCAGTTTCGATAAGCGCCGTCGCAATGATCGTGAGCGAACCGCCTTCTTCGATGTTGCGGGCGGCACCGAAGAAGCGCTTCGGACGCTGCAACGCGTTGGAGTCGACGCCGCCGGAGAGCACTTTGCCTGACGGTGGAACGATGGTGTTGTAGGCGCGCGCCAGACGGGTAATGGAGTCGAGCAGGATGACCACATCGCGTTTGTGTTCGACCAGGCGCTTGGCCTTCTCGATAACCATCTCAGCTACTTGAACGTGGCGGGCAGCCGGCTCGTCGAAGGTCGAAGAAATGACTTCGCCCTTCACCGAACGCTGCATGTCCGTGACTTCTTCCGGGCGCTCGTCAATCAGCAGCACAATCAGCACGACTTCGGGATGATTGGTAGTGATGGAGTTGGCGAGGTTCTGCAGCAACATGGTCTTACCGGTACGCGGAGGCGCGACGATCAGGCCGCGTTGCCCTTTGCCGACCGGCGTGAGCAGATCCATAACACGTGCGCTGATGTTCTCGCGCACCGTCTCCAGCTTGATCCGCTCCTGGGGATACAGTGGCGTGAGGTTGTCGAACAGGATCTTGTTGCGCGCCTCTTCGGGCGATTCGAAGTTGACGGCCTCGATCTTGACCAGCGCAAAATACTTTTCGCCCTCATGCGGAGGCCGAACCTGGCCGCTGATGGTGTCGCCGGTTTTCAGGTCGAACTTGCGGATCTGTGACGGAGAAACGTAAATGTCATCCGGACCGGGAAGGTAGTTGTAATCGGGAGAGCGAAGAAAACCGTAGCCATCGGGCAGGATTTCTAGTACGCCCTCAGCAAAAATGTGGCCTTCTTTTTCGCTCTGCGCCTGCAGGATTTTGAAGATGAGGTCCTGCTTGCGCAAACCACTAGCGCCGGGCAGCTCCAGGGTCCGAGCAATTTTGGTCAGCTCGGTTATGTTTTTTTCTTTTAACTCTGAGATTGTCATGTTCACCTACGGGGAATGTGCAGAAAGGCGGGTCGGAGGAACTGCGGGAAGCGCCGAAGGCGCGGCGCGTTATGCAGCGCGCCGCTGTGCTTCGGTAGCCGTCTCCGGTTCGATAATTACGTCCTGCCGTTCGGAATCGGCAATGAGATTCAACACGTCGTTGGTCGTGTCCTGAATCCGGGTGTTGGGTTTATGGAACTTGCGTGTTGCCTTCGACGCAAGCTGACACAGCGTGTAGCGGTTGCGCAGTGTGTGGACAGCTTCAAATACTAGTTCGGACCGCATCAATTTGTTCTCCTCGTTTCTATGAATGAATGTTCCCGGAGCCCAGCCAGAATAGAACCACTGCTCCTGTATATGAAAAATGGGCGGTAAGGGTCACCGATTGCGACAGCCCGTGACGGGAGCTAGTCCTTTGATGCCCCGGTCGCCGATTCGGTTACTGATTTTTTCCCTTTCCGCGCCCAGTCCTTCCTGGGACGGTAAACCTCTGTGAAACAATAACTTACGTAAGTGGTGTTACATTTCAGCACAATGCTCTCGCCGGGATTGACTTCCTGATTGCCGGATGATGGCGTTCAGTGTGTGGCCGTTTTCGGGGCAGGACGCCTTGGACTGGTACTTACGGGATTGCGCCTTACGTGAAAACAGTAAGGTAGTCGCCCGAACCGCATCCGTCAAGTAAAATCTTGCCCTCAGTTGTAACTGTAGTAACCTCCGACCTGCCCCTTAGACGTGTCATTGCGGCAAAGGTTCGCAATATTTTCGTAACCCGCGGGAGATCAATAAGTTGCTGTGGATTGGAGATCCCGGCGTCCGAACCCGGTGGCTCAGGACCGACTTTCGTGTTTGGAAGTTAATGCAAACAAAGCGATTACCTTGGCTTCTGAGCACACAATGGCAAGCCCATTGAGCCATAGAGGCTTAGGGGTGCCGATTCTCTAAACGAATTCTTGGCAATCGTTTGCTTCTACTTTGGTGTTTTCTTGCCGACAATGTTCATTTCCACGATTTGACCATTGGAGTTTTTCACCAGCAGTACCTTGCCCTTTGGGTCGTTTAATCTGGCAGGAAATTCCTTGCCGATGGTCCAGTCCATAAAGGTCGCGGCGGGAGCGCTCGCATGGCAAGCATAAACTGTGCCGCCCAGATTCATGGAAATCTTGTAGTTATCTTCATTTTCCATGTGCTGAGCGTTGGCGGCAACTCTTTCGATGGCGACGACTCTGGCCATCTGATAGCCTTCGTCCGCACTCTGCGCATAGGCGAGCATCGCTGCCATGGCGATGCAGAAAGAGAGAGCAACCAAACGCATCTTCATTAGTGACCTCGTGAGTAGTCGACGATAAAGCCAAGAAAGTATAGACCGAAGGCCGGATGAACGCAGCAGGACTCATTGGAGTCGCGCATTTCCATCTCGTGCTAAAGGATCCGGCCCGACCGGATCACTGGTGATGAGGGGATTTAACGACAGTCATCCATCGCAAGCTAACGTCCGGCAAGCTCCAAAGCATCGGGATAGTGTAGTTTCACGAATGCTCGATACGTTTCCAAGACTTTATTGAACGCGTCGGTGTTCTTCACAAGCGCGTCATAATAGTCCTTGACCTGCTGCTTGCTCAGTGCTCGCACATTTCCGGCTTTCAACGCTGCAGCGACCGTACCATTCGGCGTTCGATAGGCGCAGACGAATGGCCACAGATCAGGAGTACCTTGATCGAGCGCGATGGCGAGCTCGCCATAATCAATCCCGAACTTATAGAGTAATTCGCCCAACCGGCTGGCATCCGTCGTAATCTGGTCGCATTCAATCCCGCAACTTGTGTCGTTGAAGTTCTGAAGCCTGGTATGCAATTCATCCTTGAGAATCTCTCTTGCGGTACGAAGGTTCAAGAGATCTAAATAGAGGGCTCTAATGCTCGGCTTAGCCCGTTCCGCAGCGGGTGGCTTGGAAGTTATCCAATCGAAGATCTTATTCAAAAAACCTGAATCAATGACGCTCTTTCCCAGTTCAGTTCCTACCGTCAGAGCCGTTGTGGTTTGCGAGTGTGCCGGTTGTTGAACGAAGAGCACAAAGACAATAACGACCACTCCCAACATTCTTAGGCGCATAGTTTTCTCCCTCAGCAACACATTACGAAGCCAGCTCCATATCGGTTTTAGCTGTACGCGCGCGGCAAGTCTAGCAGAACCCGGTAGCTGTCGCGAGCAGGCCATTACGCCTCTAATCCCCTCACGCCCAGAACGTGCGATCCAAGGTCCGGTACTGGATCGCCTCCGCAATGTGCCCGGGCTCTATGGTGTCGGCGGCGGCGAGGTCGGCTACGGTGCGCGCAACTTTAAGAATGCGATCGTGCGCGCGGGCGCTGAGGCCCTGCTTCATCATCGCCCGTTCAAGCAGGTGCTCGGAGTCCGTACCCAGCTCGCAGTACTTTCGGATCTCGCGCGAGCCCATCTGGGCGTTGGCGTAAATGCGTTCGCCCTCCGTACCGAAACGCAACAGCTGCGTCTCGCGAGCGCGAATCACCCGGGCACGGATGTCGGCTGAACTTTCCGGCACCACGCCGCTTCGCAACTCGCGATAGTTGACCGACGGCACGTCAATGTGGATATCAATGCGATCGAGCAGCGGGCCAGAAATCTTCGAGACATAGCGCTGGATGATCATAGGCGTGCAGTGACACTCGCGCGAGCGGTCGTTGAAATAGCCGCACGGGCAGGGATTCATGGCCGCCACCAGCATGAAACGCGCCGGGAAGCTAAGCGACATCGACGCGCGCGCGATGGTCACCGTCCCATCTTCCAGGGGTTGCCGCATCACCTCCAGGACATTGCGCGGGAATTCCGGCAGCTCATCGAGGAACAGCACTCCGTTGTGGGCCAGCGACACCTCGCCGGGACGCGGGATCATGCCCCCGCCGATAAGGCCAGCGTCGGAAATGGTGTGATGTGGCGAACGGAACGGACGCGTGCCAACCAACCCGCTGGTTGAGTCGAGGACGCCGGCGACGCTGTGAATCTTGGTGGTCTCCAGCGCTTCATCGAAGGTGAGCGGCGGCAGGATGGTGGCCATCCGTTTGGCGAGCATGGTCTTGCCCGAGCCCGGAGGACCGATCATCAGCAAGTTGTGGCCGCCTGCGGCAGCGATCTCGATGGCGCGTTTGGCGGTCTGCTGTCCGCGCACATCGCCGAAGTCCACCCCGAATTGCTGTGACGTTTCCAGCAGTGCGTGCGTATCAACCTTGATCGGCTGGATGCCATTGCCGGTGTTCAAAAGCTGGACCACTTCGATCAGCGAATGGACGGGGTAAACATCGACGCCATCGACCAGTGCGGCCTCGCGCGCGTTGATCTCGGGAACAATCAGCCTGCGGATCTTGTTGGCCCGCGCAGTAACGGCAATGGGCAATGCTCCGCGGACACCTCGCAGGCCGCCGTCGAGCGACAACTCGCCCACAAAGAGCGCGTCGTCGGGCGGCTTGTTGTTCAGGCCACCGTAAGCGCCGAGAATTCCCAAGGCCATGGGAAGATCGAACCCCGATCCTTCCTTGCGAATGTCAGCTGGAGCCAGGTTGATGGTGGTCGTGGTGGAGGGAACGTCGTAACCGCTGTTCTTGAGTGCGGCCCGGATGCGTTCACGGCTTTCGCGCACCGTGGTATCGGGCAGCCCGACGGTCATGAAGGTGTCATGGTCGCCCTTTACGGGGGCGATGTCGACTTCAACCTCGATGAGTCTGGCGTCGATGCCGTACACTGCCGCGCTAAGTGTTTTATAGAGCATGCGTGGGAGCGCACGCCTACCACGTTGCTACAGATAACAGATTATGGGCGGGAAAGGTGTGACGGCACGCACGCGGCTAGGTGACTAGGGCCAAGCAGATTTCGGGTAACCCTGCGGCGCTCCGATGTATTGACAATCATGATTGTCAATGTAAAGTGGTGCTTTTGTTTTCGAGAGGTGACTCCTTGAATCCTTACAACTTGCTTCGCGATTCCATCCGGGCGGTTCCTGCAATGAAGTACGCCTTGGCCGTGGCAGGGTTGGGCGCCGTCGTTGCAATTGTATTGGGATTGAAGCTGAGCCCTCAGGTGGCCGTTTTCGGCGCTTTGATTGTTTTGGGGCTCATGTTCGTGCTCGTGGTATTTACTGGATACGCGGGCCAACCGGGTGGGGCCATAGCTGGACCCGCCCGTGTTCTAGTTTGGTTCTATACGATCGCCGTGATCATGACCACCGTGCTGTTCATGTCGGCTTACTTCTTCCATTGGCCACCGATAGATTTCGTCGGGGGTACCCAGGTCGCGAAAGCTTTGGATGTGAATACCGTGCGATTCAAGCGAACATTCAAATTCAACGGCAGTTCATTCAATATCGCCCCTTCACCTTCGTTGGCATTCGGATTTTCGTCATTGGAGCGCAACGCTTCTTTGGTAGGAAACGACATTAAAATCGACAAATTAATGGTGACTGTAGATACGGTGAATCACTCCGATCAAATCTGTTGTGATATTTGGATGTTTCTGGGTCCAAGTCCATTCGAGTTTCCAGAGGGAGCGGCAACGGTGAACCAGGTGGGATATCCCTGGGACATCAATCACGATGCCCCAACGCAGGTCAAGCTAAACGCAGGACGGCCAGGTTCTAATCCGAATAGTTATTCTTATCGCGTCACCTATGATTTCGAAACTGGAACGTGCACGGTAGAACCTACTATGGGCTGCAAAGTCAAGGCGTTTATGAATCAGCCCATGGCGCTACCGAACGGCCTCTACGCTCAGGTTCTGGTATGGACGGGGTTTGCGGGGGCTAACTTGGATGTTCGTGGCATTTCCCTGGACGTGGAAGGGACAATGCCGACGGATCGACGCGCCCAATCCCTGCGCGACATGACTGTCGCCCAGTCGAAACAAGCTGCCATCGATTAGCTGTCAAGGCTTCGTTGTTTAGCTAAAGGCATTCTTCTAGACGCTGAAAACGGAGACAAAACAAAAAGGCGGAATTCTGACCGGAAGCGCAGCGCCCAGTTGCACATCCGAAGACCGTAACGGCCCAGAATTCCGCCAACTTATGAAGGAGACGAGCCCGGAGGAAGGCGCATCAATCCTTCGAAATGTACTCGCGTTCCCTGTCCGCTGCTCTCTCAGCGGTCGATCCCGATGGAGCGATTGTGGCATCGGAATACGTCGGGGCAAATCCCCCGTATGCAGTACAGAGCGTACAACTTCCGTTGTAGAGAGGCAGTGCATTCCCCGACAGGAGCGATTCCGGGGTTCTATATCCTGGAATTGGCTGCAACACGACTGCGCAGCCTTCACAAAAACTCTGGCCAAATCCGAAAGTATGCCCATAGGTGGGAGCCCCCGCCTTTATGCGGGGGGAGGAGCGCTTCAGAGCTCCTTGAAAAGTTTCGATTTTGAGTATGCGCTTTAGCGCCGGGCATCGGGAAATCACCGGGGCTGAAGCCCGATTGATTGAAGGAGGTCTTTTCTCGCAACGCTAAAGCATTGCTCCCCCGCATGAATGCGGGGGCTCCCACCGGGGATACTCCGCTGGAATACATGCGGGGGCTCCCGCCGCAGTCACTCCGCTGCGATTCGCAGAGCATTGCCTAACACGCGGAAGCTCCCACCAAGAAACTGCCGTCCTGCCTATCCGACCGCTGCCACCGCTCGGGCTATACGAGCGCCCGTCGGCTCGCCGCTGTCTTGAGCATCCACCACGGCAATCGTTGTCATGTTGACGATCTCTTCCACCTCAGCACCGCGCGCCAGTAGATGCACCGGCTTCGCCATGCCCAGCAGTATTGGACCGACCGCTTCCGCCCCCCCGACGCTAATCAGCAGCTTGCAAGCGATATTGCTGGCTTCCAGATTGGGGAAGATCAGCACATTCGCTCCGCCCTGCAATGGCGAGAACGGGAATGCCGCTTCCATCTTCTTGGCACTGACCGCGAGGTTTGCCTGTATCTCACCATCGATGATGAGCGTGGGGTCAGCGTAGCGCGCCAGTTCCGTTGCTCGTTGTATCTTGTCGCACAGGGGATGCTTAGTGCTGCCGAAGCTGGAGAATGAGAGCATGGCCACGCGTGGCTCAATGTCGAACCGGCGTGCCTCCTGGGCCGCACAGAGAGCAATCTCTGCCAGGTCCTCGGCGGTGGGTTCGATGTTGACCGTGGCATCGGCGAGGAAGTACAGATCGCCCTTGCGGGTGATGATGAGATAGACGCCCGAGACCTTATGGATCCCTTCGCGAACTCCGATCACCTGCAATGCCGGACGAATGGTGTCGGGATAATTCTGGGTCACGCCAGAGACGATGGCATCGGCGTCGCCCATGCGGACCATCATGGAGCCGAAGATGTTGTGATCGTTCATCAGCTCGTCGGCCGAGCCCAGGGTGACACCGCGACGCTGCCGTAAGCGATACAGCTCGCGGACATATTCTTGACGGCGCGGAGCGGTCTTCGGGTCGATGATGGTGATACCGTCGAGCGGCACTCCCAATCCAGCTGCGGTCACTCGGATTTCGTCAGCGCGACCCAACAGAATTGGAACGGCAATCTTCTCCTCGATCAGAACATGGCAGGCGCGCAGGATCTTCTGGTGCGAGCCTTCGGGGAAAACGACGCGCTTGGGATTCGACTGGGCCTTGTGAATCATGAAGCGCATCAGCTCATGCGCCTTGCCCAGACGGTTCTCAAGTTGCTCGCGGTAGTCGGCGAGGTTAACCGGATTTTGCGCCACGCCGGTGTCCATTGCGGCCTTTGCGACGGCAGCCGCTTCCCACACCAGTACGCGCGGATCGAAGGGCTTGGGGATGATGTAGTCAACGCCAAACTTCAGCGCATCCACACCGTAGGCCCGGCAGACCGAGTCGGGAACATCTTCTTTCGCCAGCGCCGCCAGGGCGTGCGTAGCCGCCAGCTTCATTTCTTCATTGATGGTGGTGGCGTGCACGTCGAGGGCGCCGCGGAAGATGAATGGGAATCCCAGGACGTTATTGACCTGGTTGGGATAGTCGGAGCGTCCCGTCGCCATGATGATGTCGTCACGAACGGCGCGGGCTTCGTCGTAGGTAATCTCGGGATCGGGATTCGCCATGGCGAAGACCACCGGCTTCGGAGCCAGCGAGGCGATCATCGCAGGGGTGAATGCGCCCTTCTTGGAAAGGCCGAGCAGCACGTCGGCGCCCTTCGCCGCATCGGCAAGCGTCCGCATCGACGTCTCTTTGGCGAAGCGCTCCTTGTAGGGATTCATTCCCTCTTTGCGGCCCTTGTAGATGACGCCTTTGGTGTCAACCAGGGTGATGTTCTCGCGCTTTACGCCCATGCAGACATAATGCTCGGCGCAAGCAATGCCGGAGGCTCCGGCGCCGTTGACCACTACCTTGATCTGGTCCATGCGCTTGCCCGTCAGCTCCACTGCGTTCACGAGCGCCGCGCCGGAGATGATGGCGGTGCCGTGCTGGTCGTCGTGGAAGACGGGAATCTTCATCGTCTTCTTGAGGGTCTCTTCGATGTAGAAGCATTCTGGCGCTTTGATGTCTTCGAGGTTGATGCCGCCGAATGTGGGCTCGAGCAATTGGCAGGTCTTGATGATCTCATCCGGATCGTGCGTGCCGAGTTCGATATCGAACACGTCGATGTCGGCGAATCTCTTGAACAGGACACCTTTGCCTTCCATGACAGGCTTGCCGGCCAGAGCGCCGATGTCGCCCAGTCCCAGCACGGCGGTCCCGTTGGTGACCACCGCGACCAGGTTGCCCTTGGCGGTGTACTTGAATGCGTCTTGCGGGTTCTTCTCGATCTCGAGGCAAGGATCGGCGACACCCGGCGTGTAGGCGAGACTAAGATCGCGTTGTGTGAGACAAGGCTTGGTGGAAACGACCTCTATTTTTCCTGGCCGTGACCCGAAGTGATAGTCGAGAGCATCCTGCTTAGTGATTGCCATTACGGCCTCCGAATGAATCTGCGTAGTTTGTGCGAGTGGGAACAACAACTCCGGCGCGGTTAGGGCCACGAAAGCTTATCAATGGAACGACCGGCAATGAAGTAAGTCGGCTTTGAACATGCGCCTTCGACATGAACCCACGCGAGTTCTCAAGAGCCGGAAGAGGCCCTCTGAAAGTTAAGCATGGGCTTGTTCTGGAAGTGGAACTAGTGCGGAGGTCACACCGGGTTGTGAGGAAAGGCACAAAACAGGGGATGGTGGATAGAGAAGAGTTGGACGACGGATATGACGCTGTGTCCGACCGACAGCCCCCAGGAGTAGAATTTGATTAAAAGAGGATATTAGTATAATTGCCCTATGTCCCCGGTGATCCACATGTCGGAAGCGGAAGTCGCCAGTGACTTTGCCTCGGTGCTGGCTCGCGTTCGCGCAGGCGCGGAGGTGGTCATCGAGAGCGAGGGCGGAAAACTGCCGCTGGCGGTGATTCATTCCCCGGCTCCGCCCCGCCGTTCTATCTCCGAATGTATTGCGCTGCTACCCGAAGATTCGACGGCAGTCATGGACGCCGAGTTCGCCAAGGATATCGAGGCCGCGATCGAGAGCCATCGTGAACCGCTCGAACCGCCCGCATGGGACTGATCCTCGATTCAAGTGTGCTGATTGCAGCCGAACGCCAAGGGCAGAATGCGCGGCAGATGCTCGCTAACCTCTCCGGCCCAACAGGGGACACCGAAATCGCAATCTCCGTGGTGACGCTGATCGAACTGGCCCATGGCGCGGCCCGTGCCGACACCCCACAGCGAAAAGCTAAGCGGCAGCAGTTCATCCAAGAGTTACTCACGGCCTTGCCCATTCATCCCATTACCGTGCCGGTTGCGCTTCGCACCGGGCAGATCGACGGCGAAAACCAAGCCAAAGGTATTCGCCTTCCGCTCTCCGATCTGTTGATCGGAGTAACTGCCCTGGAACTCGGTTATAGCGTCGGTACTGCCAACCTTCGCCACTTCGAGATGATACCTGGTCTCAAGATCGCCTCCCTGTGAGGCCCATCCGGGAAATGGCGTCTTAGCCCTGCCTTCATGCCCGCAATAACAGCCCCACAATACTCGCCGACATCAGGTTCGCCAGCGTGCCTGCAATCATCGCTTTGAACCCGAGTTGTGCCAAGTCGCTTCGTCGATTTGGCGCCAGGCTGCTGAGGCCGCCGATTATGATGCCGATGGATCCGAGGTTGGCGAATCCGCAGAGCGCAAACGTCGCAATGGTGAATGACCGCGGGTCGAGTGCTGCCTTTTGCGCGCTCAGCATGGTGTAGGCGACCAGTTCATTCAGCACCATGCGCGTGCCCAGCAGATTTCCAATGGCGAGACAGTCATGCCACGGTATGCCGATCAGCCACGCAACCGGCGCGAAGATCACTCCAAGAATCGACTCCAGTTTCGACGGGAACCAGGGGAAACCGTGCAGCGCGAGGAAGTTGTGAGTACCGCCGAGAACGCCGTCGAGCAATGCAATCAGGGCCAGGAACGAAATCAGCATTGCGGCCACGTTCAACGCGAGATACAGACCGTCGGTCGTACCTTTCGCGGCCGCATCCAGAACGTTACTGGCATGCTCGCCAAACTCCACCGAATCGATCTTCACGGTGCCGGCGGTCACGGGCTTTTCCGTCTCCGGCACCAACATCTTGGCAATGAGGATGGTGCCCGGCGCCGTCATGATCACCGCCCCTAACAGGTGTCGCGCCTCGATGCCAAGCAGGATGTAAGCGCCCAGCATCGCGCCAGAAACATGCGCCATGCCGCTGGTCATGATCGTCATCAGCTCAGAGCGCGTAACTTTGGGCAGGAACGGACGGATTGTCAATGGCGCTTCCGTGATTCCCATGAAGATGCTGGCAGCAACATCCAGCGACTCGACCCCGCTTGCGCCCATAAAGCGCATCATGACTTTCGCCAGCTGCCGGATGATGAATTGCATCACGCCGTAGTAATAAAGGATGGAGAAAAATGCGGCGATGAAAATGATGATGGGCAGTACCTGGAAGGCGAAGATCACTCCGAAGCGCGAGAGTTTGGCGCCGAACTCGCCAAAGACGAACTGCGATCCGGCGAAGGAATAACTAAGAAGCCGCTCAACGGCATCGCCGGCGATGGTCATGACGCGCACCCCGAAACTGACGCGCAACACCAGGATCGCGAAGATAAACTGCAGCGCCAGTCCGACGAGTACGGTTCTATAGCGGATGGCTTTCCGGTTCGTCGAGAAGAGGTAGGCAAACAGCAGAATTGCGAGGATGCCCAGCACGCCGGTCAGACGCGCCATGAGGGCTCCTGGGTGAATGGATGCGTGTGAACTGTGCCGTCCCTGAAGGGACTCGTTGATTTTTTCCGCATTACCCAGGGCTTACGCCCTGGGCTAATATTGTTTCGCCCCTGCGGGGCTGGATTTTGCGCCATTGCTCCACCGAGCCAACTCAAGACAAGTTTTTAAGCACGGTAATTAAGAATGAATCCGGCGCGGCGAAACGCGGCACTCTACTAACGGTTCCCATTGGATCGATCGTCCATCGGTGCACCGAATTCCCGCACGATCGCAATACCCGCGCTCGTGCCGATGCGGTTTGCGCCGGCATCGATCATGTCCATGAACTGCGCCGCGGTGCGAATGCCGCCCGCCGCCTTCACGCCGACTTTGTGCCCAACCACGCCCCGCATTATTACGACATCAGCGGTCGTCGCGCCAGAATCGGCGAAGCCGGTGGAGGTCTTCACGAAATCCACGTCCGCTTCCAATGCCAGCGAGCAAGCCAATATTTTCTCTACCTGGTTCAACAGGCAATTCTCAAGAATCACCTTCAGGATCGCCCCGCGACCGTGCACCAGCCGGACCATACTCCGCATTTCGTGTTGCACCAACACTCGGTCGCCGGACTTCAGCGCGCCAATGTTAAGCACCATGTCCAACTCATGCGCGCCATTGCGCAGAGCGGCCTCGGCTTCGGTCAGTTTGGTAAGTGTGAGGTTTGCGCCGAGGGGAAAGCCAACCACAGTGCCCACCTTCACGGACGAGCCACGGAGTCGAACGGCGGCCAGGGCAACGTTCGCCGGATTGACCATGACCGCGTGAAAGCCGTAATGCGCGGCCTCGTCGCACAACGCGATGACCTGGTCGCGAGTGGCGTCGGGCTTAAGCAATGTGTGATCGATGAGGTTGGCTGCGCTACGCCAATCGCTCACAAGACTGGCCGGTGCACCAAGCACGACAGGAGAGTTCACGGACATGAGCACCAGAGATTCTATCCCTATTCCGGGCCGGACTCCAGCACACAAATATCCGGCAGATTACGATAATGCTCGGCAAAGTCCAGCCCGTATCCCACCACAAATTCGTCGGGAATCTCGAAACCAACGTAGTCCCCATGGATGGGCTCGGTGCGGCGCGACTTTTTGTCCAACAGCGCGGCAATCTTCAGCGACTTCGGCTGGCGCGCGCGCAGCATATTTTGGATGTAGGTCAAGGTCACGCCGGTGTCCAGAATATCTTCCACCAGGATAATGTTGCGGCCCTCCATCGAGCGGTCCACATCTTTCACCAGCTTGACCTCGCCGCTCTGCTGCTTGGTGTTGCCATAGCTCGACACCGCGATGAAATCGAAGCTGACGTCCAGTGTGATCTGCCGCGCGAGATCGGCTAGAAAAATGGTGGCGCCCTTCAGCACTCCGATCAAGACAACCGGCTCACCGGCTAAATCCTGGATGATGCGCTGCCCCATCTCTGCGACCTTCGCCGCAATGCGTTCGCGCGTGATCAGCACTCGGAGCTTGTCCACCGGCATTCCGCCTTGAGAAGGGATGGAGAAATCTGGATGGTAGAGAAAGCGCGGGGGAAACTCAACTGGGGTGGGATGTCGGCAATAAGTGAGAGTCACATCTCTACTGCAGCTTTGCGTATTCCGCTTTGGCTTGCCTATAGATGGGAATGTCGGGATCGGCGTCTTTCCAGAGGGTGAGGAAATCCTGATACGACTTGCGTGCAGCTTCGTGGTCGCCCATCATCGCGTTCGCACGGGCAAGCTGGAGATGGGCAAGCGCACCATTGATGGAATTAACCACGATTCCGGGGTGTTCGAGAACCTTGCGAAACTCGGCCGCCGCCTGCTGTCCGCGTCCTGCTTGCAAGTATGCCTCACCGCGGACATAAGCCGATTCAAGCCCGAACTGGTCAGAAAACATCAGCTCGTACGGAGCCGCCCGCTCAAATTTGGCGATTGCAGAACCCGGGTTGCTTCGCTGCATTTCGATTTCAGCGCGAATGGTTGGCAGAAAATATCCTTGTATCAGACTATGCACCGGAAACCGCTGGTTCAGCTCTTCAATCTGTTGCAGTGCGCGTGATTCGTCTCCTGCTTTGGCGAACGCCAGCGCCACGATTCCTCTGGCTTCGTCCCGGGGATTCAATGATGCAGCCTCTTGTGCCAGTTTTAGCGCTCGAGTTGTTTCCCCGACCTTCGCCGCCCGCAAAGCTTCCGTTGCTTTCCACTCCGCGCCTCTCTGTGGTGCTCCAGCCCGCGCGGCCGAAGCCGCGGCATGTTGTGAGATTTCATCGGCCTTGCGGAGCTGGCCGTAATATCCCTGCGTTCCAGACTGCTCCATCAGAATGAAATCCTGGACGCCTGGATTGTCAGCGGCCCATCGCACCTGCTCCTGCATGCCATTCTGGTCATTCTTCAGGAATGCCAGACGATAGAGTGACCAATGCAGGCTCCAGTTGTCGGGAGCTCGCGTTTTTTCCTGCTCCAGCACAACTTTCGCTTCCTCCAAGCGGTCCAATGCGATATACGACCAAGCAAGATTGGTGTAGGGTGCGATGTTGTCAGGCACTAGACGCACCGCATCCCGTTCTTCGGCAACGGATTTTTCATATTGTCCGACACGCATCCAGAGAGCACCGAGATTGTTCCGCAGCCTGCCCCATTGGGGGAAGTCTTGAATGGCCTGCTCAGCGGTCGAAATCGCCTTGTCAAACTCACCCGGGGCGTTAAAGTAGTAGGCAAATTCGGTATCTACCCGATCACGGTCGCTAAGCCGCTCTCGCAACTGATATGCTCGAGCGAGATTTTGGAACGCTACGTCATCTTGATAAACGTTAGAGTAGGAGATACCGAGTGCGAGGAACGCTAACGCGAAGTTCGGATCCAACTCTGTGGCACGCTTGAAGTACGAAAGTGCCTCCAATTTCCCAAAGATAGCCATGCCCGCAGCCCAGGCTTGAAGTGCTTCCGGTGAAGCGCTTGCAGCCTTATCGAGCGGCGCATTGAACCGCCGCACCGAACTCGCTGGTTCTCCGAGCTTTTCCCGTAAGCTGGTCCCCGCCCCACCGAGTTTCTTTACAATTTCGTTTCGGTCTGCGACCGTCGTCGCGGAATCGGCCAGCATGTTACCTGTCTTACAATCAACAGCTTTGATTTCGAGTCGATACTTATTCCCCTCATCCGAGATTGAACCCTGTAAGACGGCCTTGCTATTCGTGCGCTCGCAGACATCTCGCGCTAGTTGGGTGGTCAGTCTGTCGTCCTCTGGATGTCCGATGAGCTTGAGGGTCCCTCGTACCTTTTCAGGAGAAAGTACGTTCAGGAACGGCGTTTGTTCCAATCCGATATTGAGTGCCGTTTTTAGGGCGGTGTCAAAGACCGGATCGCTGGTGTTGTTTATGAAGTCAGCGAGTACGACGGTGTCGTTGGCGTCGAGCTTACCGCCTTCTCCCGAACGCAACCAGTAGCGGCTGGCTACCGTAACAGCTACCAGGACAATTGCCAAAGCCGCGAGCAGCTTCCAACGGCGATTTGCCGCGGA
Source organism: uncultured Acidobacteriaceae bacterium (assembly GCA_963755865.1). Taxonomy (GTDB): domain Bacteria; phylum Acidobacteriota; class Terriglobia; order Terriglobales; family Acidobacteriaceae; genus Bog-257. Next base: position 135,268 of record CAVWLY010000032.1, on the reverse strand, counting down.
TTGCCGGACGGTAGGTTCGATCTGGATCAGATCCCCACGCATCTCCGCGGCGGACTGATAGCGTCGTTCGCGATCTTTTTCCAACGCCTTGTCGATGACGCTAAGCAGCTTTTGCCGGAAGTGTGGGATTGAGCTCGCGCACGGGAACCGCTGTGTCGTTAACGATGGCTTCGTGCACTACGGCAGCCGTTTCGCCGCTAAAAGCACGCCGTCCGGTGGCCATCTCGTACAGCACCAGGCCGAAGGAGAAGATGTCGGTACGGGCATCCAGCTTCTCGCCGCGCACCTGCTCCGGCGACATGTAGCCCGCCGTGCCCATTGCCAATCCGGTGACAGTGAGAGTGGCGTGGGCAGGTGGTTTGGGCTCTCCGGCATCGCCGGTGAGATTTTTGTTTGTCATCCCGAGCGAGCGGACCTGGGGTTGGACCGCGAGTCGAGGGACCCCTATTCCCTTGAGATCTTGGCGGCGATAGGGGTCCTTCGACTCGTCGTTACGCTCCTCGCTCAGGATGACATCGGCAGGAGCGGCTTCCTCTTTCTCCCCCATCACCAGCAGCTTCGCTATACCGAAGTCCAGAATCTTGCACACTCCCTTGTTGGTGATGAAGATGTTGGCCGGCTTGATGTCCCGGTGGATGATGCCCCGCTCGTGCGCATGTACCAGGCCATCGGTAACTTGCAGCGCGATGTCCAGCATCTGTTCGAGTGCAAGCGGCCCCTCGCTTGCTGCCAGCCGATCGCGCAGCGTCTCGCCCTCCAGCAACTCCATCACGATGAAGGGCTGGCCTTCGTGTTCTTCGACTTCGTAAATCGTGCAGATATGCGGATGGTTCAGCGACGAGGCGGTCCGCGCTTCGCGATCGAAGCGCTGTAGCGTAATCGAGTCCGTCGCCAGCTCCTCGGGCAAAAACTTCAGGGCGACACGGCGGCCCAACTTGAGGTCCTCCGCCTTGTACACCAACCCCATGCCGCCGCCGCCAATTACTTCCAGGACGCGATAGTGGGAAACCTTCTTCCCAACCAGCCCATTGGCTTCAGCCGGCGGCTCTTGGGTTCTCGTTACGGGCGCGATGAATCGATAGCCGCGCCGCGGCAGAGTTTCGATGTAAGCAGGGGCGTCGGCGTCATCGCCCAGGGCAATACGCAGCTTCTTGACGGCAATGTTCAGCCCATTATCGAAGTCAACGAAGGTATCGGCGGTCCAAAGCTTCTGGCGGATCTCCTCACGGGAGACGACCTCGCCGCGCCGTTCAAGCAGCAGAACCAGAATTTGAAAGGGCTGGTCCTGAAGCTTAATCTTGCTACCGTTGCGGCGCAGCGCACCAGACCGAGGATTCACCTCGAAATCAGCGAAGCGGAGCTCGGCCGACGCGCCCATGGATGCCCCTGAGTGTTTCTGAGAGTTGCATGAGTTTACCACCGCGGCCGGAGGGGCGAAACAGCCCTTTGGTGTGGGCGCCGCTACTGAGGAGAATCGCCTTCGAGGAAACCCGAACCAGTCCAACCTCACAACAGCCGGCTCCGCTCAGTACATCCAGCCTAAGGCGATGTTGAAACCGAACAACTTACATCCGGTACAGAGCTAGTACAGCCGCAAAACAGCCCCGGTCTATTGAGTGCGGGAGCGAATTCCCGCAAAGTGGCTCGCGTTGAGGCGCTCTGTGAATTCAAGGCTGAGCAGCGGTCTGGTTCACCGGGAGCCGGCATAAAAACCGAGATCACTGAGAGGACAAGACAATGAACTACATCGATTCTGGCTGTGTCCACAAGGCCGGCCCAACTAAAGCAATCGACTTTCACGTCACGTTTGAAAAACCGCCAATCGTTTTGGTTTCGCCGTTCTGGGACGGGGCGGAGTCTGGAGTGGGTCATGCGGAAACTATCGATAAGATCAGTCAGACCGGCTGCGTACTGGTCAGCGGCAACGCCACTCCAAGCGACTCGATACAACCGTACAAGGTGAACTGGATCGCGATCGGCGTCCAGGAGACGAAAGGTTAAGCGCCGACAGCTACGGCTACCTTCAGGTGCCAACTCAATAACTCAACCAGGACGGACAAGCCGTCTTCAAAGGAGCGATCATGTACGCGCGACTAGTAAGTTTCTCGCAACGAACTCGCCAGGTATCCTGGTTCGCCATATCAGCGTTAACCCTGCTGGCCCTGCTCGTAGCAGGGGGCTTACCCATCCTAGCCACGGCGCAAGATAACCCCAACGCAACCTTCTCCTTCCCGATGGCCGCGGTCGTTGAAGGCGAAACGGCTCGCCTCAACATCGTCAATCGCACTGGCTCGCCCGGCAACCTGCCACCCGATGTGTGCGATGTGACACTTCAATTCGTGGACAGGTTAGGAGCCGTTCGAGCCCAGGTCAGTATTCGGGGTTTAGCGAGCGGACACGCGGGATTTTTGGACCTATCGGCAAGCAAATTAGGTGGCGGAGCAGGCGTGCGGCATGAACTGCGCGCTTTTGTCACAGTGACGACCCGCCAGGGATCGCAACTCCCTCCCGATGTTTGCAAGCCGTCGGTCGAAATCTGGGAGGAAGCGAGCGGGGCGACAAAGTACTTCGGATTTCCACCAGAACCTGATCTACCGGCCCCGCAGTAGCGCAGCCACGAGGCCGGCGAATGAGGTGAGATTTGCCGGCCTTCTTGCCTACCGTTCGCAGACTGGACGTAAGTCAACGAATCAACTTAACGCCTTGAAGGAGGCACTTATGGGAAAAGCAGCAATAATTGATTACAGAGACATTTCAACCGGCCACAGTATTCCTGGGGCCCCTGCGACCACGTTGCATCCGGGATCGCATGGAGAGATTGTGAAGACGACCGCCCAAGATCCCCTGGGCTCTGAGATCTTTCTGTTCTGGAATCCACCCGGTGGTCCTGTGACGACGGAGAAGTCGATTACCATGAGGTTCTTCCCAGGCTCAGAAGCCACAGCTTGGTACGGCAGGAAGGGCCCTGGAGAGATCGTTACCCAATCCTTCTCGGATGGCGAGAACAAGCTCTTGCAGCAGACGCCTATTGCTTCCGTCGTTCCTGCCTCGGCCTGGAGCGGCGGGAACTCCGAGAACGTTTCAAATGCAACTAGCGTCACGATTACGGCGAAGGACTCTATTGCAGAAGATTCGGCAGAGACCTTCGACGGTTGGTTACAGTTTGAAAATGGTGTGGTCTCAGGCGCTACCCTCACCGTTCCCGCCGGCGAGAGCTGCTACGCCATCGCCTTCTATCGCAACCAGAAGCTACCGAAACTATACCCCAAAGCGGTGCCCAAATTAGTTTTCACGGGTCTGCTCCCCGCGCGAGTCACTCCGGGCGTAGCCGTCGACGGTGCCGGTGACCCGCAGCCGCCCGAGCCTTGGGTGAGCATGGCACCTGCGGACCAGGATCTTCTGCTGGGCCTATCGCTCAACGAAATTGGAACCATGATCAATAATCCAGGCGCGCGCGCGAACATTAAGAAGCTCGGCGTGGAGTTGGCGCAGAGCGCTTTGACAAGGATCGATGCGGAGGAGCCAGAGAAATAGTGACAAACGCAGAGGCCCCGCGAGAAGACTTAATGGGCCTTCCACTCGCCGGGACATCAATTGTCACACCCGCCTGCAGCACGCGCTTCGCGCCGCGGAAGCTAGCCTCGAGTTAACCCTCGAGCACGGGACGGTTTCCTCGAAGTCATGACGGCGAAGAGGCAGGCCCGTTCCTAGTCTTTGGCTTTGCCCTTCCAATCGATGATGTTCGTCAATTGCCATGGATTTTTGCGCAGGTTGATGGACAGCTGCCCGGAGGAATCGATACCCAACTGGGCCGCCGGGTATAACACTCCTGCGCTCTTGCCCTTGTCCTGGTCGTTGATTTCAATCTCGCCTGCGGTAAGGTCGTACGCCTGCGACTGGGTGTCGCGGTAGGCTTCGCGGAAAGCGATGCGGCGATTGGTGACGAAACGGATTTTGCGACCGGTCGGACTGGGGATCGCAATTGCGTAGGCGAGCTCATACCCCACGGTGCCCGGTATCTGGATGCGGCCGGCAGACTTCATCTTCGACAGTGCCTTCACCAGCGCTTCGTTCCCACCCTTTTGAAACGCATCCTTCAAGACGGCTCGGTCTTCCGGCGTCGAGAACTGGTTGATGATTACCTTGATGCTGCCAATATTGCCCATCTGCGTGCTGGTCCCGCGGGCCGTGGCATCGATGGTTTCGACCTGGGCAGCCGCATAGACAGAAAGCGCCACTGCGACCGCCGCAACACACAAGGCGCTTCTGAGGAGCTTCCAATTCGTGTTCATGTTCGTCTCCCTTTCATCTTCTTCATCTTCGTCCCTCAGGGTTTCGTTTGCCGGTGCGTCCTGGGCAGAAACGATTCCGCGAGTTCGTTCAAAGTCGTCCGTTCAGGGCCGGCCTTCGTACACAATGTTGAACGGCGTTTCTGTCGCTCGCCGGAAGCGGCTGAAGCCCGCCGAGGTCACCACTTCGCGGATTCGCGACTCTCCCGATTGCGCACCCAGACATAGACCAACTTCCTGCGATCGCGAACACGGCGTGCACAGCAATGTCGAGAACGAGTAGTAAACCCGGCCCACCGGATTCAGATTGTCCTTCAACTCGTTATTCGCGAACGGCTCAACGATCATCCACGTACCGTCATCTCGCAGCGAGCGGCGAACGTGGGCGGCGGCGCCGACGGGATCGCCCATGTCGTGCAGGCAATCGAAAACCGCGACGAAGTCGTAGTCTTTTCCCGGATACTCCTTGGCTTTTGCCACCTCGAACGTGACCCGGTCGGCGATCCCTGCCGTTTCGCGGAATCACGCGCCGCTTCGATCGATTTATCGTGGTAGTCGAATCCGAAGAAGTGGGACTTCGGAAATGCCTTTGCCATCAACACCGTCGAGGCGCCTTTTCCGCAGCCCACGTCGGCCACGCGCGCGCCGCGCTCGAGTTTTTCCTTCACGTCATGGAGCGCGGGAATCCAGGAACTCATCAGATTAGCGGCGTAACCCGGCCGGAAAAATTTCTCGCATCCGTGAAACACACCGTCATCGTGCTCGTGCCAGCCCATCCCTGCTCCGGTGCGAAACGAATCGGCAATTCGCGGGACCGCTGCGAGTGATCCGAGAGCTAATTCAAACGCCCCGGGCAAATATGCCGGGCTGTCTTCGTTGGCCAAGGCAAACGCCTGCTCCTCGGTAAGGCTGAACTGGTTTGTTTTCTCATCGTAGGTGACATAGCCGCCCGCCGCCTGGGAGGCGAGCCATTCCCGCACGTAGCGTTCATCGGTTTGCGGTCTTGGCGGCAAGTTCTGCCGGAGGTCATTGGGCGCTCCGCCAGCGCTTTGTAAAGTCCGAGCCTCTCGCCGATCACCACCATCCCGGTAGCGACCGCTGCCCCGAGATCTCCGACAAAACGGCCGATAAAAGTCATTGAGCTTGTCCATGTCGACTGCCATAGATAGACTCCCTTCGCAAACGCTCAGAATTTTAGCGCAGATTGGCTCCCGTTTGCTTGTCGCTCGACAGCGGCCGCTCAGGGTTGGACGACATTGGGCCGGCAAGGGTGCACAGCGTTCGCCAGCGATCGCACCGATCGGATTATCATAGATCGCAGCTTCCGTAGGGATGAATCCTGATTGCTGAACGAGGCTGACTTGGAAAACACTCCTGATTACCGTCGCTGTCGGTTTTTCATTCTTCGCACTCACAATAATCGCCGCTCAGACTCCGGCGCCTGACGCGAGTCTGACCGCGAATCCTGTCTTCCAGCAAAACTGCGCGAAGTGCCACGGTAAAACCGCCGAGGGCCACTTCTACGGCGGACCGTCGCTCATCACCGAAAAGACCACCTCGGCCTCGGCTGATGATCTGCGCAAAATCATTACCGATGGCAAGGGACGCATGCCCAAGTACGGCGGTAAGCTGACGCCGGAAGAAATTGATACGTTGGTCCAGCAAATCAAAGCCATGGAAAAGAAATAGTCAGGCGACACGTGTTGTTACTGGCGCTGGCTGGCAACCGGAGCTGACCCGACCTCGGTTGCCCTCATTTTCACTCGCACGCCGCCCCGCAAAACCAATTTGGACGTAACACTTCACGATAGAGCCGCACGGCGAGAAACTCTTGAGAGCAACTCCTCCCACCGCTGTTATCATGCCGTTTCCTTGAAACTTTGATCTGACCTGACATTAAGGAGTCTGCATGAAGCATCGCTGCCGGTTTCTCTGGCCGTCTCTCGCTTTAGCCGTCGCGCTGATTGCACCAGCGACCACGAGCTGCAGCCTCCCGTCCTGCGGTTTCCAACTCCGACGAGGCCCGCACCGAGCGCTACTTCCAAAGCATTCGCAACAACCCCAACCTGCTGCTGGCCTTTCTGCGGGAGATGCCCAAGGGAGGCGATCTGCACAACCATCTTGTCGGGCGCGATTTACGCGGAATCGCTCATCCGGTGGGGTTCAGATAGCAATGACTGCGTTGATCCGAAGACCTTCACGATCATCGCCGGTCCCTGCGGTTCCACCATCCCAGTCAGCACGCCTTCGGCGATCCCGGCCTCTATGCTGCGATGATCGATGCCTTTTCCATGCGCAACTGGCAACTGTCGGGCCAATCCGGCCACGACCACTTCTTCGATACCTTTGGAAAGTTTGGACAAGCGACGGACGGCGCCGAGGACAAAATGCTGGCCGAGACCGCCGCTCGCGCGGCATCGCAGCACGAGGTGTACCAGGAGTTGATGATTACGCCGACCGGCAAGGACCTGGACAAGCTTGCCGAATCAGTTGGCTGGGATGATGACTTCGCCCGGCTGCAGCAAAAGTTGCTCGACGGCGGGTTAGCACAGATTTTGGCGACCGCAAGCCAGCAGGTGCAAGCGGCTGAGGTGGCTCGCGACAAACTGCTTAACTGCGGCGTACCTAAAGCCGATCCGGGATGCCAGATCACCCAGCGTTTCCTGTTCCAGGTCGCGCGAGGCAAGCCTAAGGAGATTGTCTTCGCAGAGATTCTTTCGGGTTTCCTGATGGCGGGTGCCGACCCAAAGCTGGTTACCCCTAGTCCTCACTTCGTCAGCCTGAACCTGGTAATGCCGGAAGACTGGTACGTTCCCATGCGCGATTTCCCGCTGCAGATGCGTATGCTCAATTACCTGCACGAACGCTATCCTCATGTGCACATTACTTTGCACGCGGGCGAATTGGTCGCGGGGCTGGTTCCTCCTGAAGGTCTGCAGTTCCACATTCGCGATTCCGTCGAGACGGGCCACGCCGAACGCATCGGACACGGCGTTGACGTGATGAACGAAAGCCGCCCCTTCGAACTTCTGCAGGAGATGGCCGACCGCAACGTCATGGTGGAGATCTGCCTGACCAGCAACGATGTCATCCTCGGCGTGCGCGGGCCGCAGCATCCGCTGAGCGAATACATGCGCGCTGGCGTGCCGGTGGCGCTGGCAACCGATGACGAAGGCGTCGCCCGCTCCGACATGACCCACGAATACCTGCGGGGCGCTGAAGACCAGAACCTGAGCTACCTGCAGTTGAAGAAGATGGCGCGCACCAGCTTGGAACACGCCTTTATCGATGGCGCCAGCCTGTGGCGGGACGGAAAAGCGTTCATCGTGGTCAAGGAATGCGCAAGCGAGAAAGCAACTACGACACAGCCATCGGCAGGATGCCAGAAGTTTCTTGATGGCAGCGAGAAGGCGCGGTTGCAATGGAAGTTGGAAACCGAGTTTCGCCAGTTTGAGGCGAGCTCATGGACGGTTCCCGAGAATCGCAATCCCGCGACAGGGAAATCAACATCATCTACCCGCGGCGATCGACCGTAGAGAACAGGGTCCATATGATTAAGACTTAAGTGCTATAAAATAGACCGATAATTAGAAAACTTAAGTGTTAGTACAAAAACCACTATATGGCCACAAAACAGGGTGGCCCGCCCGTGCGTTTGCTGGCCCGTAGACGAGCTCGGATAGTCTAAGACAGGTAAAAGGTAGTCCTGGCAGAAAGGCGAGCTACAGAGGCCATTTAAACGCAAAATCTGAAGGTGCCCTATGCCCGCATTCTTCCCGATTTGGGACGAATTGGGAAGGTTAAATCACTCCTGTTAGGAATTACCACTAGCTGCCTTACCTAGACCTTAATTATCACCCTCGTCCGTGCCGTGATTCACTGACAACCATAGTTAGCAAGCATCAGACTCTGTTTGTGCCCTTCAGAAGACCCCTAGCGATTTCCAATCCAACTCTATCGACTCCGAACATTTCACGAACAGTGCAAAACATCTGGCCTTCCACGCCGGCGGTGTTTATCCATGGAGGTACTATGCGCAAGCTTGATTTTATTTTGGCTATAGTTATCCTGCTCGGCAGCGGCGCTGCGATCGCCCAATCGGCTGCTGGAGAACCCTTCGATGGCAAGTGGCTTACGACGCTCACCTGCCCTCCCAAAGGCAACACCGAGGGCTACACCTGGCAGATTCCCAGCGTCATTCAGAACAGCAGCTTTCGCGGAGAACACGGCACAGCGGGGCAGCCTGGCTATCTGCTGATCGAAGGAAAGGTCGCCGAGAACGGCGGTGCCAAATTGTCTGCGAGTGGCATAGTTGCCTCCAGAAAATATGCCCGCGGAGTCTTCGCCCACGAGGGCGGTGAGTATAGCTACGACATCAAGGCCCAGTTCAAAGAAAGTGAGGGGACCGGCACCAGGAACGAAGGCCTCGGTATTGTTGGCCGTCCCTGCACCTTCGAGTTTGTGAAGCAGCAAGCCACTAGCCTGGTTAATGGGCGCTAAAAGTCAACTGATCACTCACCCACCCCAACTTCATCACCTTCAGGGCAGTCGGATCCCACCTCCGCTTCGACAAGCGCTGGGGGGATCGCCGCAATCGGTAACTTCGGAAGCCGTCAGCCGCATTTCACATGCACGGGGGGATGGGACACCGGGCGCGCACGAGTTAAAGTAGGTGGGGCTGGCTTATGGACAACATTGACGATCTCCTGCGGCGGGTGTTCCGGCTCGCGGAGTTCCGTCCTCATCAGCGAGAGATCATCCAGGACGTCCTGAGCGGCAACGATCTGGTTTGTGTGATGCCCACCGGCGGCGGCAAGAGTCTCTGCTTCCAGCTTCCCGCGGTCGCGCTGAACGGGCTCACGGTGGTCGTATCTCCCCTGATCTCCCTGATGGCAGACCAGGTAAAACAACTTCAGACGCTGAACGTCCCGGTTCTGTTCATGAATAGCTCGCAGAACCACGAGGAGCAGCGCAAGGTTTTCGCGGAGCTGAAGAAAGGCTTTGCGGGTCTGCTTTACGTCGCGCCCGAACGATTCGCGGCGCCGTCGTTCCAACACATCCTTCCAGAACTGAAGCCGCGACTTTTTGTGGTGGACGAAGCCCATTGTCTCAGCTTCTGGGGACACGACTTCCGCCCCGAGTACATGCGGCTGGCCGAGGTGCGCGAGCAGTTGGGATCGCCGGTCACCATGGCCTTGACTGCGACAGCCACGCCAACAGTGCGCGACGACATCGTAAGAATGCTCAGGCTGCGGACGCCCAAGCTGCACGTCACCGGCTTCGATCGGCCAAATCTCACCTATGCCTGCCGCCGCCTCGATATGGAGGCTCAAAAGGATGAAGCACTGCTGCATGGTTTGTCGAAGCAACCGGGCAGCGGGATCGTGTACTGTTCAACTCGCCGGCTGGTTGAGCAGTTGGCCGCATTGTTCGCAGAGCGCTGCCCGGGCCGCACGGTGCGCGCCTATCACGCCGGCATGGATGCCGAGTCACGCAAGAGGAGCCAGGAAGACTTCATGGCTCACCCCGATGCCGTAGTCGTGGCGACCAATGCCTTCGGGATGGGAATCAACAAGGCCGACATCCGCTTCGTGGTCCACTACAACATTCCCGCTAGCTTGGAGGCCTACTATCAGGAGGCAGGCCGCGCCGGACGCGATGGCCGCCCAGCGCAATGCATTTTGTATTGCAGTCCGCGCGATCGCTTCACCCAGGAATTCTTCATCGACAAGATTGGCGAAAACAATACCGTGCTTACGCCGTCGCAAGTGGAGACGTTGCAAGCTCATGCCCGACAGAAACTTGATCAGGTATTTAACTATGCCTACCGATCGCGGTGCCGCCGCCGCGCCATTCTGGAGTACTTTGGCGACCGCACCCCCATCACCCGTTGCGCATGCGACGTCTGCCGGGGAGATGTGCGTTCGCGCCCCGCAACGGGGGTGGTCGCACCGCGGCGTCGAAAGGGCCGGTCCCCAGCCCCGATTAATCTCGATCGGTCCGACAACCGGTCTGGCGTACGCGCGGCCGTGCCAGAGACGGACAAGCTGGACGCGGCCGCCGAGTCAAGGTTTGAACGACTGAGCCAGGCGCGCCTGCAATTAGCGCGTGCGCAAAAGGTGGCTGCCTTCTGCATTGCCCATAACCGGGTACTACGCGAAGTAGCGCGGAACGCTCCCGAATCGCTGGAGGCCTTGGCAAGAATCAAAGGTATCGGGCCGAGCAAGGCTGAGAAGTTCGGAGCCGCATTTCTACAGGCGATTAAGGGATCGCCGTAAGGTGGTTCGTAGAGCCCTACACCCGCGCCAGGTGCACCCCAAACCATTTCTTCCGATCGCACCAGGTGTGCTCCAGGGTGAAGCCGCCCTCGTGCAGAATCGACTCAATCATGTCGTCGGTGTACTTGTAGCTGTTTTCGGTGTGGATGCGTTCTCCCGGGGAGAACGACAGGTCCAAGTCGAGCGCCGGGATGAATACGCTTTGCGCGGTGGTGCTTTCCAGGTAGGCCTCGATGCGTGACAGCCGTTTATTCCACATCGGGATGTGGCGGAACTGATCGACCTCGAAGTCAGCATCGAGTTCGCGATTCAAGCGCGCCAGAATGTTTTTGTTAAACCTCGCCGTGACTCCCTGCGAATCGTCGTACGCGGGCAGAATAACCTTCGGACTCTTGGCGAAATCGGCGCCCAGCAGCAAAGCGTCTCCGGCGCGCAGCGTCCTCCGGATGCGACGCAAAATCCGTATCGCTTCGTCCGGCTCGAAGTTCCCAATGCTCGATCCGATGTACAGCACCAGCTTGCGTCCGCTGATACGACTCAGCGCCGGTACGCCTCCGGTGTAATCGGCGACGATGGGATTGACTCGCAACTCCGGAAATTGCAGCCCGAGTTGGGCCACTGCTTCCTGCAATGCGGAAGGCGAAACATCGATGGGATAAAACAAGACGCGGCTCTGGCGCGCCAGTAATTCCTCAATCAGAATGCAGGTCTTGGTTGCGGTGCCGGCCCCGAGCTCGACCAGAGTCAACGCGCTTCCTGCCTGCTCCAGGATTTCGCCCGCATAAGTTTCGAGGATCGACCGTTCGGTGCGCGTAAGGTAGTACTCGGGCAGCTCGGTGATCTGCTCGAAGAGGTCTGAACCGACCTCGTCATAAAACAGCTTCGACGGAAGCCACTTGGGCGTCGCACTGAGACCCTCGAGCACTTCCAGCGCGACGGCGTCATTCGCCAGGAACTGAAGTTGTTGCTTGCTAGTTGCCATTGGCCAACCGTATGCCCATAAATTGCCAGCGCGCATGGGGCGGAAAGAAATTGCGATAGGTCGCTCGAATGTGCGACTGCGGCGTCGCGCAGGATCCGCCGCGTAACACCATCTGATTGCACATGAACTTGCCGTTGTACTCGCCCACCGCGCCCGCCGCCGGACTGAAGCCGGGATAAGGCACATAGGCGCTAGCCGTCCACTCCCAAACATCGCCGAACATCTGCGACAACGGCTCCGGCGCGTCGCCTTTCAGGACACGCGGATGCAGATGCCCACTCTCCAGAAAGTTTCCCTCGATGCGGCAGGTTCGCGCCGCAACTTCCCACTCGAATTCGGTTGGTAGTCGCGCGCCCGCCCAGCGAGCAAAAGCGTCTGCCTCGTAGTAACTGATGTGACAAACCGGCTCGTTCATCTCGACTGGCTTCATACCTTCGACGGTGTAGTGCCACCAATCGCCGTCCCGCTGCTCCCAGTACAACGGAGCGTTCCACTGACTGTTGCGAACGCAATCCCAGCCATCGGAGAACCACAGGTTGGCCGTACTGTAACCGTTGTCGCGCATGAATTCTAAATACTCGCCATTGGTCACCAATCGCGAGGCGAGGCGAAACGGTTCCAGGTAAACCTTGTGCCGCGGACCTTCGTTGTCGAATGCGAAGCCCTCGCCCGCAAAACCTACGCTGTAGATTCCTTCGTCGAAGCCGCGCCACTCCAACGAAGCCACCGAAGTCTGGTGTGCCTCGTGACTTTCTTGGGCGGGGCGGAACGCCGGCCGAAGCGGGTTCGTCCACAGCCCGTTCTTTACATCGGTGACGATCAACTCCTGATGCTGTTGCTCGTGGTTGATCCCAAGCGTCACCAGCGCGGCCAACTCGGGCGCAGGCTCGGATGTAAGCAAATGCGCCATGGCATCGTCCACGTGGGCGCGATAGGCATGCACCTCGTCCAGGCCAGGACGCGATAAGGTGTGCCGCAAAGCCCGCAACGGCCGGTCCCCGACTGCGTTGTAGTACGAATTGAAGAGGCTGCGAAATGCGGGATTAAAGGGATAGTACCCGTTCTGCGCGCTGAGGAGAAAAGTTTCGAAAAACCACGTCGTGTGTGCCAGGTGCCATTTCGCAGGACTGGCGTCCGGCATCGGCTGCAGGCTATGGTCTTCTACACTCAACGGAGCACAGATGCGGAGCGAAGTCTCCCTCACCGCCAGGTATTTCTCCAGCAGGGAGGTTTCGGCTTGCGCCTTGGCAGGCATCGGCAGATCGCGAATTTGGCTCGTGGTATGCATAACCCCATTTTGGATCGTCAGTAAGATGCAGAAACCGATTGCCGCGTCCTACCCCGGACGCGAGTGCTCTTTTGCCGCCTCAAGAGCAGATGCGGGGATTGCAAGAAGGCTACAAAAATTTAATTCAGTTTCCGAGGCAATGGGGCCGGTGAAAGACGACCTTGCTGAGACGGCGCCGCAACTGGGATAGCGGCCAGGATCCCGCCCCCTTACGAACTAAGTCTGCGGTATATCAAACAGTGCCAGCCAATATTGAAGAGATTGCAGAGCAAAGCCGCAGAGGATGAGTCCGATACCGAATGCGCCAAGGCGCCGCTCCGGAAGGTTGTCTGCGTAGTATTCGATGTAAGGATTGACCGTCACCCCGATGCCGGTGACAATGCCTGTGACCAACCCGACACGAATGGCAAAAGACCATGGGTGGTCCACGTGATGGATGAAGGCGCTGCAGATTAGGGCCGCAGCAATGTAGCCGACCGTACGGACCACAGTTCCCCAAAACTGCCGACGTGTAAGACGTGGACGACGAGCTGCTGCATAATCGATGGCGGGACGCATGCCGTAAGAGTAGGCGAATATTTGGCCAACCGTGATGAGAATGGCAAACGCGATTGCGAACCTGAAGCCCAAAATCCGGTACAGTCCAACTCCAAAGCCGAAGCCCCGGATAGCGGAAAACATCGCTTCCCAAGGCGAGGAGTAATGGTCCAGCCCACGAGCTGCTCGATTAAACTCAATCGCAAGGGTAATACCGGTCGCAATACCTGCGGCTAAGCCAAAGAACAGACCAAGGCCAAGGCCGTACCCGACGCCAAAGACAATCGAGTACGTTACCGCTCTGGTCAGAAGCCGCAACGGACCGTGTTGTCCTCCCAACAAGTCGTAAGCAAGATAGAGACTTCCCAGTACATCCAAACCTGTCCCGGTAATGCTGATCGCCGCGACTGTATGGTGGTCCATTCAAGCATAGAGGCTAACATTTTTGGTGCGAGCCACGGCGGACGGACGAATCCCAGAGGTGATCGGCCAGATTCCAGTTGGGTTCTATGGGATTTATTTTACTTTGCGATTTCGGCTGGAGCCACCGGCTGAATCAGCGGCTCTTCGACAGCCGTCGAAGGATGCCTATATAGCCCCCGGAGGTCGTTCACGCGGATATCCAGCATCTCCACGCCCATCTTCAATCCGTCGCGCAGGGGATTGATCTTGGAACGGTGATCGTGCGCCCACTCGACTGGGACCTCAACCGTGCGCAGTTTGAATTTGTCGGCGAGGAATAGCAGTTCGGGGTCGAACCCCCAGCGCTCGATACGTTGTCGCGAGAAAATGGTCTGGGCCGCTACTCGGGTAAACGCCTTGTACCCACATTGCGTGTCGCGATATTTCAACCCCAGGACGATCCGCAGTCCGAGATTAAACAGGCGGCCGTACAACTGGCGATACCAGGGCTGGCGTTCGGTTTGCAGGGTAGCCTGTAGCCACCGCGAGCCGATGGCGACGTCGGCGCCCTGCTCCAAGGCCGCGAATAATTTTGTGGCCTCGTAAATCGGTGAGGAGAGGTCCGCGTCTGTAAACAGAAGAACATCTCCATTGGCGTGCAACATGCCATTACGCACGCTGTAGCCTTTGCCGCGATTACCGGGGTTCTCCAGCAGCCGAAGACCGGGATATTGGCTGGAAAAGCCGTGCGTCACTTCGGCAGTGCCGTCGGTTGAACCGTCGTTCACGACGATGACCTCAGCCTGCATCTGCCGTTCACGAATGTAGGCAAACACTTTAGGAAGCGAGCTAGCAAGCCTCTCGCTCTCGTTGTAAGCCGGAATGATGAAGCTGTAGTACAAGTCCGTCATCAGCACTTAGACGCTTGCTTATTGTATTCCAGTTGTCACAAAGCAAACGTTTGTTTCCGGGGGCCGGGATGTCTAGCTCGTCGCCGCTGGTTGGGAGGTACGCTCACGCAGAGGATAGTCCACAACCATCGCCTTTCCTGGTGAGACCGCCTTTACGGCATGGAGCGTGTCCGGCGGAACGATTCCGACAGAACCAGGACCGGCGCGCCCGGTAACCCCACCGATCGTGATTTCCAGCTCTCCTTCGAGGATTTGCCAGACCTCCTCCTGAGGATGGGAATGTTCATGGATCGAGGCCCCAGCGTCAAACTCATAATGGCCGAAGGTCATGTTGGCAGAATCGAAGTAGCGGCCTCTCCAGCCCGGCAAACGTTCGATCGTCGGCAGTTTGTTGATATCGATGAATGTCATGTCCGCCCCGGGCTGCTCTTTGGTGAATGTTACCCCAATCGGTCGCATTGCGTGGCTGCCTTCGTGCCGATAAGACTTGCAGCCACAGCAGACCGGGACTAGCCTTCCAAGTAGTCACATGCGCACTATTCGTGTTCTCGCCGCCTGGGCGCTGCTTAGCATTGGCACCGGCGCTGCGTCCAAGCCCCATGTAGTAACGCTGGGAAAACCGCTGCCCGTAAAGCTCTTTGTCGGCACTGACGAATCTCACACCACGGATATTTCGGTCCGACCTCTCGATGTGGATGCGAAACTAAAAGAGTTTACGACCGGTAAGTCGCACGACGTTACCGACCGGCAGTTCGTGGTGCGCCGGGCTTTCCGCATCAACGATGCGTTGCCCGACGATCCGCGCCAGTCTCCCAGGTGGCTTTGGCAACTTGGGGGATGGCTGCTGGTGGACCGCGTTTCAGGAAAGATCACGGCGATTCGGCTGCCCGATTTCGACCCGTATTACTCCGAAGTCAGTTGGTATCGTGACTATGGGGCGTATTGCGGTGTCACCGGAAATGGAGAGAAGCTGGATGCCCTGGTGGTGCAAATTGGCGTGAAGAAGCCGCTCTATCGCAAGGATCTGGGGAAACCGAATGCGGGAGACCAGCCCGACTCGGACTGCGCCATCCCTCGCTGGGACCGTCAACCTGCCCGGGTGACGTTCCTTCCGAAAGCTGGCGACAAACTTAGCGTGACCGTCAGGGGTCGCTTTGTGGATGAAGTAGCCGACGACGATTCCGACGAACCATAAGATGGGATTTTCTTGAAAACCTTCGACGAACTGCTGCATGACGCGGAAGTGGCCCACGGACATCTGTGTGCCGGACAGGTGCTGGGAGTTCGTCTGGCTATGCTCGGGTTGGAATTACTAGGCATCGACGACCCGCACGGTAAAGACCGCAAACGTCTCATTACTTTTGTGGAGATCGACCGCTGCGCCACCGACGCGGTTGCCGTCGTAACCGGCTGCCGTCTGGGCAAACGCGCACTCAAGTTTCGCGACTGGGGTAAAGTGGCCGCGACGTTTGTCGATCTCGACTCGGACCGGGCGGTGCGCGTCTGCGCCCGGGAAAGCTCGAAAACACTGGCGCGGCAAATGCATCCTGAAATCGCCCACAAGAACCGGCAACAGATGCTGGCCTATCGCGAGATATCGAACGACGACCTGTTCACGATTCAGTGGGTGAAAGTATTGCTGCCGCCGGAAGAATTGCCCGGCTACAAAGGCGAGCGGATCGTGTGCGAGCAATGCGGAGAAGGCATCAACTTCCAGCGCGAAGTGCGGCGCGACGGAAAAATCCTGTGCCGCGCCTGCGCCGGAGAAAGATATTACGAGGAAATCTCGTAGGCGAGGTGGAAAGCCGCCCTACCCCGCCACCCTCGCTGCCAAGGCGTGCTCCGCCACATGCCCTACGCGCAACACCATGGGCTCGTCCAAGTACTTCCCTAATATCTGCATCCCCATCGGCAAACCTTGCTTGGTCTTACCGCACGGGATGGAAATTCCCGGAATGCCGGCCAGGTTCGCCGTCACCGTGTAAATGTCCGCCAGATACATAGCGAGGGGATCGTCCGTCTTCTCGCCAAGTTTGAACGCCGGCGTCGGAGTAGTAGGCGTAACGATAGCATCGACCTTGGCGAATGCCTGGTCGAAATCGCTCGCCAGCAACCGTCGCACGCGTTGCGCCTTCAGGTAGTACGCATCGTAGTAGCCGGCGCTCAGAACGTAGGTGCCGAGCATGATGCGCCGTTTGACCTCCGCCCCAAAGCCCGCGTCGCGTGTGCGCCGGTACATCTCGGCCAGAGTCTTCCCGTCGGCAGCGCGAACTCCGTAACGCACGCCGTCGTAACGCGCCAGGTTCGACGAGGCTTCCGCCGTGGCGACCACGTAGTACGTCGGAATGGCATACTTGGTATTGGGTAGCGACATCGGGACAATCTCGCACCCGGCCTTGGCTAACTCCTCGATGCCCGCCTCCACCGCTTTGTCAACTTCGGGATCGAGTCCCTCTCCGAAATATTCTTTCGGCATTCCGATCCGCAGGCCTTGCACTGGCTTCTCAATCTGCTCGAGATAGTCCGGCACAGGCAGCGCGGCCGACGTCGAATCGAGGGGATCACGCCCTGCCATGTACTGCAACATCAAGGCCGCATCTTTCACGCTCTTGCAAAACGGCCCCACGTGATCGAGCGACGACGCGAACGCGATCAACCCGTAGCGGGACACTCGTCCGTAGGTGGACTTCAGACCGACCACGCCGCAGAAAGCCGCCGGCTGCCGGATCGAGCCGCCAGTATCGGAACCGATCGAGGCCACCGCGGTTGCCGCAGCTACCGCAGCCGCCGAACCGCCCGACGAGCCACCTGGCACGCGCGAGTGGTCGTGCGGATTGTGTACTGGATGGAAACCGGAATTTTCGTTCGACGAACCCATTGCGAACTCGTCACAGTTCGTCTTGCCCAGAATGATTGCGCCGGCTTCTTCGAGTTTCGTCACCACGGTGGCGTCGTATGGGGAGATAAAGTTCGCCAGAATCTTCGAACCTGCGGTGGTACGCACTCCGTTCGTCGCGAAGACATCCTTCACCGCAATCGGAACGCCCGCCAGTGGCGGCAATGGGTCGCCCTTGTCGGCCAGGGAATCGATGCGGGCAGCCTGCTGATACGCGCGCTCCTTGCACAAGGTGAGATACGCACCGATAGCAGCATCTTCGGCGTCGATCTTCTCGTAAAAAGCGTCAACCAGTTCGGTGGCTGTGTTCTGCTTTTCCAGCACCGCGGTTCGCGCGGAATCAACCGTTAAGCAATCAATGTTCATGTGGGAGCTATTACGCAATATTCAGCCCTAGCAAGGGCGAAATAATGTTAGCCCAAGGCGTAAGCCCTGGGTAAAGCAAGAAGAACGAACGAGTCCCTTTAGGGACGACACAGTTCTCATACACCCTTTGGCCCCTGAGGTACTTGGTCCAGCCCGCCTCGGTAGTAAGGGTGGTTATCGCTCGATCACTTTGGGCACTTTAAAGAACACACCGTCGGAAACTGGCGCGTTGCGCAGAGCTTCCTCTCGGGGTAGGCAAGGACACGGTTCGTCCGCTCGCATGGCGTAACCGAATCCCTCAGCCCCGCTGGCCTTACCGGCATCATCCAAACGACTCGCGACTTGCGCCATTGGCTCGACGTTGCTCGTGTCCAACTCGTTCAGTTTGTCAATGTACTCGAGGATGGAGTTCAGGTCTTTCAACATCCGGGTGCGCTCGTCCTCGGTCAGTTCCAGATGCGCGAGCTCGGCGACGTAAGAGACGTCTTTATCAGTAACCATGTGTTCTTCCCAGAACAGTTCCAGAATCGTTGACCAGCAATGAAGCGGTGCTCCACCCGGATCTCCAACAAAATCTGCTTTAACCCTCCGCTGCCCCGGACGACGGCGCCCCGCTTCGCGTCCTCACTACAAACTTGATCGCGTTCACTGGCTGCCCACTAATCTGCTTCAGGGCCGCCAGATACTGCCGCTCGAAGCTCTGCAATTGCTGTTGCCAGGTCGCGTCCGCAACCTCAACTGTGAGCACGCCTTCCGCATAGCAAATTGCGCTTGTCTTCTCGGCAACCTTCGCTCCGCAAGCCAGCGGCCAAGCCAACCGAGGCGCGTCGTCTCCACTTCCTCGACGCAGGGTGTCGGCAAAGATCTTCTTTAGTGTCGTGCTGGCAGATTGCATGGCGATGAAGCTTCGATTGTAAAGCAGCAGGGGACGCTCTTCGCTGCTCGCATTTCGCTTTTCGCCAGAATCGCTGTCATCCGCGAACCATTGTCCCCTCATCGCTCTCGTCCCGACCGGGCCCGCCGCGGCGGCCGAGGAAGGGACAATGCTTTTTCTTAGCCCTGCCCCGGAAACTCCCGTCCCACAAACTCCAGCGCCTCTTCCCTGTTCTTGAGCTTGCCTTCCAACTGCGCATCTTCGATGGCTGAGAGAATTTCTCGGAACCGCGGACCAGGCTCGTACCCCAGAGTGATCAGGTCCTGTCCGGTCAGCAACGGCTCTGGCCTGATCTCCTCCGCCGGCGTTTGTTCGGCGCGTTCGCGGACAAAGTTGTAGAGCGTCAGGTCGCCGTGACTGCTCAGGCAATCCATGCGGTGCAGCGCCAGGTGCTCGTCGAACTTCGGCAACCGCAGGAAGCGCTTCAGAGTCGATTCCTTCATCCGCTCAGCGTCTGCGAATCGCATATGGTTGGCCACTAACGCCACGATCTGCCGGGTGTCTTCGTTGGAGAAATGCAGGCGGTGGCAAATTGCTTCCGCCATGCGCACGCCCACCTCGACATGTCCATCGAAGCGGATGCGGTCCGGCGCCACGCGGAAGGTCGGCGGCTTGCCAACGTCATGCAACAGCGTGCCCCACGCCAGTGTGCGCGAGGACCTCGGCGGCAATTTCTCCAACAAGAGCAGGGTGTGAATCCACACGTCGCCCTCGGGATGGAATTGCGGCGGCTGCTCGACTCTGTGCATCCTGTCCACTTCGGGCAGCACCTCCTTCAACAGGCCCGTGCTGTCAAGCAATTCGAACGCCCGCCGCGCGCTGCCTTCCGTAAGCATCTTGGTCAACTCATCGCGAACGCGTTCGCGACTCACCTGCTGAATACCGGACGCAAGGCGTTGAATCGCGGAAAGGGTTTCCGGTTCGATGACGTAACGAAAGCGGGCCGCAAAGCGTACCGCCCGCAACATTCGCAGCTTGTCTTCCCTGAAGCGCAGCTCCGCACCGCCGATGGCGCGAATGATGCCTGCCTTCAGGTCATCGCGCCCCCCGACAAAATCAAGCACTCGGTTGCCGTCAAGCGGGTCCATGAGCAGGCCATTGATGGTGAAGTCGCGCCGTCGCACGTCTTCCTGCGGGTCCTTGGCATAGCTCACCTGGTCGGGATGGCGCCCGTCCGAGTAAGTGCCATCGTTGCGAAAGGTGGCAACTTCGACATAGTTTGGGTGTTCGGAAAAAGCAGACTCCGGGTGCCCCACCTTCGCCGGGTTCCCCGCCTCACCTTCCTCGGCCTGGGCGGGAGCTCTCATCGGCACCAGCACCACCCCAAACTGCGCTCCCACCGCGTAGGTTTCCGGAAAGATGCGCATCACCTCCGGGGGCGTGGCATCGGTGGCGACGTCGTAGTCAGTGGGCGCGAGTCCCAGCAGCATGTCACGCACACAGCCTCCGGCGAAATAGGCCTGGAATCCCCGGTTGCGCAGCTCGCGAACGATGTTGGTGGCATGCTGCTTCATCGCAGTTTGATTGTAGCGTGGGGAGGCCGTCAGCTCTCAGCAGTCAGCTGGAACCGCTGCGCGAGCGCAAGCGAACATAGGCTTGTCATCCTGAGCGCAGCACGAGTCCGCGACGCGGAGTCGTGCGCAGCCGAAGGACCCCTATAACCACGGGCAATCTCGGAGTTATTACGGTTGCGGGCGGCGACACTGTTATTCCTTGCGGGTATAGAGGTCCTTCGACTCCCTTCGGTCGCTCAGGATGACAGACATAATGCTGAGTGCTGGATGCTGAGTACTCACACCTGATGGCTGATAGCTGATGGCTGAAAGCTTCCTCTACAATAGTCTCGTGGCCGATACTTACATCCTCGGCATCGAAAGTTCCTGCGACGAAACCGCTGCCGCCGTGGTGCGCTCGGGTGAGGAGCTAATCTCCAACGTCGTCTATTCGCAGTATGTCACGCACCGCCCTTACGGAGGAGTAGTACCCGAGCTGGCTTCGCGCGAGCACCTACGAGCCATCGTTCCCGTTGTGCGCCAAGCGCTCGACGACGCCGACAAGTCTTATCAGACGATCGATGCCATCGCGGTCACCAAAGGTCCCGGGCTCGCCGGATCGCTGCTGGTTGGCCTGAGTTACGCGAAGGCGATCGCCTACGCTGTCGAGAAACCGCTCATTGGAGTTAATCATCTCGAGGGACACATCCACGCCGTCTTGCTGGAAGAACGCCAGAAGGGCAATCGCGATTTTGCACTCCCCGTGCTCGCTCTAGTAGTGAGCGGCGGCCATACGCACCTCTTTCTGGTCGAAGGGAAACCAGGCGCATGGCGGTACCACGATGTGGGACACACCCGCGATGACGCCGCCGGCGAGGCTTTCGACAAAGTTGCTAAGCTCCTCGAACTGGGATATCCCGGCGGGCCGGCCATCGATTTTCTGGCCAAGCATGGCAATCCTCTGGCCGTAAAGTTCCCTTTCGCGCAGATCAAGCACCACGACCGCAACCCGCAAAATCGCCATGCTGATGACAAATTGCGTGTGGATTTTTCCTACAGCGGAATCAAGACCGCCGTCCTGCGCTACGTGGAGACCCATGACATGCGCGCTGAAATAACGCGACGCCGCCAAGCTCTGGCGCACCTGTCAAGTCCGTCGCGAGAAGATTACCTTGCCGCTTGCGAGCAGTCCACGCTCGACCTGGTCGCATCCTTCCAGCACGCACTTGTGAATGACCTGGTCAGCAAAACCCTGCTGGCTGCTCGCACTCGTGACGTCGCCACCTTGCTGGTGACGGGCGGCGTTGCCGCCAATAGTGAGTTGCGGTCGTCATTCGAACAGCGCGCCTCCGAAGAAGGCTTGGCAGTGTACTTCCCTTCCCGCAAACTCTCTACCGACAATGCGGCCATGATTGCGGCCGCCGCCTATCCACGATTTCTGGCCGGAGAGTTCGCTGCCCCTGAACTGTCCGCCGACGCAGCTCTTCGTCTGCGATAGGCCACTTCATCTCACAAATCTGAGCGGATCAAACCGAGTCGTCGTAGCGATATCGCAGCCACGCAGTTATTTTTTTTTTCGCGGCAATCCAAGATCGTTTCCCCAGCGTTAACCATTCAGACGGCAGACAGTTTTCAGCATGGCCGGCAGCATGCGAACGAAATGCCTCTTAATCCCAGCTGATAGGAGATCAGGGCCCATGGATTTAGCGGAGATCACCAACCTTGCAGGCAAAGCTCTCAACCGACGGAAATTCCTCAAAGGCACTGGAATGGCAGGGCTAGGAATCGCCTCTGCTGGCTTGATTGGCGGCGGCTTAAGTCCGCTATTTGCCCAGAGCAGGAACCCGTTGACCGCGATCGGTACCAAACCCACGATCATTCACGACACTCCAACCGATATTTTCATGGCTGCCTTAGTCGCCGAGGACCTCGCCACCACCTTCTACTATAACGGCCTCGTCGGTCCGGTGATTCAGGACCCGAACCTGGCCGGTCCGGGCGGCACTCCTCATCACCCCAATCCTAACGATTCCAATCCGGGGAACGTGGCTTATTTGCAGGCCGCCTTTACCGAGGAGATCGATCACGCCGATCTGATGCGGAGCCTACTGGGAATTGGCTCGTCCGGACAGGATCCATACCAGACCTTCTACTTTCCGGCGGGCACCTTTGACACTCTGGGACCCTTCCTCGCACTGCTGGACGCATTGGAGAACGCGTTTATCGGAGCGTATTTGACTGCTGTGCAGGAGTTTGCCGTGCTGGCGGTGAACGGAGCCACCGGATACACATCGGACCAGCTTGAATACTTTGCGAAAGTGGCAGCTTCCATTTGCAGCGTCGAGGCCGAGCATCGGGTGCTGGGACGCGTCATCGGAAATATGAATCCGGCCAACCAGAAGGCATACGAACTGACCGATGGTTTGACCAGCCTGGCACATGGACTGCACTCGGCGGAAGACGCACTCGCGCCTTTCCTGAACCCCAGTACGGGTCCAGGCTATTCCTTGCAGCAAGCGCTCGCCAATCAAGGCAGCGTAATTCTACCTTCGCCGATTCAGGATGTGCTGCCCGCCAGCCAACTCTACTAACTCTCGTTCAACAAACAGGGGCTACATCGCACGATGTAGCCCCTTGGAGGACATCCGATGTTTGAAAATCTCTTTCAACCCATGCACTTGCTAGTCATTTTGTTTATTGCGCTGCTCGTGTTTGGCCCCAAGAAGCTTCCTGAGTTGGGCAAGGGACTAGGAGACGGCATTCGGGCATTCAAAGATGGCGTGCGCAATGACACCGTGTCTGCAACCGCGGGCCAGCCCGCGGCCCACAACAGTGATGATTTTCACACGAATAACAGCGTGGGCTCCTAAGCACATATCGCAGACACACCTCAGTGCTCGCGCGAACGTTAAGCATTG
The DNA here is from genome assembly GCA_963755865.1 of uncultured Acidobacteriaceae bacterium. Lineage (GTDB taxonomy): Bacteria > Acidobacteriota > Terriglobia > Terriglobales > Acidobacteriaceae > Bog-257. The sequence goes on along the minus strand of CAVWLY010000032.1, from coordinate 111,974 downwards.
TTCGAGGCTTCTCGCCTATTCGTCTTGGGGAGGGATTTTCGACTCGATGTCCATGTCTCGGAATTCACTCGATTCGAAGACTTCGCGGCATTCCATGCACTCGACGTATTCCGCGTCTTCATCTCGAGAGACAACCTGGACATGAGCGTGCCGACACGGCTGTTCCATAGGTGTGCTCTGCGGGAGGTTTGGACTTCTATTGGCCGCCTGGCTAACGTTCATAACATGCGCCCGAACTACAAGGGCACGGGCTAAGTTTTCCGGTATTTTAGACTGGAACCATCGGTTGTCAAGCTTTTCCGGCACTCGAAGTGTTAAATCTCGTTACCACCGGGGGATGACGTTGTTGTCCTGACTAGAGCGTCCCCGCGAATCCCTGAGTGCTTCGTTTCGGGTTCCCGTGGGCGGAACCGGGGATCTTCCTTTCCTCTATGCTCGGGGCAGTTGAGGCCAGTCGAAGGTTCGGGAGGACACTCGAGCAACCTAAGATTCCAAATATACGACCCTTTTCATCGGTAATCACTAACCCGTTCCCTGGCCGTTAGTTACCGATAAATGCGTAAGGGAGCCCTTCGCTGTCATGGCTTGCGCTTTTCCTTCCGCCCAGCGTATTATTGAATTGCGACTGAATTGGTCGCATATTCATCTGACTGGGTACACTGCCGACATGCTGAAGCTAACCAAGAAAGCGGACTACGGGCTGATCGCCATGCGGCATCTGGCCGAGCACGCTGACTTGGGAGCCTGCAGCGCCAAAGACTTGGCCGAAATGTACAGCATGCCGCAGGAAGCGCTGGCGAAAATCCTGCAGAAGCTGACCAAGGCTGGACTGCTGGTTTCGCAGTATGGCACGAATGGTGGCTACACTCTGGCCCGCAATCCGCGACAGATCAGCGCATTTGAGGTAATCCGGGCGATTGATGGACCCTTGTTTATCACCTCGTGCAGCTCGGCGACGGAAGATTGCGAACAGAGTGACCGCTGCACCGTTCGCGGTCCGCTGCGCAAGGTGAGTCGCAGCATTGAAGAAGTTTTGAACCGCCTTACGATTTGGGAGATGACCGAACCGGAGCAGGAATCCGCGCCGGAGTTGATCACCCTGGGCTGGACGCCAAACAAGATTGAACACGTTTAGGAGACGCCACAAGCAATGAGCACGAATGTGATTTCGGGAAATGGGAACAAGGACGTGAAACTGCCTATCTACATGGACAACCACGCCACGACGCGCACCGATCCGCGGGTGGTGGAAGAGATGCTGCCGTACTTCACGGAGAAGTTCGGTAACGCGGCCAGTCGTAACCACGAATTCGGCTGGGTCGCCGAGCAAGCGGTGGAGCAAGCTCGCGAACGCATTGCCAAACTCATTGGCGCGACCTCCAAGGAAATCATCTTCACGTCGGGCGCGACCGAGAGCAACAACCTTGCCATCAAGGGCGTTGCCGAAATGTACAAGGAAAAGGGTAATCACATCATTACCCAGGCCATCGAGCATAAGGCTGTGCTCGACACTTGCAAGCGCTTGGAGAAGTACGGATTCCGCGTCACCTATCTGCCGGTGCAGAAAGACGGCCGCATCGATCTCGACGACCTGAAGCGTGCGATGGACGACAAGACCATCCTGGTGACCATCATGACCGCCAACAACGAGATTGGCGCTTTGCAGCCGATCCGCGAGATTGGCGCGCTTTGTCACGAGCGCGGCGTACTGTTCCACACCGACGCGGTGCAGGCGATTGGCAAGGTGCCGTTCAACGTGATCCAGGACAACGTAGATCTCGCGTCGTTGACCGCGCACAAGCTGTACGGGCCGAAGGGCGTTGGCGCGTTATACGTACGGCGCAAGAACCCGCGCGTGCAACTGGTGGCGCAGATCGATGGCGGCGGCCATGAACGCGGCATGCGTTCTGGAACATTGAATGTTCCGGGCATCGTCGGCTTCGGCAAGGCATGCGCACTGGCAAGCGAAGGCATGGCAGAAGAGGCGGTGAAGCTCGCCGCTCTTCGTGACGGCTTAAAGGACGCCATCATGACGCAGCTCGACGAGGTTTACATCAACGGTTCCGTCGAGCACCGTCTGCCGGGCAATTTGAACATCAGCTTTGCTTATGTCGAGGGTGAATCGCTGCTGATGGGCATCAACGATATTGCGGTTTCGAGCGGATCGGCGTGCACCTCCGCGACGTTGGAACCATCTTATGTATTGAAGGCTTTGGGCGCCGGCGATGACTTGGCGCATAGCTCGATTCGGTTCGGAATTGGACGCTTCAACACCCAGGCCGAAGTGGATTACGTGGCCGAGCGGGTGGTCGACACGGTGAAGCGTTTACGTGAGCTGTCGCCGTTGTACGAGATGGCGAAAGAAGGAATCGACCTGACCAAAGTGCAATGGGCGGCCGAACCGACACACTGATCGTGGTGGGTAGAGCTGCCCTCAGGACGGTTCGGGTAGAGTTGGCCTTTAGGCCGGCGTCAAGCATGGAATTTGTTTTTCGAGCCGGCTTCAGTCGGCCGCACGGTTTGAAAGGGCACGGCTTTAGCCGTGCCGCAAGAGAGAGTCTGGTTCGGCCGAAAGAAATGGAATTGCAGTTGCCACTAGCCGGAAAAGCGAGACGTTATTTTCATTCGCCCGTGAAGTAGGAAGCGCGGCAACCGAACCCCGAAGGGGTGGAAGCGAAGTTAGCCCAGGACGAAGCGCAGCGGAGTCCTGGGTCGGGTAAGAAAACGAGTTCGAGTCCCGTAGGGACGGCAGAGTTTCATGCCGGCTTCAGCCGGCGACAAAGTTTCGCAATTTAGGAGATAACACATGGCTTACAGCGACAAGGTTTTGGACCATTACAACCATCCCCGCAACGTCGGCTCGTTCGACAAGAACAGTGCCGAGGTGGGTACCGGCCTGGTCGGCGCACCAGAGTGCGGCGACGTCATGAAGCTGCAAATCAAGGTGAACCCTACAACCAACATCATCGAAGACGCCAAGTTCAAGACGTTCGGCTGCGGCTCGGCGATTGCCTCGTCTTCCCTAGCCACCGAGTGGGTAAAGGGCAAGACGGTCGATGAAGCGCTCACCATTCGCAACACCGACATCGTAAAGGAGTTGTCGCTGCCTCCGGTGAAGATCCACTGTTCGGTGCTGGCGGAAGACGCAATTCGCGCCGCCATCGGCGACTGGAAGAAGAAGAACGGACAGCAGAGCCAGTCTCAGCCGGTTCCGATTGAGCAGCGGGCGTAGACTATTTTGAGGCCGGTGTATCGCCTCGTCCCGCGACGAGGAACGCCGGAACACAACCATGAGCACGGTCAACATTGAAAATCCGGCCCAGGCGCCCGCTCCGGTCGCCAAAGGTATTCAGGTGACGGAGAAGGCGCTGGCGCGCATCCGCTTGGCGATGGCAAAAGAGAACATCTCGCCAACCGAGGGCGGACTGCGTCTGGGGGTGCAGGGTGGTGGTTGTTCGGGACTTAGTTACAACATCCGTTTCGACACGCAGCCGCGCGAGCGCGATCGCGTCTTTCAATTCGACGATGTTCGCGTCTTTGTCGATCCCAAGTCCTTCATCTACCTGCACGGTATGGTCCTCGATTACGAAGAGAGCCTGATGCATCAGGGCTTCTCCTTCCAGAACCCGAATGCGAAGAAGGCTTGCGGCTGCGGCACTTCGTTTTCCTAAGACATGGTCGTGGCGGGCGAACGCGGCCAGCCGAACGATGGGATTCCGTGCTTGCGGAGTTTCTGTGGTGATTAGTTCGTCCCAGGGTGAACGGGTTGCGCAAGTCGAGCCCGCAGGTCGAAACAATAGTAGCCCGAGGCGGAAGCCCTGGGTAAAACTGGAAGTTGGTTTGAGTCCCTTCAGGGACGGCAGAAATCGCTCGTACACCGGCGTGAACTTGTTTGAGTTGGAGCGCTCGAATTTCGGTTGTAATACCTGTGTGAGTTTGTTTGACTTGCGACCATAGAAACGATTTGGGCAGGTCCAGCGCCGTAGGCGCGGCTCAGTCTAGCCCAGCACGTAGCCGTAGGCGGAGTGCTGGGTTGACGTGAAGTTGGGCTTGAGTCCCTTCAGGGACGGCACAAGGTTTCGCGGATAGGGGTTGTTCGACTCCTCGCTGCGCTCGTCGCTCTGGATGACACTGTGGATGACGCACTTGAGAAAGCAAGAATTGAATGGCGCTAACTAATCACAAGAAATCTGACAGCGGCATCCTGGTTGTCACCCAAAGCCGGCCGACCAAGGCCAACTGCTGGTCTTGCGGCGCCATGCGTGCAGCGCACTTTTGTCAGGAGTGCGGCAAAGTGCAGCCGCCGGCCCCGGTGGACTATTTCACCTTCTTTGGGCTCCCTTTCCGGTTGAATCTGGAGCCGGAAAAATTGGAGCGCGAGTTTTACGCTCTGAGCCGGCACTTGCATCCCGATATCAACGCGATCAACAGCGATCAGGAACAACAGTGGAGCCTGGAGAAAAGTTCACAACTTAACGACGCATATCGCACGCTGAAAGATCCCATCACCCGGACCGAATACTTGCTCCGCTTGAATGGCGTGCAACTGGAAGAGCAGTCCAAGGCCGCCACGGACGAGGCGCGCCGCACCGGCAACGCCAAGAAACAGGTGGTTCCGCCCGACTTGCTGGAGCAGGTTTTCGAGCTGAACATGCAGCTCGAAGAGATGCGGATGAACAAGAAAATGGGCGAGCCCGACCGCACTCTTGAGCGTGAGCTTCTAGATTCCAAGAAGCAGCTGCAGGAAAAGTACAACGGCCTGCTGGACGAGCTGCACGCAGCATGGAACCAATGGGACGCCCTGATCGATCGGGCCGAGCAGGGCGGAAGCGTTCTGGATGAAGATCGCACAACCGTGCGCGACAAGATGGTAGATGTGCTTAATCGCCGTAACTATTTACGTAATCTGCTGCGCGACATTGACGAGGTACTAGAAAACTGAGCGGGCGTTCGGGTAGTGCTGGCCTTCAGGCCAGCGTTCAAGCTGATCTTTTTTTTGATTGGAGTCGGCTTCAGCCGACGGCACGAGCAGGCGGGAAAAATTGCGAGTTGGTATAGGGGTCCTTCGACTTCTCGCTGCGTTCGTCGCTCAGGATGACATAGCGAAGAGCGAAAGGCGAATAGCGAATAGCGAATGAGCAACGAACGCATTGTCGGAATCGATCTCGGCACCACCAACTCGCTGGTGGCGTACATGGAATGCGACCGCCCTGTCGTCATTCCGGGCGAAGATGGACTGAACCTCGTGCCTTCGGTCGTGGCGCTGGACGAGAAGGGCCAAATCGTCGTCGGCAGCGCCGCCCGCAAATATCTTATCGAGACACCCGAGCGTGCGGTGTATAGCGTGAAGCGCCTCATGGGACGCGACGTTGATGACGTGCGCGACGAGTTGAAGCTCTTCCCTTTTCGGCTGGCCGACGATCTCGCCCCGGGCGAAGTGCTTCGCATCAAGCTCGGCGATAAGACCTTTACGCCGCCCGAAATTTCCGCTTTTATCCTGCGCCAACTGAAGCGCAATGCTGAGCGTTACTTTGCGGCGCCGGTCACCAAGGCTGTCGTAACCGTACCTGCCTATTTCAACGATGCGCAGCGACAAGCCACCAAAGACGCCGGACGCATCGCCGGCCTCGAAGTTCTGCGCCTGGTCAACGAACCTACGGCGGCATCTCTGGCCTACGGTCTCGACAAGAAGAACGCCGAAACCGTCGCAGTTTACGACCTGGGCGGCGGCACGTTCGATGTCTCGATTCTCAAGTTGCACGAGGGCATCTTCGAAGTGATCGCCACCAACGGCGACACTCATCTTGGCGGCGACGATATCGACAACCTGCTGATCACCATCGCGCTACATGACATTCAAGGTGCCTTAGCGATCGACGTCCGCCGCAACGCCGAGATCGTGCAGGCGATTCGCAAAGCGGTCATCGACGCGAAAATTGCTTTGTCGTCCACCGACAAGACGACGCTCGACGTTGAACTTCCCGGCGGCAAACGCTACCAGCGCGAGATTACGCGCGCCCAATTCGAGCAGTTGATCCAAGCTGTGATCGATCGCACGGTCGCGCCGGTCCGCCAGGCGATGAAGGACGCCAGTCTGTCGGCGCAACAGATCAACGAGGCCGTCCTGGTAGGCGGCTCGACGCGCATTCCGAAGGTTCGGCAACTCGTGCAGGAACTCTTTCAGCGCACTCCCCATAGCGACTTGAATCCCGACGAAGTAGTTGCGCTGGGCGCAGCCATACAGGCCGACATCCTGGCGGGGGGCTCGGAAGCGACCAAGGAAATGCTGCTGCTCGATGTGACGCCGCTGTCGCTCGGCATTGAATCGTTGGGCGGAGGTGTGGTGAAGATCATTCATCGCAACTCGACCATTCCGGCGTCGGCGACCGAGCATTTCACCACCGGAGTGGAAGGACAGACGAACGTTGCTGTTCACGTGGTGCAAGGCGAACGCGAACTGGCAAGCGATTGTCGCTCTCTGGCGCGCTTCGACCTGAAGGGCATTCCGCCAATGCCGGCGGGACTGCCACGCATCGAAGTGAAATTCCTGATCGACGCCAACGGTATTTTGCACGTCTCCGCGCGCGAACTGCGCAGCGGCAAGGAATCCGAAATTCAGGTGCAGCCCAGCTACGGTCTTACGGACGAGCAAGTCGAGAACATGATTCTCGACTCCTTCGACAATGCGGAAGAAGATTTCCGCCGCCGTCAGGTGATCGAAGCGCGCAATGAAGCCGAAACCATGCTGACGGCGCTGGAGAAAGGCCGCAAGAATCCCGCGTGGGAGCAGTTGTCATCACAGGAGCGCAGCAATGTTGGCAAGCTGGAGACGGCGCTGCGCGCGGTGTTGAAGGAAGATGATTACCAGGCGATTCGTACCGCGATTGATGTGCTGAACCAGGGCACGATGCATCTGGCCGAGCTGATGATGGAATCCGCCGTGGGCACCGCGTTGAAGGGGCAGAACATGGATACCGCCGATGTGGGCGAGGGGCCAGAATCCCCGCATCCGATTGCGCAGGCGGAGATTAAGTCAGGCACCAGGGGCTAGTGGTTAGTGGTTAGTGCGGAAGGAAAAAGGTTGGCACATGAACGGCTGTTAGCCATTTCGCATTAACGCGAGGTTCTGAATTCGACAGCGACCTGCATTCTAATTCGCGAAGCGGTTCGAGCGACGGCAGATTAGCCGGGAAGCGGTCGGATGAAGTTAGCCCAGGGCGGAAGAGTCCGTGTGAGAACTCGCCTTGAGTTGGCACGGTGGAACGAGTCTCGCAAAAACGAACCCCCGCAGGGGCGAAAAGTCTAGCCCAGCACGCAGCCGCAGGCGGAAGGCTGGGTAGAGTGGAAAATAGATCTGAGCCCTTTCAGGGGCGGCACAACAGTGACGATATGGGAGTCCTTCGACTCCCCGCTGCGCTCGTCGCTCAGGATGACAGGGTGCGAGCGATCTCAATTGTGAATGCGCCGCAGAGCGCGACGGGCTTTGGCCCACGAGATAACGAGAATTTATGCCAGACGAAAAAACACAAGGCGGCGGAGCCGCAACGGTAGAAGCTCCCGGACCGAACACCGTCCGGGTCACCTTCCTCCCCGACAACAAGACATTTGAGTTTGAACACGGCAAGCTTCCTTACCAGGACCACGGCAAGCCTGAGTCGATCCTCGATGTGGCCATGAATTTCGGGCTGCACCTGGAGCACGCGTGCGGCGGCAACTGCGCCTGCACCACCTGCCACGTCGTGGTGAAGAAGGGCAAGGAACTGCTCAACGAAATGGACGATGACGAAGCCGATCGTCTTGACATGGCCGCCGATCTGCAGCTCAACTCGCGCCTGGGATGTCAGACCGTGATCGAGAAGCCCGGCGAAGTCGTGGTCGAGATTCCGTCCTGGAACCGCAATTATGTTTCGGAGGCGGCGACCCACCACGATTGAGTGCTAGCGCGGGCCTTCCGAACTGGTCACAGCGTTGCGTGGTTTGGCCACACCGGCGGAGCTACTCGAACACCAGCCCCGAATGGGGCGAAAGATCTTAGCCCAGTGCTTCAGCGCTGGGTGGACGGAAACGATGCCGAGTCCCATAGGGACGGCAGAGGTTTTGACCCAGCTCCACCAGTTAACTAACTTGAGAGACCTATGGCTATTGAATTGAGATGGGATGACGCGGAAGATCTCGGCATTGCACTGGCCGATAAATTCCCAGACATAAATCCGCTCGAGGTCCGCTTTACTGACCTTCATCGCTACGTGACCGAGCTACCGACCTTCGTCGATGACCCGAAGTTGTCCAACGAAGGCAAACTCGAAGCCATCCAGATGGCCTGGTACGAGGAGTACCAGGACCGCGCGCAGTGACCACCTTTCGCAACTAAATCAGCGGCGCGAAAAGATGCCGGCGATACTGTAGCCCATGATCAACCCGATCGCGGAAACCGTTGCGGCTGCCGGCCAGAAATACTTGCGCATGTGGCCTTTTATGTCGAGTTGTTCGCGTACGGTTTCGCGGACGCTCGACCTCAATTCGCTGACCGAATTGTGCAGCTTGCGCCGTTGTTCCTCGGCGCGCTCCTCCAGAACCTCAACCGGCATGTTCGCAGGGCTCATCATTGGGTCTTGACCTCCGTTTGCAGCCAGATCTGATCTTCCTTCAAAACGCGAATTGTGTGCTCCGGCCTCACCCGTGTTCCCTTGATCTGCTGCCAGGCGAAAGTAATGGCGATTAATCCGAAGATGCAATAGAGCGCGCCCACAATTGCCAGAGCAATGGGATACCTCCACGCGACGCTCTGAAATGCGTTGGCGATGGCGCATACCAGGAAGGCCGTGAAGACAAGCCAGCCTGTGGCAACCAGCACCAGGCCGGTAATCATTCCCGGAGCCGCCAATTTGAGGGATGCCAGTTTGTCGCGAATTTCCGCGCGCAACATTGCCAATCGCGTGGCGACGAAGTCTTTCAGTTCATCCTTTACCTCAGCTATCAACTCGGGCAGTGTTTTGCTGGATTCACTAGTCACTTGCGGACCTCCAAATTCTAAGCATCATGCCAACGGCAAATGCCGTTCCAGCTAGGGCCCAAATGGTTTGGGCGGGATATTCGTGCTGCCAATGCCGGGTTCGACGGCGGAGGTCGTCCCAGCGGCGTCTCGCCCGGTCGCGTGCCACCGTCAGCCAGTCTGCGCTGAGTGTTCCGGCAGATAATGCCGGACGCCCGCTGGAATTCCAGACAACAGGTCGGAATTCTGCGGCGATGCTTCACCGGCGCGAGGCAGCGCCGAAATCTCTGGACCCTGGTAATTGGTTTCCCCTGAGGTATTAGCGCCTATAGCTTCGGACATCTCTCACCTTTCCCGCAGCGCTGTCTTGAAAGCGCTCCTGTTGGTGTGATGCCCGGTACGGGCGCGATGTTTGATGCTTCCAGACGCAATTATGGGGAAAGGTTGGTCGCCGAATCGCACCTCACTGCCCAGGTAGAACCGGCAGTGCCACCTTATTCACCACCTGGGGGTCATCGCGCAACTTGATATAAAGCAGCGTACCGTTGGGACGTGGCACTTTAAGCGTCGAGGCCGCAAATCCCTCCGGCACCGGGACCTCGATCTTGAATTCCGGGTCGGAGGCGACCGAGTCAATGAGGTAGAGATTGGCTCCGCTCAACGTGCACTGTTTGTCCGGACTGTCGGGGCAGCGCATCTCTTTCAGCGTCGGCAACCGCACCAGGCTGATCAGCGGCTGCCAGTCACCCTTGGCGTCATTGGCACCCACCGGGCGGAAGCGCAGTTGTCCGAAGGCCGCCGGACCTAGGGTCTTCAGCGGATCAAGCACGCCCATCACCGTCTTGGGATCCTGAAAATTCAAGGTTCCGTCGGCGACGCTGAGCAATGCGTGCACGGAATTGTCTTCTGTTGCAACCTCGATTTTTTCATCCCTCGGGAATGTGTCCGGTATTTCGCTCTTCAGGAAGAAAGTCAGTTTGGCGTTTTGCGGAAGCACATCCTGGCTGGCCATTCGAATTGCCGGAGGAATCTCCCTCAGCGATCTGGATACTCTTGCTGATCAGCGTCAACCTTGGGACGCGGCGGTTCGACGGTAGTTTGCAATGCCAGATCGCGGCCATCCTTAAGTGCGACGTGGGCAGTGATTTTCTCCTGCGGCTGGAACGGAGAGGTAGGAGTGGCCGCGGCCAGCAGCAACTGGTCCTCGTCGCCCTTCCGCGTCAGCTTCGATGGGGCGAAATGCACCCCGTTCATCTCGACGCTGGCCACTTCGTCCAGGCGCGTGCCTTTCAGCAATCCCTGCCGATCGCCAGAGTTAATGACCAAGCCTTCGAGGTGTCCGGCTTCGGCGTAAGTTTGCAGCGGTACCCGGTCTGCCTCAGACAGGCCAGCTTGTTTCACTTCCATGGTCGCTGCACCCGGCGTCGCATCTTTCAGAGAAACCTTTACTTCGATTTGCTCCGGCTTAGAGAGCTTCCAGCTGCTATCGAGTTTCTTGCCGGCGGCATCGCGCACCGTAATCTCATCTACGCAGGTGGCAGCTTTGGATTCGAGATGCAGGGTGTCCTCACGGCCAACAATGAGCGCACTCCGGTCGGCGGACGCAACCGTCCATTTCACTGGATGTGAACTCTGCAGGTGAAAGGTCGGACCGTCAAAGGGATCGAATCCCCAGAAACCGCGCAACGTTCCGGAGATTTCCGAATCGAGATCACGGCCTTTCAGGCCGCGCGTGTCTATTACGAAACCGCCCTGCAACGCGTCGGCATGGGCAGGCAGATCAAATGCTTCACCGGACTGGCTCGCCAAATGCAATACGAAGTCGTGACCAAGCGTGGTGGAAAAAACGAGCGGTGCGCCTTCCACCGGCAGGACGAGCGACGCTTTCTCCAGACATGAGACCAGCTTCGGATCGACCGGCCGCAAAGGAGGCAGCTGCGCCGATTCGACTGCGGGCAGGCCGATGACCAAAACAGATTTTGGATTGCGAAACGATGGCGGCGTGTTCAGCTTCAGGTTCAACTCGTTATCCTGGGGAAGCGCCAATGCTGGAATGTACTGATATGTCGCTGTGTGCAGTCCGGTCAGCATCTTGGCGACATCCACGACCGTCCCAACGTAAGCGCTGTAGTAACCGCCGCCCTGCCAACCGGGTGGCGCTGAGCTGTCCGATAAGATCGGCGGACGGCCCCGAAGTAAGCGCCGCTACCATGGACTGGGTGTGCGGGTCGTCGAGGACCAGCTCGTCCGTGCCCTGCATCAGGCAAGGCCCTTGCTGCTCGCTAGGCTTGTCGAAACACTTCGAATCGAGCTTGATATTCAAGCTTCGTGCCAGCAGCATGGATTCCTCATGAAGTTCTTTAGGGTCCTCGTTAGAGGTCTGCTTCACGGCGGCGAGATAGGCATCGAGACGAGAGCGATCGAGACCGGCCTGATTCAAGTCCTGCGACGCGCGCACGAACGAACCCGGCCTGCCTCGCACGGCAGAACGCAAGGTGCTGAAATCCCCGCCCGTTTCCGGAGCCAGGAAAAGCAGAGCTTGCTCGGCTTCCTTTGGCACCGTCACCAGGACTCCCTCCTGGCGAATCTTCTTGTTCCAGGTCTCCACTCGGATGAACCAATCTTCGGGTGGCGGATTCGTCGAGCCACGCAAGAAAGCGACGATCAGCAGATAGTGCGCAGTTTGGCTCTCGGGAAAGTTGGGATGCACCCACAGCCGGTCACCGGCTGCAGATTCGGTACGTTTGCGATGGGCAGCTCCTTGCCTGCACGATCCACCCTCACTTCCACCTGGGGGCCCGGCAGGTCAAAGGCCGCGCTATCGGCACGAGCTATGGATGTAGAGACTAGAACGAAAAGGACTATTTGAACGAATAGAAATCTAGAACGCATACCTCTATTTTAGAGGTTTGGCGCCCGGGAGAAGAGGTCTGCGCAAGCCCAAATGCCTGTTTCTTGCAAACCACATGACAGGGTGCGCATCGCTGATCCCGCGCGCCCTGCCGCGAAATTCATCTGGAGCTGGCGCTTCAGTGCCGCACCCTGAAAGCAATAATTTTTGAAGGGGCACGGCTTCCAGCCGCGCCTTTACCTATGATGGAGAGTTGGGCTTCAGCCCCTGAGGGATTGGCACTTCGTCTCACAAAATCGAAGACCCTCAGTGGCTAAAGCCATCATGCTCACAGCCCCTTGACGGTACGGCTGAAGCCGTACCCTTCAACGTGGGACATCCCAGATGAATAATTCACCTCGGTGCCGCCCTCCCGCTGATCTACTTCGGCTTCGCTCCAAAGGTTAGGCCCAATCCTGTGGTGAGCAGCACATCGTTGTTCTTCTTGCCGGCCACTGGCTTGCTGTTGTAACGGTCACCGAAATTCAAGTTCCAAGTTAAGGAACGATAAAACTTGCTGGCGACGCCGAAGTCGAAGACTCCGCGATAACCTCCGCCATCGTTCAGGTAGGGGAAGAAATAGAAGTCCTGATTCACCGTCGTGTTGGCCGTGAACTTGTGCATGAATTCGTCGCCAATGGTGGCGTTCATCAGGTTGTTGGTTAGGGGAGTGTCATAGTGCTCATAGGTGTAACCGAAACCACCCAGCAGGTCGAGCGTCGTCAACGAGCTCGCGATCAGGTGATATCCCAGACCGCCACTGGGACTGATGCGCACGTCGAGGTCCTGGGCATGGTCGTACGATCCGGCAAACAAGCCAAAGGCAAACAGCTTCTTGGTCAGGTTGTGATCGTAGCGAATGAAGCCTCCTAAGGCATTCGCGCTCGTCGTGCTAATGCCGTTGGTATTGCTCGTCGAGTAAATAGAGGCGGCCTGGATGGTCCACTTGTCGGTCGTCGTCGGCCGCTCGGCGTTGAAGCCCAGTGCCAGGTTGGTCGTGTCTGAGTTCCCTCGCGCCAGGGCGAGGCCAAAGTTGCCGCCGCCGTCCCACCCTTCCAGAATTCCGGGATGCAGTGACTTCTCGTAGGCCGCCTGATCTGCGGGCGAGCGCATCACCGCGACGTCGGCCATCGGAATCTGCTGCGTTCCAGTAGCTGTAGTCACGGCGACTTGCGAATCCTCCGACTTCACCGGACCGGTGACGACCTGCTTGTCGGTGCGGGTCACCACCAGCGGTTGCTCGGAAGAAAACTGAGAAATCGCGTCAAAATCGATGGTAATAGTGCCGGCGTGTTCGGTCTTCAAGACCAGCTTCTTGTCGCTCATACTCACGATGGAGCCCGTAAACCGGTCGCCATTCTTCAGCGTCACTTGTTCGGCCCATAGACTTCCAACGCAACACAATACTAGGACAGCAAAGACACTGCTTCTCAACATCAACCCGGGCCCTCTCTTTCTATCTGTTCAAGGTTCTGGTTTAGACTGCCAGCTTGTTGTATTTTCTGCGGTTGCAAAAGACTACGGGTTGAGCGCGCACAATGCAAGCCCCATTGACCATGGAATCCGCGGTTCCTGAAGTCAGCTTTAGGAAATCGCCCATTCCGGTTGAATTTATTCAGGCATTGAGGAACAGCGGTTCCCCGCATAACGCCGGGCGAGTTATGCTTAACGAGGGCGCACTCTTACGACCGGAAATTGACAGACCTTGTTTTGACGCACCGCAAATATGCAGTACTGTTATCAGCAAGGAGAATTATGGCGCCACAACTCACCAATGAACACCGCCGCTTACAGGAAGCCCGTGAAAACAACATACCCTGGCGGAAGTGGGGTCCGTATCTTAGCGAACGGCAATGGGGTACCGTGCGCGAGGACTACAGCCAGGATGGAAATGCCTGGGATTACTTCACTCATGACCAGGCCCGCTCCCGCGCCTACCACTGGGGTGAGGATGGCCTTGCCGGCATCAGCGATGATAAGCAGTTGCTGTGCTTCAGCGTGGCTCTGTGGAACGGCAAAGATCCCATCCTCAAAGAACGCATGTTCGGCCTGACGAACAGTGAGGCCAACCACGGCGAAGATGTCAAAGAATATTACTTCTATCTCGACAGCACGCCGACGCACTCGTACATGAAGTATTTGTACAAGTATCCGCAGGCAGAATATCCCTATGGCAATCTGATCGAGACCAATAAGCGGCGCACCCGCAACGACATGGAGTACGAACTGCTGGACACCGGAGTTTTCAACGAAGACCGCTACTTCGATGTCTTCGTGGAATATGCCAAGCAGTCTCCAGAAGACCTCCTCATCCAGATCAGCGTGAGTAATCGCGGGCCTGAGGCGGCCAAAATCGATGTGCTGCCGACCCTGTGGTTTCGCAACACCTGGACATGGTGGCCGGGTACACCCAAGCCGTCCTTGAAGCAGGTCTCTGGTCAGAAGGGCGCGCAGGCGGTTGCAGCGTCACATGCCGATCTGGGGGAGCGCTACCTGTACTGCGAAGGAGATGCCCCGCTGCTGTTCACGGAAAACGAGACGAACAACGAGCGGCTGTTCGGCACGCCCAATCCCACTCCCTACGTGAAGGATGGGATCAACAACTACGTGGTGCAAGGAAATCAGAAGTCGATCAACCCCGAGAAAACGGGGACAAAATCAGCGGCGCACTATCAGTTGAATGTAGGCGCGGGAAAGACCGTCACCATCCGTCTACGGCTGTGCAATCTGGCGCCTGCGGCCATCGGCGATCCGTTCAAGAGCTTTGACGCGACCATGCAGATACGTCAAGGCGAGGCAGATGAGTTTTATGGAGCCCTCACTCCGAAGAGTGTGGGCAAGGATCGGGCTCTGGTCATGCGCCAGGCTCTAGCCGGGATGCTCTGGACCAAGCAGTATTTCTTCTTCGACGTGGACAAATGGCTCGAGGAACACGGTCGATCCGATGAAGCCGGGCGGACGCTTCATGCGGAACAGCGAATGGTTCCACATGGTCAATCAGCACGTCATCTCGATGCCCGACAAATGGGAGTACCCGTGGTATGCGGCCTGGGACCTGGCTTTCCACACCATAGCTCTCTCCACCGTCGATCCTGATTTCGCCAAAGAACAGCTCGACCTGATGCTGCAGGAGTTCTTTATCCATCCGACCGGCCAGATCCCGGCCTACGAGTGGAACTTCAGCGACGTCAATCCGCCGGTACACGCCTGGGCGACGATCTTCCTGTACCGCACGGAGCAGGCCCTTACAGGGAAAGGCGACGTCGAGTTCCTCAAGCGTTCGTTCGCCAAGCTGATGCTGAACTTCAGTTGGTGGATCAACCGGAAGGACCGCTTTGGCAAGAACCTATTTGAAGGTGGCTTCCTCGGGCTGGACAATATCGGCGTCTTCGACCGCAGCGCACCGCTGCCCACCGGCGGCAGCCTGGAGCAAGCGGACGGCACCGCGTGGGTCTCCATGTTTGCCCAGAACATGTTGGAGATCGCTATCGAGTTAGCCGCCCATGATCCTTTTTACCAGGACATGGCCATGAAGTTCGCGGAGCATTTCCTGTGGATTGCCCACGCCATGAATCAGATGGGGCCCGAAGGCATGTGGGATGAGGAGGATGGTTTCTACTACGATGTCCTGCGCCTCCCCGACGGTACCGCCAAGCGGCTCAAGGTCCGCTCTATGGTCGGATTGTTGCCCCTATGTGCCACTACCGTGATCGAGCCGTGGCAGCGCGAACGGGCGCCCGCGAACCGTGCAGATCCTACAAGAACGCTTGCAACGTATGCCCGAGCTGCGCGATAGCATTCATGCAACCGGAAAGGGGCATCTAGGGTATGCCGAACGCGGCATTGCTGCGCTGGTGAAAGAGGACAGGTTACGCCGGATTCTGACACGCATGCTCGACGAGAACGAATTCCTCAGCCCTTACGGCATCCGCGCATTGTCCAGCTACCATGAAGACCATCCCTATGTCGTCAACGTCGAGGGACAGGAATACCGCGTGAACTATCTGCCTGCAGAATCGGACACCGGCATGTTCGGCGGGAACTCCAACTGGCGTGGGCCGATCTGGATGCCGGTGAACGCGTTGCTGATCCGCGCCCTGCTGTCGTTCTATCTTTATTACGGCGACAACTTCAAGATCGAGTGCCCCACTGGCTCGGGTAAGTTGATGAACCTGTTCGAAGTCGCCCGCGAAATCGCTAATCGGCTGGAAGGAATCTTCCTGCGGGATAAATCGGGCCGCCGGCCAGTATATGGAGGCACGGAAAAATTCCAGACCGATCCCCAGTGGAAGGATTACATCCTGTTCTACGAGTACTTCCACGGCGATAACGGAGCCGGCTTAGGCGCCAGCCATCAGACGGGATGGACCGGAGTGGTTGCAAAACTGATTGAGCTATTCGGCCGCCTTGACCCGCAACAGCTGCTGGATGCCGGCAAAGCTGGCGGCTTTGTGAAGGGGGAACCCAACAAGTAGGGGCGGGTACTTGGATTGCCGACGAAGTTGCCTAGCGGGTGGTATGTATTTCGTCCGCTCCTACTTGTTTTCCAACGCGACGGGCTGTGGCATTTCAATTCTTGCTTCCCGCAGATACTTGGCTGCTTCTTCGGGAGGCGTTGGGTTCTGGTAGAAGCCAGTTCCCCACTCAAAGCCCGCGGTCTTGGTAAGCCGCGGCATGAATTCGACGTGCCAGTGGTAATGGTCCATGGCGGCTTCCTGCACCGGGGCAGTGTGAATCACCAGGTTATAGGCAGGATTGTCGAGCACCTGGTCGGCACGGACTAACAGGTTTTTCAAGGCCTTCGCCAGTCCCTCATAAACCTGTGAGGACGAATTTTCGAAGGCCGATTCGTGCCGCTTGGGCAGAATCCATGTCTCAAACGGAAAGCGCGGCGCATACGGAGCGACGGTAAGAAAGCCGGGATCGTCGGCCACCACGCGCACTCCCGATTCGGTTTCCTGGCGGACGATGTCGCAGTACACGCAGCGCTCTTTGTAAATGTAATATTGCTTCGAGCCTTCGAGTTCCTCAACTACGTGCTTGGGAACGATAGGCAGCGCGATCAGTTGCCCATGAGAATGCTCCAGCGTTGCCCCCGCCGCGATCCCGTGGTTCTTGAAGATCAGGATGTACTTGAAGCGCCGGTCCTTCTTCAGATCGACGATGCGGTCCCGATACGCCCATAAAACATCTTCAATCCGCCTCTCCGAAATGCTGGCCAGGGTGGCATTGTGCTCGGGCGTTTCGATGACCACCTCGTGCGCTCCAATGCCATTCATCTTGTCGAACATGCCCTCGGCCTGGCGGTTGAGGCTTCCCTCGATTCCAAGAGACGGAAACTTATTGGGCACCACGCGCACCGTCCAATCCGAGGTGTCGCGCGCAGCTCCGTTCGGGCGATACGCCAACACCTCGGGCGGAGTCTTGCTTTCATTGCCATAGCAGAAAGGGCAAAAGCCGCCTTTCATTTTCACCGGCTCTCGGGTGAAGTCGGTGGGACGTTTGGCGCGATCGGTCGAAATGATTACCCATCTACCTATGATTGGATCTTTGCGTAATTCGGGCACGGCTAACCTCGGAGAGACGAACTTAAATATCTTACGCCAGAGCCCGTGACGTTCGTGACAAAAGGTGAGTTCGCACAGATAGGACAAAATCGCCCCGGGACGGCCACCTTCCGCATACGGACGCCCCGGGAATACCAATTACAAGCTAGCGCTGCAAAGTTTCCCTGCCCTTACCCGGCGAGAACCGGGCGAACCGAATGCCGGCCAGTCTCCGCCTGCCGCAGTTTTTCTAGCGATGCAAAGTGCAGCAAGAAAGAGAGAGGCACCAGGAATACCGGGATCATTGCCAGGGGGAACCTGCTGATGAGCTCATTGGGTGCGTCCAGGGCCAACCTTTGCAACTGTGAAGGCGAAGTCAGGAAGCCTGTTCCAATGGCGACGACAAGATCGGTGATGCCGAGCCAGTTCCAGGCGCGGACCAGACTGCCAGCCCAGCTCGATCTACGCCCATAGGCGATGGCAACCACTGGCGCCAGCAAGCCAACCGTCATGTCGCCAATGCCTGCCGGCAAAGCAAAAGCCCCCGGCAACCGACCCTGGGTATAGAGCACGACGAAGATCAGCCCCAAGGCGCGATAAAACTGCACTCCCACGAGCCACTCCTGCGGCACAGCTTCCACGACACGTCTGAGGGCGGGCCAGAAGCGATATAACAGAGTGCCAATGACGATGGGAACCAGGATGCCATACTGAATGGTCGGAATGCGGGATGGCGTGCCGCCGTAGAATCCAGACGCCACGAGCCAGAGCGCGATGAAAAGCCACACCGTCAGCAGTGCCAGTCCACTCCAAAACGCACCTCTCTTCTCTGCATCCTGCCAGGGTGCGCGCCGGACGGCACGGTTTAAGCCGGCCAGCACGACCATCACGACTCCCAGAGTTCCGCCTAACACGTAACTGGGCAAATAATTGGGGTAGTCCATAATCAACCTCATGTGGTTCTTTCGGTTAACCAGTAAAATAGATGTATATACATGTATATTGGGATTCAGGATATTTGCCATGGCCGGATGCCTGTGATATGGGTGTAGATGCACCGAAATTATGAAGACCCGCACTCCCACGAGAACGCCCGCAAGGCCAATTATTCTATTGCCATGCGCATGCGCGAACCTGCGGCGGGCCGCGCGCATGGTCACTCAGTTTTATGATGAGGCCCTCCGCGCCAGCGGCCTCCGCGTGACGCAATTCACGCTCTTGCAGGCCCTGACTTGCGCGCCCGGAATCTCGCAGAAGCAACTGGCCGAGCTGTTGGGGGCTGACAGCACAACCCTGACCAGGGTGCTGGCCCTTCTGCGGCGGCGAGGTTGGATCCGCTCCAAGCCGGGGAGCGACCGCCGCGAACTTCGGCTTTCGCTGACAGCAGCAGGGAAACGAGAATACGAGCGCGTACTGCCCTTTTGGCAGTCAGCACAGAAGCGACTGCGCCAGTCCCTGGGTGAGGCCGGCTGGAAACAAGTCCTAAATGCCGCAGTGCGCAGCGCCGCAGTCACTAGCCTGCGGTGAAGCAAAAGAAGCCTGGACCAAGCGGCCCAGGCTTTTCGTTCCGTCGCAAAATGTTGCCTAGGCGCCGACTGGCTTGCCAATCGCCGCAGTTTTGGCATGAAGCTCCTTGCCCACAGCCTTGATGCACTCTTCCAGCACATCCATTGCGATGTCGGCTTGCTCACTGGTCACGATCAGCGGAGGCGCAATGCGAATGCTGTTCGGTCCGCATCCCAACAGCAGTACGCCGCGCTCGAAGGCCAGCTCGACAATGCGGTCACGCTCTGCGGTGCCTTGCGTCTTGGCCTTCTTGTCGGTGACGATCTCGACCCCGATCATCAGCCCGCGTCCACGAACGTCACCCACCAGATCGAGCCGCTGCGGCCAATCGGCGATGCGCCCCATGATGTGGTTTCCCACGACCTCGGCGTTCTTGATGCCTTCGCGTTCGAGTACATCCATGGTTGCCAGGGCCGCCGCGATTGAGACCGGATTTCCACCGAAGGTAGAAGCGTGCGAACCTGGCACCCAGTCCATGATCTCGGCCTTCGCCATCATGATGCCAAGCGGCATCCCGCTGGCGATTCCCTTGGCGCTGCAAAGAATGTCAGGCTCGACTCCGGTATGCTGGATGGCCCACCACTTTCCAGTACGGCCGGCACCCGACTGCACTTCATCCGCGACCAACAGAATGCCGTGACGATCGCAGATCCGGCGAAGTTCCTGCATGAACACTGTTGGCGCGACAACGTAGCCGCCCTCACCCTGAATGGGCTCGACAAAAATCGCAGCCACTTCCTCGGGGGCCAGGGTCGTCTTGAACAACTTCTCTTCGATGAATCGCGCGCAACCCAGCGCGAATGCCTCGGCTTCCTGGCTTCCGCCTACGCATCCGCGGTAAACGTCGGGATAGCGCACGTGGGTTACGCCCGGAACCAGCGGCGAAAAGCGGCGCTTTTGCTGCGGCTTGGAGGCCGTCAGCGAAAGAGCGCCCATGGTGCGTCCATGAAAGGCACCGTAGAATGCGATGATGTTCTGCCGCTTGGTGTGATAGCGCGCCAGCTTCAGTGCAGCTTCGATGGCTTCCGCTCCGGAATTGCCGTAGTAAATCTTGTGCGGCCCCTTCATCGGCGCCACCTTCGACAGGCGTTCGCCCAGGGTCACCATGCTCTCGTAGTAGAAGTCGGTGCCCGACATGTGAATCAGTTCGGCAGCCTGCTTCTGGATGGCGGCCACAACCTCCGGATGGCAATGCCCCGTGGAGGTCACCGCAATACCGGCAGAAAAATCGAGGAACTCGTTGCCGTCAACGTCCTCAACAATGACGCCGCGCCCGCGCTTGGCGACCATGGGATAAGAACGAGTGTAGGACGGCGAAATGTAGCGCTGATCGCCTTCCAGAATGCGACGCGCATTGGGGCCGGGCAGGCTGGTCTTCAGGTTTGGACCGGCAACTTGAGTGAGTGTACTGGTGGTCATGATGTTTCTCCTTCGAATGACTTGCGGCATGAGTTGATGCCGGAGCTTCTGTCAGCCCGCGAACGCAATCTGGTTAAACCGGTAGCGCGGGAAGCCGACGGAAAGAAGGGAAACTGGCTAGTCGCCGGAGAAAAGGTTGGGACGGGCCATGCATGGAGATAACTTCGACTCCGCGCGGCCGGAGAGCCGGGGTCCCCAAGAAGTCCCGTCTTTGGACTGGGTTGGGTGGGAAATCAGCCGTGACCAGGGATCGCGCCCGCCTACGCCGCACGTCTCATGTAGGGTATCTCCCGAGCTGTCGGGCTTGTTCGCGCGATTGGTCAAAACGATACTCCTATCTCGATTATAGGCCCTTCCGCACGGTGGCGTAACCCCCAAAATCAGCCGGTAAAACGCCACCGACGCCTACCCCCTTGGGTTGAATTCCAGCCGCTTACGAGACAACTTTTTGTCATCTACTACCGTCGATAGTAGTATGGCGGCAGCGGGCCCCTTTCTCCCTGGAAGTACACATCTAATAGAAGGCCAACCAACGCTCTCGCGAGCGTTGTGAAGTTGAGTTGAAAAGGAGCACTAACGATGTCGACGTTAAAGAAAGCGCTTTTGTGTTTAGCTCCCCTTGTATTCTTTAGCCTGTTACCGACCTTACTCAGTGCGCAAGACAACATGAGCATGGGCGGCAAACAGTCGATGTCCGTCACCGGTTGCCTGAAACAAGGCAGCGATACCGGCGGATATTACATCATGGGGGAAGACGGCAAGATGTACGAACTGATGGGTTCTGGTCTAGCTGCCCACGTCAATCACAAAGTGGAAGTTACCGGCCACGAGATGAAGCTCTCGCATTCAGAGGAAGCGAAAAAGGAGGCAAGCGAGAAAACCGAGGCCGGTGCCAGTTCCTATGTAGACATGAAGGTTACCCACTTGAAAATGGTGAGCGAGAGCTGCCAATAAACGCGGTCCAAAGGCGATGTCCGATCGAGCGAAGCGACAAACGAGCACAGTTCCTCCACGGGACCGTGCTCGTGGTCTTTGGCGAGCGCTACCCGGTTGCCGTGAACTGGTGGCCTAACTCTTGGCGGCTTGTTTCGCCGCCTTCATAACGGTTTTCGTCATGCGATTTTCGCCCGCCCAGTACAGGCTAATCTCGTGGCCATCGGGGTCATTGAGATACGCATGCCGCCAGCCCCAAGGCATCATGCGCGGCAGTTGGGTAATGTAGAAGTTCTTTTTCTGGAGCTTGCGGCAGAACTCATCGAGATCACGGACTTCGAAGTACAAGCGCACCCCATCGCTGGCTACGGAAACCCCTGGTCCGGCCTGATGAAGCGCGATGGTTCCGTCTCCGCCCGGCGCCCGCAGGCGCGCGTAGACCGCTACACCCTCATAGCGGAAATCTTCGATCAGCTTGAATCCCATCATGTCGCGATAGAAGGCCATTGCACGTTCCACGTCTTTGGCATAGATCATGGCGTGGTTGAAGGTAAGCTTGCCGCCATCTTCGGGAGGCGCGGGAGCCGTGGTACGCGCAGCTTTGACCGGCTTCGCCACCGCACGCCCGGCGGGCTTGCCGGCTGCACGTTTCGCCCCTCTCGAAGTAATGGTCTTTTTCGCGGAAGCCTTTTTCTTGGCAGCCTTCTTCTTCATAGAGTTGTCAGGCGAGATCACCTCGCGTGAGCGGCGCAAGTATGGTCGGGTCTACAGCAATTGTCAAGGCGTTTGACCGCCCGGTGGGCTCATCCATTCATAACCAGAGGCTTGCCGCGTTTGATTTGTCGGTAAAGCTCGCATGTGGTTCCCCGCCCTCGGGAATCTGCTTATACTGGGCTGTTCGTTCGCCTGGGGAATAGAAAAACGGAGATCAGGAGCTTTTCGACGTGGCACACGGAAGACTTTGGCGCTGGGCTTGGCCTCTGAGCATTGCAGCTGCGGGAGTAGGCACGGCCGCGGTGGTCCTCCTCCGTGGGTGCTGGCACACCCACATGGGTTGGCCGACACGCCACGATGATCACTATTCCTATCGGGTTTGTACCGACTGTGGCATCAAGCGATTGTTCGATCCCAAATCGTTTCGCGGCTATGGCCCCTACAGCTACGACTTGCGAGAACTCATCGCCCGCGACCGCGCCCACCGCATGAAGCACCAGAAGGAGCCGAAGATTACTGCCTAAAGAGGGCAACCATGGCGGGTGCCGAACACATTCGCGCCTTTCGAATGTCTGGGCAGCGGGAGGCTCCGAAACGGATTTGCCTGGATTCTTGCGAGCGGCGGGGAGGCTACTGGAGCTGCCATGACCCGATTGATTCACGGCCAATAGTGGGCGCCCCGATTTCGCGGGGTTCGAAACCTGAGAGATCCTATGCTATTCGGCTGGAATGTTGAGCAAGGCAAGAACCCCATCCTTCTTGCCCGCCAAGGTGCCAAGCGGCAAACCATCCCGGAATAGCTGGAACCAGAAGAATTGCGAGCGCTGCTCTTCCAGCTGAGTCACTGCTTTCGTGTAATGGTTTTTCTGGATGCCGCCACCGGACTGCGACGCAGCGAACTGCTTGCACTCAAACGCGAAGCGGTTCAGCCTCTGGGTTCTGGTGAAACGGACGAGTTGCATCTGCTTGCTCCCTGCCTCGTTTGGGTAGCAACGGTTTGGGTCATGGAACACTTCCATGCGTGCTCTTAGATTCCTCCGTCTATGGATCTAGCTACTATTATTTTTGGGTGGCGCAGAGCCTACCACAACAACTGACGTCGGGAGTATTCATTTGGCTCGCGGAACACAAGGATTCTCAGTTATCGGATGACGGGCCGCTCGGAATTAATCCGCTTGGCTGGAAAACGCCCGTTCCGCTCTCTTGTTCATCGCGTCCCGAGGGGCTCGACACAGGGAAGCGTGGCCGACTTCGCGTCCAAGTTGGGTCGCCGTCGTTGCAGGCGACACAACTGGCACGCTCCCGATGCTCACAAGCCATGAAGGTTTGTTAGTGCGAAGACATTGCCGGCGAATAGCCCGAGAAAGTAACTCTATCGGTCGCATGCGCCCGGATATCGTCCTTTGGCAATCGGCTGAAACACTGGCGATAATCCTTCGTGAACTGCGATGGGCTCTGATAACCAACGCGATAGCTCGCCTCACCGATACCGAGCGAATCCACCAGCAGCAACTTCCGGGCTTCGTGAAGGCGTATTCGGCGCTGGTATTGAATCGGCGTCATTCCTGTCATCGCCTTGAAATGCTGGTGAAACGAAGATGGACTCATCCCAACACGGCGAGCAAGATCGTCCACCATAAAGCCCTTGGTGAACTGCTTCTGCAGCCAGGTGAGCGCCCGGACGATGCGATTGGATGGGCTGTCCTGCCTAGAGATCTCCAACAGCCGCGAGCCGGACGGTCCTGCAAGCAATCGATACAGAATTTCCTGCCGGATCAGCGGCGTCAGCGCGGCTGCGTGTTGTGGCGTGTCCAGCAATCGCAAGAGACGAATCACCGCCCCCCATAAATCCGGGTCCGCATGAAACACGTCGACAGCGGACTGAGGGCTCGAAGCCGGCAGCGTCTCGCATCGACCGATCACCTGTTTCAACTCTTCGAAGTCAATCTCCACCGCAAGCGCCAAGAGCGGGTTCCTTCCCGTTGCGCTCAGGATTTTGGAGGTCGACGGCATATCTATTGACGAGAGCAGAAACTGTCCTGCGCCGTACTCGAGGTGCGTGGTGCCGAAATCCAGGGTCTTTACCCCTTGAATCACCAGGGCCATGCAGCGCATCGATTGCACCGTCACCAGTGGCCGGCTCACCCAACCGAATCTCATCAGGTGCAGGCCGGGAAGAGCGTCCCTGGTAAGTCGCTCCTCCTCGGCGTGCCGCAGAAGGATCGACCGCGCTTCTTTTCGAAGTGAAGAGATAGCAGCCATCTCCTCCATCGTATCGAGTTCACTGTGCATTGCAATCGGTTGCAAGATTCTTGAAGGCCTCGAGCTGCTCCAGCCGAGCATCGAGCGCCGCCTTAATGTACCCGTAGACATCCGCTCCCAGCGCCAGCCGGGGCGGCGCAGCCTCCGCTTCAAACGTGTCTACAATTGCCTTCGCCATCTTTACCGGATCGCCCGGCGCCACGTATCCTCTCTTCGCCATCTGCCGCAGCATACCCACAGGCCCATCCTGATAAGCCTCGAGCTCTGGGCTAAGAATGCCCGCGACACCGAAATTAGTACGGATAGCTCCGGGCTCTACTAACGTCGTCCCGATGCTGAAGCCGACCACCTCCTGCGATAGGCTCTCGAAGAAGCCTTCGATGCCCCACTTGGTCGCACAGTAGAGCGACAGTCCTGGGAAGGAGGATTGTCCTGCACCGCTGGAGATCTGGATGATGCGGCCTCCGCCAAGAGGACGCATGTGGGCCACGGCCGCGCGCGCAAGCTGAATCGAGCCGAGAAGGTTCGTGTCGACGATATGCCGCATCGCGTCGAGTTCGACCTCTTCGGCCGCACCCAGCAGGCTGTAGCCTGCATTGCTGACCACTGCGTGGATTCGGCAGAGTGCCTTCACGGCTGCGTCGAATACCTTTGGGATATTGGCTAAATCCGACACATCCAACTCCGCCACCCAAAGTTGGCTGGGGAACCGCTTCTCAAGCTCCGCCGCATCGGTACGTCTGCGAACCGTGCCGGCCACCCGGCCGCCCCGGCCGAGGATGACTTCGGCAATGCTGCGGCCAAGGCCGCGGTTGATTCCCGTAACAAACCAGGTTGAGGATTTGACGGGCACGAAAGGAATAGCTTGCGAATGTATAGCACTCATGGAGTCAATCTAGCGGCGGGAACGAACTACGCGTGACTCAAATCGTGCAGGAGATTAGCGAAATCCTACGAAAGCGAGCATCAGTCCTTATAACTCGGCCAGCATGCTGCAACCGCATTGGCACCACCACTTGGCCGTAAAACGCCCTAATCGCGGAAGTGGATTCCGGGGGCTGTCGAGGAACCAGCTTCGAGGAAGTGTGGAACATCCTCCCGTGGTTCGCCGCGCCTAATGGAGCCATTTGGAGCCTCGTGGACCGAGGTCCGACAAGGTAAGCCATTGAAAGAAATGGTAGGCACGAGGAGACTCGAACTCCTGACCTCTACCGTGTCAATTGATCTCAACAACCTAAAACCCTTTGCCTGTCTTGCTTTTCCGAGTTGAGACCGCTGAAAAATGGCCGAAAACGGCCTAGTTTTGGTGACTAATTGGTGACGAGCTGGGCGCTGGAAACGAAAACTTGCCCAGGACAGGTTGCTTGTGAGTTGGCTCCTGTTATCGCCCGTTGCATCGGGAATACCATCCCTAACCCAATTCCAATCGAATTATGGCTCAGGCGCACTAACTGGCGTGAAAATCGCCTTATCACAAGCAACCGTGACGGCAAATCGTTTCGGGATCGCTTATGATAACGCTGTACAGTTACGATTCAACTCACTCTAACAGAATCTCCTGCAGTGCCCCTTCCTTGTTCGTGCATTCTCAGCCCGCGATCCAGTTACCATGGAATCCGTAAGGTACGCGTCGTGGAAGTTGCACCCGGGCAACCGGCTTGCCTTGGAAGTCCGACGCATCGATGATTATCAGGTCGCTGCCGTCCCGGACTGGGTCGTAGACGTAGGATAGATACCATCCGGAGAGTTCGTCCCCGTCCGAATCGGCGGGAGCGAACACAGCCTCAGCAGGTCCACCGGGCGCGGTAGCGGTACCGAAGGAATGTTCCTCGGCGGTACCGTGTTCGAGGTCGTAGCGCACGAGTTTACCCGTAGCCCACAGTAACGCCATACCGCGCCGGCATACCGGCGCAGCCGATCGTCCATGCGCGGGAACTCTATAGCGCGCTCGTCGATCTGCTGCTCTGTGACGGTGTTACGGGTCAGATTGATCGTCCAGGACCACATCACGGCGTCGAATCCAGGCACGCCATTGTCGCGCCATAACTCGGGATAACGAGCTGCTTGCAGCACGATAAGTTTGCCATCATCTGTGGTCTTATCGAAGGCGTTGAGGACGTGAAAAACGTAACACGGGTCGATCTCAAACCAGCGGATCGGACCATATGGGTCATCGCGGCGCAACACCCCTAGCCGCGCGCCGTAATCGTCGCTCCAGCGGTACGGCAGGTCGCGGGAACTATTGCGCGCTATGTCGAGCCGAAACACCAGTGGTAGGTCCATAAACACGATGTGCTCGGCACTCATGGCGAAGTCGTGCATCATGGTCAAGCCGGGAACATCGACGCCGCGGTTAATGATCAGCTCCCCCGACGCGTTCGCGCGGTGGTAAGTGACATATGGGCTGGTCAGGCTGCCATAGCCAAAAAAATGTAGCTCGCCGGTTCTCGGGCAGATCTTCGGATGTGCAGTCATCGAGTCGGCAAGCTTGCCGGCGAAGTCGTAGACGCCCAGCGTTTCCAGCTCGTTCGTGATCTGATACGGCAGAGATGACTCCACCAGCGCGAGTGTCTTGCCGGCGTGACTGATGACGTTCGTATTGGCCACGCTGGCGTGCAGGTTGCGCGTGCCGTCAGTGTTATAAAGCAGGACAGGTTTATCAAAGCTCTCCGTGCGCACCCATCGATTGCGATACCAAGCGGCGCGCCCGTTCTCTAGCCGCACTCCATGGATCATGCCGTCGCCCGTGAACCAATGTGGCGTCTCGTGTCGTGGGTTGGGTCCGTTTTTCAAATACCAGCCGTTGAGTTCCCGGGGGATCGCTCCCTCAACCGGCAGATCGAACGTCGTCAACTCGTCGAAGACCGGTGCATAATTTCCGACGCGGAAGAACGGAACTGGCGACTTTGTCGACCATGCGTTGACGATTGGGGCCTCTGCTGTTTGCTGTGCCATACATTTCTCCCCTTGGATTTCGGTCACGCAGCATATAAATTTGGATGCTACCTCGAAGGTGCAAAAGGGGATTCTGGATCTAATTTTTGGTTGATTCTCGTCCTAGGGCTAGACAGTTGGCGGAAAATCGCCATCTCACAACCAAAGACCACAACCGCCCGCATGGCCTGATGTAAAGGGCGGGATTCTGTCTCGGCACTGGAAGCTATGAGGTATCTGGTTTCTTATGCGCGTGTTGCGGAGCTGATTGCTGCGCAATTGGTGACGAGTTGCGGTAGCGCTCCGGGTAGGGCTCGCCTGAAGGCACTGAATCTAAAGAAGAATATGGTAGGCACGAGGAGACTCGAACTCCTGACCTCTACCGTGTCAAGGTAGCGCTCTAACCAACTGAGCTACGCGCCTGCGCAGGTGAGACGACCCTTATTCTAGCGGGCGGCGGCCATGTGGGCAAGCCTTGCAGCCAGCCTTAACTCTACTCGCTCACTTTCTTCGCCGCCAGAAGTGTCCAGTGCGGAAGTCGCGATGCCAGTAGTTTCGCCGCCTATCCGTGTCCCAGGAGAACGCGCCCTTGCGCAACGTGATCTGGGGCTTGCTGCCATCCCCGTCGAGAATGATGCTGACGACGTCAAAGCGGCACGGTGGCGGCCGGTCACTGGGAATGCGACGAACATATCTGCGAGCGACCGATAAAATGTGCCGCCGCTTGGCTCGATCGACTGCTGTGACAGGCGGAGCAA
The DNA here is from genome assembly GCA_963755865.1 of uncultured Acidobacteriaceae bacterium. GTDB lineage: Bacteria > Acidobacteriota > Terriglobia > Terriglobales > Acidobacteriaceae > Bog-257. Next base: position 83,960 of record CAVWLY010000032.1, on the reverse strand, counting down.
ATCCTTCGCCGGTTCGGGTTTTGACCTCGATGAAGCACAGAATGCCTTCGTCCCATCCAATCAGATCAATTTCACCGCGGTCATAGGGAACACGAAAATTTGCGGCAACAATTGGGTAACCCAGGCTCCGCAGGTACAGGTACGCCTCGAGTTCGCCGCGTTTGCCGGTCAGCAGATGTTTCGGCTTGCGCGACGGCAAGTGACGGTTGGCGAATTCCAGACTGCGGATGACGAACTTGGTCAGCCACACCATGAGACGAGTCACATGTCCGATGAAGTTGACTCTAATGGTTTCCGGACTTTGCCGTTGTGATGAGCATCACCTGAAGTCGTGCTTTGGACCCAACGAGCGTCCTTCGTGAGAATTTGCGCTACGTGGTTGCCAGCCGGAGACAAAGCCGTCAGAATCGAAGTGGCGCTGACTGACCTCATCCACATGGCCGGTCGTGTTGATTTGCCAGTGATGTTGAGATACTTCGAGAGCTAACACGCGAAAGGTGCACGTGGAGCATCTGGGATTAGCAAACTTCGTTTTCGGGGCAGCCGCTTGAAGAGTCAATTCTGGACTGCGCCGAACCAGATCACGCTGCTGCGCCTCATCTTCATCCCGTTCGTCATTATCACGGTATTCGATGGGCAATGGCGCTGGGCGCTCGGTCTTCTGGTAGCGGCCGCCCTGAGCGACGCCCTAGACGGACTGCTGGCTCGAGCCTTGCATCAGCAGACTTTGCTGGGGCAATACCTCGATCCGATCGCCGACAAACTATTGCTGAGCTCACTGTTTCTGGTGCTTTCGTTTGTCAAAAAGATCCCGTGGAAGTACACCATTCTGGTGTTCAGCCGTGACCTTTGCATTGTGGCGACTGCCGTCGTTTTGTATGCGACGGTGGGATTTCGCGACTTCCGGCCTAGCATTTACGGAAAGGTGAACACAGCTTGTCAGATCGCCGCCGTTTTCTTCGTGGTTCTGGCACAAGTAGTGCGTATCCCTTCGGTACTATATCTGGAAACATTTTTTCTCTACGCAACCTTTACGTTCACAACCATCTCGGGCGTCCACTATGTTTTGTTGATGGGACATCGCTTACGCAAACAAGATCAAAAATCAGCCGCCTAGCTTTGAAGGGGCATGGCTCCGGAGTCGGTGTGAGAACCCGTTTCAAGTTAGCTCGGTGGAACGAATTAGTCACGAACGAGCCCCGTAGGGCGAAAGAGTCTAGCCCAGCATGGAGCCGCAGGCGGAGTGCTGGGTAAAGTGGGAAATTAATCCGAGTCCTGTAGGGACGACAGATGTTCTCACACAGGCTCTAAAGCCGCCCCTTCAAAGCGTGAGATCTTCTTTGAATATCGAACTGAAGCACCGTTACACCCGTCAAAGTAGATACAAACCGCTTTAGCATAAGGCCGAGCGTTCTGCAGCTTTTCAGCTTCATGACCAGCAATCGCAATCACCGTCTGCAAGTGATCGTTGCATTTGCATTGGTGTACTTGTTCTGGGGCTCGACCTATCTGGCAATCGGAATTGCCGACAGCGAGCACCTCCCTCCTGCGGTAATGTGCGCCCTGCGATTCCTGATCGCAGGTCCGCTGATGCTGGCCGCGTGTGCCATGATGGGCCGAACCGTCCGCATCACGTTGAATGAGGCCGTTCGATTGGCGACGATCGGTTGCCTGTTACTGGTGGCTGCCAATGGAGGTCTGGCGTGGGCCGAGCAGTGGGTCCCAACCGGACTGGCTGCGTTGATTGTCGCGGTTACGCCGATCTGGTTCATGGTGCTGGAGACGTTTGTCTTCCGCGGAGACCGGCTTTCGCGCCCCGGCTTAATCGGCCTGGTACTCGGTATCGCAGGCATCGCCATTCTCTTTTGGCCCGAGTTTGCCAACCGCAGCACGCTCGGGGGAATGCAACTGGTGGGGTCATGCACTCTCTTGTTCTCGTCGATGAGTTGGGCCATCGGCTCCGTGCTTTCGCGCAAATGGCAAATGAAGGTTGACCCCGTGACCGCAACCGGCTGGGAAATGTGCTTTGCGGCGATTGGTAATGCCTTGGTCGCGTTGGTTACGGGCCAGACACATCGCATTGTGCTGACTTCTCGCGCGCTGATGGCGGTACTTTACCTGGTGGTTTTCGGCTCGTGGGTCGGTTACACCGCGTACATCTGGTTGCTGAAGCACGTGTCCACGCAGAAGGTGGCGACCTACGCCTACATAAATCCTGTGATCGCGGTCTTCCTGGGATGGCTGGTGCTGCACGAGCGTTTCGATGGCTACATATTCGCTGGAAGTGTCGTCATCATTGCTGCCGTCGCGTTGGTCACCACGGCAAAAGTTCACAGCCGCGAAACGGGCGACCAGGCGGTGGGAGGATTGCCAGAATTGGAGTCGGAAGTGTAGGCCCAGTACCTACTTCCTCTTCCACCGCACTCCGTCTTTGGTGTTTTCAAGGATGATGCCGTTCTCCGCCAACTGCGCTCGGATCGCGTCCGAACGGGCGAAGTCACGGCTCTTGCGCGCTTGTGAGTGCTCGGCGACAAGTTGTTCGACCTCAGCGTCAGAAAGCGCCGCTGCTTTGGCCAGTTCGGCTGTCTCGGGGCTGATCTTGTTCTCCAAGCCTTCTGACTTTGCCCACTCGACCGTCGCGCGCACCTTGGCGGCATCGTCGTCTTTCAGCACGGCAAAGATCTCATCGAATTCATCGAGAACCCTCAGCAGTTGAGGCACATTGTTTTTCCGTACTTCCCCGGCGTCGGCCGCAGCGTTCACATCGCGCACCATATCGAAGACGGCGCCCAGCGCGCGTGCCGTATTCAAGTCATCATCGAGTCCGGCACGCATTTCTGCCGATGTCCTATCTGCTATCTCGGCAATGATCACATTGCCATCGTCGGCGAACTGTGAGGTTTCCAACCGAAGCTTGAAGTTGCGCAGCCGTTCCACCGAGTTCGCCGCCTGCGTCAGCCCGTCGAAGGTGAAGTTGAGCTGCTTGCGATAGGGCACCGACATCAGCAGAAAGCGAATCGACGACGGTTTGTGACCCATCAGAATGAGATCGCGGACGGTGAAGAAGTTCCCGGCGCTCTTGGCCATCTTCTCGCCTTCCACCAGCAGAAAGCGGGCATGCACCCAAACGTGGACGAATGGCTTGCCAGTCATGGCTTCCGACTGTGCAATCTCGTTTTCATGGTGAGGGAAGATGAGATCCTCGCCGCCGGCATGAATGTCGAAGGTGTCGCCGAGATACTTCATCGACATTTGTGAGCACTCGATATGCCAGCCCGGACGCCCTGGACCTATCTCGGTTTCCCACATCGCCTCGCCCGGCTTCGGCGCTTTCCACAGTGCGAAGTCGCGAGCATTGTCCTTGTCATATTCGTCCACGTCCACCCGCGCGCCATCGGTCATGCCGGCGAAGTCTTTCTTGGAGAGCTTGCCGTACTCGGGAAACTTGGCGATCCGGAAATAATAAGAACCGTCGTCGGTGCGATAAGCGAATCCCTTCTCCTCCAGTCCCTTGATGAAGTGGGCCATCTCCTGAATGTGGTCGGTGGCATTGACCACGAATTCGGGATGCTCGATGTTTAGCGCGTCGGCATCTTCCAAAAACGCCTGCTTGTACTTTTTCGTATATTCCTGGACGCTGACACCGTCGCGCACGGCGTTGCGGATGATCTTGTCATCCACGTCGGTAATGTTCATGACGTGCTTCAGCTTGTAGCCACTCTGCTTGAGAAAACGTCGCAGCGTGTCCACCACAATGAAGGTGCGGAAATTGCCAATGTGGCCGTAGTCGTAAACCGTTGGCCCGCATGCGTACATGCGAACCAGGTTGTCTTCCAGTGGATGGAATTCCTCGACTTTTCCAGTGAGAGTGTTAAAAAGCTGAAGCGGCATGAACCTTCCCTGTGCAGGTGAGAATCCTTGATTGTAGGGGGCTGCCAGAGAGAGGGTCAACCGACGGGCGCCGCAATACGGTAGTTGCAACCTTGTCGATTAAGTAATGGCGGCTAAAGCAGGGCGGCCCGAGAGATGGTAGACACGAGGCATCGGCGTTTGTCTTTTCGGCGCACTGGAACAGTGGGCAGGGCAACGATCCGAATATTCCTGCAACGACAGGGGCTGGGAGACGGTGCGCTCACCACCGACCACTACTTAGTGCCGCCCTGACTGGTTAGCGCAGCGCGTTGCTGGCCCGCGTAGTAACCGCTGCGCGTGCGGACCTGTAGCTTCTTGTAGCCCTTGGCGTTGGCTTCTACCTTCACGGTGCGATAGCCGCCGGCGCTCTGCGGCGTACTGGGCTTGTACACGATGGTGTATTGGTTGCGGATATCGTGAGCGATTTGCGAGGTGATTGCCTGCACCTCGCTCAGGTCCTTGGGAAAGAACGCGACGCCACCGGTGTCCTCCGCCATTTCGCGGAGCGCTCGGCGCGCCCGCTTGGCATGTTCCTCGCCAAGCAATCCGATGGTATAAATCGTTGGACCATTCTTCTCTTCCAGGCGCCGCAAAGCCTGCTCCAGCGACTCGCGGCTGGCGTTGTCTTCGCCGTCGGTCACCACCAACAGCACTTTCTTTTCCAGCGCGCCACTTTTCTTCAAGTGGTCGGCTGAGGCGACCACCGCGTCGTAAAGCGCGGTGCCGCCGCGCGATTCAATCCGTTCCAGCGCATCCTTCAGCTTCGGAATCTTGGCGGTGTAATCCTGGTCGAGAAAGTACTCTTCGTTGAAGTTCACAATGAAGACCTGGTCCTGAGGATTGCTGGATTGCACCAGGTTAATGGCCGCAGCATTCACCGCCGGCCGCTTTTCCCGCATGGACCCTGAATTATCGATGACGATTCCCATCGCGACCGGAATGTCCTCGCTGCGGAACGAGGTGATTTTCTGGGGCTTTCCGTCCTCGAAGACCGTGAAATCGTTCTTCGCCAGGTTCGTGATCAGGCGGTTGTGATCGTCCACCACGGTGGCGTGCAAAGTGACCTCGTCAACTTCCTTCTTGAAAACAAAGACATCGCCCTGTTGCTCTTCGGGAGCTTCGCCTTTGGGCACCTGCACCGTGTCCCCGGGCTGGTTTGGGGCGGGAGGAATGGGCGCAGCCTCCTGCTCGCCATTCTGGGCCGGAGCATTTGTGGCGGGTGCCGGCGCGGGCGGATTTTGCGCGGAGGGCGCCGTTTGCTGAGTGGGTGCGCTACCGGCCGGAGGCGCCTGTGCCGGGGCAGCGGAATTCTGAGCGACCGCCCACGATCCCAACCATAGAACTAGTCCAATCAGCATTACGAACGAATGACAGCGTCTATTCCGTTGGTGCATAGTATCCCGTTTTAGCGTATACGTGCAGAGGCGGCAAGCCTTTCGGGGGATTCAACTTCACCTTGATCTTCCGCCACTTGCCATCGCGTACTGGATTGGTTGGACGGTATCCGAGCACATATTGGTTGCGCAGCTCGATGCCAATCTTTGTAGCCACGTCCGCCAGCTCGTTCGGATTGCTGATGGTAAATGTCCGTCCTCCAGTCACTTCGGTCACATCGCTAAGCAAAGCGGGGCCTTCGCGTTCTTCTGGCGTCTTGAAACTAAGGTCAAACAGGCCGATGCCATAGATCTGAACGTCGGCTTCCCTTACCATCGACTTGATTTCGCCCTCGGTGTACCGGCTATGGTTGTCGCCACCGTCGGAGATGATCAAGAGCGCCTTGCGCTCGTAGTGCGCCTTGCGCATTCGATTCATGCCCAGGTAGATGGCATCGAGCAATGCAGTTCGGCCTTTGGGCATGGCGTAAACCAGCTTGCTTTGGATGTCTTCGACCGAGGAAGTGAAATCGACCAGCACCTCGGGTTTTTCCGAGAAGGTGATCAGGAAAAACTCATCCTGCGGATTCGCCGTGCGGAAGAACTCGACCACCGCCTCGCGCGACTTGTCGATCTTGTCGGCCATTGAGCCGCTGATATCGAAGATAACGCCCAGGGAAATCGGCGCGTCCTCGCTGGAGAAGTGCTTGATTTCTTGCGGCTTTCCACTATCGGTAAGCTGGAAATTCTCTTTCTCCAAACCGGTTACCAACCGGTTCATCGGATCCGTGACGGTCACCGGAACCAGCACCAGATCGACATCCTTGCGAAGTGGCTTGGTGTGCGTTTTCAGGCTGGGATCAACAATAACGCCGGGCGGCACCGCAATTCCGGCATTCGGAACCACGTCTGCTTTCTTGGCTTCGTGAGGAACGAGGTGTACGTTTTGATCTTCGTCCTGGGCGTAGGCAGGAACAATCAGGCAGCTAGCCAGGCAGGATAGCGCCCCCAACAGGACGAGATTCTTGACAAGACGCACGTAGGATTGGACGGGCCGCCTGAAAAAACGTCCCGACCGTTGGAGCTGAAACCGGTACCGAATCGTCGAGCGACTTGACCCGAACCCCGAACTGCGACCGCGGGCCATAGGATCCTCTGGTGGACTGTGGGCTGAATGTTATCACAGCTGATGGGAGTCGGATAATTCTCACGCCAACCCCCCACGAGCCAAAGGCTGCCAAGCTTTGCTTGTTGGATGTCCGTCCGGCGCTTCGGGTTTCCTTTTGTTGAACTGCTACAATCGTGGTGCCTCCCGATTACTTTTTTCTATTACTAAAATTCCAATTTTTGGGGGAGGCGGAGCTCTCATGGCAGATATTTTCCCCTTCCAAGCCCTGCGGTATGACCCTTCCAAGGTGTCACCCGCCCAAGTTGTAACCCAGCCGTACGACAAGATCACCCCGGCCATGCAGGACCAGTATTACGCAGCCAGTCCGTACAACCTGGTGCGCGTGATTCTCGGCAAATCGCAGCCCAATGACAACGACCATGAAAACGTCTATAGCCGAGCTCAGCTGCATTGCACAAATGGCGCTCTGAAGGGGTTCTGGTCCCCGACCCCACACCCAGCCTTTACCTCTACACTCAAACTTTCAAAGTTCCTGGCGACCCTTCGGGCGCGACTGCCGAACGCCGGGGGTTTATCGCTCTGGGTCAGGTGGAGGACTACGACCACAAGGTCGTCTACCGTCACGAGCAGACGCTCAGCAAACCCAAGGCCGACCGGCTCAACTTGTTACGGGCCACGCAAGCGCATTGTGGGCAGATTTTCATGCTCTACAGCGATCCCGCCAGATGAAATTGACACTGCGTTGCGGCAAAGCGGCCCTCCGACCGTGGAGGTGCGCGACCAGTACGATGTGCTGCATCGGCTGTGGAAGGTCTCCGACCCCGCCACTATTAAAACTGTGCAGACGAAGATGGCCGACAAGAAGCTGATCATTGCCGACGGCCACCATCGCTACGAGACCGCCCTGACCTATCGCAATGAAATGCGGAACCAAGGCAAACCTGATCTGGGAGCGCCGTCCGAACGGGTGATGATGACCTTCGTCAACATGGATGCGCCCGGCCTGGTGGTTCTGCCGACCCATCGGGTCGTTTTCGGAATGGAAAGCTTCGACATCGCCAAAATAGGGGCGAAGCTTCAGGAGAATTTCGAAGTCGAGAACTTGGGACCGCTGACCGACGCCGCCGCCGCAGTGGAGCGGTTGCACCAGGCGGGCAAAGACACCACTGCTCTGCTGGCGGTTACCTCGTATGGCGGCTTTCTTGCTGCGTTCACGCGCCAAGCAGAACTCGAAAAGTCTCGAGGGACTGTCGGAGCGCCAGCGTGCACTGGATGTCGTACAGCTGCATAAGCTGGTGCTGGAAGACGCACTCGGGATGTCGGAGGACGACATTCGCGAGCAGAAGCACCTGAAATATGTGCGCGATGCCAGCGAAGCGATCGACGAAGTTCGCAACGGCGCCAACGTCGCATTCATCATCAACCCCGTCCGCATGGAGCAGATGCGCGACGTCGCCTTTGCCGGCGAAGTTTTGCCGCAAAAGTCCACGGATTTTTATCCCAAGATGCTGAGCGGCCTGACCATCTATTCGCTGAAGGAGGCCGCGCAAGGGTCGGCATCGGGAGGACACTAGGTTGCCGCTTTCCGGCCGCGGATCGCGGTTGGCTCTGGCGATCATCATCCGCTGCGGCTCTGCTATCCGCGGCCCTTCTAGCTCGCTACGCCAGCGTTCACGCGCAATCGCCCGAAGCCGAATCAGCTCACTGTCTATTCTCCCCAGACTACCTACTCGGTGCCTTTGCTGGACGTGAACGGCCAGCCTTATGCCGGTCTGGTCGAGTTGTTGGAGCCGCTGGGTTCGGTGGATGCCCGCGTCGACGGCAAGAAGTACAAGCTGCACTTTACGCCTCCGGGTGGCCGCCCTCTGGAGTTGCAATTCAACGATGGCAAAGAGAAGGGCAAAGTTCGGGGAAACGGCTACAAACTGCCGGCAAATTTCGTTCTTCAGAATGGCCGGGGCTATGTTCCGCTGTCCGTGACCAGCGATCTGATTTCGAAGCTACTGGCCACCGATACCGAATTACACCCGGCGCCGCGACGTCTGTTCATCGGCAATGTTCAGGTGCGCTACACCCAGGAACTGCACAAGGACAATCCCTCGCGGCTTGCTGTTGGGCTTCTCCTCCCCGGTCAATCCATCGATCGCCACCGAGCCCGGACGAGTACGCCTCACATTTCGCCGTGAACCGATCGTTTCCACCGGCCCCGAAAATGTCCCTTACAGCGATCCCTTGATCACGGGAGTGAACTTTTCGGAGCACGATGGCCTGGCTGAACTCGATGTGACCGGAACGGCCGCCCATGATGGCCAACTTCGCCGACGGAGGCAAGACCATCATCATCACCGGCGCTCCTGCTCCCCCGCCAGTCGCCCAGGAAGCTCCGCCGCCGCCGCCTCCGGCCAACCACGCAAACTCCGGCGCCACCGCCGCGGCAGCCCGCCGCGCCGCGCTTTCTGGTGCTGATCGATCCAGCACACGGCGGCAACGACATCGGAGCGGCCATCACCCCTTCGCTTCCGGAGAAAGATGTTGTGCTGGCGCTGGCGCGGCGGGTACAGCACGAGCTCCAGATCGTGGCATCGCAGCCGGCCTGCTGCGCAATTCCGACGTTGCGATTACTCTCGACCAGCGCGCGACATCGGCGAATGCAGCGCGTCCCGCGCTCTACATCGCGCTGCATGCCGCCAATACCGGACAGGGCGTCCACGTCTTCACCTCGCTGCTGCCGGCGGCCAACTTGTCGCCGCAAGGCTTTCTGCCGTGGGACACCGCGCAAGCCGCATTCCTGGATTTAAGCGGTTCGGTCGCCGGCTCGGTGGCGGCGGAACTCGAATCCCGCAAACTGCCCAACACTACGCTGCTGGCGCCGCTTCGTCCCATGAACAACATTGCCGCTCCTGCCATTGCGGTTGAAATCGCGCCTCCCGCCGGCAAACGTGGACGAAATCGCGAGCGCGGCATACCAGGAGCAAGTTGCGCAATCGATCGCCGCCGGTGTCGCCGCCGTGCGCAGCAAACTGCCGCAGGTGCGACCATGACCCGGCGCGTCCTGGCGATGTTCGCGGTGTTGGCGATAATCGCCCTCGGCCTGGCGTTCTACGCCCTGCACCTGAAGAGCAAGGTGGCGCGCGATGAGCAACTCGCCGCCGAGCAACAACAAGCGCTGGCTCCGCCGTCCAATGGACCGCCCACTCCGGTCACGCTCTACATCGCTTCCGACAGCGACGGCACACTGCGCCGGACGCAGATGAATGTGACCCTGCCACCGGAGCGCACGGAACGGGACCGCGCGGTGCTGCGCGCGCTCTTCGGACAGTATTTGCAATCCTCGTCGCCACATCCCATCGGCGCTGGCGCCGATGTCCGCGACGTTTATTTGCTGGGAGACGACACCGCCATAGTGGACACGAACACCGCATTCGCTGAGCGCGCATCCCTCGGGCGTGCTCGCCGAAGAGCTGACCGTGGCCTCCATTGTGGTCACGCTCAACGCCAACGACAGCAAAATCGAACGCGTCAAGATCCTGGTCAATGGACAAGAGCGGGAGACTCTCGCAGGACATGCTGACTTGCGTCGCTTCTATGAAGCCAGCAATATTGGCCAGGTCGTAAAGGATTTGCAGTGACCTTACCGCGCATTGGCGTTTTCGATTCGGGCGTCGGCGGCCTCACCGTACTGAAGGCCATGGCCGAACAGTTGCCCGCGCATTACTTCTACTTTGGCGACACGGCTCGCCTGCCTTATGGCACCAAGTCGGCAGAAACCGTTGCGCGTTATGCGATCGGAGCCACCCGCTTTCTCGAAGCACAGAATATCGATCTGCTGGTGATTGCCTGCAACACCGCGACTGCGCTGGCGTTTCCGCTTATTCAGGAAGCCGCTCATGTGCCGGTGGTGGGAGTAGTGGAACCGGGCGCGGCGATGGCGGCCGAGATGAGCAAGAGTCGCGCGGCTATCGTGATCGCCACCGAAGCCACCGTGAGCAGTCACGCCTATCGCGACGCGCTGCAGCGGCAAGGCTTGTCATCGTACGAGAAGGCCTGTCCGCTTTTCGTGCCCCTCGTCGAAGAAGGATGGATCGAGCATCCTGTGACCGAGGAGGTGGCCAGAATTTATCTCGGCGAGGCGCTGCAGCAAGCGCCCGAGCAGGCAGATGTTTTGGTGCTCGCCTGCACCCACTATCCGCTGATTGCACCGCTGCTGCGACGAATTGCGCCCGAACGTATGCAGATTGTAGACTCCGCCGAATCGACGGCGCGCGTGGTGAAGAAAATTATTGAGGAAAGTTCGGTTTGTCATTCTGAGCGGAGTGAGGAAGCGTCAGCGACCGAACGCAGTCGAAGGCCTCCCGAAAACCCCGCTGTCATCCTGAGCGAAGCCGGGTCGCCGCTGGCGGCGAGCCAGCGTAGTCGAAGGACCCCTATAACTGGAAGTATCTCTCCCGTCGAGCATCGCACCTTCCGCTTCTATGTCACCGACTCCACCGACAAGTTCAAACGACTGGCAACCCGCTTCCTTGGGCGTCAAGTGGACAATGTCGAGCACGTGGATCTGGGAGGGTGACCCGATCACGCTCTACGCTTTTCGCTATTCGCTTGTCGCTCTTGGCTTTTAGCTTCTAGTAATCAGCTTCCGGTCCGGGAATCGCCTCAGTATTTTCAGAGCATGCGAGACGAAGCGGTTACGCGAGGCTCTCAGAGCATTGTTTGCTAAAAGCTAAAAGCTAAGAGCTAACAGCGAAGGGCGAACAGCGAAAAGCGAACCGCGGCCGTCCAAAGCTATACAATCGCCCGTTATGATCTATCGCTCCGATAATCGTTCTCCTGATCAGATGCGCCCGGTCAACATCGTCCCCGACTTCATCTCCACCGCCGAGGGTTCATGCCTGATCGAGCTCGGGAACACCCGCGTCATCTGCACCGCAACCATCGAAGACTCGGTCCCACAATTTCTGCGCAATCGCGGCAAAGGCTGGGTCACCAGCGAATACGGCATGCTGCCGCGCTCCACGCTGACGCGCACGCCGCGCGAGGCCGCCAGGGGTGGTCAGAAGGGACGTACTCACGAGATCCAACGGCTCATCGGCCGCTCGCTGCGCGCGGTGACCGACATGGAGAAACTCGGCGAGCGCACGATTTTTCTCGACTGCGACGTGATCCAGGCCGACGGCGGCACGCGCACGGCTTCTATTACCGGCGCGTTTATCGCGATGGGGCTGGCGATGCGCCGCATGATTGAGTCGGGCGCGCTGACCGTCGCGCCTATCCGCGACTACATTGCCGCCACCAGCGTCGGCATCGTGGATGGCGAGATCATGCTCGACCTCTGCTACGAAGAGGACGCCCGCGCCGACGTGGACATGAACCTGGTGATCACCGGCAGCAAGAAGATTGTGGAGGTGCAGGCCACGGCCGAACACCGTCCCTTCGACGACGCGCAATTAGCCAAGATGATGGCGCTGGCAAGAAGTGGAATCGAGTCGCTGATCGTGCGGCAGCAGGCCGTGCTGACGGGGCTGCCGTTGAGGCAATGATTATAAGTCTGGACTTTCACGCAATGTATATACATAATTGTAATGGCAAGGAGCCCACTTGCGGTTCAGCTGGGCGAACGAAAGAATCACAGTACCAGGCGAAAGCACCGAGTCAGTTTTGAAACCGCAGCCTTGGTTTTCGACGATCCTTGCCATATCTCTCACCTCGACCGCGAAGTCGAGGGAGAATTGCGATGGCAAACCATCGGCATGGTGAAAGGTATTCACGTGCTGCTGGTCGTGCACACAAATCCGGAATCCGATAATGAAAACGAAGAAGAGAATGTCCGCATCATCTCAGCGCGAAAGGCGACACCGCAGGAGCGGCGGGTCTATGCGCACGGCGACTAGCCCGGCTGGCGGTAGTGCTGCAAGCAGGGAGCCGTTGACCACGAAACAGAAGCGGGACTTAACGGCCTTGGCTGCCCTGCCAGATGATCGAATCAACACATCTGACATTCCGGAATTACCTCTTGGTGCCTGGAAGGACGCGATACGGGGCAGGTTCTATCGCCCAGTGAAACAGGCCGTCTCGCTGCGACTCGATGCCGACGTGGTAGCTTGGCTAAAAAAGCCCGGCAAGGGATATCAGACTCGCGCGAATCGCCTCCTTCGTCAGCAAATGCTTGCGGACATGCGAAAGCTGGGTGCCCCAGGTTCGCGTCCGTCTTTTGGACGCTAACCTGGGGAAGCCAATGACTAGACTCACACCTTTCCTGGTGCCGAGTGCAATGATCCCCAGGTTAGCCCAACAGAAGGTCGAACGTGGGGCACCAGCAGACATGCGAAGTCGGTGATTCTTCACCCTTAGGCAAATTTGATATGTCTTCGCAGGACAAAATCGAAGGAGGTCGGAAGCCCGAACAGATTGCTGCCGCGAGAGCAGAGCTTGAGAGCAAGAGTACAGAAGCACTCTTTGCCGCAACTCTCGAAGGGGAATACGACGACGATGATGCTTGGGAAGCTGTGACCGTTTTGCGACTCCGGGGAACGAAGGAAGTATTTCAATTGGCAAAGCGTTACTGCGATTCTGACAATCCAAAGGCACGCGCGAGGGGACTCAGCGTTTTGGCGCAGCTGGGGGCTGGGAAGCCAGAGGCAGAGCGTCCGTTTCTCGACGAAAGTGTGTCTATTGCCATCAGTCATCTTAAAGACTCAAGTGCAGAGGCCGTTTCTTCCGCAACTTGGGTTTTGTCCCATTTGGGCACCGAGCCAGCCGTTACGGCCTTGATCGACCTGCAAAAACATGCTGATCCCGAAGTCAGGCAAGCCGTCGCTTGCTGCATCAACCTTAGGAGACGTGCCGAGTGGGTGCCCATTCTACTTGCGTTGATGGAGGATGAGAACGAGGTGGTACGTGATTGGGCGACATTTGAGTTGGGATCAGGGGAATTTCTGGAAACTGGGGTAATGCATTACGCGGACTCGCCAGAAATTCGTGCCGCGCTTCGCCGCCGTGTGGAAGACAATTACGAAGAAGCTCGACGCGAAGCGATCTGGGGCTTAGCCAAGCGCCAGGACCCTCTCGGATTGAAGCTTTTGCTCGACCACTTAGAGTCCGATAGCTGGTGGAGTGGTGACGAAGATGCTGCACAAGAAGTCCTGTCATTGAACAGCGATACTCCGGTCGAAGACCTTCGTCAGGGGCTGCGTTGTTTGCTGGCCTGAAACCGCCATTTCGCTACCAACCTTTAATTCATACTTGACGGGCGCTCGGGAACGCCTAGCTCACAACTCCTCGCGCGCAGCACCGGTATTCAGTTAGAATTCTCTGTTCTGCAACTGCGGCCCAGCCGTCCTGCGGGACCGAATTCAAATCCGTTCATACCGGGCGCGCCGCGCCTGAGGAAGGTTTTGCCATGAAACTTACTCCCGGAAAACTTGCGGGCATCAAGGCCGTTTCGAACCAGCGTGGCGTCATTGCCGCGGCCGCCATGGACCAACGCGGTTCACTGAAGAAAGCGCTCGGCACCTATGCCACCGACGAAGGACTGAAAGAGTTCAAGATCAACGTGTCCGAGGTGCTGACTCAGCACGCCAGCGCGATCCTGCTCGATCCCGAGTGGGGATTGCCTGCCGCCAAGCGCCGCGCCAAGAGCTCAGGCCTGCTGCTGGCGTATGAAAAAACCGGCTACGACAAGACCCTGCCCGGCCGCCTGCCTGACCTGCTCGATCTGTGGTCGGTGAAGCGCCTGAAGGAAGCGGGCGCGGATTGCATCAAGATTTTGCTCTACTACTCAATCTACGACGATCAGAAAGTCAACGACCTGAAGCACGCCTGGACCGAGCGCATCGGCGACGAGTGCAAGGCCAACGACATCCCGTTCTTCCTGGAACTGGTGGGCTACAAAGAGGGCGTGGACGAGAAGGGCGCCGAGTACGCCAAGCTGAAACCCGATAGTGGTGGCCAAGTCGATGGAAGAGTTCACCAAGGACCGCTATGGCGTAGATGTGCTGAAGGTCGAGATTCCGGTGAACCTGCAGTTCGTTGAAGGCGCGAAGTCGTTCAAGGGCACCAAGGCTTACACGAAAAAGGAAGCGCTCGATCACTTTCGCGCCGCCGCCGGCGCAACCAACAAGCCGTTCATTTATCTGTCGGCCGGCGTGAGCAATCCGGAGTTCATCGAGGACCTGGAGTTTGCCGCCGAATCGGGTGTAAAGTTTAGCGGCGTACTCTGCGGACGCGCCACCTGGAAGGACGGCATCCCGATCTTCGCCGAGAAGGGCGCCGCTGCTTTCCGCGCCTGGCTGGAAGACGAAGGCGTAAAGAACATCACCAACGTGAACAATGCCCTCAAGGCTGCCACTCCCTGGTACAGCATCTACGAAGTGCCGGAGGCGGCGGCCGCGAGATAGACTTTTCGTGCCGGACGCGCAGCGTTGACAGGAATGCCGGGGAGCACTCCTCTCATGAAGAAAACGGCCTCGGGCGGCAGGGGTTCGGCAGGGAAAGCCAAGGGCGATCCCAGGACCGTTGACGAGTATCTCGCGCGCGTCCCGGAACCTGCGCGCACGACCCTGAGCAGAATTCGCGCGGTGCTTCGGTCGGTTGTGCCGGCGGAGGCGACGGAAGTGATCAGCTATCGCATTCCAATGTTCAAGTACAAAGGAATGCTGATGGGCTTCGCCGCATTTTCCAACCATTGCAGTTTGTTCCCGGGAAGCTTGTCGGCAATGGAGACACTCAAGAAGGAACTGAGTAACTACGAGACCTCCAAGGGAACCATACGGTTTCCCGTGGACAAGCCTCCGCCCGCGGCGCTGGTAAAGAAGCTGGTGAAGATACGGGTCGAGCAGAATGAACGGAAGAGTAAAGGTTGACCGAGCAAATTAGATGAAGTTCCGGGGCGCGTGGAGACGATCTGCGCGCCATTGTTGTTAAGCTTCGTCGGGCCAGCGGACACCATGGCGCGGCCTTCGACATCTGCAAATTCACAAAAAATGGGGTTCGTTTGGTGAGACCACGAGTACATATTTCTGCAATCTCGCTCGCATTTATGATCGCCGGAGTGGCGCTTTGGCTGGCGCCCGCTTCTGGCGCGCAGAGTTCCAGCTTTCGCAACGCGCCTCCGTCGGCTGCGGAGATGAAGAACCCATATTCAAGCGCCTCGGCCGTGGCGGCCGGCAAGAAATTGTATGCGCAGAATTGCGCGCAGTGTCACGGCGCCAATCTGCGTGGGATGGGACCAGCGCCTGCCCTCGACAGCACGTCCGTCAAAAGCGCAAAGCCGGGAGAGTTGTTCTGGTTCATCACCAAAGGAAAGCTGGAGTCGGGCATGCCCTCGTGGGCGAACCTGCCGCAACCGGAGCGCTGGCAGATCATAACCTTCCTCCAGTGGCCGGGCAGCACCAAGACCGCAGCGAAGTAAGTGCGCGCATCGCCCTCCGGCTGCGCTCAGGGCACGCTCTTACACAGAAGACACAGAATGTTGGTTTCGATCAAGTTTGCTGCGTGGTTGATTTCGGCCTGTTGCTGGCCTGAAGACCCATGTGGCATTCAAAAGGAAATGCGCCCGTAGATGCCTCTTCTTACGCACGTCCTTAGCGTTTGGTTTGGCACCTGTTCGGAGGAGCCCTATGGGCTTGACCATTTCACGGTCCCAACTCGAAACGGGTTCTGCGCATTTCTACAGCCTGATCAGCGGTCAGCGTAATTCGTGTTTTGCATCCTGGGAGTATTAATTAGGCCCTTTCATCTTGTCCTTGATCGAGTGAGCCAGTTTTTCGATTTCCTCGGATTTCTTGATAACCTCGACTGACAGCGTATTTTCGTTGGTCTTGTCCACGTATTGCTTCAGTTCGGTCGCCAGTTGCAGCAGCTTTGCGGTGTCCTTCTTAAGATCTTGCTCGCGTTTCACGTTTGCTTCCAACGCCAACTTTTGTCTCTGCTGAGCTTCCCATGCCCGCTCCTCGGGGCTTTCCTGAGACTCGCCCGCAAGCGGAAGGGCGGGTTGGTCGGCGGTTTGTGCCCAACTGGCAATTCCGGAGGTGAAACAGAAAAGGAGAACCGCAAACACGGCGGGGTTTCTGAACGTGCGCAACACAACGGATGGGTATCTCATAGGAATACCAGGATTATATTCTGCCGCCACCTCAACCGGGAGGAGCAACTTTGCTGATCGTGCTGTCATCCGCTACTCTGAAGTCCAACTAAATCCAGGGAGAATGTTGATTTCAGTGCGACAAGCCTTGCAAGCCATGCTGACATTCCCGCACGACGGCCGCGATGGGCTCATCCGCATGTTCAGCGACTGGGGAGATGACACCGTCGACTTCGTGCGCCATCAGGTGCCGCGAATCATCGGCGTGCTGATCCTCGCCTTCATTCTGACTCGGCTGCTCAAGATGGCGTCAAAACACTTGGCAGAATTCGGCAACCGCACATCCCTGCCCTCCGCGCTCAGGTCGCAACAACTTCGCACGTTGACGACGGTCATCTACAGCGTCGGAGTATTTGTCATCATGTTCCTGGCAGCGCTGCAAATCCTGCCGCTGTTGGGCATCAACATGGGCCCCCTTTTGGCCAGCGCCGGCATCGCGGGATTGGCCATCGGATTCGGCGCGCAGACCCTGGTCAAAGACTTCATCAATGGCTTCTTCATTCTGGTGGAGAACCAGTACGACATTGGAGACACCATCAAGATTGCTGCTGTGCAGGGCACGGTTGAGGACATGACCTTACGCCGTACTATATTGCGCGACGACAACGGCAGCGTGCATACCGTGCCCAATGGGCAGATCACCATTGTCACCAATCTCACGCGCGACTGGACCCAGTTGCCCATGCATAT
The DNA here is from genome assembly GCA_963755865.1 of uncultured Acidobacteriaceae bacterium. Taxonomy (GTDB): domain Bacteria; phylum Acidobacteriota; class Terriglobia; order Terriglobales; family Acidobacteriaceae; genus Bog-257. The sequence continues at coordinate 66,718 of CAVWLY010000032.1, read as the reverse complement.
CTCAGTGGCGTACGGCGCCGACAGCGATCAGGTTATCAGCTTGCTGAAGCAAGTTGGCGCGGAGATTACGAACGATCCCCGCTACGCCGAGATGATAGTCGCCAAGCCTGAAGTTCCCGGAATCGAGAGGGTAAGTGGCAGTGAAGTGGATTACCTGATGTTGGTGAAGACCCGCCCGGGATCGCAGTATGCCGTCAGCCGTGAGCTTCGGCGGCGCATTAAGGCGTGCTTCGAGAAAAATCACATCGAGCCAGGCAATCCCAACCGATGGTATGTAGTTGACGCTCCCAAGCCGACCTGACGCTAGCATCTTGCGGCCTTTCTGCTCGCATCCTACTCGTGGGATGTGGGAGAAATTCGCTATTGATGTATTCGCGGCGGCCCTTCTGCTGGGGGGCTGGTATTGGTGGTTTCGACGGGCGAATCACCGCCGGGCTGTGCAGATTCTTAAGTGGATCGAGGACGCTTTTTCCGGACACGGCTCCATCTCTGGCGCGCGTTGGCGCGGCGCATCACACTTCCATGTGGATCTGAGGCTATGCCCTTCGGTGTTTCGACGGGCCTCCGTGGCAGTCCAGTTGGAACCTCGGGAAATGCCGCTAACTTGGCTGTTGGACCGCATTCGCAAGGGTAAAGAGACGGTCACCTTCGAGGCGGAACTCGACCATCGGCCGAGCCACAACCTTCATATTCAGAAGCATTATTGGTCTGGCCGGACGCGGCGGAAGCGGCCTGCTTCGCTCTCGGGATGGCATCTGGAGAGCCTCACTCCAATGCTGATCAGCACCAAACCAAATTGGCAGAACGACTCAAGTCACATGCTGGAAGCGCTCGCAGACATTTACCCGCACTTGCGATTTCCTGCGCGTAGCATTTCGCCGGCAGGATCCACACTTTGTGGTGACGGCCCCACTGGAGTCGCTATGTCCCGAAGCCCACGAGGCGGGAATGTTTGAAGTGCTGCGCGAACTGGCCAGCATCGCCTCTGCCTCAACGTACTGATTCGCTCTATTTCGGTTGGCCGCCCAGCCCTGCCCACTTCTCCAGAAGCGCCAGCGTAGCGGCATAATCGAGATCGTCCCATCCCTCTTCGCTGGATAGCTCGTAAATCTCGTCCACGGTTTCCAGCGCCGGCAGCTTCACGCGATTCTCCTTGGCGGTGTCGAGCATGAGGTGGATGTCTTTGTGCATCAGGCGCAGCGGAAAATTCGGCGAGTAATCGCGGCGCAACACGAACGGAGCTTTATAGTCCACCACGCCCGACCGCACCATCGACGCCTGGATCAATTCGATAAGCTTGTGCGGATCGACGCCCAGCTTGCCGGACAGAACCCAGGCCTCGGCGAAACCCTCGTAGATGAGGGCGATCATCAGGTTCATGCTGATTTTCGCCGCCTGTCCCTTGCCTGTGTCACCCATGTGGATGACCAGCTTGCCCATGGCCTTGAACAGCGGCTGAAGCGCCTCGACGGCTTCGCTCGAACCGCCGACCATAAAGATGAGCTGTCCGTTCTCCGCGCCGATTTTCGAGCCAGTGACGGGAGCGTCCACCCAATGCACCCCGCGCGCGTTTACCCGCTCGGCGAAGCGCAATGTCGCCGATGGCGAAATGGTGCTGGAATCAACGACGATCATCCCTTCGCGCAGCGACTGCTCGGCGCCATCTTCGGCAGAACATAACGCGCTCGACGGCGGCGGTATCGGCCACGCACATCCAAACCACCTCAGCGTCCTTGGCCGCATCGGCGGGAGAGACAGCGGTGGTCGCACCATCGACGTGCTGCCGAGCACTGCGGTTCCACACCGAAACCTCATGTCCTGCCGCGACCAGTTTGGAGGCCATTGGCCGTCCCATGATGCCCAACCCGAGAAAGGCAATTTTCATTCGCTGCTCCTTGTGGTTCGCGAGGTTCCCAGCCAGCAATGAAGTGGCGCTTGCCGGCGCAGTGAACCCTACATTTGATTTAAGCTGAGTAACAGACTAAGGTCAAGCAAAGTGAAGCGATCACTCTCTCTCGCATCGGCAGGACCCCGTAACAGCGTCTAATAATTACTCATCCATGTTAGGAATTACAGTTCGGCGTAAAGCCAGGCAGTTTGGAACTTTGGTGCGCCACTCCGCCATGACGCCTCGCACCGGCGTCGCGCGCAAGCCCGTGCTCGCCCGTCGCGGCGAGCTAGGCGTAACTTTCATCGGACATTCCAGCTTCTTCCTCCAGATCGGCGGCAAGAACATCCTGGTTGATCCCAACTTCGCGCGCTGGATTTTCGTGCTCAAGCGGCTGCGCCGGCCGGGACTGAAGCTGCGAGATTTGCCGGCAATCGACGCGGTACTGGTTTCGCACGCTCATTTCGACCATCTTCACCGGCCGTCGTTGCGCGCGATCGCGTGGCTCACGCGCCGCAAGACCGGCAAGCGGCCAACGATCATCGTGCCCCGGCACGTTCGCGACTTGGTCAGCGACCTGGGCTACGGACGCATCATCGAGCTGGATTGGTGGCAGAGCTTTCAGCTCGGCAATGTGGAGGTCACGCACGTTCCGGCGCGGCACTGGGGCGCACGTATCGTGCGCGACGTGCATCGAGGCTATGGCGGATACGTTCTGCGTTCAGGCAAGCAGTCGATCTATCATGCCGGCGACACGGCGTACTTCGATGGCTTCCGCGAGATTGGCGAGCGGCTGAAGCCGGAGGTCGCGTTGCTTCCCATTGGCGCTTATCATCCCGATTCGTTTCGCCGGGTGCACACCAGCCCGGAAGATGCCGTGCAGGCGTTTCTCGACCTGGGCGCGCGCTGGATGGTTCCCATGCACTACGGGACGTTTCGCCTCTCCTACGAGCCGGTGGACGAACCGGTTGAGCGTCTGATGGCCGACGCGAAGCGGCGCGGCATCGAAAAGAAGATTTGCGTGCTGGAAGAGGGCGTGACGAAGTTCTTTGAGTAGCTAGTTGGCTTTAGCAGTCAGCTCTCGAGCCGTCAAGTTGTCAGCTCGTACTGCATACGATCCGTCTTGTCATTCTGAGCGGAGGCTGGCCCGAGTTGACCGCCAGAGTCGAAGGACCCCTATCTTTGCCATAATGCCTTCTGGAGCGCTGTGAATTTCCGAAGGAGAACTTGTGAGAAAAATTGCTTTTGCGCTGTTGATGACACTGCTGCTGTCCTGCGTGGCTGTGGCCGCTAATACCTATCAGACGGCCAAGGTTGTGAAGTGGGAGAACTCCACCTATCAACAGAAGAAAAATAAAGTAGGCCAATGGGTCGTCTACTCGATCCAGACCGACGAACTACCACGTATCAGGTCGCCCGCAAGAAGGAAACCAAGCCGAAGATGCAGCCCGGCGACACGGTTCAGATCGAGGTAAAGGGAAACAAAGCGACGGTCATCAACGCGCAAGGGCACAAAGAGGAATATCAGGTCGTGGGACAGGCGCAAGGGCCGGGGCAGTGACAAGCTGTCAGTGCGGCGGAAACAGCGACCCTCGACTCGGCTTTCTAGCTCGGGACCATCAGACTTCGGAGGTCGCTCGTCGGGATGACACTGCACTCCGTCATGAGCTGAAAGCCGAACAGCGAAGGGCGAAGAGCGAATAGCGGCGCTAACCCAGCGCCTGCTCCAAATCCGCAATCAAATCCTCGACGTCCTCAATCCCCACCGAAATTCGCACCATCCCATCGGTCAGACCGATCGCCTTTCTTCCCTTCTCCCCGATGGCCGCGTGGGTCATGCTCGCGGGATGCGAGATGAGCGTCTCGACTCCGCCCAGCGACTCGCCCATGGTGCACACGCGCACCCGCTTCAGCAGCCGCTTGGCATTGGCGAGCGAGCCGGTCTCAAAGGTGATCATCGAGCCGAAGCCCGACATCTGCCGGCACGCCAGCTCGTATTGCGGATGGCTCTTCAGTCCGGGATAGAAGACCTGCTTCACCTTGCGATGCCGGCTGAGGTAGTCGGCCATCACGCGCCCGCTTTCGTCGTGCTGTTTCATGCGGACGGCCAGCGTCTTCACGCCGCGCAGCACCAGCCAACACTCGAATGGCGACATGATGGCGCCCGCGGCTTTTTGGATGAACGCCAGCTTCTCTGCCTGCTCTTTTGTGGTGCACACCAGAACGCCGCCCAGACCGTCGCTGTGGCCGTTGAGGAACTTCGTGGTCGAGTGCATCACCATGTCGGCGCCAAACTTGATGGGCTGCTGAAAGTAGGGCGACATGAAGGTGTTGTCAACCACGACCTCGCAGCCGCGCTTGTGCGCGATCGCGCTGACCGCCGCGATGTCGGTGAGGCCCATCAGCGGATTGGTTGGCGTCTCGATGTAGACGTAGCGCGTGTTCTTGCGGATGGCGCGCTCCACGTTGCGCGGGTCGGTCGTGTCCACGTAGGTGAACTCCAGGCCGAAGTTCACCATGATCTGGTTGAACAGCCGCGGCACGCCACCATAAAGATTGTTCGAGGCGACGACGTGGTCGCCCGACTTCATCAGCTGGCACATCGCGACGACGGCAGCCATTCCGCTGGCAAAGACCGGCGCGGCGATGCCGCCTTCGAGCGAGGCGAGGTTCTGCTCCAGTCGCGTGCGCGTGGGATTGCCGGCTCGCGAGTAATCGTAGCCTTTGGTTACGCCCAGCTCTTCCTGGGCGTAGGTGGAGGTAGCAAATATCGGAGGAGCGACGGCCCCGGTGGACGGGTCGGGATCGTTGCCGACATGGATGGCGCGAGTGGAAAAGCCAGCAACGTTGCGTTTAGGCATAAAAACCTATGATTCACCACAGAGACACAGAGGCACAGAGAAGAATTCCTTTTTCACCACGGAGGCCACGGAAGCACGGAGTAGAAACAAGAATTAAGAAGAAACTCCAACAAAAACGAAAGAACTATGATACGGTAGATAAAAACAGAATCTCCGTGTAGCCTCTGTGTCCTCTGTGGTCACAATCTGTGGTCTAGTGCTTGTTCGTTGAAGTGGAAAATATCTTTCGACAGATAACGCTCGGCGGAGTCAGGAATGATCGTCACCACGCGTTTGCCCGGGCCTAGTCGCCGCGCGATTTCGATCGCACCAAACACCGCCGCGCCAGCGCTCGATCCCGCCAGCACACCCTCGACCGCCGCCAGCTTCTTCACCATGTCGAACGCATCGTGATCGCTGACGGCGATGATCTCGTCCGCGAGCGATAGATCGCAGGTCTTGGGAATGAAGCTCGCGCCGATGCCTTCCACCTGGTGCTCGCCTTTTGGCCCTCCGCCCAGCACGGAACCCTGAGTCTCGATCACGATCGCCAATGCTTTGGGATTGCGCTCCTTCAGGTAACGCGCCACGCCGGTAAAGGTGCCGCCAGTACCGGAGCCGATCACCACGGCGTCAATCTGCCCACCCATCTGGTCATACAATTCGCGGGCTGTGGTCTCGTAGTGGAAGTCGGGATTGGCCTGGTTCTCAAATTGTCCCGCGACGAATGCATGGGGCGTCTTGGCGGCGCGCTCTTTCACGTAGCGGATGGCGGCCTCCATGCCGTCGGCCTGGGGAGTACGAATCACCTCCGCGCCGAGCGCTTCCATCAGCGTGACCTTTTCCTGCGAAAACCCCTCCGGCACAGCCAGCACGGTTTTATATCCGCGGCCCGACGCAATCAGCGCCAGCCCAACCCCGGTATTGCCGGCCGTGGCCTCAAAGATAGTCGCGCCGGGCTGCAGCAAGCCTGCTTCTTCCGCCTTGAGGATCATCCCCAGCGCAGCGCGGTCTTTAATGCTGCCGCCCGGATTCATGTACTCGAGCTTGGCATAGACATCGGCCACGTTGGGTGGAACGATTTTTCGGAGATGAAGGATTGGAGTTTCGCCGACCAGTTGGGTAATGTCTTCGGCGACTCGCAGGGAGGTCATTTCAGCAGTCTTCATGGACACCTAAGGACGAACCACCAAGGGTACGCGAATCGGAATCGGTCGGTCAATGTAGGGCTGACATCGTGATGGGCGGGGTATCCATCGGGTAAAAATGTGGCAGAACTCAGAGTTACCCGCATCCTTCGTTCAAATTCGAGCACCACGGTCCGGTCCCCTAGCTACGGATGAGTGCCTAGTCCGATGGTACTAAGGCACTAGAAAATTACCGCTTCTAGCACATATGTGACCCACGAGGCTTACTTCTACGTTGTAGAATGTCCGCCTGCCCGGACCTAGGAATCCAAGATCTGGGCGAGGAGTGAACGATGAAAAGACATTTTGCACGCCCCTGCCAAGCAATTGGGATGGCTCTCTTGGCATGTTGTTTTTTGTCCGGCCTGGGTTTTGCGCAGGACGATGACTCCGCAACCCAAGTCAACGGTCAACCAGCTAAGCCGATGTATCGAGTGCTGCCCGGACGTCTGCGTGCGGATGTGCCCGCACCTGCGGCCTCGTTGCAATCGTGGGATGGTTCTTTCACCTACGGGGGCACCCAATACACGTACAACATGGTAGGAACGGCGCCGTCCACCAATAGCCCGACGACGGTTCCGGTTTACATCATCCCGATCAAAATCGTGGTCACATCGCATAGGACGCGGTACACCTACGACCCGTCGCACGTGCTACCAAACGGCAAGACCGTGACCAACAATACGATCGCATCGCCGGTGTTTGATGCGACCACAACCTATATTCAAGGCGGAGTGAACGTAGGCAAGACGCAGTACGTTGACGCGTTCCAGCGGGCCAACTTCTGGGAAACGGTGCAGAATGCTCCGAATTATCATTTGCTGCTCGGGTCGCCGACGGTGCTGGCGGAACAGACACTCACAGTCCCGTCGAACTATGGAAGTGTCGGCTCCCCATTCGGATATCAGGTAGGACTGGTGGACATCAACTACTTCGATGCGCAGATACAGAGCATCATCAGTCGCTTCACTCAGATCCAGCCGAACAGCTTCCCCATCTTCGTAACCTATGACGTCTACTTAACAGAGAGCCGGCAGTGCTGCATTGGTGGCTATCACAGCTCGGAAGGCAGTATTAGCAATCCCCAGGCCTACGCGCACTTCACCTACATTGATCACTCCGGCACATTTGCGCAGGATGTCTCCGCCTTATCGCATGAAGCGGGTGAGTGGGCGGACGATCCGCTAACCGTGAATTACAACGGCAACAACACCCCGTGCGGCATTCTAGAGGTGGGCGATCCCCTGGAGGGTGAACCCAACTACGGAGATTATCCGTACACGGTGAACGGCTTCACTTATCACCTGCAGGACCTTGCCTTCCTGCCCTATTTCGGAGCACCGCTGAACACATCGGTAAACGATTGGTACTCGTTTCAGCACGCTTCCCTGTCGGTGTGTTCGAATGGCAGTTAGTTGAGCTTCGTCCCTGCAGCCCGCTTCGCAAGGAGCGGGATTTTTTTGTCCATGCCGAAAGCTTTAGACCGTTTTCACATCAGATGTACAGGGTGGGGTGAGCCTCGGCGGTGCAATTGAGTTTCGGAAATGAGACCGTTTCAGCAGCTGAGCGCGCGGGGGACGGATCATTTACGGCTTACCGCGCGCCTTCCCTCCTCGATGCGCTTCTTGGCTTGCGCAGGCCCTTTTACTCCAACAACCTTGTACTTTTCCTTGGACAGTTCGTGGTAGTTCACAAAAAATTCTTCCAGTTCGCGAAGGAATTCTTTACCGAGGTCATCAATGTGCTTAATGTCGGCAAAGCTATGATTGTCCTTTTCGACCGCGACCACGCGGTCATTTCGTAGCTTGTTTTTCTTGTCGCCCTGCTCGCCCTCGATAATGCCAACCAGCCGGCATCCCAGAACACATCCGGCAAACGCAGGCTCGTCCATGAGCACTAGCACGTCTACGGGGTCTCCGTCCTCGGCTTTGGTTGACGGCACAAAACCGAAATCGTAGGGAAAGGTCATGCCGGCGGGGAGAACTTTCTTCAGCTCAAACACTTTTTGCGCATCATTGAAAGCGTATTTATTGCGGCTGCCCTTGGGTGTCTCAATCACCACGCGAATGATGTGCTTATCGTCTTCATCCAGGGATCGCAACCGTGAAGGGTCAGCCAGCCCGCTTCTGCTGCTTCCGTTCTTACTCATCGGACCTCCTGCCTCCTGAGGGCGGTTGACCAGCCTTTATCGCAAACGATGATTTCGGGCCTCTGAAAAGTGCGAGTCGTAACTTCCTCCAAAAATGTTGGCGAACTTCCCACGTAAGCACCGCTACCAGGAACCATGCCAGCGTGGCGCCACTCAGAACCATGGCCGACGGGTACCTCGGCATCCACAGCCAGACCACGACTGCGAATGCCACCAAGCCGATACTTCCCATGGCGGCCCCAGCAGCGTCAACTCCGGCTGCGGTATGTCCCCTAATCCTCCCGTGCTCTCCCGCTTGTTCCTTTTCCTGGCGTTCATGCTTCTCCATGAGGGTAGCGGTTGCCGGGAAAATGGCAGGAAATGCCAAAAATAGTCCGCCCACCCCAGGCCCCCAGCGCTTTGCGATAATGCCAGTGAGGGCCGTAACAATCCCGCCGAACAGGAAGCGAACGGCATACTCGGACCACTTCGAACGTCCCAGCGCTGCGGTGTCGATCTTGATCTTCACAACTCTAGCTCAGCAGCCCATACCACAAACCCAGAGCAGCACCCATCCACAGCAGCAGCGATAGGCTGGCCGCCGGCAATGCGGCCCACTTCTTTCGAATCAGTAGCCGGCTCGCCAAGGATGCGTAAAGAAGGAAAGCAACCGCCCCTAGTATCATCGATCGGGCTTCCACGCTTGCGTAGGCTTTGCCGTGCTGCACCAAAGCCAGCCCGAGGGTCGCGAGCGCTACCGAAGGCGCGGCTCCAAATAGTCCGGCAAAGCTTTTCGGTTTCACCACTTCGCCAACAATCGCAAAAGCGGAGACAATTAGCCCTCCAAGGACTATCCGCACAACTATCTCTTGCATCATGGCTCCCATTGCGCACCGAAGTCACTTGCAGGCAGCCTGTGCTGATGGAGAACGGAAAGGAGATGTGTCGTATCTCCTTCCCATAGTGATGGATCCACCTATGCGGCGCGCCGCGACTTCCGTCTTTCTCCGGACTGAGTGTCGGAAGCTGCTTGGTTGGCCTCAACGTTGATCTGCCGCGAAAGCTCTGTCAGCTTCTGGTCCGTCTCTTTCTCTTCTTCAAGTGTCTGCCGCAACAAAGACGCCTGTTCCGACTCGCCCAGCAGGTCCGCGTAAGCGCTTACCGTGCCATAAGCGGCGATTTCGTAATGCTCTACTCGCTGTGCGGCGGAAATCAGCGCCGCATCCATTACTGCATCTTCAAGGTCCTCAGCCATGATCTCGGCGCCCTCTTTCACGAGGCCTTCCATACCCAGGCACTTCTTCCCACCAGCCTTCGCGCTAAGCATGTTGAAGATTTCCTCCAGGCGCTCCACATGCCCTTTAGTCTGTTCCAGATGCTCCTCAAACCCTTCACGCAGCTCTTCTGAGGAAGCCGCTTTTGCCATTTTTGGTAACGCCTTGGTCAATTGCTTCTCGGCGCTGTATAGGTCCTTAAGCTCGTCGATGTAAAGTTCTTGCAACGAATCTTTGGTCATATGTTCACCTCAGCCCTGATTTGTTGGTTAGATGTACTTCGATGAAAAGCTCAACCCCGCCCTCGCACGCTAGAGGTTCGTCTGATAAAAAACGAGGCGGCGGAAGCCAAGTTCCTAGGTCTCTTAGTTGCACCCGATTGACGCGAGGATGTTCCAGGCTTCCACGATGGCTGCTGGTCGAATTCCCTGGCAAGATTTCTGCGGGAATAATCTACATGGCTAGCGAAGGAGGATCAGATGGCCCCCATGAATGCACTAGAAACCGGCCAGCATTTTGGACGGTAATGGGCGCCGGAAGCGTTGGAGAATCCCTACGCAAAGGTGATCGGCTGGCGAAGCCCAGGCCCGGCTATGTCGAGCGCTAATAGAGGGCACCACGCCACAGGGAACAGAATTGATTTGGAACAGGAGACCGGGCCTGACTGTCTCATGGCCGGGGTTAATCTGTTACAATCAAGAGCGTTCGGTTGAGAGCTACACGCATGCAAGCAGCCGCGCAGAGGTGTTTTACTAGGGTTTCCGCTAACCCGATGTAGCCAATAGCGGGGTCGTAGTTCAGTTGGTTAGAACGCTGCCCTGTCACGGCAGAGGCCGCGGGTTCGAGTCCCGTCGACCCCGCCATTTCCTTTCAAGCACTTACAAGGAAATGGCAACTCGAAGCAGTAGATACTCCAACCCACAATTCAACCCACAAATTCACTGGATTGCCCCGATTTCATTCCTAAAGCTGCCAGGAACTCGCCCTGAGCCGCGTGTATCTTATTCCCATCTTCCTGCGTGTAGGGCCCGAGCGTTGTCTTGATCTGCGCGTGGCGTAATAACGACTGGACGGTTTTGGCCTGCACCTTCGCCTTGTTCACTAGCCAGTTGCTTAAGCTGTGGCGCAGGTTGTGAAGTCCGAAGCGTTGGCCTTCTGCCACAGATACCCCAGCCGTGATTGCTGCCGGCCGCAGATAATCGGCGACAAAGCTCGAAGCGTATAGCGGCTTCTTGCCTTTTTCCCTGAACGATGGAACGACGACGTCGGGCTGTTCTTTTGGTCCATCGGGGATTTTAGGGTTGAGATGGCGCAGATCATAAGGTCTTATTAAGTCGGTCGTCCTGAGCGGCAAGTCTCCGTTAAGCCGCCGAATCGTGGGCGCAGTACGAGAACCAGCGAACACGAACGTAAAAAACTCTCCCTCTTGGACGTTGGTCACCAATACCGACGGAAAACACGCGATGCACGTTCCACGAGCGCGGCGATCGCTGGGATAAACGATTCCCGCCGAACCGGCTTCCAGAAGTCGGGCAGCGAATGCCTGGGAGGCAACATAGCTGGTTGGGGAGACACAATCCCTGTATTTTCTCGTGCCTCGAATATCATCAAATTCAGCGCGGAAATCGGCGCGATAATCAACGTACTCAGCGATTTCTTCTTTGTTCCAATCTGTTTCTTGCAGCCAGAGTTGCCTGTGGTAAGCAACTTCCGACTGCGAAGTCTCCGATTCAAAGCCTGCATACCATGTGCTCCGATCCGCGGAATTGAATCGGGAGCCGTTTGGTGCCGAATGACAGAACGCCGCATTGATAATCCGGCAAGAAGGAATTCCAAAGACCAGTCCCCTGGCATCGATCCCTGGCAACAGTCCTGACTCCGCTAGAAGACGGTCGTTGGTAGCGTTGTCGAGTTCAAAGATGCCCTCCAGAAGATCTCCGTCGTCGGTGAGGGAGGACTTGTAGGTTTAGGGCTTCGGATGAGTGGCGGGCCTGACCCCTCGCTGGGCCTCCACGACGTGCCTGGAAAAAGTAAAACTGCCCGCAGAGCGTGTTCTTCATATCGACCACCTGTTTGCGCGCATGCAGCGTCTTAATACATACGAAGCAAAGACGAACGCCATGACGAGAATCGGATCAAATTTATCCCAGGTACTGCCACCGCCATGCAGTTGTGAATAGAACGCGAGTAAAAGAGTGATCGCGAGACCAGCATAAACCCACTCAGTCAAGCGACGCATATTGGGAATCAGAAGGCCCACGCCACCAAGGATGTGGGTCGCGCCAATCAGAGGGATGATATAGAGCGGGTATCCGAGTTGCTGATTGGCGATCCTCCATTCGTCGGGATCGTGAATTAGATATAGCCCTCCGAAGTACACGCAGATGAAGCCGACAAGGCCGGTTATTACCATCGCGGCTATTTCAGTTGCTCGATCGGCGCTCGCCTTCGAGCGAACCAGGGCCACGACGGAATGGCCTTTCGCCAGGGCGGAACCGGACGATCAGCCGTCCGGCTCCGTCTGTTGCACCCAAAACAAGAACTTTCAATGTTTGACCGCAATCTTTCTTGACGTTTGCGCCCCAGTTCCCAAGGAACCGGGCTGATTCAGCTTGCCCCGGACTTACGCCTTTGCGGCGTTCTTTGCAGCCGCAAACACATCGCGTGCGGACGTCGTACCCGCTACGTGCTCGGTACCCGCGTTTCCGAGGCCCATCCATCCCGCGTTAATGCCCTCATACATTTCTTCGGCAGGCCCAGTGTGGCCCTTCGGGATGCCGAACTGCTCGAACGCTTCCGCCCACCCTGCACGTGGGATTGCAAAGGCTTTTACGTCGAGTTTCAGGACTTCACCCAATTGTCCGGCCACTTCATCCGCGCTCACCATCGAACCCAGCTCGATGACGCGACGCCCTGACCACGCCGGCCCGGTCAGAAGCCTTGCCACCTCTGCGCCGATGTCGTCTGACGCGACCATTATCGATTTCCGGCTTGTAGGATCGTAGAAGACCGGTAGTGTTCCGCCCTGGGCGGCCTGTAAGCCGAAAAGAAAGTTTTCGAAAAAGCCGCCTGCGCGCACAAATGCGACCGGAGATGGCAGGCCGCGAAAACCTTGCTCCAAAAGTGATAAGGCTGTGATCATCCCCAGCCCATTCGTTCTATTCGCGCCCGTCGACGAGAGCGCTACCACCCGCGGGGACACTACCTTGGTCAGCGCCTCGACATAGTTCGCAATCACGCCCTTTGCTTCTCTGAAATCAGACGAGGGTGCCCATACAGTCGGCAACATAACAAACGCGCCCTCAACACCTTTGAGCGCCGCGGCTATGGCCGTCGCATCGTTCCAATCTCCATCCACCAACTCCACGCCTTGGTCTGTCCACTGCGCCGCTTTCTCGCGATTGCGCACAAGTGCTCGCACCTGTTTGCCTTGCCGCAGCAGATGCCGCGCGGTGGCGCCCCCAACGTTTCCAGTAATGCCCATGACTAAATACATGCTCGTTTCTCCTTTTGCCTCGTATTTGGCCGCCCATCCAAATGCGCGACCTAACTATTGGACGCGTACAAAAACCAGTGGTTGCAAATTAATCAGTGGTTATTTTGTGAACGCATCGACCACTGCATCATGAGGGTGGGAGCCTTCTCAACCAATGGTTATAAATCAACAATCGGTCGCAAGAATCGTAAAAAGGGACTAAGCTATTGAAGTGACATCCACATCACCAAGTCGCCGGATAGAGCGCAAGGAGAGGTTGCGGGGCGAAATCCTTGCGGCTGCCAGCAAAATGTTTGCCGATCGCGGCTACGAAGCCGTGACGCTTCGTGCGATCGCTAAAGAGATCGGTTATACGCACGCCGTGATTTATCAGCATTTTCCCGACAAATGGCACATTCTTGCCGAGTTGAACCGCGAGACGATCCGGCAGCTGATTCAGAACTTCGACGCCATTGCCGCTGAACATCTTGCACCGAAAGAGCGTCTTTTTGCGACTTCACGTGGCTTGATTCAGTTCTGCACGGCCCATCCACAGCAGTTCCGCAACGTCTTCTTCGGGCCGGAGAACCGCAACGGCATCCGCGCTGGACAATATATCAACGACATTGGCACGCCTTTGTTCCAACGTTTCGTACAGCTCTTTTTTGATGTTGCCAAGGCTGAAGGATTGCCAAGTAAGAATGACATAGTAGTAGCCCACACTTGGTGGTACACGATCCTCGGCCTCGCCACGCTCATGGTCATCCAAGGGGTTGTGCCTGACTTGCCTGACCAGACTCTCGTGGTCGAGCAAACGATCGCAACGCTTTGGGCGGGCGTTCAGGTTGTTCCGCGATTGCCGAAGAGCGCAGTCTCCAAGCGATCCAGCCGGTCCATTGCTCCAAAGCACTAACATTTTCTAAAGATCAACAACGACATTCGAGGTCGGCTGCGAGCAGCACACAAGCACATTCCCCGGAGCTGGTCTCTCGAGTGGTTCGGGTTGGTAACTGATCGCGCCACTAATGAGACCCGTCATACAGGTGTGGCAGACGCCAGTCCGGCACGACCATCTGACCGGAACATCGCACGCTTCAGCTAGTTCGAGCAAACTCCCGAATTTAGGATCCCAGGCGACGGAGATGCCGCTACGCGCGAACGACACCGAAGGGCCGGGCCCGGCGTCCCCTTGCGGAAGGTGCGGAGCGTGATCGACCCGCGCGACACCAGGCGTAATAGCGTCCAGGGCACCGAAGATTTCCATGTGTACATTCTCGGCGGCCACACCCCAGTTTCGAAGCCCCTCGCGCAGGCTCTGCAAGAATGACGATGGGCCGCATAGATAGAATTCGCTGTCCCCTGGTACGCCAAGCTTCTCCAGCAAAGCGACGTCAACGTGCCCTAACCCATCGAAGTCCAGCTTTGGCTGGTCGTCTGCAGCCGGATTGCTGTACACGATGTAGCTTCGTCCGCGAGGTAGCTGCTTCACGAGAGAAAGCGATTCCTGCGCAAATGGATGATTGGCGCGATTGCGCGCTCCATAGATCCACCAGACCTGCCGTTGAGATCCTTCCGCGGCGAGGGCATGCAGCATCGATAGTACCGGTGTAGCACCGACGCCGGCACTCAGCAGAACGGCAGGATTTTCGCCGGATCGTAGAGCGAAACTTCCCCGCGGTGCGCTCACCTCCAATACGTCGCCTTCGCGCGCGCGGTTGCACAGAAAGGAACTTCCAATCCCGTGCGATTCCCTCTTGACACTGATGCGAAAGTGATCGACTCCTGGCAGGTCGGATAACGAATAGCTGCGAAGAACCGGCGGCTTGTCGGCATCCACTTGCAACCGCAAAACAACAAATTGACCCGGCTGGGCGACAGGAACGAGTTCTCCTTCGATCGGCACCAGTATGAAGGAGGTCACGCGATCGCTCTCTTTGCGGATCTGCGCGACTCGCATCTGTTTGAATCCGGACCATGCTGGTGCGGGCTCCTCGTTTGCCAGCCCCGGATTTCCCGCGATAGGCTTTTGGGTCGATTCTTGGTTGAGTATTGCCTGGAAAGAAGTTTGCCAGCCTTTGCTGAGAGCCGGGATCCGCAGGGCTCGTTCCAGTTCGTCGCGGGAGTGTCCCGGCAAATACAACAGGGCATCCATGTCCGCGACCGTAGTCCGTTCCGGACCATCGGCGACTTTCACGATGTCATCGCCCGGACCGACCTCTCCTTCCTGCAATACGCGAAAATAGAACCCTGGCCTTCGGTGTGCCACAAGCAAGGCCGGCATGCGAGGCTCGTTCATGCGGATGCCGACGCGGTAACAAGTTACACGCGGCTGGGTCACTTCAAAGATGGCATCGCCGATGCGGTATCGGTCACCGATGCAGACCTCGTCATCAAGAAGCCCCTCAACGGTGAAGTTTTCTCCGAACTGGCCGAAACTAAAATCATTGCGCCCCAGAAAGCGCTCCCAATAGTGGTAGGAGTCCATCTGGTAAACAAACACGGCGCGCTGCTCCCCACCGTGACCGGCGAGATCCCCTTGCGCATCGCCATCAATATTGAGCTTGCGAACCATCCGCCGTTCGGTCACCGGTAATTTCCAAACCGCGGTTCGGACAGTCTTGCCGTTCCATGGCACTTCGCGTGGAACGCCGACATTCACGGAGAGCAGCCGAGCCATCTGTACCTCCTCCTCGCAACCCGCAGCGCATTAGTGTCCAGGAAAGTGAATATCAGACGCAACAGAGAACCTGCAAGATCAACTCGAACCATCGGCCCACGCTCCCTGAACCGCAACCCCGTCATGTTTCCAAGGGTTGCTGATCCGCTGATCTAAAGAGAAGGGTTTCCCCGTCAGCCCAGCGACTTAACTGGGAAGCTGCCACATGCGCGCCGCGATGAAATCGCTGAAGTCTTCCAGCGCGAAGCTTCGGAAGGTCTCTTTGGCAGCCTCGGCTCCTTCGACAGTGAAGAACGAGTCGTTCTTTCCCCAGAGAATCAACATTCTCGGCTGGCGGTTGCGGAAGTACTGATCCCGTCCTTGTAGTCTTACAAGCGAGGCACGGGTAGAACCGTTCGGGGTCCTGTTCATATTGCCCGTCCATGCCGCGATAATCCTAATCAATCTTCCCGTGGTTCTCCTGGCATTACGGACAGCGCAACTCGATTAGCTTATTCGGCGTCATATCAGAGGAGAAGTTGATGTCCGGAATATCATAAACGAGTGCGCCAACACGATCGCTTAAGTAATTGCGGACCCCAACATTTAGTTCGCAGGATACATTGTGATGTTCGGCCTTCGGGGGAACATCGTGACCAACCCAACGTGGCAAGGGAGCGCTTTCAAGGAGTGTGTAATGCGAATTCTGCTCTACAATCCTGACAACGGGGTCACTCACAACTTCATGCCCCACCTCTGGATGTTTCTGCTCCAGGCTCTCACACCTCCCGGACATGAAGTCGTGCTGGTCGATGGCAATGCCCAACCGATGGACGAGACCCAAATTGCGCAATTCGTCCGCGACCAGAACATCGGACTGGTTGGTATCGGCGCCATGACCAGGATGGTCGCCAGAGCATATCGCATGGCGGACGCGATTCGCGTGACCGGAGTTCCGGTGGTGATGGGAGGGCCGCATGTGACTGAAGAAGCCGATGAAGCTCTGGGCCGCGATGGTGGCCCTCGCCACGCCGATGCCGTTGCCTTGGGAGAAGCCGATGAGACCTGGCCGCAAATCGTCGAAGATGCGGTTCGCGGCGAGCTGAAGGAAATCTACGCGCCCGTGGATGCGATGGGTAAAGAGCGCAAGCCTTCCCTGCATCACTATCCCACGATTCGGTGGGACACGCTTGATCTCGACCAGTTCAATCTCATTCCCAAGCTGATGCACCCCTTGCTCAAGGGTTTTCGGGAAGGATGGGGAACCTTTCGCATCGTACCGGTGGAATCGGGACGAGGCTGTCCGTACGGCTGCGAGTTCTGCACGGTCACCGGTTTCTTCGGCGACTCGATTCGCTTCCGCACGAATGAAAGCGTCGTCAACGAATTGCTCCTGCTAAAAGCCCGCGCCCGCAAAGAGGGAGGCCAGATCGCGGTCTTCTTCATTGACGACAACTTTGCCATCAACATAAAGCGCACCAAGTCCCTGCTGCGTGACATCATCGCGGCCAAAGCCCAAGTCTTTTGGGTGGCGCAGATCAGCGCCAATCTTCTGCGCGACGAAGAACTGGTCGATTTGATCGCCGCCTCGGGAGGCAAGTGGATCTTTATCGGAATGGAATCGGTCGATCCGGCAAATCTAAAGGACGTGAATAAAGGATTCAGTAAGCCCGGCGAATATGCCGCCGTGTTGGAGCGGCTGGCAAAACGCAATCTATACGCGATCACCTCGTTCATCTTCGGCATGGACAACGACACTCCGGGAGTCGCGGAACGCACCCTGCAGCAGGTCCGTACATGGCCTCCGGGCCTGCCGATCTTCGGACTCCTCACGCCGTTACCCGCAACGCCCCTGTACAAGCGGCTGGAGGCGGCCGGGCGTCTCGCGCGCCCGCGGCACTGGCTGGATTTCGTTCCCTTCACCATGGCGCACACTCCGCTGAAAATGACGATCGAAGAAGCGCATGCCGAACTGAACTATGGCTGGGCTCACTCTTATAGTCCGGAAGCACTCGCCCAGGCCGTTGCGGCGCTGGACGATCAGCATGTCGGGGATCGCTTCAATATCTTCCTGGCGCGCCTTTGTTTTCGCGGAATCTATTTCCCAATGATGAGGAAGTCGTCGTGGCTGCGTGTCGTTCTCGAGAACCGGCGAACCATTCTGAAGCTGCTCAAAGACGGAGTGTTCCGATGGATGCGTCCGGGAAATCTTGGCAGCCGGGATGCCTTTGACGTGGCAGCGCCCAACATCGGCCGACCTCGTCAGGTCAAGGCAAGCTAAGCCTGAGCCTGTCGCTCGGAAAGGAAAAGTCGCATGAAGAGCACCGAGACCTCTCCGTCCCAAATGATCTCAAGAAGGCGCAGCCGGAAGACTTTGACATCGTGATCCCGGGCGGCGGCACGGGAGCGACCCTCGCGGCGTGGACCTTCGCCGGCGACGGGAAGCGCGTCGCGATCATCGACCGCAAGTATCTAGGCGGCTCGTGTCCGAACATCGCCTGCCTGCCATGCGAGAACACCATTCACAGCGCGAAGATCGCCTCGTACGTGCGGCTCGCATCGGACTTAATGAGAAGGAAGCGAAAGCCAACGGCATTGCCTACCGTTTATTCAAGGTTCCGATGGACGCTAACCTGCGCGCGCGGACGCTGTCCGAGACGCGCGGATTCATGAAGGCGCTGGTGGAGGCGGATGGCGATCGCATCCTCGGGTTCACGACGTTCGGTGTGGGTGCGGGAGAAATTTTGGCTACGGTGCAGATTGCCATGCTCGCCGGATTGCCGTACACGACGCTGTCCGATACCGTGCTGACTCACCCGACACTTGTGAAGGGACTGATTCCGTTGTTTGCGTCGGTGCCGTCCGTGAAATCCACCGATGCGAACGTCGAGAGAAGTCAGGAACGAAAATCGAAGGACGTGGCGGCCGCTGCGCGGGGGCGGGTCGCCTAGCGAATCGTTATGAGGCTGTTCGCTTAACATGGCTCATGATTCCCTGCTCTCGCTCGCGGGCGTGCCGAAGCCGCAACGTCCACGCATGCCTTGCCGGAATTTTTCGCGCTCCTCGGGCGTCATGTTCCGCCAGCGCTCGGCCATGCGCCGGCCTGAGTAGGAGCGGTGGAGTCCGCGGCCACTGACCCCGCCGAAGAGGATCCGGCACAGCACCAGAATGCCAATCGCCTGCCAGAAGGTGATGTGGCGCCAGCCGAAGAGCATCGGCAGCAGCCAATTCCACAGATGCATCACGATTTCGCCGCCGATGGCGATAAACAGCGCAATCCCCACAATTGCCAGCGGAGCAATCCAAATCAGTCGCTTCAATCTCGGTCTCATGTTCGGTCCCTCATGCTTTCGTAAACTCGTCGTAAATGCTTTGCAATCGGTCACGCAGATGGAGCACCGCGTAGCGTTTGCGCGAGAGCAATGTATTCACGCTTACACCGGTTTCGGCGGACATCTCCTTGAAGCTGCGCCCTTCGATCTCGTGCCCGACAAACACCTCGCGCTGCTCATCCGGTAGCTCGTCGAGCGCAAGCTCCAGTTCGTCCAGCAGCACGCTGCGGGCGTAAAGAGCGTCGGGGCCGGCATCGGGCGAAGGCAGCAAGTCTTCCAATCGCAGCAACTCTTCCTCGTCGTTGGCCGCAGCGGCATCGCTGAAGCTTTCTGGCTTCTGCTTGCGGAAGAGGTCGGTAATGCGGTTGCGCGCGACCCGGAAGAGCCAGCCGGTCACGTGCTCGATCGGCATCAGCAGACGGTTCGCTTCTACCAGCTCGTAGAAAACCTCTTGCAGGATGTCTTCGGCATCGCGCGGATCAGGCACCCGCCGTCGGATGAAGTTGCCCAGCCGGGACTGCTCCCGCTTGACTACTTCGGAGATCCGTCGATCCTGTTCGAGGCTCATCCGCTCCAGGCTCGCCGCGTCCTTCATCTAGAGATGTAGACGAATTGGGGGGTGCGAATATTGTAGGGGCTCGCAAAAAAGGTCGTCAGATATGACGAATTGGCGTGAGCACGATCGATAGGCTGAATCCTGTGAATTCTCTATTTCTCAGGACCAGGGAGCCGTTTCTTCTGATGGAGGTTGTCCCTTCGCCTGAGCTGCTGCTTTCGCACGGAAGACGCCTCCTGCAAAGCTCTTGGGCGAGATACGCTGCACATCCTTGAATCCGACATGTTGCAGCATCGCGATACAGCCGGCAATGTTCGGAAACCAGAAGCATGTGGGATCGCGGCTGGGATTGTCCTTGGGCCCACTGGTGATACCGAAGGGATGAAATTCCGCCATAGGTTTCTGGCTCCGATCACCACACGTAGAGGTTTGCATCAGCAATGTTCCGGTGCAAACCGAATGGATTTTCTCCAGCGCCAGTAGCGGATGGCGGAGGTGATATAGAACACCGAAGAACATCACTAGATCAAAGGTGCCGAAGGTCTTGGGATTGAGGTCGTACACGCTGGTCAGGTATGAACGCGCACCCGAGCCGTAGGCCGCCCGGCAGATCTCAAATTTGCGCGCCATCGGCGGATAATTTTCTATCCCAACCACTTCCGCCGCTCCCCGGCGTTCCGCCTCGAAGCTGAAAAAACCCTCGGCGTGACCTATATCCAAAACCCGCGCGCCGGTCAGGTCTTCGGGCAAACCGTAATAAGGCAATTTGTCCCGCTTGGGATCGCTCCAGCCTGGCGTGGCCAACCCGCCAGGCAGTTCCATCTTGAGGAACCAGTAGGGCTCCTCCTGAATCCTGGCTCGCAGCCAATCACGCAGATTCGTGTGTTCCAGGTCAGCCTTCGAGTTCAGCGCAGATATCTGCGGGCCCGATGACGGTTTTGTTGCTGTTTCTACAGCAGGAGCTGGTGTGTGGGTTCGCTTGCGCTTGAAAAGCATCGGTATGTAACGTCTCCTTCAGGTTCCAGCAATAGCAGGGTACGTAATCCGAGTCGGCCTGTTCATGTTCCCCAACCAGCGCCGTCTTCAGAATCATACGCAAACGCTGAGCGGCTGACGATAGATGCCCGTATCGGCAATCGGCGTCCGATTCTCACATTCAGAGTTCCCAAGGGGGACCGTCGATTCACTTCAAAACGGCAGTATTTCATCTCGTCTTTCAACCAACATCCTGCATCATGCGTCACAGACAAACTACCACTCCAAGCTGGAACATTAAGCTGAGGGCAGGCTGGTCCGCAGAAGCCGATTGTGCTGGGCGCTCGACGTTACCGATCGAATGATGCCTTCGGCCACTCGACTTGCTTGCGAGCCTGCGCCAATGAACCTTCGAATGGGGGTTATTCTCATGAAGAAAGCATTCATTTTTTTCTCGCTCTTGGGACTCTTGGCTGCGACTCAAGTCATGGCCCAGGACAAGTCCACTGTCACGGTGAAAAGTAGCGAACTAAACAACGGCGTAGTGATGATCACCGTGCAACAGGCAGGTACTGCTGAGCAAGGTGCAGAGTCTTTTGTGCTACATTGCAATAAAGGCATGTCGGAGTGCAAGGCACTGGAAGCAGGGACTTACTTGATGGTGCGCCTGCCCAAGAATTGGGGTATGTACGACTGTACCGACGTCGATCTTTATCCCAGTTCGGCTGATCCGGCGACAGCCCAGAAGCTTGGGGAGTACTGCCTGATCAAGAAGTAAGGCGAACTGGGGAGACGGCGGTTCGTCATCGGCTCTTCACTTCGGCCCACTCGGCAGCGTCGCTCCACGTGTTGTCGCAGGCCGCTGGGATAAAGCTCATGGCGCGTTCCGTCAAAGCAGCGATGGTCAGGCTGGGATTGACGCCAAGATTGGCTGCGACCACGGAACCGTCGCAGACATACATGTTCTTATACCCGAAAACACGATTGCGATGATCTACCACGCCGTTCTCCGGCGAGCTGCCGATTACGGCGCCTCCCAGGCAGTGGGCGGTGCCGGGAACGTCGAATAATATTTCGGGTAGCATGCTCATCGCTGTGCCTCCGGCAATCTGCGCGAACTTCTCGGCAAACTCGTTGGCCTTGGGAATGAATGTGGGCACCCTCTGCCCGCGGCTGACCAGAAACTTCCTAAACGGCCAGTAGAGGTGCCGCTCCCATCGCATGTCAATGTGCCCGTCGAGCGCTTGCATGCAAAGTAGAATCACGCTTTCTCGGGCAAAGCCCAGGGGCTGAAGGAAGCGCACGGTCTTGAAGGGGTGGCGCAGCAAGGAGACGAAGAGATTCCGGATCCACAATCCAATCCGCCCTGGGCCGGGACGCCCACCTGTCAGAATTGTCGCCAGCATGCCCATCGTGTCCGAGCCGTCTGGATAACGGACTGCCTCAATGTGGGTGTGCTCATCGATGTAAACTCCCGACCCGATGGCAATACCCTTGGACAAGTCTTCGCCCGAACCTGGCACACGCACGCCGATGAGCGATTCTGAATTGGTACGCACGCGCCTGCCCAACTGGTTGCTGATCGCCGGTAGCGACCGCTTTTCTTTCAGTTGAAAGAGCAATTCCATGGTGCCGAGAGATGACGCCGAGAAGACCATGCCGCGACAAGTAAAGCGCTGGGGATGCCGGCTAAACATGGCCGTGGATTTCACCGTGGAGACCTCATAGCCTCGGCTGCCGTCGTTCGTTCCATTGAGCGCCTTGACGTCGACTACTCTCGTCTCCGCAAAAACTCGCGCGCCGTGCTTCTCCGCCAGGTAAAGATAGTTCTGGTCGAGAGTGTTCTTGGCGCCGTGGCGGCATCCCATCATGCAACCGCCGCAGGCCGTGCAGGTGGTCCGCTCCGGTCCTTCTCCGCCGAAATATGGGTCGGGAAACGTCTGGCCACCTGGCACTCCTGCAGGGGCCTGAAAGATAGCCACACTCGTCCGGTAATACGTTTCCCCGATTCCCGCAGCGTCGGCAACCTTCTTTAGCAGACGGTCCGCGGGTCCCAGGATCTTGTTCTCCGTGACGCCCAGCATCCGCGAGGCAGTCGCGTAATGCTGTGGCATCTCCGACTTCCACTCCGCTAAATCTTTCCACGATCCGTGGTCCCAAACTTTGTCTGGAGGCTGAAGCAGAGTGCAGGCGTAGGTGATCGATCCGCCGCCTACCGCACAACCATGCAGAATGGTGACATGCCGGAAATACCTCATGCTGAAGAAGCCCCGCAGGGCGAGACTGGGTCGCCAAAACCAACGATGAATAGACCAGCTCGTCCGGGGCAGGTTTTCGGGAGTCCATCGGCGCCCCATCTCCATCACCGCAACCCGGTATCCCTTCTCCGCAAGCCGGTGAGCGGTGACGCTACCTCCGAAACCTGAACCGACCACGATGAAGTCGAAATCGTATTCGTCGCTGTGAGATGGCATGAGCGAGTCCCCTGCTAGGGTGGGTTCGGTGCTGGTTTTGCTGGCTGATCTCGATCTGCAGCGAATTATCTCACCGTTCGCCGACATCGACGCATCTTGCGCGATCTATTCGTCGTGTGTCCGTGCCGAATCGGATCATGACATTCCCGTATCAGGAATCACACCCGAAGGGTTCGCCCGTCACTGCAACTTGGGTCGGCTCTGTCCCATGATGGGAACTTGAGATTCGGATGACCACCAGCGAATGCTGTGCCGGAATCACAGGGTGGATCTGAAAGGAAGATAGAAGCATGCCAGAGACTGTTGCAACCCTCAGTGAAGAACGGATTGCTTACCTGGAAGGACTCGTCAGTCAAGCCCGAACCGCCGCCGCTGTCTTTACGCAATACAGTCAAGAAGACATCGATCGCATTGTGAAACCGATGGTGCTGGCCGGATTGGAACAGGCGCAATATCTCGCCCGTCTCGCCATCGAGGAGACAAGGCTTGGAGTGGTCGAAGACAAGGCCCTGAAGAACATGGTGGCCACGGAGTTCGTTTACAACTACATCAAAGACAAACGAACCGTTGGCACAATTCGCGAGTTCCCAGAGCGCGGAGTGGTGGAGGTGGCGGAACCCATCGGTGTCATCTTCTCCCTCACCCCAATCACGAACCCAACTTCGACCGTGCTTTTCAAATGCATCATGGCCATCAAGACGCGGAACGCCGTAATTTTCAGTCCGCATCCCGCAGCCGGACATTGCTGCTATGAGGCGGTGCGGATCATGTATGAGGCGGCAGTCAAGCATGGCGCACCGGAAGGCGTCTTCACTTGCCTGGAGTCGCAGACCCTCCAGGACAATGCCTACCTGATGCACCACAAAGACGTCGGACTGATCGACGCGACGGGCGGACCAGGAATGGTTAAAGCCGCTTATAGCTCAGGCAAACCAGCTTTGGGTGTAGGACCCGGCAACACGCCGGTTTATCTGGAGAAATCGGCAGACCTGAACATGGCCGTGGTCGACATTATCACTTCCAAAACATTCGACAACGGAACTATTTGCGCTTCCGAGCAGACGGTAGTAATCGACGACGAGATTTATGACTCCGTGCTACAGAAATTCTCCGACCTAGGCGCACACATCTGCAATGAGAAAGAAACGGAACTGCTGGGACGGACGGTCATCGATCCCCAGACCGGATTCATGCAGCCTATGGCCGTTGGTCAAAAGGCCACCGACATCGCTCGCATGATTGGGCTTAAGGTTCAGCCGCATACCAAGTTGTTGATTACGCCGATTCGAGGCGTGGGCCGCGAATATCCCCTGTCCGTGGAGAAGTTGTTTCCCGTACTCGCCGTCTACCGGGCGAAATCAGTTGATGAGGCGCTCAAAGTATGCGTGGACGTCAATCATGCCGGCGGGATTGGACATACGGCGGTTGTTTTCTCGCGCAACGACGGGATCATCCAAAAGTTCAGTGAGGTGATGAACGCCGGACGCATCATTGTGAATTCGCCGGGATCAATCGGAGCGCTGGGTGGCGTTTACAACGACATGGTGCCTACTTTCTCCTTTGGATGTGGAACCGGGGGAGGCAACAGCACCACCGACAATGTGAATGTGTACAACTACCTCAACATCAAACGCGTGGCACGAAGGACACAAGCCCATATGTGGTTCCGAGTTCCCAATCAGATTTACTTCAACCTGAACGCCGTAGAGAATCTGCGCCAATTCCCGTCGCGTTCCACCATCATCATCACCAATCCGGCCATGGAACAAATCGGCCATGCCGATACCGTCCGTCGCCACCTTCCGCCGGAAACTCTGGTTCATGTCTCGGTCATTCCCGACGCGGAGCCCGAGGTCAAGGTCGTGATGCAAGGAGTGGAGGCACTCAATTTTTACAAGGCGGACCAGATCATCGCCCTGGGCGGTGGGTCCGTAATCGACGCGGCGAAGATCATGAAGCTCAAGTACGAATCGCCGCAGGCCGACCTGGAAGAATTGGCGGCGCCGTTTCTGGATCTGCGCAAGCGCGTGGTCCAATACCCGACCGAAAAAGTCACCCAGGCACGGTTGATTGCCATCTCTACCACCAGCGGAACGGGGAGCGAAGTCACTCCGTTCGCCGTCCTCACCGATAAAGAGCAAGGGCGCAAGGTGACACTCGCCGACTACTCGTTGACTCCGGACGTCGCGATCGTCGATCCGCAGTTCGTCATGTCGATGCCCAGGGGCCTGACCGCCGATACCGGCGTCGATTGCTTGACCCATGCGCTGGAAGCTGGAGTTTCGATTTTCGCTTCCCCCTACACCGACTCCAACGCCATGCAAGCCATTCGAATGGTATTCAAGTACCTGCCGATCGCTTACGAACACCCGCACGACGAGGAAGCGCGCACCATGATGCACAATGCCGCCTGCATCGCGGCGATTGCGTTCTCCAACGCCGCGGTGGGAGTGAACCACGCGCTGGCTCATGCCTTCGGCGCGCGCTTCGGTGTTGCGCACGGCCGGGCGAACGCGCTCATGTTGCCGCATGTCATTGCCTTCAATGCAGGGGTGCCCACCAAGTTCATGCCATCGCCGAATCAGCGTGGATATATCGCGCACAAGAAATATGCCATGGTGGCGGACCTGCTGGGTCTGGGCGGTCAAACGATTGAGGAAAAGGTGAAGAACCTGGTGTCCGCGACAGAACAGTTGCTCGACCAATTGGCGATTCCGCGTTCCATCGCCGATCTTGGGATTTCGAAGGAAGAATTCGAGCGGGCCATGCCCGAGCTGGTCAAGATTGCCTTTGACGATCCTTCCTGGCGCTCGAACCCTCGCATGCCGCTATTGACTGAGCTAGCTGAGCTGTTTTGGAGCGCCTATCGTGGGCGACCCCTGCCGACAGCAGGCAAGGTATCGCAACAACAAATCGCTGAGGAATGGTCGTGCGTATGACAACGAATGCTGAGTGTCTTGAGGTTGATGGAGAGCGTGTGGTCGAGACGTTGCAAGCGGCCAGCGAAACCATGGACAGCGTCAAGGGGAATGTAGTGCTGGATTTCTCATCCGTGCGCCGCATCGATCCGAGCGTGATCCGAGCCATGGAAAAGTTCGCTGGCGCAGCCGACGGGAAGGCCGTCAAGGTCGTATTGCGTGGCGTTAACGTCGATATTTACAAGGTGCTCAAACTGGTGAAGCTGACGTCGCGATTCTCATTCTTGGCGTGAAGCTTGGCATCGCGGGAGCGAATGGACCACGGCCACGATGGAGCAATCTGCGCATGGGCCAACCGTAATCGATTTTGAAGAAGGATGTCACTATGACGAATGGCGCCAGCAACAATTCATTTTCCTGGGGAGACGCGCTGTTTCTGCATGTCGAACGCCCAGGTCAGCCCCTCAACATCGCAGGGATCAGCATATTCGAAGGCGAAATAAATCTCGCCGACTGTCGCGCGTTCGTCGAATCGAAGCTTCCGCTGATTCCCCGCTATCGTCAGCGTGTGGCTCCAGCATCGTTTGATCTTGGCCTCCCACACTGGGAGTTCGATCCGCAGTTCGACATTCGCAATCACATTCGTCAGGTGAAGCTCAAGCACGGAACGGAAAACGAACTCAAGGCGCTGGCAGGAAAGATCGTCAGCGAGAGCTTGGACCGCCGGCGGCCGCTTTGGGATTTCACCTTCGCGCGGCTAAATGGTGGGCGCACTGGCATGGTGGTCAGGATCCATCATTGCCTGGCGGATGGAATTGGCGGCGTGGGCGCGATGAATGTAATCATGGATGCCTCTCCGGCTGTGCCTCCGATCGCGCGTAAGAAAAAGCACTTGGCAGAACCTTCGGCACTCGCGTCGCCACCGAGGGACGTAGGGGCGGCTTTACTGGATGGGTTGGCGAAGTCCTACCTCTCCCTATTCAATGGTGCGCTGACTTTGCACACCGGACTGCTCAGCATGGCGCAGGAAGCTGTTGCCAATCCTTCCGAGGCGCCTGCCGACATGTTGCGGATCGTGTCCGAACTGGCCACCCCGGCAGAGCGATTGCCGTTCAACATCGTCTGCGAAGGGCCACAGAAGTTTGCCTGGACCCAAGTCCCGCTGGCCGACATCAAGGCGATCAAGAACGCCTGCGGAGGAACGGTGAACGATGTCGTTCTCACCGTCGTGACTCTCGCCTTCGGCAGTTACTCCGAACAACGCGGTGTAAACCTGAACGGGCGGTCGCTGCGAGTTGTGGTTCCGGTAAACGTTCGCGGTAACGGAAGCGCCACGGAACTGGGCAACCAAATTTCCTTTGTGCCGGTGCCCCTCCCGCTGGACTTGCGCGATCCCCTGAAGTTGCTGGCGTTGGTGACGGAACGAGTCGAGTTTCTCAAGCGCACTCGGGCCGCCGAATTTGTCGGCTTGCTGGGCGGCGTGCTATCGACCCTGCCAAATGCCTTCTGGAAGAATATTGGACCGGTCGCCAGCCAATTGCCGATAAGCCTGTGCAACACCATCTGCACCAACGTTCCCGGCCCGCAGTTTCCACTTTACCTCATGGGGCATAAATTGCTGGCTTGGTACCCGTGGGTTCCCATCGGCGGTCTGATGGGCATCAACTGCGCCATCCTCACCTATAACGGCATCGCGTTCTTCGGCTTTACCGGCGACGTGAAGGCAGCGCCCGACCTCGAAAATCTGGAGAAATTCGTGGACCAGAGCTTTGCCGAGTTGAAAGCGGGTGCTGGCGCCGTTGCCACACCTGCAGCCGCTCCCGCGCCCGCGGTCAAAGCCAAGTCGCAGGCTCGCAAACGTGTGCGTCCGAATGGAAAGATTCCGATGTCAAGGGCGCGGAAGTCGCGCAACAAGTCATCACAACCTGTTGCCGTCGCCAAACTAACGGAATCCGCTTCGGCGGTCCAGCTCACTTCGGAGCCAGAGAAAGCAGTCTCAGTCAAATCCTAAAAACGGAGCCCACTAGAGACACAATTCTTGAGCTTACAAATTTAACCTCACTCAGGCAGGAGCGGCCCTGATCAAGTTTGCTCCGCAGGATTCCCTCTCTCGCGCACGGCCAGGCGCTCGAACTCTTCCTCAAAAGCCCGAAGAGCACGCAGAACTTCCTTGGTACGCTGTTGCATTTCGAGGGATCGCTCTATGCCTCTAAGACTCGGCGTCGGCTTGTAAAGCGCCGAATGTTCAACATTCCAAAAAAGTCCGATTAGCATCGATAGGATCTGATATTCGCCCTGGATCTTATTGCTTGCTTCCGCGCAGTAGCCGTAGTACTTGTAGCCCAAAACGTTTTCATCCGGGAATGGATCAGATTTCCACGATGAAAACTGCTCGCGGAGTACATGATCGATTTCGGTCAAATTCTTGGGCGGGAACGCTAAAATGCGAACGCCGGCTAGATCACGCAGCGTGGATAGCGAATAAATCTCTGACCTCTCGCTGTCGAAGGTAGCGCCTTCTTGTCGTCGTCGAAGCGCGTCAACAGCGCTGCCGCATTCCTTGATCCGTGATGTGACCTCAAGACGTTCGTGTCTTTTCAATTTTCGAGAGATAGGGAGAGTGTGATATTTGATCTCCGCTTCAAGTTGCTCTGCCACTCGGCAGATGTCGGGCAGTAGATCAAAATACTCTTCTCGCAGCCGGTCCTCGATCGTGCGGTCAGCCATTAACCGAGCACTCTCTCAAGTACGCGTCTTACCGATTCGGATGGGGGCGAGTTGAAATAGAAACGCCATCCGTTTGGTTCGTCTCCTTCCCGGATGCGCCTGTTGAGTTCTTCTTCGTCGTGATCCTCTACAAACTCTACGCTGAAGGCCTTCTTAGCTTCGCGGTTAAAATACACCATACGATCGAAGTTGTATGCGTATCCGGCTCTTTTAAGCAGGTCTTGTTTCATGGCCGATATCCCTCGAACATTCACCACTTGCCAACGATTATATCGAAAGTCACATCTTTGCCGCCGGCCATACATAGAGTAGCCCTGTTGTAGTCCTTCTGATTTGTTTAGAATTGCGCCCGGACATCATTTCACCTGGAAAACGCGCTCGCATTCATTGAGGAGACCTCCCGTGACCCGCCTATTGCGTTACTCGTGTGCTCTTGCAATTACCCTGATCTGTCTTTCGACCATCGCGTCAGCCGACCTGAAGATCAAGACCCGCACCACGGTGATGGGCCACACTACCGAGAGCACGGTGTACATCAAAGGATCCCGCGAGCGCAACGAAATGAGCTTTGGAGGTCGCGGCGGCGCGGTCACCATCATGCAGTGCGACCAGAAGCGCATGATCACAATCACCGGCGATCAGTGCATGGTCATGTCGATGGGCGGGGACGCATCTTGTCCTGCAACGCCGAACATGGGCGCCATGGCACGCGAGATGGCAGGAGGCGAACCTACGCCACCTCGCAAGGGCGGCATTCTAACCATCACCCGCACCTCCACCGACACCGGCGAGCGCCAGGAGATGTTCGGCTACAAGGCGCGCCACATCAAGACGTCGATGATGATGGAGTCCAGCCCCGACGCCTGCAACCAGTCACACATGAAGATGGAAATGGACGGCTGGTACGCCGATCTGTCGGCGGGGTTTTCCTGTTCCGATGAGTCGTACCGCGCGATGGCCTGCGGCAGCGGGATTAAGCGCGGTTGCAACGACCGCATCGTCATGAAGGGTGGAGGCGGCGGTGCGCTGGGCTATCCGCTTAAACAAACCACTACCATCACGTCGGACCAGCGAACCTTCACCACCATAACGGAAGTGGTGGAGCTGACCAACACAACCTTGGAGACGCCGTTGTTCGACATGCCTCCGGGCTGCAAGGTCATGGACATGTCCGCCATGATGGGCGGCGCGCCGGCGACGCATTCCGAAACAACTCCTAGCCTGCGGCGAGTCCAACTGCGCCAGCGGCGGCAACCCAACTGCTCAGCCTCCGGCGCCCGTCGTCGCACCCAAGGCCGCGGGGGTGGTGCGCATTGGAGTGGTCAAGATCAAGGACATGAGCGGCCAGTCCCTGCCCACCGACAGCCTCCGCCTCAACCTGATGAGCGAGATCGGCCGCCATCAACATGAAGCGGTGGCGCTAGACGCGAAGGTCCGCATTCGGACGTCGAGACCGAAGCCCTCTCCAAGCAGTGTGACTACATCCTCTACACCGTTCCCACGCAAGTGAAGGAGCCCAACAGTGGTGGCCTGCCACCTGCCTCCCTTCCCAAAGGAGTAGTTCTGGATCCCGCAAAATTTCAGGCTTTGACTGATGTCACTTTGTACAAGGTCGGCAAGCCTCTTCCCGAGCTTAAGGACGTGCCTCTGGCGGCCGATGCCAGTCACTTCGCTGTTGACGCGGTGATGGCTACATTCGTAATGGAGTCCGACAGGGTCGATCAGCAGATCAAAGAGGATGCCAACCCCAAGCCGGCATCACGAATCTTCCAAGGCTCCGCAAAGCACGCGACGGGGGCGAAGCCAAATTGAAGCTTGCGATTTCTTCGGCGGCATGCGTCATCCTCATCCCTTGACTGTCTGATGCTCAGGCGCAGCGTCGCCGAGCGATGCATTCTTTCGCTCGTAAAGGCTGATGCCCGGCATGGCGCTCAATCCGTGGGCAAAGATACTGAGCAGCACTGTCGCCATGACCGCCTGCTTGATGGTGGACTCTCCAGGCAAATGTAACTCCTGCTCCAGATACACCAGCCCGAGAACGATCGAAGCCAGACCCCGCGGGCCAAACCAACCCATGAAAATCACGCTCGCCGTACTTAAGCGCGTACCGATGAGCGCGATCGCCACGGGCAGCATCCGCACCACCGTGAGGCTCAGGACCGCATACAACCAATTAACCGCTCTGAATCTGCTGACCAATTGCGCACCACCACAAGGCCAAAGATAAAGAACACCGAAAGGTTAAGCACCTGTCCCCATTCATCGGCAAATTCGACGCTGTGTTTACCGGCATCCTGGAATCCGATCTGCACCGCCAGGCCGGCGACAAAAGCTGCGATGAACATGCTTGC
The DNA here is from genome assembly GCA_963755865.1 of uncultured Acidobacteriaceae bacterium. Lineage (GTDB taxonomy): Bacteria > Acidobacteriota > Terriglobia > Terriglobales > Acidobacteriaceae > Bog-257. The sequence goes on along the minus strand of CAVWLY010000032.1, from coordinate 35,937 downwards.
GCCAAGCATCTCTGACACCGCCAGGCAAAGCAGCGGCAGCGCCACCACGCCGATCTGCTGGAACGATTCCGCCATCCACTCCTTGCGACGCACGTAGCCGAGCAGCCAGCCGCCGGCGAGGCCAATCGCCGCGCCGATGACCGCACCCATCCCCAACTGCTCCATGATGAATCGTGGCAGGTGGGCGGCATGGCCCTCTAGCGTCCCCGCCGCGGCGAGGGCGATGAAGAACAGCAGAAACGGGACAGAAAGTCCGTCGTTGAGACCGGCTTCCACGTTGAGTGCCTGGCGAATGCGCATGGGCACACGCGGACTGCTCACGATGATCTGTCCTAAGCCGGCGTCGGTCGGCGCGAGGATGGCGCGCCAGAATTCCCGCTTCCCAAACCGAGAGCTATGGAAAGACGAGTCGCGCGACGACCGCGCCCAATACGATGGTCAGCAACAGCCCTATGCTCAATAAGCGCGCCGGGAAGATTACGAATGCTGCGCAGTATATTCAGGTCAGTACGGCTGGCATCCGTGAAGAGCAGCATCACCAGACCCAATTCAGCAGCGCCGAGGAAAATCTCCGAATTGATAGTGTCTGCCGCCACAATCCGATGCAAGGCAGGCGACAGCAGTATTCCCGCGGCCGTAAAGACGATTGGCGCGGTAAGGATGGTTTGCTCCAGCCGTCGCGATGCGAGGGAGTACAAGAAAAGCAGCGAGACGAAGAAAACGAGCGGTATCATCACGTTCGCGCAGATTCAGGGATTGGAAATACGGAAGGTCGATTGTACGCCCCGACACCGAGAGATACGGTATAGCTGGCCGCTGGCAACGATGTCGCGTTCGCTACCGTGCCGGATCAAGCAAATTTCCTGCCCGCCGCTTACGCCGCCTTCAATCCATCGTCGGGTGGCTCTGCAGCGTATTGATCAGCGATTCCTTCGGCAGCTTACGGATGATCGGTTCGATCACCCATCCCAAGCCAATCGGAATGTCGCGAGTCAGCGAGATGGCCCGGCATTCGATGTAGACGCCTCCGTCACGGTCCTGCAGACGCCAATAGGAATACAGACGCCACAGAAAACCGTAACCCGTGTCGGGCGGCAACACCTTCTCTTTTTCCGTGCCGGCATCCTCGACTTCCGCGATTCGCGTGGTGTACGAACGACAGCACCAGCGAGCAGGGTCAACGGACGAATAATGAACATCGTGGTCGGTATCGAGCACTACGGTAATAATCTTCTTTTTCAGCAGCCGCAGGAATATCTTGAAATCGTTGCCTTCGTGCGCGATCAGCTTCGAGTCCATCACATCGGGCTTATAAACATCTTTGTGATGGTCGTAATCCTGAATCAGGGCGAGGGTGTCGGCCATGGTTGTACCCGGAATGAACGCCGCGGCGATCCAATCGTGAATCAGGCCATTTGGCACTTTGACGGACGCGTCCTCCGACCACAGTTGCGCAACGATGTCTCCACGCCGCACCTGCTGCGCGATCTGGGTATCGGTGTCGGACCACAAGAATGCCCCGTGACCGTGCAACGACGGCTCCATCGCCGCTTCGGCCTGGCGGATGTACGCTTCGAACGCCTCCAGAGTGCGAGGCTTCAACTGCACGATGTTTGCAGTCTGCGTCATAAGGATCTGGTCTATTGCGAATCGTGAGCCGCCAGGGTGCGATTGTCAAGGACTGGCTGAGCGTCGCTATGGCATGGCTAGCACGCCGTTTAATGCGTGGCGCGACGGCGTTTCTTGGGACGCTTGGGTTTGGCTTGATGAGCTTCCATCTGCGCGATGCGGTCACGTAACGCCTGCAATTCCACATTGGGTCCGCTTGCTTCTTCTGTTGTGGCACCCGGAATGAAATTCTTCATCATTTGCAGCGGAGACATGGCCACGGATTGCACCTTGGTCAGCCGGCTTTCCAAGGTGTTCTGCACTTTCTTGTAAGCGTCGAATGCCGACTTCAAGTACCACATGATGAATTCCTGGCCGACGCGGTCGGACGCAACGATGAGTTGCCGTAATAATTCCAGCGGCAGTCCCGTGGGCTGCTCCTTCGCGTCCTCCACGATGATTTGCGTCAGAGTCACCCGGGTCAGGTCCTCGCCGGTCTTGGCATCGACAACCTGCAAGTCTTTCCCATTTCGGACTAAGGCGGCGATATCCTCCAGGTTGATGTAGCGGCTCCCAGAAGTGTCGTAGAGTCTGCGGTTTGCGTATTTCTTGATCACGACCTTGTTGGGTTTCATAATTGCCTCTCTTGTTGCGTCGCAAAATAATTGTACTTTTGTATTGACAATGAGCGCAACAAATACTACGTTTTACTTGATGCTGCATTGCAGCAAAACGGAGGTCATCATGCCTAGAACTGTTAAGCACGAATCCACTATGGCCCACTCTCGGGAGTCGTCCTTTGTTTCCCTGTTGACCGGATGGGCGCAGCAGGGCGTCGAAAACTTCTTTGCTACGCAACGCATCCTGGTCGATCTGGTCACGCGTCAGAATGCGGACGCGATGAACATGCTGCGGGAGCGGTTGGCCGATCCTGCGTATTGCCCAGCTGCGATTTTGACCGAACTGACCGGCGAGGGCGTCACCAACTTCATTGAAGGACAGAAGTTGCTTCTCAACCTGGCACAGCAGGAATACGAACTTGTGGCCAACGGCCTGAAAGAGCGCGTTGGCGGTCTGCCTATTGCCGTAGCCGCTGACCGATTTCACTGCGTCGCGGTCTGGATACATTTGTCGAGATGCAGCACGATCTTCTCAAGATCGCCAGCAAGCAGACACACACCTGGCTCGACCGCAGTGAAGGCCGGCAAAGGCCTATGACGGAGAGGGGCTGGTCGAAGCAGCTCGCGAGAGTTTCGACACTTTCGTCCAAGTCACAGAAGAAGTTCCTGGACGTTATTGCTGAAGAAGCCGCCAAGGCTACGAGCGGCAAGAACGGCGCCAAGCACATGAAGCCGGCAGAAATAACAGAGCTGGCCACGCCAGGCCACCGAAACCTTTATCGAGGCCCAGAAGAAGCTGATGGACGTTGCTGGCCGCCAGCTGAATGCACATGCTGAAAGCGACTGGCCGTACGATTAACATGATCTCGCCAGATGCGTTCACGCCATTGCCCGATTTCACCCGTGACGGGGTGAAGATCTTCGTTGAATGCCGAAAAGGCCCTGATCGACACCGTCATCAAACGCCGCCCCGAGCATAAACCGGTTACCAAGACTGCGCACCGCCGCAAACATGCGGGACGCAAAATCAAGATGGAACCAGCGATCGCCTGAAACACGTGACGTTAGTCGTTAGCTTGAGCAGTAATTGTGCAGTTATCGAGCGTGCCGCGGCATAATGCTACGGCACGCCATTTTCGCATCTTCAGCAATGGCCTACGCGCTATAGCTGCCCTCAGAAATTCCTCTCTTCCCATCACAAAATCCACAATTTCTGGCAACTCTTGACTGCTCCCGGATACACTAACTCTCCGGAGACGCCGCGCGACTGTCCGCCACGCCTTTGGCTCCTAGCTTCCTGGCGACTTTGCGGCTGCTAGCGGAACCACAGATACGAAGGAAAATTTCCAATCGCCTATGGCGCCACCCCACAATGGCTTTCAACAAGACTACGCAGAAGCTGACGTTACTATTTGGAAAGAAGGACTGTTTGGAGCGGAGATTCTCTTACTGCATACCTCTCCGGTTTACTATGGTCTAGGGATACCGCAGGGCGACGGCTCCGGAGTTGTTCTGGTTCCCGGGTTCCTGGGAACCGACTCTTACCTCAAGCAATTGCATTCGTGGCTCTCGCGCATTGGATATCGCCCATATTTTTCCGGCATCGGCCTCAATGCGGAATGCCCGAATCTACTCATCCAGCATCGTCTTAGACAGAACGTCGAAAAGGCGCTGCTCGAAACCGGACGCAGGATCCATCTTATAGGTCACAGTCTGGGCGGTATCATCACCCGCTCGGTTGCCAATCAGCGACCCGACGACATCGCATCCGTAATCACCTTAGGATCACCCTTCCGCGGTACTGTTGCCCATCGCACTGTCCTGAATGCCGCCGAATCGGTCCGCAAACAAATTCTGAGGGAGCACGGCCCCGGAGTGCTTGCCCACCTGCTACACCGGCCGGTGCACCTGCAACTTTCTGGCATCTTTGCGCCGCAAGATGCCCCGTCGCATGTTCGAAACCGCCATCTACACCCGGCAGGATGGCGTGGTTGACTGGCGGTACTGCATTACGGGTCAACGCCGCCAGCGATTATGAAGTTTCTGGCACGCACATCGGACTGGCATTTAATGCATCCGTTTACAACATCATTGCGAACCGCCTGGCTGAAGCGCAGACGCATAAGTTCCTTTAAAACTACTTCGCCTGGGCTACGTCCTGCGCCCGGCCCTTCCACTTGCCACCGCGGCCTGACCAATAGTTGAGGGCCGAATGTATCGGTCGCTACCAGATAAAATACCGCACTGAGTGGCAGCGTCAACGCCCACGCTGCATTCAACCCATAGATAGCGCACCATCGGCAAATAGATTACCCACATCAGCACGTACGCAGGTCGCGCCGATCAGAGTGAGGGTCAGCGAGCCGCTCAAGACCAACACCACCGGCAAAAGATAAATCAGTAGCAGACCCGCCGTCGCCCCAAGCAGCAGCCATCTCGAATGCCGTAACTGATTGAATGCGGTTCGCGCGATCATGCGCTCAATCTCGCCGAACGATTTGTAATCGCGCAGGCTGTATGTATCCGGCGTCAACCCCAGCCACACTTTCCCGCCGCTGCGCTTTACCGTGCGAGCCAGAGCGCAATCGTCGATAATCTCGCCTCGGATCGCGGCGACTCCGCCGGCACGCGCCAACGCTTCCGGACGAATCAACATGCAGCCGCCAGCAGCGCCGGCGATCTTTGCGACGCGGATTTCGAATCCACTCCGGCGGATACAGCATGAGGAAGAAGAAAACAAACGCCGGAATGAGCAGCTTCTCGGCCAGGCCGCGGCAGTGCAACTTCACCATGAATGACGCCAGATCGTAGCCTCCACCTTCGGCAACGGCAACAAGTGTTGCCAGGTTTTCTGGCGAGTGCTTAATGTCGGCGTCGGTAAGCAGCAGAAATTGAGGATGCAGCCGCAGCGCTTGCTCGATACCTTGCTGCATCGCCCATAGCTTGCCGGTCCAGCCATCGGGCAGAGGCTGGCCATGAATGATGGTTAATGCTTCCGGATGCGAACTGTTCGAGGCAGCTTCACGTGCTACCTCCGCAGTCCCATCCGCACTACCGTCGTCCACGAGGAAAATGTGAATCACGCCAGCGCAGCTCTGCTGCAGAAGAGAATGAATCGCGCCGCCAATGACGTCGGCCTCGTTACGAGCAGGAATGACTACCGCGATAGGGCCAGGATCGCCGTCAAAGCTGCAGCCTTCGCACCCAGGCGCTGCATCCATCCAAAAGCGGCCATGGGCCAGCAGGAGATAGAGCCACAGAATAATGCAAACGCATCCGGCGATAGAGCAGACAAGTGCATGAAGAGTCAGACTACGAGCTAATGCGTCGCCCTAAACGCGAGTTGGCCGTGATCATCGGCTTGCCAATCCGCCAGCGGTCTCGGCACCGTCGATCACGTACACGTGTCCATTCAGGTATGTGGCGTCGTCGGAGGCCAGGAACGCGAACAGCGCAGCAACCTCCTCAGGCCTGGGCGTGCCGACGTAATGGGATCTTCTGGTTCACCGCCTCCAGCATTTCGTCAGAGTATTCGGCGCGCTGCATCGGGGTCAGGACGTATCCAGGCGCAACCGCGTTCACCCGCACTTTTGGCGCCAACTCCAGCGCCATGGAGCGCGTCAGCTCAATCACTCCGGCCTTGGTGGCGTTGTAGTCGGCGTAGTAGGGATAACCCATGATGCCATTGGTGGACGCGGTATTCAGATGACGCCGCCGTCGTGTTCCATCATGTAGCGGGCGGCGGTTTGCGCGACATTGAAGACGCCGGTCAGGTTCACCGCGAGCACCCGGCTCCACTCTTCGGGCGTGATATCGAGAAACTTATGACGAATGCTGATGCCGGCATTGTTGATGACGACATCCAAGCCGCCCAGATCGCCTACTATGGCCGCAAAGGCGCGCTGCACTTGCTTGTGATCGGCAACGTCGGCAACAAATCGCCCCAGCGATACCGGGCTGTTCCGCGCGGATCTTTTCGCACGCGGCAGGATCGCGGTCCAGAACCGCGACTACCGAGCCCTCCTCCAGGAACCGCGCGGCCGTGGCCGCACCAATGCCACTGGCGCCTCCGGTGATGACGACACGCTTGCCTTTGAGTCCACGCATAGGTCCTCGATTGGCGCCGATCTCTGCCACACAGAATAACAAACGCTGCTCTGTCTGTTACCGGCTCCTGTATGAGCGAATACCTGTTAGACTTTTGCGCACGCAATATGGCAACGCAAGCGGAAGGTCTTCGCACCCGGCTCTACGACAATCCCGAGGGCAGGTTTGTCCACGACGTCGTACTCGATTCCTGCCGCCAGCACGGGCAGAAGATCGCCATGGTGGACACTTCCTGCACGCCCGCGAGGCGAATCACCTATGCGGCGTACGGCGAACTGGTCGAGCGGGCCGCACGCGGCCTGGTCGCAGCTGGGATTCGCCCCGGAGAGATGATTGCCATTTATCTTCCGAATTGCTGGGAGTTCGGTGTTGCCTACCACGCTGCGACCCTTGGCCGGGGCCGTACCGACAACGATGAACCCAACCTACCGCGAGCGTGAGGTCCGCTATCAACTTGAGACGGCGGAGGCGGTCGCTCTCATTAGTGACGGCGCGTTGCTTGCGGGCATTGATCTTTCGGGGCTTCCCGCATTACGCAACGTTTACACCATCCGCAATCCTGGGCCAAGCGGCTCGGAACCATGGGAATCTCTCTTCGAGCCGAACCTCAGCGTCCGCTTGCCGGAGCCGCAGCACGATTCCCGCGTGGCCTTGGCCACGCTTCCCTTCTCCAGCGGGACCACTGGGTTACCCAAAGGCGTAATGCTGTCGCATTTCAACCTTGTCGCCAACGTCTATCAGACGCTCACCCCGGGGGAATTTGGCGCCATCAGCGACATCGGATGTGCTGCTGTGCTTTCTTCCGCTCTATCACATCTACGGTCTGACCGTCGGCTTGAATCTCACCTTGATGCGCGGCTGCACCCTGGTATTGATGCCGCGTTTCGACTGCGAGCGTTCGCTGGAAACGATTGTGCAGGATGGAGTGACGGTCACTCTTTGTGTGCCGCCAACGCTGCTGGCGTATTGCCAGGCAGCGGAGCAAGGCAAATTTCCGCGCGAGCATCGCATGCGCTGGGTGAAGTCGGGAGCGGCTCCGCTCGCTCCGGAACTGGCTCGCCGGTTTTCCCAGTGCACCGGCATTCCCATTCGCCAGGGCTATGGGATGACTGAAGCCTCACCAGTCACGCATATGGGATTTCTTCTTCCTGAGTTGTACAAACCCGATTCCGTTGGCGCACCGGTCGCGCAAACCGAATGCCGGATTGTGGATGAAAAAGAGAACGATGTGGCGCCAGGGGAAATTGGCGAACTGGTAATGCGCGGACCGCAATTCATGCTGGGCTATTGGAAATCCCCGCGACGCTAGCGCCGCGGTGCTGCGCGACGGATGGTATTGGTCTGGCGACATCGTGCGTGTGGACGACAGCGGCCAGTATTACGTAGTCGACCGGCGCAAGGAAATGATGAAATACAAGGGCTTCTCGATTGCGCCGGCGGAGGTGGAAAGCGTCCTGCTCGAACATCCAGCGGTGCGCGACTGCGGCGTGGTTTCGAGAGTAGATAGCGCGGGAGAGGAGATTCCGTGTGCCTTTGTGGTTTGCGCGAAGGAGAAGTAGCCAACAAGCAGACCGAATCTCGGACTCCAGGAACTTCGTTGCCGACCGCCTTACCCATTACAAAATGCCACGCGAAATCTATTTCGTGCAAACCCTGCCGCGAACCGCTTCGGGAAAATCCTGCGTCGCGAACTGCGCAAGCTCCTCTGAGACCCACTGCCACAGGTACCTCACGCCGCCTTGTGACTGGCAGCACACCACTTTTTGGCGATTTTATCTACACTGAAGTTGGATTCTTACGGCCCACTACTTATGGGCTTTCATTGGAGGCATATGCATACTCGGAAAATTATGTTTGCCGTTCTTATCGGCGTTGTCTTGGTATCGCTGGGCACGATTGCAGCAAGAGACAATTCCATGGGCATTGCTACGAAACAAACCCTCAACCTTACCGAACCGACCGTGGTTGCCGGAAGTTTGCTGCCGGCCGGCGACTACAACTGTAACTCACGAAATGCAGGGCCAGACACATATCATGATCTTCAAGCAGATCGATGGAACTGCTGAGGCCAAAGCAAAGTGCACGCTGGTGCCACTCACCGCGAAAGCTCAGCGCACCCAGCAGACCTACAAACAGAATGCGAAGAACCAGCGAGTATTGGTCGAAATGACATTTTACGGAGACAAAGCCAACGCACGTACTTGAGCCGTAGCATCCTAAGCAGCAATCGGAATATGAACGGCGGCCCCCAAGGGCCGCCGTTTTGGGTACAGCCACAGTGACTCCTATGTGGCGGTTTTATGACAGTGCTGCCGACGATCGAGCGAAACTCGTCGTCGCTGAGCAGCCCGCCCTTCTCGATAGCTTTCCGTTTTACACTTTCCAGGACGGCTCGCGCGACTCGACTCCGGCACGTCGACCCCGAGTTCTTCCGCCTTCAGTCGGATACTGTCGAGTCCACTCTTCTTGCCCAGCACCATGCCACGTTTAGCGCCGACTAGCTCCGCAGCGTAAGGCTCGATGGCTTCGGGAATATGAAATTGGCTGGCCACCGCGCCGCTTTCTCGCAGAAACAAATTGTCACCAATCAATGGCTTCCAAGCTTCCAGTTGGTACTTTCCCTGCCCGGCAAACCACCTCCGACACTTCCCGAATTCTTTCGAGATTCATCTCGACGGGCACGTCGTATAGGCACTTCAAGGCGAGCGCTACTTCGGCGATATCGGTGTTTCCGGCGCGCTCGCCCATTCCGTTGATGGTGCCTTGAATCCAGCTTGCGCCGCCGCGAACCGCTGCGATCGCCGCAGCCGTTCCGAGTCCGAAGTCATTGTGGCCGTGCCAGTGGATCGGAATATCCGGACCAATCCACTCACTCATCCAGCGCACCAGAAATTCGGCAGCTTCGGGCGTGCACGCCCCAATGGTGTCCACCACAACCACTTCCTTGGCTCCCGCTTCCAGTGCTGCGGAGTAGACGCGCCTGAGAAACTCGAGGTCGGCGCGCGTACCGTCCACTCCGAAGAAGGCGACCCGAATACCGTTTTCCGCAGGCGTAACCGATTGCCTCAGTCGCACGCCGAACCGCCTCATCGCGGGAAATGCCGTAGGCCTTCAGCTTGATCTCGCTGATAGGCACTTCGATCACCGCGGCTTGCAGCCCGAGTCGAACTAACTCGTCCACGTCGCCACGGGTCGCGCGAGCAAAACCCCATACCTCGGAGTGTTTCAGGCCCGCTCGCAAGATCATCGAGATGGCTTCGCCGTCTTCCTTCGACACTTTGGGAAAACCCGCTTCGATGCGACTTACACCGAGTTCGTCCAGTTTCTTCGCGATTTCGAGTTTCTGCTGCGGACTGAAAACCACGCCGACGGTCTGTTCGCCGTCGCGTAATGTGGTGTCGTAAAAACGCACGGTACGCGAGCGATCGAAAACTGGGTTTCACACCGGGTCGCGCGTTCAATTCGCTGGTCCAGATTTTGCCGGCGACGTCGCTCATGTTAGCGCTCCCTGCTTAGCTGGTTCTTCGGCGCTTTTACACCGTAAGCCTGCTCCCATGAAATGACCGGGATTCCGAAGGACGCCGATCTGCTCAATCTCGCACTCCATAACATCGCCCGGTTTGAGAAACCATGCTTTGGGATCAGCGCTGAAGGCGGCCACGCCGGAGACGGTTCCGGTGGACACCACATCACCTGCGCTATATCCCATTGCGGAATAGTGCGCGAGGATTTCGGGAATGGTGACCGACATCTTGCTGGTGTGCGAGCGCTGTCGCAGTTCGCCATTCACGCGTAACTCCATTGCCAGATTATGCGGATCGGCGATCTCGTCGGCAGTGACGATGTGCGGCCCCAAAGGGCAGAAGGAATCGATTCCCTTGCAGAAGCTGAAGACACCCGACTTCATCTCATTGCGTTGAATGTCGCGAGCGGTTATGTCGTTAAAGATCACATAGCCGCCGATGTACTGTTCGGCTTCCTCGGCGGTGAAATGCTTGCCGGCCTTGCTTGAGGACGACCGCGAGTTCGAGTTCGTAGTCGAGCTCCTGGGTGAGATGTGGCGGGAAAATCACTGGCTCATCGGGCCCGATGATGGCGTCTACGTTCTGGAAGAAGACGATCCATGGCAGCACCGGATGTGAGAAGCCTGCCTGCTGGGCTTCGTGATGATGTTCGCGAAAGTTGCCGGCGGTATGGAAGAACTTCTTGGGGATAATCGGCGCTTTGATGCGAATCTCGTCGCGGCCGTAAAAGATGGGTTCGCCATTAACACCAAGTTCGGGGAGTTGCGCGGTTACGTAGTCAAGCGCTGCGCGCGCTGCGTCCAGGCTGTGATCGCCGCCCTCGAACAGCCCACGCATGTCGGTGGGCACACGGGCGCTTGCGACCTGCTCATCAGGCTCACCTTTTTCCTTTTCCCGAAGATAAAGCTTGTAAGCAGCATTCAGGTCGGCAATGCGGCCGTCTGGCCGTCAACGCGCCGACATGCTGGCGGGCCATATTGTCGTGAAAAGTGACAAGTCTCATTCGGCTCTGATTTAGAGAAGCGAACTCAGGCTATGGCGCGAAGGTCTTCTCCCTCTGCACGTAGTGTTTCTGGAAGTAGTCGCGGTACTGACCGGTGCGCACGTCATCGAGCCATGGCACATTTTCGCGATACCACGCGATCGTCTCCGCCAGCCCCTGCTCGAAACCAATTGCAGGCCGCCACCCTAGCTCGCGTTCCAGCTTTTCGCAGTTGATGGCGTAGCGCAGATCGTGTCCCTTACGGTCGCTCACGAACTCAATGAGCGCTTCGGAGCGGCCCAAGGCAGCGAGAATCAGTTTCGCAACCTCGAGATTGCGCATCTCGCAACCACCGCCGATGTTGTAAACCTCGCCTTCGCGTCCGCGCTGCAACACTGCGTCCAGCGCCGTGCAGTGATCGCTGACGTGAATCCAGTCGCGCACATTGCTGCCTTTGCCGTACACCGGCAGCCGCTCGCCCGCCATCGCCTGCGCGATCATCAGCGGAATGAACTTCTCCGGAAACTGATACGGCCCATAGTTATTGGAGCAGCGTGTCACCACCGCGGCAAACTTGTGGGTGCGCACGTAGGCCAGCACCAGCAGATCGGAAGCCGCCTTGGTCGCCGCGTACGGGCTGTTCGGCTGCAGCGGAGATTCTTCCGTAAACTCGCCTTCCTCACCAAGGCTGCCATATACTTCGTCGGTACTGACGTGCAAGAATCGCGGCACGCCTGCTTCTCGGCAAGCCTGGATCAGGTTGTGCGTCCCATCCACGTTGGTGCGGACGAACGCCGCGGCGTCTTCGATGCTGCGATCCACATGGCTCTCGGCGGCAAAGTGGATGACGGCATCACATCCGCGCACCGCATCCAGCACCTCGCGGTCACAGATGTCCAGCTGCACAAACTCGCACCTGCCCTGCTGCAGTGCCGGTTCCAGATTCTTCAGGTTACCCGCGTAGGTAAGCTTGTCGAGGACCACCAGCTTCCATTCCGGATGCCTGGCCAGCGCGTGATGGACGAAGTTGGAGCCGATGAATCCAGCGCCTCCCGTGACCAGCAGCTTCATAGGCTACGCACCGTCGCCGGCTCTTCCGCATTGCGCAGCACCTTGTCGCGCACCATGTTGCTGGCGTGCCACAGCGATTCGAAGGTGCCGGCGTCGGTCCACCAGCCTTCCAGCAGTGTGTGCTGAAGCGTACCTTCCGCAATGTAACTGTTGTTGATATCGGTGATCTCGTACTCGCCGCGGCCCGATGGCTTCAGCGTGCGGATGCGATCGAAGACCGTCCCATCGTAAAAATAGATACCGATAACCGCGTACGACGAGAGCGGCTTCTTGGGCTTCTCCTCAATGCGAACGATGCGGCCCTGGTCAAACACCGGCACGCCGAAGCGCTCGGGATCGGGCACTTCCTTCAGCATCACCATGGCGCCCTTTTCGAGTTGCCCAAAAGCCTTGGCCGCCTCGCGCATGTCGCCCTCAATGATGTTATCGCCCAGAACGACACAGATTTTGTCGCCCTTGGCCCAGGGCTCGGCCAGGCGAAGCGCATCGGCGATTCCGCCTTCTCCCTCCTGATAGGCGAAGCTGAGTTGCTGCAGACCGAACTCCTTGCCGTTCTGCAGCAGGCGGAGAAAATCGCCGGCGTTTTGCCCGCCGGTCACGATCAGGATGTCGCGAATGCCGGCATCCACCAGCGTCTGCAAGGGATAGAAGATCATCGGTTTGTCATACACCGGCAGCAGGTGCTTGTTGGTAACGCGGGTCAGCGGATACAGGCGCGTACCAATGCCGCCCGCCAGGACTATTCCCTTCATTAGCTCTCCGTTCTTGTGCCGCGAACAGCGTGGGTGCGTACGACAGAATCTGCGCCGCGGTCCTCTGCCAAACTCCTGCAGAACCGCGCTGCCGGAGCGTGCGAGAAGATGAACTGTTCAGCAACCGGGTACACAAAGATTATCAGCGAATCGCGTCCTGCATGGCAAGCCGCAGCTGGCTTCGCCAATCCGGCAGCATGACTCCGAAGGTAGCCTGCACCTTCGCGTTGGAGAGCACGGAATTCCGCGGCCGTCGGGCAGGCGCCTGAAATTGCTCGCTGGTGATGGGCACAACGCGTTTGGCCTTCAAGGGCCCGCCAAATTCACCGGTGTCGGCGGGCCAATCGAGAAGCGCTTCGTAGTCCTCAAGAATCGCTCGCGCAAATCCTACCCACGAGGTCTGCTCCGCAGCCGTCAGATGGAAAAGCCCGCTCTGCCAGACAGCCGGTTTCGCTGTTGCGCTCCAGCGATCTAGCCAGAATGATCGCGGTTGCTTCGGCGATCGTCCGCGCCCATGTGGGTGCGCCGTACTGGTCGCCGACCATGCGCAGCTCTTCCTTTTCGCGAGCCAGCCGCAAAACCGTACGCAGAAAATTCTTGCCGCGAGTGTCGTACACCCAGGTAGTTCGCAGGATGATGTACGGGCATCCCGTCGCGGCGATCAACTGCTCGCCTTCCAGCTTCGTCTGACCATAGACGTTAAGCGGCCCAGTCGGGTCGTTCTCTCGATAGGTCTGGGCTGTCGGCTTGTTGCCGTCGAAAACGTAATCGGTAGAATAGTGGACCAGCATGCCGGTGCGCGCCAACTCCTTTGCCATGCGCGCGGGAGCCAGCGCATTGACGGTTCGCGCCAGGTCAGGCTCGCTCTCCGCTTTGTCGACAGCCGTATAGGCGGCGGCGTTCACCAGGATGTCAGGTTCAAACTCGCGCACCGCCCGCGTCACAGCGTCAAGATTAGACAGATCCAGTTGCTCGCGGGTGAGGGCAGTCACCTCGCCTAACGGCGCCAGAGTGCGTTGCAAATGCCAGCCTATCTGGCCAGTTGCGCCGGTGATGAGAAGTCGCAAGCTCATGGTTGGTATCGCGGCAACTGGTCACGCCCGATCTGCGAAAGCAGCGGATACCCCTTATCCTTTTCCGACAGGATGGGGGAAGGAGTTTGCCAATCGATGCCGATGTCCGGATCGTTCCACAGCACGCCTCGGTCGTCGGGACCGTTGTAGTAGTCGCTGCATTTATAGAGAAAGTCGGCGGTTTCAGATTGAACCGCGAATCCATGCGCAAATCCGCGGGGAACGTACAGCTGCAAGTGGTTCTCGGCAGAAAGCAAAACACTGACCCACTGTCCGAAGTTTGGCGAACCTACGCGAATATCCACTGCGACGTCAAGCACCTCACCCTACACCACGCGGCACAGCTTGGCCTGCGGGTTCCGGAGCTGATAGTGCAAACCGCGCAGCACACCAAGGGAAGACCGCGAGTGGTTGTCTTGCACGAACTGGTCCTGGATGCCAGCGTCCTTCAGTACATTTTGGCGATAGGTTTCCATGAAGAAGCCGCGTGGGTCTTCGTGGACTCGCGGCTTCACCACGATCACGCCCGGCAAGCGGGTTTAATGATTTCCAAGTCCTCTCCAGGCGCGGCCACCGTTGTGGGTGGGCGTGCGCTGCTTCTTCGAAGAATAAACGAAGCGACGATTATAATGCGTGCTTCCTGACCTATGTTGCGCTGCTCCGCCATTATCGTGACCTACAACTCTGCCGCCCAGCATTGGGGCCTGCCTGGAAGCGCTGGCGCGCGAAGATTGCGAGATCGTAGTAGTGGACAACGCTTCGCGCGACGAGACCGTGCAGCGGGTGGAGGAGTTCGTCGCCTGGCATCCCGTGTATCTGGTGGCAAACAAAGAAAATGTTGGTTTCGCCGCCGCCGTGAATCAAGCGGCACGGGAGACCTCCGGAGATGTCCTGCTAGTACTCAATCCCGACACCATCGCCGAGCCGGGTGCGGTCAAAGCGCTGTTGCAGTGCCTCGAAGACACGGGCGCCGTCGCGGCCGGGGGATCCCTGCTGGAAAATGACGAACAGCCAGCCCGCGGTTTCACGTTTCGACGGTTGCCAACTCTCACGAGCTTGCTGTGCGAGGTGATGCTGGTTAATCGTCTCGGGCCGCGCAATCCGGTAAACCGCCGCTATCGCTGTCTCGACGCCGACTATTCGCAGCAACAGGAGGTCGAACAGCCTGCCGGGGCATGCCTTGCGATCACAAGAGCGGCATGGGAGTCAGTCGGTGGTTTCGACGAGCAGTTCTTTCCCGTGTGGTTCGAAGATGTTGATTTATGCAAGCGGCTACGGGATGGCGACGGAAAGATCATTTATTGCCCTGCGGCGCATTTCCGCCACAGCGGCGGACATAGCGTGGGTAAGTTACCCTTCCGCGATAAGCAAGTGTTCTGGTACGGGAACATGCTGCGCTACGCACGTAAACATTTTTCCAGCGGCCAGGCAGCGACATTGCGCGCTGGGATTGTCGTGGGAATGCTGTTGCGGTCGATTGCGGCGCTGGTCGGCGCTCGCCAAACTCCACTTGGCGAAACCTTGTCGGCATATTGGGCGGTAATGCGAAGTGCGCGATAGCTTATTAGCGGTCAGAAAGGCCCACGG
Organism: uncultured Acidobacteriaceae bacterium; assembly: GCA_963755865.1. Lineage (GTDB taxonomy): Bacteria > Acidobacteriota > Terriglobia > Terriglobales > Acidobacteriaceae > Bog-257. The sequence continues at coordinate 20,613 of CAVWLY010000032.1, read as the reverse complement.
CCGTCTTGGAGACTGTTTCACCGCGGCGAATGGCCCATTAACAAAAAATAGGAATCTTGATAATATATCTCGTAGGAATCACAATAGTTTCTGGTGAGGGATGATCACTATGAGGTCCGCGGTCAGGAAAACTCGGTCTTTTTCGCTTGATCAGAATGTTTTGCTAGAGGTTGAACGCACCAAGGGGCGAGGCTCTGCCAGCGAACGAGTTAACCAGCTGCTGAGGTACGCTCTGGAGACCGAGCGCAAGGCCAGCCTCTACCGGGAAGCGGCGCAGTTCTTCAAAATTGCGCCGGATGACCGGCGGGAGCGCCACGCCTTCCAGAAGGCCAGCCTCGAATCTTGGTCACGCCAATGACAGCCTGGCGAAGAGCCACAAAGCCTGCGCGATGGTATCCCAGACGGGGAGAAGTTTGCCTGATTGATCTGGACAAGGAGCGCCCTGCGGTGGTGATTTCGAACGATAGCCTGAACGCACATTCTCTGGACGTATGTGTACTGCCGATCTCCACCGCCGAACACCAAGCATTTTCACTGCGTCCTAAGTTGAAGGCCGGAGAGGGTGTTTTGAACCGCGACTCATGGGTGAAGTGTGACCAGCCGACCACGGTGGAGAAGCAACTGGTGATCTACCCTCCGCTGGGCACGCTGGCATCGGCATCCATGCAGACAGTTGAAACTGCGGTGAGGGTAGCACTTGATCTTACCTAGGCGACGGGCCGTTAGCTTAAGGTACCCGTCGGAAATCCCACCCAAGCAAACAAAGCTTGGGTGGCACAAAAGTCTGCTTGTTTTGTTGGACTACACCCCTATCACGCTCACCAATTCCTTGACCGAGTCAGCGCTCTTCTGCAATGCGGCCTGCTCTTGCGGGGTCAGCTTGATTTCGAGGATTTGCTCGATACCGTTCGAGCCGAGCTTGCACGGTACACCAACGAATAGTCCGCTGATACCGTACTCACCTTCGAGATAAGCGGCGCATGGCACGATCTTCTTCTTGTCCTTGAGGATTGCTTCAACCATCTCAGCGACAGCCGAGGACGGCGCGTAGTAAGCGCTGCCGGTCTTGAGGTGCTTTACGATTTCAGCACCGCCGTCGCGGGTGCGCTGCACCAAACGTTCGATGGTAGCTGCGTCCATCAGTTCGGTGATCGGGATGCCCGCCACCGTGGAGTAGCGCGGCAGTGGGACCATGGTGTCGCCATGACCGCCAAGCACAAAAGCGGTAACGTTCTCGATGGAAACATCCAGCTCCCGGGCAATGAAAGTACGGAAGCGCGCCGAATCCAGAATGCCAGCCATGCCGATCACTCGATTCCGCGAGAAGCCGCTTAGCTTGTAAGCCGCCTGCGCCATGGCGTCGAGCGGATTGGAGACGATGATCAAAATGCTATTGGGCGAGTACTGCACCGCCTTGCCGACAACGTCGCTCATGATCTTGAAATTGGTGTTGAGCAGATCGTCGCGGCTCATGCCGGGCTTACGCGGAATACCGGCGGTGATGACGACGATGTCCGAGTTCGCAGTGTCCGCGTAATCGTTGGTGCCGAGGATGTAGGAGTCCCGCTTTTCGATGGGCATGGCTTGCAAAAGATCGAGAGCCTTACCTTGGGGCACTCCTTCTATGATGTCAATTAACACGACGTCAGCATGCTCCTTCGACGCCAGCCAGTGTGCCGCGGTGGCGCCCACATTACCAGAACCAACTACCGTTACCTTTTTACGCATGATGCCTCACAGTATTTGAATAATGAAGAATTTCTAACGACATGAACCGGGGATTCCGGATGCCACAACGGCTGCCGGAAACATTGATAATGCTATCCCGCGCGCAAGCTAAAACGTCCGCGCGGAATAGCAGAAATATGAATCTTGAAACGACCTGACCGCCGGCTATTCCGCTACGAGCTCCGCCACGGGCGCCATGTTATGGATCATGTGGCTCGCGAACTCGCTCGTCTTGACCTTGGTTGCGCCCTCCAGCATGCGTTCGAAGTCGTAGGTGACCTTCTTCTGCAGGATGGTACGTTCCATTGAGCCCTCGATCAGGCGAGCCGCCTCGTGCCAGCCCATGAAGTCGAACATCATCACACCCGACAAGATGACTGAGCCAGGGTTGATCACGTCCCTGTCGGCATACTTCGGAGCAGTGCCGTGCGTGGCTTCGAAGATGGCGTGCTGGTCTCCGACGTTGGCTCCGGGCGCAATGCCGAGTCCCCCGACCTGCGCGGCAGCCGCGTCGGAAATGTAGTCGCCGTTCAGGTTAGGCGTCGCCAGCACTGCGTACTCATCGGGACGGGTAACGATCTGCTGGAAGATGCTGTCGGCAATGCGATCGTTGATCATCAGCTTCCTCTTCCACGCACCCTTACCGTGGGTGGCGTAGATGCTGCTGATTACGCCCTTCACTTCCTCGTAGAGAGCGTTGCGGAAGTCCTGCTGCGCGAATTCCATTCCCGGCTCTACCATCTTGGCGTTGTCTTCAACAGACAATCCGGGATTCTTGTCGAGGTTGTCGATGATCCAGCTCTCGCGCTCGGTAACAACTTGATCGCGGAACTCTTGGGTCGCCAATTCGTAACCCCACTCGCGAAACGCGCCTTCGGTGAACTTCTGAATGTTGCCCTTATGCACCAGTGTCACTGACTTGAGACGATTGGCGAGCGCATATTGAATGGCCATGCGAACGAGACGTTTCGTACCCGTAATGGAGATGGGCTTGATTCCAATGCCAGAGTCTTCGCGTATGTGCTTGTTGGTACCCGCCAGCATCTTGGTGTTGATGAAGTCAATCAACTCCTTCGCCTGCGGCGTTCCTTCTTTCCACTCGATGCCGGCATAAACGTCTTCAGTGTTCTCGCGGTAGATCACGATGTTCATGCGCTCAGGGTGCTTTACGGGCGATGGGATGCCGGCGTAGTACTTCACCGGACGAACGCAGGCATAGAGGTCGAGGAGCTGGCGCAAAGCGACGTTCAGGGAGCGGATGCCTCCGCCAATCGGCGTGGTCAATGGGCCCTTGATTCCCACGCGCAATTCGCGAAAAGCCGCGACCGTGTCATCAGGCAGCCAGGTCTTGAAGCGATCCATGGCTTTTTCGCCGGCGAAAACTTCATACCAGGCGACCCGGCGCTTTCCGTTATAGGCAATTTCAACCGCCGCATCGAATACGCGAACCGACGCTTTCCAGATGTCGCGACCGGTACCGTCACCTTCGATGAATGGAATAATGGGATTGTTTGGGATAACAAGCTTACCGTTTTCGTAAGTGATCTTGGTCCCGCTGGAGGGCAAAGGAATTTCGTTGTAAGAAGCCGCCACAAGGCACCTCGAGGAGTATGGGTATAAATTGACCCTAAGCTGTAAACAGCCAGGTGTCGGGATTAGGAAGCTTCAGCTAAGCCGGCGGCACGCCGGAAACCAAGTCATTGGGCACGAAACAAGCGCGGCCCCCACCATGGCCATCCACCGAGTCCGGATCAGAAAGGCTTACCGGGTTCTCCCGAACTCTTTACGTTACCACTGCAGCCGAGCGGCTTCAATGAAATCCCAGATTACGGCATACCACGTTGGCGGTAGATGGAGCGGGTCTGCCGGAGAATTTCTGATAGCCGCATCTCAGGATTAAAGCTGTCGTCGGTGCGTAATACCCTCCAAAGCAGCTTCTGGAGTGCGCGATGGGGATGCTCGGCAACCGGCAGCCATTTGCGTGCTCGTCCCGTCACCAGGCGCACCAAGTGCTCCAAAGTACGCAGGAATAGCTGCGTTCTCCGCGAGTTGCTCATACTCACTGCCGTCTAGTAACCCGTGCTCATGCAGCAGACTCAGTCGCTCCCGTAGATTTCCCGCCAGCCAGAGTTGATGCCGAGCCTGCAGGGAACCTGCCAGGTAATCGAGATCGTAGATCCCACCCGCGCCAGTCTTAAAGTTCGCTACCGTCTCACTCCGTTCCAGCCGGAGGCGAACCTCTTTCAATTCTGAATCGAAATCTGGTCGAGTCGCAATCTCTGCAATTCCCTTTCGCACCACCTCCAAGGCGCGGTTGCCCACTTCACGATCGCCCGCGATATAGCGCAACTTTAGATACGTTAACGCTTCCCAGGGCTTGGCCTCATCCTGAAAATAAGCGGCCAGCTGTGTCGGGGTGACAATCAATTCGCCTTCGCGACCATGGGGACGCAGACGAGCGTCCACTGGAAACACGGTGCCATCCAGCGTGTATGCCGTCAGTGCATCCATCATCTTTGCGGCAACCCGGAGCATCGCCTCCTGAGCGCAGCCTTCGTCGCAAACAAACAATACGTCTGCGTCCGACAGGAGATCGAATTCGTGCGCGCCTAGCCTTCCAAGTCCCATGACCGTGAATCCAGCCGGCTGGCCAGCTATGGCCAGCGCAGCCTGGATCGCAGCCTCCGCCGCGGCCGTGTTCTCCGTTAGAGAGTCGAAAACTTCGCGCAACTGGAACAGGTCGCGGCTACCGGAGAGGAACATTCGACGCCGGTAGTGCTTTCGCAGGATCCTGCTGGCCTCGGAGCGGTCGACCTGTTCTTGAGCGAGATAAGCAAACACCGGATCGGTTACAGGACTCACACCTCCCGAACTTCGGTCGAACAATTCGCCAACGCCCGAGGATTGGATGTCGTCTATTTGAGACAGCAGCGACACCTCGGCCGGATGACGAACCAGAATGTCGGTGAGGTACTCGCTGAACTCGAAGATCGTGAGAGCGCGGCCCACCGCTTCGGGTGAGTCCAATACCGCGCCGTAGCGTTCGGAGGTAGTTCCGGCTGAGCTGAGAAAGCGATCAAGATTGCGCCGTGCGTGCTGCGATAGTTCGGCGGTCCCGGCAATTTCCCTTAGCCGTGGAGAATCGACGGCCAGCCGCTGCATCATCTGGCTGTAGGAATTCTCTGGGGTCGCGGGAATTTCCGGCCGCAAGCGAAATTCGGCTGCCTCGCTGTGGTCCTGGCTTTGCTCCTGATAGATGACGCGTTGGTAAATCTCGGCCACTGCCGACATGCGCCTTTTCACATGGGCCAGGAATTCCTCGACGGGTAGGGCAGCATTACCCTCTCGAGCCAGGCTTCGCGACAGCTCTTGGATGTCCCCGCGCGATTCAGGCAGGCGATGGGTCTGCTGCCCATGGCGCAACTGCAGGCGGTGCTCCAGAGTACGGAGAAACTCATAAGCGTTGGTGAGGTTATGAAAGTCTTTGCTGCTGATGTGCTCTTTGTCGTACAGCTTCTGGAGCGCAAACATCGTTCCCCGCGAGCGCAGCCACGATTCGCTCCCGCCGTATACGCGCTGTAAGCACTGCACCAGAAATTCGATATCGCGAATACCGCCGCGGTCGATCTTCACATCAATGCCGCCCTGGCCGGTCTGCTTGAGCAGGCGTTGGCGACGGTGCGTGCCGATTTTTTCCCGCGAGGCCAACGCCGTCTTGATGGCCAGGAAGTTCAGTTCGGGGCGATAGACAAACGGTTGCACCCGTCGCACAAATTCGCGCGCCAGGCCCACATCGCCCGCCGAATGACGCACCTTAATCATCGCCTGCAGCTCCCAGTCATGCGCGACATGGGAGTAGTAATGGATTGCGTGCGGCAGCGGTACCGCCGGCTCGCCTTCGTTGCCTTGCGGACGCAGCCGCAGATCAATTCGGAAGACCGGTCCTTCACGGGTATGCCGCGAGAGCAGTTCCGTGGTTTGTTGCGCTAACCGGATGAAAAATTCGCGATTAGGAATTTCCGCACCCGGAGGCTCCACGCCACCGTCGTAGAGATACAACAGATCAATGTCAGAACTGTAATTCAACTCGTTGCCGCCGAGCTTACCTAAAGACAGCACAGCAAACCGCGAATCAATAACACGACCTTCGGGATCAAGCTGCCGGGGCGAGCCATAGCGGTGCTGAAGTTGGGAATGGACTTCGCGCAGAGCCTCCTCGATCAACACATCCGACAGAGCGGAAATCTCGGCCGTTGTTTCAGCCAGGGTTGCCACGCCAAGCACGTCGCGTAGCATGATGCGGACGTACTCGCGCTTCTTGAAGCGGGCTAGCAATACCGCGGTATCGGTTTCAAGCGAGCGGGAGCGCATTCGCGCAAAGCTCTCCTGGAATTCCTCGCGCGAATGCGTGCGGTCCAAGCTCTTGTCGCGCACAAAGCCTTGAAACAGATCGGCATTATGGATCAGCGTCTCGCCCAGCCAGGAGCTAACGGCAAACACCAAGACGGCATAGTGAATCAAGAACTGATGCTTCTCCAGCAGCCGCAATAGATCGGGCGAAGCCGACTCGGCCAACCGTTCAAACTGATTAACCGCCGCGTCGGGATTTGGCGAACCCGGCAGCAAAGCGTTCAGTGCCTCAAGCACTCCTGCAGGCACGAGTTGGCGAATTTGCGCCAGATTTCGCTGCGCCGCTTCCCGATCGCGAAATTGCACGCTGGAGGGAAGCACTGCGGAATCAGTTGGCGAGGTGTCAGGCACGGTGTGTGGAATACGTCTGGTTGTACCGGCTGAGCCGGTGCGACGAGTTACTTCGCCGCTGCGCCGGTCAACATCGTCAGTAGCATCACCACGTCAGTCCGGGCATAGATGGCATGGGGAAGCTTGGCTTCCATGTACACCCACGAACCGCCAGACAGCTCTTTCTCTTCACCATCAAGCGTCACGCGGGCGTCACCTTGAAGAATCTCGATGATCGCAGGCACCGTCGCGGTGTGCTGCGAAAGTTCCTGGCCGCCGGCAAAGCCAAACAGGACAATCTTCACGTGGTCATCGCGATGGATCGTACGGCTCAGGGTGCCATCCCGCGGAATTTCAACTTCCTTGAGCAGGTTTTCGACGACAGAAAATTTGGGCAAGGCTCTATCCTTGCTACCCGAGTCTCTACTGCATTCAGACCATCATAAGCCACTTCCGCATGGCATTTGCCGACGATCATAGTGGAATATTCTGCGCATTTTAGTGCAACCTTGTGCATATGCCAACGACTAATCCATATTCTTTTCAGTCACTTACAGTGGAAGCAAAATTGCCACCCTACTTAGCGGTAGTGTTTCACTGACTCTCTGAATCGACAATGTCCATGGCACACGCGGTGATTTTCAGTGGGCACCGATGCCCCGTTGTGCCGTGATCTTGAGGAGATCTCCTATGAGAAAGCTGTTCGTCGCAACTCTTGCGCTGGTGTTCGCCGTCTGCTTCGCTAGCGCCATGATCGCCAGCGCCAGCGATGTCCCCGAGCCGTTTCCCGCCGTGGGCGACAATTATTGCAGCGCCACCAACGGCTGCGGAACGCTTCCAGCCGGCGGCATGACTGCATTTATGTGGACCACCGGCGATTACGTTCAATCGCCCATCTTCAATACTGGCCAGTCATCAATCAACAGCTTGTCGTATGACTTTATGGTTTACGACGTTCTGGGCGGTGGCAACAACGAAACCGTCGGATACTTCGTCAACGGCACCGAAATCGGTAGCATTGTTGTTCCTGACTGCAACTACTGTGGACAAAACATGGAGTTCAGCGGGACGTTCAGCTTCGGCAGCATTGGTGAACAGAGCGGCGGGTATCAGCTCGAAATGATCTTGCAAAACACCATTCCGCCCGGTGGCGGGTCGATCGCTTTTGACGACGGAGGAAGCGCCACTCTGTCAGGTGGCTCCTCAACTACGCCTGAACCAGGCAGCATCGTGCTGTTTGGTAGCGGTCTTCTAGGCCTGGCAGGGATTCTGCGCCGCAAGATAGGACTGTAGATTTCCGTCCGTTCCCATGCGATAGCGGATGACCTGGATGAGAGTTCGCTTCGTTAGACAGATGTTAGACTCGCAGGCTCGCCGGCCTTGACCCGGTTAGTCGTGGGTGGGGCCGGTGTGCCGCCTGAAGAGTCGCTATTGCTGCACCAAACCAAACGTTTGGATGCCGGGCACGGTGACACGTCCGGATTCCCCGCCGACCAGAGTTCTTGCGATTTCTCGGTGCGCCTGTCGCTCAAGACGATATCCCACGACTTGAGTCTGATGCTCCACTCCGCCGAACGACACAATTCTGAAGTCAAGCCACCGGGCGGATTGCATTGGCTGGGTCAGCTGTAGGGATAGAAGACGAAAAACAGCAGCGAAAGTGCGGTCAAGACCCAGAGTCCAGGCTTCAGGTGGTTTGTCCTTCCGGCAACCAACTTGCAGATTGGGTAAAGCACAAAACCCGCACAGATTCCGATCGCGATATTGAAGGTGAATGCCATCAGGGAGACAACCGCGAACGCTGGGATCGATTCTGTGTAGTCAGCGAAGTCAACGCGCGTGATAGGCGCCAGCATGAACAGGCCAACAATGATCAATGCAGGTCCATACGCCTGCGGAGGAATGGCTGCTACAAATGGCGAGAAGAACAAGGCCAGCAGGAAGCAAGTTCCGGTAACGAACACGGTAAATCCAGTGCGCCCGCCAGCCTCAATTCCGGTGGCCGACTCGACGTAAGCGCCAGCGGTGGTCGTGCCCAGGACCGGAGCGATGCTAGTGGTGATGGCATCCACCAGCATGGGACGCTCGATCTGGGGCAACTGTCCGTTATCGTCGAGGAAGCCCGCGCGGGCCGAGAGCCCAATCAGAGTTCCCATCGTATCGACAAACGCCATGATGAAAATGGTGAGCACTACAGGGAAAGCCCGCCACGTGAACGCACCGCGAAGATCAAGTTGCCACAGTATAGGAGCGACACTTGGCGGTAAGCTGACAAGACCGTGCGGTGGCGCAGCGGTTTTGGCGACGAAGGCGACAATCGCGGTAATCACAATGCCCAGCAGGATCGCTCCCGGAACCTTTCGGATCACCAGGACGGCGATCAATATAAAGCCAAACATGGCCACCAGCGCGGGATGTGAGGTGAGATGCCCTGCCTGCACTGGAGCGCCGGGAACTCCGAGGGTCACCAATCCGGTCTGATCCAGTCCGATAAAGGTGAGAAATAGCCCTATGCCGACCGCGAAGCTGTAACGCAACGACTGTGGGCACGCCGTCGACGATCCACTGCCGCAACCGCAGGATGGTCATCAGGATAAATAGCACTCCAGCGATAAAGATGGCCGCCAGGGCCGTCTGCCAGTGAAAACCCAAGAGTTTGCAAACGGTGAAAGCGATGAATGCATTTTCGCCCATGTAAGGCGCTATCGCGAAAGGACGGTTGGCGTAAAACGCCATGAGGTAACAGCCGAAGGCAGCCACCAGCACTGTCGCCACGAACGATGGGCCTGCCGGAATTCCAGCCGCCGAGAGAATAGCCGGATTGACTACCACAATGTAAGACATCGTGGTGAACGTTGTGAGTCCAGCAATCAGCTCGCGACCGAACGAGGTGCCGTGTTGATCGAAACCGAACCAGGCGTTCAGCCAGTTCAAGGCGCGCTCCGGGGACAATCAACTTTTGGGCAATGTGAGCGATGATGATAGCGTTTGTCGGCGGGAATACCAAGCGTCGAAAGAGCCATGCACGCGCCAGACTATGAGGAATGGTGGGCCCGGAGGGATTCGAACCCCCAACCAAGGGATTATGAGTCCCCTGCTCTAACCGTTGAGCTACAGGCCCGTTTCGAGGTCGGCCTCCTCATTGTAAACGGGTCTATCCTCGCATCGTGACAGGAGGCGATAAAACTCACGTGAAAGAGGATCTGAATAGACTTCTAGAAGAAAGCGGGTAGCACAGCGCCGGCGAGAAAACTACCCAGATGGCGACTGAGAGCTGTGGACAGAGCGATCTCCGTGTCTGGCCACAGAGCGCCGCTTGCGGCCGTCGTCCTAGTGGAGCGCCTTGCGCATCGCGACACTAGCGGGCCACCATGTCAGTTGGATGGAACTGGTGAAGTCCGTTTGCCGAGTGGGGGCCAACACCGGGACCCACCATGTCTCGTACTGCAGGAAGGACTTGATCTCGAGGTCTTTGCGAACTCGCAGCATCGCGGAAACGTTCCAGTCCCATTGCGTGCTTCCGCCGGGGATGAAGTCGTTGGCAATCTTGCTGTTGCGGACCCCGATTTGAATGCTGCTCTGCGGGCTGAGATGGTACGTGCTCCACGCCTGATAACCCTTGCCTTCGCGGCCAATCCAATTGCCCATCAAATATCTGTTGTTCAGGTACAGATCGTGGTAGATCACCTCCCAGTAGATAAAGTGCCCGCCAATGCTGGCGGGGGTAGGAGGGTCCGTATAAACTGCTTCGGCACGGAAGTCGAGCTTGGGAAGACGCGGGAAATGGGTGAGATAGATTCCAGGGTTGACGGCGGACCGCCGAGGCGCACTGACTGGGGAAACATCATCGTGCACCAGAGAATCGCTGTAGAGTGTTAACCATCGACGCACAAAGGGAAGCCTGTAGGAAAAATCGAAGCTGGCATGACGTGCGCCCGGATCGTTGCGCGAGAACTTGACTGCGGGGGTAACGTCGTTGAAGCTGGTGAAGCTATTCCAGAACGAACCAAAGGTGATCGGCACGTGTCCTTGGCCGCCGAAAACATCGTTGCGAGTAAATCCGAATTCCAGATTTTCGGTGGGCTTAAAGCTGACCTTCTGCCCGAACATATAAGGTCCCACAGGAAACTGATGGCCTGCGAGCGCTCCGAAGTAATTGGACAGCTCGAAAGGCCCCAGAAACTTTGATAACCCTGGGACATTGGTCGGCTCCGTACGATTGATTTGTAGCATCCAGAAGGGGGCGGCGTTGTTACTCATCAACATTGAGCCGCTTTCGCCCGGCCCCCACCATATGCTTTGTTTCCCCACAGAGAAATCCAAGCCTCCGTATTTTGCCAAGGCATAGGTATCCAGCAAGCGAAACTGATTTGTCGAGATTGGCGTCGGGGGCTGCAGAGGATTTATATCGACATTCGCGATCACCTGTCGAACCGACAGCGGATATCCGGGGATCGTCGGTGCATACTGATATTCCCCATCGACGTAAAATGCGAAGCGGCCATCATCGGCGCTGGCGCTAAACCCCGTTATGTTGTTTACCCCTTGCCAGTAAGGGCGGCCGTAATCGTTAATCAGCGTTTGCCCGAAGTGATAGCTGTCGTTCACCGGTCTTCCAGCAATGTCCGTAATCCGGGTGTAAACCGAATCCAGTTGGATCGAGTCCACGGGTCGCCCATCCCATGCCGCCAGTTCATCCGCGAATTCCGCGTCCAGGGTCTTCTGGAGCTGCAATATCTGAGGCGGAAGGTCGGTATGGTATTCGATGTTCTTATGCATTTCGATAAGCATGTGAGCGCACGACATCCGGGTCCACGGGCGAATGCCAATGAAGGCCGTATTGATGTATCCGCGGGCGATCAGCATCTCCATCGCGGGATAAATCCAACTATCCAGCGGAACGTAGGTACTGCCGACGTTGCCGGGACGGGGCGCCGATGTCTGTTCCGCCACGATCTTCAAATCGTCATCCAGGCTCGGGTTATGGCGCGTCTTGTAAATGTGCCGCCCGATTTGATAGCCAAGAAGTCCGCCGACGAAGACGTCCGACAAGAAGTGCTGCTCCGATGCAGCCCGTGCCAGACTCACGCCCAGCGCTAGCCCATAGGCTCCGAACTCAGCCAGGGGATGGGGATACTCCTGCGCAATAACCGAAGCGAATGCCCAAGTCACGGCGGCGTGGTCCGAGGGAAACGAGGTTCCCCCATGAAAAAAGACATTTTGGAAGTTCGAGGGAAAAGGCCGCTCACGCCCGAAGGCGAATTTCATGGCATAGTCAACCCCGATGGCGTTGATCATCGCCTCGGTGGCCAGCACTCCGGTTTCTCGTGCGTGCTCATTGTGAGTGAGATGTCCCCAGATATACATGGCCCCGGTCATTCCGGCCGCCGATGCCACTCCCGCATCCGACGCCACTCTCAGCAAGTGGAGATTGTTCAGACGCATTGCGTAGGCGCTTTGGGGATCGGTAACGAAGAGTCCTGTCGCAATCCCGCTCGTGGGAATCAGCCACTTGGCATCTTCGGTCTTCAAGTGGAATGGGCTGGTCCAGATGTCCTTCTGGTCTTCAGCTAAATGTCGTAGGAAGTTCGATTCGTTGGGATGCGGAATTGATCCATCGACCGGCGCAACAGTGGCTTGGGAGGGCGATGCCCCTGTGTCCACCGGAGTGGGTGGCTGTTGCGCGTTCGCAGGGAAACAGGCGGAGGCAAGCCAGAGGACCAGCACGGTGCCGAATGTCCTCACAGGGTTGGTCAAACAGGCCTTCTGGCGCACGATTCGCGCTCTTGACCAGATGAGGACATCGGTATGGATGAGTTCACGGATGTGGTTCCGGATCAAGCGGAAGTTGCGTAGTAGCGGAAGATACGTGTCAGCGCTGTGGCCACGTCGTCCACATCCTGCTGCGAGGTCGCAGAAGAGAGCGGTAGCGAAATGGTGCGCTCTCCCACAAACGCTGCGTTGGGGAAATCTGAATCAACAAAACCAAACTGCTGCCGGTAAAAAGGATGCTGATGCACGGGAACGTAGTGGATGCCGACGCCAATGTTTTCTGCATCCAACGCCGCGATGATCGTCTGCCGGTCAACCCCAAGCTCCTCCAATTCCAGCAGAGGTGTAAACAAATGGTAGGCGTGCCGCGAGTCCACCGACGGAGCCGGTGGCAACAGCACAGGACGCTCTTTCAGACGTTCGGTGTAGATCTGCCACGTTTGCTCTCGCTTTCGCCAGCGCTCCTCGATGGTTGCCAATTGCGGCAGCGCCAAGGCCGCGGCCAAGTCCGTCATGTTGTACTTGAAACCCGCAGCAATAACTTCGTATCCTGAGGGGCCGCCGACAAAGCGGCTCCATGCATCAGCCGTCATGCCATGTAACGAAAGTACTTTCACACGCTCGTACAGTTGCCGATCACGAGTAATCACCATCCCGCCGTCGCCGGTGGCTATGTTCTTGGTGGGATAAAAACTGAAGCAGCCCACATCTCCCATCAACCCTGCCGGGATGCCTTGATGTGTGGCTTCGATGGCGTGCGCACAGTCCTCGATCACACGCAAGCCGTATCGGCCAGCAAGGTTGAGGACCGGGTCCATTTCACAACAACGACCACACATGTGGACAACCAGTATGGCCTTAGTACGTGAAGTGATTCGCTCTTCGATTTGCGCGGGGTCGATGTTGAAGGTCGAACGGATACAGTCCACTAGAACTGGTTTCGCCCCCGTGTGCACGATGGAGTGAATAGTGGAGCAAAACGTCATGGCCGGGGCGATGACTTCATCACCCGCCCCAATTCCAAGCGACAGCAATGCAAGATGAATGGCAGCGGTACCACTGCTTACTCCGACGGCGTAGGGTGCCCCTTTATAGCGTGCAAACTCTTGTTCGAAGCGCTCGACCCTTCCGCCGAGGCCGATCCAATTACTCCGCAGACACTCGGTGACGGACGCGATCTCGGCATCGCCGATCACCGGGGCGCCGAAGATCAGCCTGCGATCACGCGAACGAATAGGCTTGCCACCCGCTATCGCCGGAGTGCCGTTTGTTTCTTCAACTGGATGTGATTGCCCGCCTGTCAGCGGAGCGCGCTTCATAAAGAGTCAGTCTTGAGGTGCTACGTGTATATCGATTGTAACTGATTCATGAACCATCGCGGCGAGCGGTGGCTGCGTTAATTGAATCGAACCTTGTGCGAGGCCGTCAGATATACTGACAAACAGATCGACCGCTCGTTGGAGCGATCCGCGTTGGCGTTTACCCGTTTTAGAGTGCCAACCGGCCGTTTCAGAAGTCTGCAAACTTAGCCAACTTATTCCAGTCGATGCCTTTCACTCTGTCCCACATAGCTGCGGCGCTCCCCTTTCGCAGATTGAACCTGGTGTGGTCGGCATTCGTGGTAGGCAGCATGGCTCCAGACTTCCCTTATATCGTCGGTAATACTGACTATCGGAGCTTGGGCCACGCGTTCCCTGGCGTTATCGAATTTACGTTTCCAGTCTCTATCCTGGCGCTATGGCTATTTCACGTCGCCATCAAGCGGCCCGCCTCAACGTTACTCCCACGGGGCGTACAGCAGAGACTGCAGGGTCAACTCGGAGCCTTCAAGTTCGGCGGCCCTGCGCGTTTCCTGGCTATTTTGTTTTCTGTTGTGCTCGGCATCGCGACGCACCTGGCTTGGGATACATTTACCCATCCGCTGAACTGGCTATGGTGGCGGTGGGCCTGGATGCAGAAGATGGTAAAGTTTCCGGTGATAGGGCCAGTACCGATGTTCGAGACTCTGCAGTACGGAAGTACACTGGTCGGACTGGTTGCTCTCGCGATCTGGGTGCTCCTTTGGTATCGCAAGACGGCGCCTACCCCCTTGGCTGGGACGGCGAATGGCAACTCGGGCCCGCTCATAGCCCTCACCATGATTGCGGTGGCTACGGTGGCCGGCTTCATACGTGCCGGATTGGTGATCGGCGTGCCGAAGAACCTCGACATGGCAGATACCTTCATGCTCGTCTTCGGTGTTACCGGTCTTGCCCTTGTCTTTTGGCAGGTACTCATTTACTGCATAATGATTTCGTCCCATCAAACTTGGACGCTCAGCTAAGCTTGAAGCGCAGCCCTTGAGATTGTCATGCCTTCCGTCAGCGTCATCATGAATGTTCGCAATGGAGCGTCCACCCTCCGCGAGGCTTTGGAAAGTGTGACAGCGCAGAGCTTCCACGACTGGGAATTAGTTATTTGGGATGACCGGTCCACCGACGAAAGCGCACGAATCATCACCGAGTACAAGGACCCCAGAGTCCGCTACTTTCAATCGCCGGAGGAGACCTCGCTAGGCCGCGCTCGAGCTAATGCCATTCGCCAGTCAAGCGGGGCATGGCTGGCCTTCCTCGATCAAGACGACATTTGGCTGCCCGATAAATTGGAAAAGCAGATGGCCTTGGCCGATGAAAGCACCGGCCTGATCTACGGCCGGACTCTCAGGTTCTTTCCTAGTGGATTGGAACGTGATTACGATCAGGCGCACGAGTTCAAACCTCTGCCGGAAGGCGAGATCTTCCATCAACTCTTCAGCGATTCCTGTTTCATCGCCATGAGCTCGGCTGCCTTCCGGCGTACAGCGGTCGAAGCCATCGGTGGTATACCGGACGCAATTCAAATCATCCCGGACTACTGGCTTTATGTTGCTGTGGCTCGGAGATACCCAGTGCGAGCCGTACAGGAAGTGGTCTGCCGCTACCGCATGCACGCTGCAAACATGTCGCGGCTGACCGCCGTCACGATGAATCAGGAAGTACTCTGGCTGATTGACCAGTGGGAGGCCGACCTCGATCTGCAAACCGTCGCGCTCTGCCGAAGAAGGCACTTCACCGCCATAGCGCTTCAGGAAATGCGAAACGCCGACACGGTTATGAAAGGAGCTATTCGGCTGTTCACCCAAGGGTCCGTCATTTCACAATTGGCCCGGCCATTTTGGTTCGCATTTCACGTGATCCGGCGAAATGTTCGGCGACCCTATTGGCGGACTATAGGTGATGACCGTGACACAAAAATGGCTGCATAGCCCCGCTTATACTCCGGACCTGGACAGCAAGTAAGACTCACGCCCACACCGCACCCGTCTCGGCTGCAACCCCTTGCCGGAACGCTTGATACCTTAATGCTGCTTTCCGCTTCACTTCGAATTGTTATCCTTATCTTTATCCGGTCCGAATATCGCCCTTTTTATCGTCAGTTGAGCAATCTCAATTCATAGCCCTTAACGGAAAAGACTTTGGTCACCATATCGGCAGTTCCATCTGGGGAGTTGCCTTCAACACATATCACCTCAACCAAAAAAACGGTGAGAACATTGTGCTCCTACCGGTGTGGAGTTCTAGCTGAATTAATATTACTGGGCGGGCGTCGCTGCCGCCTTCTTGTGATGATGCACTGGAGGCGCCCCCTTCGGCTGCGGATAGGCGTTCTCACTCGGCGTCACCACCGACTCGTCAACCGGCGTGGTGCCTTGCAGTACGGAAGCGGTGGCGGTGTCCGCGCCCTGCGGTACCCAGAAGATATCCGCGACGTGGTCCTTGCCCGTGCCCTTGCGTACCTCGATACGGCTCGGGTCGATACCCTGCTGCTGTACCAGGTAAGCCTTGGCATTGACCGCACGCTGTGCTGCCAGATCCATCGCGTGCCTGCTCTTGCCCTTGCCGATCATCGGCTGTGGTTCGCCATCGGCGTAACCGACGATGACCAGCTTGGCATTGGGATCGTTCTTCAACGCAGTGGCGTCGTCGTCCAGGATCGCCTTGGCTTCGTTATCCACTCGCCATGGGATGTACTTCTGCTTCGGACGCTGTATGAACTGAATCGGCGTACGCGGACTCACCTGCGGGGCCGGAGGCGGAGCCTCGACCGTAACCATCGTGGCACCGCTGCCGGTCAGTCCGCGCGAATCCGTCGCCGTGACGTTGACATTGATCGTCCCCGGTTGTGTGCCGGCCGTGTCGAGAGTCGCGGTAGGACCGCTTCCACTAATCACACCAGCCGAAGCCGTGTATGCGTAGGTGGAGATGGTTACACCCGGATCTGGGCTGGTCGCGTTCGCGGTGATAGTGGACGGAGTGCCCGCCTGCACCGTGGCCGGATTGGCCGTCGGGCTCACCTGTGGCGGATTCATCGGCTTCGCCTTCACCGTAAACGGCGCGCTGCACGTTGCCGAGTTCATCCTTTTCATCTTGGCATCGGTGAGCGTGGCGTTGGCGGTGTGCGAACCTGCGGATGCGCCGGTGGTGTCGATATGCGCCGACTGCGCATTCGCGGTATCGATCTTGCCACCATCGGTGGTCCAGGCATAGGTAATGGTGTGCTTCGGATTAAAGTTCGTGCCGGTAGCCGTAACCGTGACCGGCTCGCCTTCCGTCACTTCGGTAGGCTGTGCCGAACAGGTAGCGGCCAGCGCCGGAGCATAGTAGTTGCCCAGGTTCACAACCACGCCCGCCGCCAGACGAATGCTGTTCCATTGGGTCGAGTGGGTGCTTGGAAATATGTGACTGTAGTGTGAATAAATGTAGTCGGCCTGCACCAGGCGAATCGAGAACCGCGGCTTCACGCTCAGATCGAGTCCGCCCCCGCCGCCAGCTGCGAAACTCCACTCCGTATCATGGCAGCAATCAGGAGACAGATTGGCCGTTCCCACGAAACCACGGAAAAACGGCGACAAGGAGGTCGTATGGTACTTGTACTGAACCCCGCCCAGTGCATAGCCGACGCCAGTTTTGTCATTTGGGGTAAAAGGATTCGGGGGTGTGGTGCCCCCATTAAAATGGCCGCTACCATCCATCAGGAGGCCAAGATTGCGCATGCCAGAAAAGTAATAGGTGTTAGAAGCGTCGAAGGCATTTGGGATGTTGTTGATCTTATAGTCGAGATCACCCCATCCATTCGGCGCTAACCAGGCATATCCGCCGAAGATCTCGTCTTTGGGTTGAATATCAGTTTGCGCCGAAGCATACACTCCCAACAAGGACAGCGCGAACGCCAGCGCTATCGATGTCACAACAAAGCGTGTCGGGTCCACTCCAATTCGGGAAAACATTCGCAATCCTCCTGAGGTCCAGCAGTACGGTAACCGAAGCGGCCCAGTCTTGGCTCCGATTTCAATTGTCTCGGCGCAAATGCGAGCCTCCAGGCCCACATCCAAACTTTTATAGTAAGCAGCGCCTTCCGAGATACCTCTAGACTGCGGTTGCCGCAACTATGAGCGGCCAGCTAAGGCCGCACTGAGTTGCTTTAAGAGTCGTCCCGCAAATCTGATAGGATGTATGATTGATTCTTACTTTCGGGGTTCGAGTCTGACTATCGGCCAAACATGGCAAGTTGATCGAATACTGCGAGCCAATGCGAGAGATCGCGGACATATTGCTAGGGTCACCTAATACCCGTGTCGTAACTGTTCGCTCGGGCGATCTAGCCGGAATTTCCGTTTTAGCTCCCAACAGCCTGGCACTATATACCCCTTTCGGGACTCCAGCGCATAAATATTCTCTTTGCCCGGGCCCAGGGCGCGACACAGGGTTCCGTGTGCCCCAACGCGAGTCCCGCAACTGCTGACCACGGCCTTTCCATCCGGTCTTGTCAGACACCCCCTCCCCTTTGACTCTGGATCGATTTCCCGGCCACGGCCTCAGCTATCCCGCCGGAAGCGACAGCACCGCGATCCGCCGCACCATACTCCCAAAGAGCCGCCTCGTCAGATGGCTCTCCGCCAGCAAAAGCCAGTAGTAGCGGGCATGTTTCACCAGCCGTCCGCCCGTCTTCACCAGTCGTTGCTGTAAACTCGTGAGCGACCAGTTCTCGATTCGTTTGGGCAACGCCAGCCGCCGCCACAAATTGCCCGAGTTGTAAGCCAGCAAGCTCAGCGCTAGCCGCACTTGGTTTGAGCGGAAACGATGACAACTCAGTCGCGTCATCTTCACCGCTTGCTTTCCCTCTTTGATCCATTGCTCTGCCGTCCCGCGCTTGTTGTAGAAGCGCACCACGCTCCGGCTGGGTGTCTCCAAGTTGGTCGCGATGAATCCAACTCGGGGGAATAACTCCCCGAAGTCGAACTCCACCTTCGCCACCACGCGTCGCGCCGTGCTCGCGGCTCGGTAGAGGAAGCCCTTATACCAGATCACGGGCTTTTGGCTCGGTCTTCCTATGGGCCGCGTCAGCAACTCCGCGATGTCCCGCTCCAGGCTGTCATTCGCTGGTATGCGCATGGCATACTTCACGCCTTGCTCCTCCAGCGCCTCGTAAATCTCCGGCTTGGCAAAGGCAGCATCGGCGCGAAACACCACTTCCTTACCCAGTTCTTGTTGGCGCTCGATCTCTGGCACTAACAGTTCTGCCCAGACTTCCACACCGCACTATGCACGTTGCCCGGCCACAGCTTCGCCGCCACACAGTCGCCCTTCGCCGTTGATCAGCAACAGTGGGTGATAGCAGGTCGATTCAAAGTGGCCGTTATAAGCGCTGTTCTCCGGCTGACCGTACACTGGGATCTCGCTCGAATCCATGTCCAGCACCACGCACTGCGTCGAATCAATCGCTTCCGCGCGGGCATTCAGCTCGGGGTTGATCACGGTCAAGCCAGAGAGGTTCTCTTCTTGGGCCAATAGCTCCGTCTCGAACGACTGCAAGCGGGAGGTCAGCGCCGCTCCTCGCTCCCAGATTCTTTCCGAACCCATGAGCCGAAAGGTCGGATCTTGTGCCAGGCGCTCGGCATCGTTCACGCCTTCGTAGCCAGCCAATCGGCGGTACACAGCCTGACGGCTGGTTTTGTTGTTCACCCACTGGGTGCAAGCCTCCGGAGTGTCCTTTGCGCCGTCAAAACCGCATGGGTACTGGGTTGGCCCGATCATACGGCGGTTTAGGCCAACTTCAAAAAGGACATATGGGTTCATAGGTCCCTCTGCGCGCCCGTCCATCAGTTTGTGCTAGTTGCCATGACCCTGGCGTCGCCAGGGCTCACTTTCTTGCATTAACCAACTCCGCATTCGTTAGCGGCTCTCCCCTCGATGGAAGGATTCTCCATTAGATCTGGCTGCGGTTGAACCCACGTATTCTTGCGCCGCAAGGTCCAACAGATCGTAAGTTCCCCGAACCGTCCGACATCATATTCGAAATCCCTAAGGGCATGCAAAAAGACTTCCTCGCAGTCTGTCCCATGCAATTCAATACAGATGTTCCGCACTTTGGGCAACCATAGCGAAGAACGAGCGTCAAAGATTTCCAACTCGCTACGTTCGATATCGACCTTTAACAAATCAATCTCTTTTCCACCAGAAAGCTCCAAAAGGCTCGGGATATCCCAGCCCTCAACCGTCGCCTTATCCTCCCCGCCATCACTTTCGCGTACCTGAGTTGCCCACTCGCGGTCATCGCCAGCCCCCCGAACTAGCACCAGCCTGGAACGCTTGGACCAAGCCGCACCCAGCACAACCTGCGCTCGGTCTCCGTATGGGACTAGGTTCCTGCAACACAGTTCAAAACTGTCGGGATCTGGCTCGACCGCCACAACTCTGGCAGTCGGAAAACAACTCAGAAAATAGGCGCTCGCATACCCAACATTTGCCCCAAGATCAAGGATTAAACGAGGGCAAAAGAGGTTTCGTATGCCGGCGTACCCATCGAAATTAAAGATCTGGTTAAAAACACTCATGTCACTTGAATCACCCAGACGAGCGACCACCGGATATTTCGCCCGACATGGCTTGATCTTTAGGATTGAGGGCTGCTGAAATCCGAGCGCCGTCCTCATTCGATAGGTGGCCCAAGTTAACGACGCCCTCCATCCCGTAGGTTTGACCCAATTATGAAGGAATCTAGGGAAAGCTCGAATCACATTGTCGATCTGCAGCATAGGGTACTAACTGGATGCCAGGTCTCGTTTGCCACAAATTCTGACTGAATGGACCGCGGCTCCGAGGAGTTCGTTTTGCTCTCAACACCGCACGAACACTGGTGTCGATCCGACCATGACCACCCTAACGGATTTCAAAAAATAAATGTGGAGGATAATACCTTGTTCCTCAGCACAAAAGTGAGCAAGATCGAAAACAGCAGTGCATAGGAAGCCACGGTGGCCCATGCTGAAGCGGTGGCCTGAAAACGTGGAATGAA
>CAVWLY010000031.1:0-10167 GCA_963755865.1 uncultured Acidobacteriaceae bacterium | reverse complement strand
AAGTCGGGGCTGTGACGGTCTGCCTCTCTCCTGTCATCCCGAGCGAAGCCGAGCGCTGTTTCCTGGGTTTTCCTTTTTGGTTGTCATTCTGAGCGAAACGAAGAATCTCTCCTCCCGCAAAGCAAGAACTAAAAGAGATTCTTCGCGTAAGCCCGGCGCTCCCTTCGAGGCTCAGGGTGAACAGAATGACGGCGTTTGCTTCGTTCCGCAGTCTCTTTGGCCAGCTGTTTCAGCTGCGCCATCAGTTCGCCGTCACCAGCTTGCCGGAAACCGTCTCGAGTTCAACGCGTATCAACCAATCGTAGTGAAAGCCTTCAGATTTGAGCCAAGCCTCAAGCGAATCCCTGTCCGGCGCCTCGAATTCGATCAGCATCTTTCCCTCGAACATGCTGACTTGTACCCGGCGCGCCTTCACGGCGCCAGCTTGCAGCACGCGTGCAGTGAGTTGTTCCGCTCCTTGGCGAGTCAAGCAGGCGAGAGTGTGCAACGAAAGATAGCGCGGCATCGAGCCTCCCAGGCAATAACAGCGGTAACGCGAAACGATAGCGACGCCCGCATTCAAATGCAACCAAGTGCAGGCGAACTAGCTTGCTCAGGGTACCCGGTCCGCATTTAGGACCGGGGCCCTGAGGCCATGGCGCCAACCTGACTCACCGCGAGCCGAAGAGCGTGAGGCTCAGCTTGTCCTCGCACTACCCCCCCGTGAAACTCCGCAAAGCCGCGAGGTGACCTTTGGCTCACACCGCGTCGGGCCGAAGTCCGGCGCGGCCCAGCCGAAGCGTAAAATCATGTTTGCTAGCTCCGTGGAACGGTGCTTTGGAACGGTCTTTCAGTGAGGGCAGACCATGCGAAAAGTGCACTTTCTCGCGATTTTGGGCTGGGCCTTCGTCTTTGCCTTGACGGTATCGGCCGGGCCTCCCAAGGGAGCGTTAAATGGCCTGGTGGTGAACTCCAAGGGCGTCCCCGTAAAGTCCGCGCGGGTCTTCTGGCAGACGGCGGAAGGCACGACTCCCCATGCATTGCGCAGCAATTCCGAAGGACGCTTCCGCGTCTTCCCCGCTGGCGACGGCTACTACGACCTGCGCGCCGAGTCCGGCGGCTCCTGGTCGGAGTGGCAACACAACGTCATGGTGCGCAACGGCGCGGAGGTCAACGTGACACTGCACTTGGTGCGAACGACGCCGCCGTCGGCCGCCGGCCCAAAGCCCGGCAATACCTTGCACTGATGAGCATTACGGTTAATGCTCTAGCCACTATCGTGACCGGTTGCTTCGTACTACAACCCCGGTACCGCTCAAGATAGGGCTGGTGATCCATTGAGGCGCGCCATGGCTCCTGCGAGCATGGATGAGTGGGTTGGGAGCTACGCTGCGGGGACGAACGGCTTTGAGTAATCGAAGTCGTAGGCGAGCTACCCAACCCGCCAGAAACCCATCTGGAAATATCCCCCGGCCTGCCCAGCTATTAAATCTGAGCGATACATCGATTGGGCGCAAACGCGTCCGAATCCGGTATGCTTCAGCGCTTACGCCGCCGTAGACTTGTTACCGGATGTTTACAACGTGCGAGCGATTCTCGCACCCGATCTCGCGCATCGAAGTAGGTATGGATTTATCGCTTCGCACCATGAATATGCGCGGAGTTCGCTGCGGCCTTGTCGCATTGTTGGCCTTCGCAGCCATGCCTCTCTTGGCGCACGCGCAACATTCTTCACCAACCTACATCGGAGCCGCACCTGTCCCGCACATCACACTCGATCCCGATCTCGACGCCGGCTTCGGGCTGCTCTACGAGCTGAAATTCGATGCCGCACGCGAGAAATTCACCGGTTGGGAACAAGGCCACCCCGCGGAGCCGCTCGGACCAGCGCTCGCAGCCGCCGCTGACCTCTTCGAGGAGTTCTATCGTCAGGGTGTGCTGACGTCCGAGTTCTTCCTCGACGATAATCGCCTGACGAGCGGCATCACTGGCAAGCCCGACGCGGATCTCGAAGCTCGATTCCTTGCCACAGCAAAGCGCGCCGAAGATCAGGCACGCACGCGCCTCGCCAATTATCCGCGCGATCCCGACGCGCTCTTTGCGCTAACGCTCATCTCGGGAATGCGCGCCGACAACGCCACCTTGCTGGAAAAGAAGCAGCTCGAGGGTTTGCATTACCTGCGCGAGGGCGATCGCGCCGCCCGCCAGCTGCTCGCGGTGGCACCCGGCACCGAAGATGCGTACCTGGCAGTCGGCGCCGCCAACTACATCATCGGCTGTATGCCGGTCTACAAACGAGCTGTGCTGTGGATGGGCGGCATTCACGGCGACAAAGCACTCGGGATGCAGCAAGTCGCTCGAGCGGCTGATAGCGGGCACTATCTGCGTCCTTACGCGAAACTCTTACTCGCGCTAGCCGCCTTGCGCGAGAAAAATCCCGACTTGGCGCGCATGGAATTCTCTGAGCTTTCCGCCGAGTTTCCAGGCAATCCGTTGTTCGCGAGCGAACTCGCCAAGATCACGCCAACGGTGCGCGGCGGGCCATCTTCGTCCGCGCGGTGACTTGCGCCGGCGTCCACCGTACCGCTCTTTCGCTTACAATCAGAAGTCCCGTCGCGACTGGCGAAGCGGTTGGCGCACGGGCATGGAACTCATGTCCACCACCTTTCCGCCGGGCCCCGAGGGTTCGTGGCTTTTCGGCACCACGCCGCTACGGCATGGCCGTCCGCTCGAGGTGCTGACGAACTGGTCGCGTCGATACGGCGACGTCGTAAGCTGGCGCATCTTCCATCTGCGCGTTTACTTGCTGAATCATCCCGACGACATCGAGACGGTTCTCGTCACGCGCCAGCGGAGTTTCATCAAGGGGCGCGGCCTGCGGGCCAATCGCGAAGCGCTTGGCAACGGACTGCTCACCAGCGAGGGCGATTTCTGGTTGCGTCAGCGGCGGCTCATTCAGCCGGCGTTCCATCGCGAGCGCGTCGCGGCCTATGCTCCGGTGATGTCCGCGCGCACGGCCGAGATGCTTGACGGCTGGCGCGATGGCGATACACGCGACGTTCATCGCGATCTGATGCGCCTCACTCTCGAGGTCGCCGCGCAGACGCTCTTCGGCGTGAGCGTGAGCCATGAAGCCGCGCGCATCGACGACGCACTCGAAGTGCTGATGGCCGCGAACACCACGCCCCATCGCTTGTACCCGATGATGCGCCACCTGCCTACACCGGGCAACCGTCGCTACACACGTGCCGTGCGCGAACTCAATCGCATCGTCTACAGCATCATCTCGGACCGCCGCGCACACGGGCCCACCGCAGCCGCAGCGCCGCGCAGCGTCACGGACTGCTCATCGGGAAACGGCGACCTGCTTTCGCGCCTGCTGGATGCCGCCGATGAAGACGGCTCCCATATGACTGATCGGCAATTGCGCGACGAGTGCGTCACCCTGCTGCTTGCGGGCCACGAAACCACGGCCTTGGCACTGTCATGGGCCTGCTACCTTTTGGCGCAGCACCCCGAAGCGCAAGAAGCGCTTCACGGGGAACTCGATCGCGCATTGAATGGCCGCGCGCCCTCGCTCGAACATTTGGCGCGCTTGCCCTACACCGAAGCGGTGGTGCGCGAGGCGCTGCGCCTGTACCCTCCGGCGTGGTTGATGCCCCGACTGGCCACGGAAGACCTGGAGATTCATGGCTACCGCATTGCCAAGGGAACGAGCGTGGTCATGAGCCAGTGGATCGTGCATCGGGATCCGCGCTGGTTTGCCGATCCAGAACGCTTCGATCCAGGCCGTTGGAGCGAGGAGTTCGCGCGGAAGCTGCCGCGCTTCGCTTATTTCCCCTTTGGAGGCGGACCGAGAATTTGCGTGGGCGCGAGTTTCGCGTTGATTGAGGCGGTGCTTCTGCTGGCCGCTATGGCGCAGCGATTCCGATGGCGTCTCGCGAGCACGGAGGCAGTCGAGCCCGTCGCGACCATGACGCTTCGCCCGAAAGGCGGTATCCGGCTTGCGCTTTCGCGGCGATAATGACGCCGCGTTGCAGACTACTTCTTCAAGCTCAGGACGAACGCAACCAGCGGCTGAAGATCGGGACTGCTCGCTTCAATGTTGGGCATGCCCTTGAGTCGCGCGTCAGAGTCGGGCTTTTCGCAGGAACGCCGCAACTTGCTCGGCGTTCTTTTTCGTGCTGACCAAATCCGGAGCGTCGTCGGTTCCCTCGCCGTTCGCACCGTGACACTGATCGCATCCGTAGGAATTGAACTTCGATTTACCCAGCGTGACCAATGGGTTGCCTCCACCGGCCGCCGGGTTGCCGGCGGGAGCTGCGGCAGCGCTCGTCGCCAGGACCGGCAGCGAGGCCAAGTATGCGGAGATGTCCACAATGTCGTCGTTGGTCAGATGGGCAACCACCGGCTTCATGAGTTGCGTCCATTCTCCTTTGCGAACCCCAGCTCGCATGTCGGCGAGCTGCCGCGCCAAATAGCTGGGGCCGCGGCCCGCGATGCCGGGCACCGGACCGATGCCTTGCAGCACTCCGCCGTGGCAGACCGCGCAGGCTGTGGTCTTGCCGTTGCCGCCTGTGGTGACCAGCGCTTCGCCGTTCTTTACACTTCCCATCGGCACGTAGGCGATGAATCCGGAATGCGGATCGCGCAACTGCGCCGTCCCCTCCGTGTTCACCGGCACTTCGATAATGCGATAGCCCAGGGGCTCTTTGTCGTTGCCCTCTATCGCCAGGAACATGCCGCCCTCGCTGCGGGTCTTGGGCACGCGTATCGGTCTCCACCACCTTGATCCACTGCGACCACTTCATCGCGCCGAAGTATTCGGCGGCGGCCTTGATATCCGCGTCGCTCATGGCTTTGGCAAAACCGATCATGCGGCCGGTGTTGGCTTTCCTTGTGTCCGCGCTCGTGCGCGCCCCGTTTTTGAAATCGTTCATCGTCTGGATGAAGTAGGAGACGGGCAAGCCGGCGACGCCCGCGTTTTCAGGGCGCCCTTTGCCATTCGGATAGTGGCACAAGCCGCAGGCCCAAATGTCGGGCTTGCGCCCGTGCGCCACGAGGTCCGGCATCGTGCGGATGGTCGCCCGGATACCAGTCCGCGGGACCAAACCTGTCGCCAACCTGCGCCAACGTGAACGACAGCGTGCTGCCTGGGAGATGCTTTGGCGTGGTGTCCTCGGGTCCCGGTGCCGCTGCAGGAGCCGCCGGAGGAGGAGCATTTCCCGGCGCGCCAGCTGGCGCCGTGAAGCCGTATGCCCAGGGTGGAGGCGGCTCCGCCATCTTCTCCTGTTGCGGCGCGGCTACCGCCGCAAGCGCAAGCAATAGAGCACCGCAAAAGAGCCAAAGGTAATTCCTCATGAGAGTCTCCTAGCCATCAAGCCAGCCAACAAGGTTGTCATCGGGCCATCACCCAAACGTCCGCCGCTTGTGAGTGCCGCTGATTGAAACACGGTTTTCGCCATGGATTCAAGCCCACACATTCCACGGACACCCCTGATCTACACGGCTCGATATCTCGCCCATAATTGCCCGCGTCTTGACCCTGCGCGAAGGCGTCTGTTAGCGTAGAGTTTCCTCACCGCAATGCGAATCGCCCATGGACACCATACAGATCACTTTGCCGAATGGAGCTACGCAAGAAGTGCCGCGCGGCACCACGCCCGCCGACATCGCCAAGAAGATTTCGCACGGCTTGGCGAAGGAAGCGCTCGTGGCGCGAGCCGATGGCGAACTGGTGGACCTCTCGCGTCCGCTGGAACACGACGCCAAAATCAGCATTCTTACCGCAAAGGATCCCGATTCGCTGACGGTGTTTCGGCATTCGGCGGCGCATTTGCTCGCGGCGGCGGTGCTCGAACTTTTCCCCGATGTGAAGCTGGGCATCGGTCCGCCCATCGATACCGGATTTTTCTACGAATTTTTGCGCGAGCAGCCGTTCACGCCCGAAGACCTGACGCGCATCGAGAAAAAGATGCACGAGCTGGCGGCACAGAATATTCCCAACGAGCGCAAGCTGCTGCCGAAGCCCGAAGCCATCGAGCTGTACAAAAAGTGGAATCAGACGTTCAAGTGCGAGCTGGTCGAGGAAAAAGCCGTCGAGCCGATGGTCTCGTTCTATACCACTGGCAAATTTATCGACTTTTGCCGCGGCCCGCACATCCCCTCCACGAATCGCATCAAGGCGTTCAAATTGATGAGCGTCGCGGGCGCTTACTGGAAGGGACAGGAAGGCAATGCGCAGCTCCAGCGCATCTACGGCGCTTGCTTCTTCACGCAGGAAGAACTCGACGCATATTTGCACCAAATCGAGGAGGCCAAGCGGCGCGATCATCGGCGGCTGGGCACCGACCTCGATCTTTTCAGTATTCAAGAAGAGGCTGGGCCGGGCCTGATCTTCTGGCATCCCAAGGGCGGCTTGGTGCGCAAGCTGATGGAAGACTGGCTGCGCAACGAACTGCTCAGCCGCGGCTACCAGCTCGTCTACACGCCGCACATCATGCTGCTCGATTTGTGGAAGACCAGCGGCCACGCCAATTTCTATCGCGAAAATATGTTCGGCGCGGTGGAAGTGGAAAAGGCCGATTACCAGCTCAAGCCCATGAACTGCCCGGGCCACATCCTGATCTATAAATCGCGCCTCCGCAGCTATCGCGATTTGCCCTACCGGCTGGCCGAACTCGGCACCGTCTACCGCTACGAGCGCTCCGGCGTGCTGCACGGTTTGCTGCGCGTCCGCGGCTTCACGCAAGACGACGCGCACATTTTCTGCATGCCCAGCCAGGCCGAGGCCGAGGTCGAAGCCTGCGTGGATTTCGCTTTCACCGCCATGCGCACCTTCGGCTTCTCGCGCTTCGAGGTCGAACTCTCCGACTGGGACGCCACGCATCCGGAAAATTACACCGGCTCGGCCGAAGACTGGAAGCACGCCACCGGCGCGCTCTCCACCACGCTCGAACGCATGGGCATCCCCTACAAAACCATCGAGGGCGAGGCGGCATTCTACGGCCCGAAGATCGACGTCAAGCTCATCGACGCCATCGGGCGTCCCTGGCAGCTCAGCACCGTGCAATTCGATTTCAATCTGCCGGCGCGCTTCGGCCTGGAATACGTCGGCGAAGACGGCGCACGGCACCAGCCGCTGATGGTCCATCGCGCGCTGTGGGGCTCGGTCGAGCGCTTCTTCGGCATCCTGATCGAGCACCACGCCGGCGCGTTTCCGCTGTGGCTCGCTCCGGTGCAGGTGGCGGTGCTGCCTGTGAGCGGCAAATTCAGCGAATACGCGCAGCAAGTCGTCGGCGAACTGAGCGCGGCCGGCGTCCGCGCCTATCTCGACGACCGCAACGAAAAATTGCAAGCCAAGATTCGCGACTCCGAAATGCAAAAAGTCCCGTACATGGCCGTCGTGGGCGGCAAGGAAGCCGAAGCACGCACCGTCTCGATCCGCCACCACGGCAAAGGCGATCTCGGCCCGCGCCCACTGGACCAATTCCTGGCCGACCTCCGCGGTGAAAACGATTCCCGCGCGTAGAATCGCATCCGAGCCCCCACTTTTTTCGGATCTACTGATTCTGCGGGGGTTTAAGTTTTGTCGATCTGTTGATTGTGGGAGAGATAGGACGGTCTCGGACAGCAAGGTGGACACAGCGGGAACGAGGGTCATCAGGCTGAGCGAGACGTCGGATCATGAGATCAGATTCGAATCATCTTGCCGTTCACACGCTAGTTTGGCATGAGCGCAAAGGCCCCGGTGTCAGACGATAGGCGGGCAAGGAATCACCGCCGATACGAGTCTTGGCGCTCGCTGCTCGGGGATGAGGTATAATCCATTTTGTCATGCCTCCTCCCAAAAAGCGTACATCGAAGCAAGAGCGCATCGCTGAATACAGTTACACCGTCTTGTTTGAGCCTGCTGCGGAAGGCGACACGCTCGCCAAGGCTAGGGACATGGCGAAAGATGCCATTCGTGCGTATCTCGAAAGTCTTCGCAAAGACGGAGAACGTATGCCCGCGGACCCGAGAATGCTTGCTCAGCCGGTTAAGGAAAAGATCCGCGTAGCGATTCCTGCGTGAATAGGCAGCCGTATCCTCATCGCAATTACAGCAACTCCAAGAACTCCTCGACGGAGAGATTCGCCTCGGAAATGATCGCGGCAGAGTGCCTCGCTTCAAGTCCTTGTTATGGTAGGGAACCGTAACGCAGAGGTGCGGCTTATCAGGATGCTTTAGAACGTAATGGCTTCCTGAGGCATGGTGCACGATGAATCCCGCTCGTTTGAGCGCACGCAGAACTTCCTTGGGCTTTGCTACAGGCAAACGTCCTCGGTGCGTGGGGCTCATTCTTCTATCGACTGGAGAAGTTCAGTCATATGCTGTTTCTTCAATTCAGGCGCGAAATATCTTCACCCAGATCTCAGCTAAATGCGACCCATAGGGATCCTCGTTGGCAGGCCAGATGGTCACGCCATCGGCAAACCTGCGAATGGCACGCTTTTCACCATCGTTCAGCTGTAAACGTAAGCAAGACCAAGCCCGCCCAACTGCCAACCGATTTCTGCCCGATAGGCGTCTTACTTCAATTTTGGTTAGGAGTACTTCGACCGCCTCTCTCCGAGCTTGTCTTGTCTCGTTGCCTTTTGCTTAGTACCAAGGCCTCGAGTGAGTGAACGTGGCTCTTCTTGGCACGAACCAGGATGAGGGCTTCTTCCGCATCCGCGACACTTCTCACCTCTTTTGGTAAACATAGAAATGGCCTCACTGTCGACACCCTAATCATTTTCCCAGAGAACGCAAGCGGATTGCCGCTAGAACTACAAATTTGCTAGAGCTGCCACCAAGCAGCCCGATTCCAATCACGATCAATAGCGCGGGATGTTTGTCACCGTCGCGGAAGAAGTTAAGGTGAGATTCAGGCGGGATCTTGGGCGGATTGCCCTCACTTCAACTTCGCTCAGCGCAAATAGGATGACGGGAGCGGTGGAGTTTGCGGTGGGCCGAAGTGCCCCCACTTTTGGCTGCGCCAAAAATGGGGCACCCGGCCGTTCTCGAAGCGCGAGTGCCTAAGGTTTAGGTCACTCGCCTGGTTACATTTGCAGATGAAGGCTTATTTTGTTGGGCGGGCGTGTTCCAGGTCGCCGCCTGCCAGGTTGCGGACGCCGCGGTTGAACTGCTCTTCTTCTGAAGGCACGCAAGATTCTTGATCGAGGATCGTGAGGCCCTTGGGCAAGTCGAGCTTAAAGACCTGCTTGTTGCCTACCCAGGGCTGGGTGTAGGTCTTGGGGTCGTCGATGGTCATCACTAGTTCTAGCGTCATGGCGTCTGGGTGCGTAAAGACTTCGTGCAGCTTCATCTGGTCACTGTGCGGCCAGCCGTTGCCGTCGAGCCATGACCTTTCGTCAAAATTGGTCGAGTCCACTATGAAGGAGTCTCCCTCCCAGCGCCCTACAGCCCATCCGTCCCATCTGGGGTCGACGTCATCTGGAATCTTTCGGCCGTCTGTGTAGATTTCGCGTATTTCCTCAACATAGCCGGCGCCATCCAGTATCTGCAGCGTCTTCGCGGGCGTCTGAATAAATTCAACTTCCGACCTCTCGAGGGAACGGGGATAACCCAAAGGATCGCAATTTCCCACCGGATCGTTTCCATAGGCCGGAATGGTCCTGCGGGATTGCCAGGCAGTCTCAAGCGAAGGCTTATTCGCGGTGAACGCCCCCAGGCCCCAGAACGTCAATGGAGGAGGCAGAGCGCCGCCCATTAGTTGACTGGAATGTGCGTCGCCGACGCCTGGATAATTTTTAGGCAGATCAGCCGGCCGCGAGGCGTGCAACCAGATTCCGGAGAAATCGTGCGGATCGTATTTGAGCGTGGCTTTCGCGGCCTCCGCTGCCTTCGCCTTCGCCGGCGATTTGACTCCGCCATAGTAAACCTGAGCTGCAGCGGGCAGGGAAATCAGGATTGCTGCCGCCACGAAAATCGACTGAATGGTTCTGCGGTACATGGAGCCTCCGTAAAGCCGTCGTTCGCGAGTCTTGCTGGCTGCGAGCCTTTTTCATAAAGGCCGCTGACCTTGTGCGATTCTTCCGGGCGATAAATGTGCAGGAAATGGCTCTAACGGTCAAGTTCTCTTTCGGCTGTCGTCGATTTCGTTTCCTGAGGGCAGAGGGCCGAAAAGCCCTCAGACTTGGGCAG
>CAVWLY010000030.1:0-818793 GCA_963755865.1 uncultured Acidobacteriaceae bacterium | reverse complement strand
TGTGGCACCTATGTCATCGGTGTTTTGCATCAAACCGATCGCGCGGACGTTGTAGGCCTGCTGCCCTTTCTCGATGAAGCTGCCGCCGCCATTCAGGTTGTTAGCCGTCAGTGCCTGCTCCACCTGCGCCATCGATAAACCGTACGACACCAGCTTGTCAGGATCGACTTGCACCTGATACTCCCGCGTCTCCCCGCCGAAAATGGAGACAGAGGCAACGTTGGGCACCGACATAAGGTGCTTGAAGACAACCCAGTCCTGCAGCGCCTTCAGGTCCATGATGTCGTATTGCGGGTTCGTGCTTTGCAGGGTATAGAAGTAGATTTGACCCGCAGGACTGAAGTCCGGGCCGATCTGGGGATTCAAGCCCGGCGGCAGACTTACCAGCGTGAGCTTTTCCAACACCTGCTGGCGGTTCTGCAGGTTGTCGGACTCATCGTCGAACAGGATGGTGATAAACGAGAGCCCGGCCAACGAGGTCGAGCGCA
The DNA here is from genome assembly GCA_963755865.1 of uncultured Acidobacteriaceae bacterium. Taxonomy (GTDB): domain Bacteria; phylum Acidobacteriota; class Terriglobia; order Terriglobales; family Acidobacteriaceae; genus Bog-257. The sequence goes on along the minus strand of CAVWLY010000030.1, from coordinate 818,305 downwards.
AATGGGTGAGGTGCCCGACCCCGTTCAACTGCGTCTCGATCGGAATCGTGACCTGCTGCTCCACTTCTTCCGCCGCGCGTCCTGGCCACTGAGTGATGACCCACACGTACTTGTCGGCGACGTCTGGATACGCTTCGATGGGCAAATTATGGAAGGAGATGATTCCCCACACCAGCAGCAGGACGCCGATGGCCAGCACGAGCATGCGGTTGCGAAGGGCAAAATCGACCAGGAACCGAATCATGCTGTCTTATTCCTCCGCCGCGCTGGAGAACTGCAACGCATTGGTCACGACTTGGTCGCCCGCTTTCAACCCACTGATGACCTGCTGAGATCCGTCTTTTTCCTGCGGTCCAAGCTGCACCGCGACTCGCCGAAACTGGTTTTGTCCCGTAGGCAGGAAGACCCAGTCTTTGTCGTGCAAATGTACGACCGCTGATGCCGGCACCACCACGCGCTCCACAGGTTGGCTGGCGCGAAACGTTGCGGTCACAAACATCCCCGCGCGCATGATGCCATGTGGATTGCGCAACTCGATTCGAACCTTGGCGGCTCGCGTGTTGGGATCAAGCACCTGGCTGATGTTGATTACCTTGCCGGGAAATTTTTCTGCGTAACCGTTCAGGTTGATTTCGGCGATGTCACCTACATGCACGCGCGGCAGCATGTCCTGGTACACGTCGCAGAGCACCCACACCACCGACAGGTCCGCAATCGTGAACAACGCCTGCTGGTTATCCAGCGAGCGCACCCCCGTTCCTCCGGTAATCTGTTGATCGACAATGGTCCCCGAAATCGGCGCGCGCAGCGGCAGCAACGGAGAAGGATTGTTCACGTCCCCGCCAAGGACATGAATGTGCTGGACCGCCGCGTTGAGGTCGGCAGTGGCCTTGGCATGGGCGTCCTCTGCATTTTCCAGATCGGCAAGCGCGATGGCGCCTTTGTCGTAGAGCAATCTGGCACGCGCCAACTGCTTGCCGGCAAGTTGCTCGTCGGCTTTGAATTTCTGGTAATCAGAAAACGCGGCTGACAGATCAGGACTATTGATGAGCAACAGAACCTGGCCCTTTTGCACGTAGTCGCCTAGCTTGGCCTTGATCTCGACTACTCGGCCGCCGCTCAGCGATACCACTGGAATGGAGCGGTTCACGTCTGGAGCTACCACCCCATTGACGTGAATCTCATCGCTCACTTTGCGGACTTCCACCGTGGTCAGCGGAAATTGCCCGGCATTCTGCATGGTGAAGACATTAGGGTCGGTATTAGTCTCTATGACAGCGCCAGCTGACGGTTCGGCCTTCGTCTTCGAACAGGCTGAGAAAAACGCCACCGCCAACAGCAATGGGAACAACCCGCCGGCATAGGCCAGGGCCCGCCTGCGCTGAGTAATGCGGTTCTTCATTCGGAGGTCTCTCTTCTGAGGCCCGGCACAATTGGTGTCGGCACGCGGGATTATCCGCAACGTACCAACACCAGACTGCAAGAAGGAATCTGCAAAGAATGCTTTGTGTCTTTCGATCAGACACTTGCGTCGAATCAGTTCCAGCAGTAGGGAGGAGCGCGCCCCGCGGATGGGACAAGAGTTCCACTAAGCGGAAGGGCTTTCAAGGGAAGAAGATGCAATAGCTGCAAGAGAACGGGTGAACACAACAAGCAAAGCGCCAGGGTCGCAGGCAACATGAACAGCAGAATGCCCGCAGACTGGAGGTGGAGAGGGGCAACAGAGAGTTGTATCCTCTTCGAGGCCTCCTCCATAACGGCCTGCGTGGGGTGGAGATCGTCGCTGGCCGAAACAACCGGGAACAGCAGTACCACTCCGCAAGCAAGCGCGAGCAGCGATTTGCGACAGGAAACCAGGTTAAGTTGACTGGACACGTGACGGCTCCGCAGGAATCCTAAAAAGGCCAGGACTGCCAGCGACATCCAAATCACATTAAGCAATAGTTCCATGTGTGGTTTCCCGTAGCTTACCACTCCGGTAGAAAATTGGCATTTCAGCCAGGACGGCCAAACGCGAAATTCACCATATATTCATTGGGATTACTTTGTTTCCGACGGCGCCGTGAAGTGGTTCGCCAGAACGGCGCATCTTTAGCTCTTCACCTTCTCGTACCTGCTTTGTTAGGGGCGGCGACCCGTTTTTGAAACCCTATAACACCTTTCCGCCTTTGCGCAGGCGCGAAAGACGATGTGATTTCAGATTGCTTTATCCGGCCGAATACGATATTGTTCGCGAACCATTTCACAATTCCGCCCTGTGAGAAAACCCTGTGCCCATCCCTAGGGAAAAGCGGACACTCTGGATTTTGTCGCTCCTGTTCGCTTGTGTTGCGCATACAATCGGACAGACTCCGTCGTTACCGATCAAAGACCTCGCATCGACGGATTGGGCGCAACCGGAAATCCCACTGGACGGATCCGTTGCGCCAGATGATAGCAATTCGCCTGCCCCGAACAGTATTCCCTCCAGCGCGGGCGCCAATGGAGCGCCCGCCGAAATTCCTGCGGCCAAAAAAAAATTCCAATGGAAACCGGCATTGGCGCAAACCGCCTTTGGCACCGCGATTTATCATGGCTGGCGATTCGCCCACGAATCCGGAACGCGCGACGCCCTCAACGGGCCATGGCTGAAGGACTGGCTCGATTCCATAGGCGAAACCCGCGGTTGGGATGACGGCGATGGGTGGCATGCGAGCTATGTCTCGCACCCATTTGAAGGTGGTATCTTCGGCTTCATCGAGCAGCAGAACGATCCTCTCTATCGCCAGGTGGAATGGGGCGACGGGCGCATTTATTGGATAAGCCGGTTGCGTGCGCTCGCTTTTTCCGCCGTCATGAGCACCCAGTGGACCCTGGGACCAGCCAGCGAGGCCTCCCTGGGCAATGTGCAGTTGCATGCCTCTCCTGGCTTCATTGACTTAGTGAACACGCCAACCTTGGGGATCGGGGAGATGATGGGCGAGGACATGCTAGACCGCTATGTCATCATGCCGCTGGAGAACCACACGGCCAGTCCGTGGATCATCATGGCGGTGCGCTCGGTGGCCAATCCCTCCCGAAGCTTCGCCAACATGATGGCGCTTAAGCAACCCTGGAACCGGGAGACGCGCCCTGGCATCTTCGGTCAGAACCATGAGATGCGCAAGCAACTGGTGAAGGAATACAAAGACGGCGAGAGCGGAGCACCGTTTTCCGTGCATACCGCGGCGGAGCGTGAAGCCATGAATGCGGCCGCGAATCCGAATGCGGATAAACCGCGCCCGCTGGAAGCCCCGATCGAACTGAACGCCTACGCCGTCTATGAAAGCTTCCTCGGGGGCGGAAGCTGCATGGGAGGTGGAGGAGCCGGAGCCGCACGCGTCAATCCGGCGCTGCAGATCGTGGCCGAAGCGAACGGCTGTCTGGTGATCAACATGCCCAAGGACAACGGTGGAGACTCCGAGATGTTCGACGTCGGTCCCCGGTGGACACCGAGAGCGGCGCACAAGTTCTCGCCTTTTGCTGAAGTCTTGTTGGGCGCCCGAAGGATTACGCACGACATCACCGATGTCGCCAAGAAGAAACAACTCACCAAGGAATGGGAAGACGGCTTACTGGAGCACGACTTCCTGCGCAGCGATTATTCGGTGGAGTATCAGTCCATGGGATTCGCCATGAAGGTGGGAGGCGGATTCGATGCGGTCTTCGCCCGTGCTTTCGCCTGGCGTGTCCTGGATGTCGGGTATACCCGCTCCTGGCTCAACGCGGTTGAGCCAATCAACGCCCAGCGCAGTGTTACGGTGGCCACAGGCGTGGTTTTGCGCATTGGCACGTGGTGAAATCCGGGGCACTTCCCTGCTCGCATTCTCGCTCACGGGACACGTCGCGGCCCTTGGGTGTGCAAGTCGCGTGTTTGTCGATCTCGTGGGAGGCCCCGTCCCTTGCGAACTACCCGATTAAGCTTGAACGTGGCCGGAAAATGTGCAGAATGGGGACATCTTACTGCGTAGCGCTACCTAGGACGCCGATGCCCAAGAACATCGTCATTTGTTGCGACGGAACCGGCAATGAATTCGGCGACCATAATTCCAATGTAATCAACCTGTACAAAATGCTGGACTGTGGTCCAGATCAGATTGCGTACTATCATCCCGGGGTGGGCACAATGGGGGCCCGCAGTGCGCTCACGAGAATTGGCAAGTGGTGGACAACGGTGATCGGTCTGGCGTTTGGGTATGGCATTTCCGACAACGTTGCGGACGCATACCTTTTCTTGATGAGGCGATTCCGGCCTGGCGACCAAATTTATGTATTTGGATTTAGTCGCGGAGCGTACACCGCTCGGGCGCTGTGTGGGATGCTTCACATTGTCGGACTTCTGACAGAAGATAACGAAGCCTTGATTCCATATGCCATTCGACTGATCAGGCGCTCGCCGATCGACTTCAAAGTGGCGGCTGACTTCAAAAAAACCTTTTCACGGATGTGCAAACCTCAATTTCTCGGTGTCTGGGATACCGTCAGTTCTGTCGGTTGGATCTATAACGCAGTGCGGTTTCCATTTACCACTGCAACCAGTAATCCCGATTTACACGTCGTCCGCCACGCAGTTTCCATTGATGAGCGTAGGTCATTTTTTCGCCAGAACTTGTTTGGGCAACCAAATAATCCTCAACAGGACGTGCAGGAGGTATGGTTTGCGGGTGTGCATTCCGACGTAGGGGGTAGCTATCCGGAAGCGGAAAGCCAGCTGTCTAAGATTGCCCTGCGCTGGATGGCACGCGAAGCGGAGATCGCGGGTCTGGCGATCGACCAGCAGCGGAAAGCGGAGATTCTAGGAGGCAAGCCACCCTTTGTTGCGCCGGATCCTTTGACCAAGAACCAGCACGAATCTCTTCACGGCTGGTGGTGGATCGCAGAGGTTTGGCCAAAGGTGGTGCATAAGCAGGCCGCAGATGGGACATGGAAGAAATCAATGCACTTAAATCTCGCACGACGACGTTGGATTGCACCGAATTCCATGGTGCACAATTCCGTAGAGCAGCGACTGGCACAGGCTACTCCCGCGTATCGGCCTGGCAATTTGCCTCAACAGCGTCGAACAGCCTTAGACAATTGTCAGTGAAATCCTTGCAGGTTCGTCGTTTGCTTCGTGTGCGCCCGCAGTCGAGGCCGGATCGCAACAGGTTGCAGCCTATCATGCAACTTTTTCGCTCAACGCCCACTGAATCGCATGCTGCACGAGTTCACGGCCATTCTTGAGAGACAACTTGTCCTTTATATGTGCCTGGTAAGACTCAACCGTCTTAATGCTGAGGTGCAATTCTTCGGCAATCATTCGCGTGCTATGACCCACGCCAATTAAACGAAACACCTCCAGCTCTCGGTCGGAGAGATCGGAGAGTGGAGACGTTTTTGGATTATCAGATCCGCTTATATACCGCTGTAGCATTTTGCTGGCTACGCGGTCGCTGACATAGGTTTCGTGGTTCAGGATCTGACGAATGGCCACCAGCACCTTCTCCGCCGCTTCATGTTTCATGATGTAGCCGTTTGCCCCCGCTCGCAGCGCCCGCTCGGCATAGATCGACTCATCGTGCATAGAGAGAATCAAGACGGGCAAACTCGGATACCTGGTGCGGATGTTCTTGAGCAACTCGAGTCCGTCGGGACCATTCAGTGAAATGTCGACGATTAGAATGTCAGGCTTGACGGTGACGATTGCCGACAGGACCGTGGATGCGTCTTCGGCCTCGCCACAGACCATCAGGTCCGGCTCGCGGTTAACCATCTGTGCGAGTCCTTGCCGCACAATCGGATGGTCGTCCACAACAAATACTCTTTTCTTAGCTGTCGCAGTGCTGTCCTGCCGCTTGGTCATCGGACACATATGTTTTTACTCCTTGCCTCTGATCGGGAAGCTACAGGTGACCGCAGTGCCGCGCGGCTTGCCGGCCTGTACCTCCAAGGTCCCGCCAATCATTTTGGCGCGATAGTTCATGATGTGAAGACCCATGCCTCGATTGCCGTCCGGCACCTTCTGGATGCCGGATCCGTCGTCACTGATCGTCAAGGCTCCCCGGCCGCCACTGGCCCCCAGAGCAATCACGATGTGCCCAGCCTTTCCATGCTTGATGGCATTGTTCACCGCTTCCTGAGCGATGTGGTACAGGTGCGTGGCCGCCGTGTCATCATGCATCAGTACCGGCTCGATACACAGAAACGTACAGGAGATTCCAAACAAATCTTGCACTTCGCCGGCCCACTGCTGCAAGGCTGACATGAGACCACGAGACTCTGAGACGACAGGCAGAAGTCCGCGGGACAGTTCTCGGGTTTTGTTAATGGCTTCGTTGACCAGCCTGACAATCTTGGCTGCCTCCACCGCATCCGGCAGGCCCTTCTCGGCCAATTTTTGCTCTTGCACCTTACTCATGAAGGCAATGCCGGTCAAGTGCTGGCCGAGCCCGTCGTGCAGGTCCTGGCCGATGCGTCGCTGTTCGCGGGCGCTGATTTCCAGAATCGCCTGCTCGAGACGCTTACGCTCGGTAATGTCGATTCCAGTCACGATAACGTGGGCTGGTGACCCATGGTCTCCCGGTAACGTCGTACCTGACCAGGCGATCAAATGATGTTCGCCGTTTCGCGATACCCAATCGCATTCATATTCATTCTGAAACAGACCATCGCGCATCTGCACGAACATTGCCTTGAACCGTCCGGCTTCCGCCGTAGCGCTAAATAGCTCCCATAGATAGGTGTATTGGACTTCTGCGAAGGTGTATCCCGTTGTGCGCTCACAAGCACGGTTAAAGCGGATGATTCGCCCTGAAGAATCGAGCACAACCACCAGGGTCCCGACGGTATCCAGGATCGCGGAAACGACATTGCGCTCTTCCTGGAGCGCTTCTTCAGTTCGCTTTAGATCGGTAATGTCGAAGCCGACGCCATGAATAAACCAGGGCTGGCCGTTCTCTCGCCGGATCATCTTAGCTTCGCAGTGAAACCAAATCACTCTTCCATCGCGGGCCAATACCCGGTAGGCCGACCGCAGAGGCTGTCCCGAGAGAAACAATTGAGCGGCCTCCAAACTCCAGCGAGCTTTATCGTCTGGATGCACTTGTTGATACCACCGAACCGGGTCCTGCAGCCACTCTTCTTGGGTAAAGCCCAATACCTGTTCAATCTGAGGACTCACGTAGGCTTCGCCTATGGCGGCGTCCAGTGAGGCCATGAAGACCACAGCCGGGAGCTGCTCGACCAGAGCTCGGTATTTGGCCTCCATGTTTGGAAGCGAAACAGCAGGCATCAGCCTCGAATTCTCATTCGAAATACGGATGGTGCTGACGTCAGCAATTCCGCTTTCGAAAAAGACGCTGGCCAGTTCCTGAAGAACAGCTTCTGCCTCGGCATAGGTAAGACTTTGGTTAGGGTCAGCAAGAATCTGCGCTTGGGCATCGACTGGCGGACGAACTTCGGATTGCGAGTCCATCTTGTTTCACTCTAGATGCACATACTGGCAAAACCGGCCGGGCTACAGTTTCTGTGAATCCAAGCACGTGCGATGTAAAGACTGGTCACGTCGCCTCCAACTTGGCTCCTTGTTCAGCGACGCCTGAGTAAATCTTCGCAAAGCGTGAACAGCTTTTCCATAAGTCTGGACCGCACTGGACGATAACAGCGAGCCTGGCGGCTGGTTCATAAACGGCATGAACTTGTCAGGAAAGCCCGGCATGGTACAGCCTATGCAGATTCCACCGACATTGGGACACCCGCCAATTCCGGCCATCCATCCGCGCTTGCCGACGTTACATTGCACCACAGGGCCCCAGCACCCAAGTTTCACAATGCATAGCGGCGAACCATACTCCTGCGCAAAATCGGCTTGCTCATAGTACCCACCCCGATCACAGCCTTCGTGCACCGTCTGTCCAAACAACCATGTAGGACGCAACGCGTCATCCAGCGGGATCATAGGGACGCGGGCAGACGCCATGTGAAACAAGTAGAGCAAAGTTTCCATCATGTTGTCGGGCTGCGCCGGGCATCCCGGAACGCATACGATGGGTATACCCGCTTTCGATTTCCACTTCCATCCCAGGTAATCGGGAAGACCCATGCAACCAGTCGGATTCCCTTCCATGGCATGGATTCCACCGTAGGTAGCACAGGTCCCCACTGCGACTACCGCCCAGGCGTTGGGCGCCAGACGGTCAATCCAATCGCACGTAAGAATCGGTTGCCTGCTTTCGGGGTCTGTGCCCCATGACGCCCAATACCCTTCTTGCTTATTCTGTTCATTCGGGATTGAACCCTCAACCACCAGAATAAATGGGCCAAAGTTACCCTTAGCTGCGTCGTGAAAGGGCTTCAGGAACTCGTCTCCATTCTCAATCGCAAGAAAGGGATTGTGGAAGCGAATCTTCGGGATCCAAGGAAGGGAGCCGCCAATAATGTCTTCGATGCTCGGCTGGGTGGCCGCAGTCATCGCGATGGTATCGCCGTCGCAGCCGAGGCCGGCGGTGATCCAGAGGACATCCATTTCAGCGATCGGAACCTGGCTCCCGCTTTCCATTGCGGCTCCCACCATCGAACGCTCCCTTGGGCAATCAAAATAATTGCGGTGGACTGACTTAATAAGGAGCCTAGCGGGTGACCCTAACGGGACGATCCCATGCGTCCCTTCATATGGATGCCGCGTATTGTATCGCTTTCCCTCCTTATACTGCTGATCAAAAGTTCGCAGTCGAGGCTATCCAAAATTGCCTGCTCGACGGCTCGGGCCTACCCTTGGGTATCTGGCGTCCGTCACAGTACCGTGATCGATTTTGTAAACGGTGCGTCCCACCTCAGGTCGCTAACCTGGGATCACTGACACTCACGACCGGCATCACATCCTCCCTTGACCCGGCAGGATACAATTCCTTCGGCTGCCAGACTGCCCGGAGACCGTATCCATGGCTACCACTGCACCTGAGCTCGAAACCAATTCCCTGCCCGCGAATGCTTATCAACCACTGAAAGAGGGTGAGCTCTACGTACCGCTGGTTCCCCCCAGCATGAGCGTGCCGGAGGTCACTTGGCGCGCAGTGCTGTGGGGTATGCTGCTGTGCATCATCTTCAGTGTGGCTTCGGCCTACTCCGCCCTGAAGGTGGGCCAGGGAATGGAGGCAGCGATTCCCATCTCCATCCTCGCCATTGGGCTGGCGCGCGTCTATCGGCGCCGCTCCACCGTGCTGGAGAACATGATCATCACCGGCATCGGTGGCGCCTCCGGCAGCGTGGTGGCCGGCGCCGTATTCACCATTCCAGCGCTCTACATCCTCCACCTCGACCCGCATCCTGTGCAGACCATCTTTATTTGTCTGGCCGGCGGCTGCCTCGGCGTTCTCTTCCTCATTCCCTTGCGTGGCTATTTCGTGCGCGAACAGCACGGCAAATTGCCCTTTCCGGAAGCCACGGCTATCACCGAGGTATTGGTCACCGGTGAGAAAGGCGGCTCGCAGGCTAAGCTGCTTCTCCAGGCCACGTGTATCGCCGCCGTCTACGATTTCTTCGTCACATCGTTCCACGTCTGGAAGGAGTACCTGAACTTCCAATTCGTACCGGTGATGAAGTCGCTGGTCGATCGCCATCGCATGGTCTTCAACTTCGACGCCATCGGCTTCATCCTCGGCCTGGGCTACGTAATGGGCCTGCGCATCGCCATGATTTTCTGCGCCGGTGGCGTGCTGGTCAACTTCGTACTGGTGCCCGCGATCTGGTTCATCGGCAGCCACATGGGTGACATCACCGTCTATCCGGCCACTATTCCCATCTCGCACATGACGGCTGCGGAAATCTACCGCAACTACGTGCGCTTCATCGGCGTGGGCGCCATCGCTGCCGCGGGGCTCGTCGGCATTCTCAAGTCTCTGCGTGTGGTCGCGGGATCGTTCGGCATCGCGCTGCACGCCTTCCGCCATGGCGAAGCCCCACACATGGAGCGTACCGACCGCGACATTCCAATCATGGCCATACTTGCCGGTGTGGTGGTGGGGGCCATTTCCGTCGCCGTCTTCTATGGACAGCTGCATGTAACCTGGGCGGTGCTGGCGATGGGCCTGGCGCTGACCCTGCTCTTCTGTTTCTTTTTCACCACGGTGGCTGCTAACGCCATTGCCGCCACTGCCAACAATCCAGCCTCCGGCATGACCCTGCTGACGGTGATCGTCTCGGCGGTGGTGCTGCTGAAGTTTGGCCTCTCTGGAACCACCGGCATGTTCTTCGTGATGGCTCTCGCCGGCATGGTGTGCGTCGCCCTTTGCGTCTCGGGACAGTTCATTACTGACCTAAAGGCCGGCTACTGGATCGGTTCCACGCCGTCAGCACAGGAAAAGGTCAAGTTCATCGGAGTTGTCGCTGCGGCCATCACTGCTGGCTTGACCATCGTCTTGCTGGCCAAGGCCTTCCAGTTCGGCGAGGCCGCCCCCGGAGACATGCGCCAGGTGCTGGTCGCGCCCCAGGCCTCCGCGCTAAAGGCCATCGTCGAGGGCTTCATGAGCGGCCAGCCGGTCGCCTATGTGCTGTTTGGCATCGGCGCCATGATTACGGTCGTGCTGGAGATGCTCGGCCTTTCGTCCATGGTCTTTGCCCTGGGAATTTACCTTCCGCTGCAACTTACCACGCCCATACTGGCCGGCGGATTTCTCTCGCACCTGGTGAACAAGCGCGCTGACAAGACGGGCGACGAGCGAGGCCGCACCATACGCGAGCGCGGCGTCATCGTTGCAGGTGGACTCATGGCCGGCGGAGCGTTGGGAGGCGTCTTCGGGGCGGCGCTGCGCCTTCTGCCAAACTACCGGGAGGAGCTTGTACAGACTCCCTTCTACAACAACGAGCCAGTGTCGCAGATTGTATCGGCGGTCATGTTCATCGGTCTCTGTCTGTATATATGGTTCGCTTCAGTCAAGGGAAAGAAGGTTGCCTAATGGACCAGGTTGGAAAGTATGTTGCTGATGCTGTTCTTGGAATCGACACGCTTTGGGGTGGAGACGTCATGTGTCCATCGGGAACCGGGCGCTTCATTGCGGACTCGTGGTTCTCGGATGAACCGCTGCCCGCTGCCTATACGGTACCAACCGCCACACGCGTGCGCGAAACCGGCGGGGTTGCCGGCAAAACGGTGGATCGCGCCGCAGTGAAGGCGTATTTGAAGGAAGTTGATCTACCTGCCGCCATCGCTGGCGTTCGCAAGGAGGCGGAGAGGATTGGCGGGCTGCGCGGACAGTATTTGGCTGGCTTGGCCAATTGCCTGCAGACCATGTGGGACCTTGCCATGGAGATTCTCGGCGAAGGCGCGGCTGTTCCTTACGAGCGCAGTGTTGAGTCCTCAACCGGCCGCCCGCCCGAACCGTCCAAGCCCGAAGCCAAACGCGAGCGGGTTGCGGAGCTCTTGAGTCGGGCCGGGTATCCGGCAAGCAACGGCGGCTTGCTGGGAGCGGTGGACGCATGGCGTCGTGAGCGGATCACGCCCATGGGATCGGTGAAAGCTCTGGGCGCTGCTGTCATCGCCTACTTTGACAATCTGAGCGCTGCAAACCTCCTGCCGTACTTGCCAAAAGATCTGGCCAACATTCCGCGCGCCAACATCGAATTCCTTCCCATTAAGGAAGCCTGGTTCTCCGGCTCGATGAACTACCTCGGACGAAAGCGCAACGCCGACGGATCGCCGCAGTACGAAGCCAGCTACGAAATCAATGCTTCGCTGCAAATCAGCTTCCCTGAATTTCAACAACTGGTGAGCCACGAAGTCGTACCCGGACACGTGACCACTTTCGCTTATCTGCAGAATCTCTACGTGCGTGGTAAGGCGGGTTTCGAAGCTACTGTCCTGACGATGAACACGCGTGCCGCCACACTCTTCGAAGGATTGGCGAACAACGCAATTTTGATGGCGCACGGCGTGACCGAAGTCGATCAGCTGCCTGACGAGGACATGCAGATCGGCGTGCTGCTGGCGCTGCTACAGGACGACGCCAAAAACCAGTCGTCGTATCTGACGTGGGGCGAAGGCAAGCCGCAACCAGAGATCGCCAAAACCTTGCGGCGTGATTTCCTCGTCAGCGAAGAGCGTGCCGACAAACTTTCGGGCGCATGGGGACGGCATCCGCTGCTGGGTCGCATGTATCTTCCGGCATATCGAGCGGGCACGAAGAAGGTCGCGGAGTTGCGGCGGAGATTTCCCTCGGAGCGGGTGCTGCCGTCTATCTATGGCTGCTACGGGCTGGTGGACATTAATACCGTGGACGAGGTATTGCGTGGCGCCAAAGCACTGGTGAACGCGTAGCGCCGAAACAAGAGAATCCCGGTTTCGCCGGGATTCTCAACCACGAAGCATCACTCTTGGTTCATCCCACCAACTGCGCGCACCCTATCGGCTCAAGATGTGCCGTGAAGTGCCGCAGGAACGGCGCTTCGAACGTGAGGTGCATCCCTTGGATTTGCTCGCGACGTTTCCACACCGCCAGAATCACCTCGATCACATAATCCATGTGGCTCTGCGTGTAAACACGCCGCGGAATGGCCAATCGCACCAGGTCCATCTTGGCGGCCTTCCCAAACATCAGCGTGCCAATCTCGACGGAGCGGATGCCACCTTCGAGATAAAGCTCCGCCGCCAACGCCACACCGGGGAATTGATCCAACGGTATGTGCGGCAAGAAGGCGCGCGCATCCAGATAAACAGCGTGTCCGCCCGGTGGCTGAACGATAGGGACTCCCTGTTCAGCAATGTGGTTGCCAAGGTAGGCAGTCGAAGCGACGCGGTAACGCAGATAATCCTCTTCGAGTGATTCCTGCACTCCTACGGCTATCGCCTCCAGATCGCGGCCAGCAAGGCCGCCGTACGTCGGGTAACCTTCGGTAAGGATGAGAAGATCTTTCTCCTGGCCCGCGAGCACGGGGTTATTGGTACAAAGAAATCCACCGATGTTGGCCATGCCATCTTTCTTCGCCGACATGGTGCAGCCATCGCCGAGTGCGAACATCTCCTGCGCAATTTCCTTAGGAGTCTTTGACGCGTAACCTTCTTCCCGCACCTTGATGAAATATGCGTTCTCGGCGAAGCGGCATGCGTCGAAATACAGCGGAATGCTGTGCTTCCGGCACACCGCACTCACGGCGCGAGCGTTCTCCATCGACACAGGCTGTCCCCCGCCGGAGTTGTTGGTCACCGTCAGCATGACTAGCGGGATGCGCTCACGGCCAACGTTTGCGATTAGGTTCTCCAGCGCCGCCACATCCATGTTTCCTTTGAACGGAAGCCGCGTCGCCGGTTGGCGAGCTTCAGGTACCGGCAAATCGACTGCCTCGGCGCCCACGAATTCCACGTTGGCCCGCGTCGTGTCGAAGTGCGTGTTATTGGGAACGACGTCACCCTTCTTGCACATCACGCTGAACAAAATGCGCTCGGCCGCCCGGCCTTGATGGGTCGGGATGACATGATGATAGCCAAAGATATCCTGAACCGAGTTGCGGAAGTGGTCGAAGCTACGGCTGCCGGCGTAACTCTCGTCTCCCAACATGATCGCCGCCCATTGCTGGGTTGACATCGCGCCGGTGCCCGAGTCCGTGAGCAGGTCGATCAGCACATCGTCGGCAGGAAGCAGAAACAGGTTATAGTGCGCCGCCCGCAAAAGCTCTTCGCGTTCTTCGCGCGTGGTCCAGCGAATGGGCTCGACGCTCTTGATGCGAAACGGTTCGATGATGGTTTTGGTCAGCATGGCAATCCTCGGTTCGTGCGGAGTACATACCATGCTCGCGGATTGGCGCCGAAAACGCAGTGATTGAGGTCACAACGATTCAGCTCCGCCGATTGGCCTCGACAGAGAAACCGCCTTGGGGATCCGTTTCCACGGACGGTGTTAGGGGGTTTCGCGCAGCCGAACCGCGTGGTGCGCCAGCTGGTTGGCCTCGGAATTGTCTTCCCGCTGAATGTGCTCGATGGAGAAGTCAACCGCTCGCGCCAGTTTCCGGCAAATCCAGTTGAGAGAATGCAGGCGCGGACTGCGGCAAGCGTACTCTCCGGTCATCTGTCTGACCACCACCTCTGAGTCCGAATACACATGTAGCGCCTTCGCGTTCACCGCGATCGCGTGCTGCAAGGCCTCCAAAAGGGCCACGTATTCGGCGACGTTGTTGTCCTGATGCCCGATCCACTTGGCGATGCGGGTGGTCTCGCCGCCGGGGCTTTCAATCACGACTCCAATCCCGGAGGGCCCGGGATTTCCGTGAGAGCCGCCGTCAACGTAAGCTACGAGATCAGGCATTCAACTCCTACGTACATACGATGCTTCAACCCGACCGTATTGGTCAAGAAGCAATTCTGGTTCTCCCAAATTTTCGTGTCGGATGCTACATATCTGTGAAAAAGGTGTGAATCAAGGTTGAATAATGTCCAACGGCTCGCAAAACGCACGTACTTTCTGCCGCTTGCGGAAGATGATTCGCACACAAAAATAAAGCGCACTTGCACAAACCTTGGGCGTTGACAATTTCTCATCCTGCTGTAGGATCGCACATGTCGACGGCAGAAAAGGACAGGCAAACATAATAGTAGCCAGTCCGAAGTAAGCTGGGTGATCGGTTCCGAGGGGTGACCCGGCGGAACCGCCGGACCCGAAAAAACCGACTGTGCTGCGAGGCGTCAGCCGGGGTCTGGAACTGCGAAAGCGGTGATCGCACCAAGGGCTGTGACGGTACATGCGTCCACGCTGGTGGCTCCCTCGCAGGAGGCAGCGGCTAGAGCATAACCAAAGTCACAGCCTTTTCTATTGCTCCCAGCTTTTCGCGGTAGTCATCGCAAAGGTCCATCCAGTTCGCATCGCGATTCTCCCAGCACGTCTGTTCTTATTTCCTATCGCCCCTCGAACCGTAGCCTTCATTAGCTTACCTGTGCTAGATTCAGTGACGAACCGCCTCCGCATCAAGTGCGGCGAGGCGAACGCCACACCTGAAACGCCATGGGTCCGATCTCTCTCTCCTGGGTGCCACAAGGCACGTTCCATCACGTCGGTTTTGTGGTCGCGTCCATCCAGGATTCCGTACAAAGCTTTGCCGCGTCGCTAGAGGCCATCTGGGACGGCGAAATTATCCACGACCCGAATCAAGTTGTCCGAGTAACATTTCTTCGCGGCAAACATGCTGCCGACCCCTTGGTGGAGTTGGTCGAACCCGCTGGAGAAAAATCGCCGGTACTCAGCTTTTTACAACGAGGAGGCGGCCTGCATCATATTTGCTATCAAGTTGATAATCTCGAAGAACAGTTGCGGCGCAGTCGCGCTGCCGCGGGTCTGATCACCCGGCCTCCCTTGCCTGCGGTGGCGTTTGGAGGCCGTCGCATCGCCTGGGTTTACACTAAGAACAAGCTATTAATTGAATATCTGGAGTCCTAGCACTTCTAAAAGGGTTGCCATGTCGGACTTGCGCAAGGAGGTTGACTCCCTAATCTCATCCAGCTCAGCAGAGGCCGCGAGCGCGCGATTGGCTGAGCTGTGGCGTAACGAGAGTGGACCGGCTTCGGCCGCCTTCCTCACATCTCGCTTCGAGCAGATCCGCGACAAGCTTCCCCTGCGTCGATACCGTCTGGCATTTTTACGCTCTTTCACTGCAGAGCCAGCTGTCCCGCTCCTTCGCGCGTCGGCGTTTCTCGCAGGAATCGATCTCACCGTACACGTCGGCGACTTTAACGCCTACGCGCAGGAAATTCTGGACGAAGCCAGTTCGCTTTACCGCTTCGCTCCTAGCGGGGTCGTTCTCGCTGTGCGGACGGCTGATGTGGCGCCGGACCTTTGGCAAGACTTTGCCGACCTCTCTTCGGATGAGGCCGACAAGGCTGCGCGTCGTGTCAGCAACAGCTTCGCACAGTGGATACGAGCTTTTCGCGAGCGCAGCCACGCAGCGTTGATCGTACACAATTTGGAGCAGCCCTCCCGACCGGCTTGCGGAGTGCTGGACGCGCAAAACGAAACCGGCCAAGCGCGAGCCATCCAGAATGTAAATGAAGGCATTCGCCGTGCCGCCTCCGAGCACCGCGGCGTATATGTGCTCGACTATGATGGGCTCGTTGCCCGACATGGCCGCCTGCGCTGGAAAGATGAACGTAAGTGGCTGACCGCGCGCATGCCCCTCGCAGCAGATCAGCTTCTGAACCTCACGCGAGAATGGATGCGCTTCCTGGCGCCGCTGGCCGGGAAAGTCGCCAAGGCCCTGGTAGTGGACCTGGACAACACGCTGTGGGCAGGTGTGATCGGCGAGGATGGTATGACCGGCATCAAGTGCGATGCTGAATATCCCGGCGCGGCCTATCAGGCGTTGCAGCGGGCGATGCTTGATCTTTCGAAGCGTGGGATCCTTCTGGCCATTTGTAGCAAGAACAATCCCGACGATGCCATGGAAGCCCTGAACAGCCATCCCGGCATGCTTCTGCGGCCAAAACACTTTGCCGCGATGCGAATTAACTGGAGCGATAAAGCGCAGAATCTCCGCGAAATCGCGTCCGAGCTGAACATTGGTATCGACTCGTTGGCCTTCCTCGATGATAATCCCGTGGAACGGGAGCAAGTGCGAACTGCACTTCCCGAAGTGACGGTGATCGAACTGCCCGATGATGCCCTGGATTATGCGGCGACCTTGCGCGAGTGTCCCGTGTTCGAACGCCTAACCTTATCCGCCGAAGATCAGCAGCGTACCGCGTTCTACGCAGAGCAACGCGAGCGGTCGCAAGCTGAGCAAAGCTTCCAATCGAAGGAAGATTTCTACCGCTTCCTCGAACAGGAAGCTGAGATCGGCACGGTACTTCCGGCAACGCTGGCGCGAATCTCGCAGCTCACGCAGAAGACCAACCAGTTCAATCTGACGACCCGGCGTTATACGGAGCAGCAAATCTCCGAGATGGCGTCGCAACCAGAATGGCAAGTCAGCTCGATTCGGGTGCGGGATCGCTTCGGCGACCATGGCCTGGTCGGCGTGGCAATTACGCATGACCAAGGCGATGTCTGCGAGATCGATACCTTATTGCTAAGTTGCCGCGTCATCGGTAGAACGGTCGAAACCGCGCTTCTCTCGTACTTGGCGGAATCGGCGGCGGCACGCGGACGTCGGCATTTGTCGGGATGGTTTCTTCCCACAAAGAAAAATGTGCCGGCGAAAGACTTTTATGCGCTGCATGGTTTTCAGCTCGACAAAGAAACGAGCGAAGGTTTGTGCTGGACTTTTGACTTGGGCGCCCAATCCATCCCATGTCCCGAGTGGATCAACCTGAACATACTAACTGGAGTCAACAATTGACATCGACCGCTTTTGAGCAGGTGCGCGGCATTGCATCCGATCTATTTGCCATGCCGACCCAAGAAATTACCGCCGAATCGTCCCCCGAAACCATCAAGGCTTGGGACTCAACCCAGCATCTCAGTTTTGTACTCGCGCTGGAAGATCAGTTCCACATCCAACTCTCGCCAGAAGAGATTGAACAGATGACTAGCATAGGGGCTATCGCCCGCCTGCTGGAAAGTAAGTTGCAAGCCAGCCCCAAGTAACCGGGCTCGTCTCAGTCCATGTCTATCGTCATCGAGCCGTACCGCAAGGAACATGAGCCCGCTGTAGAAGCCTTCAACCAGCGCCTGCAGGCTGGCGGAGAAGAGATCATCTTTTTTCGCCAGGCTGAACATGAGTATCTCGCTAAGGCTGCAGGGAGCGATCTCTACCAGGAACAGTGGGTGGCGCTAGAGGACGGGGCAGTGCGCGGCGGCTACGCTCTTAAGCGGCAGAACTTTTCTTTCTCCGACGGCACGGTGCGCTCAATCGGCTACTACCATCATTGCCTCTCGGAAGGGATCATTAATCAGGCTTACGCGCGGGTGGGAAGCATTCTCCTGATGCATGCCATGCGGCAGGAGCAGATGCTCTATTGCCTCGGAATGGGCGGCTACGACCGGCCTTTGCCCAAAATGTTGGTTCGTCTTGGCTGGAGCCACTGCCTGATTCCTTTTTATTTGCGGGTGCTGAGGCCTTCTCGCTTCTTGAGACAAATGGAGGGACTTCGCACTTCATCCGCTCGCCGCATTTTGATGGACCTAGGAGCGATCTCCGGTGCGGGCTGGGCAGGGCTCAAGGCTCTTCGCGCCGTCGAGCGGTTGCGAGCTCCGGGTGTGGCGCCATATTCGGTTGAAGAATTCGGTCAGTTTTCCGACTGGACTGATCTTTTGTGGGACCGAGCCAAGAGTAATTACGGAATGGTCGCTGTGCGTAATATCGCGAGTCTTCGTACCCTGTATCCGGCGAGCTTTAGCCATCTGACGAAGCTAAAAGTTAGCCGAAATGGCGCCGTCATAGGCTGGGCCGTGATCGGAGAGCGGCGCAAGAATCCCAGGTGGGGCGATCTTCGAGTGGGCACCATTATTGATTGCTGGGCTGCGCCGGGCGATGAGTTGCCTGTGCTTCGTGCCGCCACTGACTCTCTTGAACAGTATGGGCTGGACGCGATTGTCTCCAACCAGAGCCACCAGGCTTGGTGCCGGGCCTTGGAATCGTCAGGGTTTCTGAAAGCCAGTTCCAACTTTGTTTTTGCGGCTTCGAAGAAGCTCTCCGAATTGCTGCAACCCTTCGAGAACCAGAAGTCTCGCATGCACCTGGTGCGCGCAGATGGCGACGGCCTACCCTGGGCTTACTGAAATACGAGAACATGCGGCATGTTTACGCGTGCTGTACGCGAAAGCGCTCAACCAGGCGAGCGCCGTGGTGACGCAAGCGTTCACGCTCGTGACCGTCGAACACGATCCAGTAGGACAGAGCGAAGAACACCAATCCCAGCGCCAGCAGGATTCCCGCAAAGCTCAACTTGGTTGCCGGGTGGTGGACCAGACCCGTAATCGTCGCCACCGCAATCGCAGCAGCAGTTACCACCGCGGGACGTAGCAAAGACTTGACCAGGTAGTCGGCCCAGGAGATACCCAGCACCCGAAGCGTATAGAACGGCTGAATGCCTAACCGCACCACCAGCATGGGAACCGTGGTGCCCAAGGCCACGCCGAGAATGCCATACTCTCGCGCCCAGTAGATGCTTAAGCCTAAATTGACCAGCCCCTCCGCCAGCGTCCACGCCGCAAGAGTTTTTTGGCGGCTGCGCACATACAGGAAAACGGGCGACGGTGACTGCATCAGGATTACGCAGTAGCCAATGGTGAGAACTACGAGGAGATTGAAGTAAACAGTAAAAGCCCCACCCATCCAGAAACGTAGAATATCGCGCCCATAGAGGAGCAAGACCGTGGTTCCGGAAAAGGCCAGCAGGGCGCAAACCTTCGTCGAGCGCAAGAAAAGCGCTTTCACAGCGTCGAATTTCTTCTGGCCGTCCAGCAAGTTGGCCTCGGTATTCAGCGGGCCGGTGATGGGAAAAAACACCATCTTGAAGGTTTCCATCAATTTGCTGATGACGTTGAAGGGGGTGGACAAGGCGACACTCAGGAAATGAGAGATGACGATCGCATCGGTGGAAAATCGCAAACGATCGCCGATATCGTTGATGAAGACGAATGCGCTGAATTGCACCAATTCCTTGGTACGCGCCCAACTGGTGTACTTCCATCCAACACTGAGTTCCGGGTCGGCAAGCCTGACAAAGAAGATGACCAGCACTAATATGACTGCCATGATCACCAGGTAGGCCGTGGCAACCGCGACGATCTTGCCGCCCATGCGGATCACCATCCAGAAGACAATTCCTCGCAGCACCCCTTGCAGAGACGCCGCTCCGTTATAAAGATCGAAACGGTGCAGCCCACAGAGGTAAGCTCCCATGATCCGCGCCGGAAGGTTTAGCGCAAGCGTAAGACTTTGAAGAACCAGCACAAGTCGGAACACTGTCCGCGAGCTTCCACTAACGTGAAAGAACCCGGGAAGGATCCAGATCATTAACGCACACACCACGATGACGGTTGCACCGGTCAGCACGGTCATCGAAATGCCAGTCATGAAGGTTTCGTTCAGGGCCTCGCGCTGATTCGTACCGCCATAGCGAGCTACAAACCGTTGCAGGCTGTAGCGCATGCCCATGTCCAGGAGACCGTAGAAGTCCAGAAAATAAGAGGCCAGAATCCAAAGTCCGTAGTAGAAGTCACCCAGACCATGGACGAGTACGCGGACCAACAGGAATGAAACCACTCCGTTGATAATGAGTCCGGCCCAAGTTGATAGAAAGCCTCGAAACATGCAACTCCCCGGCTGCTACGTGTTACTTTCCTCAGCTTGGATTACCTGCAGCGCAATCGGCACCAAGTTGCCGCACACAACGCCCCGGGCCGAAGCGTAGCGAAAAGCCATTTGACGATCACGGAAAGTCGTTCAAGTTCGGCGGCGCGACCGGGACTAGCGCAGTTCCACCAACGCTTCCCCGATCTGGAAGCCTTGCGGCTCCAGTTCCGGTTGCTCTTTTTCACGAGGAAGCTCCGTCCGTGCCTTAGGCCGACGCGGCACCAAGGACGGTATGATCATGGTGAGAATCAGGAGGAACCAGAACAACTTGGTATATTGTGCGCTAACGAAGAAAATTGCTACCCAGACGCCCAGCAGCGCCGCCTGCATGCCAGTAGCGATTGCCCCGAGCTTGAGTGCATCGTTTCGCAAGGCGCGCTTTCTGGTCCGATTTAGCGAGAAGAATGAGCTCACCATAAGCAGCAGGTATATCATCAAGCCCGGAATGCCCATCTCCGCAGCGATCTCCAGATAGGCGTTGTGCGCAATGTGCGGCTCAAGCCTCACAGTACCGGTGGTGTCATACTCCGCCACTCTCAACTTATAGTTGCCCAGCCCCACGCCCGTCAGAGGGTTGTGCAGGACCATATTCACGCCGGCCTTCCAGCCAATCAGATGTTTTTGAATTGAGGCGGTGTCCCCCGGCACCGGATGGAGCATTCGGCGCACCGGGGAGTTGGGCGCAAAGATCAGGAATGGGATGATGACGATCGAGATGATCCTTAGATTGCGGGCACGGCGCTCCGAACGAAACACAAGATAACCCAATCCCACAACGATTCCCAGGAAACCTCCGCGCGAGGCTCCGAGCATAATCGCGAGCATGGTAAGACATAGGCAGCCCAGCGCGAAGATTCTCTGCAAGCGCTTTTCCGAAATCATCATCAGTTCGAAGGCCAGCGGCAGCGTCACCAGTGCCGCCACCGTGAAGTAATTGGAGTCGCCGACAATCCAGCCCGGACGGAAGTTGCCACCCCACTGGGTAATGCCCTTCTGCCACTCGCGGATCATGTACAGCGAAGCGAACCCGATCCCACCCGCTGCGGCCATTAAGCACCAATAAAGCCGCTTGAAAGAGTCGACGACGATAAAGGTAAGGAAGAACAGCAATAGGGTTGAAGCGTACATAAACATCGGGTTTATGTAACCAATAGCCTGTCCTTTGGTGAAGAAGGAGAGAGCGGCCAGGCCAATAAACATCACCATCACAACTGATTGCGGGGTTTGAAAGAACTTCGGCACACCACCGCGTCGCCGCCCGAGATAGGTCAGCGCGTAAAGCAGGCAGGCCCCACCGATTGCCTTGTTGACCGTCAACCCGGCACCAATCTGGTGATCCCACAAGGGGTGCTTCATGTACGGCATGATGACGATTAACAGCAAAAACAAAACCACGAGAGTTCTCCTTAACCCACCGATGCCAATTGGCTCTTGCCGGCTTCCCGGGTACCGATTGATTGTTCCAGGCTTTCCAATGCGTTCTTGACCGACCGTTCCAGGGCGGCACAGTCGTAGTCCCGAAGCACCCTGTCCCTTGCAGCATCACCCAGCATTTTCCGCCGCGCAGGATCTCGCAAAAGTTCCACCACGCGAGAGGCAAACGTTGCCGGATCATCGGCGATCAAAATTTCCTTGTCGGGTACAAAATCAAGCCCTTCAGCTCCGACGGAAGTGGAGACCATAGCTCTTCTCATGGCACCCGCCTCCAGAATCTTCAAGCGTGTGCCACTGCCGATCCTCAACGGGATCACCGTCACCGCCGCCTTGACGATCACTGGCCGAAGATCGGGCAGCGTACCGGTGAACTCCAAAGCCGTAACATCGTCAAACCGGGCGCGAAACTCAGGGGCCGGATTGCGTCCCGCAGCAATCAGCCGCACTCCGGGAACTTCCTTCTGGATCAGGGGAAAGATCTGCCGCACGAAGTACTCCAAAGCGTCGCGGTTGGGAAACCAGTCCATACCACCCTGATACACAATCGCCAGCGGATCTTCTTCGGCCTTAATCTCGTACTCGCGCGCGTCCACCACGTTGGGCGCGACAAAGACTTTAATACCTGGGCAAAGCTGCCGCACCAGATCGGCGTCAACATTCGAGCAGGTCATTGCACACGCAGCGCGACGGTACATCGTCGCCTCAAATCGGCGCAGCTTGTTAGCTTCCAGCCGTGCGTAAAGCGCCTTCAGCGGATTTTTCTCCTGTTCCGCATAGCGCTGCAGAATTAGGTACTCCACATTCTGACTATTCATCACAATCGGGGACGCGTTGGCGGGAAGGTTAATCGCCGAGTAAACGTTGTCGCATATTACCACGTCAAAAGACCGCTCACGAACTCGACGCTCGAGCCGCAGGCGCATGTCATCTGAACGAAAACGGTCGATGGTAAAAGGTGAAGACGAAAAGATACCACGCAAACGGCCCAGGTAATTGCCACCGCCGGACAGTTGGGTATAGCGCAGCGGAACAACCTCGCTATCTTTGCACACCCTATTCAGTTCCTCTTCCGTACCATCCACTTCGCCGGGCGCAGCGAATGCGGCCAGCGTAATCTGGTGTCCGACGCTCGCCATCGAGCGCAGCACCGCCCAAAGCCGCATCTTCGAGCCGTTGTTCGGCGGAAGCGGATACGCGACCGACACGTAGAGGATGCGCACTATGCTGTCTCCCTCGGAGGGTGTTTTAGCTTTTCCCAGTTCCCTCTCACCTTAATCCGAGTGGTGTGATAACGGGCGTACGCAGCGCGTCCCCAGCGCGCCATCACCGAGTAGTACTTTTGCCAGCGTCGCGGCTCCTCCAGCGGACCGCCAAATTTGCTCTTGAAGTTGCCATAGCCGCACATGTTGTATGCAGTCAATCCGTTCTTGATGCCCCATTCAATGGCGGACCAATGAATCAGGTCGTTCGGCGAATACTTCCATCCTGACAAGCGGCTTCCGCCACACCAGTAATAAATGGTCTTGTCGTCATGCGGAAACAGGCAGGTCGCGATGACTTGTCCGTCCGGATCCTTTACCTGCAGAGGAAGTAGGAGGCCCTTGGGATAAAGGCACTTGAACAGAGAACGCGGTACGCCGCGGCCGTATGGAGGAAACAGACCTTTGCGCGCCAGCACCTCGACGAACTCATCGTAGAACTCTTCCACCATGCTGGGATCGCTGGCCTCCACCACGGTGCACCCGGCCCGTCGGGCTTTTCTCACATTCTGGCGAGCTTTCGGATTGACTAACTCCCACACCGGAGCTTCTTCATAGGGCGTAAGTTTGACGACGTATGTGGGTTGCGCCACCGAGTCATAGCCGTGGGCGGACATCTGCTGGTCCGCCAGCAAGGGATTCTCAATCTCGAGGGTCGCAATGTTTTGGCTGGCAGCCAGTTCATCGATGGCTCGCAGAAAGGCGTCCTGGTCGTAGTCGGAATTCACCACCGGACCCATGAAATTGCTCGCCCATCCCTTCATAGGACTGCCTAAAATGCGGAAGGGCCCCTTGGTAAAGATGCCGGCGCAGAAATAGCCAACCGTTCGTCCCGATTCGCGAATTGCCCACTGATAGATCTTCACACCGCGGCTTTCACCAATGTGGTCGAGCCATGCCTGGCGGTGGAAGAGTTGCGTGCTCTCATAGCCCGCGATCCGCTCGTCCCACGTCGCCAGTTCTTCTTTGTTCAATGGCTCTAATTCGTATCGCATTCGGTCTTTAATCCCTCACTTCCAAGCTCGAATCAATAATTGGCGGCCCAGCATGCTCTGACCACTGGACACCTCGACGGTTTCATAGACCGGGCCGAACAGCCGCATCAGGGAACCCAGGACCGCCCATGACCCGTGCAGTATCGGGCGATAACGGTTGAGCCTTTGCCCTTTTTGAAATGCCCAGGTGTCTTCGTAAATTTGTGGCCGATCCTCGGTCGCCCGTTCCGCTCTGTGTCGATTGCGATACAGTCCGATCGGCCATTCGTGCAGCAGTACAAAAACCTTGTTGGCCCACGACCGCAAGCGAAGCTCCGCGATCTCCCAGCGCCTAAATCCAGCGGCCGCAATCAGCGCTTCAAGCGTCGCCTTCTGGTCGAACCAGGTCACACCATCGCCACGCGGCGGAGGCACGTTGGGGTAACTCAACAACATCGTCCCGCCCGGCTCCAGAATGTTGGCCAGGTTCTTAAGGCAAATGTCCGGCTTCGGAACATACTCGAAAACATCAAGTCCATACACCACATCAAAGCGTTTTTTGACCAGACTTGGCACGTCAGGTTTGGCCATGTCGGCGCAAACAAATTCCGCATTGCGCAGGTGCTGCAACTCAATTCGTAACCGCTCCACCGTGGCTGTTGACACATCAATACCGGTGTAAGAGCGCGCTTGCCCCGCCAGCCAGCAACTGGTGAACCCTGTACCCAATCCCACCTCAGCAACGTCCATCTCTGGCTGGAGCCGCAGGTACTGAAACAGTATTTCGTCACGCACCGGAAAATCATGTAGGGGTGCTTGCGTCAGCAATGCCCAGGACGTCCGTGGCCTCCGGATAGAAGCCGGCATACCTCGCTTCAAATCATCCCGATTCTCGACCTGGTAAGACGGCGCGGTCGCGTTCATGCGTTCGTCTCCACCAGAAACTCCTGATAGTTCCAGAGAATCGCTTTTGCCAATTCGCCAGCCTCGGTCGGCGAGCCGTCAATGGGGTGTCCAACGGGAAGCCAGTTGCGAGCGGACACAAGAGTTTCAAGTTTCGAGTTTCGAGTTTCGAGTTCGCGGGATGCTGGCGACCCGGGGGATGCCGGTGAACTCGGTCCGTTTGAAACTTGAAACTTGAAACTCGAAACGGCTGTATCGAGACTGCTCCAGAAGCCAAGCGTCGCCGCGTAGACGCAGTATCGGGGGGAAGCGATCGCCATCAGGCGCAGCCACCGCCAGCCATGGCGAAGAGAATCGAGCACTCCACGACGCCGCAAGGCAAACGCCCAGCCACGTAGGCGTGTGCTTAAATCCTGGTTGCGCATGTGCAGCCGCAGCATGGATTCAGGAGACGATATTGCGGCTTTATTCATCTGCGCCAACTCCCAAGCCCAGAGTGAACGCGTCACGGCCACAGCCTCCAGCACGGAATTACGCGTAAGGAAGGGAGAAGGACCTTCCCATAACTGATGAATCTTGTATTCGGTACAGCATCCCACAATACGTACAAATTCTTCGACCTCAAACGGCAAGCCCACCAGCAAGCCTTCTTCGTACAAGCTGCGCAAGGCATCGACGCGATTTCGATATCCGCTGATGAAGTGCCGCTTGAATACCAGGATCGACGTGGCCATGTCGCAATACAACTTGGTCAAGCGATATTGTGCCGCCTCCGACAAATGTGCGTTGCCGGCTAACAGCTCTGGGACAATTTCCAGCAACTCGAGGGTGCGATTGGCCAGCAGTCGCCATCCATCTTCTTCGCTGATCTGGACCCCAGACCCGCGAGTTTTGCTGAGCAGAATGTCAGGGTCCCCATAAAGAACTTCGCCGCAGTTCAACAGTTCGTAACCGAAAACCGTTTCGCCCAACTCCAGCAGGTACGACTCATAGGCGGCACTGAACGAGACCTTGCACAATACTCCCTGATTTCGAAGGTCTTCTTCTGCCGCACTGCAAATCAACGTGACTAACTCCGGTGAGGGCAATGCCTGTTTCTCTTTGAAGATGACGATGAATTCGGCGTCGCTAAGGAATTCCATGCCACTCTCGACTTGCCGCCAGGTGGCCTCACTGCGTGCCAAGCTTCCCGTCAGGATGACCGCTTTCAGTCCCGGTCCGAGACTCTGGAAGCACCAGCGCCGCATCGTGTCCCCGATGTAGAACTTTGCTTCGGCCTCGCGCGAAGTCGACATGGTGGCCCCTGCCGCCGATTGCGCGACCGGATCTGCAGCATTCGCTCTGGCTAAATCGTTCAACCCGCCACCGCCTGCCGTGCGCCGCCGTTGTTTGCGGGAACTGTCGTCAGGCCCAACGTCTCCAGATAGAACTCGGCGGTCTCGCGCACCTGCCGCTCCTGGCTGAAGCGCTCCAGCACGTAGGCTCGGCCTTGCTCCGCCATGCGTTGCCGAAGTGCCGGAGAGCGCAACATGCTACAAATGGCGGCCGCCAGCGCCGCAGGATCTCCTGCAGGTACCGTAATACCGGTGCGACCGTTGACTACCACTTCGGGGGTGCCATCCACGGCGGTAGCTACCATCGTCCGTCCGGCGGCCAGCGACTCTACAGCCACCAACGGCAGCCCCTCATAAAACGATGGCAAGACGGTGAAGTCACACAGTGCTAGCCAGTCAGTAACGTTACTCTGAAATCCCAGAAACCGGACGCTCGATTGCAGTCCAAGCTGTTGGGATTGCTGCTCCAATTCCTGGCGCAGAACTCCGTCCCCAACGCACACCACGCGCGCATTCGGGAACTCACGCAGCACCTCAGGCATGGCGTTAAGCAATACCGTGTGACCCTTCTGTGGTTCTAGGCGGGCCGCCACCAGCATTACCGGGTCGCCTGGCGCAAAGCCTAACGTTTCGCGCATTCCGGGCGGGGCAACGTGCGCCGGATTGAATCGGCTCAAATCGCTGCCGTTCTGTATGACGCGCACTTTCTTTTCGGGCAAACCTTTCTCCTCGATCAGATAGCGTGCATTAGCATACGAGACCGCAATATAGCGATCCACGAAACGTCCCGCCATGCGATCGATGGTGAAGTTGTTGGCCTTCCAGCCTCGTCGCCACAATTCCCGCACATGCGGCGTTTCAACAATCATCGGCACGCGACACATCCAGCCCACCGGCGAAGCGCACAAGCTGCTGATAAACAGATGAGAGTGCAGGACCTGTATCTGGCGCGCACGAATCCATCGGCCAAGCTGGGTAGCTCCTGCCCCATGGGTCGGAGCCGGATACAACAACGGCAACAGCTCGACATCCGCCGGTACATCGGCCCGAACCGCCTCTGCAACTTCGGGACTGCATACCAGGTGCAACCGGAATTGCTTCCGTTCCAATCCCCTGATCAACGTCAGAATGTGCTCCTCCGCCCCGCCACGCACGCGGGTGTTGGAGAAATACATTACCTGGATTGGCCCGGTACTCATGCGCCGCTCTTGACCAACTGCGCCTTCGAGTTGCGAGCTTCCGGCCGTCCCAAAGCGTCGGATTCGACCATCATGCGCACCAGACCCTTGAAATCCACATCAGGATTCCAATTCAAAGAGCGTCGCGCCAGGCTGGAATCACCGCGCAAATCATGAATCTCGCCGGTGCGAAAGAGTTTGGGATCCACTTCGACGTACTCATTCACCACGTCGGCAACGTTGCGCCCCTTGGGCACCAGGTCCAGGCAATGCAGGACCTCGACCACGAACTCATAAACACTGTGTGATTCGCCGGTGGCGATGACGTAGTCGTCAGGCTTCTCTTCTTGCAGCATGGCGTGCATGGCGCGAATGTAATCTCCGGCAAATCCCCAGTCGCGACGCGCCTGCATATTGCCCAGCTTCAGCTTGTTCTTTTTGCCATGCGCCCAATCGGCGGCCGCCAGCGTGATCTTGCGGGTCACCATCTCCGGCCCGCGCCGCGGCGACTCATGATTGAAGAGAATGCCGCCGACAGCGAAAAGGCCGCGCTCGCGATAGACGCCGCACAAGCGGTGCGCTGCCGTCTTCGAAACTCCATAAGGAGAGGTGGGGGCCAGCGCGGTTTGCTCATTGCGCAAGCCATTCAGATTGCCGTACATCTCCGAACTCGAAGCCTGATAAAGGCGAGTATCCGGCTTCTGGCGCTCAATGATATTTAGCAAACGCGCCAATCCACCAACATTGATATCGAACGTCTCAGCAGGAATTTGCCAACTGGTCGGGACGAAAACCTGTCCGGCGAGGTTATAGACCTCATCGGGCGAAGCCTTGGCAAAGGCCACTTCCAGGGAGGCGGTATCGCGCATGTCGGCGTACAGGATCTCAATCTTGTCCTGAATCGACGCGAGCCAGCGCATGGTTCCCGTCTCGCGGCGCACCATGCCATAGACGCTGTAGCCGAGGTCAAGCAGGTATTCGGCAAGATAACTGCCGTCCTGCCCGGAAATGCCGGTGATCAAAGCCTTTTTCATAAAGCCACTCTCTCCTTGGCCTCGCGCCCCACCGAGCGGATCGAATAGTACACGTCCGCGATGGTGCGCATTGGTTGTGATGGGTTTTCGCTACTCAAGAATATCGCGTCTGAATACGAATCGTCTGGGTGGTAACCATGCATACCTTCGGGGAACCATCCTTTTCCGTTGAAATCGCTCTCCGCTACCATCCATCCCGGATGAAGCAGGAAAATGAGTTCCCCGTACCGATCGTCGGGAAAGTGCAACCCAAACTTGTCCAGCTCCTGCCGCGACAGCACATCTCCGCAGGTAAGGGACTGCATCACCGCGGTCACTCGCTCACGCGCTTCATGATTGAAAAACCAGAAGCGCGCCATGGTGGAGTCATACACCGCCAGGTAGTCCTGCGGCATGCGCAACCCGAGTTTCGTTACCTCCCCGGCCAGATCGGCATACTGGGTCACGGGCGTCATGCCGTGATCGGAGCAAACCATTAGCCAGGCTTCCGGATCCCGTTTGCGGGCGACATCAAACACCTCGCGCAATTGCTGGTCGTACCATTGCAGCTTCTGGTCGATGGCTGCGGGCTCCTTACAACGCATGTGCAGGAAGCCATCCACTTCGCAGAGGTACAGGAAGAACAAGCTGGCGTCGGTCTCAGCGATGTCGCGCCGGGCACGCCGTAGAATCTCGGCGTCGGAACACTGATGATAGGTGTACACGCGATAGCCGCGGCCTTCGCGTTCCAGCTCGTCAAACAGCGACGGAGTGCTCTCAATGCCTTTGGGGGCGTAAATATCGCGGCGTTCGGAAAAATTGAAGTAAGGCAACAGGCGAGGAGATACGCAGCATTCGAAAGTTGGACCCAAACCCAGTATCCGACGTCCGAGTTCCTTCAGGATCTTCCGGCCGTAGCGATTGTCGAGCACGCCATTGGGCAGCCAGTTGAACAGTTTCAACCACCAGAACGGCGCGTGCTGAGGATCGTAGTAAAACAAGTTCCAGTGGCCATGCCGCTCCGGCATTAGCCCGGTGAGGATCGTGGGAATTGCGCCGGAGCTGAAGCCTAGCACGGTCTGCAGCGAAGTACGGTATGGCAAGACGTCGTCGAGAAATTGGCGCTTTCGGATATACTCCCACCCCAGCGCGTCAATCAAGGCGATAACTTGCAGGCGGCTGCTCACAGACTATCCTCCGCCGCGCGAACCCCTAACAACTCGGGACGAAGCCGCAGAAACACAAACTTTGGAATCGCGAGGGCGCGGTCGCGACCCCAGCGCCGCAAATACACCGAAGCATCGTTGTTCAGCAGCTTGCGGAACTCATCCAGCGATGTATGCTCAAGAACTGCCGCGCGTGAAAGGACTCTTTGTCCACCTTGCGCCGGCCAGGGCTTGGAAGTGCAAACGACACGATATCCGGACTCCCACGCGGCTTCGAACACATGCTGGTTGCAAAAGCCGTAGGGGACAGCGAGTACCTCCGCTCGAGTGGAGAGTCGCTGCTCAAGCATCTCCCGAGATATGCGGAGTTCCTCCCGCAGGCGTAGTGCATTCAGCGTTGTCAGGGCGATGTGATTGTGGGCATGCGACCCAAAGCGCATTCCCTCACGGCTCATCTCAGCCACCATTTGCCAGGTGAGGAATCCATCAGTCCCAAGGCTGGAAGTATTCACGAAGAACGTGGCGCTCAGGGAAAACTCGGAAAGCAGTCGAAAAGCAATCTGATAGTCGGAGCAGTAGCCGTCATCAAAGGTGAATGCGACAGGCCTGGCGGGCAACTGGTCGGCGGCGATCTCCTCGGGCGCAACCACTGTCATTGCCAGATCGCGGACTAGTTGCAATTGTTCCCGGAATGCGGACTCGTGAACTCCCCAGCGTCTGGCTTCGGCAGGCGAAGAACTGGCGTCCACAATCCTGTGGTATCCCAACACGGGCACTCCAGTCAGTTGTCCTAACGGCATCGCGTTCTCCAACCGTATTCACCGGACTTCCTGCAGCGCGTCGTGGCTGGATGGCTTCATCGTCCACCTCTGCCCAAAACCAATATTTTGACGGTCGCAAACATGATGTACAGGTCGAGTCCAAAGGAGACATTCTTGATATAGAACAGATCGTAAGCCAGCTTTTCGCGGTTATCTTCCAGGGTTGCGTTATAGCCGCGATTGATCTGGGCCCATCCCGTGGCCCCTGGTTTGACCAGCCAACGCTCTTTGTAGAACGGAATCTTTTGCGCGCACTCTTCTTCCTGCTCGGGCACAAAAGGCCGTGGTCCGACGAATGCCATATCGCCCTTCACAATATTGAACAATTGCGGCAATTCGTCGATCCGGGTCCGGCGCAGCCACTTACCCACCGCCGTCACCCGCGCATCCCCGTGCTCCGCCGGCCGCAATTTTTTCTTGTCGGACCCGTCATACATGGAACGAAACTTGTAAACCGTGAACATACGGCCATTTTCGCCGACGCGCTGCTGGCGAAAGATCGCCGGGCCCGGTGAGTCGAGACGAATTGCAATGGCAGCCAACAGCATGAGAGGCGAGGTCAGCAGAATGGCAAGCGAACCCAGGGCGAAGGAAAATAGCCGTTTGTAAATTCGCAGGGCTGTGCGCACGTGAAAGCCCGGAGAAAATAGCAGCCAGCTCAGACGCAGCGACTCCAACGGGATTTTGCCAGTAACGCTCTCGTAGTATTCGGGGCCATCCTGGATGTACACACCACGGGCCTTCAACTTGAGCAGTTCTTCCACTTGCAATTTTCCGCGCCGGTCCGCCATGGTCACCAGGACACGCTGCACGTTGCGCTCAATAACCAACTCTTCGATATCTCCGTTAAATTGGGGAATACCGGAGATTGTGGGCGTGCTCTGACCTACGAAGCCCACCACTCTGACTCCCAGTTCGGCGCGATTGGCGATCTCCGCCATCAGCGGCTCGGCAAGTGGCCCGTCACCGTAAACAATGGCCCTTTCCGAAAAACGGGCGGAGCGGTTGATAACAAAAAAAAGCCGACGCCAGGTGGGAACCGCAATCCCGACAATGCCTACGCCAATCCACAGCGTGCTGCCGCCCAGGCTGATCTCAGGAAACACATAGTAAAGCACCGCCAAAGCAACGAAAGCACAACCCAATACGCCTACCAGACGTGTCACTACCTCTCGCCGGTTAGCCAGCACAAACGAGTCGTAGAGATCGAAGTAGTACATCAAGATAAGGAAGACCGCGACTACCAGGCCGATCCGACCCAAACCGTTTTCATATAGAAGGTAGATACTGGCATCCGAGGTTGTTCCTGCCCAGAACTCCACCGCGAGCACGAAGCCCAAGGTGACCAGGGCGGCCTCGGTCACCGTGAGCAACAGTGTGCGGGTAGGAAAATAGGCATTGAACAAACGAATCATGCCGTCGCCGCAGTTACCTTATCCGCTTCCTTCTTAAGTGCCTTCTTGAGTTCTTTCTTTGATTTGCCGGAAGAGTTGTTGTTGCCGTAGTAATGTTCGTAACCTACGTTCAACATCGACGCTTCGTTTAATACCATACCCAGGAGCTTGCTTTTCTCGAGGGAGTCGAGCGCCTTATTCAATACCTTACGGTGAGTGTGATTTTCGCGGACCACGACCAGAACGCCATCGCAAAGGCGCGCCAGCGACGTGGAGTCGGCCATGGGTAGCATGGGTGTCGCGTCCAGCACGACCCAATCGAAACTCGACGAGATGGTTTCCAGCATTTCGGCGAAACGGTCCGACTCCAACAGAGGAAGCGGCTCCGACATGCTGTGACCAGCCGACAAAAACCACAGCGGCAGGTCCTTAACCTGGTACAGAGAATCTTCCAGGGCGAGCTTACCGGCGTCCCAATCGGAAATGCCGCGCAGCGACGATTTGGTCAGTAACTGGCCGGCGCTGGGTCGACGCAAATCGGCTTCGATCAGAAGGACGCGGGTGTTGGGACGACGTGCCAGGGTCAGCGCCAGGTTGACCGCGATCACCGACTTGCCCTCGTCGCCCACGGAACTGGTAATCAGCAGCTTGTGTAACCGCCGCTTGTTTTGCATGTGTGCCAGTCGGGTACTCAGAACCCGAAACATCTCGGCTCCCGGACTGTCGGCATCGGCAATCGCCACCAGACGCTGCTCGGGTGTGGGCTCGGGATGGAGGACACGGTCAGCCGGAACGTTCAACCAGTTGGCATCCGTGGGCGTGCCGACCGGGACTCCAGCAGCAACCGCAACGGCGGTCGCTTCCGTGATAGCCGCCTCGGTAGCGGCTTCCGGTTGACCTGAAACCAAGGGCGAGGCACTCGGATTTTCACCTTGGGACTTCTGTAATGCTTCGAACACTCGACTCATGGTTAAACTCTCCTCCCAGCAACGGTGGACATTGGTTTCTCGGTTTCTAAAGTCTGGCTATCCATAGTGCGCAATAGACGGAACAAGGAGCGCAGCAAGCTCTCGCCGTTCTCCTCGGGTGCAGCCACCGGCCGCCGGACCTCTTCCGGCAGTGAGGGGCTCGTCAAACGGAAATCTGCGGCCACTTCCGTGATCATCTCAGGAGTTACCGTCCGCTGTTCACGGGCAAAAGCATTCACCATGGAGTTCTCGCAAAGGGTGTTGACGATGCGCGGAATGCCTCGCGAATACTCGTACAGCTTGCTTAATGCTTCGTCGGCGAATATGGGCGGCTCAGCCGCCGCTCCGGCACGCTCCAGACGCGACAACACGTAGGCGCGTGTCTGGGCTTCGTCCAGCGGTTGCAACTGGCAACGAAGCGCAACGCGCTGCTTCAGTTGCCGCAACTCGGGCGAGTCCAACGTCATCTCCAACTCCGGCTGGCCCATGAGCACAATTTGCAGAAGCTTCTGCTGCGAAGTCTCCAGATTGGTCAACAGCCGAACCTCCTCCAGCAACTCGGGCCGCAAAGCTTGCGCCTCATCCACCACCAGCGCAGTGATGAGTCCACGGGCATGGCGCTGGATAAGGTAACGGTTCAAGTCGAGCAGCATTTCGGTCTTAGTCCGCCCCGCATAGGGCAACCCCAAGTCGGCCATGATGTATTGGAAGAACTCCACCACCGGCAGCAAGGGATTAAAAACGTAGCCGAAAGCGATGTTGTTCTTGCGTAATTCCGTCAGCAGGCACCGGACCAGCAAAGTCTTGCCCGTGCCCACCTCACCCGTGATCACGATGAAGCCCTTTCTGCGGCCGACCCCGTAGTGCAGGTTGGCCAGCGCTTCATTGTGCCGCGGCGTCGGATGGTAGAAGAACGGGTCGGGGCTAATCTCAAAGGGATTGCGCGTCAACCCGAAGAATTGCTTATACATGCACTATCCCCAGAAGTAAGCGTAGGCGATTCCCGTCGGAATCAACAGAACCACCAACACAGTGGCGGCGGCGGCAATCCACGGTTTCCAGCGTGCCGCACGAATCTCGGCAGGCGTGGGAAGTGATGGAATCTCCACCAGCACCGGTAAAGTGGTGGCCTCGGCAAGATCCGCCTCCGTGCGGATACGGTCATCAAGGAATTCAAGACCGGCACCAAAGACTACCGCCAATATCAATCCGGTTGCCAGGGCAGCCAGCGAGAACTTGAAGCGATCCGGGAAAGAAGGTTTGTCCGGCAGGCTCGGAGGGTCGATGATACGGAACTGTTCGCCCTGCTGCTGTCTTTGCAAATTGGTAGCGAGCGCGGATTCCTGTTTTTTGGCTAGCAGGTCGCCGTAATCCCTCTTGGATTGGGCATAATCGCGCATCATGTCACCCATCTCAGCTTCGACGGCGGGAGTCAGGCTGATGCGGCGCGAGTACTCCTGGGCAACCTGCTGCAGGTGTTGGATCTCAGCTTCCTTGGTCTGGATCTCCTCTTTGTTGGCCTTGAGCTGACTCTGCACCTGCATCAGCGGTGTCAGTTGTGAAATCTGGGCCGGGGTAGCGGCGTTCGTCTCCAGGTTCTCCTTGGCTTCCGATCCCAAGTCCTTCTTCAATTTCTCCAGTTGAGCAATCGTGTCCTTGAGCTTTTTGATATCAGGATGGTCATCGGTATAGCGTCCGCGCAGCTCCGCCAACGAGGCGCGGGCCGTTTCCAACTGCTGGTCAATGGAAGCGGGAGCGCCCGCCAAGCCTTCGGTTCCCATGGACTGATACTGGTTCAGCACTGAATTCAGGTAGGTTTGTTGCTGCAACGCCCGTTCGCGTGCACCCATGGCACCTTGCAATTGCGACTGAACCCCGCTGAGAATCTGAAGGTTGCTTTGCAGTTCCTGGGGCAATGAGCCTTCGTGCTGAGCCTCATAGGCACGAAGTTTGGCCTCTTGTTCGGCCAGTGCCTGACCGGAGGCCCGGGCTTGCGAGTCCAGGAATGCGGTCGTGCTTTCTGACTGTTCCTGGCTAGCCCGCACGTTTTCGTCTACGAAGAAGGACGCCAAGGCAGCATTGACTTGTTGCGCCGCTATGGCATTGGGAGCCTGGTACGAAATCTTGAAGGCGATCAGGTCGCCTTGTTTTCCTCCCTGCGGGGGGGCCTGCACCAGATCGAAATTAATGTCACTAATCATCTTCTTGACCTGGTCGTCCGGGGAGCTGGCATAGGTCTGATACAGGTGCAAGCGGTCAATCAAGCCCAGTAAGCGGGTACGACTGAGTACTTGCTGCGTCATGGCCTGCACACGCTCTGCCATGTCTACTTCGACATTGGGCTCGACGTAGGTCTTCGGCACCTTCGGTTGCTCGACCAGAATCACACTCTCGGAGGTATATTGGGCCGGAATGACCCAAGCCGAGGCGAACACCAGCAAGAAGCCGAAGAAAAGGGGGCCCAGAATCCACCACTTGCGCCGAGACACAATGGCCCAATACTCATCCATGCCCCGCACTATTCTCTGATCGTCGAGTTGTTCTGTCATAACTTCACCTTCCGAGTGAATGGTTCCATGCGTACTGGATCGCGATTTGGAAGCGATTATCGTTCCAGGTTGGTATCGAGCCGTAAACGTTATGCTGGTATTGATGGATGTAAAAGTATTGACCAGTCACATTCCAAGCTGGACTTAGGTGTCTAGTCACGGCAACGTTTCCATTCCACGAGTTGTATTGGCGAGGAACTGCAAACGAGACCGAGAGGTTATTGCCATATAGCAGGCCGGCGGTCAAGGCCCACCGGGCGGTCAGTTGGTGCCGGTAGGAAGCGTTGAGCATGTAAAGGCGTACGGTTCCCAGAATGCCCCCACCATCTGTGTTCGACTTGGTGAACCCAACGCGGAGCGCATTATTAACTCCCGACCAACCGAAGGTTCCACCTCCGGCTATGTTCCAAGAGGACAGGTAGGTCGCGTGATACCCGAAGCAACCGAATCCGGGAAAACAGGCAGTTGGAACAATGTCCTTTGTCGACGTGTGCTGCGGTCCCAGCCACCCGGTAACGAACATGCTTGGAGTCAGCTGATAGTTCACAAAACCTTGATACCCCGAAATTCCCGAGCGGGATACACCATGGTCGTAATCCAGGGCGGTGAAGCTATAGCCACCACCGGCCGCGAGCCGGGCCGAAAACTGGTGCTGGTACGTGGCCTGGCCTCCATAGCCAAAGGAGTCGTAGATCGAAACCGAGGTGTTCAGGAAACGGCGGAAAAATTCCGTTCCGGTAAGACTAACGCTGTCGTGAGCTGTAAGCTGATCAGTCAATTGCAACAGGCCCGAGTTCATTTCCTGTACCGCTAGCGGTACGTAAATGGTCGGATTCGGATCGTTATATCGCGGCGCACCACCGATCACATCAAACGACTGAAAGGGATCGGCTGTGTAGATAAAGGCGTCATGCGCATGGAGCTGCCAGTGCCGGCTGAGCTGGTAAAGAATGTCCCCGGTTGCATCATGACTCATGGTGTTAGATTGCGTCAGTTGCGGAACCACAGTGAATCCGCCCGCGTACGACAAGCTCCATGCCACCTTGGGGCGAATCTGAAGGATCGAGATGTTGGGCCGGAAGAAATACCAGGTCTCGAGCAGGGGATGGGGGGTGAAGCCACCTGCATTGGTGTCTATCGTGGTTCCTGTCGTCACGCCGAGTTGGAGACCAGTATCCGCCGTAGCCTCGTTCAGCAGCGCCAGTGGGGGCAGTTGCTCGGGATGGGTAAAAGCCACTTGCGGGCCATTGGACGAGGGCTGCGTTTGGTCCGTGGAATCGCCTTGTGACTGATCGGTCGTAGTACCGGTGGTTCCAGTTTGCGACCAGGCAGCGGGAACCGAGAACACTACCAGAGCAACCAGGAATGGGCCGAGTTTACCTTTCATAGCCTCCACCTCCCCAATCAAGCTCCTACGGAATGACCACGGTGTCGCGCGGCTGCAGTTCAATGTTCTGCGCGGCATTTTGACCCTTGATTACGGCTTTGTAGTTGAAGGGCAAGCGTACCTGCTTGCCGTCCGCCATGGTGCGCAACACATAAACCTTTTTTTGTTTGGCAAAGTCACGGAAGCCACCCGCTAAGGCAATCGAATCTAGAACCGTCATGCGGCGAGTCAGCGGATAGTACCCCGGCTTCAGCACTTGCCCCACGATGTTGAAAGTGAGGCTGTGAACCTCACTGACGATCACTGTCACCTCCGGTTCTGACATGATCTTCTTGAGTGGGGTGGTAATCTGCTCCTCGAGTTGCACTGGAGTGAGGCCAGCGGCCTTTATTTCTCCCAGCAGAGGCAATGAAATCATGCCGTCAGGACGAACCGGCACAACTTTTGACATCTCCGGCTCTTTCCACACGTTGATGGTAAGCATGTCCTCGGCACCGATAATGTAGGTGTCGCTGCGTACGCCAGCCACCCGCGGCGCCGGAGTGTCGGCAGCTGCCGGCAGCGCCGCATTAGCCACGTCTTTGGAGGGCTCCGCGGAGTTGGCGGGCAAAACCGGCTTGGCCGCCGCGTTCGAGGAACTGCTCGGGTTCTGCCCTAAAACTGTATGCGTCCAGGCGCCCAACAGAAACAGCAAGGTACATAGAAAGATTGCGCGACTTCCAACTGCCTTTTTTTGCGAATACATGACTTCACCTCGGATTACTCGGCCTTATCGTCCTCTTCGTGCTTGCTCGCAGAACTGGAGCGCCGTTGCGGGATTCCTACTTCCTTGAGCTTATAAAGCAATGCGCGATAGCTAATATCGAGCGAGCGCGCCGCCTTCTTGCGATTCCAGTTATTAGCATGGAGTGCATTAAGAATAATACGAGCTTCCAATTTGCGAACGGTCTGCCGGGTCAATTTCTTCAGGGAAACTGGCCCATCCAGCATTAAGTTGCTGACCATATCGCGCTCATTGGGCTGCAGCAACTCGCTCAAGATAACGTCTTCCGTGCCCATGACCACGTAGCGCTTGATCAAATTTTCCAGCTGACGAATATTCCCCGGCCACGAGTAGCGTTGCATCTTTGCCATCAGGGCGGGTCGTACCATTAGCACCCGGCCGTTGAGCTTCTCGTTATAGTACTGCAGCAAGTAATCGCTAATGACCGGAAGGTCCGCCGCTCGCTCGCGCAACGGCGGCAGATGAATCGTCATGGTGGCGATACGATAAAACAGGTCTGGCCGGAAGTTTCCCTGTTCGATCTCTTCGTGTAATTCTCGGTTGGTAGCACACACCACCCGAACCTCGACCCTTTTGTCCTCCTGCGCCCCAATCCGGCTGAATTGGCCATCCTGCAGAAGCTGTAGTAGTTTGGCCTGTAATACCGCGTCAAGTTCTGCAATCTCGTCCAGAAAAAGGGTTCCCCGATGTGCCAATTCAACCCGGCCTGGTTTGGGGTTATAGGCTCCAGTAAATGCTCCTTTTTCGTACCCGAACAGTTCACTCTCCAACAGGGTTCCGGGGATCGCCGGACAGTTTACCTTCACAAAAGGACCATTGGCCCAAGGTGAATAGAGGTGTAACAGTCTGGCGATAATGTCCTTTCCGGTCCCGCTTTCGCCCGAGATGAGCACCGATAGATTCGCCCCGGCAACCCGCTCAAGCTTCTGCCGGACATCGCGCATCGCGGGTGTCTGGCCGAAGATGACCGGTTCGGGCGGAAGCTGTTGCGCAGAGATCGCGCTCTCGTTATTCGAGCCCGCCAGTAATGGCATCGTTCCCTCGGGTCGGTAAGAGGTGTCGGCGTACCAATGAATTGCATTTCTTGCGCCAAGTTCGTGCACATTGCAAAAAAATGCGCACTTTGTTTTTAATGACTTTTATTTGCTAGATCTTATATATGCAAATCCGGAATTGAAGATACCTTAAAAAGAGCTTAAAGAGAAGTGTTTTGCGCTTCAAAGTGTGAAAACATTTTCACTCGGAGGAACTCACTTTCCCTGAGACCGGGGCCGTCCCCCGTCGGAGCCGCCCGGTTGACTCAAGAGCGGTTCTTCGAATTGCAGTCCGAGGAGAAAGTATTGGCGGTCGGGGGTGCAGCGCAGCACAGTGGCGTGCAGCAGGGACACTGATCTTGGAAGCTGTGCCTTGTTGAGGAGAGCAACCGGAATTTCAAGCGAGATTTGAGTGCCGGGTTCGAGATAACGACGGGTGGCTAAGAGTAAACCACCCGCAGACAGGTTCAACGCGGTGGCAAACTCCAGAAACTCCTCGCCGTCGATCTTATTGCCTCGAACAAAAAAGGGGATAGAAATAGGCAACCGATCCCAGCCGCGGCGCTCGGAGACGGATGCGGTTCGACGCACTTCTCTCTCCTACTGTAGTAAAAGAACAACCCGCACCTGAACGACCAAACTCCGCGCTGGTAAATATCGCCATAATGATCTTATTTTCATATACATAAAGATAACCTTACGCACGCCTCGACACGCGGGGATTGCAATCTCTTGCGGTTCAGGAGAAGAAGAATGCCTTCTCTGACTGGAAAATGGTTCCCAAAAAGGCAACTATCTTGCAGTTTGACGACAAATTAACGTGAAATTTTATTGACAACTCTGCCGGTTGAGGTAAGATCAATTCTCCCCCTTGTAGAGTGTTTCCACTCTATTCCCCGAGGACTGGTAACCGTTAAACTCTATGGCGATTCGTGTCGAGAGTATGCCTATGGAACGAAGTTCGGGGAATCTGAGAGAAAAAATCGAGAAATCATTGCCTTTGCCTAGGGAAAGGAAGCCTGCCATTCCCATGCAATCAGCCGACGCTGCGCCAGTAAAGCACAAGCTTGAGCTGTT
This sequence comes from uncultured Acidobacteriaceae bacterium, assembly GCA_963755865.1. GTDB lineage: Bacteria > Acidobacteriota > Terriglobia > Terriglobales > Acidobacteriaceae > Bog-257. Next base: position 778,762 of record CAVWLY010000030.1, on the reverse strand, counting down.
CAGTGACGAACATTGCAGCTGTTGCCGCGATGCGCTGGCTTCGGCCGCCCACGAACTTAAGACGCCGCTGGCCATCATGGGAGGATATCTGCACCTGCTGCTGGCTCAGAAGCTTGGATCACTGAATCCTCGGCAGGTGGAAGTGCTCACCGAGATGCAGGCCAACGGCGTGCGTCTTTCCAACTTCATCCAGAACTTGCTGACTTATACCTCGCTTAAAGTCGACCGTTTCGAGATGCAGTATGAGACGGGTGACGTTAACGCCTGTGTCCGCGAAATCGCCGAGGTCTGGGCGCAGCGCTTCCAGGACAAAGCTATCGCCTTTTACTTCTTACCCGGCGATCGGTTGCAGCCCTTCCCCTTTGATTACTACAAGGTGCAGCACGTGATTTCGAACCTCCTGGACAATGCCATGAAATACACGCCCGCGTCGGGCACTGTCTGGTTGCACCTTGAACCCTACTTCTGGGAGAGGCGTACGATTCAGCACCCGCCGGAGGTAGAACGGCGAAAAGAGCGGACCCACGCACCAAATTGCTGCCGGATTTCAGTCTCGGACACCGGCCCCGGAATCGCTCCCGAATTCCAGCAGGAAGTCTTTGACGAATACTTCCGCCTCACCCGTGAAGGAGTGCGGGCGGAGGGATATGGCCTAGGTCTGGCGATTGCCCGCCGCTTGGTACAAGCGGCCGGGGGAAAGATATGGGTCGAGAGCGAGCCCGGTAGTGGTAGCAAGTTTTCGTTTTTGCTTTTGCTGAATCCGTCACCAAAACGCGTTGCGGAGGATCGATGAGCGCAGGCCACATCCTTGTGGTGGACGACGAACCGAGCATGTTGCGGTACCTCCAGACCGTCCTGGAGTTGGACTCGTATCGGGTTACAACCGCTTGCAACGGGGCCGAGGCCGTCGAAAAGGTGCAACGGGTCAATCCCGATTTGGTGCTGCTCGACATGGTAATGCCGGGTGGTGATGGGTTGGAGACCTTACAGCGTATCCGCGAAGCTCGCCCTTCGACGAAGGTGGTCATGCTGTCCTGTGTTCGCGATACTCGCAAGGTGGCGCAGGCCATGCGACTTGGTGCCCAGGATTATCTTTCCAAACCTGTACAAAAGGAGGAGATGAACGAGGTCCTGCGCTTTTGCCTGGAAAATACCGAGCCAGGCGGTCCAGGCGCGGGCGAAGCCATTGAGGTAAGTGAAGGCGTTTTCTTTTTTTCCGCCACCCCACAAATGCGTCAGCTTCGGGCGCAAGCTATGCAGGTGGCCCGCTTCGATTTTCCCGTCCTGCTGCTTGGCGAGAGCGGGACCGGCAAAGAAGTATTGGCCCACCTGATCCACAAGTATTCGGATCGTTCGCACAGGACCTTTTTGAAAGTGAACTGTGCCGCCATGCCCAGCGAACTTCTGGAAAGCGAGTTGTTCGGCTATGAGCCAGGAGCCTTTACCGGCGCTGTCAAGTCGAAGCCGGGCAAGTTCGAGCTGTGCAACAAGGGAACCCTGCTGCTCGATGAAATCGGAGAAATGTCCTCGGCCCTGCAGGCGAAGTTGCTCCAGGTCTTACAAGATGGCCAGTTCTCTCGACTGGGTGGACGCACGACTGTGAAGGTGGATGTCCGGGTACTGGCGGCTACCAACATAAACATGCCCCAGGCAATTGCGCAAAAGGCCTTCCGCGAAGATCTTTATTATCGCCTGAACAGCTTCGTTCTTCGCATGCCTTCCTTGCGCGAGCGGCGCGAGGAAATCCCCATGATCCTGCGCCACTTCATGATTCACCTTGCCGATCGCTACGCTTGCGCTCCGCTGAACATTTCTCAGCGGTTAGTAGAGGCTTGCGAGAACTATCCGTGGCCTGGCAATATCCGTGAGTTGGAAAATTTCGTCAAGCGCTACCTGGTATTGGGAGATGAGCTGGCTGCGATCGGCGAACTACAGCATGGCACGTCCCGCGATCCCCAAACCGGAGTCGTGGTGCGCATGGAAGAAAAGCAGCCGCAACCGCCGCCCGACCTCAAGGAAATGGTTCGTAATCTGAAAAATGACGCCGAGATGGAAGTGATTGCGCAAGTGTTGGAGGAAACCGCGTGGAACCGTAAACGTGCGGCTACTCAGCTGAACATCAGTTACAAGGCTTTGCTTTACAAGATCCGGCAATACGACATTCGGCCACGGCAGGCGGGATAATTCCCTTCTGTTCATTGCGCAAGAGTGTGCACTAGAGCCAGTCTTCATTACTCGGGGGAATATAACTGTCGATTGGAATCGTCTTGGTAGGCCACTCTTTTCAACAACCTAGCAGAATAAGTTTGTCCGACCAGCGCCGGACCATGTGGCACTTCGGTTGCGCTGAATAGAATCATGCCAGAGATGTCGCCCCAATGTGGCGATCCTCCCTCAAGCCTTTCCCGCAGCTGTGAACGAAGGCGAAAGCCTCGGTTCGATATGCATTGTTCAATCTTCCTCCGTACTTCACATGACTCTGCCCAGTGGATTCTCAGCCACACCGCAAATGTCAGTGCTGTGGGCGCCTATTTCGTAACCGAGGCGGAGCTGCCTCAAGATGAGTCAATCGAGTACGTGCTGACCTTTCCTCCGGAGCTAACCCATGCCCCCGCTCCATGGCGGGTACGCTTCTTCGGAAGCGTGGTGCGCGTCGAATCGGATGGTGCAGCAGAGGGCACTTACGGCGTTGCGGTCCATACTACGAAACATCGATATTTGTCGGCGGAAGAATCTGCTAAGTTTCGTAGCCTGGATGAGACACGGCCCCTGGCGGCTACGGAGAATTAGTCGTCCGCGCAGCCCAGGAAAATCCCTAGCGGGCCGGGTCAAACGGAATTCAGCGCATGGGTCATAAGAAGTCCATCGATCCGTTAGTGTTCTGTGTTCCAAGGACGCCCAAGTGTAAGCGGCGACATTGCGCCTTCTCGTCTGGGACGGCAAGCACAGTCCACTGTGCTTAAATCTCGCCTGGCGCATCTTCTAAAAAAGGTCGCCGCTCTCAATATGCAAGTTCGCTGCGCCTCTATACTATGTGAGCTGATTGACTATACCTTCAGCACCGCATTTTCTGTGGTCCTGAGGATCGGCCAATCGTCGGTTGTCGTCTTTGCAGCCAACGCACGTTATTCGTAAGGAGAATTTAGAGATGTATGCACGTAACGCCCATTTCCGCGTTAAATCGCTCGACTTAGCTGCGGAGTTCGCCCGGATACTCGAGAATGAGATTCTTCCTTTGCTCCGTAAGCAGCAAGGCTTCAAAGGAGAAATCACATTGTCTAATCCAGGTAATTTGGAACGGATTTCGATCAGTTTGTGGGAAAACGAGAGCAATGCAGCAGCTTACGATGCCAACATCTACCCACAGGTGTTGAAGATTCTTTCACCGGTTATCGATGGAACACCTAAGATTCGGATATTCGAGGGCGTCGCCTTAAACCTCGATAACGGCACTGTGGCCAAACGATAGACTTTTCGGCAGCTCTTCATGGCGCAGCGCTCGTAACGCGCCTTCCGCGAGAGCCTGCAGTTCGTCTTCGCCCGGATAAACCGCGATTGGAGCGATCCAGCTTACATACTCACTCAGGGACGAGACCAGACGCTGAGAATGCGCCATACCACCGGTGAACAGGACGGCAGTTACTCGGCCACGCAGGACAGCTGTCGTCGCTCCAATCTCTTTCGCGATTTGATAGATCATTGCGTCGAACGCGGTTTTGGCCTTCGCGTCACCACATGAGATGCGACGCTCCACCTCCACCAGATCTTTCGTACCCAGATAGGAGTAGAGTCCGCCTTCGCGGAAGAGTAACCCTTCGACTTCTTTCTGTGTGTACTTGCCGCTGAAACAGAGATTGACCAACTGCATCGCCGGCACCGCGCCGGCACGCTCTGTGGAAAATGCTCCTTCTTCGCGCGAGTTGGTCACGTCCACCATGAGGCCGTTTTGGTGCGCTGAAACCGAAATCCCACTGCCCAGGTGCACAACGATCAACCGCAGTGACTCATAACGTTCGCCGCACTCGCGGGCGTAACGCTTGGCCACCGCCTTCGAATTCAAAGCATGCGATAAACATTGCCGCTCCAGCATCGCTGATCCCGACAACCGTGCGCATTCTGGCCACTCGTCCACGCTGACTGGATCAACAATGTAGGCTTGGACACCGGCTTTTTTCGCGAGATCGTATGCCAGAAAAGCACCCAGATTCGAGGCATGTTCACCGCGCCGGGCAGCGCGCAACTCCTCAAGCATCTCCTCATTCACCGTGTAGGTTCCACTGGCCAGGGCGGGAAGAAGACCACCGCGTCCCACCACTGCATTAAGCTCGCCAACGTTGTGTCCCGCCTCGATGAGTGCTGCTTCAACCTGCGCGGAACGAAGTGGCTGCTGATCTAGAATCGGGCGTCCACGAAACTGCGCCATCTCAGCCTCGGAGTGCCGGATGTTCTTGATGAACTCAGGACGCTCGTCCACGTACAACGCTATCTTGGTGGACGTGGAGCCCGGGTTAATCGCGAGGATCTTGAATTCATCGTGCCGCAAAGATCACCCCCAGAGCGATAGAATTCACCTTGTCATCCACACTTTCCACGCGCGATGGAATCAGAATCGGGACCTTGGCGCCAGCAATCACATGCGCGCATTGCGAACCGCCCAGGTATTTCACCGATTTTCCTAGAAGATTGCCCGCCTCAATGTTCGGAACCACCATGCAGTCGGCATGACCCGCGACCGGGTGCTGGATGCCTTTCGCCCGCGCAGCTGACTCCAGAAGTGCGCAGTCGAGCGCCAGCGGGCCGAAGATCTCTACCTCACCAAACTCCCCGGCTTCACCCACCTTGGTAAGCTCCCTGGCATCCACGCTGGAAGGCACCGACTCGCTGACCGCTTCTGTGGCACTCATCAGCGCGATCTTCGGCCGCGCCAGCCCCAGTGAACACATCACCTCGACTGCGTTCTGCACGATCTGCTTCTTCTGCTCCAGGTTTGGTAACACGTTCAACCCGCCATCCGTGATACCCACTAGCCTGATCTGTCCTGCGAGCCTGTCCTCATAGAGGAGCACGTCGCTCAACAGGCGTCCGGTCCGTAGTCCGGCCTCTTTGTTGAGTGCGGCTCGCAAGAGCTCATCGGTGCGGAGATGACCTTTCAGCAGGAGATCCACGTGACCATCGCACGCCATCTGTGTCGCCACCGATGCGGCATCATCCGCGCTGACAAACTCTGCCTTAGCGATTAAGCCGAAGAGTCCGAACGCCCCCGCCTTGGCACGGATACTTCGCTCGTCTCCAATCAGGACCGGAATGGCAATCCCCAGATGGAGCGCGGCATCGGCGGCTGTTAGGGCAACCTCGTCGTCAGCCGCGACCACTCCGACGCGCATGGGTCCTAGCGGCTGAGCGCGGCCTCGGAGTTCGCTGAAGTTGGCTATTTCCTTTGCGGTACCTATCGATGTGCTGAAGGTCATGACCAATTCTCACTCGGCCGAGCGAAACGTTGCAGTGAGCCGGGTCACAAGGGCGCGTCCGCCTTTCGAGCCGCTTCTCATCAGGATTCCCCTACTCCACCAGAGCTAGCAAATCCTTAGACGGCTGCTCGGCTGTGACTGCGGCAATCGACTTCACGACGACCGGCTCGAGCCGCGCGCCATCAGGCACGCCTCGTATGAGGCAGTCGGCCAATGCCAGCAGTGAAGTTGCGGTAGAATTGAGGTTTACTAACGTCGGGGCGTAGCGCAGCCTGGTAGCGCACCTGCCTTGGGCGCAGGGGGTCGGAGGTTCAAATCCTCTCGCCCCGACCAATCCTTTCTTTCAGTTAGCGCGTTGGCTGCCGGAATTGGTTGTCGAGTGTAGTGAAAATTGTAGGGACTCTACCCCAAAAACGCTCGCTTCTGACCCGTTGCTGCTGATGGCTTCCACTGCCCCACGCAACTCCTCGATTCCGAAGTGTCCATAACGTCCGGCCATCTTCGCCATCGTGCCCGCCGTCCAACCTACGATCTTGGCAATGATGGGCAGGGGCACGCGGGCAGCAATCATTCGGCTAACGGCGCTGTGCCTCAGATCGTGAAAGCGCACAGAAACAAGGCCAGTGGGAAGGTCCTGCACTTCTGCCTTGCACTCGATACAGACATAGCCCTTGTCTGGCTTCTGCTTGTCCGCCAGAATGCCCGTCTTGCACTGTGGGCAGTGGTGCCGGGTCCGTCTCTTCGCGCCTTCCCACGCTTCTTTCACGTCCCCGATGGGCTGCGTTGGGTCCGTGTCGTAAACCACGTCGCCAGTGAATCCAAAGCTGTCTTTGGTTCCTGCCTGACTGCACTTCTCAAACGGAAAGACAAAGTGCTCTGGCTTGCGATTGGGAAATTGCTGCGCCCAAAACGTCAGAGCGGCAATAGCCCGCTGATTCAGCGGAACCGTGCGATTCGTACCGGCTTTCGTTTTATCGTGGCCGAATTTCAGGCAGCGGTTAGCAAAGTCAATATTGCGCCATTGCAGGGTGCGCACGGTATTGAACCGTGCCCCGGTTTCCAGCGCGAGCACGACAAAGGGAAGCAGCATCCGGGACCGTGATCTTCCGCACTCCAGTAGAAGGGCACTCTCTTCTTCTGCGGTGAGCGCACGGCCCACGTCCTCTCGTTCATCCAGCATTACAACGTCATCCTGCAAACGCTCCCACTGCTTGTGGCGCCTGAGAATTGCCCGCAGGGTGCCCACTTCCATGTTCACCGTGCGTCCCGATGCTCCATCCTGGGTGCGCTGTTCCTGATAGACCGCAACGTGCTTCGCTTCGATGGTCTGCAATAGCTTCTTGCCGAAGGCCGGCAGCAGATGGGCGACACTGTTTTTCTGGATCTCCAACATCCGGGGGGCCCACTTCCTTCTCTTTCCCTTTGCCAGCGCAATGTATTCCTCTGCTGCTGTGGCGAAGAATAGAGGCTGCTGTGCCTTCTTGATGCCGGCCGCGCCGTCGTTCAAAGCCTGCTTTCGCTTCGCTTCGACTTCGCGCGCCCTTGTGATCGAAGTCATGCCCGTGGTTTCCTGTATCCGTTGACCGTGGAAGTGAAAGTCCATCCACCAACGTCTTCCTCGACGGTAGAGCGACATAATTACTTCCTTTCTTTGCGCTGTTCCGCGCGCTTCCGCTTGTTGTATCCGTTTTGCCAAGCGCGCGCCGTGGCTCGGTGCTCGCACTTCTGGGAGCAAAACTTTTGGTTAGGGTGAGCACTTCTGGCCCGCTTCACCCTGGCGCACTCCGGGCAGCAAATGATGGGGTGCTTAGTGAACAGGTCATACCAAAGGTAGAAGCTGAGGGCCTGCTTTAGATCGAAAAGATTCCAACCTGCCTCTATGTACCGGCGGCCGCAGACAAGGCGTGTGATCGCACCCTCGGGCAGAAGCGGAATTAGGCAAGCCCGGGCCGCACGCGCCGTGCGGAGGTCTACGCTTCTTGCCCAGTCCGGGATTGATCCCTTGATGTGAAACTGCCCTCTCAGAGCCGAAAGCGGCCGGGAGAAATGTTCGGCTACGACGAGCGGGAGCGGTTCGCCCATGAACAGTATTGGTTCCGTTTCTAAATCCCTCTCTTCGTCTTTGATCGTGCCGAAACGCTGATTGGCTTGTTCGTATTCTGCCTCGATGTAGGCGCGGAGGGCTTCCGCTTCCCTCTCGGCGCGCCTGGATGCGTATAGCAAACCCATCAGCGTGTGAAACCATCGCTGCTCGGCGCGCAATAGCGGCAGTGACAGAGACATTACGCCTGGCGTTGGCGGGTCGAGGGCCAGCGGACCCCACTTGCGCATGAACGAAACCAAATCGCGGTCTGTGGTCGCATTGGCGAATTCGACATGCGGAGCGCGCCGGTATGCCTCAAGCAAAGAGTAGGTCCGTGCAAAATCTAACCTGTATTCGAGCACGTCATCCCGCAAGGTCACGTCCCGGCAACGTGGCCATTGGCCTTGCGTAATGTTGATGTGCGATTGATTTGACACATCAATCATAAGAAAGAGAGCATATCAGAGACAGCCAGAGTTGTCAAAAGCTGTGAAGAGGAATAGACGAATGAGCGCAAACACTGTGAGAAAAGGGCTAATGACGGTTGAGCAGTTTGCGGAGGCCGTAGGACTGCGGCCCGCAACCGTCCGCCAAAAAGTATGGCGCCGCGAAATCGACTTCGTTCGCATTGGCCGCGCTATCAGGTTCAAGCCGGAGACGGCGGAAAAGCTGATAGAGGCTGGTACCGTGCCGGCGGTGACGCAATGAGCACAGCAGCGTCGATGCAGATTCCAGACGGCTCGCAGCTCGCGCCCACACCGCCAATGCCGGACGGACTCACGCCGGGTCTCCGAATTTGCCGACGGTTGCTGTTTGATCCTGCCCACATCGAGCAGTTAATCGCCCGGAACAGCGGGCCGCAGCAATGACGGCGGATTCCGGTAACGGCACGCCCCAAACCGGGGGCGAGGCAACGGCAGTCATGCTTGTCTTCCAGGAAGTATTACGTGATCCTGCGTTCGCAAGTGCGCTGGTTCCGCTTCTCGTAATGAACAAGCGCGACGCGAGCACAACGAGGAGCGTCACAGATGGCAGTGAATGACCTTCTTCGGAGTTTGGAGCAATCCCGGTTCTTCGGAACGGTGGAGCTGAAATTCGAGTCAGGGCGCGTAGTGCTGATTCGCAAGAGCGAAACGATAAAGCCCTCCACAAATGACTGTCGGGACAACCGAGGAGCGGATCATGTCGGCAACGACAAGTGACATTCAAAAAGCGATTGAGTGCATAGACGTCGCTCTCACGCAGGCAACGGGCCTTGGAGAACCGGAGCGCCAGCTAGTCGTCTACTGGAGCCTTGCCACGCACTCAATCGCTCATGTGGGCACGTTCCCTTTGCTGTCATTGGTTGGAAAGATGGGTACTGGAAAAAGTCAAGCGCTGAAGGTCATTGGCAGATTCGCCTACAGGCCGCGCTTCTTGAGTCTTAGAAGTATGACACTGCCTGCGATTCGAGATGAACTGTCCGCCTGCTACGAAGGGTCCGCAATCATCGAAGAGGCTGACAAGGCATGGAAGGACGGTGGCGCGGCCTTCGAGGCATTGCTGTCAGATCGCTATCAACGTAGCACGGCGGAAGCCAGACTGGAAGAAAAACACGGAGACAACTGGCAGCCAGTCGCGAAGAAGTACTTTGGCGCGTCTGTTTTGCACCGTCGCATTCCTTTCAGCGACGCTGCTCTTGATGGTAGAAGCATTCCGATCCACTTCAGGCCCAACCACAACCGAACCTATTCTGAGTACCGCGATGACGATCCGTTGATTGTTCAGGGTTCGACGCTCCTGCGCGAGTGGACATTCCAGCCACCGGCGGTCGAGCAGCTCCCGAAAGTGGCAGCCCGTATATTCAACACGTACCGGCCCTTGATTGCTGCCGCCAGATTTTGCGGCGACAAAGGCTTCATGGAGCTGATCCAGGAGCGATTACTTCTGGAAACAGCCGAACTCAAAGCGGCGCAGTCCGCAGAGCCGGATGGCCTGGTGTTGAGGGCCATTCTTGATTGCGTCGGCGACCCGCCATCATTCGCCAACGTCAAAATTAGCACCCTGTCGGACTCGATTTTCAGAAACAACAAGGTAACACTGCAACCTCGTCAGATTGCGGGATTAGCGAGACAGCTCGGATTCAAAACGAAGGAGTCCCACGGCGTGACTGTGGTGGTACCCACGCCAACTACTCTGCTGGCAGCGTGCGAAGAATGCGGCTACGAAGACGATGAGGCGATTGCCGAACTGAGGCAACAGGTGCTGGGAGCTGAGGGCGGGTAGACGAGGTAGACTGTTTCCCGCGTGCATGTGGGGTTGAGGACACAGAGACTCGGGGTGTAGCCCACATAGAAAAGTGTCTACCCTCTCTACCTTGTCTACCCTGTTTCCCGTAGCGGCCATACGGCGCGGTCGGCTTTTCGCGCGGAGCCGGGCGACTCAATCTACTTGTTTACCTTCTGTGGAATGTCTATCTTGGTTGCACGCGCCATGGACAAAATCGCATTCGATCCGACAGTTCACATTGGGCCAGGCTGGGCACCCGAATGCCCGATCTGCGGCCACCAGGCCGAAGTTTACCTGCGGAAAATTGACCCTACCGATGTATTTGAAGGCTGGTGCGACAGGTGCGGGGGCAATGTCCGGATAACGAAGTCAGCTGTGCAAGAGGCTGAAGCCGCAGGTAAACGCCACGTGCTCAGCAGTTGGATGCGCCGCTTGTCGCCTGACGCACGCCAGTTGCCCGTGAAGCGCGAAGATGTGGCCCGAGCATTGCGAGATTCTCCTTCCTATTCGGTCTTGGAGAAGCTTGATCTAGCGCTATCGGTGCTAGCCAATATGACTAGCTGTCCTGGCTATCCGTCTTCATTCGACTGCATGACGGACTACCCACTATTTTATGCCGTCGACGACAATGAGGCGATGTTCTATGTTCAGGAGCTGAGAAGAAGGGGCTTTCTTGAGGGAGAGCTGCCGTCGGTGACCATGCTTGCGGCCGGATACGAACATCTTGCCACAATTCAGAAATCAGGCTGGCAGTCCAGTCAGGTGTTCGTCGCAATGTGGTTCGAGCTGTCGATGGACGCGATCTACGACAGCGCAATCGAGCCAGCCATCCGCGAGGCTGGTTACACACCGCTGCGGCTGGACAGGCACGAGCACGTCAACCGCATTGATGACGAAATCATCGCTCAAATTCGACGAAGCCGATTCATGGTCGCAGATTTCACTGGCCAGCGTCAGGGCGTGTACTACGAGGCAGGCTTCATGGGAGGGTTGGGCCGAAACGTGATTTGGATGTGCCGTAAAGAGCAGCTCCACGACGTGCACTTCGACAACCGGCAGTTTAATTTCATCGATTACGAGAGTGAAAGCGAAGCCAAGACCCGACTGTATAACCGAATTCTCGCAATAGAAGGCGAGGGACCAAAGGTCCAGAAGGAAAGTAAGTAAGGTGACAACTGTAGCGGGCCGGAAATGATCTTCGTGCGTGCCATTCATGCGCTTTGTAGCGGATGCTGCCATCCAATACATCCTTAGGAAAGGAGCGGCCCCGCGATTCAGAGCTGCGATGACACCGTCGGTCAATCCTGCCACAAAACGACTGCGCTCCATTGTGTGATGCTTGAGAGTCCCCTCAGTGAAGAAAGGTGTCGAATGTGTGACGCCAGAGTCAGATCGGTTATCAAGGCTCTTTTGCAACACCGGGCGCTCGTCTCGGCGCGGGACGGCGACGGCAAGATTCCCCTGCATATTGCAGCCGAGAAGAGCAATATCGTCAGAGCAAGAATGCTCATGGAAGCGGGCTGCGAAATGATGCCGAAGGATAATAAAGGCAAGCCCCCTCTCGACTATGCGGAGTCCGCCGAGATGATAAAGCTGCTAAAGGATCACGGGGCTAAGAAGCAATGAACTTTCGGGTAGTGGCTCAATTCGAAATTTAGATTTTTACAGCAGGGGCCGCAGCCGGGGCCGCCGCAACGTGCATTTTGGTTTTTTCTACCAAGTTGCGACTGATCTCGTAGCGCTCGTCGCAAGCCTGCAACAACTCGTCATGACGAGAGTTTGGAGAGTATAAGAGGACGACCACCACGCCGCAATCACGGGCGGCTTCAATGGCGGGAACGAGATCGCTGTCGCCGGTGATGATGATGGCCTTGTCGATCTGCTTTTGAGATGACATGCGAACCAAGTCAACCGCCATCCAGATGTCCACGCGCTTTTGGCGAAACTCTCCCTTGATCTTTTGGAGTTTTCCCTGCCGGAATTGAAATCGCGGTAGCTTTTTCAGATTGGAGATGAAGGAGTCCATCGAGGCAAACCGCTTCTTTTCGTCCTCGCTGGGCGGTGTCCCCTGATAGGGCATGCAGTGGTAGTAATAGGTTCTCAATCGCTCCAGCGAGCCTGCCAACTCGTCACCAAGCTTCCCGATGTCCAAACGAGTGTGAGGGAAGTCATTCGCCATGACCTTGTCCAAGTAGCCGCCATCAATCAAAATTGCGCATTTCCCCATAACATCTCCTTTTGAACGGAAAGAGGGCTGAACGAAAAAGGGCACCCGATCTACCGGATGCCCTTCGACGGATACTATTCCGCTCTCCCGCAGAAGAACGGCGTGTATGACTGCGTATACCAATATAGACGTGTATCGTCGCGATTCGGTTGCAAGCATTCGTAAGTTGTTGATTCTGGGCGCAATATTTTCCTTGACACAAAATCTTGAGGTACTTTGTTGGATACAACAATAGCTTATGCCGTTGCTGCAAACGTCTGCAGCAGCCCGACCAATTCTCCAATGCTCCACACGTGATCGGAGAGACCCGCTTCCATCGAACGGGAATTCCCAATGATTAGCCCGTTTGAACTGATCCACAAGGCTTTGAAGCTTTAGCTTCTCCGGTTCTCCCGCCCGACGAGTACCTTGTGAATGGGCGCGGCATATTCGCCCTTCAGTTTTGTCAGATGCTGGCTATATGCGTCCAGTTCTTCGACACCTGGAGGTATGTCTAAGATTTTCGCCTCCCTCTTTCGTCGAGCTATTTCCTGACATGCATGTTCAGTAACTAGCTCCGCAACCAACACCTGATTAGGCGCGTTCTCCTGTCCCTCGCCGCGAGGGCCAAAGTAAAGGTCTATCGATGGACCGAGGGTGTTAATCCAGATCACCCCCTCTTTCTTGTCAAATCGCGACCTCAGCGGCAAATCCGGCCTCTCTTCGTAGCGAATCTCTTTGAACAGTCCGCCAGTTGGATGGTGCTCCTTCTGCGCCTTTGTAGACACCACTTCAATGGCGGCAATAGCGGTTCTGGTCCCGAACTTGGCCGTGACGAATCCCTCAGCGTTCGCTTGCAGACCTTCGACCACGACGTGAACGAGTGCCAGTGGTGGATCAGCGTGGTAGAGCTTCGGCACCACGGGCGTGTCATCCAAGATCCTGATGTTTGGGTTGTCACAAGCGATCTCGATCTTGTCGCCAACGGCGATACCTGTTGTACCGTCTACCTGAATCCGCAGCTTCAACGAATCTCGTTCCGACACAACTATCCTGTAGGTGTCGGGTATGAACTCGAAGCCATCTTGTGGCGCTCTAGGTTCCAGCAGTGTCTTCTGCCCGGTACCGGCTCCCGCACCTCCCAACTGAAGCTCTCGGCGCGCGATGTCATTCAAGCTCTTTATGGCTTCCCGAAAGCGACGTAGCGTGCTCTCCTGTTCAAGCTTCCGTTGTTTTTCTTTCTCCTTTTTTCTTTCGTCAAGAACAATACCCTCGACTACCTTGCGGGCCGTGTCAAATAGCTCCTTGGTTAGAGAATGGGTCTTCTTCAGTCCGTCGCGATTCTTGTCGACGATGGGCTCACCGCGCGCCTGCAGATCGTAGATCTCATCACAGCGGAGTTCACCGAAGAGTCTGGCGGCATGCGGATCTTCGTCGAATCCAAATAGCGTGGCCTCGTGATAAGTCCGTTTGCTCACGACAAGAACGCCGCCGGTCCGTGCCGAGCCGCTCTGTGACAGAACCTCGGCCCCAATCGCGCGCCGAAGCGTCAGCTTAGGTTTTATGTCTGGGTATGAAGGAAGGTCCAATTCCAGTTGATCGATCAGCAATTCGTTCTCTGGCGTCAGATATCTTAGTTCATCCGCGCTGCCGCTGCGGAGATCGCGAAGGATGACCGTTCGTGCGCGGTCGGTCATGATTCCGCGCAGGCAAACGTGCATCTGGAGTTGACACCGCAAAGAATCAACGAAAGGAATTCTTACCTCAGGGTTATTAACCTCTATCTCAACAACCGTGCCTCCGTCAGTGTTGCGGAACTCGCTCTTGTCGGCCCGACCGACGGGTCGTGGTGATTCGAGGGCTAAGTCATCAACGTTGGTCAGACTGCATCGATACCTGCTGCCGCTCTTAAACGAGGTGATGATCGCTTCGCCAAAAGCATTGATTGTGTCCTTGAGGCCCATCCCGAAAACACCACGCCCAATGTTGCCGCTTGTATCCTCGCCGTAACCGCCGACACATCGTTCAAGTTGTGCTTCGTCCATGCCCTCGGCCCAATCGATCACCCTAAGAACAGTTTCCTTCTTCCTTGGGCGCCGGTCGATTTCCACTTCGATCCTGCCAGTAGTTATGCCCCCCGCTGCTTCGAGGCGGGCGCAGCTTTCGTCTGCATTGGTAATCAGTTCCAGCAAGCCCTTGACCAAGTCATGACCGATCGCCTGGTCCGCCAGCATCTTGAATGCCCGCTTACCCGCCTTGATCTTCACACGTCGGACCGTTGTAGCAGGGGTCATCTAGTGCTCCTTCTTCTGGGGCATCAAGCCGCCCCGAGATCGCTTTCCCGTGAATTTCCCGGCGAACTTCGTCTTCAACTCATCTAGAAAGGCGGCGAGATCCTTTCTTCCATACGCCGATACCTGCTGCCTGACCACCTCGAAGTTCTTGGTCACAGTTTCCGGGGTGCTTTCCAACGTGCAATAGAGCACTTCACAGAAGTCGTACTCTGAAACCGAGTCCATACCTTTAAGCTTGCACTTCTGATATGCGGGACTGTTTTCGAGCGCCAATACTACCCGCGACGATATCGTTTGGCGACTGCCCGGCCTCTCAGTCACAGCGTCGGTCTTCTTACTTTTCAGCTTGGGCAGCGTCTTCTTGACGACCTCTTCACCAAGAGGTGTCACGGCGAAGCCAGTTGCCGCCGAACCCGTGATCCACTTCTTATCGGTTCTACATCGAACCCAAGCCTTTCCAACGACGTGCGCATTAGGCCACTCGGGGTACCCCTCTAAATGGAATCGCTCGGGGAATGACAGGTATGCTTCCGCGACCAGGTTCTCGAATGAAGCCTGTTTCTGATCCTGTATGACATACCAGAGCGCCATGACCACCAGATGGTCCTGACTTACGTTCATGTACTGACCGGGTTCGAAGCCTCGCTTAGAATCCATCATCCTGCCTATTCTCATGCCCCCCACCTGGGAGTTAGCATTCCCTATGGCCGAGTTCAAGCGCCGAATTCGATCGTGATCTTCACCGCGGTCGGTGAAACTCCCGCCGCCTTCGAGATCCGCTGGCGGGCAGCCTCGACCTCCGCCTTGACACTCCCGGCTTGACCTGCATCGTTAACCACGAATTCGTTCGCGCTAATATCGTCCGAATTCAGCCGATATTGCTTCCACTTATTAGCGAAGTCGTTGGCTTTGGACGTGCCGTTTTCGTCAAACCACAAGTTCCAGGTCGTATTACTGCCCTGGGTGTTCGGCTTCGTTTCAAGCCATGTCCGATGCGTGAGCCGGGCAGCATCGACGGCCACTTGAGTCGGTACGAGATAAGCAATGATCTTCCCAGGAGTGCGTTCCACCTCAGGCATGACAATCAGCAGCCATTCCGTACCTTCAATGTTGAGCTTTGCGTCAACCGCCGGATGGTCGGCAACAACGATCAGGATGTGGTCGTTGCATGTTCTCACTCGGACCCGTTCACCATTTGGAAGGCCGTACATCATCGCGCGACCGAAGCCCGGTATTCTTGTGAGAGGCTTCCCAATCTGCCTCATCGTGTCCAAACCAGCTGCGAGTAGCACCTCATTGTCTATCCTAGGGCTCTTCGGCATCTCCGCCTCCAGCTATAAACGTAGCTTAATTATGTTAAATAGTCAAGCTATATTTTAATAAGGGTAGGTGTATAACGAGTACATTACATAAAATGTACCCCCTCTAAGGCAAGGATTCCGCGGGGGCCGAGGCGGTCAGGTCATGAATTTGGAAGCGGTCGCATGCGGATGAGAAGGCCGGGAGGGAGGAGCGGAGCTGCGCGGGGCTCAGACAACCGCCGCTCGGAAGTATGTAACCTCACGCAACCCGGCCCGAATCAGCGTCGCTCCTCCGCACGTCCACTCGGGACGGGCTTGCTAGCCTTACAATTCCAGCCAGGGTGATTCATGGCCACCTTCCCTTTACCAGAAGTGCTCGCAAGACTGCATGACGACGTAATTTGGTATGCGACGGTACTGCAAAACACGATTGCAGGGCACGGAGGGTGCCAGTCGATGGCTTCTGAGGCACTGAATGCTCTCACTTTTAACGCTATCTTGACTCATCGTGCCGTGCGCACGCTCTGTGAAGAAGGCTGGACACCTGTAACCCCGGTCTTGAACCGGACGTTACTTGACATCTTCGCGAACTCAGTCGCAGTCGTTGAGCGGCCCGAGCGGGCCGACTACATGGGCTTTAAGTACATCTCTGATTTTTACCGCAAGTGGCTAACAGATCCGGAAATTACAGACGCAGAGCGGCAGTCCGCAAACGCTGCACTTGCGATGTTTGTTGCGAGATTGTCGGAAGCGGACCAAGTCAGGGCACGAGCATTGATTCAAGAAGGTCGTCCGCGAACGTATTGGTTTAAGCCGGAATACAACACGACGCGCGACCTATTGGACCTCTCTCCTCACAACATCCATGCACTTTATAGGCTGTTGTCTTCAGTCACTCACGGTGGTTTTTCAGCGAAGCTAGTTTTTAACGATGATCCTGCGTCCGAGGATATTGATCCGCGCCAGCACCCGAGGAACACGGCTCGCGCAATCGTTGCATCTTCTCGATTGTTGCTGGAGCTTTGTTATGTGCGGGATCATTGGGATAATCTTGGTGTTGGAGAAGAAGTCTACAACGAACTGATTGCGCGTATAAACGCGCTCCGCGAACCTGCTTAGAAATAGCTTTCAGCCATGCGCCCTTTGCTAATCACTCTGCTGTTAGCATCCGTAACGGCACACGCTCTGCAACAAGCCAAACCCGATCACACAGGTAACACTGCGGCAATCCGTCTGGGTGGATGCACTTGGAATCCGCTTGGAAGAAGTGCCTTCGAGCAAAGAACAAATCGCTGAAAAAGCAAGGTCGTCCAGAAATTTCTCGCTATCATGCTGCAGATTGCAGCTCGCGTATGGGGGAGTCTAGGGGTTGGACCACAGAGGAACAGATTGAACTCACTAAGAAGTCGATGCGCAGTTCAATCTTGGGGGCCGTACATAAAGGGCGGCCTAGCCCCCGGCATCCCGATCCCTTGCATAACTCGGGATGGTGGGGTGGCCGCGTCGCTTTTTGGGAGTCTGGCCTTAGTAATAGACCCAAGCGTCCGCACTACATTGCAACATATGCCTATGCTCAGATCACTCGCCATTGGCCTCGCGCATAGCGGCTATTGCATCGAGTACATCGACTAGTGCATGAACGTGTATGCTCGTCGCTTGGCCACGGATGAGCCTAGCCTTATCTTCCAGAATCGCGGCGACAGTCACCAAGCTCCCGGCTGAGCTTTTTCGCAACTTCTCCTGTGTGACAGATGCAAGCGCCCGCATCTGGACTGCGTCGTAAATCTCCGCTTTATTGGCTTGGAAATCGCGCAACTCCCGCTCTGAGTGGCCATGCAGGAACACGCTAAGCACTTGGTGGACATTGCTAGGACTGCAGCCTACGCGCTTGGCGATCTCAGCTTCAGAGAGTTCAGGGTAGTGGAGCTTGGTCGCACGAATGAGCGGAGCCAAGCCGCGTTTCCGGCCAGGAATGGGCGGATTTGACGGTGCTGATGGGGTGGCTTGGCCGGGGACGGACTTAATTGCGCGGCGCGGCATACAGTCACTATAGCAGCCGCCCAGTGCAAGTGCTTTTAGCAAAAATTGCCGGAGTCGTGTGTATGACGTGGGTCAATGAGTGCTATTGATTCCATGACAATGTCGGCGATTTTTCACCGGTTGGCCTCTTCTTGGCGGTTCGTAGCCGTTAATGAGGCCTAAGATTGTCAAGCCTTTCTACCGTCGTAGAATCTGTTGTTGGAAGAACTCTATGGGGAAGCTAACCGGAATTCGTCACGGCGATGCCGCCAACGATCTGCTCGCCTTTTACCAAGACAAGACGCACGAGTTGGAGGAGTCCGGCCAATACTTCATGGCTGCGATCGCTCTTGGTTTCGCGCTCGAAACTGCGATCTTGACTTACCTGCTCGTTGAGTTTGGGGAGGACAACGGGGGAGAACTCAACATTCCCGATTCCGTGGTCCTGTCAAAGTTGATTGAAACTGCGAACGAAATAGACGTGTTGAATGCTCCGATCAACGTACCGTCCCACATCAATGAAGAAGGTGACGACACTCCACCAAAGCATGTAGCGAAGGGTGTCGTGGAGAAAATACGAAAGTTCCGAAACTTGATTCATCCCGCCCGAGCGCTAAAGATGGGATACGACCCCAGAAAGTTCACACGAGAACAGCTGGAGGAACTCAAGGAAATGTACGACTCGGTGTTGCACAGCTTGATGTACTACCTCTGAGCTTTCATTGAGCCGATGATGAGTGTTATGGCGGTGTACCAACATCCACGGAAACTCACTTCTTGCCGTCGCAGCCGGTGCTATCTCGATATTTTCGTTCGCTAGCTTCCGTTGCGCCCGTTTGCAGCATGATTTGCTTTTGACGCTGACGGAGGTCAGAGTAGCTGAGCCACTTGCATGTATCGTAGTTCAGCACGTCCCCGGTACGAGGACTCACTAGATAGGTTCCCCACGGGCTTGTGGTCGGGTTGTTCGGAAAGTCACAAGATGCACCGAACGCATAGTAGCCGGGAGCGAACACTTTGCCGTTTTTATCGAGATTCTCAATGTCGCAATGAGGTGAGGACGAAGGGAACTTCTGATGCCGGAGCACCATGCCAACAACTTCTTTCGCCTCATCCCCGCTTATGGTAACTTCTTGAGCTTTTGCAAACGTTCCGGCCAGCGAGCCGATGACCATTGCTACCGCTGCCGCCACCACTTTACGCACTCGACTCATGACCTTCGCACTGTACGTCTTCGTGATTGGCGCAAACAGGCCTTATCACAAGTTTGCGCCGTCTGTTCGCATACGCGCAACAGCCGATTACATTCAAACACCCCGAAGCCAACCCCCAGCGCTGTCGCCATACCGTCGAAAGCCGCATGTTTACCGCGGAAACTTGCAACTCGGCCTTGGCGCAGACTGTTGATGAAAATGACGAGATGTCCTCCGTCCGCACACTCGCTTTTTTAGCGAAAACTTGCCTGGGCCGCATGTATGACGGACAAGGCGAGGTATGCCTGCGGGGGGCCACCCCTGCCTAGAAAAGCATGCTTCCCTGGCGACCCTCGCCCAGAGATTGCGGACAAAGTTTCGACGTGAGACGTATCCTGCGAATAGCTGCCGTGATTCGGCGGCGTATGAGCGTTGCCTCTTCGTAGCCTTTCGCGATTGCGAGGGGTGCAAGAAGAAAAACTCCTATGCCGTAATCTGTGTGGGACACCGCCCTTGTTGGGTGAAGAATGTTGTGGTCTGCCTTCCTGAGTACAGCGATAATGAAACCCTCGCTTAAATCTAAATGCAGCACATCCCAATTCCGGTTCTTTTCCCGATACCAACGGACGACGATGACTTCGAAGACCTCTGTGTCGACATCCTGCGAATCTATTGGGGCCGACCCGGTTTAGAGCGCTACGGAGCCAAGGGTCAGAGGCAAAACGGAGTTGACATTCTTGACTTGGGTGGCATGGACCCGCTCCACGCGGCGCAATGCAAGCTCCGTGAATTTGGTAAGAAACTCTTACCTGCCACCATCGAAGAAGAAGTAGCAGACGCTCTCGGCTTCGAATTTCGAATCGGGAAGTACGGAATCCTTACAACTGCAAAAGTATCTACGCAGGCTCAGCAGAAGGTGCTTGAGATTAACCAACGGCATCGCCAGGCGGGGCTGTTTGAAGTTGAACTGCTACCGTGGGGCAAACTCTGTCGGTTGATTCAGACTTATGACGAAGTGCGCCGTACCTACTTCGAACTTACCGTTGTAACGGCGGATAGCCGAATTGGGTCGAAGTCTCCAATCGTGGCGGAGCACCTCCGCGAAGCCACCGCCCCCAATAAGGTCGTGGACCTCACTACTGATATAGACGAAGCCCGCGACGCGATTGATAAACGAGACTTTCAAGCCGGATTACTGCTTCTAAATCGCATTCGCCAAAGAGAGGATTTTGGGGCTGCAAGCAATCACGACAAGTTCCGTATAAGTTCCAATCTCGGGGCTGCCGAGCTTGGTCTTGGCCGACCGGAGGCTGCCGCAGAGCACTTCCTCGATGCGTTTGGCTTTGAACCCACTGCTGAACGCGCCAAGATAAACGAGGTCTTTGCATACGTATTGAAGGGAGACAATGCGACTGCATACTCAAAAGCGCAGATTCTGCGCAAAGAATACCCTACTTCGACCATGCTGGCCGCGAGATGGATACGCTCGTCGCCTCCTAGCATTTCTATAGAGAAGCTAGAGAATGAGTTGTCGGAAGAGATACGCTCTGACCCGGAAGTGGCTCTAAATCTGGGCTATAAAGCGCTGGCCGAGATGGACATTGACAAGGCGCTTGCCTATTCGCAGTCAGCTGTCCGCGCTTTGCCACAATCTGGTGGGCCCTCTCTGCTGCTCGCTCGCTCCAATATGGGCTTGATTATTCAGACCGAGCAAGGCAAGCCAGTTACTCACGTTGGGCGCAAGGAAATCGAAATGCGGGTAGAGGTTGCGCTAGCCGATGCGATGCGGCTGGCGGAAGCAGAACGCGATGTTCACACGCAAGTGGAAGCGTTGATCCTCAGAAGCGACCTCCGATTGCTTCAGAAACGAACACAAGACGCAGAAGCGGATGTGCACGAGGCAATGCGCCTCGACCCCGAAAACGTACAAGCTCTACTCGGGCTCTCGCATCTTCGCCTGACGGCAAAGCAGTTAGATGAATCGATTCGCCTATTGGAGCGGGCATATCGCAGGGGCGCGCGTTCGGATGCCGCGTTTATGTATGCTCAGGCGCTACTGCAACGTGGGATCTCAGACGATACGGAAACCGCACGCTCTTTGCTCGTGGGTATCGACCTAACTCTCGCGCGGCCGGAGTTTCGCCCTGTCATTGCTTCGATTGCGGTTGAGGCGATGGTTCGCCTGCAAGATATCGAAGGAGCTAAGAAGTACATCGAACGAGTCGCTTCCCATGTGAGCACCCAAGTCGTGACCATGCTTCGCGCGCACATAGCTGCCGTCGAGGGCAGGAAAGCCGAAGCCGAAGCGCTTGCAATGCAAGCCAAGGGTCAGCTCACAGAAGCAACCAGCGCCGACACGAAGGAGTATCTGGCAAGACTCTTCATAAGGCTGGAAATGTTCACCGAGGCTCTGCCGTTATTCCAGCAGCTCTTTGCGTTGAATATGGAACGCTTCGATAGCGGTCAGCTTCTTGATTGCGCCGCTCGGTTACACCGTGACGACATCGTCATTGAAACCTGCGAGGAACTTGCGCGGCGCGGCCAAGATTTATGGGAAATCGTGAGTTTCGAAGTGCAGTACCTCCAAAAGTATTCACGTGAGAAAGCAATTGCCCGGTTGGAGAGTTTCTTAAACGTTCATCCGGGGCACAAGCTTGCCATCCTCATGCGATCCGTTATAGGCGTGCAGTCGCAACAAGCAAACTTGGTAAGGGGCAATTTGGATGATCTTCCAGCTGTTAGTGACCTACCGCTCGACTACATCATTCCCGCGATTCACGTGCTGCGCTTTTCCGGTGCGGGAAATGCCACAGTAGATTATGCCTATAGATTTCTCCGACTGCATTTCGATGACATCAGAGCCCATGATGCTTTTGTCCTTAGCCTGATGCCGGGAGACCCGTCGATAACAATTTCGCCATCGGAGAACGTGATCGGAATCGGGTCTGCGGTCTGCGTCTTTGATGATCTAAATGACGTCGCTCGATGGTTCGTTATTGAAGAGACGGAGAAGCCGAATACGAACTTTGAGGAGATTTCTTCGCACAGCGCTTTGGCTCAAGAGCTTCTAGGAAAAACAATAGGTGACGTTGTAACTCTTGCCAAGGGTCACACACAAGATAGGAAAGGGGCGATTCGACAGATAATGCCGAAGTACGTCCGGCGTTTCCAGGATGTACTCGGAGAGATGCAGGTCCGCTTCGGAGCGAAAAGCTCCGTTGAGGCCATGCGCATAGGAGTGACCGCAGAGGAGGCAACCGAAGGACTACAACAAATTATTGATTCGGTAAAAAAACGGGAAGCGGCCATCTCACAATTGCGTCGTGTCTACGATGAGCTTCCAGTCTCGTTACACATGTTCGGTGATCGCTTCGGGAAGGATGCGTACATCGCGCTGGCGAGTCTCGCCCAAGAGGATGGGCAATTCGTCAAATGCACACTGGGAATGGAAGAGGAGCGTCGCGAAGGAACACTTGCCCTCCAGACCGCCGAGGTTGTCGTCGTTGATTTGAGTGTCATCGCTACCGTCCGGCTCATCGGGATCGAAAGTTTGTTGTTCGAAGCCACACGATTCCGTTTCAAAATGAGCGAAGGCGCCTTCAATGAATTGCAGGACACTCTTACAGGCGAGCTGTTTTCTGGTTCGCCTAGCGGAACGATCCAGCATCGCGACGGCGTTACTTCGATCACGGAGGAAAGCGCGGAGGAGAAGTCGGAGCGGCGCACCCGAGACCAAACGTTTCTTGACCGCCTCCGCGACGTGGTAGAAATCGTGCCCGTCATCGAGCTTTCTGCCGTCGAACCCGATAAGCGTGAACCTCTTGAGGAGATGTTCGGACAATACGGGGCAGAGACAATAATCCTCGCCGCAAATCCAGAACACGTCTTATGGACGGATGATCTTATCCAAGCCGAAATGGCGAAAAAAGAGTTTGGAGTGAAGAGGGCTTGGACTCAGTTGATAGCGGAGCAGACGACACTCGCAGGACAGATAACGGAGGCCGAAAGAGAGCGGGTCGTTGCCTCGCTAATCGGCATGGAGTATTCCGTTACCTCTTTCGATAGTGCCGCCATTTTGAAGGCGGTTGAAATGTCAGACGCTACTCCTTGGCGAAGACCGCTGAAACAGTTCGTGAATGTGTTCCGCAAGCCAGTTGGCGACTTTCAGAGCCTTCTTGGAATCTTCGCCGATTTCGCCGTCAAGCTCTATAGGGAGCCCCATCTGCCCGAAGCGAGATGCAAGGTTCTGGTTGCATTCCTCGATGCACTGTGGGCCAATGTACCGATGCGCTTACCTTTACTTCGCTTTAGAAAATTGAGTAAGCGGTTCTTCGGCCTCAATCTCGTCGGACTGGAGCAATTTGAGCAGTGCTTCGACCAGTGGTATTCGCAGGTGCCGGACAAACTCGTGGGTATATAGCCATCATTGCGGTTCATGCCGACGGGCACACGCGCTTTCCTGCCTATATGCGCATAGAGGGCGGACAGCACTTTCTAACGCGCGGAGCCAAAAGCCGGTTACAGCCGCACTTTGGGTCGATAATCCAACCTGCAGCTTTCACTCCGAAGCTTACCGATTGAGTACACCCCGAGTTTTTCAGACGCTGTGGAGATCCCCCACTAGCTGAGGCTCTATGTAAGCCTGGCGGATGGCCATCTTCACGGCGGCCCTTATCAACTCATTAGCGACGTCTACATTCTGCAGGACTGCGAGCTGAGACTTGAAATCGGGTCTTCTTCCATGGGCGATTGCGCTTCTGTACGAGTACATCTTCGTCCATATCTTTTCGTGACTTGCTCCCCCGAACGGACCATAGTTTAGTACAGGTTGCCACCTTCTGTTCAGCAGGGCCAGTTTCTGAGTGATCTGCCGGGTTATGGACTCATACCGGTCGTCTGGACCGGGCTGATGAGTTAGCACCGATTCCAAAATGGCGAAATAACCGAGAATCTGTAGCGGAGAAAACCTAGGAAGATCCTTCAATTCTAGCAACAACTCTAGGACTCCGCTGAGGTCCAAGGTTGCTTGGTCGTGTCGAGCCATTCTCTGGAAAAGATCGTGAATCTGGTCCCCTTCCGCTTTCCCGATCGTTTGCATTAACGTGTCGCGATTCCCACCAGCCAGATTCAAGGCGGAAAGTGATTGAAAGAGACTTGGGGCACGGTAGAGGCAGGCAGGCCTGACGACACCCTTCAAATCCAACCTAATCTTGGCCGAATCCTATATCAAAGCCGACCGGGGCCACTGCAAGAGCGGCCTCGAGCAGATCGAGATTCGGATCGTCGCCAAATTCGATTACAAAATAACGCCAGAGGTTCTTCGGGAGCTTAGACTCCTTGCCGGATTTGGTCGGCTGGTTCTCCCAAATCGCCACGCTGGATCCTTCGCCAAAAGTCTCCTTTAGGAACTTCTTGATGTAGCCGACTTCGGATTTCTGTGCGCACCGCAGCACGTAACCTGGGGCGATTTCGACGCGCTTCGCCCCGACCAATTGCCTAACATTGAGTACAAACGCGAAGGGGCGGAAATCGATGTCTTCATTGTTGTAGATGATGCTGCAGTCGCCTGGCCGACCATTCCTGGCGACCTTATCAATATCAATCATGCGACGCAATCATACTCTAACGTACCCTGGTGCTCGGGCCTTCGCGATTTTGTCCGTTTTCTGTCCGTGAAGGTGAGCCGAAAGAGGCCGAAAAGCTAGTGCATAGACTTACTGGCATCCGCACACCCAGGCCTTTTTTAGCGAAAAATTGCCGGAGCCAGATGGTACATGCGCGGCACTCCCGGCCTGCATGGGGGGCATGGGGTGGCTGGAAAAGAATGCTTTGACCGCGCCCCCCCGCTGTAGTGAAAATTGTAGGGACCCTGGCCAGAAATCCAGCGAAGTCAGCAGAAGTCGACTCTATGGAACAACCGCATAAATGGCCGGTTCGCACCAGCCACAGACAACCGGAGTAGTCCGCAGAAATCACTCAAATACGACTTGGGCGCAGGGGGTCGGAGGTTCAAATCCTCTCGCCCCGACCAAAAACCTCACTGAGCTGCTGTCGATCCTCCAGCCTGATAATTGCGCAGACACCTTTGCAGGCAGTTCTGACAACCTCTTCTCCACGGACTTCTACCTGAGATCGGTCGAAATACGAATCAATTTGACATCGAACCCAGATAGCAAACAACAGCAATGCCAATGCCTGCGAACTTTTTATGGCGAAGTTAGCTCGCGAGGCGTAGGAGCTTTGCTTTCGAAACCGGCATCATGTAGGTTACGAACTTGCCCGGAAGTAGTAAGTAGAATCCGGATCTGGGAGCCCTATGTCACCACGCAGGCCTGCGCAAACTTACTCGGGGCATCATCATGTGCCGACAATCGCTTGCTTTAACCACGCGAAGACTGCTCTGGGAGCGGATTTTGACGCCCTCGTGTTGGCTATGCAGAAGTTTGTGAATGAGCACATAGCACCCGTGTGGGGAACGCCAGCCAAACTTGTCAAGTCGACCGGCTTTGTAAAGGGAGCATGGGCCATCGCTTTCCTTGACAATGCGGACGACGCAAACACCGAAGGCTATCATGACGTGACGCCTGAGGGGCTGCCGATGGCCAAGGTGTTTGTACGGACCACAATCGAGCTTAAGGAAATAGTCAGCGTGGCGGCATCCCACGAGCTGGCTGAGATGCTGGTCGATCCCGGTACCAATCTTTATTCGGCTGGACCGAAGAAAAACCGCTTATATGACTATGAGGCGGCAGACCCGGTTGAGGAGTTGCACTTTGAGGTAAATGGGATCCCTATGAGCGACTTCGTTCACCCGGAGTACTTTGAAACATTTCACAAGCCTGGCTCCGTGCTTTTCGATCACATGGGAAAGTTGAAGCGCCCTTTCGAAATAGCCAAAGGCGGCTACCAAAGCTTTTGGGAAAATGGCAAGGAGAAACAAGTCTGGGGTTCTATTGCTAAAAAGTGCCGTTTCCAGCAAGAAGACCGACGGGGCCACCGCAGCACCTTCCGGCACAAACCCAGCAAGAAGGTGTCCGCACCGCACTGGGGTGTCGCTTTGGAAAGGGTAGGTTCGGATAGCGCAACTTCCCCTGAGATTATGGTTCGTTCTCGGGCTTGAAGATCATGCCCTGACTCGTCTTGCCGTTCATTACTACTACGAGTGGCCTGGCAAAGCGCAGGTGACGAACGCAGCCATGTTCTTCGACTGCAGATTGCGCGGTCAGCCACTCCCAATCAACAAATCCCTCGCCTGCATCGGGATTTACGGTGAAGTATCCGATCTGGAAGGCAGTCAGGTTTTGAAAAAAATGGCTGCCCTGCGACGGAATCACGCGCAGATCGCGGAATCCCGACTCAACAATCAGGCGCGCCCCGGAAATCTGGTCCCACGCCACCGGAATTCCTAGCCAAGGATCCGTTGAACCCCATCGGCCCACTCCGACCAGAAGATACGGAGTATTTCTCTCCGAGAGCTGGGCATTGAAATGGGCGACGCTTTGTGCCACCTCAGCGCTCCGGGCACGTTCAAACCGGTGAAAGTCAACCACGATCACGTCGCGCAGGTCCTGCAATCGTCCATGTCCCAGTACCTGCGAACTCTGGCACAAGAGACGGTCTGCTTCTACCTCGTCCAAACGAATCTCTTCACCACCCCGGGACAGCACGAGCGGACGCAGCTGAAGGAAGCTGAAGTCAGCGGCGTCGCCGGACTTCCTTGGTAGCCGAACCGCAAACTCAATTTCCACCGGTCGCCCCATGGCGTCTTCGCCGATCCTCATCAATTGATCGAGGATGGCGGGCAGAGGAAACACTCCGTGTTTGAGGATCGGTGCAAAGCTGACGATGCGTGGGCCACTCCGGCTCAACCCGTCATAGACCGCGTGATTGTCCAACGAGTACGTGGATCCGAGCATTTGCAACGTCCCGTCTGCCTCTGCCGCATCAAGCCCGAATGCAACCTCCCGCAGTTCGGCAACCGGATCGGACGGATCCGCTGCGTGATCCAGGGTAAGTGCCCAAAATTCTGTCTGCGAGTTCGCGAGGATGTCTTCTACGGACGAAAACTGCACCAGGTGGCGAGGGTGACGCGGACTGAAGGTCAGTGATTTTCCGCCACTTACGACGGCGCGTCCCAGCCCCAAGGCGACGGCCGCAAACCCATCCTCAACCTTGACGGGTTCAACGGGATAAAAGTTGCGCGAGCGTACGACCCCTGAGAAATCTGGATAGAAACGGTTGCCATGGGTCGCACCAGCCACCCGCTGAACCAGCACAGCCATTTTTTCTTCCTCCAGGCGATATGGCGTGGCACGCACATAGGACTTGGCATGCTGGCTGAAGGTCGAAGCATATACCCGCTTGATCGCCTCCAGAAGCTGTTCCAGACGCAGTTGAATGTCGGCCTGATGGTTCCCCAGCATAAAGGTTTCGTACACGCCGGAAAATGGCTGGTATTGCGAGTCCTCCAGCAGGCTGGAAGAGCGAACCGCCAGCGGATAGCGCACCTCCTCCAGGAAGCCCAGGAGCTTATCGATCACGGCTATCGGTAGTTGCGCCGCCAGGAAGCGCCGCTCGATCTCTTCGTCGTCGGTGCCGTGGATCGCGAGGTCGAGTAGGTCATTCTCGCGCAGGAAATGGTCGAACAATTCGGTGGTCAATACCAGCGTCGGCGGCACGGCAATGTTAATGCCAGGGAACTTGCGCGTCACGCGACGCTGGTGCAGCAGGTGCCGTACAAAAGCAAGGCCGCGCGCTTTTCCGCCCAGCGAACCCCCACCGATCTGAAGAAAGAAATTGTCATTCGGCTGAAATGTCGCCAGATTGAATTCTCCGATGAGGGTCTGGCTTTGCTCGCGACGATAGTCAGCGATGGATGCAATCAGATCGCGCCGCAGGTGCTCGGTATCTTCGAAGTCAGACACTTTGCGCGGCCGCAACTTCTGGGCCAGAGCAAACTCGGTACGCGTCATCAGCCAGTGCGAGAAGTGATTACGCTCGGCGTGGTAGGCAAGGCTCTCCTTCGGTATGGTGTCCAGCAATGTTTCGAGCTCATTCAGATCGGTCGCGCGTCCCACTTCGGTCTTTCCGTCAGGCAGCCGGAAGATGAAGTCTCCGAAACCCATTTCATCGACCATGATGCGGCGCAAATCTCCCAGCAAGGTGGGAGACCGCTTCTGCAGAAACGAAAACCCTTCCGCGTAAGCGCGCTCCATGAATTCGGTTCGGCCGGACTGAAGCACGATTGGTACATCCTGTACGGTGCGGCGAACCATGCGCGCGAGCTCGAAGCCGGCTTCGGGCGTCAATTCTCCGCGGCGAGGAAATTCCACGTCCGAGACCACGCCCAGCAAATAATCCCGGTACTTCATCACCTCTCTCTCGGCATCCTCATAATTGGAGCAGAGCAGGATCTTGGGGCGCGCTCGCATGCGTACCAACTTGTGCGCGACATTGAGGCCCTCGCTGAGGAGGCGCCGCGACTGGCTGATAAGCTCGGTGTAAATCACCGGTAGAAAGAGGGAGTAGTACCGGATATCGTCCTCTACCACCAGCATTACGGGAACGCTCATGGCCCGAGTGTCATGCAGGACGTTGCGCTTGTCCTCGATGTACTTGACGATCGAGATCAGGATGCGGCCGTTACCTTGCCACAGAAATATGCGCTCGATATCGGTCTGCGGATTGCGCGCGATGAAGTCCTTGATCTCACGGTAATCGTAGGCCAAAACGATGACTGGAACATCGAGATTGGCGGCTTTGATTTCTCGCGCCAATTGAGCGGCATCCATGTCCAGGACCTGCAGGTTGGTGACGATCAAGTTGAACCGAGACTGGGAGCGTGCCAGTTCCAGTGCCTTCGCTCCACTGGGGACATGAGTAATGCCGGGGACCTGGTGAATGTCCAGTTCGAGCGAATCACCCATCAGCAGCTCGTTCAGGCGACCGTCCTCGCGCAGGATGAAGGAGTCGTAAAGGCTAGAGACCAGCAGGATGTCGTTCACGCGGAACGGCATCAGGTTCTCGAAGCCTTCGAATTGGCGCTCGGCGGGAGGGACGGGGTCGGCGGAGGGAGAATGGCGGCTACCGATCATCAGCGACAGCCTCGAATCACGCGCGATTCGACACGTGGACTACGCCGGCAGATAATCAGGGTTAGGGGCTCGCCTGAGTTGGCGCTCCAGTGCGCATGTTTACATCTTAGTAACGGAGTACCCCCCTCCCCCTTTTGCCCATAAAATATTGAAAACACTAGAAAAGATTCGCAAAATATTGAACCCAAAAGAGTTACAGGTAAAATATTGAGCCACAATGACTTATGACTGAATTTTGAGGGTCGAGCCGCTCTTCGATTTTCTAAGGTCTGGCGGGGCGGGCAGGTAGAGAAAAGATCCCGACGTAGAATCACTCAGTCACACTCTGAAGGACGATGGTCTGAAGCAGGCCCGGACACAACTTCGCCTCATCCTTCCGTTTTCATTGTACCTTGGACCAGCCCGCGGCACTGAGCGAGTTTGTCACCCTGATGTGTGACCTGAATCGCTCGCCATTTCGGCCTTCAGAAGAAAGTTGTGGCACGCGACTTCTCGAAAAGGTCGTCGGGTAAGTGGACTTGAGCGCACACCAGGTCCAAGGGACGGGTCATTCCCTTTCTAGTTTCTCCACTCGGCCTTGCAGAGCTTCCAAACTCGAGGTCCATGGTTCGCAGCTCAGCGGAGTCGAGGCGAGGATGGTCGTTTTCTGGCAGCTTTCCATTTGCGGAATTCGGCGATCAAGGTAGCTTCGAACTTCTCTAGCTGCGCACTGGGGCACTCTTCGTACGCAACGAGCCGTGCTCCCACGCACTCTTCGCTTACCGAAATCTGGGCGGCAAACCACTTCTTGTCGTCGTCGGTCAACATAATGCTAATGTCGTAGATGGCGGGGCGCTGGTCAGAGAGAGAGCACGCACCGCTTAGGGCAGTGTCCAGTTTTCGATTAGCAATTTCGGAACGCGTCGAAACTCGCGTGTGTTGTTGGTGACTAGCGTCAGGCCAAGACTACGAGCATGGGCAGCGATAAACAAGTCGTTTGCGCCGATCATTGTCCCACCGGATTTCAATTGGGCACGAATCTCCGCATAGTGAGGGGCGGCTTCGTCAGCGAAGTCCAATACCTCTACATATCGCAGAAATCCGTTGAGCGCCGCCTCGTCCTGCTGCCGTCGCGGAGAGACCTCGACGCCGTACAGCAGCTCCGATTTCGTAATCACGGACATGCACACGTCATTGACGGGAGTTTTTCTCAGGCGTTTGAGGAGGGCATTGTTTGAGCGCTTCATGAT
Organism: uncultured Acidobacteriaceae bacterium; assembly: GCA_963755865.1. Lineage (GTDB taxonomy): Bacteria > Acidobacteriota > Terriglobia > Terriglobales > Acidobacteriaceae > Bog-257. The sequence continues at coordinate 748,607 of CAVWLY010000030.1, read as the reverse complement.
GTAGGAGCAAGTATCGGTATCCAGCATGAATCGCGGCATTACCGCTCACGCTCCTGTACCGGGAGTTTTTCCACGTCTTGCATGAAATTCCCTGAGGCGACAGGGCCCTCGGCCAAATAAGACGACCAGTCCAAGGGCCGAGGCGACAGGACCACGTCGCTCCCCTCTTTCCGTATGAATACTTCCGGCGTATTGAACTGAAACTCCTTAGGCAAGCGAACGGCTTGGCTACGGTTGTTCATGAAGATCTTGGCTGTTCGTCGCATGTTCAACCTCGCCGGTGCGCAGAATACGGGCGCAACTTTGGCATATACATTAGTATATGGCATGGGTTTATTGTGCGCTAGGCGGACGAATGGGGCTTCGGGGTGCGCAACGTTATGAGGCGACGTCCACCCGGGGCTTATTCCTCTCCTCCAGCTTCTCGACTCTGCCCTGCAGACTTATAACTCCAAGTCGATTCGACCGCGCGAGTCGGGGTGTTGGCAGGGGGATTCCGCTTCAAAAGATCAGCCAAATTCCACGTGTGAGAAGCAATTTCCCATCAGCCTGCTCAGCCGAAGACCTCCGCCACTAATAGCGGAATGAACTTTTCACGAAGCCCGATTTGCATCTGGCCGAGCGTCGCAGCAATCCCCACACTGACCGGCACCGGAAGCACTATCGTGCGGACGCTTTCACTATCGGCAGCCAGCTCTGATCGGACTTTCTCCGTTACCACTCCCGGTGCCCTGGCGAGAATTTCCTCCAGAATGTCATCTCCGAAATCGAACGTTCCGCAATATTCTCTTTCGTCATCCAATACTGCGTTTTGGGTTGCGCAGTAATGCCCAGGCCCGACAACGGCCAAGTTGACTATCTCAAAGGTCGGATAGATGAACATGGTCTTCTGCGGATGCCCTTGACCCGCCAAATATGTTCCCAAATCTGGGAAGAATCGTGGTTGATCGGAGGGATCACTGACGGCATCCGGATCTGGGATGTCGCTGTCGACTAAGGTCATCATCGTTAGCCGGCTAGGACGGGCAGCGCGTACTACGCGGTTGGCTAGGTTCGCAGTTGCCTTCTCGAAGCAATTCCGGACGAGTCTGCCGTTGCCGAAGGTCCTATCTCGACGGCTATATGCAATCCGAAACAGTCGGAGCAATTTCGTTCCGGCTGCCTCATCAAGGCGGTAATCCTTGTCTAAACAAAATTTCTTGAATATTTGGACAAGCTGTTCTGGAGTGTAGTCGTCAAAGAGCAGTTTCTTGGTGAATCTAGACCTAAGACCGGGATTTGAATCGAGAAATCGCGCCATTTCGTCTTTGTAACCGGCGACTATAACGACCAGGTCTTTCCGATGTTCCTCCATGAGGAGCATAAGTTGCTGGATTGCCTCCTGGCCATAATCGCGGTGGGAATCGGCGGGCACCAATGAGTACGCTTCATCGATAAACAAGATCCCGCCGAGTGCAGACTGCACTACTTCTTTGACTTTGGGCGCTGTTTGACCGAGGTACTCACCAATCAACCCGGCCCGATCTGTGACGATCAGGTGTCCTCGGCTCACTACACCGATTGCCTTGTAGATTTTCGCCACCAACGCTGCGACCGTAGTTTTCCCCGTGCCTGGATTGCCATAAAAAACCATGTGTTGTGAACGTTCGGCCATTCGTAGGCCCTTGGCTCGCCGCATTTGGTCAACCGTGATGGAGTTGACGAGTTCAGCGATGTCTTTTTTGACCCGATCCAAGCCGATGTAGCTGTGTAACTCCGCCATGAGTGAGTCCACTGTGTTCTGTACTTGCTGTGGAGCACGTGCAGGAGCGGTCCTATCGGGCACTTCATCGAGCATATATTCGGAAGTTGCTTGTCGTGGCAACACAGTCGTTGGCACGACTGCGGATGGTTGCTCCAAATTACGATTCCCTACTGTTGTAGACCTCTCGACTCGCGCAGGGATCGCCATAAACTTATTCAGCACAGTAGAGATCGATGCCCTATCGCTCGCATTCTGTGTTGCTGGGAGGCTTCGAGCCCGTTTGTACGCATAATCCCTCATGCTTGTGTAGACGGTCTCCAGCTGAATGTCAGGCAGATAAGTACCGGCCTCTTTGCGCATAGTTGCCGACCAGCCCTTGAAATCGCACTGACCGGACTCGAAGTGATAACAGCCGACCAGCAAGAGTGCTTCCAAGAGCTGAGGATGTGAATTGAAAGCACCAATCTCACCGGAATTCTCAAATAGAACTCCGCGTGCTTTATCTGCCATCGATGGAGTAAAGAGGAAGTTCGCCATGCGTATCTCGGCTCCGCTTTTAAGCGATGTTAATACAAGGCAAGGGCGGGCAGCAGGTTTGAGACTAAAGTCTGTGGGCACTTCTCCATTCCTACCGCCCCGTCCGACTCCCTCCAGGAAAATGAAACGCGGGGTGGATCGCTCCACCCCGCATGGTACTCACGTGCTGAAACTAGAGGACTACACCAGTCCCTGGTCCAGCATGGCATTGGCGACCTTCAAGAAGCCGCCGATGTTGGCGCCGTTCACCAGATTGCCCGGGGTGCCGTAGGTCTCGGCAGTCTCGAAGCAGGTCTTGTGGATGGCGATCATGATGTTGTGCAGCTTCTGGTCCACTTCCTCGCGAGTCCAGCTCAGCCGTGCGCTGTTCTGTGACATCTCGAGGCCGGAGGTGGCCACACCGCCCGCGTTCGCAGCCTTGGCCGGACCATAGAGGACTTTCGCCTCCAGGAACAGCTTGGTGGCTTCGAGCGTGCTCGGCATGTTGGCGCCTTCGGCAACGACCTTGACCCCGTTGTTGATGAGGTTGGTCGCGTCCTTGGCGTTGATTTCGTTCTGCGTGGCGCTCGGGAAAGCGCAATCAGCTTTGATGTTCCATAGCGGGTTGTAGCCCAGCTTCAGGTCGGTGGGCATGAAGATGGCTTTCTTGAACTGGTCCGTATACTCACGAATACGGCCGCGCTTGGCGTTCTTCAGTTCCATGACCCAGGCCAGCTTCTCGCGAGTGATGCCGTCGGGATCGTAGATCGCGCCGTCGGAGTCGGAGAACCGTAACCGGCTTGGCGCCCAGATCCAGCAGCTTCTCGATGGTGTACTGAGAAACGTTGCCGCTTCCCGATACCAGGCAGAGTCTTGCCTTCCAAGGTGTCCTTGCGGGTCTTCAGCATTTCCTGCGCGAAGTACACGCAGCCGTAGCCGGTGGCTTCGGGACGAATCAACGAGCCGCCCCAGTTCAGGCCCTTGCCGGTCAGCACGCCGGTGAATTCGTTCCGGATGCGCTTGTACTGGCCGAACATGAAGCCGATCTCGCGTCCGCCCACGCCGATGTCGCCGGCCGGAACGTCGGTGTCCGGTCCGATGTGGCGGCACAGTTCGGTCATGAAGCTCTGGCAGAAGCGCATGACTTCGTTGTCGCTCTTGCCTTTGGGATCGAAATCCGATCCGCCTTTGCCGCCGCCCATGGGCAGCGTGGTCAGCGAATTCTTGAAGACCTGCTCGAAGGCCAGGAACTTCAGGATGCCGAGATTGACCGAGGGATGGAAGCGCAGACCGCCCTTGTAGGGGCCGATGGCGCTGTTCATCTCAATGCGGAAGCCGCGATTGACCTGGATATTGCCTTGGTCGTCAAACCACGGCACACGGAACATGATGAGGCGCTCGGGTTCGGTAATGCGCTCAAGGATGCGCGCCGAGATGTATTCCGGGTGGCGCTCCAGCACGAGGCGTAGAGAATCGAGTACTTCGTGCACTGCCTGATGAAATTCTGGCTCCGCTGGGTTCTTCGTCTTCACCAGCGTCATAACATCGTTGATGTAATTGCCCGGAGTTTTGATTCCAGGCTGGGATGTAGTTACGACACTCATAGAGGTCCTCCTCGAACCTTGTAGCTTTATTTCTAGGCCGGTACTAAAACTGAATCGTTCGTAATTCGAATGATCGAACGATTATTTTGAGGCCGCTCTATTTCAGTCCCAGCCGGGCATTCTGCGCCGTGACCCCTATCACCCGAAAGGTGACTAGTCCGTGCGATATAGTAACTCTTTCAGCAACCTGATAGCGCGGGAAATCGTTGAGCCCGGAACTGATATCCACATCGGTACAAAACGCACTCCTTGTCCGCGCGGTTCCAGATAACATACAGGAGATATGGCGAGTGAACCCGCATACCTCGTGTCGGAAGCGGCATTGGAACTCCTGCTCGACGAGGTGAGGAATCCGGCCGGTTGGCCCAGCGCAAGGGATATTCGGTCCGGCTTCGATCAGTTGGAAGGTCAATCGCGAGTCAGCGTTGTTTCTGGCGGCAGGTCGGGCGGCTTTGCTGCAGTTGGCGCATCCCTGGGTCGCGGCCGCCATTGCGCGAACACTCGACAACTCTGGCCGATCCTATTGGTCGCTTTCATAACACCTTTCGCGTGATGTTCACCATGGTGTTTGGCTCGCTCGAACAAGCTCTAGCAGCTTCGCGACGGCTGCACCGGCGTCACTCCAGTATTACGGGCAATCTGCCCGAAGCAGTGGGCCGTTTCACCGCAGGGTCCTCTTATGAAGCCAACGAGATTGCTGCCCTTCGTTGGGTTTACGCGACCTTGGTGCACAGTGCCCTGATTGCGTATGAACTGGTGCTGCCTCCCTTGACCGAGGCTGAGCGGGAACAGTATTACGCCGAGAGCAAGACCCTTGCTGCGCTTTTCGGTATCCCGCACCAAAAGCTGCCGTCCCATTGGCCAGACTTTAAGACTTACTTCGACTCCACCTGCGAGTCGAGTTTGCTGGCCGTTAGTTCGGACACGCGTCACCTGGCCCACCAGCTCCAACGAGGCTCCGAATCATGGATCCGGCCGCCATTCTGGTACACGGCGCTCACTACGCGTTTGCTTGCGCCGCGTCTGCGCGAAGAGTTTGGGCTTGCCTTCGGAGAGCGTGAAGAGCGTGCTGCAATCCGCGCGATGCACTGGATTCCGAAGATTTATCGGCGCCTGCCGAACAGCGTTCGTTTCGTTGGACCCTATCAGGAAGTGCAAGCCAAGCTTCGAGGGATGCCTCGTCCCGGCCTGACGGTGCGATTGAGCAATCGGTTGTGGATTGGGGCGCCTGGGCTTTTTAACTCCGAACTACACTGAAGAATACGATTGGTTGCCAGGACCTGATCTGGCGACCCCCAGCCAAGACAATTTCGGTGTAGCATGTATGCCAACCGGATGTTCCAGGTCGTGGGGACCGTCGCACCAACAGGAGCCGTGCCATGAATGTTCTTCTCCTTTCCATGCCCGACTCGTTCGAGCACATGCCGACGGTCGCGGTGCGGATGCCCAATGGAGCGCTATGTTCCTTGGCGGGGAACGTTGATCCGCATCACAGAGTCGCTGTTGCCGACCTGATCCTGGTGCAAGACAAGGTGCGCGAAACCGTCGAACGGCTTGTGCGAGAGATCCAACCGGATTTAGTCGGTCTCTCGGTTATGACCTTCCAGCGCAAGACTGCTTTTCGCATCGTCAAACTGGTGCGATCGCTGCGACCTGGTGTTCGCGTTGTCGTGGGCGGGTACGATCCCAGCCTTGCGCCTGAAGCCTACATGGAAGAAGGCTGCGGCATCGACTACATCGTGCGCGGCGAAGGCGAGCTAACCTTCCGTGAGCTGCTGCGCGCCATCGAAAGCGGCGAAGGCTTCGCTGCGATTCAGGGATTGTCGTATCGCGCTGGCGATGGCTGGCACGAGAATCTTCCGCGTCCCGTGCATACCCTGGAGGGAGACGAAATCCGCTTGCCGAAGCGCGATGCCCGTGTCCTTAGCGGCTATACCATGATGGGACGCGGGGTGGATGTGGTAGAGACCTCGCGGGGATGCACCTTCGATTGCGGCTTCTGCTCCATCATCGAGATGCGCGGCCGCAATTTTCATACTTACTCGTTCGATCGCGTGCTGGCCGACATTCGCGACGCCAGCGACCACGGCGCGCGCGCCATCTTTATCGTGGACGACAACATCAGCCTCAACATCCGCCGCTTCGAGGCGCTGTGCCGCGCCATCATCGATGCCGGCTTGAACGACATCGACTACACCGTGCAGGCAATGACGTCGCCCATTGCCATGCATGGCGAAACGCTGGCGCCGCTGATGCGCCAGGCCGGCTTTCGCTATGTTTTTCTCGGCATCGAGAACATCCTCGAAGACGATCTTCATTTCTTGAAAGCGGCCGCCAAGAACGAGTTTCGCGAAGATGGCCACGTCACCGGCAACGCGTCGCTCCGCGCCATTGAATTTCTGCACAAGAACAAGATGTACGTGGTCGGCGGCCTCATCGTCGGCAATCCTGATGACACCCGCGAATCCATCCGGACCAACCTGGAATTTGCCAGCAAGTATGTGGACTGGCCCTACATCCAGCATCCCACTCCCTATCCCGGTACGCCGATGACGAAGGACTTTCGCGCGCGGAATTTAATCGTCATCGACAAGATGGAGGAATACGACGGCACGACCGCCGTCGTAGCCACCCAGCATCTTGCAGCCCGAGGAAATCGAATACGAGAGGTGGCGAGCCGAACGCTGGATGAAGACCCGCCACATTCCGGCAGTGATCGCGCATGAACCGCTATTCGTGCTGCGCAACTGGTGGAAGATGCTGTCCCACACCTTCCGCGGGACCTCAATCAAATCGGCGCTCGGTCTGGAGAGCGACCAGAAAGTTTTCCAACGCTACCGAAACCTGCGCAGCGCCGAACGCGTGTATCTGTAGTTCTTTAACTTGTTCCCGTCGGCTTTTTTCCGAACTAACCGCCCTTGCCGCGTCCCCACATGGCGAATCGCTGTATAAAGTAAAGCAAGCATTAACACTCATGCTGCCGCGTCCCACCACACACGACAACAAAGCCGGGCTCGCCTATTGGGCGCAGCGCACGCTTGAGGAGTGCGACAAAGCCAGCCATGAATTTGCTGCCGATCCCGTGCACGATCTCCGGGTCGCTATTCGCCGTTGCCGCTCGATGGCCGACGGCTTCCTCTCCGTCGACCCCGATCCCGCGTGGAAGGAGATGAAAAAGCTGGGCAAGGCCTCTTTCAGCTGCCTGGGCGATCTGCGCGATGTGCAAGTAATGGCGGAGTGGGTCGCTCGTCTTTCAGAAGCCAGCGACCCGGTTCGCCAATTGCTACTCCAAAGCCTGGGTCAGAAAGAGAGCCTGCTCAAGGCCGCCGCGCAAGAAACGCTTGGCAGCTTCGACCGCAAACGGTGGACAACACTGAATACGCGATTAGCCCGCCGTGCTGGTAGGGTACCGGTGGAAGGCTTGGTGTTTCAGCATCTCGCGCTGGAGCGTTGGATGGACGCGCATGAACTGCATCGGCAGGCGCTGCGGAACCGTTCGCAAGTGGGATATCACCAGTTGCGAATCGGCATCAAGAGGTTTCGTTATATGTGCGAGAACTTCCTTCCTCAGCGCCACGACAAGTGGTCCAAGGACCTGCGTGAACTCCAGGATGCTCTCGGCGAGGTGCATGACTTCGATGTACTGAAGGCAACGATCAAGGCGCATCCGTGAGATTGAGGCCGGAGATCGCGAACGCTGGAACAGGAGAATTGCTGAGGAACGGCAGCAGCGGCTGGATCTTTATCGTCAGAAGATGTTGGGCAAGCAATCCCTCTGGCTGGTATGGCGTGCTGAACTGCCTAGCCGGTCCTGCGCTGGAACAGGCCGCGATGGAGAAGCTGCGCACCTGGGCTTCGTTTCTTGATCCTGACGTGAACCACTCCGCGCAGGTGACGCGGCTCGCCCTGCAACTTTTCGATGGCCTGTCGACGCACGGCATCTTAACCGCCGCACCGGAGTACCGTCGCATCCTGGAGGCCGCCGCCCTATTACATGAGGTTGGACGAAGCCGCGGCCCTGAAAGCCATCGCAAACATGCCTATTCGCTGATTCGCCGTCTCAAGCCTCCCTTGGGATGGAGCGCCGAAGAACTGCAGTGTGTCGCCGTGATTGCGCGCTACCATGGCGGCGCGATTCCGCAAACTAGCAACTCCTCGTTTGTAGGACTTCCCGCTAAAAGACGACGGAACCTCTTGCCCATCGCGGGTATTTTGAGGCTGGCAGATGCTTTCGATTTCTCTCACGACCGGGCGATCGATCGGATTTCTGTCGAGCGACGAGACGGGATGGTGGTTATCTACGCGCAAGGCCTGCAAGAAATAAGCCCTGCTGGAGAACGACTGGCCCGCGCTCGCTATTTGCTGGAGGCCACCTGCGGGTTGCCCGATCATGATTCGCCCCCAGGTCGATCAAACCAGCGACCGCATCTCACGTTGCAAGACACGCTCGTGAAGTGGCCGCCGGTTCGTAAGAGATTTATCTCGATTCAGGATCAGGCGACTGATTTTTTCTTCTTGTAAGGGTCGCCAACAACCACGAAAGGATATTTACGGAGCGCCTGCACATCGCCTGCAGTCGCATAGCCCTCAACTTCTGCCATCAGATTCGCAACCTCTTCCGGAGGCATGTCCTTGGTGGCCCGCCAAAACTTATCTGGGAAAAACCAAATACGCTCACGGTGGTCGGGTTCTGTCGCAGGATCGGAATTTGCTATCATAATCTCCCCCCACAATGTGGGATATGATAAAAAACACATGAGTTAAGAAGGTTAGTGTTAGGTCGAACGATTACTCAACTATGATTATGTACCCCGGCCGTCCGATTGTAAACCGCGAAGCGAGCAGTTTCGGCTTTGCATTTCTTCCAAAGAGTTTGCATTCAATTTAACTCTGTCTAAGTCTAAGAAATCACAGGAACTAAAAAAATTATGGAAGACGGCTTCTGGGTGAGCGGGGAAAACTTCTCTCCGGCGGTCCGTGGCGCCTCTAGACGAGTGAAACCCTTATCGGCAACGATCTCCAGACCTGGATGGAATCTCGGCTACTACCTGCGCGGCAGTGTCTGACATTGTGGGATATCACATGACAACGGGAGCAAGGCGTTCCCTTGCCGACCGCTGCCCCTTGTTATCGATTTAAGGCGAAGATTGTGTCTAGCAGAACGTTTCTAAAAGATACGCAAAATTACCCGACCCGGGATCTAGTGGTCGGAATCGCTTCCAATTCTCACGAACTTCCCGGTGTCGGGCTCGGCCGCCGAGATCGAGCCATCGCCGATGTCGTAGACCCAGCCGCAAATCTCAATTTCGCCGCGGATGACGCGCGAAGACACGCTGGGATGGCTCTTCAGGTTTTCGATCTGTTTCAGCACGTTGTACTCCGTGATGAGCCGCAGTTTTTCTCCCTCTGGAGCATGGCTGTGATCACGCATGACGCGGTGCCGGGCGTCGGAGGCATACCGCATCCATTGCTGCATCGCTGGCAGGCCGTACCCTTGCTCGTCGTGCAGCAGGGCCTTCATCACCCCGCAGTCGGTGTGCCCGCAGATGACCACCAGTGGTACTTTCAGAACGAGCATGGCGTATTCGATTCCGGATGAGACGCCCCCCACCAGTTCGCTGTAATGAGGCACCAGATTTCCCGGGTTTCGTTCGACGAAGAAATCGCCTGGACCAGTCTGCGTAAATAAATTTGGCACAACTCGGGAGTCGGCGCACGTGATGAACAGCGCTATGGGCTGTTGTTTAGCCTTAAGTTTCTCGAACATCTCGCGCTGAGAGGGATAGACGTCAGCCTGAAACTTCTTTACACCCTCCACGATTTTCGCCAAAGCCTGTTGACTGTTCACCGCATTTCCCTCCAACCTGTGCTTCGCTCATCCCTGATAGACTCAAGATTCATGTCCGAAGCGACCAACTCACTCTCCCAATCTTCCTCCGCTTACCTGCGCTCAGCGATGCATCAGCCCATTCAGTGGCATGAGTGGGGCGAAGAAGCCTTTGCCAAGGCACAAAGTGAAAACAAACCCATCTTACTGGACATCGGCGCCGTGTGGTGTCACTGGTGTCATGTCATGGACCGCGAATCTTACGAAAGTGCCGACACCGCCGAAATCATCAACCGGGAATTCGTTGCAGTCAAGGTAGACCGCGACGAACGCCCCGATGTTGATAGCCGGTATCAGCTGGCAGTTTCGGCTATCTCGGGGACGGGCGGCTGGCCTCTGACGGTTTTTCTTACCCCCGATGGCCATCCTTTTTACGGTGGCACTTATTTTCCACCGGCGGATCAATGGGGCCGCCCGGGCTTCCAGAAGATTCTGTTGGCCATTGCCGATGCCTATCGCCAGCGTCGCGACGAAGTCCTTAAGTCGGCTGGCGAAGCCATGAATATGCTGGCCGCGGCGGAGGGTTATGCGGGACGGCAGGCCGAACTTTCGCCCCGGCTGGTCGGCATCATGGTGCAGTCGGCATTGCCCATTTTCGATGAGAAGAACGGGGGCTTCGGCAGCGCACCAAAGTTTCCTCATCCTGCTTCGCTCGATCTGCTGATGGATTGGTACGTCCGAACGCATGAAGAACGCGTGGCCACAGTCATTACTACAACGCTCACCAAGATGGCCCAAGGCGGAGTTTACGATCAGCTCGCTGGAGGTTTTCATCGCTACTCGGTTGACGAGCGTTGGGTTGTGCCGCATTTCGAGAAGATGTCGTACGACAATTCCGAGCTCCTAAAGAATTACGTTCACGCCTATCAAGTGTTCGGCTATGAGTTCTACGCCCATGTCGCCCGCGACATCGTTCGCTGGATAGACGAGTGGCTCAGCGATCGCGACCGCGGCGGCTTCTATGCCTCGCAGGACGCCGACATTAATTTGGATGACGATGGCGACTACTTCACCTGGACCGTCGAAGAGGCCAAGGCGGTTCTGAACGACGAAGAATTTCAAGCAGCCGCGCTGCATTTTGATATCGAAACAGCCGGCGAGATGCATCACAATCCGGCGAAAAACGTTTTGTGGCTAAGCGCACTTCCAGAACAAGTTGCGTCTCACATGGGCATAGATGTCGCAGCGGCGCTCGACCTGCTCGCCTCGGCCAAGACCAAGCTCTACGCGGCGCGCTTGCAGCGACCGACACCCTTCGTCGACAAAACCATATATGTCAACTGGAACGGGATGTGCGTTTCCGCGTATTTGCAAGCCGCACAAGTTCTGGGACTCGAAGACGTGCGCAAGTTTGCGCTACGCTCGCTCGATCGGATTTTGTCGGAAGCCTGGGACGAGGAGCGTGGGCTCGCGCACGTTATCGCCTATGCTGATATCAAAGCCGCGCCACGCTTCGTCCGTGGTCTGCTCGACGACTATGCCTTTAGCGTGCTGGCATGTCTCGACGCCTATGAAGTCACCGGCGATATGAGCTACTTCAGATTCGCCCAGCAGATTGGCGACGAAATGCTCCGCCGCTTCGGCGATGCAACTTCAGGCGGTTTCTTCGATACGGAAGCGATGCTGGATGAAAAGCTACTGCTCGGTGCCCTGTCAGCACGACGCAAACCCTTCCAGGATGCGCCAACTCCGGCTGGCAATCCCAGCGCGGCGATTGCTTTGTTACGATTGCACGCGTACACCAACAATCCGAAGTATCGCGACAAAGCCGAGGACACGCTGCAGGTGTTTGCCGCAATGGCGGAGCAGTTTGGCATCTATGCTGGAACCTATGGAATTGCGGCGACGTGGCTTTCGCGGCCGCACCCCCTAGTGGTAGTAGTCGGCGAAGACCAGAAGGCGGCACAACTTCTGAAGGCCGCCGCTGCACCGTTTGCTCTCAACAAGTCGGTAGTTCATTTGACTGACAGCGAAGCCGTTGCTCAGAACCTGCCGCCGGTCCTGGCAGAAGTAGTTCCGAATCTTCCTGAGTTGAAAGCAAAGCGGTCGCTGGCAATTGTGTGTACGAACTTCACCTGCCATCCACCGACTGATAGCCCGGATGAATTGGCAGCGGTATTGCGCGACGCAATCTCTGGAGCCTAAAGATGTGGACAGTATTGTCGATAGGGAAAGCAGCGGTGAGAGCCCGCCTTCAAGGGCGGGTAGGACAGCCTACGGCTGCGTCGAAGCGCGCGGGCGGCGCGAAACCGTGTCGCCCGCGATTAGCTATTAGCATGTGGCTCATGCCAATCCCAGGACAATTATCTTGCCTCGCAAATCAATAACTAAACCATCGTCCAAAATAAGTAGCGCTGTGAAGAAGCTGCGGACCTCCGTCGTCACTCGTCATGCTGCCGGGAAGAGGGCGGCCAAGGCTCCCAAAGAGCACTTCGCATCCTCGAAGAGCAGCCAAGGGAAGAGGGCAGATAGTTTTCATGGTGGCCGATACGTCACACCAAACGGCAACGTATCCCTTGGGATTCCCACCTTTTGGACGCTCCGGCAGACGAATGACGACTTGGAGGTGGAAAGTCCGTCACGCAAAACCTCGGTCATCGTGACTGCATTTCGGCGGGAGAAAGGCGTGGCAAAACTCGACGCCCGCGAATATCTGAAGCATTTCCTCCAAAGTGCGTCCATCAAAGGACGAGTCCAGGCGGGAAAGCGAACTCCCTCGCGCGCCCAATCCCGCTTCCGCGATTCCGAGGGCGATCATTGGCAGATTGACGTCCTCACCAACGGAGATACGCTGCTGCTGGCGACCTTGAACACCAGCCTACCGCTGCGTTCGCAGGAGCCACGAGTGGGCGCTGAGATCCTGGGTGCCTTGGCGCTTAAGTAGCCTGGCATGGAAGGCTCTGGAGATCAGACCGGTGGGATGAGGAGTTCCAGCCCGGCACGCCGCAGATCTGGCTTCAGAAGATCCACTTCAGTGGCAAGCCACAGCATAAGTACTCATAGCGTGGTCACTTCAGTTACCGGAGGTTGGGCAACGCTTCACGGCTTGCTCCCCGGCGGGTTCAATACGCCTCGTCCAGCAACTCCACAACGTGCGCCACTCTGCAATTCAAGCCTTTGCGTTTTTTCCCAGCGCTGAGTTGCAACATGCAACCCACGTTTGCGGTGGCCACAATCGTGGGCTCGACGCTGGCGATATAGCCCATTTTCTCGTCGAGAATTTTCATCGAGATTTCGTTCTGGACAACGTTATAAACGCCGGCGCTACCGCAGCACGAATCGGCACGCGGCGACTCCACTAACTCAGCTCCTATGAACTTGAGCAATTGCCGAGGGGCAGCGCGTACGCCTTGAGCGTGTGCGAGGTGACATGGGTCCTGGTACGTGACCTTCGCCTTCAGTTTGCGTACCGGTTCCCTCAATCCTACTTGCGCGAGATACTCGCTGATATCGCGGACCTTGTTGACGAACTGCTGCGCCCGCTCCGCGTACACAGGATCTTGTTCCAGCAGCGACGCGTATTCTTTCATGGTCGAACCGCAGCCGGCGGCGTTGGTCACGATAGCGTCGAACTCCGGCTTGAGCATCGCATCAATGTTGCGGCGCGCCTGGGTTCGGGATTGCTCGAGATATCCCGCGTGCAGGTGCAACGCCCCGCAACAAGTCTGACTGCGTGGGATGTGCACTTCGATGCCATTCTTCGTCAAAACACGAATGGTTGCGCGATTCAAGTCCGCAAACGCCACGCTGCCAATGCAGCCAATGAGGAAGGCCACGCGGCCGCGAATGGCACCCTCAGCGGGATCGACCCGGCCGAGGTCGGTGAAAGAGAAGTCGCTGTCGATCCGTGGGGAGAGAGCATCGAGTTCTGCGATGCCCAGCAGCTTCAGCAATCCGCTCCCGCGTGCCAAGCTTTGCAGTCCAGAGCGTTGATAGAAGCGCATCATCTGCGCGTTGCGCGCAAGTCGACTGAACGATGGCAGAACTTTGCCGTAAAAGTGTGACCGTACCTTGCCTTGCAGCCAGCTACGCTGATAATTCTCTTCGATCTGCGAGCGGGCGCTTTCCAGCAGGCTTCCGTAGGGCACGCCCGAGGGACAAGCTGTTTGACAATTCAGGCATCCAAGGCAGCGGTCGATATGTGTGACGAAGGAATCGCTCAGCGCCAGCCTGCCCTGGTCAACCTGCACCATCTGATAAATGCGTCCCCGCGGCGAATCCATCTCTGTTCCTAGTGCGCGATAGGTGGGGCACTGATCCAGGCATAGTCCGCAATGGACGCACTTCGAATACAGTTCCCAAGTCGGCTTCTCACCCGGCGAGAAATTTGAAACCGGCTTTTCCGCAACTGGAGTGGTGACCGTCAGAAGGGGAACCTCCCACGATTCAGAATGTCTTTGGGATCGAGCGCCGTCTTCACGGCCCGCATGCTGGTGAGACCAAGTGGGGTGACCGGCCAGGGGTTTGTACTGCCGCCTATGCAGAAACTGATCTCACACTTTACCTGTTGGCGTAGGTGGTCGATAATCGCCTGCACTGGATTGGGACCGCCTGAGTCGCCGCATCCTGTGTACACCTGTACATGCCCTATTCCGACGCGCCCAAGGACCGCGAACTCGAACAGACGCCTTCTTACCTCTTCCAGCGACTCAAGAACGTCCGCCACCCCGCTGGGGGGAACCATGATGTCAAGACGGAAATCGTCGCCGCAGTTCTCAATTTGCCGCCACATTTCTTCTTCGTCTTCCCCTTCTAGTTCTCGCGTCGCCGCCGATCCTAACTCCTTTCGGTAACGCGCGAGCACAACGTCGCTACCAGACGCACGGACACAAATTTTCCACGACTCGGACTTGGCCTCCAGGCGCATCAACTGGCTTGCGTTGGGCGAAACCAACTCGAGGCACATCGGCGACAACGGCGAGCGCAGAACCAGATCGCGAAACTTCAAGGCCTCCATCCAGGATGTGAATTGACCTACAAAAGTCCTGGTCTGCCGTGGCGCTGGGAAAAGCTTAAAACTGGCAGAGGTGATCACCGCCAGCGTTCCCTGGCTACCAATCAGCAGCTTCATCATGTCGTAGCCTGCGACGTTCTTGACCACACGGCCACCGCCCTTCGCCTTGCGACCGTCGCCGGTAACAAAACGAATGCCGAGGCAGAAGTCGCGCAATCCACCGTATCCGTGTCTCAGGGGTCCGTGGCTGGCAGTCGCAAGCACTCCACCGATGGTCGCACGCTCCGGGAAAGGCGGATCGAGGGCAAACAGTAAGTGGTCGGCGCCGACTATCGCATTCAACTGGGCGACCGTCATACCAGCGCCGATACCGACGGTCAGATCGGCAGGATCGTAATGTTCCACGTCGGTTAGGCGAGTGGTAAACAGAACTACCTCCACCGATGCTGGCGGGCGAAACTCCGGCGATCCCGCGGGAAGCACACCGAAACCTTGTTCGTTCGCGAGCCGCAGAATCGCTGCTACCTCATCGACGCACCCAGGAGTCACGGCGATTGACTGAGGTCTATCGAGCGAGCGCGTGAACGCTTCGAGAGCCGAGTTGTCGAAAGTTGGCGCTACCCTCTCGGGAGGCTCCACCACATACTCTGCTCCACAGATCGCACGCAGCTCAGGGACAAGTCGTGAAGCCGTCGTCGCGGTGCTCACATACCCTCCTGCATCAGCACCGGATTCTGCGACGGACCGGTGATCTCGCGACACATACGCGGCGTGGGAAATATTTTCTGCGGGTTCAGCACTCCGCCGGGATTGAACGCATTGCGGAGACTGGTCATAACGTCGAGATCTTCGTCGGTAAACAATCGCGACATTAGGTCGCGCTTCTCCATCCCAACACCGTGCTCCCCGGTGATGGAGCCGCCGCATTGGATGCAAAACTCCAGGATGTCCCGGCTCGCCGACAATACGCGTTCGAACTGCTCTGCATTACGCATATCGAACAGGATCAAAGGATGAAGGTTGCCGTCTCCCGCATGGAAAATGTTGCCGATAATTAAGTCGTATTTTTTCGCGACATTGCCGATGTGGCGCATCACAGCCGGTATCTGACTACGGGGGACAACACCGTCCTGAGTGTAGTAGGAGGGAGAAACCCGCCCGAGCGCCGCAAAGGCCATCTTGCGTCCCTTCCACAACAGCGCGCGTTCCTCTTCGTTCTTGGCGCGCCGCACCTCTCGCGCCTTCTGAGCTAAACATACCTCTGTCACAGCTACCGCCTGCTCTTCCACCGCCTCGCGAATGCCTTCCAATTCGATCAGCAAAACCGCCCCTGCATCCAGTGGATAGCCGGCGTGGCAAAACGCCTCTACGGTCCGCAAGGTCCACCCATCCAACATCTCCAGTGCCGCCGGAGTAATGCCTGCGGCGGTTATGGCAGAAACCGTAAGCGCCGCGTCGTCCACCGATTCAAAGATGCCGAGCAGAGTAGCGATCTTTTCCGGTTTGCGCAGCAACTTCACCGTAATCGCAGTGGCGATGCCGACGGTCCCTTCCGTCCCGACAAAGAAGCCGGTCATGTCGTAGCCGTAAGACTCCGCAGCCTTGCCACCGAAATGCACGATCTCGCCGGTCGGCAGTACCACTTCCACTCCGGTGACGTGGTTTACGGTGACACCATGCAGGAGGGTGTGCGGGCCGCCAGAGTTTTCGGCGACGTTACCGCCGATGGTGCAAGCTTTCTGGCTGGAGGGATCGGGTGCAAAGTACAACCCGAGGTGCGCCACATGTTCCGAGAGTTGCAGGTTGACCACGCCGGGCTGCACCACCGCGCGCTGGTTCTCGACGTCAACCTCGAGAATGCGGTTCATGCGCGATAAGGCAATTACTATGCCGCCCTCTTGTGGAATCGAGCCCCCACTAAGTCCAGTACCAGCACCGCGCGCGACCACGGGAATTTTCTCGGCCGTGGCCAGCCGCATGATTCGTGATACCTGTTCAGTGTTCTGGGGGAAAACGACCGCTCCCGGTGTGCTCTTCCGGATGCCGGCATCGTACTCGTACAACATCAGATCTTCAGGACGGTCCAGGACGGCATCGCGTCCGATGATCTGGCGGAGACGATCGATAACGCCGGGCAAGTTCACAGGCAAGATAGCACCGCCTTCGGGCGCTTTTACGATGTTACTCTCAACTCGAGGAAGTCTGAATATAGGCGCGCATCGACTCGGCTTCAACGGATTTCTCGTCGAGATGACAGCGCAGCAAATCGCGCAGCGAGAGGAAGCCGATGAGGGTGGGTCCATCGCAGACCGGAAGATGACGAATGCCGTAGGTTTGCATCAGGCACATGGCTTCTTCCGAGCCAGTGCTGGGAGTGACGGTGCGCAGATCTGTGCTCATCACCTCGGCAATATAGGTGGAAAGTGGGTCCCGTCGCTCGGTTACCACTCGCCGCATGAGATCACGCTCGGAGAAGATGCCGACTAATTGCGCACCATCAAGTACCGGTACCGCCCCCACGTTGCACTCCACCATATAATGCGCGGCTTCAAAGACCGTCTGATCTGGCTGGACGTAATGAATTGTGCGATTGGTCAGCAGCTCACGGATAGTCGCCATTGCGGCTCCCTTCAAAATTACCGCCCCGGCAAGCCTTCCCGGATATTCGGCGGATCAATTCTCTAGCTCTGCGACGCCGGGTGAATTCGCATACCGCGACTTCTGTCCGGTTCCCTGGGGTGAGCCTGATCCAGGGCGCGTGGGCGGATGCGAGTATATTCCGAACACCAAGCCGATGTGAAGCAGAATTTCAGGCACGGAGCCAGCCCGATGGACTGCTGCCGCCCATTATGCAGATGCAAAAAACGGCGCCGAATTTCGCGCGGAATTCTTCCCGGACCTTGGGCAATTTACAATCGACCACACCGGAACATCCGGAAACGAGATAGGTGCAAGCGTGTCTGAAACTGCTCGAGCGCACCGTGCGGCTATTATTGGACTTGGCAAAATGGGCAGCATCCTGGTGCAGGCATTTTGCCGTCAGAAGGTGTTGCAGCCCAGCAACATCTCCGCCACCGTAAATCACTCAGAAAAGGCTGGCGTTCTTTCTGCGAAGTACAACATCGAAGTCACAACCGACAACCGTGCTGCCATTCGTGGCGCGGATGTCATCTTACTTTGCGTCAAGCCGCAGACGCTGGGCGACGTAGTGCGGGAGATTGCAAACGATCTCCTCCCCGACCAACTGCTGATCTCGATCGCTGCCTCCGTTCCCACTTCGTACATCGAGCAGCGCATCCCCGCGGGCATCGCGGTCATTCGCGCTATGCCGAACACCCCGTCCATGGTTGGCGCTGGCATGACCGCGTTTTGCTGCGGCAACGCCGTCAAGCCGAAAGACTTGGATGTGGTCGGCACACTGTTTGGCACCGTGGGTGAAACCGTCCGAGTGGACGAAAAGCACATGGACGCTGTCACCGGTCTGTCGGCAAGCGGTCCCGCCTATGTCTTCATGATCCTGGAGTCGCTAGCCGAGGGTGGCGTCAAGATGGGATTGCCACGCGACATCGCCATGAAGTTAGCTGGCCAGACCGTCATGGGTTCAGCCAAGATGATGTTGGAAACTGGCGATCATCCTGCCTTGCTGAAAGACGCCGTCGCCACTCCTGCAGGATGCACGGTGGACGGCATTCTGGAGTTGGAAGAAGGGGGCCTTCGTGTGACGCTCATCAAGGCCGTAGTCAAGGCCTCACAACGCGCCAAAGAATTGCTGTTTACCTGACGGACAACGATGCACACGCAAGACATCCCGCGTTGTGGCTGATATCCTCAACCATTTGGCGTAAATTGCGCGCGGAGGGCTAGGAACGAATGTCGAATAGTCTCGACGGCCGTACAGTGGTGGTGTTCGGCGTGGCGAATAAACGCAGCATTGCTTGGGCCATTGCCCAGCAGATGCAACAGGCTGGGGCGCAACTAGCCATCACCTATCAGAACGAGCGCCTGAAGCAGGAGGCCGATGATCTGATCGCGGCACTGCCTAACTCTCAAGCCTTCCAATGTGACGTCAGCCGCGACGAAGAGATCGCGAATCTATTCGAGCAGTTGAAGTCGCGCTATGGCAAGCTTGACGCGATGGTACACAGCGTCGCCTTCGCGCCTGCGGAAGAGCTCAAGGGCGAGTTCGCCGATACCAGCCGCGACGGCTTCCGCATTGCGCTCGACATCAGCGTCTATTCGCTGGTGGCGCTTGCCCGAGCCGCACGACCACTGATGGCCGACGGCGGCAGCATCATGACCCTGACCTACTATGGCGCCGAAAAAGTGGTGCCACGATACAACGTGATGGGGGTGGCCAAAGCCGCGCTGGAAGCGAGCGTGCGGTACCTGGCCTATGATCTGGGCAAGAACAAGATTCGCGTGAATGCCATTTCCGCCGGCCCGATCAAGACCCTCGCCGCACGCGGCATCTCTGGTTTTGGAGACATGCTCGGTGCTCAGGCCGAGCGCGCCCCCCTCCAACGTAATGTTGACGTGAAAGAGGTCGCCTCGACGGCTGTCTTCCTCGCCAGCGACGCCGCCACCGGCATCACCGGCGAGACCATCTACGTCGATTGCGGCTATAACATCATGGGGTTTTGAGGACGGGGTTGTGGCGTGGATTGAGTCGGTTCCGTGTTGGAAGCTATCAACCGGAACGACTCACATAGGATGAGGCATGACCAGTGTGCGCATGGACAAATGGCTCTGGGCCGCACGATTCTTCAAGACCCGTTCCCTGGCTATCCGCGCTTGCGAACTCGGCAGGATTCAATCCAGTCACCAGCCAGCCAAAGCCGCTCGTGAGGTTCGCGTCGGCGACCTGCTACAGATTAAGACCGATAGTGGAGACTTTCAGGTGAAGGTCAGGTGCTGAGCGAGGTGCGTGGGCCAGCGTCAGTGGCACAGACTCTCTACGAGGAAACCGACGCAAGCCTGGAGTTGCGGTTAAAGCTGGCGGAAGAGCGTAAGGCCATGCGCAATTTCGCTCCCGCACCCGAAGGCCGGCCCTCCAAACGGGACCGCCGCAAAATCATCCAATTTCGCGACGATCGCGGCTAGTTTCCTTGTTGTGGTAATGCCGAACATCACTTCCTCTTCACCACAATCTTCCGCTCCTGGTCGCCTTGGCGCTCGAGAACAGATCTCCACATCGCGCTCTTTTTCGAAGCGGGGGAACTTTTCTCCCCACTCCAGCAGCACCAGGTTGCCGGGCTCGGCGAAGAGTTCGTCGAGGCCAAGGGTGTCGAGCTCGCGCGGCGTGTCGATGCGATAGAGATCGACATGGAACAGGTTCACCTCGGGGCCGCGGTACTCGTGGATGAGGGTGAAGGTGGGGCTGGTGACGTCGTCCTGCGAAGCGGCGTGCAGACCTTCGGCGATACCTTTCACCAGTGTGGTCTTGCCCGTGCCAAGATCGCCGCGCAGGATGACCATGCGCGCGCCTTTCAGCGTAGGCGCGAGTTTGCGGCCCAGTGCCATGGTCTCTTCAGCCGAGTGCGTGATGTGCTCGTGCGTGTTCATCGCGTAACGAACGCCAATTTTAGCAGCCTGCTCCGCGCAGCCGCCGAGACCGCTCCTCTTTTTCTATACGACGCAAGCGCCCGCGGAATCAGCTACCGGCGCTCAAGCGAGTGGATCAAGTCGCGGCCTCAGCCAGCCAGCCAAAGATGCCTCGTGGCGACTTCAGTGGGCATTCCTGTTCCCATTATTCCCAAGCAATATATCGCCCGGTGCGCTGCGCCACGATCACCACAGCGGGTGCGCTTTGTCACTGTCTTGCTGGCAAGGCACAGCTAGTCTTTAAGATGGCGCGTCTGGGAGGCTGCCGTTGTTCATGGTAGCGTGCGGGCCAGAAAGCGCAGGAGGCGAAAGGAAAGCTCGTGGAAACCAAGCATCTGGGAATCAACAGCAAACTCGTTCATGCCGGTCACAAAACTGATTCGACTGGGTCCGTCAACGTCCCTATCTACCAGACCTCCACTTTCGCGTTCCGGAGTGCGGCGCAAGGCGCGGCACTTTTTTCCGGCGGGCAAGATGGCTTCATTTACACGCGTATTGGCAACCCGACGGTACGCGCTCTGGAAGACAACGTGGCCGAGCTTGAAAATGGATGTGGAGGCATCGCGACCAGCTCCGGAATGGGAGCGGTTTGCACGGTTTACTTGGCTCTGCTCAATGCCGGCGATCACGTTGTGAGCACAGCTTCCGTTTACGGTCCGAGCCGCGGCCTCTTAGAGAAAGACTTTTCGCGGTTCGGAGTCGAGTCCACATATGTTGATACCTGCGATTTGGCACAAGTGGAGAAGGCGTTACGCCCTAACACGACGCTCGTCTATGTGGAGACCCCTTCCAATCCCACCATGCAAGTTACCGATATCGAACAGGTGTCGGCGATCGCCCACAGACATGGCTGCCTGGTGGTTGTGGACAATACTTTCGCCAGTCCCTATCTGCAACAACCACTGGACCTGGGCGCTGACGTGGTGCTTCACTCCGTGACCAAATTCATCAACGGTCATGCCGACGTAGTAGGCGGAATTCTGGTCGCGAAGGAAATGGAAATCTACAAGCGCCTGCACCGAATGATGGTCAATTCAGGTTGTAATATGGATCCTCATCAGGCCTTCCTGGTATATCGCGGCCTCAAGACACTTGGGATCCGTGTGGAACGCGCGCAAAAGAGTGCCCTGGAGATTGCTCGCTGGCTTGAAGTACAGCCTGAAGTAAAAGCGGTTCGCTACATCGGATTAAAATCCCACCCGCAACACGAGATCGCCAAACGACAGATGAGCGGCTTCGGCTCAATGATCAGCTTCGAGCTCGAAGGGGGAATGGAAGCCGGGCGTCTGCTTATGGATAATGTCCGACTGGCCACCCTTGCGGTTTCGCTGGGAGGCGTCGAATCCCTCATTGAGCATCCGGCGTCGATGACCCATGCCAGCCTCACTCCAGCTGATCGGCGCTCTGCGGGATTCAGCGACGGTCTCGTTCGTTATTCCGTGGGCATTGAGGACGTAGAAGACCTGATTGCCGATCTGCGCCAGGCCCTCGATGTGGTTTCAGCCGGTGTAGAACTGCCGAGCGATACCCTGCTAGAGACTGCTGCCTGCTCCACTTAGGGCTCTTCGGCCCGGAGCATTGCCGGGGGTAGCGCCGGATATCCTCGCGCACAGCGGTGATGCAGCAAGGACTCAGCTATTAACAACTGAGTCGAGAGGCGACCATGACCAATCTGACGGACGTTCCATCCCAGACGTGCAAAACGGCGTTCCATTCAATGAATCGCGAAGACCTTTTGCGCGCCCTTGAAATGTTCGCGAAGAACTGGCTGGCGCATGACGGTTGCTGGTTCTTGGCGGCGGAGGAAAGCCTTGGCATGGATACGGCAATCGAGCTGGACACGATCGCATGGCAGCGCTTCGCGGTGACCGAGGCAAATCGTATCATGGCGACTTTCAGCATCTCACCCGGAGGCGGCCTAGCGGCACTGGAAAAGGCCTTGGGCTTGCGGCAGTACGCCCTGATTAACTCTCAGAGGGCTGAGTGGTCGAAAGACAGCAAACGTCTGCGGTTCTATATGGATGTCTGCCGCGTGCAGGAAATCCGGAGGCGCAAAGGGCTTCCTGATTTTCCTTGCAAGACCGTCGGAACAGTTGAGTTCGATACCTTTGCGCGGACGGTAGATACACGTATTCGCACACGGTGCCTTCATTGTCCGCCGGACGATCTGGAGGGAAAGTACTGTGGCTGGGAATTCAGCATAGCCAACGAATCCAATGCTGGTGGCGGGTTGTAAATCAATCGCATCGAGCAGCGCACCTTACAAAGCCAGTTCCCGACATTCGCGATCCTCACAACTCCATGCAATTGCGGCTGCTTAGTACGGCTACCATCGAAGAGGGCCACTTCTTCATGACAGTGGCGCCGCAGGAGTCAGTCCAAATAGATGCATGTCGACCAGTAGCCCCAGCATCTGGCGGACCGTGTCATCTCGGCGCTCGCATCGTGGGATCTGATAGTGAAGGAAATAACGTTTCTCCGATTCGATTTCCCGATCTTCCAACGCGCGCCAGCCGGCCCGTTGATACATTGAAAGCGGCCGCCACGCCGAAGTCGCATAGCCGACGTAGAACCCGCACGCGCTAAGTAAAGCGACGCAGCGTGCCCAGAAGTCCGCTCGCACCCGGACACTCTCAGTTGCCACAGCGAAGAAGGTCAGCACCTCAAACGCGCCCGCCGTCTCCTCGGGGGCAGCAAAGCCATAGGCCGCAGCCTGGAACTGACGAAGTGTCACATTGAACGCCATTGCCGAATGCAAGCTGCCGGATTGATCTCGCGAAACACAAATAAGTTGGCTTTCATAGGGGATACGCGTCCTGAGCCTTCCAGCCTCGTCGTCCCACACCCATAGCTTTCGCACCAGCCGGTTGGTGCTGACCTTGGAGAACGAATGGTAGAACGCCTCTTCGTATTCTCGTACGGCAGCAGGATTTGAAGTGTCTAGTAGTTCAAACTTGTAATCTTTCACTTTCTCACCTCTAAATAGATCGGGATCTCTCGCGCCGGTACCAGTGTGATTTGGGCCCTCGCTTCTACGGGTTCGCGGTTGGCACGCACCAATCGATATCGCTGGCCGATGATGGAAAGCGTCGTGATCATCTCCGCCATGGCGAATTCGTTGCCCACACAGATATGTTTTCCGGTCGCGAACGGAAGGTACGCACGCCGGGGCCAGGAAGAACCTTGGGCGAAGCGCTCCGGACAGAACTCCTCTGGGTCACTGCCCCAAGCGTCGGACCGATGGATGCCGTAGGCGGAGATCAGAATGGTCGCCAACTTCGGAATCTCATAGCCAGCGATCTCATCGCCGTGCATACATTGACGCGCCAGGGTGTGTCCCGGGGGATACAGTCGCATCGCCTCGTTGAGCACCTGGGCGGTGTAGCACATTCGCGAGAGGTCTTCCCACTGCGGTGTGCGGCCTTGCAGCACGCAGTCGATCTCCTCGTGCCACTTGCCAGCGCGTTCGGGATGGGAGGCGAGTAGATACAACGACCAGGCCATCACACTTGAGGTGGTCTCGAACCCGCCCAGAAACAGCGTCTTGGTTTCGTCAATGACTGCGCGCTGAGGCAGCTTTTCCCCGGTGCCGGGATCTTCCGCCGCCATGAGCACGCTTAAGAAATCGTTCGTCTCGGGCTGGCCTCTTCTCCGGCGAGCCACGACATGGGATTGGATGAACCGATCCAGAAACTGAATATGGCCATGCAGGCGCCGGTTGCGGTGTACCGGACAGCCCAAGGGCAGCGCAAACAATGAAGTGTTGTGCTGCCGCAACAGCAGCATTGCCTCGCGCAAGGCGGTTCCCAGACGACACGCCGTGTCCTGGCCAATCTTCGTGGAAAGGAGCATGCGGCCAATGGCTGATATGGTCATCCGCTGCGTCTCACCCACGACCTCAATCGGCGTGCCATTGAGTCGTTTCGTCTCCCAATCTTTAAGTATGTCGGTGACCGAGTCGCAGACAGTAGGTACCAGTCTCCTCAAATGTTCCCCTCGTAGAAGCGGCTGAATAAGCTGGCGGCGTTTGCGCCACTTGGCGCCTTCGGTTACCAGCAGCCCTTTGCCGGTAACAGTTGCGAGGCGTGTGTAGTGCTCACCTCTTTCGTATCGCTCGCGATGCGAGACCAGCACGTGGTAAGCGACCTCAGGGCTCGCGGTCGCCAGGAACCTCTTGTGGAGGACACGGAACCGCACCAAGCTTCCTTTCTGCCGTCCGAGGTCGGCGACAAAACGATGGGGAGCGTGCGCAAACTCCTTGGCACTACCGAACAACCAGTGGCCGTCAGCTTTAGGAATAGAGTGGAACCCAATGCTGTTCATGGCTCTCCTCATTAATCAGGGTTCTGGTCTCTTGTAGAAAAGTCTCGTCGAGGCCGGCGCCGGTCTCGAGCAAACGGGCGACCGAGTGGGCGAACTGGGCGATGGGCATCCCATCGACAATGTCGTGATCGACCGCATACGCCAGGCAGAGCATCTTCCGTGATACAACCTCTCCCTCGCTGCTCAGCTGCAGGCGTGGCGTGATGTTGCCAACGGCGACCGAGGTGGTGTGCACGGTGGGAACGATGGCGAACACCGGGTTGGCGGCAGCAGAATTTCGCACATTCGTTACGATCATGGTTCCGGTCATCCGCTTCAGCCAATATGGATTGCGTTTGCATTGCCAGGCCAGCATCCGCCGTATGAACCACGGAGAGCGGGCCAGCCGCCGGCGCGCCTGCACCGTCGCGTCGTCAGCGATATCGGGCGCTCTCACCGCTTGTCTTATCTCCCAATTGATTTGCGCCAAGGTCTTGTTCTGGGCGGCCCGGATGATATGACCGACGGGAATCCGAACTCCGCCGGGTAGCCGTTTGTCGATCGGCGAGAGGAGGTCGATGTCCTCGAAGGTAAGCAGCTTCTTGCCGTAGCGATAGGTATGCATAATGGGATGCTGCATTGCCGCCTGCACCATGCAGTACACGACAAAGGCATGAAAGGAAACCGCAATGCGCAGATCCTTCTCGATCCGGCGAATCGCCGCCAGGCTGTCAGTGACGTCCACTTCGGTAGTACCGCGCACGACGTGCGGCCTGCACTGCCACAGAAAAGCGATCATGCCATTGCGAATCTCGGGCCAAGGCTCTCTCGAACGACCGGTTGAAGTTTCATAGGTACGCTACCTCGTCGCGATGGCAATCGTGGAAAAACCCCATGAACTTGCAGAGCGACTCGACGGCCTCGAGGGTGACGGCGTTATACAGCGAGGCCCTCACGCCGCCGAGAGACCGATGGCCGGCGAGACCGTAGTAACCGGCGATCTCGGCGAGTTCCAGGAACTTTTGCTCGAGCTCTGGGGTTGGCAGTCTGAACGCGACATTCATCAACGAGCGGTCTTCTGTCGCGGCGTGGCCCTGATAAAAACCATCGCTGTTATCGATGGCGGCATACAGTCGTGCAGCCTTGGCTGCATTCAGCACTTGCATAGCTTCCACGCCGCCGATTTCTTCACGCAGCCAGCGGGTTACCAGCATGGTCACGTAAATTGCAAACACCGGCGCGGTGTTATAGATCGATCCCGCTTCGACATGCGACCTGTAGTCCAGCATGCTCGGCAGATTGTCCGGGATCCGCTGCAGCAAGTCGTCGTGGATCACCACCACGGTGACGCCGGCAGGGCCGAGGTTCTTCTGGGCGTGGGCATAGACCAACCCGAAGCGGCTGACGTCGAAGGGCCGACTCAGGAAGTCCGAAGACATGTCGCAAATCTGCGTGACATTTTCATGGCCGCGAAAACCGTGAAATTGCAGACCTTCGACCGTCTCATTGGCAACATAGTGGAAGTAGGCGGCCTGGGAATCGACGGTGAGTTCCTCAGCATGCGGCAACTGGCAAAAGCCACCGTCCTCGCCGCTCCACAGCACCCTCACTTGCCCCTCGCGACGCGCCTCGGTGATGGCCTTCCCGCTCCAGTACCCGGTATGAAGGTATTCGGCCACCCGGCCAGTCCCTCGGAGGAAACTCATGGGCACCATGGAGAACTGGAGGGTTCCGCCGCCCTGCAGAAACAGCACGTGGTAATCGGCGGGGACGTGCAGCAGTTCCCGGATATTCGCCTCGGCTTCATCCACCACCTCGCGGAACCAGGGTGAACGATGGCTCATACCCAGGACTGAGAGCGCTTGTCCGGGTACCTGCCGGATAGCGTGCTCGGTCTGTTCCAGAACACTTTGCGGCAATGCGCCAGGGCCGCCGGAAAAATTGAAGCTATTGGCGTCTGTCTTGCTGGCTGACGAAACTGAAGTGCTGATACTCGGCATCTTGCCCTCCATGGCGTTTTGGGATCCTCTGCCTGACCCCCGGGCGGGATTGCTCTTACCGAATCCCGCGCCGGGCGTCTTTGCAGCAGGTCACCATGCGGGTGAAAATAGCCCTAGCGGTCCCCCCGAGTCTTTAAGAGAAGCTTAGAAATATGTTGGAAAGATGTTATTGAAGCTAAGGCGCTGGAGAGACACCGCTTAGCGGTGGGAGCGGTGAAGGCGTAAGCGACCCAGCACTTGCTCGCTTAAGGTTCCAACCCAGGGTCACCGCTTGTACGCAAGTATCGGCGTAGCCGGCGCCTCCCACATCGACCCTAAAGCAGTGAGCTTAAAGGAGCCAGTGCCGACGGATAGCAGGGCCTGAAATGCGAGTGTTGCGCCCAATACCTTTGCGCTCGGCACATAATAAGGACATTGTCGATCGCCCAACACTATAGTCGCCTTCCAGCGGGCCAAGCTCTGTTTCCAAGATTGTCTTGAACTAGACTCCCCGAAACTTGGGCCATACTCGGCTCCGTCGCGATACTGAAAAACGTTGCTCCTAAAACCCGGCTCCGTCACAGGCTTGACTTCGACATTCCGACCAGCATCTAATCAGGCGATCAGGCGTGCGTGTCGACTGTCTGTCAGGTGGTCCGAAGGGGCTTCCAATCATCGAGACGCAGGCCAGGGGGCGCCACAATCGCCATGCTCGTGGCTGCGCTGGGGGGCTCAGTCGCCAGCACATCCAAATCTCAACGGAGTATCCATGTCCACGTCTGGCCGGATCCGTTTGTCTGCTAGTGGCGAGAGTCCTGAAAGACAGCAAGCTCTTCAAATTAAGTATTTTGTTGCCGGGCTGGCTCTTCTGGCGGCGAGCGCGTTGATATGGCCTGTCCTGGGTCGTGGGGTTGAGCGGGTTCAGTTCATGCCTCACGTCTTTTGTTATCTCGGCAATTCGACCCTGATTGGGGTCAATCTTTTCTCCGACCTTCTGATCGGCACCTCCTACGTCGTGATTTCCCTGACTCTGGTGTATCTGGTGCGGGCCAGTAAAGGAGCGATTCCGTTCCACTGGATATTTCTGGCATTCGGAACGTTCATCATCGCGTGTGGCGGCACGCACTTCATGGAGGCTGTCACCCTCTGGCACCCGGTGTATTGGGCTTCGGCCTACGTAAAAGTCATTACGGCGTTGGCTTCGGTTGCGACGGCCGTGGCGCTTCCGCTGGTGCTGCCGAAAATTCTCAAGAACATTGAGGGCATCCGTCTGTCTGAGACTCGAGCTCTGGAACTTGCGCGGGCCAACCACGAGTTGAGTGGAGCGAATGAAAAGCTCCAGGATTTAGACCGCCTGCGACGTCGTTTTGTGGCCCAGGCAGCTGCCAACATGGGCGACTGGGAATGGGACATTCGAACCGGCGAAGTGCGCTGGTCCCCGGAAGTGGAAGACATGCACGGAGTGGCTCGCGGTGGATTCGGCGGGAAGCTGGAAAATTGGTTGGAGACCATTCATCCCGACGACCGGGAACGAGCCCTGGCGACAGTACAAGATGCAGTACAAAACCACAAAGAATACGAGCTTGAGTATCGCACCAGCCGGCCGGATGGACGCTATTGCTGGACAACCTCGCGTGGTTCCGTCGAGTACGACACCAATGGCGAGCCGGTCCGCATGGCTGGAATGTCGATGGACATCAGCACGCGAAAACATACCGAAGAAGCCTTGCGCAAAACCGAGAAGCTTGCTGCTGCCGGAAGACTGGCGGCAACTATCGCCCACGAGATCAATAATCCGCTCGAGGCCGTAACTAATCTGATTTATCTCGCCCGGTCAGAGCAGTCGCCCGATGCCAGCAATCGTTTACTGGACGCTGCGGACCATGAACTGCGAAGAGTGGCGCATATCACGCGACAGACCCTCGGGTTTTATCGTGAGACGACTTCGCCGGTGGAGATTGACGCCTCCGAGATGCTAAGAAGCGTGGTAGACGTCTTCCGCCGGAAGCTAGCCTCTCGCAATGTCAGTGCGACAATTGAGACGGACGAGGCAATCTTTCTATATGGCGTGCCGGGTGAGTTGCGACAGGTTTTTTCCAACCTGCTGAGTAACGCGATTGACGCATCCCTGGCGGGGTCTCGGGTGAGAGTTCGAATCAAAAAAGCTGGCGACAGAGTTCAAATTACGATCGCCGATCAAGGCTCCGGAATCCCGGAAGCCGCCCAGGCTCAGATTTTCGAACCCTTCTTTACGACCAAGAAAGATGTTGGCACCGGACTGGGGCTTTGGATCAGCCGAGAAATTATCCAGAACCACGGTGGAAAAATTCACTTCCGCAGCCGGGCGGGCGCGGAGAAAAGCGGAACAG
Source organism: uncultured Acidobacteriaceae bacterium (assembly GCA_963755865.1). GTDB lineage: Bacteria > Acidobacteriota > Terriglobia > Terriglobales > Acidobacteriaceae > Bog-257. The sequence goes on along the minus strand of CAVWLY010000030.1, from coordinate 719,651 downwards.
TTTTTGTGGTCTACCTTAGCAAGAGCCAGGGCGCGCGCAGCACCGCTGCATAAGCATCTGGCAAGGTCCACGAGTTTCGATCGAGAGCCTTTGATTTCGTGGTGCACTACGACCCGTCTGCGAGATGCCAGTGGGGACGTGCAGTCAATGGGCCTGGTCAGGTATCCGCCGAAGAAGACAGCCAGTTCCAGATGGCAGTAATTCACTGAAAGAATGGCTCCTCAGGTAGGACTCGAACCTACAACCCTCCGGTTAACAGCCGGATGCTCTGCCATTGAGCTACTGAGGAGTGTCTGTGCGCCGCTATCAGCGCGTCAAGTTGTAGCTGTATTGTAGCGGCACCCGCGGGTGCCGTCAAAAGATTCAGGTGACTGAAAGGCACGGGCCGTTCCGTTTTGGTGCAGGGTCTTCCGATCGCGTACGATTGTGGATCGCCGTCGGGGCGCATTCGCTGCCCTCTCGGCGGACACCCACGGGTTTGCAATCCGCACTGTTAAACTCATTCCGATGAATTTCCATGACATCGTCCGCTATTCGCTCACTTCTGGCGCGTCAATGCTACTGCGGGCAACCGCACTGGCGCAGACCAATGGCAGCGCCTCTACCATGACCATTCCAAAGCCTCCCGCGACCAAACAACAGCCCGTCACCGACGATTACTTCGGCCACAAAGTTGTTGACCCATATCGCTGGCTCGAAGATGGAAACAGTCCAGAGACGCAGCAGTGGGTCGCCGAGCAGTTGGCCTACACGCGCAGCATCCTCGACAAGCTGCCCGGCCGCGACAAGCTGCACGCACGCCTTGAGCAGCTGCTCGAGATCGGCAACCTGGGCGAGACGCAGGTGGGCGGTAATTATTATTTTCACACCCGTCGTGAAGGCAAACAGAATCAGCCCATTCTCTACGTTCGCGACCGCGTGGATGGCAAAGACCAGGTGCTGGTCGACGTCAATCAGCTCTCCAAAGATGGGACGGTCGCGCTTGACTGGTGGCACACGTCGCACGACGGCAAGTATGTCGCCTACGGAACCTCCGAGAGCGGCTCGGAGATGAGCACACTGCACATCATCGAGACCGCGACTATGAAGCTCTTGCCCGACAGCATCGAACGGACGCGTGCGGCCAGCGTCGCATGGAAGCCCGACGACAGCGGCTTCTATTACACGCGTTACCCCAAGAAGGGCGAGGTGGCGGAAGGCCAGGAGATGTACAACCGGCACGTCTTCTATCACCCACTCGGGGGCGATCCTGCGAAAGACTCCGCTCATCTTCGGAGAAGGGCGCGACCCGGAGGATTGGCCGAACGTAACTTTGTCAAACGACGGCCGCTGGCTCTGCATCATGGTCGAGCAGGGCTGGACCAAGAATGAAGTCTTCCTCAAGGACCTGGAGGCCAATACCGCGCCGCTTCGGATCACCAGCGGCAAAGACTTCCTTTACTTCGTTCACATCTACGACGGCGATCTCTACATTCTGACCAATGAAGGCGGCCCTCGCTTTCGCGTTTTCAAGGCCCCGGTAACGACGCCGGCGCGCGAACAGTGGCGCGAGATCATTCCAGAATCCGACGCTGTGCTGAAGGAAGTGCGCATTATCGGTGGCCAACTGTTCGCACTCTACGAACAAAACGCACACTCGCTGCTGCGGCGCTTCACCACCGACGGCAAGCCGCTGGGTGAAATTGATCTTCCTACCCTCGGCACAATTGCCAACCTGGGTGGTAATTACGACAGCACCAACGCGTTCTATCTCTTCACTTCATTCACGGTGCCCACCACGATCTACCGTTTCGACATCCACTCGGCGAAGAGCACGCTGTGGGACTCAGTCCCATCGGGCATCGACAGCAATGACTATGAAACCAGGCAGGTTTCGTACACGTCGAAGGACGGCATGCGAGTTCCCATGTTCCTTGTCATGCGCAAGGGACTGAAGCTAACCGGCCACGGCCCGGCGCTACTGACGGCCTATGGCGGTTTCAACGTCAGCTTGACGCCGGAATTCAATAAGGCACTGTTTCCATGGCTTGATCATGGCGGCGTATTCGCGGTGGCCAATCTGCGTGGCGGTTCTGAGTTCGGCGAAGATTGGCATCGCGCCGGCATGCTCGACAAGAAGCAGAACGTATTCGACGATTTCATTGCTGCGGCGGAATATCTACAGAAAGAGGGCTACACCGACAAAGAGCACCTTGCCATTCGCGGCGGCAGCAACGGTGGCCTATTGATGGGTGTGGCGATCACGCAACGGCTTGACCTGTTCCGTGCCGTTATCTGCCAGGTGCCGCTACTCGACATGCTGCGCTACCAGAACTTCCAAATCGCCAAGCTGTGGATCCCGGAGTACGGTTCCTCGCAGGACCCGAAGCAGTTCGAGTGGCTGTATGCTTACTCGCCGTATCATCACGTCAAGGAAGGCACAATCTATCCGGCGACGCTGTTCATGACTGCCGATACCGACACTCGAGTCGATCCCATGCACGCCAAGAAGATGACCGCGCTGCTTCAGGCAGACAATGGCGGCCCGAACCCGATTCTGCTGCGCATTGAGCCAAAGGCCGGACACGGAGCAGGCAAACCTATCTCGAAGCAAGTGGAAGAGTGGACTGACATCTACTCGTTCTTATTCTGGCAATTGGGGATGACGCCGTAGAAGATATCAGCTTTAGTCTGTGCAGGCGAGCTTACGTGTGCGCGCCGAATTAGCGGCATGGGCGGGTATTAAGTGAGATAATAGGGTATGACTTACTATCGAGTTGAATTTCCGGCCGGAACCCCCAAGCCGCATCACCCGAAGAGGTTTCGTACCGAAGAAAAGGCGAAGCAACACGCCAGGAAAGTACTTGGCATAACAGAAGATGGCGGTTTGGCCGCGAAGGTCACTATTCTCCCGGTCAGCAGCCATGAAGTGGCACCATCATGATCTGTCCAGAGTGTGGAGGAGAGCTGTCTAAAGTATGGCAGCCTCAGCAGGCGGTCACCTCTCTACCCATCTCGCGAGTGCAGTGGCACTGCGGGACCTGCGGCGGAACTTTCACTCGGGAACAGTTGCGCCCTCCGGCTAAGCGGCAGCCCACTTCTCCGGCGCAGGAGCCCGTTCTCCCCTAAGAGTTTGTGGACGGCATTGGCCTGGATCGTTGACTAAGCCTAGCCCTTCACCGGCGCATGGCTCAGGTCAAGCAGTCGGGGATAAGTGTTTACATCGCGCGTCCAACGTACTGCATTCCGGTTAACTTCATGCGGCGTGACTGTCAACTGCTGGGGTTGCGCGCTGCCAATGCTACCCGATAGCATTAAAGGCTTGCAGTTCGCTGTGGAGGGCAATCTTATGGCTACTATGGAACAGAAACCGGCAGCCGTTCATACCGGCACGAAAACCAAGGTGTTCAAGAACTTTATCGGTGGCGAGTGGGTCGCGAGCCGCACCGGTCGCACTTTTGAGAACCTCAATCCCGCCGACACGCGCGAAGTGGTCGGCATTTTCCAGAAATCCGGCAAAGAAGACGTTGACCATGCTATCGAGACCGCCAGGCAGGCGTTCAAGAAGTGGCGCCTGGTACCGGCACCGCGACGCGCCGAGATGTTGTACAAGGCGGCGGAGATCCTCATCGCGCGCAAGGAGCAATATGCCCGCGACATGACCCGTGAGATGGGCAAGGTCATCAAGGAGACCCGCGGCGACGTACAGGAAGCAATCGACTGCGGCTATTACACGGCAGGCGAAGGCCGGCGTTTGTTTGGGCCCACCGTACCGTCGGAGCTGCCCAACAAGTTCGCCATGGCCATCCGCCAGCCGCTGGGAGTCTGCGCGATGATCACGCCGTGGAATTTTCCTATGGCAATCCCGTCGTGGAAGCTTTTTCCGGCCCTGGTCGCGGGCAACACAGCGGTGATCAAGCCCGCGCAAGATACTCCCCTATCAACTTTTAATTTCGTTCAGGCTCTACATGACGCCGGCATCCCCGCGGGAGTGGTCAACATTGTCACCGGATTTGGTGGCGAGGTCGGCACACCGATGACCGAGCATCCCGAAGTACGCGCGGTTTCGCTCACAGGCTCGACGGCCGTGGGCCGCATCGTCGGTCAGGAAGCGGCTAAGACTTTCAAGCATTGCTCGCTGGAGCTCGGCGGCAAGAATCCGATGATCGTGCTTGACGACGCCAACCTCGACCTCGCCCTGGAAGGCGCACTCTGGGGCACGTTCGGCACCACGGGACAACGCTGCACCGCGACCAGCCGTATCATCATCCAGAAAGGCGTGTACAAGAAGTTCGTCGACGAGTTGGTGGCACGTGCCAAGAAGTTGAAAGTGGGCAACGGTCTCGACGAGAGCGTGGACATGGGCCCGGCGGTCAACTCCAGCCAGATGGAGACGGACCTGAAGTACATCAAGATCGGCAAGGACGAAGGCGCAAAGATGCTGTGCGGCGGACATCGCCTGGAAGGCGAGGCGTACAACCACGGCTGGTTCGTTGCGCCCACGGTGTTCGCCGATGTCGATCCCAAGATGCGTATCGCGCAGGAGGAGATCTTTGGGCCGGTGGTTTCGATCATCCCGTGCGATGGGCTGGAGAACGCCATCGAGATTGCCAATGACATCGAGTACGGACTGTCGTCGTCGATCTACACCAAAGACGTGAACAAGGCGTTCACGGCGATGCGCGATCTGTATGCTGGGATCACCTACATTAACGCGCCTACGATCGGCGCGGAGGTGCACTTGCCCTTCGGCGGCACCAAGGCCACAGGCAATGGTCACCGCGAAGGCGGTATCGGGGCGATCGATTTCTATACCGAGTGGAAGTCCGTATATGTGGATTACTCGGATAAACTGCAGCGCGCGCAGATCGACCGGCCGGAGTGAGGTTCACGCTTGCCAGGGGGCTGGATTGCGAAATCGGCAACTCTGCCTTGCGTAAAACGCGTCGACGCGCCACAATATACTTTCGATCCTTGTCACAGCGCTTTGCGCGAAGCCGTGCCGGGTGAGGCGCGGCTTGTGTTTTTGTAACGCACGCGATGTTCAAGTCATCGAATGGAGTGAGTAGTAAAGAAGCGTCAACCTGTAGCTTCAACATCCCCGTAGGTCGGGCGCAGTACGCGTAGTGGATCTACTGGAGCCTCGGGTCAGCTTTCAACATCCCCGTTCCAGGGCGTGAGTTTCTCATCAAGACGAAGCCGCGTGGCTGGGACTGAAGGCAGAGACAAAAAGTGGCTACAGCACCGATTATCGAAGCGGTATCCTGCTCGCTCGAAAACTATCTGGTACTTCCCGATAGCTCTATGGACGGCCGTATCGCGGCCGCCAAAGCTACCTTGGGCAGCGAGTGCATCATTCTTGGACATCATTACCAGCGCGACGAAGTCGTCCGCTTTGCCGATTGCCGTGGCGATTCCTACCGCCTTTCGCAGATGGCCGCGCAGGCCAAAGGCAGCTACATCGTCTTCTGCGGCGTGCATTTCATGGCGGAAAGCGCCGACATATTGGCCCGGCCCGGACAAGCCGTCGTTCTGCCAGACTTGAACGCTGGTTGCTCAATGGCCGACATGGCCGAGATCTCGCAGGTGGAAGACGCCTGGGAGCAACTGGTCAATCTCGGGGTGACCGACGATGAAGGGCACGGCATCACCCCCATTACCTACATGAACTCTACCGCGGCCATCAAGGCGTTCTGTGGCGAGCGCGGAGGCATGGTATGCACGTCCTCCAACGCGAAGTCTGCGTTTGAGTGGGCTTTCCGCCGGAATGGCAAGATTTTCTTCTTGCCCGATCAGCACCTGGGCCGCAACACGGGCTACGCGCGTGGCATTCAACTGGACGAGATGGTGGTCTGGGATCCCTACATGCTGCAAGGCGGCCAGACGGCCGAGCGGTTGCGCAAAGCCAAGGTGATTTTGTGGAAGGGGCATTGCTCGGTGCATCAGCGTTTCCTGCCAGAGCATGTGGACAAAGTTAGAGCAAACTATCCCGGCATCCAGGTCATCGTTCATCCCGAGTGCCGCTGGGAAGTCTGCCAGAAGGCCGACGGGATCGGCTCGACCGATTACCTCATCAAAGTTGTGCGCCAAGCGCCCGCAGGATCGCAGTTCGCCATCGGAACGGAGATTCACCTGGTGAACCGGCTCGCGAAGGAAAATCCCGACAAGCACGTCATCACGCTCGACGATTCCGGCTGCCTGTGCACGACCATGTTTCGCATCTCGCCGCAGCACCTGTGCTGGGCGCTGGAAAACCTGGTGGACGACAACGTTGTCAATCAGATCAAGGTAAAAGACAACGTGAAAACGTGGGCACGCGTGGCACTTGATAGAATGCTAGAAATACAGTGATTATTCGCAAGCGTCCTCGTGAGAAATATTGGCGTCGCGTTCCGCGGTATTGGTCGGATCTGCGGGCGTATCGGCGTCGCATGGCAAATCGCCACAAAGCTTACGATCAAGCCGGATTGGGAAGTATAGATATGGCACGTACATTTACTGTTTCCGAAGCTGAGACCCTGCTACCAGTGCTGGAGTCGCTGTTGCGCTCGGCCATGCAGGCCAAGGCTCTGATCGAAGAAGTTGATGGCGAACTGCAATCGCTCGCCAACCGCATCTTTATTAACGGCGGCACGTTGGTTGACGTGGTATCAGTGGCCCGGCGAAAGGCTGAGCGCGAGAAGGCTGTCCAGCGCGCCAAGGATGCTGTCGCTGAAATCGATGCAACCGGCGTTCAAGTAAAGGACCTCGACATTGGCCTGCTCGATTTTCCCTGTATCGTGGGGGAAGAGGTCATCCTGCTCTGCTGGAAGCTAGGTGAGAAAAAGCTCACACACTGGCATGGCACCGAGGAGGGTTTCGCTGGCCGCAAGCCTATCGACGAGCGCATTCTCCGGGGCCAGAAAAAGAGCAATTAGCGCCGCGCCATGATCCAGCTTTCTTCCGCCGGGAAACGCTTCGGCCCCAAACTACTCTTCAATGAACTTGATTGGCTCATCACCCCACGCGATCGCGTCGGGTTGGTGGGCGCCAACGGCACCGGCAAGTCAACTCTGCTTAAAATCATCGGCGGGCTCGAATCGCTCGATTACGGCTCCGTCACGGCTGCTAAGAACATGACCTTCGGCTATCTGCCGCAGGATGGGCTGCAACTCTCGGGCCGCACCGTGTTCGACGAATGCATGTCGGTATTCAGCGACCTGCGTTCGCTGGAGCAGGAGATGGAAGAACTTGCCCACAAGATGGGCGAACTGGACCACACTTCCAGCGAATACGCGCAGGTTGCCGACCGTTATCAGCGCATCACTGGAGAGTTTCGCGTGCGAGACGGTTACGCTCTTGATTCGCAGGTGGGCACGGTGCTGGACGGCCTGGGCTTTCGCAAGGAAGACTGGACGCGGCAGACAGAAGAATTCTCCGGCGGCTGGCAGATGCGTATCGCGCTGGCCAAACTGCTGTTGGCTAAACCCAACCTCCTGCTGCTCGATGAGCCTACCAACCATCTCGACCTCGAAACCCGCAACTGGCTGGAGCAATACCTCCTGCAATATCCATACGCGTATTTGCTGATCTCGCACGACCGCTATTTCCTGGATGTCACCGTGGATCGCATTGTCGAGATATGGAACAAGCGGGTGCAGTTCTATAGCGGAAATTACGAGAAGTATTTGCAGCAGAAGCAGGAGCGCCGCGACTCGCTGGTCGCCGCCTACAAGAACCAGCGTGAGCGCATCGAGCAGCTTGAGGCTTTCATTAATCGCTTTCGCGCCCAAGCCACTAAAGCGAAACAAGTGCAAAGCCGCATCAAGGAACTGGAGAAAATCGAGCGCATCGAAATTCCGCCTGATGAGAAAACCATCCACTTCAGCTTTCCCCAGCCCAAGCCCAGCGGCCGCTCGGTCGTGGAGTGCGCGGGCGTGGCGAAGAGCTACGGGTCGAAAGAGGTTTTTCGCGACGTGGACTTTACCATTCAGCGCGGCGATCGCATCGCGCTGGTCGGGGTGAACGGTGCGGGCAAATCGACACTGATCAAGCTTTTGGCCGGCATTGAACCGCTAACGGCAGGTGCGCTGCAGTTGGGCCACAACGTGGAGCCCGATTATTTCGCGCAGGACCAATACAAAGAACTCGATCCCACGCGACGCATGCTCGATGATTTGTCGGATGTAGCGCCGCAGAAGTCGATGACCGAATTGCGCGGGGTGCTGGGTTGCTTCCTCTTCTCCGAAGACGACGTGTTCAAGCCAATTGGCGTACTCTCCGGCGGCGAGCGCAATCGTTATGCACTGGCCCGAATGCTGCTACATCCGTCAAACTTTCTGCTACTCGACGAGCCGACCAACCACCTCGACCTGCGCGCCAAAGACGTGCTGCTGGAATCACTGGAGAAATACAACGGCACGGTAGTTTTTGTTTCCCACGATCGCTACTTCATCGACAAGCTGGCAACGCGCGTCTTCGAAATCGGAGGTGGGCACGTTGAGGTTTTTCCTGGCAATTATGAAGATTACCTCTGGCGGAAGCAGCGGGCCGACACCGTGGATGATACTGCGGAACAGTCTGGTGGGTCCGGCAGCTGGATTCCCACATTGTCGGATGTTCCTGGCTATGAAGAAGGGAAGCCAGCATCTAAAAAGCGCGTGAATCCGATCAAGCGCAGGCAAATGGAAGAACGATGCAAGCAGGTCGAAGATGAAATCGCGCACTTGGAAAGTGGTATCGCCGAATGCGAGCGCGAGTTGCAATCATTTGTCAGCGCGGAGGAGACCGCGCGCTGGACGGACTTGCTGGCCAAGCGCCGCGCTGATCTTGAACCGCTGATGGTGGAATGGGAAGAGCTCTCGCAAGTGTTGCAACCCAGCCGATAGCGGAACGCGGCGCAGCTTTACTCCGGGGGTTAGCTTTGTCATTGGCTTCCTCGGAAGATGCGGTTTGCGCCCGCACTGATAGAATCCTGCTATGGGCATTTCGCGATCTGTTGTGCGCAGAGTAAGCGGGCGAGATGGAGTTCTGTCGACGGAGAAAGTGTGCCGGGGCCGATCCCATTCGCAGCATTGGCGCCGGACCGGATCCTTACCATGAGTTCTTTTACCCAGGAGCCGCGGGATGGGGATCAGTCGGAATCCAACCGCCCCGTGTTGGTGATGTCGCAACCGCTGCCCCCGAAGCGGCCACATGTCTGGCTGCAGCGTATTTGGTTGGTGGTATTTGTGTTGTTCTGCCTGGAAGTGGGCATAATCCTCACGGTGCTTCCCTGGACTCGAATTTGGACGGACAACTCTCTCCTGCTGGGTCACGGGCGAATCCGGGAGTTCCTGATGCAGGATTTCGTGCGCGGCTTGGTCAGTGGGCTGGGATTGGTCGACATCTGGATGGGAATCGCGGAGGCGGTCCGCTATCGCGAAGCTCCGGATGCCTGACCTGCGGCCTCCTATGCTGCCTTCACGCTTTTCGCATCCAAGATGTATCTCCCGGAAACTCTCGATGGACTGAGACACCAATCCCATGGCTGACAAGACCGAAGAACATCTTCGCCACAATCGCGCCCCTCTGGCGTACGAGAACAAGAAATTTCTCAACGGACCAGAGGGACGAATCCTGCGCATCCTTGCCGAATACCAGGAGCCGCTGTCGCGCTTCCGCCGCGAACGCATCCAGGACACCATCGTGTTCTTCGGCTCGGCACGTTTTCATAGCCGCTCGCAAGCGGAGGAGGCCCTGCTACTACTGGACAAGCCAGGCTCTGCCACCCTGGCCCCCGAGGAGGAGCAGCTGCGAATTCGTCGCGCGCAGGCCGATGTCCGAATGGCGCGTTATTACGAAGACGCACGCAAACTGGCCTTCCTGGTGACCCAATGGACGAAGACCATCAACCAGCCGCGGCGCCGTTTCGTGATTACCACCGGCGGTGGACCGGGGATTATGGAAGCTGCCAACCTGGGCGCTTCCGAAGCGGGTGGCAAGACGATCGGGCTTAACATTCATCTGCCGTTCGAGCAGATGCCCAATCCGTACATCTCGCCAGAGCTGAATTTCGAGTTTCACTACTTTTTCATGCGCAAGCTGTGGTTCGCTTACCTGTCAAAGGCGCTGGTTGTATTTCCGGGAGGGTTCGGCACCTTCGACGAGCTGTTCGAGCTGCTGACGCTCGCCCAGACTGAAAAACTGGCCAAGCGTATTTGCATTGTGGTGTATGGCAAAGATTATTGGGACCGGGTGATTAACTTCCAGGCGCTTGTGGATGCCGGCACTATCTCTCCCAACGATCTGGAGCTGTTTCACTGGGCCAATACGCCCGAGGAAGCCTTCGAATGTCTGCGGAAAGATCTGACCACGCATCACATGGATCAATGGAATGCTCGGGAGAAGGAACCGGAGATCGCCAAGACCAGACCGTAGAAGCCCAGCTGTCTGTGAGTAGTCAGTAGTCGGTTGTCAGCGGTCAGTGGTCAGTAGCCAGTACTCACCAGCGTCCCATCCAACGAACCCATTGATGCGACCGTTCTGACCGGAACGTCTTTGACACGGACTGATCGTCAGTTAGTTCTGCGGAACCTTCGTCGGAACCGACAACTGGCTACCGGGCAACTAGCCCTTTCGTGCCTCCTGAAACTCCGTACCAGCTCCTAGCACTTTCGGTGCTCGCGCGATTCTGCTATACAGCGTAAACTGTTGCCCGAATGTCACTAACACTAGAGGTCGCTGGCCGCAGCGATGTGGGACGGGTGCGCCCGTCCAACGAAGACAATTTCGGCTATGATCAGCGGCTCGGCATTTTTGTGGTATGCGACGGTATGGGTGGCCATGCCGCGGGGGAAATTGCGAGCCAAATTGCAGTGGATACTATGCTGAGCTACTTTCGAGAGCACGCGCCTAAAATCGAACAGAACGCTTTTCTGGAGGACGCCCCAGTCGGCGCACGATTGCTCGCAGAGGCCGTGAAGAAGGCCAACGATGCGATTCTGGATTATGCCGAAGAGCACAAGAACACCACCGGCATGGGGACTACACTGGTGGCGGCGCGCTTCTCAGACGGTGTTTTCAGTATCGCCAACGTGGGCGACAGCCGCATCTATTTGTTTCGCGAAGGCCAATTACTCCAGTTAACTGAGGACCACTCTCTGGTGATGGAGCAGGTCCGGCGCGGAATGCTTACCTTGGAGGAAGCCAAGCGCTCATCGGCGCAGAACATCATCACGCGCGCGTTGGGAACCGACGAAAGCACGCTGCCCGATCTGGGAGAGTTTCCGGCGCAGGATGGAGATGTCCTGTTGCTGACAACCGACGGCGTACTGCGCCATGTCGCCGATCAGGAAATGAGCAACATTTTGCTGCAGATTCCGTCACTGGAAGCTGCCTGCCAAACCCTCATCGACGCGGCCAATGAAGGCGGGGGGGAAGACAACGCCACCTGCATCCTTGTCCGTGTGCGAAAGGGGAAATCTGGCGAGCAAGACGCTTAAATCCCGCCTGTAAGAGCTTGCTCCGACGTCCTTGTGGGCGGAGAAATGTTGCGGCCGGGGCAAAAGGAGTGCCCGCAGATGAGTCGAGAATTCTCGCGCCGTAACTTCTTGCTTACTTCGGTCGGTGCTGTCGGTGGGAGTGCCGTACTCCCGCATCGCGGCTTCGCCGACCCATTTGGCTTACTCCAGCAAGCATCACCGCAAACGCAGTCCGCTCGGTTGACGACGATCCAGGCCACCTATCGTACCTTGGAGATTAACGGCAAAGCAGCCAGCGTAATGGGCCTGTTGCAACCGAACGGCACACAAGGTATGAGAGGTGTCGTGAACGATCCCTTTGCGGTGGTACTTGAAAACAAATTGGCTGTGCCAACGGCGATCCACTGGCATGGCCTGCACCCGCCAAATAATGAAGATGGAGTCCCCGGGGTTACGCAACCCCCTATACGTCCCGGCGCCAGCGTGTTCTACAACTTTCCCATTCAACCCGCGGGCACGAATTGGATGCATTCTCATCAGGGATTGCAGGAAGCCTTATTGCTGGCGGCTCCCTTAATCGTGCATGACCCGGCGGATCGCGTTCGCGACGAGCAGGAAGTTGTCGTCATGCTGTCCGACTACAGCTTTACCCCGCCGGAGGAAATCTACGCCAAGCTTCGACAGGGGCAGAAAGGCATATCGGTCGTCGGCCAACGACAGAGCCCTCAAAGCATGGACAACATGAAGGCAGGCGCTAGGCCGGATGCGAACGACGTAAACTACGATGCTTACCTGGCGAACGACCGCACCCTGAATGATCCTGAGGTGGTGAAGGTTGAAAAAGGCGGGCGCGTGCGTTTGCGGATAATCAATGGCAGCAGCGGCACCAACTTCTTCATCGATTTGGGAACATTGCGTGGCGAAGTGATCGCGACCGATGGAATACCGGTCACGCCTTTTCAGGGCAGTCGATTCCCGATCGCCATCGCGCAGCGTCTCGACATAGTCGTAAATCTGCCAAGTGACGGGGGCGCATTTCCCATCCTGGCTTTACGCGAACTTGCGACCGAACAAACCGGCATCGTGCTGGCTACTCCCGGCGCCGCGGTGTCGCGTCTACCAGTTAAGGGTGCAACTTCCACCGGACTGCTCACCTTGGATATGGAAAAAAAGCTTTCTGCGGTGAATCCGCTGAACCCGAGGCCCGCCGATACGACCAGCATCCTACGTTTGCAAGGCAACATGAGCCGCTACCAATGGTTTATCAATAACATCGCGTTCAACGTGGCCAATCCAGCCAGCGAAAAAGCGCAAGTGCATGTGAAGTCGGGGCAGCGGGTGGCACTCAAATTTGTCAATGAAACGCCCATGTCGCATCCTATGCATCTTCACGGACACTCTTTTGAGGTGGTCGCGATCAACGATAGTCGCTTCAGTGGACCCCTTAGAGACACGGTATTAGTCCCCGGTCTAACCAGTGTCACAGTGGAATTCGACGCCAACAATCCTGGGCTGTGGTATGTCCACTGCCATGTTCTGTGGCACCTGGACGCCGGCATGGCAACTCTAGTGCAGTACGAGGCGTAGCAGCAGGCGGTCAGAGCTTCTGTGAATCGTTCCCAGCCGATTCGTCGCGCAACCAGGGCTTTACTATCCGCGGGAGTATGGATAGTGCTGCTATTTGGGATGTCGAACCACGCCTTCTCTCAGCCGGCATTCCTTGATCTCTCTACGGATGCGCAGAACGCTAACTCTCCGGATGGGAGCACGCAATCGCAGAGCCCTCCTGCCGGCCAATCACCCACCCAACCTCCGCCAACTCCACCCAAGCCACGCAGGCTCGATTGTCAGCACCCCGCCGATCCGCACCGCCGCCACATTGGTTGCAAGGACGAAGAAGTCGATTGGGACGAAACTCTGTCGAAGGGTTGGAATGGCATTCGCTCCGAAATGCGACGGCTGGGAATCACGCCAGCTTTGTCGTACACCGGCGTGTTACAGACCAATGCAACTGGCGGCCCCCATCAGATTTGGGGCTACGCTGGTCAACTGGCTGGCGGTCTCGACATCAACCTGGAGAAACTGCTCAAGGTGCGTGGAATGTCCGTGTACATTGCAGCTTCGTCGGGCACCGGCGATAACTTGAGCGGTTCTCTGCACAATTTGTTTCCGGTGAATTCGCTGTACGCGCCCACCTACTACCTGGGAGAGATGTACTTGCAACAGACGCTGCTGAACAAGAACCTCACTTTGGTTGGAGGTCGTTTGGGAGCAGCAAACACTTTCGCCACGCTCCCCGTATTCGTCAACTATGTCAACTACGGCATCGATCCCAATCCGTACCCGCTTGGCGCGAACGACATCAGCTTCTTCAGTCCACCGACTGGGACCGAGTGGGGCGCGCAGGCGGTCTATGATGTCACTCCAGTGATCCAAATCTCCGCCGGACTCTTCAACACCAACGTTAACGCGGCGAACGGCGCCAACCACGGAACGGATTTTGTTTTGCAACAGGGGAACAAGGGCGCACTGGTGACCGCCGAAGTTAGCTACTTCCCGCACCAAATTGAGAAGGACCAGGGCAAGCAAGGTGAGTACACATTGGGCTTTTTGACCGACAACAATCCGTCGCCACCGCTCGCCGGTGGCAAAGCCCAGAGCGGAGGATATTCCGGGCTGTTTGCTCTGGGCCAAGAGATGGTTTATCAGGCGGGCGGTCCCGGCAGCTCACGCGGACTCACTGTATGGGGAAGCTGGGCGTACAACTCCAAGCCCGTTGTCAGTCCTATACCTTTATTCTGGGGAGCGGGCGCAAGCTATGAAGGGCTGATTCCGGCGCGCAAAAGGGATGTCGTGTCGGTAGGTTGGATTTATGGACGCGTCAGTAACTTCATCCCCGGTACCACCGCGGAGCAGGTGCTCGAAGTGAATTACCAATGGAAGTACCGCAGCCTTCTGGTCATCACGCCGGACTTACAGTACATCTGGAAGCCAGGCGGATACAATGCCCCCGGAATTGCAGTTGCCGGCATTCAGGCGGCAGTCACGTTCTGACGGGTTTGTTTATCGAGCGCAAAAGTTGTGAACCGGCGGAACTCGCCTGGGAATGAATTGCGGGAAACTTCGCTGCATACGAATTCCGACATCCACTCTAGGTCCAGCGGAACCAGCGTAGTGCGAGAAAGAACGAAACACCACCCCAGATTGCCAAGATGATTATTCTGCCAGCCTGTGAATTAAGCGTGGCGCCTTGCAGAATGATGGCACGTAGCGCGTCGTTGAGTGCCGTCAGTGGTAACGCTTTGATCGCCGGCTGTACGATCTGCGGAAAGCGCTCGTAGGAGAAGAACACTCCGGAGAAGATCCACATCGGCATCATCACCAGGTTAATGAGCCCGCTCACGCTCTCGATTTTTTGCGCGCGGCTGGCAGTCAGCAATCCGATGCCACCGAACGAAACCGCACCGAGCCCTCCGATCAGAAGAATTGCCAGCAGCGAGCCTTCGACTCGCATGTGAAACACCAGCACCCCAAACCCCAACAGCAGTGCGACTTCGATCAGCATCAGCACCAGACGGCTGCTGCCCAGCGCTAGAAGAAAATCGGTGCGGCGCATTGGCGAAGCAACGAAACGCTTCAGCAACTTGCGCTGACGCATATCCACTACGGCAAAGCCGATGCCCCACATGCCTGAGTTCATCAGGTTCATGCCAAGCAGTCCGGGAACCAGGAAATCAATGTAGCGGGCGCCCGGTTCGCTCGACTGCGTGGCATCTGTCTTGACTGGACTGCTGCGGCCGGCTGCAGTTTGTAGCGCGTCGTCCACTTGGGTGCGAGCCAAGACACTCTCGGGCCGGGCCGGATCGTAGCGATAATGCACTCCATTATCGTCCGCGGTTACGACGAGGGCATACTTGCCCAAACGAAACTGATCCAAGGCAACCGTGCTGTCCAGGACGTCGGCATGAATGGTTGTCTTTGCTGGAGAATGCTGCAATAGATCAATCACGTGTTGGGTGTGCAAATTTGCTACCACGGCAATTGTGGTGACGTCGGCAGGTTTATCGCGAAATGCGATACCGAGCCCCAAGGCCAACAGCAGCGGAAAAACGAACACCCAGAAAATGACCTCCGGCTCGCGCCACAATTCCTTCATGCGCGCTGCGAGCAGGTGCCGGTAGCCCGCCCAGCGCCCGTTGGTCACGGTCTCTGATGCGGCGAGCACTGGCGTCGGTGGGGTTTCAAGATGAGCCATTATTCCTCCCGGAGATGACGCCCAGTGAGTTGCACGAACACGTCCTCAAGGCTCGCCTGGCGGGTCGTAAGATGAACCAGGCGCTTCCCCGTCCTCTGCACTGCGGAAAGTAACGCAGGTATCGTCTCGTGAGGTTCTTCGACTTGCAAGGAGAAATGCCCATCTTCACTTCGTACCGATTGCACACCGGGAAGCCGCCCCCACAAACCGTCGCCATCGTCATGCACGGCCGCGTCGAGCGCAAATTCAACCACATGGTGCCCGCTCAACTGCGCAATCAGCTCAGAGGGCGTTCCCGCAGCAATGATTACCCCGTGATCGATGATGGCTAGCCGGTCGCAAAGCCGCTCCGCCTCATCCATGTAATGCGTCGTCAGCAGCGCCGTTCCGTTGCGCTGTTGAAATTCACGAATGATGTCCCAAAGCTGGCGACGGCTCTGCGGATCCAGTCCGGTGGTCGGCTCATCGAGGAAAAGAATCTTTGGATTACCCACCAGCGCGGTCGCAACCGCCAATCGCTGTTTCTGGCCCCCGGAAAGTTTGCCCACCAACGCATCGGCTTTCTCGCCGAGCGATAGCTCCTCCAAGACAGCCGCGACTGAATTTGGCCGATGATAGAAACTGGCAAACAGTTCCAAGGTTTCGCGAACGGACAATTTTTCAGACAGGCGGGTTTCCTGGAGGGAGATGCCAAGCCATTCGCGCAACTCGCGTTCGTGCGCCTGCCACGTCATTCCCAGGATCTCGATTTCACCGGACGTGGGGGCCAGCAGCCCTTCCAGAATTTCGATGGTCGTGGTCTTGCCGGCTCCATTTGGGCCCAGCAAGCCGAAACATTCACCGGCCTCAATCGCCAAGTCGAGACCGCGAACCGCCTCGACCTTTCCGTCGTAGGTCTTCCTCAACCTCCGACAACTGATGGCAGTCTCCATATCAGGCAATGATACGGGACAACATAGTTGTTCGGCTAAGGGCAACCGTCGTTTGTCGCTTGGCGAATCACCAGTGCTGGTGGGCGGCGTGCCCAGCGATGGGGCCTCAAGAATCACGCGATAAACGGACTTTCCACTATGAGGGAGGGAACGCTAGAGAGGTTTGAAGCAATGAGCGGGTCGCTACTTCCCCCCTGGCTTCAGCACAACCATGCTTCGCTCGTCTCCGGCGATAGTTCGATAAAGTTTCTTGAGTTCTTCGGCCTGGCTGACGGGCACGGTCAGTTCCTTGATCTCGAACGTGCGGGTGTAGTGAATGATGTTGCCACTGACCGCCGTCTTGGAGTGATAGCTCGCGAAGCTATAATCCGCGTCGGTCGGCAGCGGCAACTCATCCACTTGATAGCCTTGGGGAATCGTGATGTCGAAGACGTCAGCATCGAGCGTCGGCCCATCAAACTCAACCGGATATTTGCGCTGTTCCTTTGTCTCCATCAGGCCGCTGGATTTCACTCCGACGACCCGCGCCCTCACCAGAAGTAGATCGCCGGCACTCTTGGCATAGTTAGTGGCTTCGAAGGAATAGTCGAAGCCGAAGGGCTGGTCCGTATGCTGCAGGTTGATCACCTTCGCGTTGGTGATGCGAAAGCTCGGAAGCGAGCCAGCCAGTAAGGTTTCGATTGGCTTGATCTTGTCGCTCTCCGTGCTTGCATTGCGCAAGGCCCACCTTTCCCTCCAGGCCCGATCTCCCAGGCGCACTTCTTTCACTTCGCCCTTCAGCGTTCCCGTTGCATCCAGCGTCATCGTGCCGGTCCGCTCAATACTGTTCATGTTCGACGGCAGCCTGGGTAGTTCAATCAGTTCGCTCCCCTTGGGCGTGACCAGCAAGCCGTAATTGGATTGCAGATATCCTCCAACCTGTCCGAATGGAGTAATCTCGTTCGTCGGATCGAAGAACAACAGGTTCCCCAGCTTCGGATCATGCATGGTGGCGACCAGCGCCGGATCGTTCAAGCCATCAGGTAACCTTATCGCAAGGATCACGTGGTTGAAGGCGGTCACTTGGGCTGGCGTCGTAGCGGTGACTGCACCGCGCATGGCGTTAATCACGACATAGTAAGAGTCCACGCCAATCTCATGCAGCATCGCAGCCATTAGCGTGGCTTTATCTTTGCAATCGCCGTAGCGATGAGTAAATACCTCGGAGGCCGCGTGGGGCTGCCAGTCGCCGATGCCCAGCTCGATCGCGACGTAGCGAATGTCGTGTTGCAGGAATTGTGCGATAGCCCGCATCTTGTCGAGTGTGGTCGGGGATGAAGCGGTAAGAGCGTTCACCTTCTGCTTCAGGTCCGGGGATGCGTCGAGTCGGCCGCTGGTAAGTCGGAGATACCAGTCTCCCATCTGTTGCCAGTTGGAGAAGGCGCTGGCGGTGGCCCCGCCCGGAGGGAAAAACGTAACCACCATCATTCCCTCGATCCCAGCCAGCGGCGGCATCTTCTCTTCCTCCCGCACCGCCTTCACATCGCTCACTGTCCATTGCCATTCATTACTCCCGCCCTGCGTCGCCTTTGTCTCAGTATAGTTGAGCCACAAGGCGCGGTACTCCCAGCCCGGTGGGAGTTGCAAGGTATAGTGAGTTTCGCGCGTGGGACTCTCGCCTTGGATGTGCCACACATTCTGCAACACCATCGGCTGTTCTTCGATCTCATACTCGTAGCCAACGATATTGCCCGGATCGGGTGCCGGGATCCGCAGGACCTTTGCTTTAACGTCTGATATCAGTTCGCTACCCTCGATTTTGGGCAGCGACGCCTCTACCGCATCCTTCTCTTTCACCTCGTAGTCTTTGCCCTGCGCGGGGATGCACCAACCGTGCATGCCAGTTATCTTTTTGTGAGAATCGAAGATGGCGACCACCGTGCCGTGTTCGCGGCCGCCCGGTCGCATAATCTTGTAGGCTTCGCGCACCGAAATTTTTATCTTGTCGACACTCTGGACGCTGACCGTTTTTTCCGCATACATAAGGATCGCATCGGTCTTCTCGTCGTGGCCTGGCTCAGGTGCATTCACCAGCGCATGCATCCACCCCGGGGCATCACTGAACGCCGCCAGCGGCACCAGCAAGAAACATGCGAGCATACTAAGCAGGAGCAGTCTACGCCAGTTAGTTGCTGGCGCTCGCAATGCCCGGCTGCAAGACAATCTGTTGCTCATCGCCCGTCCTCACACTCTGAAAGAAGTTTCGCAACGCCGTGTAGTACTTCAAATCAACCAGGATCGCGTCAATATTCAGAGTTCGTATCACGTGCAACTTGCCATTCTCATTTTCCAGCTTGAGACTGTAGGAAATTGTCTGCGAGCCCTGCTTCACCGGCGGGGGCAGGCTGCTCACCTTCCATCCGGCAGGCAGTTCCACGGTGACATCGTCGATCTTCTGAAACGGAAACTCGAAATAAATTGAATGCACGCGGCTGGCATGCTCGAAGACATGCTTTTCCGGCTCGCCAAATAAGGCGACAGGAAATAACACGCGGCGACCGGCGCTCGACGCCCATCCGGGAACTTTCAGACTGAATTCCGCCGTCAGGTCTGAAGCCGAGTTGCTCCAATCCGGATGGTTGATTAATTCCACATCAGTGCCCGTCGGAATGTACTCTTTCACCTGATCTTCGAGAAACTGCTTGCGCTCAGCTTCGTCTTCATTGCGCTCTTCTCTGCGCCGCACCATGGCCTCCAGGCCGGTATACGTGAGCGTGAGCTTGCCCTCAAGCTCGCCGGTGTCTGACAGTTTCAATTGCGCGGTGCGCTCAACGCGCGAAACCGAACTTGGCGGAACGGGTGTGTGCACCCAGCTACCCCCGTCCTTATCCAGACGCAATCCCAGAACCCCCGTCTCTGCCCATGGCAGCATGCCGAACGGTGCAAATAGGGAGCCGGGGTCGCAGTAGATATCCTTACCGTCAAGCTTTATCAGGACCAGGTTCGCATTCAGACGAGAGCTGTCCAGCGCCTTTTGGTTAAAAAAGTAATGGGCGCGATCGGAGACCATTACTCCATAGGCTTCAAATCCTGCCGAACGTAGCAGCGCAAAGTACAGCCAAGACAACTGGGTTCCGTTGCCGTGTCCTTGCTTCCAGACGTCGGCGAGCGTGTTCGTGTTCTTTTCTTTGTCGCGTTTCTCCTCCTGCTCGGTTTTTTGTACTTCGTAGGAGGTATTACGCATTTGCTGCACGCGCGCGTAGATCTTGTGCAACTTCACCTCCGGAGCATCTCCGGGGGATACGATCTGGCTCACCGCCTGATCCAGCACAGCACGCTTGCCGACCTGGCCTTCCAGTCTGTCATGTAAGCGCTTGCCGACATTTTTCCAATATGCGTCCGCGTCTGCCGCAAAATTCTCGTCGCTATAGATAAAATCAACCCTGGCCTTCAACTCGTTTTCCGGAGGCATGAAGTCTTCTGTCTGGAAGGGTGGAACGTTGAAGACTTCGAGCCGGATAATGTGATCAGGCCCCTCCTTGGGCTGTGCGCTCCCCGGAGGCAGATCCTGCCAGCTCCAGCGCACGCTGAAGCGTTGATAGGAACTGCTGAAGGGCTTCAGGGAAAACTTGGCGTGCTTAGTGAACAGCTCGTCACTGATGATCCAGTGCGAATCGTAGATATAGTACTCGGGATAGTTGTACGTGTAATAGTACTCGATGATGCCACCCGGTTGGACATCGGGAAGAGTAAATGTCTTCGCCAGGTATTTCATGCCTTTGGCTTTGACGATGGATTTTTCGAAGGGCTTTCCTTCAAAGTTGACGATCGAACCATCGGGCCTGATGGTTCGCGCCCTCACGTTCACTACTTCGCTGACTTCCTTGACGAAAGGAATTTCTACGTCGGCGTATTTGCGTCCTTCTTCGTTCAGGATCTTGATACGGACATAGTTGAATTCGTGGGAAGTCCTCCCGTTGTCGTCCCGATCTACTTGGCGGTAGAGGACGATGGCCGACGCCCCCGGCGCCAGCGGATCGCTCTTCATGGTCAACTCGTTTGGATCGACGGGTGCCCAGTCGGTGCCCGCGGTCAGCCAGACCGGAAAGGAGGAAAGTACAACAGCCAGACAGATCAATCGTAGAAACAATCTTTGGCCAGGAACGGTGCGACGCATAGAGACAAGCCTCCCTGAGTATGTGGTGGCGTTGCCGATTCAAGGTAACTGGCTCAGGTTATAGACCAATCATGGGAATTGAGCAATGACTTTTGGCCGAAATTGAGGAGCGCGTTACCCCACCGATTCCAAAAGGGGACCTAGCCAGCCGGGACGTAACGCAAGGAGTTCAGCTACCGGTTTGACCGCCATACTGGGAAAAATCGTAGTCAAAATGCAGCCAGTTTCGGTCTGCCAGAAGGAGTCGTGGAATGGTTTGCCAAAGGCTTCCTGCGACCACAGAACGGCCTCGGCATTCAGTGGCTCGCCTCCACTCGCCATGTGTTGGAAGCTGGAGTGGTCAGTGGTTTTTCCCTCGTCCGTCTGTCGGAGCAGGTGTCTCCGCTTTGTCCAATTGAATCGAGGAACTGGCATAGGCGTAGAGAAAGATCCCAATAGGAAAGGCAAACAGAATATCTGCCGCGGTGAGCAGGCGATTGCCACTTTTCCAATCGCCGCAAATGGTCGCTAGGAGAAACGTCACCAGTAAGCCGGAGAGCAGACTAATATAGACGACCTTCACCCAAGGCGCGAATGCGTCCCTCTGACGCCAGTAAAAGCTACTCTCGCGGGTGAAAGCAAATGTTGAATCCGGCCGCTTGAGCTCTAGCCGGATCTCTTTTTCCAGCAAGCCCAAGTATGCATAATTGCGCAGAACATAGCGCGACCGGTGATAAAGATTGACGGTGAGATAGAAGATCACGAACAGGAATATGGCCTGGAGAATGCCAAAAGGAAATCCGCTTTGCACGTTCTTGAGTTCGCCATCACTTAGACCGAGGGAATGGCGCACGTACAAAAACATGATCGATCGGGCACCCATCGCTGGAAACATTACGAATGTCGCCACGCCAATTGCGCCAAGCAGGATCAGAAATGTCTTATTGCGGCCTTGCCACAACCTATAGGTCAACTCATAGGTTTTCTGATAGTGGTCGACCAGATACTTTGCCGTAGTTTCCACTTGCATACCTCCGCCTGGTGGTATCGCGTCACTACAATAATCTGCCGCACAAATCTGGATGTCATATCGAGACAGTCGTCACTTACTTTATGTCTTACCCAATTAAGCTCGTGAAAGTCCGCCTATCTTGCCCTTTCGCAGAGCTACTGCTGGCCGGGGACCGGCCCAACGGAAGTTAATCGTCGTCGCCCCAACTCTGCATGTGGTGCACTCCATCCTAGCGCAGGGGCGGGCGCAAAGCGAAGTGACCGGTAGATCATGATCAGAAGCCAGGAGCCGATCTAGCGCCGATATCTCTCCCATGCACAAACAGAGCGAATGCGTGAGCCATCTGGGACTTGCACGCCGCGACCGTACTCTTTCGCGACAGCGCCCGCGGCCCGGGAAATTGCGCCGGATCAGGCGGGAGAGGCCGGGCAGGGCCCCCCGATAAAATTCAAGTGTAATGGGCAGGGTTGCCAACTCCTGACCACGCGGATCATCCAATAAAGTACAGATTATTCAAATCGAACAAGGAGAGCGGTATTTGACGAGACCTGCCTTCATCGTTGCCGAACCCGAGCCGGAACAGGCGCTATCGACCCGCAAACTGATCTTAGAAACCTTCAAGTACAACGTAATCACCGCGCACTCGGTGGCAGAGACGCTGGAGCTGGTGCGTCTGTTTCCTAATGTTCAGGCGCTGATTATTCACTGCGGAATCCCGAATTTCGATGCGGGTGACCTTATCGAGGCAGTAAAACGGTTGACGCCCAAACTGCCGATTATTGCGCTTACGCCTACGCAACGTGAATTGAAGTGGGCGGATCATGTCGTTCAAAGCCACAGTCCACAGGAATTGCTGAACCTGGTGCAACGGCTGTTTGGCGATCCCAGGAAGAACCATGGTGAGACGGAGGATGCCAATATAGAGCCGGGCTTGAATTGACGGTGACCTCACCGGCAACTGCAAAAATTGCATGGCGGAGAAACGTGATCCTGCAAAGCTGCTTGCGCGGAGGGCCGAACGGAGCTTGCAAGGCTGGCAACCCGACGCTTGCAGTCCTGCTCTAAGGGTGCATGGATCCTGAGCAACCCAAAGGGCTGTGTTCCAATTGCAACCGCGCCGTCGAGCTGGATGCCGAAGTTTGTCCCTACTGCAACGCGCCACTTAGTAATCGCCCGTCTGGAGGGCAGGAGAAGTCGCGCGGCCCGGCAGAGCGTGGGTAAGGGACGGCGTCGTCCTCGGTTTCCTCACAAACAATAATTGTCATTGGCCAGTGGTTGGTTGTCAGTAAAGGCGACCGAAGGTTTAGACTGACCACGGGCAACTAGCCACTGACAGCTGTTTCTATGCCGAAGTTCCTCTTCTGGAATCTGAACCGGCGCGATCTCCACGGCTTCGTTCGTAACCTTGCTCGCCAGGAGAATGTGGACGTTCTCATCCTCGCCGAGTGTGGCACGCCGCCAGTGCGGATTCTGGAGGAGCTCAACACCGAGTCGCCCGACTATCAGTACGCTGCCGGCAACTGCGGCCACCTGCTTTTCTTCACGCGCTTCGATTCGAGTTTGTTCCCACCACTGTTTGAGAGCCATCGCATCTCGATTCGGCGCCTCACGCTGCCCCGTCATCAACCCATCCTGGTCGCCGCCGCCCATCTTCCCGCGAAGATGAACTTCTCCGAGTCCAGCCTGCTGGTGGAATCGGTACACCTGGCACAAGCGATCGACGAGGTGGAGAACCGCGAAGGTCATCAGCGCACGATTCTGCTGGGCGATCTCAACATGCATCCTTTCGAAGCGGGCATGGTCATAGCCGGAGGCCTGCACGCCGTCATGAGCCGACGTATCGCGGCCCGCAACACCCGCACCGTGCAGCGGCAGAAGTACAAATTCTTCTACAATCCGATGTGGAACTACCTCGGCGACAATGGCGACGCCTGCGGAACGCATTATTTTGAAGGAAGCGAGCACCTTTCCTATTACTGGCACCTGTTCGACCAGGTGCTGATACGCCCCGATCTGCTGAAGGGCTTAGCGCCTCAGGGGGTGAGCATACCGACTTCGATCGGTAAAGATTCGCTGTTGCAAGATGATGGGGAACCAGACAAAGAGATGGCGTCGGACCATCTGCCGGTGATGCTGGAACTGAAATTCTGATGTGCTTAGATCTTGCTCGTCAACCTGACCGAGGAGCGTAGCGACGAGTCATCTGTCATCCTGAGCGAGGAGCGTAGCGACGAGTCGAAGGACCTCTATCGCAGTCCGGATGCTAGTCTCAGAGTACTTTTGACTGACAACTGCCTACTGGCAACTGACAACTTTTTTTTTGGAGTTCCCTATGCCTGACAATCTTTGGCCGGACAATATTGCCGACTCTAAAATGACCACGCCGGTCACGATCCTCAAGGAACAAGCCGCGTTGTTAGGAGAGAAGACCAAGCAGTTGGTCAAAGGCGAAGTTGTAACCCAGCCTACCGGCAACCTATTTGTTCACTACTTCTACATCGTCGCTCCGACGCTGAGCTATAAATTTGAATTGTTTACTCTCCAGCACAGCGTCAACTTCTATCCCTTGGTGATGAAGTACCTGAACAACACGATCACGCTTAGCTCGGAGAGCGACTTCAAGGACAAACTAAAAGAAATCTTCGCCGCGCCCCACACGCTCAACGTGGTGCACTCGATTCTGGCGCAGGTGCGGTCGTAGGATGGTCGCGCGTTGAGTGCAGAGATCCCAGGTTAGCCCAACCGCAGGGCGAACCTGGGGCACAAGGCAATCCTGACTACTTACCAATCAGGGTCAAAGGCGTTCCGACACCGGTGCAGAAGTCCCACCCATACGAAATCCCGTATTGGCCAGATTGACCACACTTGTTCGTGCCCGTATAGCCCCTCTGGGGCTTGACATCACGGAAATATGCTGGATAGGTCTTAACACCTCCAAGTTCGGAGTAGAGGAGTTCGTTTTCAGCGATGTAGCCGGAACCCACGGAGCCATAACTGTAGAAATTTCCGGCGGCGTTGACGATTCCGGCCAAGGCGGGGGAAGAAAGACTGGTGCCGCCAACTGTAATCCATCCGAGCGGTGTACCCGTACAGGTGTAGGGGTACGAGTTTGAATCGTACACCGCGACTCCGCTCGCAGGGTTGGCGTTAAAAGACAAGTCCGGGGTACCCCTCCAGCCATTGAGCGAACCGTTCAAGGGGAGTTGCCAGTTCGGAATCGGTTCGATCTTGTTGCTTGGGCCACCGCCTCCGCCACAGGGAGCCTGTTGTGGTGGACAGTTCACGCTTCCCGTGTCGTACCAGGTGCTCTCCCCAGTAAACTTGCCGGTCGAGTCACGGTCTATGGTAGTACCACCCGCGGATACGACCCACGGCGAGACGCTAGGCCAGCTCACCTCCAAGTGGTCGCCCGACGCCGCAAAGGTGACCAGTCCATCAAAACCGCCGAAACAAAATTCAGGAAAGCCGGGGGGCCCGAGGCATTGGATTGGCGGTGGTGCGAAGTGCCCGTCATAGGATGTTTCACTGGTGAACTCAAGGCTCCCCCAACTGTTAGAGATTTCACCCGGGCCACTTGGGCAGAATTCCCCAGGGAAGCAGAAGCGGAGTCCCCCTGCGAAGTAACCAGTCGCAACATCCTCCGCTTGCAGCAAGCTGTTGAATGTGAGGTCATTCCCTTCCACCAGGACAATGGTGGCATTAGGAGCCATGGCGTAAGCCCACTCGATGTCTAGAGATATTTCCACAGCCGCGCTGGGGTCGCATGCGGGCTGTGTGCCACTGGCATAAAACTTGTGAAACTTTGGCGTTGGATTCGTAGGGAAGTAAGCTTGTTGGAAGGTGGTCAGGTCGCTAGCCGCTGTTGGATCGTCGTAGGGGTCAACGATAACGATGATACCGGAGCCACCCGAGGGATTCACCAGGTTGGTATCTGTTTTTTGACATCCCGGCAACACATTGCTTGGCTCAACAACAAGCTGGTAAATGCACGCGAGAGTTGCCGGAGTTTCAGCGTTTGGAGATGGACCTTTGTTGCCAAAGAGCTTTTCGCCTTCTGGGACGAAGATCTCAACGTTGGTGTGGGCCCGTACGCCAGCGTCCTCGGGACGCACGATGCTGGTTCCGGGAACGATGACGGCGCCCTTTCTCGGCGACGACAGATCTTGAGCCAACATGGGATTAGTGAGCCCAACTAGCAGCAGGGTCGCTAGGACTGCCAATGGTCCAAGCGTCAATCTTCTCTGGAAAACCCACTTTACGATGATGTTTCCTATTTTCACGGCACACCTTCCTTTTCATTATTCAGAGCGAACACCGCCAAGACTCATGCTTCAGGGTCTTTCCTGAACCCCAAGAAAAAAATTCGGAGGAGTCTCGAGCCCTGGCTCACAAAGAGAAGAGTTGCGACATGGCACCGCGGAGAGCCAAGGACGGCGAGAGCGGCGCTGACTTCAGTAGGACCCAGGGGAAAGGCTTCTTTACTCTTGCCGCTCCGCGAAACAATCGGCGGATAGCATGCAGAAGTTCCCTGCCTCAATCAATATCAGCTAGATGCTAATGGCCCACACCTCGAAAGGGGTTACGAGGTGTCGTACCTAACAGGCCGATGCGAAAAAATTTTGTCGGCTAAGTTGGGTGATAATGTTCCCTGTTTGTCAAGATGTCAAGCATTTTTTAATAGAATTGAAATGATTATTTTTATAGTTAGCGCTTAGGTGGTGAATTTCGGGCTAGAGTTCATGCAGACTATCCGGGAATGGCCTCAAATAGCGGCGATCGACACATATCGACAGTCCCAGAATTGTGTCCGTCCCTAAAGGGACTCGATTTCTTATTGCAACGTTACCCATTGCAACGTACCCAGGGCTCACAAGTGTGAGAACGTCTGTCGCCCCTACAGGGCTCGGATTAATTACGCACTTTACTCAGCATTTCGCCTGCGGCTCCATGCTGGGCTAGACTCTTTCGCCCCTGCAGGGCTCGTTCGTGGGTAATTCATTCCACCTGGCTAAGTTGAAATGAGCTCTCGCACAAACTCTCACGCTCCGGTCTAAGTTTGTTTCGCCCTTCGGGCTGGACTGTAAACTCGGAACCGAAGGTCCCGTTCTACCTAGACAGGTCATGGCCAACGCGCGCGGTCCACAAAAGGCACGACGCTAGGTTGGGGCATCCATTAGATTGTTGTCTCCCACCCTTTCGCAAAAGCGGCGAAAGGATGGAGCACCCAGTTTTT
Source organism: uncultured Acidobacteriaceae bacterium (assembly GCA_963755865.1). Taxonomy (GTDB): domain Bacteria; phylum Acidobacteriota; class Terriglobia; order Terriglobales; family Acidobacteriaceae; genus Bog-257. The sequence goes on along the minus strand of CAVWLY010000030.1, from coordinate 692,664 downwards.
GGCGCCAACTGCGGCTATAGAGGTCCTTCGACTCCGGCGGCGGGGCGCCGCCTCCGCTCAGGATGACAGAGCAGAAGGGATGGCGAGGAGGGGTCGTGCACGAAAGCTGGCGCGATGGATGCCGCACCCGTGGAAAAAGCAGATCCTTCGCTGTGCTCGTGATGACAAACCAACCCTAAGTTTGAGGACTATGCTCGACTGTCGCTCTCGGCCATCGGCCTGACTTGCCAGCGCCTGCTAGGATACCGAGATTGCAATTCTCGGATTCGCAGAGCATGACCGAACACTCCGTCATCTTCAAAGAGCTGTCGTACATCTTCATCGCCGCCATCTTCGGAGGCGCGCTGGCGTGGCGATTGCGCCAGCCGCTCATCCTCGGCTATGTGCTGGCGGGAATTTTTCTCAGCCCGTTCACGCCGGGTCCGGCGGTGCGCGAAGCCCACACCTTTCAGATTGTCGCCGAGGTCGGCGTCGTCTTCCTGATGTTCTCCATCGGGCTGGAGTTCTCGCTGGAGGAGTTGCGCGAAGTGAAGTGGGTGTCGCTGATCGGAGCTCCGGTGGGCGTGGTGCTGTCGGCGCTGCTGGGCGAAGGCGTGGGACTGCTGCTGGGCTGGGGCGCGCTGCAAGGCGTGGTGGTGGGGATGATCGTCTCGGTCGCCAGTACGATGGTGCTGTCGCGGCTGCTGATCGACAGCGGGCAACTGCAATCGCAGCACGGCAAAATCATGATCGGCATCACGCTGGTGGAAGACCTGGTGGTCGTGGTGCTCACCATTCTGATGCCGGTGCTGGCCAGCCTGACGCCGCATCACGTGCTGGGCGTGGCGCAGGCGCTGGGCAAGGCGGCGCTCATCCTGGCGCCGATTGGATTTCTGGCGGTGTACCTGGTGCCGCGCGCGCTGGCGCAAATTGCGCGCTCCAATAATAAGGAGCTGTTTCTGCTGGTGCTGCTGGCCGTCTGCCTGGGCACTGCGGCGCTGACGGAGGCGGTGGGGCTGTCGCTGGCGTTGGGCGCGTTCGCCGCCGGACTGATCGTGAGCGCGTCGGAGTATGCGCATCGCGCGCTCGATCAACTGATGCCGCTGCGCGATGCGTTCGTTGCGGTGTTCTTCGTGACGGTGGGAGTGCTGATCGATCCGCGAGCGGTGGTGCGTGAGCCGGGGCTGCTGATTGCGATACTCGCGCTCGTCGTGGTGGGCAAGTTCGCGATCTGGACGGGCGTGGTGAAGGTGTTTGGGTATCCGCTGAAGACGGCGGCGCTGGTCGGGACCGGGCTGACGCAGATTGGGGAGTTCTCGTTCATCCTGGTGCAGGTGGCGCACGCGAATGCGCTGGTCGGCGACGAGTTTTACTACGCGGTGCTGGCGGCGTCGCTGATTTCGATTTTGCTGAATGCCACGCTGGTGCGATCGGCGCCGCGGTGGATGGAGCGCGCGGGCCCAGATCGGCTGCGAAGCCGGTTAACCGATAAGGCACTCTCGCCGGTTTTAGCCTTGAATGCGGCGCAGTCAGTCTCTAAACTGAAGGTGGCTCCGGCGGCTCTCCCCACCTTCTCCTCACCTAGTTATTATCGTCCAAATTCTGGCCATTTGCTGCGCGCATGGTGCAATATAATGTGGTTTCCACAGGTATAGCCCCAAATATAGTGTTTTACATCTTGACCCCTCCTCGCCTTCGAAAGTACAGTTGGCATGGCATATTACGTGTCGGTCGAGATGAAATTCGCGGATATCCCTGGCCTGGCCTGAAATCTTGTTGCTGAGTTCCGCGCCCTGCCAGCACTATCCGAACGGAGTACGCATTTGCTCAAACTGAAGAAGCTGCAAATCCTGGGTTTCAAATCGTTTTGTGATCGCACCGACCTTCGCTTCCAAGGCGACGGCATTGCCGCCATCGTTGGCCCGAACGGCTGCGGCAAGTCGAACATTTCCGACGCCATCTCTTGGGTCCTGGGCGAACAATCGGCGCGACTGCTGCGCGGCGTCAACATGCAGGACGTCATCTTCGCGGGCACGCGCGAGCGCAAGCCGACCGGCATGGCCGAGGTCTCGCTCACGCTAGTCGACCCCGAAATTTATGGCGACGTGCTTGAGCCCGAGATCGACATTCAGGACGATCTTCCCGAGGATGATTGGGACGAATCCGCCGTGCGCGCCGCCAAGGCCGACGACGTGGAGCGCTACTCCGAGGAAGTGCGTCCCGGCCAGAATGATGACGAAGACGCGCCCCTCGACTGCAGCCGAGGCTGCTCATGATGCTGTCGTTCCGCATGTCGTACTGAAGATTCGGCGCCGCAAATTCAAGCGCACCTTCAAGGCTGGCGAGATCACGATCACACGTCGTCTCTTCCGCTCCGGCGAAAGCGAGTATCTGCTCAACGGCAAGCTCTGCCGTCTGCGCGACATTCAAGACATCTTCATGGGCACCGGTCTGGGCCCGGAATCATACGCCATCATCGAGCAGGGCCGCATCGGTCAGATCCTCAGCAGCAAGCCTACCGACCGCCGCGCCATCATCGAAGAGGCGGCGGGCATCACCAAGTTCAAGACGCGCAAGCGGCTGGCGGAAGCGCGCCTCGAAGATGCAAAGCAGAATCTCGCCCGCATCAATGACATCTTCGACGAGGTCACGCGGCAGATGAACTCGCTCAAGCGACAAGCGTCGAAGGCCGAGCGTTACGCCAAACTTCGCGACGAGATGCGTGCCAAACTTCGCGCACTGCTGGTTAGCAAGTTTGCGCAGCTTGATGCCGAGGCCTCCCTGCTCGAGCAGCAACTCACCGAAATCGGCGATTCCATGCACGCGCAAGGCGAGGCTGTTCAGCAAATGGAAGGCGAGCACGGCGAGCGCACGCAGCGTGGCTACGCCATCGAACGCGAGTCGCAGGAGAATCGCGAGCAACTCAATACGCTTTCGCTGGAGATCGATCGTGCCGCCGCCCGCCGCCGCTCCAACGACGAGCGCTGCTCCGAACTCGATGCGCGCACCGCCGCGGCACAGGCAGAGACCGCAAACACCGAAGCGCAAGTCGCTCGCTTACAGCAGGAATTGGAAGCTAATCGTGCCACCCTCGAATCAGCGAACACAGACGTCGCACATGCTCAGCAGGAGTCGCAAACCAGGCAGCAAGAGGCTTCAGCCGCAGCCTCCTCGCTATTGGACGTCGAGCGCCAGCAGGAGCAGCGACGCGACGCAATTCTGATCGCGGTCTCCGCGACTTCCGCAGTGCGCAATCGCATAACGCAAGCCGAGGAACGCATTGCCGCGCTCAACCGCGAGGCGCAACGTCTGCATGGCGAAACCGCCGCCGCCATGCTGCAACTGGAAACCTTCGGCGGCCAGCAAGGCCAGCTCGGGCTGGAGTTTGAATCTGCATCGCAACGTGTAGTTTCGCTGGCCACGCAGATCGACGAGACGCGCCAGAAGCTTGACGAAAAGCGCGCTGCGGAGACAACCGGCAAGCGCCACTTGGATTCGCTACGTGCCGAGTACGCCGGCGCAATGGGCAAGAAGAGTTCGCTGGAAGCCGTCATCACCGAGCATGGCTACACCACCGAATCGGTGCGCAAGCTCTTCACCTCGGGCGCGATGAAGGAAGGTCTTGCGCCAGTCGGCGTGCTCGCCGACTTTCTGGAAGTAGAAGACCGCTACGAGCACGTGGTTGACGATTTCCTGCGCGACGAACTCAACTACATCGTGGTGAAGTCCTGGGACGCGGCCGACGAAGGTCTTCGCCTGTTGCGCAGCGACGTCGATGGCCGTGCGACGTTCCTGGTCCATCCCGAAGATTCGCAGGCCAAGTTCTCGTTTCTCTTCGACGAATCCACACACCAGGTCGCCCATGGTGATAGCGTTGTGCCCCTCAAGCATTGTATTCGCGTGCTTAACGGTTTCGGCAAATCGCTCGAGGTGATTCTGCCCAAGCTGGGCAATGGCTACATCGTGCCCGACGCAGGCGCCGGTCGCGATCTCGCGCTGGAAAATCCCGACGCCTTCTTTCTCTCCAAGTCGGGCGAGTGCTTCCACAACGTCACCGTAACCGGGGGCAAGCAGCGCAGTCAGGGCCCGCTCTCCATGAAGCGCGAATTGCGCGAGTTGCTGCAGCAGATGGGCGAGATAGAGCGCGCCATGGCCAACGAAGAGTTGCGCGTGACGACACTGGGACGCGAAATTTTCGAACTGACCGGACTGCTGCATCGGCTGGACGATGACAAGCGCGAAGCCGAGCGTCACGCCATGACGTCCGGCCATACCCTTCGTCAACTGGAGTCGGAGATGCTCCGGGTTCGCGAGCGGCTCTCCACTTTCGGGCGCGAGCTGGCTCGCGTCGGTGAGGAGCGCAACCAGCAAGAGACATTCATCGCGGAACAAAGCGTTGAGTTGTCGTCGCGAGAAGAGCAGCGTCGCCAACTTGAACTGGAGATGCAGGCTGCGCAGAGCAGCCTGGAGAGCCTGCGGTTGCGCCGCGACGAAGCGGCCCAACTCGCCAGCGAAGTTCGCGCGCATCTTGCAACCCTGGAAGAACGCCACCGCGGAGCGGTCGCCACGGTACAGCGTCTCGAAGCCATGATGTCGGAGGTTTCGGCGCAAGTGGCGAAGCTGAAGTCACAACTTGAATCGGCTGCGGCTGAGAAGCAGCAACGCGAAGCGGAGACCGTTCGCCTCGCGGAGCAGGTGGTTGGCTGGACTGCCGAGCGCGATCTGGCACACACCCGCGATCGCGAGTTGCAAACCGAGCTGCAGACCGTCCGCGTGCGCATTGTCGAGTTGGAAGAGACCCTCAAGACTGCCCGCGAAGCGCTTGATGCCGCACGCGATCGTCGCGGCGAACTTTCCGCCGCGCAGGCGCGTGTGCAATCCGATGTGCAGCACATGTCAGAAACCTGCGTGCAGGAGCTGAGCCAGCAACCGCTTGAATTGATGGCCGACGATGCCCTGCCCCGCATCGCCGCTGAAGAGCTCGCCAGCGAAGAGGAAGCCTACCGCGAGATGCGCACCCGTCTCGATAACATGGGCCCCGTGAACATGATGGCACTGGAGGAGTACAAGGAGATCGCTCAGCGCCACGAGTTTCTGGAAACTCAGCGGCTGGACTTGTTGCAGTCCATCGAAAATACTCAGAACACGATCAAAGAAATCGACACCGTATCGCGGCAGAAGTTCGAAGAAGCCTTCAAGATCATCAACGAAAACTTCTCCCGCACCTTTAGCAAGCTCTTCGGCGGAGGCCAGGGTTTCATGCGCCTGACCGACATCGAGAACTCGGTGGAAAGCGGCATCGACGTGGTCGCATCGCCTCCGGGTAAGAAGCTGCAGAATGTGTTGCTGCTCTCCGGCGGCGAGAAGGCGCTCACGGCGTTGGCGCTACTGGTCGGCATCTTCCAGTATCAGCCTAGCCCGTTCTGCATTCTCGATGAAGTGGACGCGCCGCTCGACGAAGCCAATATCGGCCGCTTCACCGAACTAATTCGCGAGATGAGCGTGCAAACCCAGTTCATTATCATCACCCACAGCAAGCGCACCATGGGCATGGCGCCCGTTCTCTACGGCGTCACCATGCAGGAGCCGGGTGTATCGAAGTTGGTGTCAGTGCGCTTCCACGAGGAGCAAACACGCCTCACCGCAGCGACGGCGTAGACGGTCACTGACTTTGTATCAGGGCACAGACAAATAAGGCGCTCCGCGCGGAGCGCCTTCCTACCGTCGCGCCGCCAGTTCACTCGCCGGCGTTCGCCACGGTTCTAGCTACATACCATTGGCGTGGGTCATCACCCAGGTAGCAAACAGGTAGCCCTCTTGCCCATTTCCACCGAAGAGGATGGCGCGGTTATTGATAGTGTCCAGAACAAAGGCGGGCGACCCGCGTGGAACCGGTGTGCTCCCACTGGGTAGCAATTGTGTCCAACCCGGCTCACCTCCCAGTCCATTGGCGTTCCAGAGCACCCACGTGTCGTTTGCCATGGCTCCGCTTGCATCCACGCCGCCAACAATGGTCATCGTGTTGGTGCTGATGTCGTACACGGCCTTCTGCGACATGCGTGCCGGGCAATCACCATATGTCATGTTCAGTTTGGTCCATACCGGCGTGCCGCCCTTGCCATTGGCATGCGAGAGCGTCCACACTTCGTTCGTAGGAGTTTCCGTAATTCCGTTCTTGCCGCCGAATACTGTCATGATATTGTTCTTGGCGTCATAAACGGCGCTGTGCCATTTCTGGCCCGTCGGCGGACCTCCCACGGGAAACAGTTGAGTCCACTGCGGAGTGCCGCCCAAACCATTAGCATGGCTCAGCGTCCACACGTCCGCTAGGGATCCGGTGCCTCCACCGTCCCCTCCGTAGATAATCATGTGGTTTGTGGTGTAATCGTAGACTGCGGTGGCGACCTCGCGTTCCTCCGGCGGAGTACCCAAAGGTGAGAGTTGCTGCCATGTGGGCGTTCCTTTCGCTCCGCTCGCATTCGTCAACACCCACACATCGTTGAGGGCGGGCGTACAAAATAGGGTACAGCCGCCAAAAATGATCATCCGGTCGTTGAAGGTGTCATAAACTGCGGTGTGTCTCGACCGCGCTTCCGGCCATGCAACGGACAAAGGGTGGACTTGCAGCCGCCATTCCGGCGTGCCGCCCAGCCCATTGGCATTAGTAAGGATCCATAGGTCGTCCAGGCTGGCGCCCAAGACGGTGCCGCCGAATACAATCAGGCGGTTGCTCGCTGGACTATAAACACCAGTATGGAAGGTACGCTCGACCCTTTCGGGGTTCTGAATACTAAGCGGTATCCATTGCTGTGCGGAATATTGGGCCAAAACTGCGCTCGGCACCATTGCGATCACGAAAGTAGTCGCAATAAGCCACATAAATACAGCTCTCTTACGATTCATAATTGCCTCCTTGCTCACTTCCAGGCAGGAACTACAAAGGGCAGGAGGATGGATCGCTTGGTGGGGGAAAGTCTGCGCAACGACATCACATGCACGACGAGGAAGGATGGTTTGGATCCCGATGCCGCTTGCAGACTTTCCAGCTTCGCGATCCAGGTCGTGCGATTTCGCCCTGAGAGTGGCAACTACAAGCGTAGCCTTCGCCGGAACAATGTCAAGTAACTTTCACTCGTTGAGGAAAATAGTAGTCCCGAATCGGCACCATAGTAGGAGCCGTTTGTACTCAACTATCCACAAATAGCGACACCGGACCGACAATCTACTAATATCCCGGAAACAAAATAGACTATTGCTGCTATTTATTAGCAGAGCAAACGACTAGCTATCTCGTAGTGTGTAAATTGCCGTCACAAATAAAGGCGCCCCTTCCCGGAGCGCCCTCTCGGCGACAATGCAACGGACTACTACTTGCCGGCATTCGCCATGCTCGAATCGAAGGTGACCCCGGTCTTGCTGCCGCTGAGATCCACTTCGGTAATGGTGGGAACGCCGCCGCCGTCTTGCAGCACGAGTTGTGCGCGTTGCGTTTTGCTGCCCAGGTCCTTCGCCTGCCCGCTGGCGCTTGCCACTTCTTTTCCGTTCCTGATGAACTTGACTTGGGCATTGCTGCCGTTGGTCTGGCACTTTACGGTGTAATCGCCAGCGGGAATGGTCGTGCCGTTCAGCTGTGCATCATGGTAGAGGGTGATGTTATCGGTCTTGGTTGATCCTGCAAAAGCGCTGATCGACATGCCCAACGCGAGCACCAATACGGTTAGGGGAGCCAGAATACGAGTCATTTGCCATCTCCTTTTTGACAATTCGCTCTGGCGGCCCGTACCGGCAGGAAGTACTTGCGTTTCCCGCCGGGTTGCATAGAATGTCACACCGGGGTCAAACAGCAACAGGGATCGGTTTCCAAGCCTCCCTCAAGATGATCTCGCCTGGGCCGCCAAACCGCGGGCGAAACATTCTGTTTGACCCCTAAGTTTCCTCTTCAACGCGGAGTGCTTGCGAACTCCGCCTCCGATTTTTTTCTTCACCGGTATACGGTGCACCCGCTCAAAAAGTTCACAACTTCCGAAACTTTCTGAGTCGCACATTTGGACGCGATTTCTTGTGCAACGTGAGCGCAACCCGCGTCAATTCCGGGGATTTGCATTTCGTATAATAAACTCGCACATTCGTCCCAACGCCTGGCGCACTTGTCCCATGACTGGTTTGTAACAACACCGATCCCGCATTGAAGTCTTTTTGCCTGTGTGAGGAATTTTTTTGACAGCCGGCGAGGCGAATTCGAAGGGACAAGAGTGAGCCCCTAAATAGCGAAGAGCGTCGGGTCGCGCAACGCTCCGCACGATCCTCTTTTTACCTTAACTTTTCAGGACGAGATGCTTGCCGCTGCTGCCGCGCGCTGCTTCCACTTCATACGCTCACGTAATGCGGTTATGTGCGCCAGGTGATGCTGCGAGTGCCAGGCGTACATTGCCAGCATTTCATCAAGCGAGAGCAATCCACGCTCAGGATGCCTCAGCTTGCGCGCAAAGTCCGCCGGTTTCATGGCTACCAACAAATCGACCCACCGCGAGTGCAGTGCGGCCAGCATTTGCAGGGAGACGTCGATTGGCGTGGTGACCACATCAGGCAGCGTGGCCCACGCGTCTTCGCGATACGCCTTAATGGTTGGCTCGTCTTCAGTAAGCGCCAGTTTGAAGCGAATGTACGCATTCAGATGACTGTCAGGGACATGATGCACCACCTGCCGCACCCTCCATCCTTCTGGTCGATATGGCGTGTCGAGCTGTTCAGGACTCAAATCTCGCACCGCGGCGCGCATCTGCGCCGGCAGCTTGGACAGCACCTCGATCCGCTGCGCGCGGCGCGTGGCCATTTCATTTTCATTGTTAAGCGGGATCCACTCGAATTTACCAATGGGGTATCGGAGGTCATTCATGGCAAACCTCGGCTAGTAATTCTCTACATTTTACCGCGAAATGATCGGCCTCGATCTGGCCTGGCGTACTCCTCAGTCCAAGGTATGTACCGATTCAGCGGGCAGAAGTTCGACATTGCATGGCGCTGCCGGCGCCTGCGACTCCTCGCTTCCAACCGCGACCGCCGGGGCTTTCCCTTTGCCGGCGGCAGTAGTCGCCGATGGATTCGCTGTCGCCGTCCCGCAGGTCACAACGGCTCTCCGCACCACGCGCACTTCTGCCGCCGGTGGAAATTTCGTTCCTACGTTGGTTTTCTCCAGCACATCGGACAGGCTCTTCAGCCCATCGCTTCCTTTGATGAACTTCACTTGCTCCACCTTCGAAGGTGACATCAGCAGGTAGAACTGAGCGCTTCCTTTGCCCGACGTCCCGAGCGCCGTCGTGCGCGCGCGTTGCATTTCCTGGTGCGCTTGCTCAATCTTGCGATCAATTCCCTTGCTGACTCCGAGCGCTGTCAGGCGCTCACGTGCAGTATCGCTTGGCGGATCGCCGGCCAGCGCGTCGACGTAAACGCGAATCGCCTGTTCCCGCTTGCCCTGCTTCTCATAAGTTTCGCCCAGGTGTTCGCCGATGGTGCCACTACCACTGGCTAGCCACGCCGCATCAATGTACTGCTCCGCCGTGTTGAGGTCCCCGCGCTTGAACGCAATCCACCCCTTGGTATCCCAAATCTCGTACAAGAAGAGCGCTGCGGCCAAGTCCTGCAACCTTAGGTTATCCAACCTGACGTCGCGCAATTGCGTCTGCATCGCGTCGATCGCCGCATCGGCGTACTTGTCTGCGCGTTCCAGTTGAACATTTTGCTCCGCCAGGGAATATGCAATGTTGTTCCAGGTAAGCGGGCTGGGCGAGACACTGATGGCCTTCTCAAATTGCTGCATCCCTTTGTCGGTCTGGTTGGTCGCGATGTAGGCCTGCCCCAGCGAAATCAGTAGGACCGGGTTCTTGGGCTGCAAAGTTACGGCTTTCTCCAACTCTGGAACCGCCTCCGCAAATTTCTTTTGCCTTATGTACACCTCGCCGAGATTTCCATGTGCAAACTGGTCCAAGGGGTTCACTTCAATTTGCTTCTGATACTGCTTGATCGCCTCGTCGAATTTCCCCTGGCGTTCGTAAGCCCGCCCCAAGTTGTTGTAAGCATACTGATCGTAGGGGTCAATCTCGATCTGCTTCTGGAACGCCTTGATGGCCTCATCCGTCTGATTGAGTCCCAGATACGCGCGACCTAGATTGTTCCATACGTCTTTATGCTTCGGCTCCAACTTCACCACACGCTGAAAGAGATCGATTGCCAGTTGGTAGTTATTGTTCTTGAGAGCTTGCAGTGCAGAATCGTTCAAGTCGTCAGCGCTCTCGTTGGCGCCGATTCCGGCCGTCCCCGGTGATTTGTTGTCCAACGAGACTTCCTGCGCGTTATCGGCGGCCACCGCGCGCCGGAAGGCGGCATAATCTTCCCGTCGCGCTACCGGGAGCTCCCGGCTAAGCAGCTTCAGCGTGCGCACTGCGGTTAACTGTCCAGCCTCGAACTTGTAGCTGGAAACATATTCAGCGTAGTCACGCTTGACCTCGACTCCGATTGGCAAGTGGACGGCATACTTGGCTGGGATCGTGACTTGAACCTCGACGACGGACTCCCCGCGCGCGCCCAGTTTGATGGGCTTCGGATGCGTTTTGTCGTCGTCCTCCGCGTCCCCCTCTGCTGGAAGAAACATCTGCATCAAGGGCAAGCTCATCTTCGATTCCGGCGCCGACCAATCGAAATAGTTGTTGGCAGTGGCGTCCAGATCGATCTGCAACGGATCGTCAGGATTGCTGGGATCGCTGACCTTCAGGTTGTCAATCTCAACTCCCTTCATCCCCAGGCGTTGCAAAACATCGATGAACAGATCCTTCCAGTGGTTGCCGGGAATTTGGCGCAGCATGAAACGCAAGAACAGCTCCTGATCACCTCGCATGCGAAACGAGATATGTGCCTTCAGCGTTCCGGTTTCATTGATTGAGCCCTTGACCATCGAGTGATCGAAACCCTCAAACGGCAGATCGGGGGGAGTCCACACCAGGCTGGCTTTCCCGTCGGGCGGGATCGCCAGTGCTTGCTTACCGCGCAAGTTAGCCGCCAACATGCGGAAGGGAGCAACGCCATTGGTGCTGTCGAGCCAAATCTCTTTTCCGTCGACCGGAACGCGGGTAATAACGTGATCAAACTGCGACGGAGACGGAATCTCGGGATCAAGTTCATGTTGCGACCCAATCAGCACTGAGGTCGATTGAAACCCCTCAGCCGCCAACAAGGCTGCCAGCAGCGTGTTCTTGTCCTTGCAGTCGCCATATCCATTGCTCAGCACCTCGCTGGCCTCGTGGGGCTGGTATCGTCCCAGCCCAAAGGACAAACTGACATAGCGGATGTTGCGCGATACGTATTCGTATAGCGCTTTCACCTTCGCCATGTCGTCCGTCTTGCCCTGCACCAACTCAGCGGCCTTCGCTTTGATCGCGTCGTTTGGCTGGCGCCGGTCACGTTCCAACGATGCATACCACTCTCCCAGCTGCTGCCCAACTTTGAAACGTGGTCAACTGAACCGTGGGAATTTCGTCTTGCGATTTGTGCTGGCTCTTCTTTTTTTTGCTGTACGGCCCCTCGTCCTCATCCTTCACGTGGCTATAGGTCCAGCGATAGATGCGGCGGTCGCCCTCGTCACTGATCTTGGGCTCGTAACCCGGCTTGCTTTTAAGCTTGATCTGCCGCGCCTTAGGAAGGTTAATCTCCAGCTGTTGGTCGAGAATGATCCCCTTATCGGAAAAGTTAACACTGGTCCAGAACTGTCCCGGGGTCACCGGATTCGTGATGGTACGGACGAACTCATACTCCAACATGTCGCCAGGGCGTAGCGACGGGACGCTGATGTGTTTCTCGTGATAGTCGGTGTACATCGGCGCATCGACCAGGGGGGTGAGGTCCTGGATCGCCGATTCTTGCGCGCTAATAACGGTTCCGTCAGGCTTGCGGACTCGCACATAGACGATTTCCAGCTTGTCGCTGAGTGCACTGTATCCCACCTTGAGCTGGCCTAGCGCTTGCACCCCGCTCTCGCTGACGATTCTGATTTGCGCATCGAGTTGGTCCCGCCCGGTCCCGTCGTTCTCGAAGCGTATTGCCTGGTGATAGTGCTCGGTGACGTAGGCTTCCTGGGAATAGTCCGGAGACGCTGAAGACTGCCCCGACCCAGCCTGAGACGGAATCGGCGTCGTAGGCTGCTGTGGCCCCGGCTGTGCGGGAGTTGGCTGCATCGGGATCACGGGCGTCAATTGCTCGGGAGCAGCTTGCGTTGGAGCACCCGAGGATCCTTGCTGCGGGGAGGCCGTTTGGGTGGATGGGCGCGCTGGACTCTGCTGCGCCGTCGCGAAAACTGTCGTTAGCAGGGCGAGAAAAAGAAGTCCGGCGAGAACTGATTTCATGGTTGTGCGGCTGAAGTGAATACCCATCCTACGCGTGCCGGAACAAGAAAGCCAAACGTAATAGCCGTAGAGCCAACCTCGCGAGTGTTAGGGATCGGTTGCATACTGATGTCATTACGAGCAACCGACCTGCTGGGGCACATCGACACTGGAGTGACAACCTCTAGTGCTTGAATCTGGGGACTTCTCTCTGGGGTCTAATTCTTTCACCACGGATCTACACGGATGAAACGGATTTTTTGTTCCTCTCAAGACCTCAACAAATCAAATCACAAAAATCCGCGGACATCCGTGGTTGATTTGATTTTGCTCTCCGACTCCTGATCCTCGTGCGGTGCTCTACACCTATTGCGCTCGCAGCAGATAAGCGTTCGCCTCGCGATTCGTTGTCACAGCAGAGTGGTGTCGCCAGGCTACAATGCTCATGCGCGTCAGGTCATATGCGCCATAGATAATGTTGGCGCGCCAGATGTCGCTGCGGAAGGTCAATATCTGCCGCCGGAAATAGCGAAATATGTGATTGCCGGGCCGGAATCGCGCTGACGTAGTTTCCGACGCCAGTCCCGGTACCATCGGCTGGCATTCCTTTAGTTCCACGACCGCCAGTGCTCCGTCAGTGGTAACCAGATCCCCCGTCGAATTCTGGCTGATGGTCGCCATCTTAGGCCGCGGCACCAGGTGGACGGCCTTCACACAGCCCGCCACGTTGAGATCGCGAATCACCTTGCTGCGTTCTTCGTCAATGTCGGACGTAATGTGGTGCACGAACTGGTGACGCTCCAGCGAAAGCGTCGCCCCGGTATCATGGGTTGCCGAACTCACCCACACGGTCTCGGCAGCCTCCGGGCCGGACCATTGCCACATGCGCAGATGGTCGCGGCGGGCATAGCTGTTCAGGCTTTTCTGCCAGTTCATGTCGGCAGGCTTGCCGTCCAGGAGAAAAGGTCGCATGGGCGCTTGCGCGTAGCCACTATTATTCAGAAACGCATAAAAGTCGCGGAAAAATGATTTCCTGTTGAAAGCGTCGCTGGTGCTCCATCCGGCTTGCTCGAAAGCAGACTCCACCTCCTGGCGCGAGCCCACGAAGACCAGGTTCACCACATCCGCATCCACCAGCTTTACCGTGGTCGAGTGCTGCGGAAGCGACTGAGCGAAACTCTCGAGCTCAGAAGTCTTCCGTTCGACTAACGGCGCTTTCCATTGATGGGTCCAGCAGTGACTCGGGTTCTGTCGGCCAATCCAGTAATTGGTTCCGTCAGCTTGATGCGGAGGTCGGTGCCGGACGGGAAATAAATCTCCGGCTCGGGAAAGATGGGAAAGGTTGCTTTGAAAACGATCAGCCCCGCATCTGAATATGGGTTCCAGGTGGGCAAGTGCCGCAGGCGGCTGTTGATTCGTTCCTTGGGGAGAGTCACTGCTACGGACTCCCTGGATCACACCCTTAGAAACCTGTTCGCGAGCATTCTCCACTTCCATCACCGTGGTAGACATGACTACCGGCGAGCCTTCGCTGGCCATCACGCGATCGAATTGGAGCTGCAAAGTCGGCGGTCTCGTGGCGGATCCCCCACCCTACTTTGCGAACTGAGACGACCCTTCCATCGATTCCCGTGCCGACAGGGAACATCTCGCCGCTGCCACAGGTCACGGCCTCGATCAGAACGGCGTGTACGGGGTCGCCTGCTTTCGCGTTGTAGGAGGAAACCGGCGAACTAAGCCGAATCCAAAACGTTTGTCCGGCTGGGAGACTGTCACAGGCAAGGGCCATCGTGGAGCAGAAGATCAGTAACCAGGGAGCCAGTCGACGGCGGGTACCGGGAGAGACTCTCATCAAGGCCCGTATTCCTTTTATCGAGGGATGCCGTCATCATAAACGATAACGGCGCAAATTGATGATGACGGCGCACGGTTTCTCAGCATGACGCTCGTGGCCTCTACTTCTGGCGCTTGTCGGGAAGCTGCACCGGAATTTCCAACATCGGCCGTCCCATTCGTTCGGCATCTTCGGGCGTGACCCCGGCCATTTGCATTCTGCGGTCCTGAATTTCGCGCAGCACGGCAAGGATCTCCCGCTCCTGCTCCACATACTCTTCCTCGCTGATCGAGCCCTCCTCGAGCAAAGTTTGCAATTCCAGCAGACGCTCCTTGATGGGAGCGTCGTCGGTGTATTCTTCCTCCGCCGCGCGCGCCAGGGTACGCAGGATGAACTTGAATCCCGTAATCGGCGACAACAGCAGATCGTCAAGGAAGAGCATCGCGGTCCCTCAGCCCGCACTGCTAGGTTCCAGCTTCAGCCGGATGTTCACGAAGTTGTAGGGCGGCCACGGGCCGGTGTACTTGAAGTTCAGCCGGTCGCCGAACTTCTTGGCGATGCGGTTGACGGCTGCGTCAAATTCGGCCTCCCGTTCCCGCTCAATCAGGAACGCCGCGTTCATGATCATCTTGTCGCCGATCGGCTTATTGTCGCGCGAGGCCACGCAAATGGTGCGCAACCCTTCGTAGATCTCACGCAGATACTCACCTGAGCGCTCCGTCAGCGCCTTTTCGATCATGCGGCCCAGCTGCATGCGGGCGAAGTAAGTGGATTGCAGGTGCTTGCGCGTAATCTCCTGGTGGAAGCGATGGATCTCCTCGTGGTCGCGACGCAGCTCTTCGACGATATGATCGCGGTCCCACGAGACCTTTAACCCGAACTCCACCTTGCCTTCCATCTGCTTTAGGACGTCCTTCACCGACGGGTAAATGCTGCGGAGTACCTCGCGGATATCGTCCTCGGTGCGGAATACGGTTCCGAAACTCATAGGAATGATGGTGTGAGTTTTCATCACCGTCTCGATGACATGTTCGTGGGCCAAGGCGTTCTCGCGTGTGGGATCGAAGATGAACACGCCGGTACCGCTAACCACGGCGGAGATGTCACCGTGCGTAACCGCGTATACCATCTGGCCGGTTCCTCCAATGCCCATCTTGCCAAACGTGACGGGCTCCCGGGATTGGATGATGCCATATACGTATCGCCCCTCCTGCGGAAGCTCGGGGGCGGAAATCGGCTCCGGCGTGAGGCGAATTCTCGACTTGGGTCTGGAAACCAGTTCGGGCGCAGGAGCCACGTGCAACTGCGTTGGCTCCCTGGCTTCGACCTTCTTCTTTACGGTTTTCGACGTCTTGGCAGCAGACGGCTTCTTAGCCGGTCGCCTTGCGTTGCTCATGAACGTCCCTCAATAACTCAGTAATCGTCTGCAACAGCTCTTTGATGTCAATCGGCTTGAACAGTACCGGAATTCCACTTTCATCAGCGCGATCATTAGCCTCCTGCGTGGCGTAGCCGGTCAACAAGAGGGTCGGCATCCCTGGGTCTATCTGACGGGCGAACTCAATAACATCAAATCCGTTCTCCTGCCTCTCCAGCGAAAGATCGCAGAGTAATAGATCGATCTTCCGCTCCAACAGCATCTTCCGCGCTTCCTCTGCCGACAGCGCCGCGCTCACTTCGTATCCCTGCTGTTGCAGGATTAGTTGATAGGTCACCAGCACGTGGGGTTCGTCGTCCACGACCAGGATGTGACATTTGCGCTTTGCATCGTGTAGCTCAATGCTTTCTACCGCACCGCCGGCAATGCGATGCTGAACACGGTCCCTTTCCCCAGTTTGCTGCGGACGCGCAGCTTGCCTCCATGGTTCTCGATAATGCCTTTCACGATCCACAATCCCAGACCTGTACCACGCTCTCCCTTGGTGGTTACAAAGGGTTCGAACATGGTGGGCAGAATGTTCTCTGCGATACCACTGCCATTGTCCGCCACCAAGACAGAGATCATCTCCTTCACTTCGTCTTTGTAAACCCGGGTGCGGATTCGCAACACCCCGCCCTGGCTCATGCTGTCCTTGGCATTCACCACCAGGTTGGAGAGGACCTGGCGAATCTGATCAGCCGATCCCATGGCAAAAGGAATATGCCCAAGGTCCTTGTCAACGCTGACGCCGGCCCGTTCGAGTTGGCGCGCGAACAGTAGCAGCGTGTCCTCTACCACTCCATTGATATCTACATTGCCTACTTGTTCCGCGCTGCGATAGAGACCCAGCATTTGCCGCACAATACGCGCCACCCGCTCCGTCTCGGCCTTCAGAATCTCGTAAACCGGTCCAGCCTGCGGCTTCACTTGGTCGGTGAGCAGGAAGATGCAGTTCTTGATCGCTTCCATCGGATTGTTCACTTCATGGGCGATGGTGCCGGCCAGGCGCCCCGCCGCGGCAAACTTTTCCATTTCCAGCATGCGCCGCTCCAGCCTTAACTGCTCCAGACGGCGCACGGATGTCAAGTCGCGCAATACGGTCACGGTGTAGGCGACCAGGCCGCGTTCATCGTAGATCTTCCCCGAGCGCGCATCATATTCCACCTCCAGGTGCGACCCCGGATGGGTCAAGCGTATGCGAGAGCTCTCGCGGTCGGAAAATGAATAGGTGAACTTGGTGACGTAGGCATCCAGCTTGGACTGATTGCGCACGTGCAACCCGTTCCTTCCCTTCTCGGAACCCAGCAGATCTTGCGCCAGCGGGTCCAGCAATACCACCTTGGCATCGCGGTCGCACACCACGATGGGATCGCCAACGTTTTCGATGATCAGGTTCAGGCGGTCGCGGTCCTGCCGCACCACCTCTTCGGCCTGACGCAGAGCGGTCGTAGTTGGCGCGCAGTTCCTCGTCGGCGCGTCGCAAATCGGTCACGTCGCGCAGCACCGTCACCATGCCGGTATGGCGCCCATCCGGAGCGAAGCTGGGAGCCGACACAGCTTCGAACAGGACCTCGTCACCCTCGATCGCGTCCACCAGCGTCATGTCACGCGAAGAATCGTGCCCGAAACCACCATGGACGACAGCGCGGCGGAGAACAGAAGGTTATTCAACTCGACCGCTCGGACCCGGCCCGCACTCACCTCCTCGGGAACCTTGAAGAAGCGCTCGGCAGCCTTGTTTTGGGTGATCACGCGGTGTTGAGGGTCGGTAAGTATGACGGGGTCGGTCATGCTCTCCATCACCGCCTGCATCTGCGCAATGACGGTTTCCATCCCCATCATGCGATTGTAATAATGCTCGACCTTGAACAATCGCGAGAGATAGCGGTTGGCCAGCTCAATGAGAGCGCGCAGATCGGCGAGATCGCGCCGTGCTGGCGGAGCGGTCTACCTCGGTCACCACGATGGCCGCGTAGGCGCGCATCTCGCAAAGGCCGCAGACCTGCTCCTGCAATTGCAGCGGTCGCCGGGAGTGATAATTCTCCACGGCAAGACAGTCGCCGCGCCGCGTGCGCTCCGCCTCCCAGCAAGCGGTCTTGTTGCGATAGAGCAGCGGATAATAGTAAAGGTCGGGGCCGCGTGTACCACTGCCACGCACCAGTTCCGGCTCAAAGCTATGCAGCACACGGACTGGCGTGTTCTCCACGGCATAGAGCGAACCGCGAAATCGCTGGAGAAAAAGTTTGGAGCAGTTAAGCGAGGCGACGGGAATGATTTCGGAGCTATCAAAGTCAACGCGCGCGACGAGTGCGCGCGGATAGCCCAGCGCAACGATCTCTTCCAGCAGGACGGGAAATATCTCCTCGCTGCGCTCGGCGCCAAGCAGGCGAAGCGCGGGACGACGTTTCGCCATCCGTTCGGGCGTCTCTGAGCGCATGCGCATCTGGGGCGAAGCCATCACAACCACTCCTGGATATCGCCTTCCTTAGCGAGCGGCTGTACGACGCGTGCGAACCGGGCGACGAGTGGTTTCCACTGTCGTAATTTCCTCTTCTTCTGGCGCACCCAACTGGGGACGAGAGACCAGCCCGGTGAGACCCACGGCATCGGCATACTTCAGATAGGTATCGATGGAAGCCACGACGATGCGCGCTTCTACCGTGATGAGATCGATGCCGACCAGCGAAATACGCACCCAGGC
The DNA here is from genome assembly GCA_963755865.1 of uncultured Acidobacteriaceae bacterium. Lineage (GTDB taxonomy): Bacteria > Acidobacteriota > Terriglobia > Terriglobales > Acidobacteriaceae > Bog-257. Next base: position 674,359 of record CAVWLY010000030.1, on the reverse strand, counting down.
GTCAATGACGATGCCTTTGTCCAGGACCCGATCAAGTACGTCGATCAGACTCGAACCGCCGGAAAGCCGTTCGACTGCCATTCCAGAACCCTCCTGCTCTGCTTCTTACTCCGTGACGCTTATGACTTTCTTCTTAGCCGTTTTCTTCTCCGCTCGCCGTTTCACCGGAGCGCTCGGGACCCGCAACTCGGTTGCTGGTCCGGGTCTTGGAAGCATGCGCGGGGCAGGCAGCCCCGCCGGGTGCGTGAGATTGGGGTCGAACTTCCACCAGTTCAATCCAATCTGTTCCGCCTTGTCCACCGAACACACCAGGAGGCGAATGCGGATGGTCAACAGCTCCACATTGGCTAGCGAAATCCGCACGTCTCCAGCAATGACCAGCCCCTTGTCCAACACCCGGTCAAGGATGTCGAGCAAGTTCGCAGTTCCTGAGACCGTGGGTACACGTTCCATGTTTTAGTCTTTGACGAGAAAGTACGGATCGTCGAAGCCTACCCCGGTCGCGCTTCGACACAAGAGGCAGTATCCTAGCGAACGCCGATTCCGCTGTCAATTGGCACGAACGCCCAAAGAATGACGCTCACGAATCCCGCAGTTGCATCCGTCGCTCTCGGAGATGGCACTCCCGTGCAAGTTAGATGCAGCCGGGTTGCCTGTACTCGAGCAATACCTTGCCTTAGGTGAGAACTTTTTCGCGGAAACTACCATGTGACCCAGATGACGCAATTACTTCGCGCCCCGACCCCGGGCAACGCTGAAATTGCGGTCTTCACGAATCAGCGGGGCTGAACGCACCAGCCGGAAGCGTACGTTATCGCCACATTCGGAACAACTGGGAAAGGTGCTGCCACGCAGTAGAGTTACCTCATGGTAAAGCCGATGGCGGTAGTGCAGCACCTGGTACACGCCCGATTCCGGAATCTGATCTGCTGGTTGAAAAACTTCGTCAGCCATGTTGCCCCTGCCCATGTTCGGAGATGTTGGGGGACAGCAAGCCCCCAAATATGTCACGTTACGATTTAAATCCAGCGCCCGACCCATTCGAACTGGACGTATTAGCAGCCTTGAAGCAGATTCACTCCAAAAGGTTGCCCAACGGACCTAAATTCAGGTTTAGGTCCTCGGGCTTCAGGCCAAACTGCTCGCCCAAATCTTTGATCTTCTCCTCCAGTTTCATCAGGGCCAGTCCCATCTCCTCCACCTGCTGGTCCGTAAGCGAGCCACCCTCCATGCGGCGGATGGCCTGCCGCTCCAACAAACGGCGCAGCAACTCAATGAGTCCGAGCACCAGCTTGGCCAAACCTTGCTCGATGGTTTCCGGCGAGCAGTCAATGCGTTCCAGCGACTGTTCTGTGACCCCTCGCAGTTGTCGCCTCAACTGCGCTATGGCCTCTTCCACATCCTTCGGCGTCACTGGCTTGGGGCTATCCATCCTCACCTCGCGGCGTAACAAACTCGGCTGGAGGCCATGGTCCGCTTAAGCGAAGCCGAACCCCCTCCGATGTTCCGGCGCTTCTCAATGACGCGATGAAGCGGTCGCGGCTTTCGCGCGGCACCAGCGCAAACCAGCGATGGCTCTTGCGCTCCTGCCGCGCCCGCCACTCCCGCACCGACTCGGCAGTGACACTCTTCAGTTTGCTTTCGATGGCGGCAATGCGTCCCGTCGCCTGCGAGCGTCGCTTCAGATATTCTCTTCCGCTCACCGGCGTCGCCAAGTCGGCCTGCTCATCCACGGCCCAGCTACCCACCACTTCGTACTGCACGGCATCGCCGATCCGCTCTAAAGCAGCGCGATACTGTTCCCGCTCGCCCGCAAGATGTAGCTCCATACCTTCTTCGCTGTCCAACAATGTGGGAAAACGAAATGGAATCGGAGTGGCTGCCGTCAGGATGTCGCGCAGCACCTGGTGAAATTGCAGCGCCGCTTTCTTCAGCGATTCGGCCGTGCCCAGGCAGTCTTCAGGGTTGGCGATTTCGCTCCAGTAGACCTGCAATCCCAACATCTCGCGCGACTGGACCGGGCTTTCGCACACTCCGGCGGCCACATTAACGCTCGGCTTCGGCAGGGTGACGCAATAGAGCAAGCAGGCCATGCGGCGCTCACGAGGCCCGGGGCGAAGACACATTGCCGTAGTCCAGCACCTTCGCGGTCCATGCTGCGCAAAGCTGTCTCCACGGAAGTCAGGACTACATTCAAACCAACATATACGAGATCGACGCCGGCCAATGAGATCACCAGGCTGCCATGGATGACCACGCCCGAGTTGAGTACGTGGTCAAGGATGTCGAGCAACGAAATTTCGCCGTCGCTATCTGTTACCAGCAGCGAAGCTGACGATTCAGGAAGCGGCTCAGTGGACATTGTCCCCCACAAATGAGTACGGAGGCCACGGTCCACTCCAGTCTATGCGTCGGCTATCGTGCCATTTGGTGGCGTATTCGTTCAGAATGCGCTTCCAGCTTCGCGCGATCTTTCCTGCGGATAAGAAACGAGCCATGCCAGATCAGTCCTGGCTGGCCCGCGCTGGCTTTTCCTCCGGGACTTGAGGCTACCGCCAACCCATCCAACGCCGTGATGAACGCGCGCACCTCCCGGTCGAGAGTCTTATTGCGCTGCGGCCGCAAAACCGCCGCTTTCTTCTTCAGGTAATCGGATCCACTGACAGAAGCTGACGGTGGCCGAACTTTTTCCCGGCGCAATCGCAAAAAGCTTGACTGCCCCATTCGTCAGCCTCGGCAACCCGCTTAAACGCTGCCCGCAACACGCTTTTGCGCGCCTTCAAGTGCTGCGCCATCGAATCTTGCGTTGAGGAAAACCGTGCCGAATCGCGCCGGCAAACAAGTCAGCTTGCCTGCAATCTCGCCCACCGCCTGCTGATGCCGCAATCCCGCCGACGCCAGCCATTCCAGGTCTTGCATGCGCTCCGCGAGGTTGTCGGCAAACTGGTCGCGAGGCACGCGGCTTACCCAGCAGATATGGCCTTCGCACACCACTGCCTCGACCGCTGCCGAACCATCAATACCTTCGGCGGCAATCGGCGGCGGTGGGCCCTTCGGCGCGCGCGCAATCGCGTAGAGATACAGCACTCGCTCGCTTCACCGGCGGGGCTTTCATCTTCTTCGGCTTCGGCGATGCTTTCAGACGAACGCTCATCGTGGTCAATATGCGAGTTGAATCCAGTACGTCGTGGAAATCAGCTTGCGAGTTGAATCCAGTTTGCCGTTCGATTTCTTTGCAATATGAATTCTAGTTTCACATGAATTCGGTTTTAATCCGAATTTACGTTGCGACGTGGAGGGGTTCCAGACCGTCTTTTCCCGCGGCCTTTCACACCAGGCACCACAACTTCCGCGTGAACCGCTCCAGCGCCTTCTCCCCTGCGATTGGGCCATTCAAATTCTTCCACCACGTAAATCTCGCCTTTTCCCAACTGCTTGCGCAAGTTGGCGAGCGACGCGGCCTGCCACTCTCTCATCAGACTACACCGCCGACAACCCGCGCCGTCCACCAATACGCGATTGACGAACACTGCTCCAAGCGGCACCTGCAAATCGCGCAGCGCTTCCAGCAGCCTTCGTGTTTCGTAATCCGGAAGCGGCTCGGCCAGCGTAACCGTCACGATCTGGCAGCGCTTGTTATCGCGCAAGATAGACGACAACTCTCGCACCCGCTGCGACAACTTCGCAATCTCCACGCCCGCATCGCGAGCGATGGGTAGTGTACGGTGCGCCGCCAGGGTTTTCAACAACACGCGGGCCCATGCTAACAGGCGATCAGGCGTCCGCAGCACTTCCAGGGCGTGCGCCGTAGGCGCCATGTCGATGACCACCCGCTCCTTCTTGTCTTCATCCAGCAGATCGAGAATGCCAAAGGTGGCGAAAATTTCGTCCACTCCAGGCGGCACTACGTCGAGCAGCGCCAGCAAGAATCTGCGATCCAGGCTGAGATCGACATGAACGCCGTGCTGCTGCCCCGTCATGGCTTCGCCCAAGCGCTCTCGCAATTCACCCGCCCATTGCTGAAACGCAGCGATCGCGTCGAACTCTGCCGCTCGCAGCTTGCGGTCTCCCAATACCGGGCGCAGGGTGCTTCCGATATTTGCCGCGAAGACGTCATCCAACGATGGCGCGGGGTCAATGGAACAGATACTCACGCTTTCCCTCGCCGAAAATCTGCGATGATGGTACGCAAGAGCAGCTGAAATCGTGGTCTTCCCTACGCCGCCCTTCCCCAGGGTCAGCGTCAACGGCGACGCGAGAGTCGGCCAATCAGCGGGTTCAAGCTTCAAGCGACCGGGTTTGGACGGCTTAGCGCGGATCGAATTCGCCAACCGCCTGCCGTCGAATACATGTGCCCCAAATCGCCGCAACGCTTCCACTCCCATAATCGGGCAGCCCGGATCTTCGCCTGAGAATAACTGTGCCTCACCAAAGTGCTTACGGATAAACGCCCGTGCAGAACGCCCCTGTTTCCACCTTCGTTGACACCGGAGGCAGCGTGTTCTGCTCCTTATCACGCGATTGAGAACTACCGCCATAAATCTGTTCCGCGGTCTCGCATCCTGAAACGAGGCTACCGAACGCGCTGCCTCGTTCAGGGAAAACGGCTCCGGCGTAGTGACTAACATCAGCTTTGACTCTTCGACAGAAAGCGCCCCCTCGACTCGCTCCACCATCCGCGACCATCGCTCCACCGCCGGCTCACGCTGCACGCGTCCGCCAAAATGCCGTGCCATTACCACGTCACGCGAAGCTGCCGCCTCCAACACGTCAAGAAATCGCGCAAAGTGTTGCGGCATTTGGAAGAGTCGGATGGCATGCCCCATGGGTGCCGTGTCCACGACGATCTCTTCGAACTTACTGTCCAGCAGTTCATGGATTGCCAACAACGCCGCCACTTCCGCCATGCCCGGCAAACTCGTGTCGAGTAGCGCCCCCAACTCCTCACCGGTGAACAGGCTGCCCCGATTTAACAAAGCAAGCAATTGGCTTCGCTCCACTTTCAGAAACGCACTGATCTGTCTGTCCGCGTCCAACTGGCGGGCCCATAAGTTACCGGCAATCGGGACGCGCTTCGCCACGTTGCTAAGTTTGATTTGCAGAATGTCGCCGAGCGAGTGCGCAGGATCGGTAGAGATGAGGAGGATGGGCCGGCTTGGCCGTTTCGCAGCTTCATGCAGAGCGTAGGCAGACGACACGGTCGTTTTGCCGACGCCGCCCTTGCCGACGAAGAAGGTGAAGCGGGCCATCGCCCACTCTCGCACGGGCCGGGTCAAGGCGGCAACTGTGGTGAATGAAGAAGGACGTTAGAGTAGGGGACAGTAGGCGCGGTTTGAGCCTACGCAGTCAGGCCTTTCGGTCTAGGAATTCCCAGAATCGCATAGCCCCACTTCACACCAGTTGCTCAATCTTCTCGATGAGCACTTCAGGCGGTTCGCCCTTCGTAATAAAGGCGTTGGCCATCTCTAGCGCGTCGGAGGGCAAGGAGAAGTATGCGGACAGAAAAATGATCGGGATGGTGGGCCGGCGGCGACGCATTTCGGCTGCCACCTGTCCTCCATTGAGCTCCGGCATGTAGAAGTCGAGCACTACCAGGTCAACATCATGCTGCTCGAACAGAGCTATTCCCTCTTGCCCATTGGTAGCAGTGAGCACCTGAAAGCCATGGCTCTCCAGCATAATTTTTCGCACTCGTAACCCAATGGTCTCGTCGTCAACACAGAGCACGGTTCTCTGGCGGGCTGCGTTCATCCAGCGCTCCGATCCTAGCATTCCTGTTTCAAATGGTTGCGAATTGCCGACCGCACTTTGACTAAGCATCGAACTCAACCGGGTAAATATGACGGTATTAGAGCTGGAAGTGGCGCTATCAGTGTTTGTATCTCAGCCCCATGGTTTTGCCTATGCCGAAAACGTCGTAGATTGTATTATGCTATTGAAAATAAGACGTTTATTTAGATTCTAGGATCATTTTGCTGGCGATAGTTATGCTACTTACGTCGACCACCTGGGATTGTCAGGCGCTTCAGCGACGTCAATTCCCACAAAACTGTCCAGACAAAAAGCCAGTCGTCGCCGGGACTGCTTATCAGACGCGGCTGTCTCCGTTTCGCTTCAGCGTGCCAGCGTGGTATTTTCAAAGACTTATCGGATAGGTGATCTTTGTCTTGGAAGGCTGCCTCGATACGCGGCTTTCTGACTGTCTTGCTAAGTCAGTCAAAAATAAGGTGGTGTGAAGACAGCTATGATCCGCTCCTACAAAGGAACCAGCCCCACCTTCCCGGCGTCTTGTTACGTCGACGAATCGGCGCAATTAATTGGCGACGTAACGCTCGGTGAGAATGCCAGCGTGTGGATGAACGCCGTGCTTCGTGGCGATGTGCACTTCATCCGGGTCGGCGCCAATAGCAATATCCAAGATTGCAGCGTGCTCCACGGTATGCTGAAGCAATGGCCGGTAATTGTTGGCGACTGGGTGACGGTCGGGCATTCGGTCACCCTGCATGGCTGTGTCGTCGAGGACCGCTGCCTCATTGGGATGGGCGTCGTCATTCTGAACGGAGCGCGCATTGGGGCAGGATCGATCGTCGCGGCGGGCACGCTGATTCCCGAAGGCACGGTGATTGAACCCGGCTCGCTGGTGATGGGCGTTCCCGGCAAGGTGCGCAAGAAGCTTGCGGAAGAAGATCAGGAAACGATTCTGCGGTACGCGCGAAATTATCTGGGCTACAAGGAAAATTACCTGGCGGAAAGGAAGAAGTAGGGGTTGGGGACTAGGAATCAGGGGTCAGTAACCAGCCGCCTGGCATGCGGGCTCCGAACAGCTGACAACTAACCCCTAGCCACTGACCTCTAGCCACTTTCTTATGATTAAGGCTGTCCGTGGAACTCGCGACCTTCTCCCGCCCGACACCGACCTGTGGAACCGGGTGGACGCAAAGGTGCGCGACGTCTTGGCGCGCTACAACTACCACGAGATCCGCACCCCAATTTTCGAGGACACGCAGCTTTTCTCGCGCAGCGTTGGCGAAGAGACCGATATCGTCTCAAAGGAGATGTTTACCTGGGAGGACAAGGCACGCGCCCAAAGTGAAAAAGCGCAATCGCTTACCTTGCGTCCTGAGAACACTGCCGGCGTGGTGCGCGCCTACATCGAGCACGGTCTCGACAAGAAAGGCACGCTGCAGAAGCTGTATTACATTGGACCGCAGTTCCGGCGTGAGCGCCCGCAGAAAGGACGTTATCGCCAGTTCTACCAGATTGGGGCAGAGATCATCGGGCCGCCGAGCGCGGGCAGCGAATCGCCACTGCGCGATGCGGAAGTGCTGGAGATGCTGGCCACGCTGCTCGATGAAGTCGGCTTGCGCGACTGGCAGTTGCAGCTGAATTCGGTGGGCTGCGCTGAAGATCGCGCACGCTACAACCAGGCGCTGCGCGAGGCATTGAAGCCGGTAGTGCACCTGATGGACGCCGACTGCCAGCGCCGCGCTGAAACCAATCCGCTGCGCGTGCTCGACTGCAAAGTGCCGGAGGACCAGCCGATCATCGAGAAGCTGCCCAAGATCAGCGAGTATCTTGACGAGCCGTGCCGCGAACACTTCGCGCAAGTCCGTGCGATGCTGGATGCCGTCGGCATTCCGTACGCCATCAACGAGCGCATGGTGCGCGGGCTCGACTACTACACGCGCACAACGTTCGAGTTCACGCATGGCGGACTGGGCGCGCAAAGCGCGGTTCTGGGCGGCGGCCGCTACGATGGACTATCGGAATCGCTCGACGGGCCGAAGGCGCCGGGCATAGGCTTCGCTATCGGAGAAGACCGGCTGATTCTCGCGTTGCAATCGCAAGGCGAAAAGCCAGTAGAAGTGGTGCGGGCGTACATTGCCCCACTTGGCACGGGAATGAACGAGCACGCTCTAAAGCTGGCGCGAGAGTTGCGCCGCGCGGGTATTAGCGCCGACATCGGCGATGAGACCTTCCGGCTGAAAAAGTCATTCGAGAGCGCCGAGAAAGTCGGAGCGCAGTTCATTGTGATTGTCGGCGAGAATGAAGTGGCGGCAGAGAAGTTCGCCGTGAAGGAGCTCGCCAGCGGGGAGCAGGTGCAGGTTGCGCGCGCGGATTTGGCGGCGTATTTGAGGGGCGCAAACCTGGAACCTGAGAAGTCCCAAGAAACTTAGAGCTTTCGCTTCGGGTATTTCTCTGCCCATGATCGGCTGACCACTAGCTATCAGCCCGAAGGCCGCAAGCTTCGCACCAAGGAAGCCCCATGTCGGCTGATCACCAACTGCAGCCCGAAGGGCGTGTGATGACAGCCCAGCGCGCAGCCGGAGGGGGAGCGCTGGGTAGCTGGCATGGTGTACCACAGTGCCTCGGGCACATCACCCGAACAAGTATCGAGGATCGTGTTCCACTCCCGATTTGCGAACCAAGGCGACAAATTCCTGCTCATAGGTCCATTTGCGGTGATGTTCGGGCTGCCTGCTGATGTAATCCAGAACGGCTTGCCGCTGCGATTCGCTGACGCTAAATGCGCCGTAGCCCTCCTGCCAGGCGAACGCGGCAACATCCTGCTTCATCCACCGCGAAGAGTGTGCCTTCAGATTCTGAACTGCGTTCGCCAAGGTCATCACCGGGGAAAGCGATCAGTAGATGCACGTGATTCGCCGTTCCGCCGGCAGTGACCAACGAAATGTCCTTTGCGCGTGCGATCACACCCAGGCGCTTCCAGAGGGCTTGGGGCTGATCGATCAAGCTGATTCGACCTTTCGTGCTGAAAACACAATGGACCAGGTTACGGGACAGCGTATGGGGCATGCGAAATACGCTATTGCCTGAATAGGCTGGACTCTGTGACCCAGCACACCTATCCGGGTGATGTCCTGAGCGTCCCCGAAGGGACTCGAGGCCCGAGAACCTCTCCCACCCAGCGCTCCGTCTTCGACTGCGCGCTGGGCTATCATCACACGCCCTCCTGGGCTTTCGGGCCGCACATGAAAACCCCAGCCACCGTCGCAACCTCCCTGCGAACAATTCAGTTAGAATCAGCTTTTCCCATAATTAAGGACATCATGCTCGACTTCCTAGGTAATTTGACACGCACTCATATGTGTGGTGACTTGCGCGCCTCCGACGGCGGCTCCAAAGTTGTGCTCATGGGATGGGTGAACAAGCGACGTGATTTAGGCAATCTTATTTTCCTCGACTTGCGCGACCGCAGCGGGATCACGCAGGTTGTCATCACTGCCGATGCCGGCGCCGAAGTCCACGACCGCGCGACCGCGGTGCGCTCCGAGTTTGTCGTCGCGGTGATCGGCCATGTGAAGCTGCGCGAGGCAAATACCGTCAACAAAAACATTCCGACGGGCGAGATCGAAGTGATTGCCGATGAGCTGCGCGTCCTGAACGACTGCAAAGCACTGCCATTCACACCGGCCGATACCGTGCTGGCCAACGAAGAGGTGCGCCTCAAGTATCGCTATATTGATCTGCGCCGGCCCGACCTGCATCGCAACATCGAGCTGCGCCACCAGGTTGCCATCGCCATTCGCGACCATCTGAACGCGCAGGGCTTTTACGAGATTGAGACGCCGTTCATGACTCGCTCCACGCCCGAAGGCGCGCGCGATTATCTGGTGCCCAGCCGCGTGTATCCGGGCGAATTCTACGCGTTGCCGCAATCGCCGCAACTCTTCAAGCAGATCCTGATGATCTCGGGCTTCGATAAATACTTTCAGATCGTGCGCTGCTTCCGCGACGAAGACCTGCGCGCCGACCGCCAGCCCGAGTTCACGCAGATCGATCTGGAGATCAGCTTCGCCCGTCCCGAGATCGTCTTCCGCGTGGTCGAAGGCTTCTTGAAGGCGGCGTTCGCGACCATCGGCGTAACCTGCAGACGCCGTTCCCGCAGATGTCGTATGACCAGGCGATCCGCCTGTACGGCATCGACAAGCCCGACCTTCGCCTGCCGGCGATGGCCGACGTGCGTGAGGCTTTCGCGGCCGAAAACCTGGAAACGCTGCACGTCGATACCGAGCTTCCCGTAGTTGCGATCGTCATCCCAAAAGTTGGCGAGCTGTCGCGCAAGGACCGTGACGAGATCAAGACAATGTTTGGCGATCGCAAGGAAGCTCAAAGTTTTCGAGGACATCAAGCGGCTGGAGAAATCCTTCCCCGACGCTGTTGCGAAGATTCGCGAGCTTGCGAAGCCGAATGCCGAGGATCTGGTTGTTGTCGTCGCAGGAGCAAAGCGCACTGAAGCAGCCAGTCCCGTGAAGTCACGGCAACAGGCGTACGGAGTCTATTCCGCGGCAGGCCAGCTTCGCCTTGCGCTGGGACAAAAGTATGCCGAGCGTCATGGCGCATTCAAGCACGGCGATTTCCGCCTGCTATGGGTCACCGACTTTCCCATGTTCGAATGGGACGAGACCGACCAGCGCTGGAACGCGGCGCACCATCCCTTCACCTCGCCGCACGAGCAGGACATGGACAAGCTGGAGAGCGATCCCGGGCGCGGTGCGTGCTCTGGCGTACGACGTGGTGCTGAACGGAACCGAGCTGGGCTCAGGCTCGATTCGTATTCACCGCCAGGACATTCAGGCGAAGATCTTCAAGGCGATGGGCATGTCTCCCGAGGAGCAGCAGGCGCGCTTCGGCTTCTTCCTGGAGGCGCTGCAATACGGCACGCCGCCGCATGGCGGTATTGCGCTGGGCCTCGACCGCATCGTGATGATTCTGGCGGGAGCGGAAAGCCTGCGCGAGGTGATTCCATTCCCCAAGACAGCCAAGGCAGTCGACCTGATGGTGGACGCTCCCACCCCAGTGAGCGAGAGGCAGTTGAAGGAGTTGGGAATCGCGGTAGTGGGAAAGAAGGACCTGTAGTCAGGCAAGAATGACTTAGGGCTCCAGCCACCATAAGAATCTGTTCTTGGGACAACGTTAAATCTTTCTTGACAACGAGGTTGGCGCGCACGCCCACGAGGAACATCATGTACCGAGAGAGGCAGCGTGATACGCACGGAGGTACGCGGGCTCGATCTCTGCCTGGACGAAACCTCGTTGTTGTTGTCGATGTCGGGTGAGTACTTGACCCCTCCCATCCTGCTCAGCCCAGCCGACGCCGAGAGACTGGCCATGGAAATGGCCAAGGCTCAGTTGTGGGAATGGAACCAGATCGAGGAACTGAAACGTAAGGCCGAGAAACGCTACAAGAATTATCTCGGCTCGTGGCTGGTGATGTGCTTGGCCGCCTTCAGCGCCTATGTCGGCTTCCCCGGTTATTACCTGCCTGTATTTCTGCTGCTGATTTCGATCTTTCTCTGGTGGCGAGCCAGCTTCCAGGAGCGCAAGGAGGAAGCGGCGGCCCGCGAGGAAAGAAAGCAGTTCGTTCCCGACTGGAACTACATCGGCAGAGGCTGGAGGAATCAGGCACGATAGACAACGGAAATCCGATCAAGGCCGGCGAGTAGAAGCCTTCTCTGTCGTCCCGAGTGACTCGACACATCCACCCAGAAACTGCCTTAAACACAATTGCCGTTGGCGGGACGCTGACTGCGAACTAACCCCTAACCCCTGGCCCTGCTTTCAGTCCTTGGCCATCGCGTAGTAACCCTGCCGAGCCTGGATCTTGTAGTCTCCCGTCTTGCCGTGAATCTGAATCTTGCGATAGCTGCCGTCAAGCTTGGTATTCGTTGGCGTATAGCCAATGTTGTACTGGCTGCGCAACTCATTCTGGATTTGTTCGAAAGCTTGCCGCAACTTTTCCTGCTTGTTGCCGACTTCAATGACACGGCCACCGGTTTGCTCAGCTAGTTTCTTCATGTCGTAGTCACCGCTGTACCCGAAACCGCCATAAAATCCACGATCGGCAATCAGGATCACGTAGCAGATGGTGTCGGCTTTCTGCGCGGCCTCGATGGCATCCTGAATACGCAGGCGACTACCCTGGTCTTCGCCGTCGGTAAAGATGATCATGGCCTTACGTCCGACTTCATTCTTCAACTTTTCGTTGGCGCCCAAATATATGGCGTCATACAGAAGCGTGCCCCGCGGCGTGGTTGGGATGGGTCCGCCGCCCAGTCCCGGCGGGCCACCACCCATTCCGGCATTGATTTGCACCTTGTTCAGCGCCCGTGTCAGATCGTGCACGTTGTTAGTAAAGTCCTGGTCAAGGTCCACATCCACGTCGAAGTTGATAACGAAAGCCAAGTCTTTATCGCGAAGAACGGAATGCAGAAACTCGGCGCAAGAGGTTTGCTCAATATCTAAAACGCGGGTCTGGCTGGCACTGGTGTCGATCATGATACCCAGGGTCAACGGCTGGTTGGATTCGGCCGAAAAGTACTTGATAGTCTGCGGCTTCCCATCCTCCAACACCTCGAAGTCACTCTTGGTGAGGTTAGGAATCAGCATGCCATGTTTGTCCTTCACGTTGAAAAAAAGGTTGACGACGTTGACCTCCGCCTTAAAGGTTTGCAGATTGTCGTCTTCGGCCGGCGCCTGCGACTGCTGATCTTGGGCAGCTGGCTGCGTCGGCGGGTTCTGAGATTGGGCCGCGATCCTCAGGCTGGAAACCAGCACGAGGCATAGGAGAGTGGTAAGTTGGCAAAATCGGTGGACCCGCATAGCTTCTCTTTCCTATTGGATGCATCCATTGTAGTGCACCGCAATACGATTCCGCTGCGAAGGGGCTGCCGAGCTGTCGCAGTACGGTTATACTGTCCAGAGTTCCGGCAATCTGGGAGACAATAGAGATACATGTTCAATCGCCGATTGAGCTCGTGGATTCAATCCGCCGTAATGGTGGCGGCGCTGGCTTTCGCTGCCACCTACGCGACATCGCAAGAGCAGAAATTGCCCGATGCTCCCACGCCGCAGAACAATGCACCTGCGCCCAGCGTTAACCTGCCATCACAAGGGACGCCCGACGATCAAGGTTCTTCGTCTTCCAATGGAAACCCCGAAGCCCCTTCAAATACTCGCAGTGGTTCGCAGCAGCCCCCAGAACAGACGAACCCACAGGCCCCCCCGCCGGGCTCGCAGGAAATCAAGACCGTGCCCCCAGGTAGTGCTTCCAATGCCGGGGAGAGCGGCCGCGATGAGTTGTTCCGGCTGCAGCGGACAGTCAGTTTCGTTACGGTTCCCGTCACAGTTAAAGACGACGAGGGCAAGCTGGTGGATGGGTTGCTGGAGAGCGACTTCAGTATTTACGAGGACGGCACCAAGCAGCAGATTAAGCTTTTTACCAGCGACCCGTTCCCGCTCTCCGCCGCCCTAATTATCGACCAGGGCATGTCAGACTTGACCCTGAAGAAGGTGAACCAGACCTTTTCCGCCCTGGGCGGGTCGTTTGGCCCGTTCGATGAAGTGGCAGTATTTACCTATGGCAATACGGTCAACCAACGGTCGGATTTTGGCAACTCCACGCGCATGGAAATTGCTTTGCAGCGGATTAAGGATGAGCGTGGGCAAGAGCCCAGCGCACCATTGGTGGGCGGACCTTTTGGGTCAGGTCCCGTGACCAATAGCAAGCCCATACCGGGCGGTAAGGTAGTATACACACCGGACAAGGAGTCGCACGTGCTGAACGATGCGATCTTGGCAGCGGCGCAGAACCTGGCCCACCGTCCGCGGCAGAACCGCAAGATCATTTTTGTTATCAGCGATGGCCAGGAGTTGGGCAGCCGGGCAAGCTATGCGCAGGTATTAAAGGTGCTGCTGACCGACGAAATCGCAGTCTATGCTATTGGGGTGGATTCAGCCGCGATGCCGGTCTATAACAAGATCGAGAAGGCGCGCATTCCAGGTTTAGGCTACAGCAATATCCTTCCGCGATACACCAATGCCACCGGCGGCGACGTGCTGAACGAGTTCTCCAGGGAGTCCATTGAAAGCGCCTATCAGCGCATCACCATGGAAGCTCGCAATCAGTACACACTGGGCTATAACACTCTGCAAAAGCCTTCCAGCAATTACCGCGAGATCGAAGTGCGTGTGAAACGCCCCGGGCTGGAAGTTTTCGCCAAGCACGGATACTACCCGCTGCCTCCACAGAGGGCTGAGGCGCCACCCTTGACGGCCGACCAGCCGCCTCCGGGCGACACCGGAACGACAGCTCCACCACCACAACCGCCACCACAGTAGGGATGAGGACGATCCGCTGCTTAGCGCACTCACTTCCCCTTAAAGCTTCGCAACATCTGCTCGAAGGTTGGGCGCAGCTTCGAGAAATCCCTCTCCGGCGCAATGAATACCAGATAGATCACGCTGCCGTCGGCGCGCGATGTGGTCACCAGCCAGTCGCGCTCCGGCACAGCCTGATTACCTTGCTTGATTGGCGAAGTTCCAAGCATCTCTTGAGAGCGGCCCGGCACGCCGTTTACACGAATGCTTTCGTCACTGCCTACGGTCCGCAGGCCGGGATTCGCCTGGCGCAGATTGGCAATCAATTGATGGGTGGCTGCATCGAGGGACATGTCCGTCTCGGGCTGGAAGTTGTTGATGATGACTCCATATGCCACCGCGTTCTGCGCCACTCCATTCTCCGGTGCGACGGTCACCGAGGACGACGGATCTCCGTAGATTTTCCAGTTTGACGGATAGCTGATTTCGAAGCCGTTGTTGCTCAGAGTCTGGAAAGTCCCGCTGGGCGCCGCAATTGAGCTGCTGCTGATTGCATCGCTTGTTTGGGTCTGCGCTCCTCCCTGGCCAGCCTCGATCTGTTGCGCCGTCAGCGGATGCCGGGCCATCGCGAGTTGATGAATGCGAATGAACTCCGGGGTGTTTTCGATGAACTTCTTCGGTGGAAGTACAGACACCTCATGGCTTACGGACTGAACGCGATTCCCCGGATTGGGATGATCGCTGAGGAACTGGATGCCGGCGTTGCCCTGCGCCTCCAGTTTGCGGAAGAACTCGGCCATCTGTTTGGGATCGTATCCCGTGTCGTACATGATGTCGGTGCCCATCAGGTCGGCTTCGTTCTCTGCTTGCCGGGAATTGTGCAGAAAATATGATCCTACGCCGAAGCTGATGCCCATCTGAGTCAACTGTGCCAGTAGCCCGGAATTGCCGATGAGCGCGCCCAATATCTGCAGTGGCAATTGCGCTTCCATCTGCTTGGTCGCCGCACGGGTACCATGACGCAGCGCGACGTGAGAGATTTCATGCGCCATCACGCCCGCCAGCTGTGCTTCATTATCAGCGGCTTGAATTGTTCCCAGATTTATGTAGATGGGGCCGCCCGGAAGCGCGAAGGCGTTGATCTCTTTCTGATTGACAACATGAAAGCTGTAAGGCCATTTCTCCCCAGGAGCATGCGCCACCAGCTTCGCGCCCAACTGCTGCACATATTGACTAATAGGATCGCTGCCGGGCAAAAGCGGCAGTTTCTTGTTGGCCTCGGCAGCCGTCTGCTGTCCGATTTGAATTTCTTGAGCACGAGTAAAAGCATCGGCACTGCTGGACGGCTTGAAACGCGCCTGAACAGGTATCGGCGCAGCCATCGCCATGGTGAGGAACAGCGCAGGTGCTCTCATACGGAAATGGAACGCGAGAAGCATGCTGCTCAATCTTACCCGTGGTAGATTTAGGAAGAAACCTGGCAGGGAGTCGCCAAAAACAATTCACCGTCGAACTGGTAGTTCGGAATTATGCGAAGAAGACCTGCGCGTCAATCAACCGAACGAGACTTTGTCGTCCCTATGGATTGGGATCTATCTTTCAGTATTCAGTATTGTTCCTCACACCCGCTTCACTTGCGTTCGAGCAAGGGGGCCGTTCCGACCTCGCGTCCACGCGGTCCGGACGATCCTTTACTCGCCCTACCAGCGGCCGCCACGTGGGCGCTCGCTTCTTTGTCATAACGTTCCAGCAGAACCGGAACCAGCGCGCCCTCGGCCTCTTTCACGAACGTCATCTTCCCGCTGGCATCGAGGTCGATGCGGATAAAATCGCCCAGCTTCACTTGTCCAGTGGCCACCAGATTGGCAAGCGGAAACACAATGTTGCGCTCAATGGCACGCTTGAGATGGCGAGCGCCGTATTTCAAATCAGTGCCTTCGCGTAACAAGAATTGCTTGACTGGCACGGTACAACTAAAAACGAACTGATGGTTACCGGCGATCTGTAGAATGCGCTGCTGCACCAAGCCGAGCTCGATTTCCAGGATCTGCTCCAGGTGCTCGACACGCAACATGCGAAACACGACGATCTTGTCGATGCGGTTCATGAACTCAGGCGAGAACTTGCGGCGCGCGGCTTCGACGGCTGTGCGGTTGATTTTCTCGTCGAGCCGGGTGTCCATCTGCGCCGGCGTCTGAGCAAAGCCCATCGAGCCATTGATTAGCTCGTTCATCTCGGATGCGCCCAGATTTGACGTCATCACGATTACGCATTGGGAGAGATCGACACGGCGATTGTCACCAAGCGTGAGCGTTGCCTTGTCAAGAATTCCAAGCAGCAGTTGCCAGAGCGCGTCGGACGCCTTTTCAATTTCGTCGAACAGCAGAATAGAGAGCTTCAGTTTCTCGGTGTGCCATTGGTTGAGTGCCTCCTGAGTCAGCAACGGATGGGTCTCTCGGTGACCCAGGTACCCCGGCGGCGAACCGATCAGCTTGGCGATCTCGTGCGAATGCTGGAACTCGGCGCAGTCGATCTTGATGCAGGCATGGGGATCGCCAAACAGCGATTCCGCCATAGATTCCACCACACGCGTCTTACCTGAGCCCGTCGGCCCCAGGAAGAGAAGATTTCCAACCGGCCGTCCGGGGGGATTAAGACCCGCTAGAAACATCTGGTAGATTTCTGCTACCTTTTCGACGGCCGGATCTTGGCCTACAATCCTGCGCCGCAGTGAGGTTTCAAATTCCAACGCATCGCTGCTCCGCAGCGTAGGGTCGAGAGTTGCGTTCAGTCCAGTTTTCATAATTGCCAATTCACCGGCCCGGTTTCCCCGAAAGGAAAACTGCGCCGTTCCATTGAGATGGAATTCAGTGCCCCCGGAGTTGTGTCCAGCTTCGCAAGCCGTCCTCACTTGGCCCTCATTCTCCGGCTTACGTGACACTTGGATGCACCCTGCGTAGGCCTGGGGTGACTTACTGATTAGTCAACAACTGAGTTTCAATGAAACCCGGGCAGCCGCGCTCCCCCTCAGGCGATTCCATTAAGTCCCACCATCGATCATGGAACCGCAGCTATCGTGTTTCTCGCACGTCGATTTCTTCCGATAAGCGATAATGGGCGAAAGCATGTCTCAGCGAATTTCATTGGCGCGCGCGGCCCGCCTCAGCGCATCAGCGGGATACGTTGTCTTGATCCTGCTATTCCTCGCCGCGCCAACCGTGGCCCAGCCGGGAATTTCGTTGAGCTCACTGCTGGGTAACAAGAACAATTCGCAAGCCAGCCAACCCGCCCCTCCGTCTACTCCGCCTGTAGGAGCCCAACCCCCTGCACCCATCCCGCTGCCAGATGTGGCGACCCGCGCGGAAGACTTGATGCGACTTTTGCGGGGCATCAACAACCAGCTGCCCACACGCGAGCAACTCGAAACCATGAAGGCTACCCTGGCGGAACGCGACGCCGCTCTGCGCGCGAAGAAAATTGAAGTCGATGCCTTGCTCTCTGGATCGGCCAGTGCGCTGGAACTGCGCGAGCAGGAGACTTACTGGCAGGCCGTCTCCACCGAAGGCTCTGCAATGCGCCGGCAACTACTGGATTGGGCCAATGCCGCTCAGTCGGCTGTGGAGCAACTGCAGGCCTTGCAGCCGCAGTGGACAGCGACCCTGGAGGAAAACAAGGATACTCCCGACTTGGGTCCGACACTCGACGTGATTCGGGATGCCGTCAAAAGCATTCAGACAACAAAGGCGCAGACGCAGGACCAGTTGCGAGTGATTGTCAACTTGCAGGTGACTGCCGCCAATCAACACCAACTGGCGCTCGACATAACGGACCGGCTGGCGAAATCACGCACCCAGATGAAAGACCGAGTTCTGCAACGCGACAGCCTACCGCTATGGCAAATTTTCCTGCGGCGGCAGCAGGGTGAACAACCTCCAGATTTCCTGGGCAACCGCCGCGCACGGATGATCGGGATCGAGTCGTTTGTCCAGGAAAACCTGGGAACTTTCTTCTTCCTTGGCTTGCTGCTTTTATTCTCGCTTTTCGGCGCATACCGACTGGCCGTCAGCACCCGTGGAATGGAGCCGGCAGGGAAACCGCAAGCCAGCGCCCTGGCGATCGCGCAGCATTGGTTTGCACTCGGGCTCTTGCCGCCAGTGCTACTGGCATTCCTGCTTGCGCCTCGAGCGCCTCTGCCCTTGATCGGCCTCACCATCCTGCTTTCATTCTTTTCCATCCTGGTATTGTTGCCGCCGCTCATCGCCCCCCGGTTCCGCAAGCCGCTGTATTGGTTAGTGGGGGTCTACGCCTTCAACGCTGTTCTCATCTGGATCGAACTTTCTTCTGCTGCCAAGCGCGAGGTGCAGTTCTTAGGTTCCTCGGCAGCGGTCGTGCTTTTCGCCTATCTTTTTCGGCCGAAGCGCATTGCCGAAGATGAGAAACGCGGAACTCCGCCCCGGGTGTTGATCTTCGGAACGCGAATGGCCATCGCGGTCCTGGCCCTGGCGCAATTGGCAAACCTATTGGGCTACTACAAGTTCACGCAGTTCCTGACTATGCTGTGCGTGTACAGCACCTTCATCGCCCTCGCCGCGTTTACGGCACTGCGGGTCTTTACTATTTTGTTGCTCGCCGCTTTAGAAGCGCCTTCGGCCGAGCGTTTGGCAATGGTGCGCCTGCATCGTGCGGGCATCTCCCGCTGGACCCCGCGCGTGCTGCAATGGGCCGGCATACTAGTCTGGCTTGGCGCCACGCTCGAGTTGATGGGCGTGCGCACCTGGGTCAACGAGCAGATCGTTGCCCTGTTGAACTTCAATATCGCCGGCGGCTCCAGCAACATCACGCTGGGAGGCGTACTCGGTTTTTGGGCGATTCTTCTGGCTGGCTTCGCGTTTTCCACCTCGCTGCGTTTCTTGTTACGTGAAGAGCTGCTTAAACGCCTCCACTTAAAGCGTGGAATCCCGGAATTGATCTCCACCACCCTGCACTACTTGCTCCTGCTGCTGGTTTTCCTGTTTGCGGTGAACGCAGGTGGCGTAGCGCTCAATAAGTTCACGGTAATCACTGGCGCCCTGGGCGTCGGTGTAGGCTTCGGCCTTCAGAACATAATCAATAACTTCGTCTCCGGACTAATCCTGCAGTTCGAGCGGCCTATCCGCGTAGGCGATGTCGTGGAAATTCAGGCCGGACTGACCGGCACCGTGACTCGCATCGGCATCCGAGCCAGCACAGTTCAGACCTTCCAAGGCGCCGAGGTCATCATTCCCAATGCCACCTTCATCTCCAGTAATGTAACCAACTGGACGCTATCGGAGGCCAGGCGACGGGTGGATTTGCCGGTAGGCGTGGCGTACGGCACCGATCCCAAGGTGGTCAAGGATCTGTTGGAGCGACCCGCCGTGCAGCATCCCGACGTCCTGACTTCGCCCGACCCCGCCGTCTTTTTCAAGGATTTTGGTGAAAGCGCGCTGAACTTCGAGCTTCAATTTTGGGTGATGCAGGAGAGCAATGTTACCAGGGTAAAAAGTGAGGTTGCGCTCGAAGTTATGCGGCTGCTCGCCGAGGCAGGCATTGAGATTCCCTTCCCGCAACGCGATCTTCATCTGCGCGGTGTGGATGCAACTGCGGCCGGGCTGCTGGCAGGAAATGGGGCAATGCCGATTTCCGTGGCAAGCGACGCAGACCTGGAACTGAGGAGCCGCAGCAAGAGTTCGGTGGCTGGGGAATGAAGTGGTCTGTACAGCGGATAGACAGCCGGTCCTTTCCCGCCCTTATTTCTCTCTCACTTGCTTACAGTACTCCCCGGTTCCCTCCTTGCGGTAATTGACCGACTCGTGCTGGGGATCGTCACGCGCGGGTGCAATCCTCGCAGGCGTAGAATACGAACATTCAGCATCATCCGGTTCGACACGTAAGAGAGTGGCAGGGCCGTGACCCTGGGAGGTATCCAGCCCTTGAGCAATCTTCCGCAGACCTTGGGTGAGCTTCGCCGCAGCCAGCAATTTTCCGAACCACGGGTGCGCAACCGCCGCGTCAAGGACGAAATGCGCGACAACCTTATCGCGCGCTTGCGTAGCAGTGGGCCGATATTTCCCGGCATCGTCGGCTATGACGATACGGTGGTGCCGCAGATTATCAACGCGGTATTGTCTCGCCATAATTTCATTCTTCTCGGATTGCGCGGACAGGCCAAGAGCCGCATCCTGCGCGCGCTCACCGCGCTGCTCGATCCGCATATGCCTTACCTGAGCGGCTGCGAAATCCACGACAATCCTTACGCACCGATCTGCCGCCGCTGCCGCGAGTTGCTGGCCAACAATCCCGACGACGCCCCAATTTCGTACCTGGCCGCGGACGATCGCTACGTGGAAAAGCTGGCGACTCCCGACGTCACCATCGCGGACCTGATCGGCGACATCGATCCCATCAAGGCGGCCAAAGGCGGACACGAACTGGGCAGCGAGTACACGGTCCACTACGGACTGTTGCCGCGCGCCAATCGCGGCATCTTCGCCATCAACGAACTGCCCGATCTCGCGGGCAAAATTCAGGTTGGCCTGTTCAACATCATGCAGGAAGGCGACGTGCAGATTAAGGGCTATCCGGTGCGGATGCCGCTCGATGTGGCTCTGGTCTTCAGCGCCAACCCCGAGGATTACACCGCGCGCGGAAAAATCATTACGCCGCTGAAGGACCGCATCGGCTCGGAGATTCGCACGCATTATCCGGCGACCATCGAGGAAGGCATCGCCATCACCGCGCAGGAAGCGTGGACGGCGCGCAACGGCCTGCAGCTACAAGTTCCGGACTTTGTCAGCCAGGTGATCGAGCAGATTGCGTTCATCGCGCGCGAAGACAAGCGCATCGACAAGCGCTCCGGCGTGAGCCAGCGGCTGCCCATCAGCGCCATGGAAAACGTCATCTCCAATGCCGAGCGGCGCGCGATTCGCTCGGGCGAGAAGCTGGTGGTCCCGCGCATCGGCGACATCTACGCCGCCCTGCCGGCCATGACCGGCAAGCTCGAACTGGAATACGAAGGCGAGCTGAAGGGCGCCGACAATGTGGTGCGCGAGATCATTCGCGCCGCAGTCGCCCGCACCTACGACAAGTATTTCCACGGCAACAGCAACATGAACCAGGTGGTGCAGTGGTTCGACCTGGGCGGCGAGATCCAGATGCGCGACTCCGCCAGCGCGCAGGAGATGCTGCACAAACTGCGCAGCATTCAGGGACTGCTCGACAAGCTGAGCGCGCTGGGCCTGAGCGGCAAAGAGCCGTCGGAGGTGCTGGTCTCAGGAGCGGAGTTCATCCTGGAAGGCCTGTACGCGCACAAGAAAATCGGGCGCAGCGAGGAGCGCATGTTCACCGCGGGCGAAAAACAGCCGGTGCGCGAGAAGCGTCCGGTCCGAGATGAGGACGAGGATGAGCGCGAGTTTCGCCGGCAGCGAAGGCCGTTTAATTAGTTGCTAGTGGTTAGGGGATAGTGGCTAGAGAAAAAGATCAAGTGATTTGGTTTTAGCTGGAAGCTGATGGCTGACAGCTAAGAGCTAATAACTAAAAGCTAATGGCCCGATTCATTCACTACAAAAAATACGTTCCTGAGCCCGCCTCCGAGATGAGCATGGAGGACCTGCTCAACGCGCTCTCCGACTACCTGCTGCAGAGCGGCTTCCAACAACAGTACATGGACTTCTACGACCTAAAGGATGCCGAGCAGACGCTCGACGACCTGCGCCAGGCCATCGCCGAGGCCCTGCTCAACAGCGACATGCTCGACGAGCGATGCGCGAGCAGATCGAGAACATGAGTCCCGAGCAGATGGAAGACCTGATCGAGCAACTCATCGACCGCATGGAGCAGGAAAACTACATCAACGTCGATCAGCCACACGATCCTGCACGGAGCTCGACCGCCGGGGGTCAGGTGGGCGAAGCGCAATCGCAGGCGCGCTTCGAGATCACCGACAAGGGACTCGACTTCCTCGGCTTTCGCGCTCTGCGTGATCTGCTGGGCTCGCTCGGCAAGTCGAACTTTGGCCGTCATGACACGCGCGACCAGGCCACCGGCATCGAGGCCAGCGGCGCCTCAAAGACCTACGAATTTGGCGACACCCTGAACCTCGACATCACGGCCACATTGTCGAACGCGATCCAGCGCGAAGGCTTGCACCTGCCGCTGAACATTGAGTACCGCGATCTGCAGGTGCATCAGTGCGAGTATCAATCGTCGTGCGCGACGGTGCTCATGCTCGACTGTTCGCACTCCATGATTCTGTACGGCGAGGACCGCTTCACGCCGGCGAAGAAAGTGGCCATGGCGCTGTCGCATCTCATTCGCACGCAATACCCCGGCGATTCGCTCTCGCTGGTGCTGTTCCACGACTCGGCCGAGGAGCTGCCGCTGTCGCAGTTGGCGCGCGTCAAGGTGGGTCCGTATTACACCAACACGCGCGAGGGATTGCGCATGGCACAGCGCATCTTGCAGCGCCAGCGCAAAGACATGAAGCAGATCGTGATGATCACCGACGGCAAACCGTCAGCGCTCACGCTAGAAGACGGGCGCATCTATAAGAATGCCTTTGGGCTCGATCCACTCGTAGTGAGCGAAACTCTGAAGGAAGTTTCCAAGTGCAAGCGCGCGGGAATCCTGATCAATACCTTCATGCTCGCCTCGGATTACGGACTCATCCAATTCGTCCAGAAGGTAACCGAGATGTGCCGCGGCAAAGCCTACTTCACCACGCCGTACACGCTGGGCCAGTATCTGCTGATGGATTACATGTCGAAGAAGACGAAGACCGTGCACTGAAAAGCCGTGGATCGTGGTCAGTGTTTAGTGCTCAGCATACAGCGCAGGCCGACTTCGGCGACAGATCAAATCGTCCGCGTTATCTCCCTCGTCAGTTGACGATCCTCTGCTACTGGCGTCCACTAAGCGAATGACCCTGCGAACCCCAGCCTGTCTCACGTGCGCTGCGATCCTTCTCGCGCTCCTGCTGTCGGCACGGGCGGGTTTTGCCGCCATCTGGCTGGCATCACTCGACGGGGTTTGCGTGGACGAACATGGGAAACCTTTGGCTGGCACAGTCGTTCATTTTACCGATCCCAAGAACGGGAAGTACTTCGAAGTGCGCACCGACGCGGCGGGAAGGTTCTTCTATATCGCCGCGCAACCGTCGACTTACACATTGCTGATCAAGCGTGGTCGTAAGCCACCGGTCGTCTTTGAAGACGTCGATATCCAATGGAGTTCGCAGCCGCTGCAGTTGGAAGTGAATCTCGAGCGCAATACGGTCACGGTCACCCGCAAGACGATGCTTCCGGAATTCTTCCGTCAGGATGAGACACAGGCCGCATTGCTGTCGCAAGGAACCGGCAACCAGCCCACGGTTGACGCCATCAACCAGCAGTTGGCTGCCGCGAAGCGATCGCTTGACCAAAAGGATTGGCAGGGCGCTATCCGAGATCTTTGGAATGCGATCGAAATCGATCCTAATCGTGATCTTCCCTGGGCGTTGCTCGGCGCGGCTTATTATGACGCAGCGACGCACGCTACGGAGGACAGCCAAGCTCTCCTCGAGAAGTGCGTCACCAGCTATCAGAAAGCTATCGCCATCGCTCCTGTGGCGGCATACTACAACAATCTTGGAAACGCGTTCGTGAAGCTCAAGCAATATGACGACGCGATTGAGCGATATCGTCAGGCGGAGGAGCTGAATCCCGAGTCGTCGTTGTACGAGCAGAACATCGGGATGGCGCTGGTTGAGGAAGCGCAGGCGCGCCCCAGTGATTCCGCGCTGGAACTCCTGCAGGGCGCTTTGGAGGCGTTCGGCCACGTGCATAACGTGGAGGCAAACAACGTCGAGGTACTCTACTGGCAGGGTATCTGCCAGCTGCGCCTCGCAGCTAATGGCTTGGGATCGTACAAGGATGTTGCTGCGGATTTTCGGGCCTATTTGAAGCTTGCACCGCATGGACGATTCGCTGCGGAGGTCGAAGCCATGCTGCGAGCCTTGCCCAGCGTTGAGACAGCCACATCGAATCGGTGAAGACAAAACGAAAGAACCGACGAGCGGTCTTTCATCCGTTGTGGAATTCTACAACCGGCCGAATTAGACGCCCGGCGTAGCCTCTGGGGGTGTCGCCTCGTCGGCCTTTTTCACGGCAGCTTCTGCCGCCTGGAAGCCAATCTTGGAATGGGTTCCGTCGCAGAAGGGCTTGTTCACCGATCCGCCACAGCGGCAGAGCGAAAATGCTGTCTTGCCCGTCAGGTCGTACGGGTTGCCGTCGGCATCTACCAATTCGATGGAACCCTCTGGTGCTTCTACCCGGAACGGCCCATTTCTACGGACCGTGATTTTCACTTGTGCCATCCATCTCCTCCGTTAGTGCGTAGCGCAGCGCTCTCTCTCAATTGTAACGGAGTTCGCAGAATTCAACGCTGGCGATACTTCGAAACAAGATGGCTTGTATCAGTAGAAGAGGTACTTTCGCCACTTGGAGTCAGACCGTCCCATCATGCGCATAATGTGGCGGCTGGTGTGCAGGTTGAAAGCACGCGGCTCGCGCATGAGTTTCATACTGGCTTCGTGAGGCAGCAGATTTCCTTTCCGGCGATTGCAAGAGTGGCAGCAGGCCACGAGATTCTCCCATGTGGAAGCGCCGCCCCGCGAACGCGGAATAACGTGATCCAGTGTCAACTCGCCTGCGGCCAGGATCTTCCCGCAATACTGGCAGGTGTTGCGATCGCGCAGCAAAATGTTCTTGCGCGACAGAGCGCGCGTCTGGTGCGGAATACGCCGGTATTCCAGCAGGCGGATGACCGACGGCACATGCATGGCAATGCGCGCTGCGTGCAGATAGTGTCCGTTGGCCTCTTCCATCATAGCCACGCCCTTCAGCACTAGAATGATGGCGCGACGTGCGGCGCAGACGTTAATCGGCTCGTAGGACGCATTGAGCACAAGTACTGGTGCATGCATTTCCGTCCACTGCGGCGGCTCATCACCGGCGACGCGGGCGTGGTGCATACACCCGGCAAGTGACTTGCCGTATCGGGACGCTGCGCTATGGGACGACATGGACATATCCGGTTAGACCGAAGCGGCGAGAGCCACCGCTTCGATTTCCTCCTCATCCCCGTGGTTGGCGGTTATCCGTGGAGCTGCCGCTTGAAACGCACGAGCCACAGTCGCCGCCCAAACTCGTTCTGCACCGGCCTTCTTCAACACCCCGGCGCACTCTGAGAGCGTGGTTCCAGTCGTCATGACGTCGTCCACTACGATCACGGTGCGACCTTTCACAAGGCGCCGATCCCGAACGCGAAATGCATCCCGCATGTTCGCAATACGTTCTTCGCGGCTGAGGCCTACCTGCGAAACAGTCGGCCGTTGACGAACCAAAACTCCCGTCGCCAGTTCAAGCGGTTCTAAGCGCTTTACTGCTGTACGAGCAATCAATTCGGCCTGGTTGAATCCGCGCTCACGGAATTTAGTGTGGTGCAGCGGAACCGGGATAACCAGCGGATGCGTATCGCCGCAAGTAGGGAGGAGAAGCTCCTCGATGGCGCAGGCCAACATACGACCCAACACCGAAGCAACAGGCAGAACGCTCTCGTACTTAAGTAGATGCACCAGATCGCGGAGCCCACCTTCGTATTCGCCAAAAGAGATGGCGCGCGCGAACTCAGGCTCGAAGTCTCGGCAGTTCTGGCAACGGCCGTCGCCCATCAGCAATTGCGCGCTGAACAGGCGATCGCCACAAATCACGCATTGTGGCTCGAGCGTCGGCACGATGGCGGCTAGACATTCGGGACAGACAGGGATCCGTGAAATATTATTGAGCGGGGTCTGGCAGAGCCGACAATCGGAGGGAATGAGAACAGAGGAAATGTTACGGAAGATGGTTCGCAGGGGCGCGAAGGCTACGGCACGTTGCTGGGCGCGCTGACTTCGCCGGTCTCGCTCGAGCGTCTCACGACTGCTGAAGACGACCCTCCAACCATCCGATAACACGCCAGTTCAGCGCGCATCGAGGAACCCGTCGCCGGTGCCTCCAGGTGCCAGACAGACGATGGTTGACGCCCGTCCGATCACCCCAACGAGATATGACTCGCCGGGGACCCTGATCCGGCCCCGAAGCACCGTGACAGCACAGTATAAAAGCTTCGATGCGGTGGCGCAATGCATGAGCGGGTTCCGAAGAACGATTTCATGGAGATTTCATGGTCCGCCACTTGCGAGTAGTTGTCGCACCTTGACCGACGTTCTACTAGGCGTCGAAGGTGCGCTGACGATCAACGGTATCCATGCACTGATCTATTGTGCGACGACCCTCCAACGACGATCCGGGAATTCGTACGGAATGGCGTCAAGCTCGGCCACCGATCAAACATGCGGACTGGGGTCTGCTGACCGCCATCGAGATTCCTGGCGGCGAAGTCCTGCGCTTGTACCAGCCGAAGCACCCAACTGCAATACTTCGAGAGTTTGAACGGCGATCCAGGCTATCCGCACTTGTAACAAGTGCCATGGACATGCTAACTTGCGCCGTCGCCTGTTTGCTGCGCCGCGCGAGGTCTTCATACATGAGTACTATCATCAGCACGCCGGAAAAGAAGTTCCGTTCCTATGTTCCCGACAACACAACTATGCCGGAGTTTACCCTCCGGGCCGTGCTGCTCGGCTTGATCCTCACGGTAATTTTGGGTGCGGCCAACGCTTATCTTGGCCTGCGCGCGGGCATGACCATCGCAGCCACGTATCCTGCCGCCGTCATAGGTATGGCGGTGTTGCGGCTGATGAAGGGCTCGATTCTGGAGGAGAACATTGCGCGAACCGTGGGCTCGATCGGCGAATCGGTCGCGGCGGGCGCAATCTTTACGATCCCGGCTTTCGTCATCTCCGGCGCGTGGCCGGTCTTTGACTTTGAACACGCTTACTGGAAATCGTCCATCCTGATGCTGGTGGGTGGTGTACTCGGCATTCTGTTTGTGACCCTGCTGCGGCGAGTGATGGTTGAAGACCCGGAGCTTCCCTTCCCGGAGTCAGTGGCCGCATCGCAGATTCACATTGCCGGACAACAGGGCAGCCGCGCCGCGAAGATTCTCTTCGGCAACATGGGTTTTGGTGGCCTGGTCTACTTGCTCGGACAGTTCAGCCTGTTTAGCGCAAGCCGCGACTTCATCGTGAACGTCGGTTCCCTGGGCGCCAGTTTCGTCCGCATGGGCCGGAGCGCCACCGCCCCCAAGTTGCCTGCCGGAGCTGTGACCACAGTGTCCGCACCGGCCATAAGTCCAGCTTATCTCGGCGTCGGCTACATCATCGGTCCGCGGCTGGCTTCGCTGAACTTCGCCGGTGGGGTCATTGCGTGGGGCCTGCTGGTTCCGTTGATTTTGTTCCTGGGAGGTCCCACCCTGGTCGCTCAGTTCGCACCCGCGGGCACGGCGTTCCCGGACAATGCATTCTGGACCGGACAGGCGGGAGCGGTATGGAGCTTTATCGTGCGGCCGATCGCTGTCGGAGGGATGTTGGTGGGCGCCTGCTTCACGCTGTTTCGCATGCGTAAGAGCCTGGGCTCGGGCATGGCGAGAGCGGTCTCCGACCTGAAGAAGTCCGCCGCCGCTCACGCCAGTACCGCCCGCACCGAACGCGACCTCAACGCCAAGTTCGTATTCGGTGGCTTACTGGTGGTGTTGATCAGCATGGTCTTTTTGTACAAAAGCTACTCCGCGGCGTGGGGTCCGGGCATTGTGGCAGCGATCGTGATGATTATCGTCGGCTTCTTCTTCGCCGCGGTGTCGGGCAATCTGGTAGGACTTATTGGCTCGTCCAATAATCCGATTTCCGGACTGACACTGGCGGCCCTGGTTATCTCGGCGATCCTCATGGTGCTGATGGGCGTCTCGGGAATTCACGGTGTCGCTGCCGTGCTGGGCGTGGCGGCCGTGGTCTGCATTTCCTCCGCCGTAGCTGGCGAGATGCTGCAGGACCTGAAGGTAGGACACATCCTGGGCGGCACTCCCGCCAAAATGCAGATTGGCGACTTCATGGGTATAGCGGTCGCTAGCTTTGCGCTGCTCCCGGTACTGTTGTTGCTGAATCAGGCCAACATTAACAGCGGCGGCATCGGCTTCGGCGACCGCCAGCTTCCGGCTCCGCAGGCCGGTCTGATGGCGATGCTTTCGCGCGGCATCGTTGGCGGCGAGATGGCATGGCCGCTGATCGTAGTCGGCATCCTGATGGGCATCGCGCTGATCATGATTGAAGTGAAGAGTCCGATGCTGTTTGCCGTTGGCATGTATCTGCCGCTGGAGACCACCTTCGCCATCTTCCTGGGCGGCATGATCCGCTGGATCACCGACAAGATGCGCGACAGCAAGAACTTCAACGAAGCCCAGAAAGCACGAGTGGAAAATGCCGGAGTGTTGACGGCCTCAGGGTTCATCGCAGGCGAGGCGCTCATGGGGATTGTGATAGCCGTCTTCAAGTACAAACAGTGGCCGCTGCCGGTAATCTTCCAGCATCCGAACGTAATTGCCGGGTTCATCGTGCTGGTGATTCTTGCCGTGGTCATGATTCGGGTACCGCTGGCCAATGCCGGCAGCCCGGATGAGCCGGCGCCGCCGACGGCAATTATGTAGAGCGGCGTTACTTATCACTACCGTCATCCCGACCGAGGACTTTAGTCCGAGTGGAGGGACCTGCTGTTTGTGCACGGATGACCATCGCATCCAACCTTTCCGCCATTCACGACCGCATTGCGCGCGCAGCTCAGCGCGCCGGACGGAACTTGAGCGACGTTGCGTTGATGGCCGTCTCGAAGACTCAGCCCGCGGCCAAGATCATCGAGGCCTACGGCGCTGGACAACGGCTGTTCGGCGAAAATCGCGTGCAGGAGTACGCGAATAAGGTCGGCGCTCTCCCGGACCTGCGCGATGCTCGCTTCCACATGATCGGCCACCTGCAATCCAACAAGGCCGCAAAAGCGGCCGAAATATTCGATGCCATCGATTCCCTGGATTCCGCAAAGCTTGCAGAACGACTGAATGCTGCTGCCGAGAAGCTCAGCAAAACGCTCGACGTCCTGATCGAGATCAACGTTGGCGGCGAAGAGGCCAAGAGCGGCATCGCACCGGACTCGTCAGAACTTGAGGACATTCTTGCCAGCGCGCCGCAGTGGCCGCACCTGCGGATTCGCGGGCTAATGGCTGTCCCCCCGTTCACGGACGATCCTGACGGAGCGCGGCCGTATTTCCGCCAACTGCGCGAATTGCATGACCGTTTGGCGGCACGTAACCTGCCGTCGATCAAGCTCGATGTTCTCTCCATGGGCATGTCGCATGACTTCGAAGTTGCCATTGAGGAAGGGTCGACCTGTGTGCGCATCGGCACCGCTATCTTCGGCGAACGTCCCAAGCCATGATCCCCATCCGCGACACACCGTTGGGCGCGACCTTTCACGTAAAGGTACATCCCCGTGCAAAAAAGAATGCCATCACTGGCGAGGTTGGCGACGCATTGAAGCTCGCCTTAAGTGCGCCTCCTTTGGAAGGCCGCGCCAATGAGGCTTGCATTCAATTTCTCGCGGAAGTTTTGAATGTGCCACGTGCGTCAGTTACGATAGCCGCCGGGGAAGGCAGCCGAAATAAGGTGATTCGCGTGAGCAGACTGTCCGCCGCGCAAGTCGAAGCAAAGCTATCGAGAAAGTAGCCACGCGCCGGGCCCCGAGTTAGCCGACCTGAGCTTACAACTGATAGCTGACGGCTGATAGCTGATCGAGGAGAACATATTGAGCTTTGCGCAGCGTTGGCGCGACATCCGCACGGGCTTCGAACGGCCTTTCTGGGTCGCTAACATCAGTGAGTTGTTCGAGCGGCTCTCCTATTACGCAGCCTTCGCTTCGCTGGCGCGATATCTGCACGAGACGCTACGCTTTCCTATTCAGCAGGCCAGCACACTCACCGGGTTCTTCGGCGGGCTGGTCTGGTTCCTTGCTGTCTTTGGAGGAACCCTCGCCGACCGCATGGGCTTCCGTCGCGCCTTGTCCCTGGCCTATCTGATCCTGAGTTGCGCTTACTTCCTTCTTGGGTCGCTGGGTGCGCCGTGGCTGGCGCCGGTTCGCGACGCCGTGCCGCTGGTCGTACTGGCGACATTTGTTCTGGCTCTACCTGCACTCGGCATCGCGTTGGTAAAACCCAGCGTGGTTGGCACCACGGCGAGGGCCTCCAAGGAAAATGTTCGTTCAATCGGCTATTCGATTTACTACACGCTGGTCAACATCGGCGGCGCTGCCGGTCCCTTGGTTGCGTCCTACGTTCACCAGCGCATGCGGGTCGAGAACGTCTTTCGGGTCGCAGCGGTCAGCGTGTTTCTGATGTTCGTCGCTGTGCTTTTGTTCTTCCGCGAGCCGCGCCAGCACGATCACGTGGAGACCGCCAGCCTGGCGCAGGCGGGCAGGAACTTCCTAACCGTGCTCAGCAACCCGCGCTTCATGTTGTTTCTCGCGATATTCACCGGATACTGGATCGTGTATTGGCAGGAGTTCATCATGCTACCCCTGTATGTTCACGACTATGTCAATCCGCACACCGACACCGAGCGTTTGCTGGTGACGGGACCGCTGGTGGTCATTGCACTTACGGTGGCAATCAATCTGCTGACGCAGAGAATTCCGGCGTTCAGCGCTGTCATCCTAGGGACGCTGATTACCGCTTTAGCGTGGATTATCCTGATTGTGCAACCTACCGTGGTGGGAGCAATCCTCACTCTGATTGCCGTGGCCCTCGGCGAGATTACGCAATCGCCGCGATATTACGAATACATCTCGCGGCTGGCACCGCCGGGGCAGCAGGGGACATACATGGGGTTCGCCTTTTTGCCGCTGGGTGTCGGTTCGCTGATTGCAGGCCCGGTCGCCGGTTGGCTCATCCACCACTACGGCGAGGTAAAGCACCAACCGACCATGATGTGGGTGGTTATTATGGTAATCGGGGTTCTGACAGCGATTCTACTGTGGATTTACGACAAGGTCTTGCTGCCAAAGCACACAGGTGAGACCACGCCTGCAATAGTCGGTTGATCGGGTCCCACTGACGCTGTAACGGCACTCCTTTGGGGCTCTTCTTGCTGTAGATTTGAGCCGGCCCCGTTAACTCTGATGACAAAAACTCCGGCATACGTTGCTGAACACATTCGTACGGTGCTCAAGAACGGCGGCTCGGCGCCTCACACCGAGGAAGTCCAACGCTTCTTCAAGCACGAAGTTCAGTCGCGCGGCTGGTACACCGCCGAGCTGCGAAAGGTTGCAGTTCGGTTTCGGCGGGCGATCATAGCGGAGAATGGCCTGCCTTTCTTGCTGCAGGTAGCCGATCAACTTTTTCGCGGTGACGTGCTGGAGGAAAAAGTTTTTGCGGTCGTGATGCTCCAAGGGATCGTCGATGGCTTTGGCAAGGCGGAGTTTAAGTTATTCGAAAGTTGGCTCGACCGAGTCAGCACATGGGCCGATCACGACGCGCTGGTGCATTACCTCATCGGCCCAATGATCGCGGCAGAGGCTGCATACTTGTCGCGACCGCCCAGGTGGGCAAGGACGCAAACGCGCTGGCATCAGCGCGCCGCAGCCGTTAGCCTGATCCACAGCACACGGCAGCACAAGAACTTCGGCGACATCCGGCGCATCACCGAAATACTGCTGCCTAGCGACGACGATATGGTGCGGAAAGGCCTGGGCTGGCTCCTGCGCGAGGCCGCCAAGGCCAACCCAAAACAGACGGTCAAATACCTAACGACGATCTGCCATCGGACACCCCGCTTGGTGCTTCGTACCGCATGCGAAACTCTCCCGACCGTCGCACGGAAACGCATGTTAGCCAGTAAGCGGGCCCGGTAACCATAGGGCAGCACAGGAGCGGCAAAAGCTGTATGGGTGGGCACGGATAGCATTGCTTCTTGGTTGGTTTGCATGGCTCTCCGGATCAGGTTTTGTCTTCGTCGATCCGTTGAATTTTCCGACCCTTCGGCGTATATTTGGTGAAGTACTGTTGTGTTTTGAGGGTTCTGTCACCCCCTCCCGGCGTGACGCCGAACCCGTGCATAATCGGCGAAGCACATCGGTGGGCGCGAGCCCACTTTTTATTTCCACCCGTAATCCGCTGGTGCGCGGCGAGTCCAGGCGGCAGCGATAGCCTGACGGGCGGTTTGTGCTCATTCGCGGGGAGACGCGTTTTTGGTAAGAACAGACGATGGCAGCCAGTTTGGAAAGGGTTCGAGAGATCGCAGAGCGCGTGGCGCAGTCGAGTGGCCTGGAAGTGGTTGATCTGGAACTGCTGGGCGGCGGTAAGGCACGTATGCTGCGCATTTTCATCGACAAGCCGGAAGGGGTCACGCATGAGGATTGCTCCAGCTTCAGCCGCGAAGTAGGGACGATCTTCGACGTTGAGGAAGCCGTACCCGGAGCTTCATACCTATTGGAGGTCTCATCGCCCGGGCTGGATCGCAAGTTGTCGAAGCCGGCTGATTACCAGCGTTTCACGGGCAGCCTGGTGAAGCTGATGACCCGGGACCCGGTGAACGGAAACCGGCATTTTGAAGGACGGCTGAAGGCGTTTCAAGGTGGCCGACTCAGTTTGGAATTGACCGGCAGGAAAAAGTCGAAGAAGCATCAGGAAGTTGAGCCGGGAACGCAAGTTGAAATTGAGTTGGCCAACGTCGAGAAGGCGAACCTGGTTCCCGAGTTCTGATTGGAAAGCAATAAAGACCAAATGGAAGTAAGGTGGCAAACATTTTATGGCGAGTGAACTGTACAACGTAATCGACGCTCTGAGCCGGGAAAAAGGCATCGATCCGCAGATCGTCGTGAACGCGGTGGAGGATGCCATCGTTGTGGCCACCCGAAAGTATTACAAGACCCAGGAGAACCTGCGCGCCGAACTCGACAAAGAGAGCGGCCAGATTCGCGCCTTCGCGGTGCGAACCATCGTTGACGGGTCTCGAGCAGATCGAAGATCCGCTCGCGCAGATTTCGCTGGAGGATGCCAAGCGCATCGATCCTGCCGCCGAGGTAGGTGGCGAATTACGCACCTATAAACCGACGGACGTATTGGGGCGCATTGCGGCGCAACTGGCCAAGCAGGTCATCTTTCAGAAGGTGCGTGAGGCCGAACGGGACACGGTTTACAACGAGTACATTGGCCGCGTCGGCGAAGTGATCAACGCCACTATCAAACGCCAGGAAGGGCAGGACGTCATTGTAGACCTCGGCAAAGCCGAAGGTCGCATGCCCAAGAAGGAGCAGTCGCGACTGGAGTCGTTCGCTCCCGGCGAGCGGGCGCGGGTGGTGATCGTCCGCGTGGAGAAGGCTTCCAAGGGCCCGCAGGTTGTGGTCTCGCGTGCCGTGCCGGAGCTGGTATCGCATTTGTTCCAGACCGAAGTGCCTGAAATTTACGACAACACGGTCGTCATCCGCGCCATTGCCCGCGAAGCCGGCGAGCGCACCAAGATCGCTGTCATGTCGAAGGACAAGGATGTCGATCCGGTGGGCGCTTGCGTCGGAATGAAGGGCATGCGTGTGCAGTCGATCATCCGCGAATTGCGCGGTGAAAAAATCGACATTATCGAATACCACGAGGACCCCGTGACCTTTGCGGAAAAGGCGTTGCAGCCGGCGAAGGTCAGCCGCGTCACGGTCCTTGAAGGGCAGGAAAAGCACCTGGAAGTAATCGTCGATGACAGCCAACTGTCGCTGGCGATCGGCAAGAAGGGACAGAACGTTCGCCTTGCCGCCAAGCTGCTGGGCTGGAAGATCGATATCAAGAGCGAAGAAGAGAAGCGCCAGGAAGTGGAAGACCGGATGAACGTGGTATTGAACCAGCCCGCCACGCCACTGGAGAGCGTTCCCGATCTGGAGCCGGGAATCATCGAGAAGCTGGTCGCCGCCGGTATAACGACGGTCGAGGCCGTGGCCGACATGACTCCGGAGCAACTCGAAGAGGTGCCGGGTATCGGCCCCAAAACGGTGGAAAAAATCAGTATCGCAGTCAATAATTACTTTTCCAGCCTGGATGCTGCGGCAGCTGCCGCCGGTGAAGAAGGTGTCGTGGCGGAGGAAGCAGCTGCCGCCACCGAAGAACTCGCCGTGCCGGAAGAAGCCAGCGCCGCTGGTGAAGACGTTGCCCGGGCCGAAGATGAGGCGTCGACTGCAGATGATGAGGCGGCTGCGTTGAACGCGGCTTATGCCGGCGATGAAGAACTTCCCACGCGGGAAGACAAGATCTCCGCCGAAGCCGAAGAAGGTGGCGACGAAAGTGCCACCGGACCCGACTCAGGCGGCCAGTCGGGCGATGTTGAGGGCTTGGATGAGGACGCCGAAGCAGATTCCGAGAGTGTAGAGGAACTCGTCGAGAGCGGCCAATACTACGAGGCTGAAGTCGTAGAAGGGGTCGAGGACGCGCCTCCAGCCGATGAAGCCGAAGTAACGACACATGAGCGTCCTGCTGGAGAGAACGAGAACGTTTCGGATGAAGAGAAACCTGGCGAGCAGCGATAACGAGCATAACGTCGGTTGCTGCCATGGGCCAGTAAAATTTGGCCGTGAGGATGCTATGAAGGCTTAACCGGGCGCGACAATGCGGAGGAAATAGGGCGGAATGCAGAAGATTCGAATTAATGATCTGGCGAGAGAGCTCGAGGTCAAGAGCAAAATGATCCTCGATGCTCTCATCAAGGTCGGTGTTACTGAAAAGAAGACGCACTCCAGTTCCATCGAAGTGGACGAAGCGGAGCGCGTCAAGAAGTACTTTGCCGAACATGCAGAGGCCGGCAGCAGTCGTGCTTCCTTGCGCGCATCAGCAGAGGAATTCAAGCCCAAGCTTGACCTGTCGCACATCTCCAAACCGGGCGATGTGCTTAAGGCAATTACGCAGCGGGCCGCTCAGCCTTCCGCAGTTGCACGTCCAGCCGCAGCTCCGCCGCCGGCTGGGCCTCGACAGACCATTGCACCGCCGTCAGCCGTTCGGCCTGCATCGCCGGTTGCGAAGCCCGTCACGCCAGCGGCGAGCACCACACCGGCGAGCCCAGTGGAACCGCCCAAACCAGCGCCTCGCTTCATTACGCCTCAGTCGGTCGCGCGGCCGCCAGCCGCCATCGTCATTCCGCCAAAGCCGCCCGTAGTGGCGCCTCCGGTCACGCCACCCTCAGCGCATATGTCCTCCACGGCTGCGACAGCTCAGCCTTCCGAGCCAGTAATCGAGGACCAGATAACGGCACTCGAGGAAAGTGAAGCTTTGCCGTCTCCGTCCGAAGCGATCGAATCCGGAATTCCCACGGCTGTAGAAGGTGGGATTCCTGCAGCCCTTTTGGAAACACTATCGCCAGCCACAGAAGGCCGCGCACCTACTGGCCATCTGCCTGCCTCCGCACAGCCTGCTCATCCCAGCTCGTCGACACGTCCTGGACAGCCGGGAACTGCCGCGCATGCACCACGCCGGCTGATCGTTCCGCAGACTGGACCGCGTCCGGTGTACTTGGCTCCGCCTGTGGCTCCGCCGCGTCCTGGTGCACCCATAGCTCCGCGAGGCGGCATGCCGGAGCGTGGTAAGCCGATCTTTCAGCGCCCGCGACCGGGTGTGCCGCCACAAGGACAGACCAGGCCGCCGGTACGTCCGGGAGAGCGCCGTGGTCCACATCCAACGCGTTCGGGCGCCCCAGGGGCGCGTCCGGGTTTCGGCGCCGGCGCAGGTGCCGCTCCACCGCCTCCTACGGGACAGCGTCCCGCTGGCAGGCCCGCGCGTCCGGGACAACGCTATGTTCCCCGTGGAGTGAAGGAAGGCCCGATGAAGGGCTTTGTTCCGCCGCCGCGGCTTTCGCTTTCCAGCGAGCCGCTGCCGATCACGCGGAGCATCACCATTCCGGAAGGCATCAGCGTGAAAGACCTGGCGGAGAAATTGGAAATTCGCGCCAAGGACCTTATCGCTCGGCTGCTGGCACGAGGCGTCTTTGCCACCGTTAATCAGACGCTCGATTCCGATCTGGCGACTGATATGGCTCGTCACTTCGGAGCCGAGACCGCAGTTATTACCTTCGAGGAGCAATTAGCTAAGGACACCGTGCCAACGGAGGGTGCGGCTGTAGAAGGCACAGCGCAGGCGGTCGCACGTCCGCCGGTGGTCACCATCATGGGTCACGTGGACCATGGCAAGACCAGCCTGCTCGACGCTATCCGCTCAACCAACGTTGCCGGGGGCGAAGCTGGTGGAATTACCCAGCACATCGGTGCGTACAAAGTTGCGATCACTGATCCCAACTCGCCGGCTTTTGGCCGCGAGATCGTTTTCCTCGACACCCCGGGTCACGAGGCTTTCACCCGCATGCGTGCGCGGGGATCGAAGGTGACCGATATTGTGGTGCTGGTCGTTGCTGCTGATGATGGGGTAATGCCGCAGACCTTGGAAGCCATCGATCACGCCAAGGCTGCGAACGTTCCCATGATCGTCGCGGTGAACAAGATCGACAAGCCAGACGCGATGCCAGAGCGGGTGAAGAAGCAACTCGCCGATCGCGGCCTGATGCCCGAAGACTGGGGTGGCAGCACCGTGTTCGTGGATGTTTCCGCCAAGCAGAAGACAAACCTCAACCTACTGATGGAAATGATCTGCCTGGTTGCTGACCTGCAGGACTTGAAGGCAGTGCCTGACCGGCTGGCGCAGGGCACAGTGCTCGAAGCCAAGCTTGACCGCGGTCGTGGTCCAGTGGCAACGGTGTTGGTGCAGAACGGTACTCTGCGGACAGGCGATAACTTCGTGGTCGGGAATGTGTTTGGAAGAGTTCGCGCCATGTTCAACGATCGCGGCGTGGCCCTGGACGCAGCGACTCCCGCAACGCCGGTGGAGATTCTCGGACTGGAAAGTTTGCCACAAGCCGGCGATCAGCTTGTGGCGGTGGCCGACCGCGAGAAGGCACGCGGCATCTCGGAGTATCGCGAGGGCAAGGCCCGCGAAGCTCAGCTGGCCAAGAGCTCGCGAGTCTCGCTCGAAGGCCTGGCGGAACAGCTGAAGTCGGCGGGACAAAAAGAGCTGGACATCATCCTCAAAGGCGATGTTCAGGGTTCGGTCGAAGTACTGAGCGACGTGTTGACGAAGTTGTCGAACGACCGGGTCAAAATCAAGATCCTGCTCAGCGGCGTCGGTGCTATTACCGAAACGGATGTGCTGCTGGCTTCCGCGTCGAATGCGGTCATCATCGGCTTCAACGTGCGGCCGGAACGCAAAGCGCAGGAACTGGCCGAGCAGGAAAAGGTCGACATTCGACTGCACTCCATCATTTACGAGTTGGCGGACGAAATTAAGCGCGCCATGACCGGCCTGCTCGAGCCAATCATCAAGGAAACCTACCTCGGACGGGCGGATGTTCGCGACACCTTCCGCGTACCCAAGGTCGGTGTGATTGCCGGTTGCTATGTCACTGATGGCGTCATCAAGCGCGATGCCGAGGTTCGCCTGCTACGCGACAACGTGGTCGTGTTCAAGGGCAAGATTGGATCGGTGCGGCGCTTCAAAGAAGATGTCAGCGAAGTCCGCCACGGTATGGAATGCGGCATCTCGATCGCGAACTACGGTGATATCAAAGTAGGGGATGTCATCGAGGTATTCGTTACCGAGAGAGTGGCAGCCGAAGCCTTCGTGTAGACGCAGTTATTAGTGGATAGTGGTTAGAAAGCAGTCGGGCCCGTAGTGCCATAAGGTCATAGACGTCCCGGAACTGAATCCCCCTGAAAAGAGGACCGGCTCCGGGACGATGTGCAATAGGACGAGGAATGATTGCGCATCTCACGCTCGAGATCCGCATTGAAGGCGCGCACTCGCTCAAAGACAAACGGCAGGTGGTGCGCAGCGTGAAGGACGGACTGCGAGCCCACTTCAACGTTTCCGTGGCAGAACTCGACCCTAGCGAGGCTTGGCAGCGCGCCACTCTAGGTGTAGTCGGGATCTCCCATTCGCGCGATTACTTGGAAGGACTGATGCGCAACGTGGAACGGCACGCGGTGCGTACAGCCAATAACAGCGGCGGCGAAGTCACAGATTCATTTCTTGATTTCTTGAATGAGGCAGAATTTGGCGGACGTGCAACCGAGGAACCGTGATGGTTATCACCGCCAGCTTGACAGAGTGGGCGTATTCTCTAACGTTCCCCTATTTTCGGCTGGCAGAATAGAAGGCAATGGAGAACCGGGGACAGAAATACCATCGCGGTCGCATGGCAGAAGCTTTGCGGGAAGAAATTGTCGCCCTGGTGGAAGGGGAACTGGGCGATCCCCGCATTGGATTGGTCAGCGTCAACGAGGTCTTTCTGGGGCCAGACGGTAGAACGGCACGGGTGTTGATTTCAGCGGCCAGTGACGAGAAAGAAGCAGAGCAGAGCCTCAAAGGGCTGAACGCGGCAGGCGGCTACATTCGTCACGAACTGGTGAGCCGCCTTGGTATCCGCCAGGCACCGGAACTCATATTCGTACTGGACAACTCGGACCAGTACGGCGGAAGGATCGAAGAGCTGTTGCATCGCATTCAGAAAAGGAAGCGTTAGGGTCGGACCCGGAACACTAGGATGCTGGACGAAGTTCTGAATCAGATCGGCAGAAGACAGAAGTTCATTCTCACCTCGCATGCCCGGCCCGATGGCGATGCGGTTGGATCGGTGCTGGCCTGCTGCCAGATTCTACGCAGCATGGGCAAACAGGCAAGCGTGGTCCTGAGCGATGGTGTGCCGGGTGTGTACCGTCCGTTGCCGTTTAGCGATTCGGTGCTGCAAACCACCGAGAATGCGCCCCCACCGGAGGCGGTCATCATTCTGGAATGCGATAGCGTGCAGCGTACGCGCTTGACTGGCCTGGAGCAGCATTACCTTATCAACATCGATCACCATTCCACCGCACGTCCGTTCGCCGACGTGAACTGGATCGATCCCAGCGCCTGCGCGACGGCGGAAATGATCTTCCGTCTGGCGCGCGAGGCCGGCGTCAAGATCTCGCCCGAAGTCGCCACCTGTCTTTATACGGCGGTACTCACCGACACGGGTTCATTCTGCTTTAGTGGAACCAACGAGCGGACTTTTGCCTTGGCCAAGGAGTTAGTGCACTGCGGCGCTGACCCGGTCCGGATTGCCCATAACGTGTACTTCTCGACCCAGCTCTCCAAGATGCGACTGCTGGGGGCGGCGCTTAGCAGTCTGCACCGCGACGGTAGTCTAGCCTGGATGCACGTGGATCGCGATTCTGTGGAACGTTGCCAGGCCAACGAAGAAGATTGCGAAGGGCTGGTTAATTACGCGTTGGCAATCGACGGCATCGAAGTGGCGCTGTTTTTCCGGGAACAGCCGGACGGGAGTTTTCGCGTGAGCCTGCGCAGCAAGGGCGCCGTCAACGTCGCCGCAGTTGCTGAGCATTTCGGCGGTGGTGGACACGAGTGCGCAAGTGGCTGCGCGATGCCAGGCCCGCTATCGGTCGCAACGGAACGTGTACTGGCTCAATTTCGTATCCGCGGATACCACGCCGCGGTGCAGTAGCGATTCCTAAGAGAACGGATCAAGCATTGAGACAGAACCGCATCCTCTCGGAGGAACGCACTCGCCGCTCTACCGACGTCATTGCCCTCATTGCGTTCTGCGGATTCCTGTATTTTCTCGGCCTGCAAATCATCGGACTGGTGGGGGCTGACGAGCCGCGCTACGCGCAAATCGCGCGGGAAATGCTGCAACGCCACGATTGGGTCACACCGGTCCTTTACGGTCATCCCTGGCTGGAAAAGCCACCGCTCTACTACTGGTGCGCCATGGTTTCATACAAGGCGACCGGAGGTGTGAGCGATTGGGCGGCGCGATTGCCCTCAGCGATTCTGTGCTCGCTGATGATCTTCTTCATCTACGTTTGGGCACGCCATTTTCGTCGCGGAATGCAGCTTGATGCGGCATTGATTACGGCAGCCTCGGCAATCTTTATTGGCTTCGGGCGAAGCGCCTCCACCGATATGCCTCTGACAGCGATGTTCACCGTCGCCATGCTGTGCTGGTATGGGTGGTATTCCAACCAGAATCGAGGTTGGCTGCTGGGGTTCTATCTGTTCGCCGGACTTGGAACACTGGCGAAGGGTCCGGTTGCAGTCTTGCTCGCCGGGTTGATCATTGTCGTATTCGCTGCCCTGCGACGCGATCTGCGATTAATTCTCCGGACACTTTGGCCAGTCGGCATCCTGCTGTATCTGGCGGTAACCTTGCCGTGGTTTATAGCGGTACAGCGCGCCAATCCGGAATTCTTCCGCACGTTCTTTCTACAGCAGAACCTGGAGCGCTTTAGCAGCAACCTCTACCACCATCCCCAACCTTTTTGGTTCTATCTGCCGGTTGCACTCTTGGCGCTGGTGCCTTGGACCGTTTTTGTCGTTGCAGCGCTGGTCGATGCCATTCGTGACTGGCGTTTCTCCGTACAACAGCCGCCCGGAGTGGAAGATCTGCGTACCTACCTGACGATATGGTTTCTGCTGCCGATAGTATTTTTCTCGCTGTCGCAGTCGAAGTTGCCGGGATACATTCTGCCCGCAATTCCGGCCGGCACCATTCTACTGGCCAATTTTGTCTGGCGGCGCGAGCAGGTGGGAGAG
Source organism: uncultured Acidobacteriaceae bacterium (assembly GCA_963755865.1). Lineage (GTDB taxonomy): Bacteria > Acidobacteriota > Terriglobia > Terriglobales > Acidobacteriaceae > Bog-257. The sequence goes on along the minus strand of CAVWLY010000030.1, from coordinate 633,601 downwards.
AAACCTAATACGTGGGTGGGTCTGCTTCATGCGCTGCTCTCTGCCGCGATGTTGGTAGCAGCGCTCGTGGTGCCGTTCAAGCTACTGAAGCTGGCCCTTCCGGGAAAAGTGATCATCGTCGCGGTGGCGCTGGCGGTTACAGCGGTTCTTTCGCTCGGATTAAGTCTGCGGTTCCAGGGCTACCGCGTGTTGCGGTTTATTACGCTGGTTCCGATTGTTATTGCATTTGCGCTGCTACTGCGCGGCACCGCGCCGATCGTAAACTTTTTGCAATCGGCACGTCCCGTAGAAGAGGCGATTCATCAGAGCGTCCTCGGACAAATTCCAACCATTGCGGTCTATGATGTGCCCCCCGGCGTGAAGTATGGATTAGCGTTCTACCTTAACCAGCCGATCCTAAGCTACGAGCAAAATGAAATCCCTCCTTTCGATCACCTAGTGGTGTCCGCTAGCGGCGCTCAGAAGGAACTGGCATATCGGCTTACCGGACGCAGCGTGACGCGCATCGGCGGTTTCGCGCCGCAGCACCTGGATTTTTATGTGGTGTCGGGAAAAGCCTCCGGACAGGCGAAACCATAGCTCCCCACAACCTTCGACTTTCGACTGGTCCTTTTGAAACCACCCTGAATTGCTGAAAAGGGCGCGGCTGAAAGCCGAGCCCTGTGATGCAAGTATCAATCGAGCCAACTGCGTTAAACCCTCTCCAGTCCCTAACGCGGAGGCTCAGCATTGCCGTGTGGCTGGCGATTCTCTTTTGGAGGCGCGCTCTCATGTGGCGGAGCCGCGTGTTGCTCCGGCGGCTGGCTCACGCGCGAAGCCGGTTGGTTCTCGTGGGCTGGCGGAGGCGCCTCCCTGCGCGATTCTGAAGGAGAGGAGCGTCCTGCATTGTGCACTACAGTGGGATTCTCGGGACGGGGAGCAGCGTTATTGGAGCGTGGTGTGCTCTCATGTTCCGGCGGATGCGGCACCTCGTTGGGGCGCGGCGCAGCGCTATTGCCTCGGGGAGCCGGCTCAGGCTGGTTCACGTGAGGCTGAGGATGCGGCGCTTCTCTGGCAGGTTCCGCCGCGGGAGTATTGCCACGGTTGTGCGCGACTGTCGTCTCACTTGGACGCGGAGCCGTGGTTTTGTTCGCATGTTGTTCCGTCTCTCGGGTCGGCGGATGCGGAACGTTCTTCGCCGTATTCGGATGCGGTGGGTTATCGCGATTTGCAGTGGTCGCTCGCTCGGGGGGATGCGGAACATTGTTGTCGCCCGGATGCGGAGTTCCGGGATTGGTGGCCTTGGTCTGCTGCGGGGCACGCACTGCTGGATTGTTTGTCACTGGCGCGTTTCTCGCTGCAACCACACCGGTACCGTGGAAGGCAGTTGGTTTAGGAGTTGCCGCTACTTCAGGACGCCCGTGGTTCACCGAGGCCCATTGCGCGCGATCGTTGCGCGCCATTTGTTCGTGCTGCGTTTGAACCGAAGTAGCACCGACATGCCGCTCGCGTGCAGCAGCTTCCTGGGCAGCGGTCGGGCGTGCATTGATTCCTCCTTGCCCGCCGTTATAGCTGACGCGATTCACGGTGTTGTTCACCATCGTGGTGTTGTAGGTGTTGTGAATGTTGGTCACATTCACACGATTCACGGCACGGTTATAGTAAAAATCTCGACCGTGCCAATCACCGCCTTGATAGCCGTTACCATAGTAGCCGTAACCGTAGTTAATGCCGCCATAATAGCCTACTTGGGGACCCCAGTATCCGGGATTCCACACGTAGGCGTTCCCACCCCATCCCCAGTACCCCGGCGTCCACAGATAGCCGACTTCGGGAGCCATCACCCACGTTCCTGGCACCCAAAAATAGCCATCGGGACCGTACGCCCAATAGCCGGGAGTCCAGATGTAGCCGGGAGCCGGGCAGTAAGGCTGCTCATAGACTGGCAATGGAGGCGGAGCGATTCCAACCGAAATAAACACCGCTCCAAATGACGATATCGATACTGCAAGAATCAGCAGAACCAGCAAGACCAACTGACTGCAACGGACGATACGCATATTTCCCTTTCCTCTTTCATCCATCGCCCGGCCAGTTGCGCGAATGCAATGGCAAATCTCTTTGGATTTCGCCAAATCCAGTTTCGAGAATCTCTATCTTTTTGCTACTCCCACATACGAACCGGTTTGGCCGGGAAGAGTTGCTAGGAAAATCAGGGCACTAAGGGCCAATATTTTCTGGGGTGGGGGAACTTGCAGGCAACCTTGCTCGGTCTGCTTAAGGTTCGTCTCAGACTACAACCTCCACAAAGAGGCTGTCGCGAAAGTGTTTGCGGGGTTGCTCCTGAAGCTGAGGCGCCGTAGGTCTATATGCGTAACAGCTAGCCCGCGCGCTTGAAGTACTGCACCGCGCGCTCATGAGCTTCGGCTTTATCGCGACTCTTGAAGGTACCGAGATTTCGACGCTTGCCTGTCTTAGCGTCCTTCTTACGGGAGTAAAGCCGATATTCTCCGGACTTCAGTTTGCGAATCATCGTTGTTCATCTCCTCAAAATGAATGGATGAAGAATTGGCATCGATGGTGGCCCGAAGTTAATGCTGCGCTGCCGTCGCCTTTCTGGCTTCCACGCGAGCGCTATGTTCAGCCGCCGACAAATATGCGCCGCCCAGCAACAGCATGCCACTCCAGAATGACCAGAACATCAGAGTCACTGAGACCGCGAAGGGCCCGTATACTTCCTGAAAGTTCAGCCAGGGCAGAGCCAGAATGTAGATATACTTTGCCGCCTCCGACAGAAGGCCGGTGATGATAGCGGCGGGCAACACCGCTCGTGCGGGCACCTTCCCGTGCGGTAGCAGCCAGTAAATGAGGAAGTAGATTCCGATCGTCGCCAGGATCGCCGAAGCTTTCATCACGATGAATCCCAGTCCTGCAAAGACAAAGTTCTGGTCGCCGATTACCAGGCCCAGCATTTTCAGGTTCTGCGCGGTGAGCGCGATCGAGAGCATCGCCAGACAGCCACATGCCAAACCCAGTCCCAGCGAAACCAGCAAGTTCATGAGGTAGGACCGATTCTTCTTGAAGCCCCAGATTCTATTGAGCGCCACTTCCAGAGGAAGGAAAATTCCGGTCGAGGTTATCAGCAACATCACGAACGATAACACCTCACCTCGTCCTCGCACACTGGCAAGAAACTGTAAGTTGCGGATGACGAAATCCTTGTTACTAGGCAGGTAGTCGCGCAACAGTTGCAGAACCACGTTGTACATTGCCTGCGAGTGAATGACTCGACGGATGAGGGTGAGCAGCAACACTATGAACGGAAAGAATGAGAGGATGGCATTGGCTGCTACCGAGAAAGCATAAGTGTGTACCTCGGTTTGCGTCAGGTAGCGGAGCGTGGACCAGCCATGCCTCCGAAGGCGATGCGACAGGCTATACGTTTCGGGCAAGCTCTGAAATAGTTCCTTGCGGTCATCCTCTCTCAGCAGGCGGACAGCCGCCGTCCCTGCTACGGGCAGAGGATCTTCCAACTCATTGTTCTTATTAGTTTTAAGAGTGCCCACCGTACTCAAGGTCGAGGATTTCGAAATTGCGAGGGGCACTTGGCCCTTTGCATCTTGGCGAGTTACATCAGAGTTGCTGCTCATCCGAACCTTAATCCTATCAGAGCGCAGTCTCCTGTCACGATAGCTTGAACCTCAAGGAATTCGGCCTGTAGTTCCATATTGGAACGCGCGGAACCCCCTGTGATGAAAACACTTGCCAGAGTCCCCATGTTCCTGTAATCATCTCCTGCTCCCCTCTCGAATGGGTGAGGGAGGAGCTTTCGGTGCAACCGAAACGCGGATTTGGGTTGATGTTTCTGTCAGCAGTCGAAATTCACGCATGTACTGGCTCCAGGGATCTGCTCTGCCGCGGACGTATTAGTCCGCCAAGACGGATTCACGGGGCTTTTCCATTGCAGAAAGCTGCGAACTGAGCCGCAACCCTTGTTTCCCGGCAGCGTTGAGACGTCTTCCGAGCCTGCTCCTCAGGGTTATGTTCGGAACGTCCGCGAAGCAGGGGTTTCTTCCAAGTTCTATAGGTGAAAGGAGTAAGTTGTGAGAGAGAAAGGTACAGTCAAGTGGTTTAACGGAGCCAAAGGGTACGGATTCATCCAGAGATCAACGGGCGAGGATGTGTTCGTGCATTTTTCAGCTATCCAAGAGAACGGATACCGGAGCCTGAATGAGGGCGAAACAGTTGAGTTCGACCTCACCAAGGGCCCAAAAGGCTTCCAGGCCGCCAACGTGCAGCGAGTGTAAGACGTCTCCGCCACGTGGAAGCAGGTCACGTTCGCGTCGCTTCATGAATTTTCGGCTTCCGAATGCGGCCAAAACCACTAAACCCTCCCACCCCGGGAGGGTTTTTTGCAATCCGCAGGTCAACCCTCTATCTCCGTCTCGAAATCCAGGGTTACGCCGCAACGGCCGCCGTCGAATGGAACTGCGCGGCCAATGCTGACAGCTTTTGCACTGCTGTATCGACTGACTGCTGGGCCGCTTCCATTCCAGATGCCTGTTTGTCGGCGGCGATAACGGTGACGTCATCCAAACCCACAAACCGCAGTATGTGTCGCAAGTAGGGAACCTGGAAATCAGAGGGCAGTGCCGGACCGTCGTCGTACACTCCGCCGCGAGAGACTACTGCTACCACCTGTTTCCCCTGTGGTATGAGACCCCTGGGACCCCTATCGCCGTAGCTAAAGGTCCTCCCCGCGCGAACAATCAAGTCGAACCACGCCTTTAAGGAAGCCGGAATCGAGAAATTGTGCATCGGCACGCCGAGCACGATTACATCCGCCGCCATCAGTTCCTCAATCAGCGCATCGGAGAACGCCAGCGCTTGCTGCTGTTCGGTGGTTCTTTGGGTCACGGGAGTATAGGACGCCTGAATCCACGATTCCGTGACGAAAGGGAGGGCGTCCGCCGCTAAGTCCCGTTCGATGACGCTGGCATCCGGATGCCTGGCCTTCCACTCTTCGGAAAAGTGCCGGGTCAACCGCCGAGAGACAGAGTTGCTGCGAGGACTTGAATTGACGATCAACAGGTTATTCATCGTTGTACCCCCGGGCTTTAAGCGCCCCTACACAGGTTTAGTGTTGCGACACCTAATTAATGTGTTGTAACACATTATATGAGATGTGACCGCGCGGTGAAGGATTCAAACCGCGTTGCGGGTGGTTTTTCGTTCCTTACCAGTTTCCAACAGGGCGGGGTTCGGCTACGCCGAAGGAGAATCTTGTTTCGATAAAGCCAGCCCCAGGATCATCCCGCACAGGCGGCTCAAGTCCCGGAGGTCATCGTCACTAAGGTTATGAAGATGCGCGCCCACGGCCGCGTCGATCTCGGGCTGCATTTTGGCAAGCAGCTTCAGTCCCTTCGCCGTGATGCTGGTCACCGCCTGGCGTTGGTCGTCGTTTCCCCGAGAGCGCATCACGAGTCCGCGGGCCTGCAGTCGGTCTACCAAACGAGTCACATCGGGAGCGCGGTCGATCATGCGTCTGGCAATTTCGCAACGAGCATGACCGCGCGGATGTACGCCCCGCAGGATGCGCAAGACGTTATACTGCGGGCGGGTGATGCGATGGTTTTCGCAGAGCTCGTCCATGAGATCGTTCAGCGTCGTGGCTGCGACCAGAAGGCTGAGCAGGGCCTCCTGCATGGGATTGGCGAATTGCGTCTGACTAAGGCGCCGACTGAGGGCCTCATTCATGCCTTCTTTATAGCCAGAATCGGTGCGCTTGTCACGCCGCAGAAAAAAAGCATTTGCTTGCCGTGGAACCTCGAAAACGTCATTTTGTTGGGGCTGGTCTGAGTTGCCCACGCAAACGCTGAAGGCCACAGCGCGCGTGTTCCGCAACAATCATGTCTTCGTCGCGGCTCAGCTCTTTCAGAAGGGGTAGAAAACGTTCTTCATCACTGTTGCCCAGAGCGATTGCGACATTGCGTCGCAGGCCGTTGAACCGCGCGCGCTTGATGGGTGAACCACGAAACACTTCGCGGAACTCGTCCAAGCTTAGGCGAGCCAGCCATTCCAAGTCGGGATTCACGAGCTGCGGGCGGGGCTGAATTTCCGGGGTCTTCGTCACCGGTGCTTCACGGTTCCATGGGCAAACGTCCTGGCAGATATCGCAGCCGAACACCTGCCGCCCGATGCCGGAGCGAAATTCTTCGGGAATTGCACCACGCTTCTCAATGGTGAGATACGAGATGCACCTGGTCGCGTCGAGTTGATAAGGGGCGGGAAAGGCGTTGGTCGGACAGGCATCGAGACAGCGCGTGCACGACCCGCATCGGTCAGGCGGAGGCAGATCTGGCGTCAGCTCCAGCGAGGTCAGCATTACGCCCAAGAAGAGCCACGATCCCCAGTGTTCATTCAGGATGCAAGTGTTCTTGCCGATCCAGCCGATCCCTGCGCATTGGGCAAAGATGCGCTCGATGACTGGACCCGTGTCCACGTAGCACCATGTGCGGGGTACGGGCATATTCTGCTGCTGGCAGATTTCAAGCAGGCGAGCTTCCAGTGCGCGGAGCTTCTCGAGTACAACCTCGTGATAGTCACGCTGCGACCACGCGTAGCGGGATATCCATCCTTGTGTCGTCGTGCCAGCGTGCGTCGAGTAAGGTTCGTCGGTGTTGTAGTTCAGCGCGCAGACGACAACCGAACATGCCCAGGGAGCGGCGTTGGCGAGGGAAGCGCGTTTCAGGTCTCCGGTTTCGTTGCGCGCTTCGAGGTACTTCATTTCGCCGGCACGGCCATCGGCGATCCATTGCGGAAAAAAGCGGTGCTCAGGAGTATCTGCAATTCCAGCAATGCCGGCGAGGTCAAAGCCGGCCTCGGAGGCTAGGCGCTTGATAGCGTCGCTGATCGCGGACAAATGGATACCGCTGGACATGCTGGAAAGATTATAGGAGGGTGCCAAGCGTATGATGCCTCCATGGATTTCCACTTCACCGCCGTTTTTCGCCGCGTACCCGAGGGCTACATCGCATTCGTCGAGGAATTGCCTGGTGCCAACACCCAAGGTCTAACACTCGATGAAGCCCGCACGAACTTGCACCAAGCAGTTGCCCTCGTGCTGGAAGCAAACAGAACGCTTGCTCAAGAAGCCGCCTTAGGAAAAGACGTGATTCGGGAACCATTGAAAGTCAGTGCGTGAAGCGTCGGGAGCTCGTTCGGCACCTTGAACGGCACGGATGCGAACTATTGCGCGAAGGAGCCAATCATTCGATCTATGTTAAGCGCGCCGCTAGTAAGACTTCGGCCGTCCCTCGCCATTCCGAAATCAACGACGACCTTCTGCAAGGACTTGAGCATCCCCTCCGGTAAATCTAATGGTTGAGTAAAAAGTGCCCCTCTGGAATTGGAAAGGCACGTCGTAACATAAATTGTGATTCCTCCCGCAGTTCGAGTTGTCCGCCAACGGACAACTGGTTCCGATTTCGGACGTTCAGCCGTATCCAACCGACCGCCCTGGTAACGATAACTGCCCTTGCGCCAAGCACTTGCACAAAGCTTGTCATGGCACTTGACGTGTACTTTACCTACCCTAAGAACGCCGGTCAGTAGACAAAAAACAACCTAACGATCGGATCGGTTTTACGTCTTAAGGATTAAGTCCTAAACAGGTGGTGAGCGGTACGAGGAGGCTGTATGGAGCGCAGATATCTGGTGGCGGCCCTGGCGATCATAGCGACCTTCGCAGTGTTCTCTCATGGGTTGCGCACGCTCGAACACGTTTCGGTCATGTATTGTCAACGTGGGGAGGCGAACCTGCACGCAAAATGTAATGCCGCGGCTTCCGCGATGTCGCGATTCGCAGACAAGGTGCGGAGACACCTGCGTCCGGGCGATCCGGAACAGGCGCAGATGTTGGCCGAAATGAATCTGCCGATTGTAATGGCGCAAGCGGGGGTCGCTGAGCAGGTAGCGCGGCAGAACATGGCAGCCGTTGAGTGTGCTCGCGCTCAGGCGCTGCGAGAAGCGCAACGCGCCCAACGTGAAGCGACCAGAATGCGCGAAAAGATGGCCCGCACCAACGGTTCGGGGATGCCAATCGCATGGGAAGCGAATATGGCTGCGGATGTGAATCAACGGGTGCAGGCAAAGACTGCAGCGATGGCGAAACGTATTGCCGCTCAAACTGCTAGATTGCAGATGGCCGCAGAGCAAATGCGGGATGTTTCCATACAATTTTCAGATTCCAGCACCGCCAGCGCCGACTCCGCAGAGGCAGGGCAGGATTCGGACTCCTGTGCCGGCGATACTGGTTCTGGAAACCACTGCGATGCAGCGCAAACCCGAGCGCAACAGAGCGCCCAGGCCATTCGTGCCAGAAGCCGGGCAGTAGTAAACCAGGTCGTTCACAGCCTGGGATACCGATAGAAGCAGCATTTCCCGAGGAGGGAAGTTTGGCGCATGGCGCAGCGAGGGTTGCTGCGCCATTTCTCTGCGCTAATAGCACTTCCCGGTTGCCCCGTCCAGGGAGAGTCTAATCCTGCCTGTCACATGCAAAGCGGACAACGAAGCTTGACCGCCATAGTAAACAGTACGATGATTGAGGCATGAAACACAGCCGCCCTCCTGTCTGTCCCAGGTGCGATAGCAATGAGGATGTGAAGAAGATCGCCTACGGACGTTTGCCGTCGGATGAGCCTGTGGAGCTCCTTCAGGAAGGATACGTGTTGGGCGGCTGCTGCATTCGTCCTGATAGCCCCGAGTGGTACTGCGATGCCTGCGAAGAAAGCTTCGGCACGTGGCGAGAGTCATGGGGCGAGCCGCTCAGCGACAGTGTCCAATAGTTGATTCCGGCGCCACAATTATCAATCTAGTTACTTCAAGTTCATCGGGTGCCAAACTTTGCCATCCGAGCCCTGCGCTGTTGCCATTCCTCGGTCGCGAAGATTCGAGGTCCCACTTCGATCAGCCGGGGCAGCATCTGAAAGACCGAAATCGGGGTCCACTGCATTCCCTCCCGGGTGCGATATCCACGGCGGTTGAGTTCCTCCGCGATTACGGAATACGGCCCATCCTGAATAGTCAGCTCCATCATGAGAAACAGTACTTCCCTCTCGGTGGGATTCTCTTCCAGGTGCGGAGGGTCGTTGGCAACAACCCGCAAACCGAACGGTACCTCCTCCGCTGCACGAGCGGCGAGATCTTCGGGGACTTCGCGCTCCCACTCAACCGCGACCAGCTTCCAACCTTGTCCAGCCTTCCGTGCCAGATCTTCTGGACCGAACGTGACTGGCACGTCCTGACGAATGCGCTCCATCTTTGCCATACTCACCCCTTGCCGTCCCAAACGACTTAATGGGTATCTTGGGCCATAGGTTGACCTGTCAGTCCTATGAACATTTGTGTGGCCATCTCCGTCGTTATGCAAGGGTTTGTGATGAAGCTACATACGCTCGCTTGTAGGCTGAGTTATCGGCCGTGAGCGTCCGAATTCGGGATTGCTTGTCCGAAAGCGAACAGGCTGGCTCATGGCCTAGCTCAAAAAAATAGGAAGAATGACCCGGCCAATCCAAGCAGTCACCGACGAGCACTGCCAGGTTGCCGCCCCTCTTCAACGGCTGATAAACTCAAAAGTTAGATCAGGCGTTCGCCTCACCTTCCTTACTACCTATGTCGAATACAACAGATATTGCAATCGTCAACGGCGCTCGCACGCCTATGGGGCGCTACTGCGGCAAGCTGCGCGACTTCAATGCCATGGATCTGGGCGCCGTCGCAGCCACAGAAGCCATGAAACGCTCCGGAGTCGAGCCGGGCGAAATTGATCACGTGGTGATGGGCAATGCGCAGCAGACCTCGGGAGATGCGCTCTATGGCGCGCGTCACGTGGGGCTCAAAGCGGGAGTTCCCATCGAAGTACCGGCGCTGACCGTGAATCGCTTGTGCGGCTCGGGGATGCAGTCGATCGTAAGCGCTGCGCAGATGATTCAGCTTGGCGAGTCGAAGATCGCACTCGCGGGCGGCATGGAATCCATGTCGCAAGCGCCGCACGTAATCCGCGGCATGCGGTGGGGAGTCGGGCTAGGCGAAGGCAAGCTTGAGGATTCGCTCATGGTGGCGCTGCTCGACACCTATTGCGGACTGTACATGGCCAACACGGCCGAGCTTTACGCCGGGCAGCACGGGGTCACGCGCGAGATGCAGGACGAGTTCGCCATGCGCTCGCAGAAGCTGGCTGACGAAGCGTACAAGGCCGGGCGGCTAGCAGGAAGAGATAACGCCGGTCGCGCTGCGCAATCGCAAAGGCGAGCCGACGGGAGAGATGTTCACCGAGGACGACCATCGCCGTCCCGAGACAACGATGGAGAGCCTGGCTAAGTTGAAGCCCGCGTTCGGCAAGAACGGCTCGGTCACCGCCGGTAACGCCAGCGGAATTGTCGACGGTGGCGCAGCCGTGGTCGTGATGCCGCTCGATGAAGCGCAGAAGCGCAATCTGAAGCCGATGGCTCGCATCGTGAGCTGGGGAATTGCCGGTGTCGATCCGAAGATCATGGGCGCGGGACCGGTTCCGTCCACTCGCATCGCGCTGAAGAAAGCTGGACTGAAGCTTGAAGACATCGATTTGATCGAGGTGAACGAGGCGTTCGCGGCGCAGTACCTTGCCGTCGAGAAAGAGCTGGGTCTCGATCGCAACAAGGTAAACGTGAACGGCGGCGCCATCGCGCTCGGGCATCCGCTGGGCGCGACCGGAACGCGTCTGCTGATCACGCTGATGAACGAACTGCGTCGCCGCAAAGGCAAGTACGGACTTTCGACCGCGTGCATCGGCGGCGGGCAAGGCATTGCTGTCATCATCGAAAATCTGCATCGGTAAGGTTGCACAGCGAATGACCAACGACGAAAAAGCGCTGCATGGAGATGGTGTATCAGCTGGAAGCCGCGTGGAATGCAGCCGACGGCGCGAGCTTCGCCGCACTCTTCGCGGAAGATGCCGACTTCGTCCACATCCTGGGTGGATATTACATCGGGCGCGCGGCCATTGAAGCCGGACATCGCATGATTTTTGGGACGATCTACAAGGGCAGCACCGTGAGGTATAGCGTCGAGAAGATTCGGTTTTTGCGCCCGGATGTCGCGATCGTTTCTCTTCGCCAGTTTCTGCAGTTTCGCGAGGGCGGGGTTGCAGGCGAACTGGAGGCGCGGCCCACGATCGTTGCGGAAAAACAAGACGACCGATGGCAGATTGTGAACCTGCAAAATACCAGGATCACGGAAGCACGCGGACACGACAAGTCCAAGCGAGACTACATCTCATCAGATGCCAGGTTAAAGCATATCGCATTCATTCAAGAGGAAGACGCACACATGGATATCAAGAAAGTTGGAGTACTAGGTTGTGGGTTGATGGGCTCGGGCATCGCGCAAGTGGCGGCCACCGCGGGTTTCGACGTGGTGGTGCTCGAACAGGAGCAAAAGTTTCTCGACAAGGGCTTCGCCGGCATTGAGAAATCACTGTCACGGCTGGTGGAGCGCGGTCCCGGAGAAGGGCGGCTTGACCGCCGAGCAAAAGAGCCAGGCGCAGTCGCGACTGAAGGGCACGACCAAAATGCAAGACCTCGCCGACTGCGACATCGTCATCGAGGCCATCATCGAAAATGTCGAAGAGAAGCGCAAAACCTACGCGCAGCTCGACGCGATCGTCAAGAAAGACGCGATCTTCGCCACCAACACGTCGTCGATCTCAGTCACCGAGTTGATGACTGCGACCAAGCGGCCCGAGCGCTTCATCGGCCTGCACTTCTTCAATCCGGTTCCGATGATGAAGATGGTGGAGGTGGTGAAGACCATCGCCACCGCGCCCGAGGTGTACGACACGGCTTATGACTTCGCCGTAAAGCTGGGCAAGGTGCCGGTGCGCACCAGCGATAAGACCGGCTTCATCGTGAATCGGCTGCTGGTGCCGTATTTGCTGGACGCGATTCGCGCGTACGAAGAAGGCGTCGGCTCGATCACCGACATCGATGAAGCGATGAAGCTGGGCTGCGGCTATCCGATGGGGCCGTTCACGCTGCTCGACTTCGTCGGCCTCGACACCACGTACTACATCACGCACGTGATGTTCGACGAGTTCAAGGAGCCGCGCTTCGCCTCGCCGCCGCTGCTGAGGCGGCTGGTGCTGGCGGGCTGGTACGGCCGCAAGTCGGGCAAAGGCTTCTACGATTACGCCGACCCCAACAAGCCGGTGCCGGGAAAGTTTGTGTAGCAAGGGCAGCAGTTAGCATTTGGCAATTAGCAAGTGCAATTACAGAGCTTCGCAATTGTCATACGCCTTGCTGCTGGCGAGCTGAAGGTGGAGTCCCACGCAGTGGGACGGAAAAGCTAGCCCAGCGCTTCAGCGCTGGATAGGTGTTTACAAGAAGCTGAGTGCCGTACGAGTCGACGGGGCGGAGAGACAAAGTCATGACCGACTTCCAAAACATTAAGTTCGAAAAGAAAAATCAGATTGCCTACATCACCATTGACCGGCCGAAGGTGCTCAATGCGCTGAACATGGCCACCATGCAGGAGCTCAAGGAAGCCTTCGCGTCCGTGAAAGATGACGCTGAGGTCCGCGTTGTCATCCTCACCGGCGCGGGCGAGAAGGCATTCGTCGCGGGAGCCGACATTAGCGAGCTCTCGCAGCAAACGCCAGTGTCAGCCAAGGAGTACACGCATCGCGGACAAGCCATCGTGGATGCCATCGAGAATCTCGGCAAGCCGGTGATTGCCTGCATCAACGGCTTCGCACTCGGCGGCGGCTGCGAGCTGGCGATGGCCTGCACCATGCGTCTGGCGAGCGACAACGCCAAGCTCGGCCAGCCTGAGGTGAAGCTTGGACTGATTCCCGGCTACGGCGGCACGCAGCGGCTGTCGCGGCTGGTGGGCAAAGGACTCGCGATGCAACAGATCCTGACCGGCGAGATGATCACGGCGCAGGAAGCCTATCGCATTGGCTTGGTGAACGAGGTCGTCCCGCAGGCTGAGCTGATCGCGCGCGCTGAAGCCATCGCCGCCAAGATCATCGCCAATGCTCCACTGGCGATTCAGTACGCAATGGAGGCGGTGAATCGCGGCTTCGATCAGCCGTTGGCCGATGGACTGTTTCTGGAGGCCACGCTGTTTGCCGTTTGCTGCGCCACCGAGGACAAGAACGAAGGCACGCGAGCCTTTCTGGAGAAGCGGCCGGCGCAGTTCAAGGGGAAGTGAGATATGAGCAGGATAGGGGTCCTTCGACTCCTCGCTACGCTCGTCGCTCAGGATGACAAACGGAAAAAGATCACTCTACGCAAAACAAAACCGGCCGCCCGAGGCGACCGGTCTTTACTAACTACTATTCACTAAGCACTGCTTAATCTCCGTACATCACTTCACGCTCTTCTACAACTGGCTCGGCGGGCCTGATGCCGCCGATACTGCCGAGCGGAATGAAGCCGTCGTTGACCACCGGCTTCTCGCCGAGGACATGCTCCTTGTAGAGAGCCAAGCATGCGCGCTTTCTCGGCTTCGGCTTTCACGCGCTCGTCGCGAGCTTTGAACTTCTCCTGGCGAGCGTTCTTGGCGATGCCGAGATCGTCGAGCGTGTGGTTGGCTTCGGCGTTCACGTGCTCGTCAACCAGCTTAAGCGTGTGCGCGGTGGTCTCGAGGCCGACCTTCTTGCCGCCGGCGAAGATCTCGTGACGGCCATGCTCTTCGTACCACTTTGTCAGAGTCGCCGTCATGTGCATCTTCTCGACGATGTTGCGCCAGCCCACGCCGGTGTTGTAGGCGCAGAAGCTGATCTCGCCTTCCTGCGTGGCGTAAGGAATGATGCACTGCTCGGTGCGGCGGAAATCGTAATTGAACAGGTCCTGGAACCACATACCGGCGACGAACAGGAAGTTCCAGCGATCGCGGCGGCGGCGCTCGATGTCGGTCTCGGTGCGGTCGCCGCTGACCTTGCCGTAATCTTTGCCGGTTGCGCCGAAGGTCTTGTCGAACTTCTTCAGCAGGTCGGTGAACTTGAAGTGCGTCGGCGACTTGAAGGGATCGTAATTCTTCAGCAGCGCCAGCGTCATGCCCGCGATGGACATCCACTTGCCACGCGCCGCGTCGTTCACCTTGGCGATGTCTTTCGCGATGGTGTCGCCGTTGAGGAACGCCGTCACCGGAACCGCTTCCTTGGTTTCCTTGTCGATCATGACGGCCATGCCGACGCCGCAATTGGGGTGGCAGCCGCAGCTCAGTGCGCCCCAGTCTTTGTCGGGCCCGTGGACCAGGTCGGCCCAATCGGAGAAGGTGCTCATGAACGAAATCGGGAACCAGTCGCGGACGGGCTCGCCCAGTCCGGTCTGGCTCTTCACGTCGTGCGCCAGATGAGACAGCGTGTAGCGTTGCGCCTGACGCCGCTCGTCGGTGATGGCTTCGTCGCGTCCGGTGAACGATACCGGCTGGAACGAAAGGAACGAGATGCGCTTGGGATTATCAAGCGCGAACTGGATGATGCGTCCGACCTGCTCGTTGTTCAGGTCATTGACGATGGTCACCACCGGCACAATCTCGACGCCGGCGTTGTGCAGGTTTTCGATGGCCTGCAGCTTCACGTCGAACAGATTGCCGACCAGGCGATGCGAGTTGGCGGCATTGCCGATGCCGTCGAACTGCAGGTACGCATAGCGCAGACCCGCTTCAAAAGCCTGCTTGGCGAACTCGGGACTCTTGGCGAACTCGATGCCGTTGGTCGCGGCCTGCACGCTGTTGTAGCCGACTTTGCGCGCGTAAGCGACCGCGTCCAGGAAGTAGGGCGACAACGTCGGCTCGCCGCCGGAGAACTGCACCGACATCTGGCGCCGCGGCTTGATGGTGATGGCGTTGTCGAGCATGGTCTTGATCTCGTCCCACGTCAGCTCGTGGACGAAACCAACCTGGTTGGCGTCCATGAAGCAGGGATCGCACATCATGTTGCAGCGATTGGTCAGGTCGATGGTCAGCACCGATCCGCGGCCGTGCAGCACGGTGCTGCTGCCGTGATGATGCAGCTTCTCGTCGTTGTGGGCGCGAATGTCGCGGCCGGGGAAAACTTCCTCAAGATGCTTGAAGAATGCGGTGTCCATGGCCATCACGTCTTCGAAGTGGCCGTGGATGGGGCAGTCCTTCACCATCAGGATCTTGCCGTCGCGCTCGATGATCTGCGCCTTGATCTCGCCGGCCTTCTCGTTCATGAGAACTTCGAGCGGCAGTTTGCCGTCGATGATCTCCTGGCGAATTTGCGGGACGCACTTGGGGCACAGCGAATCGGTGGCGCGCGGCCAGCCCAGCGGCGGCTTGGACTTCTGATACGACTTCAACAGTGGCTTGTCGGACCACTTGGGCGTAAACGAAGGATTGGGATTGATGCTATTGAACTTGTCGAAAACAGCCCATGCGCCTTTGGCAGCAACGGTAACGGCTTTCTCAACATACTTAACCGGCTTGTGCATTTACGCCTCTCTTAATCGGTATGAATGACAGTGGCCAACCCCACGTTGTACGGGCCACATTCTCTACTACTTATGTACTAGGTTACTGGTGGCGGCCAAAAGGGCCAACCAAGATAGAGCAAGCGGGCGGATTTAGCGGGCCAGCGGGAGTATCGAACATTGAATGGTGAGCTGGATCACAGGCCTATGTTATTGAAAAAACAAGGTGGTGACCCACCAACACATCAATGAGGGCGACGATTGGATTCAGTTTGACCGCCCAAAACTACCAACTTGTTTTCGGCCAACCGACATCTGAGCGAACCGCGGCGGAAACCAATCAAGCTTGCGGCTTTACGATGCCCTGTCACGGTCAACCCGTCCTTGGCATGGGGTCCGTTTCACGCCAAGGTACTGCGGGATTATCGGTTAATAGAAGGTCTTACTTATTATGTTAAAATGTAAGACATGAAACGACTTGAAGGTGTAGTTACGTCTAAAGGTCAGCTGGTGATCCCAGCTAAGCTGCGCCGTGTTTGTCGAATCGGGCAGGGTACTCGAGTCCGCTTCGCACGTATTCGAGGCGGGTTTGCTATCTATCCAGAATACGAAGCTGACATCGACCACTACCGTGGCATTTTGGCCGATCTAAACCTGCCGCCCGACATCGAACACGACGCGGACCGGGAGATCCGATGAGGATTCACGTCCTGGATGCCAGCGCCCTCTACCGCTACCTCTCCAATGGCGACGGCGCCGACGTGGTCGCTCGCGTGCTCAAGGAGGCGCTCGCCAATGACACGGCAGTAATGATGTCAGTTATCAATTGGGGCGAAGTTTACTACACACTCGTCAGGCATATCGGACTGACCAAGACGGACAAACTGATGGCCGAGGTACTGAGTAAGGTGCCGGTCTCGTTAGCGGCGGTGGCGCCAGATGATGCGGTGCGCGCTGCGAGACTTAAGGCTCAGTACAACATACCTTATGCTGACGCTTTTGCCGCTGTCCTCACAGGAGGTCAGCATGTACTGGTAACTGCCGACGTGGAGCATTTTGAGCGGGTTCCGAAACTTCGCCTGCTAAGGCTGCCAAGAGCCAAGAAAGGCAACACCTGATTTAGCCGTAGGCGGACGGAAGCCCTCGCAGGATCTTATCTTGCCGCCTGCGGAATAAAAGCGGAGTGGAATCATTTCCGCTGCCCCGCACTGAGTGACAATAGTTCACTGCTGGGGCGGATGCATTCCCTGCATCATGCCGCCGCCCATGTCCATCTTGGTATAGCCGGCAGGAATCTGGAACAGGCTAGCATCCGGCTCGCCTTCTTTGATGTTGGTCAGGACCCAAGTCGAATCTTGAGTGACGGTCTTGATGGGAAAGTGAACTTTCTGATCGACCCACACATTCGAGACCTTGCCCTCCTTGTCGGTGATCTGCCAGTGATCGCAAGTGCGGCCATTTACATCTTCAACTCCCATGTTCTTGCAGGTCGTACCCGGATCGGCAGCGCAAGGATTGTGCGGATCGGCCAGCGGCTTAATGTCTGACCAAGCCATGTGGCGACGGCCCGGCATCTCGCCCGCTTGATGCTCCATGTACATATGCTGCGCCGGCATCAGGATGTCGGTGGTCTGGGTTTTGAAGTCGGTAATGATGATGCTCTGGCCGCCACCGGGACCGCCACCGAGCATGTCCATTCGCATATGACCCTGTCCGAAGTAGATCTTTCCGTTCATATCGCGAGGACCGGCAGCGTTGCGAGTGGAGGTCATTTGCATGTCAGCGGAAAATGGCGCTGGCCCCATGGGCGCTTGCGCCGGAGCAAGTTGAAGGAATAGAAGGACGGCAGCAACTAGAAGAAAAACGGTTCGGATTCGCGGATTCACCAGGATCTCCTTGGTAAGGAATGTTCAAAGCCTGCACTAGGGACAATCCCGAGTCTACGACGAAATCGGCGGGTGGGTCGAGATACGAATCCGCGCGGTGGCTTTTTCGCGCAAAGGGCGCAACAATACTGGATAGCGCAGCGGCGCTTGGACTATATTCCTAACAACTTCATCGGGAACGCTTGGTTGTGCGTTGAGGAGGAGAATCTCTGATGGGCGCTACAGGTATGTGGGTGCGCAAGCTCGACACCGCCTCCACCGGCGATCCGCTGGTGTTGGTGGTGGTGGAGGGCAGCGACCGCCGTACCCTGGTGCTGGAGCACTTTCCCTTCACCGTGGGCCGGCGCACCGATCGTGACCTGGTGATGGCCGATCCGCGGGTGTCGCGCGAGCACGCGCAATTCATTCGCGAGACCGACGGCACCTACATCGTGGATCAGAGCAGCCGCCACGGCACGTTTGTGAACGGAGAGCGTGTCAACCGGCGCAAGCTGGCACGCAACGATCGCGTGGAGTTCGGCGTGCAAGGCGCCGCGTACACGTTGTTCAGTCCCGACCGCTCGCCCTCCAGCGCGGCGCAACAATTTCTAAGCCAGTTCTCGACCTGGAAGCCCGCAACCGGCGCGGGGTCGGACCTCGAGATGCTCAACGTGTTCCTGGAGGCGGCGCGCAAACTGAATACCAGTGGCGTGCTGGACGATGTCTTGAATGCGCTGCTGGAGGCGGCGTTGCGGCTAACGCGGGCCGAGCGTGGATTCGTCTTCCTGCGGCATGCGGACGGCGAACTGCACCTGGCCGCGGGGCGCGACAAGAAGGGCGAGAGCATCAACGACGACAGCACGATCTCAAGGTCGGTGCTGCGCGACGCCGCCAAGAGCGCTTCGGAGTTCCTGGTCACCGATACCGACGATACCGACAAGCTAGCGGGGCGCGAAAGCATCGTTGCGCATAATCTGCACAGCGTGATCTGCATTCCGCTGCGCAAGACGGTGATCCAAGACAAAGTTCGGGAAGAGACCAAGCCGGGCGATTCGGACGTGCAGGGCGTGCTGTACCTGGACGCACATTTTTTGTCGGGCAAACTCTCGTCGGTGAGCCACGATATTCTGCGGACCATTGCCAATGGCGCCGCCACGCTCGTGGAGAATGCCGCGTCTGGTGCAGGCGGAAGACGCGGCCAAACGCTATCGGCAGGAGTTGGCCATCGCCGCCGAAATTCAGCAACGCCTGATGACAGTGACCGTTCCTGACGTACCGTTCGCGAAGGTCAACGCCATAAGCTATGCCTGCAAGGATATCGGCGGCGACTTCTTCGATCTGGTCTACACCGAGGCAAAGCTGTCGCTGATTGTCGCCGATGTTTCCGGCAAGGGAGTTTCCGCGGCGGTGGTGGCATCGATTCTGCAGGGCATGCTGTACTCGCAGTTGGCGCGCGACTCGTCGCTGCCGGAGATGATTGCGGCGGTAAACCGCTTCCTGTGCGACAAAGTGGGAGGCCAGAAATATGCCACGCTGGTGATTGCTCGCCTTCTGGGAAGCGGCGAGATGGAACTGATCAATTGCGGCCACGTACCTCCACTGCTGATCTCCGGGAATACGGTCGCCAAGCTCGAGGATGGGAATTTGCCGGTGGGATTGGTTCCGGGCGCGGATTTCCAGGCCACGCGCCTGCAACTGAAGCCAGGAGACCGGCTGGTACTGGTGACCGACGGCGTCACCGAAGCCGAGGATGCGGAGGGCGAGTTCTTCGGCATGGAGAGGCTGGAGAAGTGCGGCAAAGACGGGTTTGCCGCGATCGAGCAGGCGGTCACCGATTTTCGTGGCGATACGGCATTAACGGACGACTGCACCATTACGGAGATCATCTATCGCGGGGAGACGTAAGAATGCTTGCACCGCGGATTGCGCGGATGTGGGTCGAGGAGAAAAGCAAATCGACCACGGATCTCCACGGATTCTCACGGATTTGATTTTGAAGTGACTCGCTCAGTCGCGGTGTAGTTCCTAGGAACGAGCGTCGTCAGAGTTTGAATTAACCCCCTCTAATTTGGCTGGTCATTCCATTGCACAGACCGCTGTTGTGAAGAGCCGCGCCCTGGTTGGGCGAGCGCTGTTGCCCTGCCTGCCGAAAGCGGGACGGAAAATCCATGGCCGTAGCGATCGATGGGATGGACGAGATTATCCGGGAGTTCCTGGGTGAGAGTGCCGAGGGCATGGACGTGCTCGACCGGAACCTGGTCGCGCTGGAACGTGAGCCCGGGTCGCACGAGCTGCTGGCAGAGATCTTCCGTACAGTACACACGCTCAAGGGCAACAGCGGCGCTCTGGGATATCCCAAACTGGAGTCGATAGCCCATGCCGGCGAGAACGCGCTCGGTCTTTTGCGCGATGGCAAGCTGACGCTGGGTCCGGAGCTCGCCAACGGGCTGCTGGCGATGGTGGACGCACTGCGTGAGCTGCTGAAAGAAATCGAAGAGGCCGGTAATGAGGGGAATGTCGATTACAGATCGGTTGTGGACCTGCTGAAGGGGCTGACCGAAAGATCGACGGGGACGAATGAGACTAGTGAAGAGCTCCGAGGCAAAAGCCAATCCTCGGCAAAAGCCGATTCCCTCGCAAATGAAGGTTGCTTGCACCGT
Organism: uncultured Acidobacteriaceae bacterium; assembly: GCA_963755865.1. GTDB lineage: Bacteria > Acidobacteriota > Terriglobia > Terriglobales > Acidobacteriaceae > Bog-257. The sequence goes on along the minus strand of CAVWLY010000030.1, from coordinate 613,621 downwards.
GCTCTGCAGTCCTCTAGAGCCCTTTCCCCAAACCTGGCTACAGTTTCCACTCCTGCGGCAGAAGAGCTGCACGACGCAGCTTCCGCGGTGAGCGTCCGGGTAAACGTTGGTCTGCTCGACCGCATGATGAACCTGGTGGGGGAGTTGGTGCTGACCCGCAATCAAATACTCCATTCTGCCTTGCGGCAATCCGATGCCAGCTTCGCCAATGCGGCACAGCGTCTGAAGTCAGTCACCAGCGGCTTGCAAGAATCGGTCATGAAGGCGCGCATGCAGCCGATCGGCAGGCTATGGAACAAGCTGCCGCGATTGGTTCGCGACATGGCGGCGCAGTGCGGAAAGCAGGTCAAGATCGAGATGAAGGGTTCGGAGATCGAACTGGACCGAACCATCCTGGAGGCCATCAGGGACCCGCTGACCCACATCCTGCGCAACGCTATCGATCATGGTATCGAGTCTCCGGGGCGGCGCACAGAGGCCGGAAAAACCACCGCCGGTCATGTGTGCCTGAGCGCCTTTCATGAGGGCGGCCGGGTCCACATGGAAATCAGCGACGATGGAGCGGGCATCGATCTGCCGCGAGTGCGGGAGAGAGCGGCTGAGCGCGGACTCATCTCAGCGCACCCAGCGGCCGGTATGAACGAGCAGGAGCTGACGCGGCTGGTCTTCACTCCGGGTTTCTCCACGGCAGAGACGGTCACGAACCTGTCCGGCCGAGGGGTTGGATTGGATGTGGTCAAGACCAACATCGAGAGAATTGGCGGGATTGTTGATCTGCAAAGCGTGACCGGACAAGGAACGACGGTGAAGGTCAACCTGCCGCTGACTCTGGCCGTTCTGCCGGCGCTGATTGTCCGCAGCGGCGGAGAGCGCTTTGCGATTCCTCAAGCGAGCCTGATCGAGGTGATCCGCTTGGACTCCAAACAGGAGCCCAATGCAATTAACCGAGTGTACGGAGCGGCCGTTTACCGATGGCGTGATGGGCTGCTCCCGCTGGTATTTCTCGACGGCCAGTTGCGACTCCCACCACAAAATACCGAGGTGACTTATATCGTTGTTTTAGAGGCGGGCGCACGGCGGTTCGGGTTGGTGGTGGATGCAATCGGCGACACAGAAGAGATCGTGATCAAGCCGCTGGGCAGGCAACTGAGAGGGTTGGGATGCTTCGCGGGCGCGGCGATTCTAGGGGATGGGCGGGTAGCACTGATCCTCGATGTGGCGGGAGTGGCGCAGTCGGCACAGGTGGCGAGCGATCACCCTGCGGCCGCGCGGGAGCGAGCGCCCAGAGCCGAAGGTAGTTCGGGGTCCGCAACGCAGAACTGGGTCACATTTCTAGGAGCGACGCAAACACGGTTTGCCCTACCGTTATCAGCGGTTACGCGGCTGGAAGAGATTCCGGCAGAAAAGGTGGAACGCTCACACGGGCGCGACGTGGTGCAGTACTGCGGTGAGATCTTGCCCCTCCTGCGAACCTCGGAACTGCTTCACGAACCCGCGCAGGAGCGCGAGCCCCTCCAAGTAGTGGTGCTGCGCGAAACCGGCGAGAGCATGGGACTGGTGGTGGACCGAATCGAGGACATTGTCGAGGAAACGGTGGAATTGCGCGGCGGCCGGCAGAGTGACTTGTTGCAGAGAGCGGCGGTTATCGATAAGCGCGTGGCCGATGTGCTGAATGTGAGGCGATTATTGGCGCTGGCCCGCGAGCCCGCCATTCTAGCAGCTGCGGAGAGGTAAAGACATGCCCGACGAACCACGCTTCTGCACCTTCTTCCTAAACGGACTGTGGTTCGGAGTTGATGTTAAGGCGGTACGGGAGGTGCTTCGTCCGCACGCCATAACGCGCGTGCCGTTGGCACCCAATGCGGTAGCTGGGCTGATTAACCTGCGGGGCGAGATCGTGACAGTCATCGACCTGCAACGACGATTGGGATTGCCGCCGCGTGAAGCGAGCGGCCCGGCGATGCATGTTGTGTTGAACAGTAATGGCGAGACGGTCAGTCTGCTGGTGGATGAGGCCGGCGAAGTTGTGCAGGCTGAGCAGGCCAGCTATGAAGAGGCGACACAGGCTCTCTCTACGGAAGCTCGCCAACTGGTGCCAGGAATACACAGATTGCGCGAAGGCCTTTTGCATGTGCTGGCGCTGGACGTGGTCTGCGGCGGCAACACGAAGGAGATGTCCAAGGCGACACGGAGAGAGCAGCGATGAACTGGTTTCGCGATCTATCCATCATCAACAAGCTGCTGCTGAGCTTTGCGATTGTGGGTGCAATGGTTGGGGCAATTTTTGTCTGCGGGATAACCACGCATAGTCTGAATGCAGTGATTGCGTTGGCCGTCCTCGGAACCGTTCTGGACATCTTCCTGTGCTGGATCATGGTGCAAACCATCGGTAACGTGGCGAGCGAGTTACGGCGGGCAGCGGAACGGCTGGCAGTGGGAGATCCCGAGGTGGAGATCACGGTGCGATCGCGGGATGAACTGGGGGCCCTCGCCAACTCGTTGCAGCGGGCGGCAGCAATGTATGAAGACCGCGCCAGCATAACGCAACGGATTGCCGCGGGAGACATGGCAGTCAGCTTACAACTGGCATGCCCGCGCGACGTGATGGGAAGGAGCCTGCAGTTGTGCGCGGCCAACGTGCAAGCCCTAGTACAAGACTCGACCAAACTGGCGGAGGCGGCGGTGGCCGGCAAGCTGGACGTACGTGCCGATGCCGGGCGGTACTCGGGCGGATTCCGCGATGTGATCGAGGGGCTGAATCGCACCTTCGAGGAGCTGGGCAAACCGTTGCGGGTGGCGACCCATGTCCTGGAGAAGTTCAGTCATGGAGAACTTCCATGGCCGATCCGCGAAGAGTACCAGGGTGAGCACAACAATCTTAAAGAAAGCACCAATCGAGTGATCGAGGTGGTAAGGCAGACGCAGGAGGGAGTGGAGAATCTTCTGCAAGCAGCCATCGAAGGCCGGCTTGAGGTAAGAGCGGATGCCTCGAAGTATGAAGGCAGCAATCGGAAGCTGTTCGAGGGAATCAACAAGCTGCTGGACGCGATGTTGTTGCCGCTTGGGGAGGGCAACCGGGTGCTGCGGCAGATTCGCGCCGGCAACTTGCGCGAGCGCATGGAGATCGAGTGCAAAGGCGATCATCAACAGATGAAGGAGGCGGTGAACGGGGTCCACGCCTGGCTGAAAGAGCTGGTCGACTACGTCACGCGTATCGCCAATGGAGACATGAGCGCCCGCATTGAAACTGCGTCGGAGGACGACCAGCGACAGGAGTGGCTGATGCTGCTAAAGAGCAACATTGTCCGCCTGCAAGGAGAATTAGGGCGGCTGATTCTGGCGGCGCAAAAAGGCGACCTGTTGGCTCGCGGCGATCCTAGCCAATTCAAGGGAGCGTACGCTGAGCTGCTGAATTCGGCGAACGAGATGTTGGAGGCGTTCTGCGTGGCGATTCAACGGGTGGCGCAAGCCAGCGAGCCGCTATCGCAGGCGGCAGCCGAGCTGGGCCGAGTCTCGCAGGAGATGAGCCTCAGCACGGGTCAAACGGCGAACCAGGCAAATGTTGTATCGGAGGGCTCGGAGCAGGTGAGCCAGAACATCCAGACCGTGGCGGCGGCGGCGGACGAAATGGGCGCAAGCATCAGGGAGATCGCCAAAAACACGGCGGAGGCGTCGAGGGTGGCGACGGCGGCGGTGAAGTCGGCGGAAGAAACCAACGTAACGATTGGCAAGCTGGGCCAAAGCAGCGCGGAAATTGGTCAGGTGGTGAAGGTAATTACGTCGATTGCGCAGCAAACCAACCTGCTAGCTTTGAACGCCACCATTGAAGCGGCACGCGCCGGGGAGGCCGGCAAGGGGTTTGCGGTGGTGGCGAACGAAGTGAAAGAGCTGGCTAGAGAGACGGCCCGAGCGACGGAGGACATCAGCCATAAGATTGAATCCATTCAGGCCGATACCAAGGGAGCGGTAGCGGCGATTGGGCAAATTGGCCTGGTCATCGGACGCATCAACGAAATTCAAAACAACGTCGCCAGCGCCGTAGAAGAACAAAGCGTAACCACCAGTGAGATCACCCGCAGTCTGGCGGAGGCGGCCCGAGGGGGAGCCGCGATCAGCCACAGCATCGCTGCGGTGGCCGAGGCAGCGCGTTCAGAAGCTACCGGAGTAGTGCAGACACAGAAGTCGGCGGCAACAGTGGAGAGGATGGCGGAAGAACTGCACGAGTTGTTAGAGCGTTTTCAATATCAGAAGGCTGGAATGCCCGATTTGGCAATGCACAGATAATCGTGGAGACAGCGACAGCGCGAGGATTTTAGATCGGGGTAAGCCGCCCTGAGCGCTCATTCCGCATCCCATTTTGGGTCTGAGTGGGGGCGGGAAAAGCTTTGTCTTCCCGCGATTTTGTGTTGTAATGCTGGGGCGTCCTTTATACATGGATCATTACGAAGCTTCATCACTGGATATGCCAGTCTTGCCACTTCTAAGCTTCCAACCGCGGTTTTGCAGAGCGGTCAAATTCGTTGCGCAAAGTTCGCATCGCAAGCCAGCGTTCGCGGCGTTGCTGTGTCTGCTAGCCTTGTTGGCTGTCTCTCCGGTGTCGGCCGTGACCCACGCCAAGGTCCATAAGAGCCACCATGCGGCGCTCGCTCCCAGTCTTCATTATTGGCACATCAGCAAATATTCACGCATGTTTCCCGGCTCGCACGATCTGTTGGTCCAACAGAATGAAGAACTGAACCGCTTGCAGTTGCCGCGAATCTACGATGAGGGAGAACTCGTACGGTACGAGGTTTCGCAGGTCCTGGTTCCGGTGAACGAGACCGAGGCCCTGAAGATCGCTGCCGACTTGCCCGAGAGCCGGCGATACTGCCGCCCCTGGACACGTGATTTCCTGCAGGATTTCAGCCAGGCATTTTACAACCAGTTCCACAGCCCGTTGCAGGTGAATTCGCTGGTGCGCACGGTGGAGCAGCAGCAAAGATTGCGGCGTCACAATCGCTACGCGGCGCCTGAGTGGGGCGACACGGCGTCAACCCATTTGACCGGAGTTACCTTTGATCTGTCGCGTCGCGGCTTAACCGGCGCGCAATATGGGTGGATCCTGGCCTACATGCTTCCTCTGAAAGAATCGGGGATGGTGGATCCGATTGAAGAAAGCCAGCCGGTGCTGCACGTGGTGGTTTTCGAGAAATACTCTGAACGTTTGGATCAGAAGGACAATGGCTGGTCCGAGGCGAACGAACCCACCGAAGCGAGCATGCTGACGGGAGTAAGTACCAGCCAATCCGCGGGGGGCGGCGCCAGCCAGCCCTCAGGAGTAGGCGCGAGCCAGCCGTAGGAAAATCTCACCCTGAGTCTAAGCTTTCAGTTGCACATACAACGCAGCCATGGAATTTCGACTCCAATGGCTGGCGGGCGGTTGTGCTGCCTCGGGGTGAAAAGAATGCTTTGGACGATTTTTGCGATTCTGCTGATTCTCTGGTTGTTGGGATGGGGTTTCCACATTGCGGGCAGCTTGATTCACGTTTTGCTCGTGCTAGCCGTGATCGTGCTGATCATTAACCTGGTGACGGGGCGAAGAACTGTGTAAGGCGGTGACGGCAAGTGCAGGTTGTGCCGTGCCAGCTCGGATGTTGGTTGAGCCGGCCCCCCGGACTTACGAATCTGTGTAACTGCGCCGTCCCTAAGGGGACAGCCCCCTGCGGGACTGGCGTCTGAGCGCTCCCAACATTTGCTCAAACTCAACGCCTATGCAGGGCATGTTCTGAGTCCTGAAGAGGCGGCGCACCGTAATAAGCCACCTCATTGCCCATTGCTAGGAGTCCCTGAGTAAGTCATTTCGAAGTAGCGCATGGCTAAACAGTTTGCTGAAAAAGTCAGAAAAGCAGATCTCTCGCGGGCTGACAAAAAATAACGCCTTATCGGCACGACTGAAGTCGGGCCCTGACACAAACCAAGTGCCAATTGCGTTTTTCAGCAAACTGTAAAGCCCCGCGGCATTTTGGGCACTCGCAGACGGCCTGAAGGCCATCCCTTTCAACTCTGCGACTTAATCTGAGCTTTCCCCTAACTGCGTGATTGCCCCTTACTCGCTGCGCAGCGCCTTCATGGGATCTACCAAAGCCGCCCGGCGAGCGGGGATGAGAGCGGCGAGAGCAGCCACCCCGCAAACAAGAATCGTTCCCATCAGCAGCGTTAAAGGATCGGCAGAACTGACTCCGAAAAGCTGGCTTCGCAACAGCCGCGCCAGCAGCAGCGAGACAGGCAGGCTGATCGCGATACTGATTCCGGCGAGCCAAAGGACGTCGGTCAATACGAGTCGCATGACAGTCGTGCGCTGCGCCCCCAAGGCCATGCGAATACCGATTTCGCGCGTGCGTTGCGCAGTGGAGTACGCCAGGACGCCGTAGAGCCCGATGGCAGCAAGCAGCACGGCCAGCGCCGCAAAACTTGCTGAGAGTAACGCAATCAGAGTTTCGGTGGAGAGATTGTCGGTAATCTGATCATCCACGGTACGCAGATTGGTCAGCGCCAGCCGCGAATCCAGTTGCTGCATGGCGGTGCGGATGTTTCCCATTGCAAGCTGAGGCGATTGCCAGGTGCGCACGTAGAAGTAAAGCGAGTTCGGGTCGGCTAGCTGAAAACGCGGGCGGTAAACGGTGGGCATCGATTGATCGCGAAGCGTGTGCTTGGTATCTCCCACCACGCCGACGATCTCGGTGTCCATTTTTGAGTCGGCGCCGCCGAACGAGATGGAATGGCCCACGGCGTTGCGGGGCTCGCCGAAATAGCGGCGGGCAAAGGCGGCATTCACCACCGCGACATTCGGCTTGCCGGCAACATCCTGATCGGTGAAGGTGCGGCCGGCCAACAGTGGAATTTGCAGCGCGGAAAAATACCCGGAGGTGACTGCCGGCTCTTCCACCTGCCGGTTATCGTCGTCCTTGTAAACATAGCCGGCGATCGTTACCCCACCGGTTTGCGACGATCCCTGAAGGTCAGGATCGTCGGTAGCTCCGACGGTGCGAGTTCCGGGCAAGGCTGCCAGAGTTTGTTCGACCCGCTTGTAGAGGTCGAAGGTCTGGTCGGGTTGATAACCCGCCAGCCGAGGATTGATGCCAAAGCTGACCAAATGCTCGGTAGTGAAACCGACATCCACCGAGCGCAGATTGCGAAGGGTGCGGACGAAGAGTCCCGCCCCGACCAGCAGCATTAAGCTGAGACCAATTTGCACCGCAACTGAGAGCCGGCGGAAACGCAACTCACCGCCGGAGCCGGTCGTGTTTTGCTGCTTCAAGGAATTCACCAGGTCGGGACGCAGAAAGCGCAACGCGGGAGCCAGACTGAAAGCCAACGAAACAAGCAAGGACAGGGCGAACGCAAACAGCAGAATGCGAAGGTCAGGGCGGGTAGTGAAAGGTAGATCCGTGGCGGTGCTACCGACGATGCGCCGTAGCAGCGTGCGAGTAACGGCAGGCGCCAACGCAACTCCTAAGAGGCCACCCAGCAGGCCGAGGATCATCCCCTCGGTCAGCAACTGGCGAACGATTTGCCAGCGGCCAGCGCCCATGGCGTAGCGCACGGAGATCTCACGCGCGCGTCCAGCCGCGCGGACCAGCAGCAGGCTGGAGACGTTTACGCAAGCCATGATTACCAGCAACCCGACCATGCCCATCAAGACCATCAGCGGCGTGCCAACCTGATCGCGGAAAGGAGAAAAGCCGCGAGCGCTGTCGACCAGTTGCAGCCTGGCGTCGTCGAGGAACCGCTTGCGCCAGCGGGCCTGGTGAGCGAAGGTCTTGAACTCTTCTTCGCGCAAGCTGTGCCAGAGAAGGCCCGCCGACATTTCCGCGCGCTCACGGCTCACGCCCGGGTTTAAGCCGGCCGACCACAGTCATCCAGTAGGAATTGCGGTCATCCAGGTCCTGCCATCGGGGGGTGATGACGTTCTTGGTGGACAGGGAAACGAACACGTCTTGCGGCGAGCCCGCCACGATACTGTGAAATTGGGGAGGAGCGACGCCAACAATGGTAAAGGGATGCGCGTTGATGTGCAGGGTCTGATTGACGACACGCGGGTCGGCGCCAAATTCACGCACCCAGTAGTTAAAACTCAACACCACCACCGGAGCAGCGCTGGGCGACTCATCGGAGGGCAGCAGAAGGCGTCCCATGGCCGGTTGCAATCCCAGCACCGGGAAGTAATTGCCGGAGACCAGTTCGCAGTTCACCATGCCGGGCGTGCTGTTCCACTCGACCGCGACGTTCTGCTGATCGTTGGCGATGAGACCGGCGAAAACCTCGTTCTTGTCGCGAAGGTCGCGGTACATCGGATAGGAAAAGTAATCGTTGTCGTCGCCGCCGTAGGAGTTGTAGTGGCCGGGCGCGTCGCCGGTGTAGCGCAGGCGCACCAGTTGCTCGGGATGGCTGACCGGCAGCGAACGTAGCACCGCCTGGTCGAGCAACGTGAATATGGCCGTATTGGCGCCGATTCCCAGCGCCAAGGTGACGATGGCGACGAGGGTAAAGACAGGCGCCTTGCGCAGTTGACGCAGTGCAAAGCGGAGATCTTGAAGTGTTTGCATGATCGTTTGCACCTTCAAGCACTAGCAATTAGCAATTAGCATTTAGCACAAGCCATCCAAGATTGTCTTCTACACGCGGACCTTCGCGGATGAACGCGGATCAGATTTGTAGTTTCCCTTTTCCTTGTAAGACAGTCCGTCCCTCTTTTCAAACAATTCGTGCGCATCCGCGACAATCCGTGGTTTCTTGATTTCTAAGAGCTAATGGCTAAGTCCTAGTTGCTAGTTGCTAGTTGCTAATTGCTAGTCGCTCCTACTCCGTTCGCAGTGCCTTCATCGGTTCAATGGAGGCGGCGCGACGCGCGGGCAGATAGCTTGCCAGCAATACCGTCGCCACGAGGATTGCCATCGCCGCAAGCCATGGCAGAGGATTCAACATTCCCGACCTTGAACAACAGGCTGGAAAAAATACGGCTGAACCCCACTGGCCGCCAGCGCGCCAAAATTACTCCGACCACGGCAAGCCGCAAGCCCTGCAGCAACACCAACTGCATCACCGTACCGCGCTGTGCGCCCAGAGCCATGCGCACGCCGAGCTCGCGGGTACGCATCCGCACCGAGTAGCTGATTACGCCGTAGAGCCCGAGCGCCGCCAGCAGAAGTGCCAGTCCGGCAAAGGTCGTCAGCAGCAACACCACGAAGCGACGGCCAATGAGCGATTCGTCGATGCGCTGCTCCATGGTCTTCACGTCGTAGATGGGAATGCTGGGATCGACCGAACGCACTGCGGCGGCGAAGTCGCCCTTCAAATCCGCAGGCGAACGCGAACTGCGCACCACGATAGTTGCCGACGCCGGCGGCAATTGCGCCACGGCGCCATAGTAAAAGCCTTCGTTGGTGTCGGACTCGAGCGATGAGGCGCGCGAATGAGCCACAACACCAACGATGGTGTACCACGGTCCTTTCACGCGATCGTTAAATCCAATGTGCTCGCCGATGGGACTCTTGCCCGGCCAGTATTGACGGGCCAGAACGGTATCAACGATGGCAACCAGTTCCGTTCCCTGACGATCTTGCGGGGCGAATTCCCTTCCCATCACGAGCGGCACGCGCAAGGTAGAAAAGTATTGCGGCGTAACCACGCGGGCGTTGCCGTGCGGTCCGGCATCATTCGGTCCGGGAGGACGGCCCTGAATGAAAAAGCTAGAGGAGCCACCCTGATTGTCAAAGGGCGCCGAGTCGGCGAGAGCAGCGCTCTTAACTCCAGGAATGCTCTGTAGCCGGTCTTGCAGCGCGCTGAAGAAAGCGGCGACTTTGGCATCGCTGGCGGCTTGCGCGGCGGCAGCTTGTTTAGCAGCTGCTTCCTTGGCGGCGGCATCTTTCACCGCAGAAGCGCTGGACACCGCCTGAGCGACTCCATAAGCCGATTGCGGCAGCGAGAAGCGTGCGGTGAGCAAACCACTCGGCTGGAAACCAGTCTCAACTTGCTCCAGCGCTTTCAGGCTGGTCAGCAACAGGCCGGCGGCGGTGAGCAATAACAGCGAGAGCGCGATCTGCACGACCACCAGCGATGAGCGAGCGCGTTGGCGCACCAGGCTGCCGGTACCCGAGCGCCCGCCCTCCTGTAGCGCGTTGAACCAACCAGCCTGGGTGCGTTGCCACGCCGGAACCAGTCCGCACAACAGCGAGCACAGCACCGCGATGCCAGTCACGAACAAGAGGACCGGACCGCGGAAGGAAGGCTGAATCTGTGTGCCCAAAATGTCGGGCAGGGAGCGCAGCAATAGCGGAGCCGTTGTGATCGCGATCACGAAGCCAAGCACCACTCCGGCGATCGTCAGCACGATGCTTTCCACTAGCGCCTGGCGCAGCAAGCGCACGCGACGCGCGCCCAAGGCGACGCGGATGGCCAGGTCGCGCTCGCGCGCCGATGCCCGCGCCATCTGCAACCCGGCGATGTTGGCGCAGGCGATGAGCAACACCATGCCCACCGCGATCAACAACATGGTGAGCGGCTTGCGCAGGCTGCCGCCGATGAATTCTGTCAGTGGCATCGCAAACATACCCCATCCGCTGGCACGGCTAAAACTATTGCTGCCTTCCGAGGCGATGTTCTCGTCGGCCTTGCGGTCGAGATAAGCGTTGGCCTGTTGGAGGGTCACACCCGGCCGCAGCCGCGCCACGGCAAACAAGTTCTCGTTGTGGCGATAGTTTGCGTCGTGATAGATCGAAGGCGGAAGTGCGATCGGCACCCAAAGCTCTGCCTGATTTGGCCAGTTGAAGGCAGGCCCCATGACGCCGATCACGCGAAATGCCTGGCTGTTGAGCATCAGCGTCTGGCCAACAATGTTGGGATCGGAACCGAAACGCTTCTTCCATGCGCGATACGACAGCACGACTTCATTCCCGGCGCTGGGTTGATCTTCCTCCGGCGTGAACACGCGCCCCATGAAGGGACGCACATCGAACGTCTCGAACCAGCCGGAGGAAACCAGAGCGCCGTTCAATAATTCCGGGTAGCCATTCTCGCGGGCGTAGTTGAAGCCCCTGGGCTGCATGACTGCGCCCGACGAGAAGATGCTCTTGCCGTCAGCCGCATCGCCGAAGTCCGGGGCTGAGACACGCGATGTTGCTGAGATCGGGCATGGCGTTGTAGCGCGCGCGCACCGCGACGAGTCCGTCGGCGTGAGGAATGCCGCTGGGATTCAGCAGCACCGCGTTGGTGACGGAGAAGACTGCAATATTGGCGCCGATGCCCAGGGCCAGCGTCAACACCGAGACGGCCGCAAACCCGGGCGCCTTGCGCAGTTGACGAAACGCGTAACGAAATTCGTGTAAAATCGTGTGCATGATGTGTAGCCTTTGGCAGTTAGCAATTAGCAATTAGCCATTAGCTCTTAGCTATTAGCAACCAACATCCGGTGCCGATCACGGTTTGAACCGCGGATCTTCACGGATAAACACGGATCCGATTTTCAATTCGTTTTTTCTCGTAAAGCAATCCGCGAAATCCGTGGTTGCTTTTGTTTCTCTCCGTGCCTCCGTGTCTCAGTGGTTCAAGATTTCACTCCGCTCGCAGCGCTTGCATCGGCTCCAGGGCTGAGGCGCGGCGCGCCGGCAGCAACGTTGCCAGCAACGCTGCACTAAACAGCACCAGACTGATCGCCAGGTACACGACTGGATCAGCCGTGCGTACGCCGAATAACAGGCTGGCGATCAGGCGCGTCAGCGCCAATGCCAGCACTAACCCCGCGACAAGTCCGGACGTCACCAGCATCAGAGATTCCTTCATCACCATCGACAGCACCGACCGGCGATCAGCTCCCAGCGCCATGCGCACGCCAATCTCTTGCGTGCGAATCGAGACGCCGTAGGAAATCACACCGTAAATTCCAATGGCAGCCAGCAATAGAGCCATGGCGGCGAAGGCTCCCAGGAGCATGGCGTTGAAGCGCGACTGTGCCACCGAGTGCTCGAGCAACGTCGTCATCGGACTGATCCAGGCCACCGGCTGTTGCGGGTCCAACGCTGCCACCGCGTCGCGGATTGCGGAAGCGAAGATCACCGGGTCCTGATCGGTGCGCACGGCGAACATCACACTGCCCCAGCCCTCGCCCGCGAACTGCGTGACCGGCACAAAGACTTCGGGATCAGCCGGCTGGTTCGCATCGGTATTTTTCAGGTCGTCAACCACGCCCACTACGTTGCGGGAGGGAGGCAGCGGTTCCTGGGTTGGAGGCAGCTGCGGAATCAACTCCGGCGGCGGCAGCAATCGGATGGTTTTTCCCAGCGCACCTCTGACTGGGATAGAACCGCCGCGCGAAAGCTTCATTCACGATCGCGACCGGCTGGCTATGCGCGGTGTCGGAATCGGCGAAAGCGCGACCCGCTTGCAGCCGAGCGCCTATCGCCTTGAAGTAATCGGGGCTGATCAAATTGAATTGCACACTGGGCACGTCCGCCATGGTGTGCATAGGCGGAAACCCTTCCCCGCTGACGATCTTGCCCCAGCCCATGCCATTACCCAGAGGCAACGTATTCACGATGCCCACGGCGCGCACACCCGGGACCTGCTGAATCCTCCCAATAACCTGCTGGAGGAACAATAGCGCCTTGTCCGGCTTGGGATATCTCGCATCATCCAACGGCAGCCCAAAGGTGAGCAGGCGTTGCGGCTCGAAGCCAAAGTCCTGGCGCTGCAAATGCGAAAAGCTCTTGATCAGCAGTCCGGCTCCAGCAAGCAAGCAGGTGGCCAGCGCCATCTCGGCGATGATGAGACCGTTGCGAAACCGGCGGGAGCGGCGACCCTGAGTCGCGCTGCGGCTGCTCTCGTGTAATGCCTGCCGTGGATCGGCACGGGATGCCTCGACCGCGGGAACGACACCGAACAGCAGCACCGATCCCAGCGCCAACACCGCAGTGAACCCCAGCACATAGGGATCCATGCTAACCGTTCGGATGTTAGGGAAAGTTGCCGGCAGCAGCGACGTGACCATCCGGAGGAGACCGAAGCCGAGGAACATGCCCGCGGCGCCGCCGAGAATCGCAATCAAGATGCTCTCACTGACAAACTGTCGTATGAGCCGGGCGCGGCTCGCGCCCATCGCGCGACGGACGGCAAACTCTTTCTGGCGGCCGGCGGCCCGGGTAAGCAAAAGATTGGCGAGATTGACGCACGCCACCAGCAGAACGAACAGTACTGCTCCGAAATATCGCCAGCAGCGCCGGCCGCACATTGCCCACCAGGTTGTCGCGAATGCCCTGGGTGCGAACGCCCAACCCTGTATTGTTCGGAAATTGTTTAGCGATGCGCGCCGCAATCACGTTCAGATCGGAATCGGCTTGCTGCGGAGTGACTCCCGGCTTCAACCGCCCTACGACCCAGAGGAAGTGATTGTTGCGCGTGTTCATGTTATCGCCCGGCGCAAAGGCCAGCGGCGTCCAGATCACAACCGGCCGCTTGAAGAAGCGAAAATCTTTGGGCATGACACCGGCGACGGTGTAGAGTTCGCCACCCAGATCGCACTTGCCGGCCAACAACATTGGGGTCGCTGCCGAAGCTACGTTCCCATAGCCCGTAGCTGAGAATGGCAACTCGATGCTCGCCCCACTGCTCATTACGCTCGGTGAAGCCGTGGCCGAGAAATGGCTGTACGCCCAGCGTGGGGAAGACGCCGGCGGTGATCGATGCCGATGTCAACATCTCGGGAGCGTGACCTTCCAATGACATGCTGATGCCGCCGTTGGAGAACGCTCCCATGTCTTCGAAGGAGTGATTGTCACTGCGCCACAGGCGATAGTCCGCAGGCGATGTGGGAATCATGGGCATGGCCTGCGAGGGCACCGAGCTCCATAGAAGCAAAAGGCGATCGGCGTCAGGATACGGCAAAGCCCGCAACAACACGGCATTGACCACGCTGAAGATTGCGGTGTTCGCACCGATCCCGAGCGCCAGGGTCAGCACAGCAATCGTGGTGAAGCCGGGCGACTTCCAAATCTGGCGCAATGCGTACTGGAGATCCTGAGAAAGCATTCGCATGGGTTAGCTCTTAGCAATCAGCTCTTAGCAATTAGCTCTTAGCCGTTAGCACTTAGCATTTGGCGGTTAGCGTTTGTGGCGACAGCATGTTTTGAACCACGGATTTTCACGGATAACCGCGGATCGGATTTTGAATTTCTCTTTGTCTTCGTACCAGGATGGTTCGTTCTTCCAGAACCGTCGAGCATCCGCGTTCTTCCTCCAGGATGGTCCGGTCCTCCAGAAACCATCCATGAACATCCGCGAAATCCGTGTTTGCTTTTCTTCTCCGCCTCCGTCCCGGTTCCTCTGTGGTTCTCCACAGATGAGAATGCAAGGTGCTAGCCATGCGGGATGCTGAGTTTTCAACAGGTTAGGGACAGGGGGGCGGGAGGGATGTCCGGCAACGAAACGGCGATGTTCGCCTACGGACAAGAACAGGGGCTTTGTGGCTAGAAACACGAAAGCCCAGCAGTTGGCTGGGCTCTTCTCAATCTCAATTCTGAATATAGTGTAGCACAATTTGTAGGGCAATGGACACGGATTTGGGACTTTATATCTTGCTTTGATTCATATGGTTACGATAGTTTGTTGTGTTTCTCGCTATTGACATGTAAGAAGTACACGCTTGAAAGCGAGAGTAGTTAAACTACTATCTAAAATTGGGTCGAATTGGGAATTCTGGAAGGGGCAATGGGAGCAGAAGAATTCCCTAGAAATTATTCCTCCACTCGGGCCGAAGTTCGTCTACGGTGGAAAGACCTGCCGACATCCTAGACCAGTATTATTATTGAGTCCGGCGAGCGCCACAGTTGGCGATTGGATGTTAATCGTGTCGAACCTACTTTGGTTGGTCGCATTTCTCGTGCTTCCGATCTGGGCATTGCCGCAGACCTTTTCTCACGGAACATCCATTGCTGTCATCAGAACCAACAAGGAGATCGTTATTGCGACTGACAGTCGAGTTGTTACTGCAAATAAGCGAAGGCAACCCGACACCTGCAAAATCAGAAGTTCGGGGAAATGGCGTTTTACCATGAGTGGAACGATTTCGACTCCGGGCATAGATGCCGCCTCGATTGTCGCAAAAGCTCTTCGCGATCAAGGAACTATCGCCGACAAGTTCACATCCATCATCGATTTGTTGATGCCGCGATTTGCCTCCGCTATCAAGTCAGACCCCAAACTTCGAGAGTATGCAGCCAGGGAAGGCGCGGTGTTGGGCATTGTGGTCGTTGGGATAGAGGGGGGTGTCCTGAAATTGATGTCGGTGTCGTTTCAGTTCAGAAATGGTGTGGTTTCTCCAGAGATTCGTACTTGTCCCGGTGATTGCTATATCGATGGGCGTGCTGGAGTGTTTGCGCCCTATGCCGACCGATCTAAATTCAACTGGAATGAGGATCCTCTGACTGCGGCAAGGGAATTCGTGCAAATGGAGATAGATCGAGATCCTGTCGGCATTGGCCCGCCGATTCAGATTCTTCAGATTAACGATACTGGTCACGCCAAATGGATAAATAAGCCAGATGTGTGCAAAGATCAAAAGTGAAGTTTTCTTTAGCTTTAGGTGAACCCAGCCCTAATCTTTTTTCGCTCCGGGAGAGATCGACCTTGCCATAACCTTTCCGCAACGGGACCTCGAAGCGATTTCTGACATGCTACACGCCCCGACTTTGGCGACTCTTCCGCCATCAATATCTGCAATCCATCACAGCACACCCCGCGCCGTTTTCTGCATCTAACGTTTATAAAACGAGTTAGCTCTCAAGTTTTTGAAACGCAAGCAAATCTCCAACCAGTTCTTTCTGAAAACGAGGAAAAAAGGGACTTTTACATGAGAGTTGCTCTGGTTGCCCCACCGTTCCTTCCCGTTCCCCCCAAGAAATACGGCGGGACCGAACTCTTCATCGCGCAGTTGGCGGAAGGGCTGAAGAATTCCGGTATCGATGTTGTGGTTTACACCAACGGCGAATCCACGGTCGGGGTGGAGACGCGCTGGCTGTACAAGACTCCGCAGTGGCCGGTCAGCGGTGAAGTTTACGACAATCTGAAAGACTTCAATCATGCCTCGTGGGCCATCCACGATGCGGCCGCCGATTGCGACGTCATTCATCTGCACAACGTGCCGGCGCTGATGTTCACCCGATTTGTGAAGAACAAGTTCGTGTACACCATGCACCATGTGCACGAAGAAGATCTCAGCGAAATCTACAATTTCTTTCCCGAGGTTGAATTCGTTACCATCAGCGAATTTCAGCGGCAGCGCGAGAACATGCCGCGCATGCGCAGCATTCACCATGGCATCGATTTGAGCCTGTACCACCTGCAAACGAAGAAGCAGGACTATCTCAGCTTCCTGGGACGGATCGCGCCCATCAAGGGCACTCATATCGCGATTGAGGTGGCGAAAAAGAGCGGCATCCCGCTGAAGATTGCCGGCGAGGTGCAGCCCATCTTTCAAGATTATTTCGATACCATGATCAAGCCGCACATCGACGGCAAGTTTATCGAGTACGTGGGCGAAGTTGATCTGGCGGCCAAGAACGAGTTGCTGGGCAGTTCCCTGGCGATGCTGTTTCCCATTCAATGGGACGAGCCGTTTGGGCTGGTCATGATTGAAGCCATGGCGTGCGGCACTCCGGTGCTGGCGTTGCCGGGCGGCTCGGTGGAAGAAGTGGTACGCAACGGAATTTCTGGATTCGTTTGCCAGACACCGGAGGAGATGGCGCAACGCAGCCGCAACCTGCGCGCGAACTTCAAGCCGGCCACGGTGCGGCAATATTGCCAGCAGTATTTTTCGGTGGAGCGCATGGTGGCCGACTATATGGCCCTGTACCATGAAATGGCTGGCGAAGACAGCACCGTGTAGGCAAAGCCACGACCACGGTCCCAATGGTAGCCTGACGTTCGCAATTTCGCTGTGATGAGCACGCATCTCACACTTCCCGACGAACAGTTGATTGAGATTCCGTCGCCGCACCTGGAGCCGCGTTTCGCGTTCCCGGCGATGGAGCCGCGGAAGGTTGACAACCTCACTCTCATCGACGGCAAAACTTTCAGCGCGACCAATGTCGCCGGAGACATCCATCCTGCCGGCTCGCCTGACGTGGGATTTTTTCACGACGACACGCGCTTTCTCAGCCACCTGGAGCTGCGCATTGGCGGCCATCGCGCCGATGGTGCTGTCGTCCAGCACGGAGAAAACATTTTCCTCGCAGATCGAGCTGACCACCGGCAACATTACGCTGCGCGATTCCTTTGACCTTCCCCAGAACACGGTGCATGTGCGGCGCGAGCAAGTGCTGGCAGCCGAGATCCTCTTCGACCGCATGACCTTTGAAAACTTCAACCTGACCGCGGTCGATTTCACCGTCGAAGTGCTCTTCGATGCCGACTTCGTGGACGTGTTTCAGGTGCGCGGCGTGGCGCGGCAGGAGCACGGCCAGTATTACCAGCCGGTCGTCGGCGAAAACAGCATCGCGTTCTATTATCGCGGCCTTGACAACGTGATGCGCCAGACGCTGGTCAAGCTGGCGCCGAAGCCGACGCAGATCCAGGAGCGGGTGGTCCGCTGGGAGCTGCGGCTGGAGCCGCTGAAGCGGGTGCAGCTTGCAGATATCGGTGACTCCGCTGGTGGAAGGGCGGCAATCCCGCGCGCAGAACTACGATTTCGATTATCAGCTCCGCCAGCGGCGCGCCAACTTCGCTCGCTGGGAATCCAGCTCTACCAGCTTCCAGAGCGACAACGAAGTGTTCGACGCGATGCTCAAGACCGGCATCGGCGATTTTCACGCGCTGCAAATTCCCGAGGGCGAGCAGCACATCATCGCCGCCGGCATTCCGTGGTTCGCGACCATGTTCGGGCGCGACTCCATCATCGCGGCCTATCAGTCGCTGTCGCTGAATTCGCAGCTTGCGGTCGAAACCCTGCGCGTGCTGGCCCGCTACCAGGGCAAGGAATACAACGACTGGCGCGACGAAGAGCCGGGCAAAATTCTGCATGAGTATCGCGACGGCGAGATGACGCGCCACGGCGAGATGCCCTTCGGTCCGTACTATGGCTCCGTCGATGCGACTCCGCTGTTTCTGATCCTGCTGAGCGAGACCTTCAACTGGACCGCCGACGAACAACTGGTGGAGGAGTTGCTGCCGCATGCTTATGCCGCGCTGGAATGGATCGACAAGTATGGCGACCTGGACGGCGATGGCTTTGTGGAATATCTGCGGCGCTCGCCCAAGGGCCTGGTCAATCAGGGCTGGAAGGATTCCTGGGATGCCAACATGCATCGCGATGGCACCATTGCCAAGCCGCCCATCGCGCTGTGTGAAGTGCAGGGTTACGTGTATGACGCGAAGTATCGCATGTCGTCGCTGCTGCGCACCTTTGGCGACGTCAAGACCGCCGACCGGCTGAAGCGCGAAGCCCTGGAGCTGGCGCGGCGCTTCGACCGGGCCTTCTGGGTGCCGAGTCGCGGCTTTTATGCCATGGCGCTGGATGCCGACAAAAAGCCGCTGGAGGTAATTTCGTCAAACCCTGGGCATTTGCTGTTCGGGCGCATCATCAGCAAAGAACGCGCGCGCACCGTGGCCAACCGCCTGATGCGCGATGACATGTTCAGCGGCTGGGGATGGCGCACCATGTCGCAGGAAGAGCGGGTGTTCAATCCGCTCAGCTACCATCGCGGCTCGGTGTGGCCGCACGATAACTCGATCATCGCGCATGGCATGGCGGTCAACGAAATGCGCGACGGCGCGCTCAGCATTCTGACTTCGCTTTACCAGACGGCGCTGGAGTTTCGCGACTATCGCCTGCCTGAACTTGTTCTGCGGCGTGCAGCGCCGCGAATACGATGAGCCGGTGCATTATCCGGTGTCGTGCTCGCCGCAGGCGTGGGCCTCGGGCGCGATGTTTCTGATACTGGCATCGGTACTGGGAATTCAGGCCCAGCGCGCCACGCAAAGAGCTGAACATCATCAACCCACGACTGCCGGACTGGCTGGACCACTTGCACATTCGCAACCTGCGGATCGGCAGCAGCCGCGTAGGACTCGACTTCACGCGCCGTGGCGATCGCACCTTCTGCAATGTTGTGGATGTGGAAGGCGAGAAGTTGCTGGTGAATGTGGCGTTCAAGAAGTAGGGGGCGGCGGTTAGCACTTAGCACTTAGCAGTTCGCAATTAGAGCGGCTCTGCATTGGTGCCTTGGGCCAGTGAGGGCCTTCGGATCCACGGATAGATTGACACGAAATACGTCGCTGCTACTAAACGCCCCGGCTAAAGAGCTCTTTCCAAATCTC
This sequence comes from uncultured Acidobacteriaceae bacterium, assembly GCA_963755865.1. Classification (GTDB taxonomy): domain Bacteria; phylum Acidobacteriota; class Terriglobia; order Terriglobales; family Acidobacteriaceae; genus Bog-257. The sequence continues at coordinate 594,280 of CAVWLY010000030.1, read as the reverse complement.
CTTATTCGCGAGTTCTGCCAATGATGGGTACCGAAGTTCTCAACGTCCCCACGTAGCTACTCATTTGCTTCGTCGTGAGAGAAATTTAACTCACGAGATCAAGCAGTTACGAGGCCGCTTCGGTTGCGTCCCAAGCTGCGGTCACGTGGAGCGACGACGGGTGGCCAAGTCTGCGGTTTTTTGCATCTTACCTCAGGGGCAGTTCATTGCATGGTGGAGAGTTAATGTCTGATAGCGTTCTGGACCGAATCGTAGATGGGTTGCGGAATTCCTATTCCCGCTATTTTCCCGAACATCCCGAATTAAAAGACGTTCGCGTCGTGGGACACACGCCTAAAGTCGATTACTGCACCTACGAAATTGTTTTGGACTTTGAGGGCGGCAGTGAACGCGTGAGCGCCAAGATTTGGCGCACGGGAAAATCAACGTCAGGGGGACCGCAAACCCTGGCGGGCAACGAAATGCGGAATTTGCGCTTTGCCTACGAGGCTTCCGCCAAACGAAAGCTCAGTGGAGTCCCTTGCCCGGTCGGCGACTTCACCGAATTGGGCGCCGTGGTCAGCACCAAGATCAACGGCCTGCCATTGCAAAGCATCATCATGAAGGCGGCCCTGCTGCCCGACCCCGGTAATCACGGACTGTTGAAGATGGCCGCCAGCCAAGCCGGCGACTGGCTGCAACAGTTTCACAAAGCGACGTCAGCAGTGTCGATCGCATTGGACGGCAGCGGAATCCTGGCGGAGATGGAAAAGCTTTGCAGCAAAGCGCGTAAAGACGGCCTGCCGGCGGAATCAATCCAGGCCATCCTGAACAACGCCACCACCACGCTTAACCGGCATAAGAAGCCGCTGCGGTCTTCCGCAGTATTGAATGACTTTGTGCCGCTCAATGTGTTGGTGTCGGAGAACGGAATCTGGCTTCGGCGAATTTGCCAACTTGCAACGGCAGAGGCAACTCGCTGGCATGACGCGGCGATGTTCCTGGCTGCGGTTGAAGCGCTGGAGAAATATCCGTTCTGCGACCGCAGCATGACCCTGCCGGTGCAGGAAGCGTTCATGCAGGGCTATGGCGTTAGCGAGCAAGAGCAGCAGTTGCTGACGGTGCTGAAAATGAGAGCACTTCTTCACATGTTCGCGCAAGGGCGGGCCGTAAAGGAGACTGCCGTGCGCAAGAAGGTGATGTGGGCCAACGTGATGAAGCGCTTTATCCAACAGGCGGCCGAGCGCTCCATGGCGCCGGCGGCGTGAGGAACCCGCTTTTCGCTCGTCGCTATTCGCTTTTCGCTTTTCGCCTTTCGCAAACCGTGTCAGAGATATGGCTGATGAACGGATCTGCGTGTTTAGGAATTGGTGTGTTACGGGCAAAGCCAGGCCCTGACACTGTCTTAGGAAGATGATTTTGAATTGCCAACAGTGAAAGACTCGCTTAAGACAAGCCCCGCAGCGCAATAGAGCTTGTCCCAGCGCTTCATTCAGCGTTGGGCTGCTAAGTGAAAGATAAGATCGCTTCCCTTCGGGACGGCACAATTCTCGTACCTCATCAGGCCAGCCTTTGGCGAAAAGCGAATGGCGAAGACAGCGATGATCCCCTACTGCTTCGGAGGCGGCGCTGTCTTATTTGGCTGCTGCGTTCCCGGCTGCGGCTGGTCCTTCGAGATTTCCTGGCCTTCGTAGATGATCTTCGACTTGGCGCCAAAGCGCTTGTAGTTGGTGTACTTCACCACTTGTTTCACGTGAACGTCACCGCTGGAAAAGTGCAGTTCGTCGTCCACCTTGGTATAAACCGGAAACCAATATTGCCCATCGATCTGCTGCCGCCAGGTGGTGAACTTGGGGAAAAGGTTCTCGCCTTCGCCGTGATGCTTGCCTACGCCGATGTCGGGAACATTCTTGCCATACGTCTTCACGATTTGGAAGTCGTGATCGTCAACCCAGATGCGGCCCTGGAAATATCGCTTGTTCTTTTCGATTTGCTTGGGCGCGATGTCAAACACGTACGTTCCGAGTTCGTCTTCCTTCTGCTTGCCGACGTAAAGGATGGAGTACTCCGGAATCTCGTCGCTGGTCAGCACGAAAGGCAGGCGATGCTGGATGTCGTCGAAATCCTCGCGAGTCATGGAAATCCGCTGCAGAGTTGACTGCGGCGCAAACACGACCTGCTTCAATGCGACGCCCCTGGTCGTCAAACAAAACGTCCACCACCTGACGGTACTCGCCGTCGACGGTGTCACCGTCGAGCGTTTCCACCATCACGTCCTGGCGGTAGGTGTATTGCTCGCGCGCGATCTTGAACTGCTTTTCCTTCGCGGCAAAGCGCTGAATGATCTCGTCCACCGTAATGCCGGTCGGCTGCGAAGGGTCGAGTTGTCCCTCGCCGCGTTGGGCAAGCGCAGGAAGCGCGAGACATAATGTGAGCAGCAACAGACAGAACGTCATGAAACGAGAGGGGAATTGCTGGAACTTCATTACGGATGGTCCTTTGTAACTATTGTATTCGATTCGAGGCCAGGATCGGGAGTCATAGCATCGGCCTTCGGTTTTAACCGTTTTGCATAGTCGTAGGCCGCGATCTGCTTTCAGGTCACGCGTCACACCCCTTGGTGATGCTTGATTACCCGATTACAGCGGCCCGCATTTAACATAGCTTGCAAAGTGCAAAAACCAGCTACCAATCAACGCATTGGCGTTATCAATGCACTTCGGGCCCTGGCGGCGATTGCCGTCGCCTGGGGACATTTCGTCTCCGGCCAAGGCAAATACCTCGCCTTGTCGGGAAAATATGGTTATCTGGGCGTGGACGTTTTTTTCGTCATCTCCGGCTTCGTGATCCCATGGAGCCTGCATCGGGCCAACTATGTTCTGCGCGATTATCCGCGGTTTCTGCTGAAACGCAACCTGCGTCTCTATCCCCCGTATCTCGCATCCATCGCGGTGACCATCCTGGCGATCAACTTCGTACTGGTGCCCGTCTCTCACGTACCCGCGGATGATGGTCACCGGGCGCGATCTGTTGCTCCACTTTGCTTACCTCAACGACCTGGTTGGCGTGCGCTGGATCAATGTCGCGTACTGGACCCTGGCCATCGAATTTCAGTGGTATTTGTTGGTTGGGCTGGTGCTTCCGCTGCTGGCAAACAGCCGCAAGCTGGTGCGCCTTGCAGCTATGGCAGCGATGACGATTGCATATTTCGCGTTCCCCTACAGCCGGCTGATCTTTCATCACCTTCCCGTCTTCCTGATCGGCATTTTTGTCTTTCAATACCGGGCACGTCTGATCGGGTTGCGCGAGATGCTCGGGCTGAGCTTGGTGATGGTTCTCGCCATGCTCGGGCCGCTCGGCTGGATTGTGGCAGCAGTGTCGGTATCGACCGGACTCCTGATTGCGCTTTCCGCCTTCCACAACCGTGCGCTGGACCTGGTCGGAGACGTGAGCTACTCGTTGTACCTGTTGCACCTGCCGATCGGTGTTGGCGTGATTGCCTGCCTCTCGCATTGGTTGCCGTACTCCGGCAGCTACATCGGTGTGCTGGATGTTATCGGCTTGGCCGCCTCCGGTTGCGGTGGCGTGGATCATGTATCAGATCATCGAAAAGCCGTCTCAGGACATGTCGTCGGCGGTCCGCTTCGCCCATCGTGGAATTGAACGCGCTAATAGCCCGGCCACAGCCATAGCATCTGCCGAGTAAAGTGTTGTTGGTGCGGAGTTGATGGAAGGGCCAGTCCCCTGCCCCGCCGACACACTGAAGTGAAATTGTTCTAGACTATGCAGTTTTGCGCTTGCATTCGCAATCGTTGTCATTTTTTATGACTTCTACGCGCCCCGGAGGCCTCATGCTGCGTCGTATCGCCTTATTTTTATTGTTCTGCTCGCTGTGCGGCTTTGCGCAGAGCAAACGTCCCTTCACCTTCGAAGACATGATGCAGCTCAAGCGCATCGGCGAACCCATCGTCTCGCCCGACGGCAAGTGGGTTGGCTTCAGCGCGGTGGACGTCAACCTCGACGAGAACACGCAAACGCCGCATCTGTGGATCGTTCCCGTCAGCGGCGGCGAGGCGCGCCGTCTCACTCCCGCAACTGGAACTGGCGAAGATCGCATTCGCTTCTCGCCGGATGGCAAGCGCGTTCTGTTCGAGGCGTCACGCGATGGAGCTTCGCAGATCTGGGTACAGGACTTCGACACCTCGAGCGGAACGCTGACCGGCGAACCGCGCAAGGTGACCACCATCTCGACCGAAGCTTCGGGCGGACTATGGTCGCCCGACGGCAAGAGCATCCTGTTCGTCTCGTCGGTCTATCCCGACTGCAACGACGATGCCTGCAACAAGCAGCGCGATGACGAACAGGCCAAGTCGAAGGTCAAGGCCAAGATCTTCACCCAACTGATGTTTCGCCACTGGAACCACTACTTCGACGGCAAGTACAGCCACCTGTTCCTGGTTTCGGCCGATGGCGGCGTGGCGCGCGACCTGACGCCCGGCGCGCACGACGTGCCGCCGTTCAGTCTCGGCGGGCAGGACCAGTACTCGTTCTCGCCCGACGGCAAGGAAGTCGCCTACACCAGCAACATCGACGAAGTGCAAGCGACCAGCACCAACAGCGACATCTTCGTTGTGCCCGTGGCTGGCGGAACGCCGAAGAAGATCACCACCAATCCCGGCAGCGACGGCACGCCAATGTATTCGCCCGATGGCAAGTACATCGCCTATCGCTCGCAGTTGCGCGGCGGCTACGAGAGCGACCGCTTTCGCCTGATGCTGTACGAGCGCGCCACCGGCAAGATCACCGACCTGACGCCGAACTTCGACCGCTGGGTCGATTCGATGGCGTGGTCGCCGGACTCGAAGACCATCTACTTCACCGCCGAGAACGAAGGCGAAGCGCCGATCTACGCAGATCAACGTCGACCACGCCGAATCCGTGGCCGCAGGAGTTAGTTGCCGGCTTCAACGACAGCCCGACGCCGACGCCCGACGGCAAGACGCTTGCTCTTCGATCGCATGTCGGTCGCCGCGCCGAATGAAATTTATAGCGCGCCGCTGGTATTCCCACAGTGCCGGATGGCGGTGCCTCCGAACGCCTACAGCATTCCAGATTGCCTGCTTTCGAAGGCGCAGCCGGTGACGAAACTGAACGAGCCCGTGCTCTCGCAAGTCGAGATGCAGCCGCTGGAGAATTTCTGGTTCAACGGCGCGGCGAAGGAAAAAGTCCAGGGCTTCGTGGTGAAGCCGCCGAACTTCGATGCCAGCAAGAAGTATCCGGTGAAGTTCCTCATCCACGGCGGCCCGCAAGGCGCGTGGGGCGACGACTGGTCGTATCGCTGGAATCCCGAGCTGTTCGCCGCCAACGGCTACGTGGTCATCATGGTCAACTTCCACGGCTCGACCGGCTACGGGCAGAAGTTCATCGACGCCATCAATGGCGACTGGGGCGGCGCTCCCTTCCAGGACCTGATGCTGGGCCTCGACTATGCCGAGAAGACCTATCCCTTCGTCGACAAGGACCGCGAGTGCGCGCTGGGCGCCAGCTACGGCGGATACGCCATCAACTGGATCGAGGGCCACACCGCGCGCTTCAAGTGCCTGGTGTCGCACGACGGCATGTTCAACACCGAGTCGGCCTACGGCACGACCGAAGAGCTATGGTTCAACGAGTGGGAGTTCAAGGGCACTCCGTGGACCAACCGCGAGATGTATCGCAAGTGGTCGCCGCATCTGTCGGCAACGAACTTCAAGACGCCGATCCTGGTGGTGCATGGCCAGCTCGATTACCGGCTCGACGTCTCGGAAGGATTCCAGTTGTTCACCACCGTGCAGCGGCTGAAGATTCCGTCGAAGATGCTCTACTTCCCCGATGAAGGTCACTGGGTGCTGAAGCCGCAAAACAGCCGCCTGTGGTACCAGACGGTGAATGACTGGGTGGATGAGTGGACGAAGCCAACGAAGTAGATGGGGTAAATTTGTCATCCCGAGCCAGGTCGCGGCCGAGGAAGGATCTGCTGTCAGGGAGGAAAAGCAGGTTCCTCCGCTCGCTACGCTCGGTCGGAATGACTGCTCAGTAGGATCGAAGGGCCAGGGGAAACTGTGGCTAGCCCAACTCTGCGAAGATCACGGAAAGATCCACGGCGATGGGAGAATTTTCGACAGCGAACGAAGTGGTTTCGATCCAGCTTTCGGTGGAGCAGTCGTATCCATGGCGCGTCTGCGGATCTACGACCCAAATGTGGCGAATTCCCATCTGGCGATAATCCTGGAACCGTTCCTGGTAGCGCGAAATGCGGTCCTCCGGAGACAGCACTTCGATGACGGCGATGGGAGGCCGTTGCAACACCTGATCAGTCGGTTCGCTGCGTGAAATCAGGCATACGTCTGCAATGCGAAAGCGGGTCGGACTAATTTGTATCCGCAGTTCCACCAAGGCCCGAATATTCCATTCTTTGGCATGATTGCGAAACCATTGGACAAGTGCGCCCTGCACTTCTGCGTGATCGAGTTCGCCCACGTTTCTCTCCTGCAGCTCGCCGTCAACGTAGTCGCAATCCGGACTATAGCTGCTGTGCAGATACTCGCTAACCGGAACCGCCAGTCGCGTTGTGGTTGCCATAGAAACCTCACCGATAGGGTTATTCTAACCCGGTGCCACTTTCTTCTGCCTGGTTTAGTGGCGACGATGTACTGCCAGTTTGCCTCGGACGCCAACCCGCACTAGACTGACTCAGCGCCCCTGGACGCCGCGTCTATGGCTGCAACGGTATTTCGCCGCTCGCATCAACTGACTAACGTGGAGATTCTCGACCTCAGGCACTTCTCGTCTGCCGACCTGCGTCCTCTCCTCGACGAAGAAGTCGAAGTCTGGGGCAAGCCTGCTGGCTTGGGACTATCGCGGATCGGCGGACATGATTCTGCGCTATGTGGATGCCAAAATTCTGCCGGGCTATGCCGCGGTCGAGCGGGGCAGCATCGTAGGCTATTCGTTCTTTGTGTATGAAGGCAGCAAGGGAGTAGTGGGCGACCTTTTTGTCTCACCGCGCCGGGCAGATGTCCGAGCCATCGAACTGCAGATGGTGGAACACGTCATCGAAACCTTGCAGTCGTCGCCCGGAATTCTGCGCGTGGAAGCGCAGTTGCTGACCCATCAGACCGGGGACCTGGCCTCCAACTTTCTTGCCTTCTGGGTTTCAACGCCACCGCAGGCTGTTCCTCGGCTTGCATTTGCGAGGCGCTGACGCTCCGCGTATTCCGCCGGACAGGTGCCCGACGATATTCTCGTCCGACGTTGGGCCGAGCAGGATTATCAGTCCGCAGCCGGCGTCATCACCGCCGCCTACCGGGGCCATATCGATTCTGAAATTAACGACCAGTACCGCACCAATGCCGGTTCGAACCGCTTCCTGAATAACATTGTGCGATTCCCCGGCTGTGGCGTCTTCGATCCTGACTCGTCCTTCGTCGCCATTCATCGGCCAACCAACGCCCTGATCGGACTTATTCTGTGCTCACGGGTAAAAGACGATGTGGGACACGTTACCCAGGTGTGTCTGGTTCCCGAGCATCGTGGACGGGGTATCGGAGAAAGCCTGATAGTCAGTACCTATACTTCGCTGCGCAATCGGAATTTCAACCTGCTGTCATTGACGGTGACCGAGGCCAACCATCGCGCCGTAGATTTGTACCGGCGGCTGGGATTCGTCGAGCTGCGGGTGTTTGATGCGTTTGTGTGGGAAGGGTGAAGAAGCAGTTGTCAGTTGTCAGTCATCAGTTGTGGTGTTTACTTGTGACTTTCTCACTGACCACTGACAGCCGACTACTGGCAACTGATCAATGCTTTATCAGCCACATGGCCCAGGCTGCTACAATCACCCCGCCCACGAATAGCGCGAAGCAATACGCGCCGTAGCGGAACATGTCGCGCGGGTTGTTGCGCTGGGTAATGCCGAAGACCGTCGCGGCACAGAGCGCAAACAGCAGGGCGGCATTGAAATGTGAGAGTTCGAAGGTCATGGTTTCTTGCCAATCGCAATGTGGTGAGCGTCAACCGCGGCAATCACGTTCAGCAATCCTGCCACGACAATGTATTTGGTGCCGTAGTCAGCCACGGCGCGATGGATGTTGCCAATGCCCCAGTCCATGCTGCGGGCGATGAAATACAGCGCGCCAGCGCCCAAATCGCCGACGAAGCCCAGCATGTCGAGCAAGTCACCCGTGTTAAGCGAGTACACTTTGCCCTGCATCGCAAGCCCGGCGAAGAACATGACCAACACCGCCAGCATGAGCAGCGCACCGCGAATCCATCGGCGCTGAATAAAATGTCCGAGCCCAGGGAAGAGCCAGCCCGCGATGGGTGCGATGATCGCCATTGAATTGTCGTTCTTGGCGGCAGCTTTGGAAGGACGCCGCGCTACCGTGGCTGTGTTTTGCGGATTCGCCATCAGACCTGCACCAACTCGTTCTGCACACGGCCGGTCACTTCACCCTTTCCGTTGCGGATCATCATATTGATTTCGCTGCGCACTCCGAATTCCGGCAGGTAGATTCCCGGCTCGACCGAAAAACAGGTGTTGGGCAGGATTTCGCGATCGTCTTTGGTCTCAAGGTTGTCCAGGTTCGCACCGTTGGCGTGAATGTCGCGGCCAATCGAATGTCCGGTGCGATGGATGAAGTACTCCCCATAGCCCTTGCCGGTGATATAGTTGCGGACCGCTTCATCCACCTCCCAGCCTTGAATTTTCTTGTTGGCGTCAAAAGCTTGTTTCACTTTGTTGATGCCGACGTTACGGGCGTCGCGCACAATCTCGAACACTTGGCGCTGCTTGTCGGTGGGACTGCCGATCACGCCGGTCCAGGTAATGTCGTAGTAAACGCCATCGGGATCGTTGGTCTTCGCCCATAGATCGAGCAGCACAAAGTCGCCCTCACGAATGGGAGCGGATTTCGCCGCCGTGGGTTCGTAATGCGGATCACCGCTGTGCGCGTTGACGCCGACGATGGGTGGGTCGTCGGTGGTCAAGCTCTCACGCTGGAAAGCTTCCATCACCCATTGCTGCATCTCGAATTCGTGCGTGCCGCCGTTGCGGGCGCGGCGTGCCATCTCCGGGAAAAAACTCGGCGGTAATCTTGTCCACAGCATCGCGCGCCTTGAAGTGATTCGCGATCTGCGCGTCGGTCAAGGTGGCTTCAAACCGCGCCACCAGGTTCGCCGAACTGACGATGCTCTTTGCCAAAGCTGCGCACCAACTCCAGCATGCCGCCATCGACCAGCGAGATGTAAGGAATCTGGTTGTTAGGTGAGTACTGCATCACCACTTTGTTGTAGGGCTTCAGCATCGACTCGAGGTTCTGCCACAGCTCCTGCCATGCCGAATACTGCAGCGCCTTCCCGGGCAGCGAGTCGAGATGATGGCTTTCGATGCGGTGCACCAGCTTAACCGGCTCGCCATTGGCGGGAACCACGTAAAACCACCGGCGAGTGACCATCGTCTTGGGCGACAGGCCCAACACGCTGTAGGCAATCGCATCGCGATGATGGTGATCGTAGAAGAGCCAGCAATCGTTCTGGCTGTCGCGCAGCGCAGCCTGAATATCGGAGAGATTCATTGCGTGTTCTATTGTAAACGAGAGTGGGAATGCAGAGGGTTTCGGTCGCGGAAACAAGAAGCTGGTGCCCTTAGCCTCCTCTACCTAGCAACCGTTCATCGATACGAAATCGTTCGACTTTCGTAACGGTCGCCTCAAAACCGGATGCCTGAGGGAACATGACGACATTCAATTCCTGCGGAACCACCACAGAGGGAACCAGGTAGACGGGGACCGCGGGGCTTGCGGAAGCAGCCAGCGCTTCTTCTGGCGTGGCACGTTGGGTTGGGACACTATCAGGGATTTCAATCGTCACCAGCACGTAGTCGAGCGGTATGTTGTCGAAATCCAGATGCGCCAGAACTTCCGCCAGCGCCAGCGACGGCTGCTGTCCGGCGTAGATAACGGGCGTACCCTTGTGATTGCACCTTCCGGCAGCATAAAGACCACCCGTTCCCGCGAGGTCGTTAGCGTATTTGCTTCGGGTGAGGCGGTAGGCGATCAAATGAACATGCCGTGATCGATCCGGACCAACTCCTCTTCAACCGCGGCAGGATCTTCGGTCAGAATCTGGAGTGGGCTCTGATTGTGAAAGACGCGGTTGGGCTTGTTGAGCCAGGCGTTAGCATTCGGACGAGAACCGAAGGTATCCACCGCATGTGCCAAGACTTGGGCATAGTCCATAACTCGGGCATTCAATCCAGCGTACGGCGGATTCTTAGAGACACGAAAGGCTTCGTCCAGCACCTCGCGCGAGAGGCGTTTGCTTTCCTCCAGCTCACTGGCGATTGGGGTGTTTCCGGGCCGGCGTATGGAAAGGATCGCACCATCCACAGACCGCGGTGGAATTATGACATTAACGAGCGATCCATCGGGGAGGCGGGCATTGCACATCGGAGACGACCCTTCCACCCGACGGCCAACCGTGGAGAGGATTTTATCGATTATGTGGCTGAGGTGGGCTTCGTCCTTGAACACCACACTTGTCTTCTCCAGGACGCCTCCCCGCTCCACATAAACTTTGCGATATGTGTCGACCAAGATGTGGTTAACTGTAGCGTCCTGCAGCAGGGGCTCGAGCGGCCCCAACCCGAAGATCTCGTGGAGCACCTCGCGCGACAGGCGTTCCCTCTCCGCAGCGCTGAGGGGAGTGTTCAGTTTCACGATTAATAGCTGAATCACATCCTGAACGTACTGGCGGGCCTTGGAATCCTCAATCGAGGTCAGCTTCTCCAAGTCAAGGTGGCTGAGGAGTGCGTCCTGCAGCGTGGTCTTCAGCTCCTGATAGACGGGCGCTGAGACCCCGGTACTTTGCCCCGGAGGGTACTGGGGGCCCACACGCATCTCGGTCTCCGGCTTAGAGTCTTCTTTCACTACGAGGTAATCGCCCTTATCACATTTTAATTATATCCAAAGCCTTTCTCTTAGATTCGTCGCATCAGAAAATTGCTCTTGAACGTTTGCACAGATCAACTCGCAGGAGCAAAAGCCCGACGATACGCGAACACCTGTGCCGATCAACCGCGCCGCAGACCACATTTGCCGCCTCGCGTTTGCCTAACCGTCCCTGCAACTCTACAATGAACAATTACCCCTCCGCGGACCAAAAGCCATGATTCATTTTCCTGTTCCCGAGGCCCTTACCTTCGATGACGTGTTGCTGTTGCCTGCCAAGTCCGATGTCGTTCCGGCGCTGGCGGAAACCACGACGCGCCTGACCCGCAACATTGAACTCCGCATCCCCCTGATCAGTGCCGCCATGGATACGGTCACGGAATCGCGCATGGCCATTGCCATGGCTCAGCAGGGCGGCTTGGGCATCATCCATCGCAACCTCAGCATCGAGCAGCAAGCCAGCGAAGTGGACAAGGTGAAGCGCTCGGAGAGCGGCATGATTGTCGATCCCATCACCATGTCGCCCGACGAGAAAATTTCCGACGCGCTGGAAGTCATGCGCCGCTATCGCATTTCGGGTGTGCCGGTCACCAAGGACAAAAAGCTGGTCGGCATCCTAACCAATCGTGATCTTCGCTTCGAAACCCGGACCGACATTCCCATCAGCGAAGTGATGACCAAGAAGAACCTCATCACAGTGCCGGTCGGCACCACCTTGACCGATGCGGAGGCGATTCTACATCAACATCGCATCGAGAAGCTTCTGGTGGTGGACGATCACTACAACCTCAAAGGCCTGATCACGGTCAAGGACATTCAGAAGCGGCTGAAGTATCCCACCGCCGCCAAAGACGATCACGGCCGGCTGCGGGTGGGCGCGGCAATCGGCGCTACTGGAGACTTCCTCGAGCGCGCGCAGGAGTTGGTCCGCGCCAAAGCTGATTTGCTCGCCATCGACAGCGCCCACGGACATTCGACACGAGTGATCGAAGCTATCCAGACGATCAAGTCGAAGCTGCCCGAAGTGGATGTCATCGCGGGGAACGTCGGCACCTTTGACGGCGCCTGCGAACTAGCGCGCGCTGGGTCCGATGCCATCAAGGTTGGCATTGGTCCGGGGTCAATCTGCACCACGCGCATCGTAACCGGCGCAGGTGTTCCCCAGATCACCGCGATCGCCGAAGCGGCCCGGGCTGTACGCGACACTGATGTTCCCATCATCGCTGACGGCGGCATCAAGTATTCCGGAGACGTCACCAAGGCGATTGCGGCGGGCGCAAACTGCGTCATGATCGGCTCGTTGCTTGCCGGCACGGAAGAGAGTCCCGGCGAGACCATTCTCTACCAGGGCCGTTCCTTCAAGGCCTATCGCGGGATGGGTTCCCTGGCGGCAATGGCCCAAGGCTCCAGCGAACGTTACTTCCAGAACACCGATGCAGATTCTTCGGTCCCAGTTTTGTCGGAGGATGGCGGCGACGGCGGTAATCGTCTGGCAAAGCTGGTTCCCGAGGGCATCGAAGGACGCGTTCCCTACCGTGGCACGGTCGGCATGATCGTGTACCAACTGGTGGGCGGGGTCAAAAGCGGCATGGGCTACGTGGGCTGTTCTTCCATCGCCGAACTGCAGCAGAAGGCGCGCTTCGTGCGCATCAGCGGCGCCGGGCTGCGCGAGAGCCACGTGCACGACGTTATGATCACTCGCGAGGCCCCCAACTACCGCGTTGAGTAACATCCAACCCAGCTCGACCACCGTTGCCAGTGGAGCTCGGCAGTCCTCGCAGCGCAGCTATGGGCTACGGCCTTCCTTCCGCACGGTCGCCCACCGCTGGTGGCCGGTACTCTTTTGGCTGGGAGTCATTCGGGTGGAATCCACCGACTTCGCTTCCGCCAACAATACCTCGACCGTGCTCTATACCGTGATTGCAGCGGTAGTCCCTCAGGTGCAGGAGTCCTTCGTGTCGCAGCTCGACGAAGTTTTGCGCAAGACGGGACATTTCGCCGGCTACGGCATCCTCAGCGTCCTGGTTTTTCTCGCGCTCAAGAACACCAACTATGATCGGATTCGCTCCCTTCTGCATCGCGGTTGGGGGAGTTGCTGGCCCGATTTCTGGCGCTGGGAATGGGTGCTGCTCGGGATGCTCGTCACCGTCGTAACCGCCACCTTCGACGAGATCCATCAAACGTTTATCCCGTCTCGCACCGGACGCTGGCAGGACGTCGTGCTCGACTCCTGCGGCGCGGCGGTGCTGCAGGTGATTGTCTATTTCCTGTCGCGGCGGGCGTTCAAGCGGAGACGGGAGAGCGAGAGGGCGCCGATGTGTTAACTGGTGTTCCAGATGCCCCTCCTGTTGGGCGGCCTGGAGGCAGCACGGAGGGCAGATGGAAACAGCCTATTGAGACACTAGAGCTAACCCATTGGTAATATCTGCTGCTCGGTTGACTAGGCTGCGGTACACTTCCGACCGTGCCTACTTGTCCGGTTTTTCGCATCTTCATTTCCTCCACTGCGACAGATCTCCTCAATTACCGCGAGAGGGTACGCGATGCGGTATTGCGACTCGAAGCGCTCCCGATCGCGATGGAGACATTTTGTGCCCAACCGGAGCAGCCTGTTAGGGAATGCATGCGGATGGCAGGCGAAGCAGATGCGCTGATTTGCATTGTTGCCCATTGTTACGGCCACGTCCCGCCGGCGGAGCTGGGTGGCGATGGGAAGCGTTCAATCACGTGGCTGGAAGTCGATGCGGCCCAGCGCGCTGGAAAGCCCGTCTTTGCTTTCACTGTAGATCCTACCGCTCCGTGGACCGGTGGCAAAGAACAGGATCGGCTTACCTTAGAGCCACAGGAAAAAGCTGATGAAATTGCTAAAGCAGTCCAGCGTCTCAACGAGTTCAAGGCTTACCTAGATCGCGCGTGTATGCGGCGGACATTCACGGGCCTTGCCGATCTAGATGTTCAGGTCACGGCCGCGCTTGCAAATTTTATCCGAAAGCCGGCTCAGGTTATAACCCCAGCCCACCGTGTCTGGAGGCCGCTCTTTTGCCACGCCTTACAACCTGCTCATCACTTTCGCGGCCGTGAGTCCAAGCTACGGGAACTGAAGGAGTGGCTTCAGGCAGCCATCACGCCTGACCGCGTCGTCTCGATAGTTGCTGTTGGAGGCACTGGAAAAACTGCGCTTGTAGAAAAGGCTCTGCACGAAGCAAAGCTCACCAATCGCGCCGGAGTCTTTGTTTGGTCTTTCTATGAGGATCCTCGCACTGACGCTTTTGTGCGAGCTGCGCATCTTTACTTCACCGGAGATACAGACGCGCCTACCGGTGGGATGCTTGAGCTTTTGCAACTGGCGCTTTCAGGCGACGTGCCGCATGTCTTGATCCTCGACGGGCTGGAACGCGTTCAAAGCGAGGGCCAGCACCGGCCCCGCGGCGAACTCGAAGATCTGCCACTGAAACGCCTAGTACGGTCACTTGCGGGAGGGGTTGGAAATTCCCGGGCCTTAGTGACATCGCGGTTTCCTTTAGTGGATCTCGATGCTTGGACCGGTGTTGGATATCGCCCGATCGCCCTGGACGACCTCGAAGAATCGACTGCTCTCGAGGTGCTGCGAGCTTGGAAGGTGAAAGGCGATGATACCGCGCTGACGCGACTACTCGAGCCACTACATGCTGACGGACTTTACCACGCCCTGTCGGTGGCGGTCCTGGGTTCTTATATAGGCAACTTCGCGGGAGGGGACCCGAGGCGTGGGCCGGAGTTTTCACTGGAAGATGCAGAGGAGGCGGACCCCAAGGCGCGGCGGCTCAATCGCATCCTAGAGCAATACTCTCAGGCTCTTTGTCCGGCTGAGCGTGACCTCCTAGCTCGCCTCTCTCTCTTTCCTCGAGGGGTGAGGATGGAGCTCCTCAATTGGATCGTGCAATCTGGCGGAGCCGTGGCCGGAGCTCTAGCCAACGTCGCGAACCGCCAACTAATGAGCTACCTGGAGCGTCTTAAGGCTCTGGGACTCGCGTTTTGCTACCCAGTCGATGGGCAAGTTGTATACTCAGCTCATCCCTTTCTCCGCGAGTTTTTTCGCGAATTTCTGGGGACCGCTCCTGAGCAAGTTCACGAGTCAGTACGGGCGAAGCTGGCTCCGAATCTAGAAGCGCGACCTACGATCAATCCGAGCGAGACGGCAATCCTCGATCGATATGAACTCCTAATAGAGCAGACTCTACTCGCCGGGCGCGCCCGCGAAGCATTTCACCTCTATCGTGATGTTTTGGGCGGCTATGGAAAGCTCGGCTGGGTCTTAGGGGAAAACGTGCGCGGCCTACGAATCTTGGAGCTCTTTGCACCACAGGATGATTTTTCCCGCGCAGCGGCCTTGCTCCCTCCAGGACACGAATCCACTTTCGTCAACGAGTTTGGCATATTTGCTGATAGACTCGGCGACCTTGCGCGGGCTCGCAGGTCCTATGCATATTGCTTAAATCTAGACAATAAAGCTTCGGAGTGGAAAAGAACGTCTCTCGATCTCGGCAACCTCGCTTCGCTCGAGTTTAATTCAGGAAATTTTCGGCAGGCCCTTGGGTACTCCGAAAGTGCAGTCCAACTCGCCCGTGTAACGAAGGACAGGAACCGAATTGGAAATGCTCTCGCAATGCGAGCTATATCGGAATTTTCTATTGGGAATATCCGTGCCGCACTAGACGACTTTCACGCTGCACTTGAGCTGCAAGGCGAGGCTGCTTCATATGTAATATGGGCTTGTGACGAAGCTATGTGCAGGCTACTCCGAGGCGACCCGGTCGCGGCCTTCAACCAAACACGATCCAACCGAGGTTTCGCGATCGAAAACAGCCATCACGAAACCCTTTGTCGCTGCAACGCACTTCTCGCTCGGATTCTGGCACCAAATAATTTTCCCGAGAGCGGGCGGCGCCTGCAGGAGGCGCGTGCATTTGCCAGCCGTTCTGGAGCAGTCGAATTACAGCTCCACTGCTTTCACGCGGCCTGCGAGCATCAATTGCGCTGTGGAGACTACCATCAAGCTATCGACGAAGCTGAAGCTGGCGTTCTGCTAGCGGACACATGCGGCTTCGAAAAATTTTCGATCGACCTTCGCCTCGCCCTTGCGGAAACGTTGCTCGCCGCGGGCGAGGTGCATAGGGGTCTAAAGAACGCTCTCGATGCTCTCGACCGATCGGGACGGCCACATTGCGCCTACGCGTGGGGAGAGGCGGACGGTCTCCATTTTAGCGGCGTCGCCCACCTACATCTAGGCGAACACGAGCTCGCACACCGACGTCTAGTCGCTGCCCTCGAACTCCGCGAGCGGCTCGGTCACGGACGCATCGACGAGACGCGCTCTGCTCTACGGCTTTGCGGCGCATAAATCCCCTCACTGGGTCCTCTGAGTTCGCACTTCGGTTGAACTAACATGGAACTATCTCACTCAGCGTACGGGGAAGATGTAAGGTGAAAATTTGTAGTGGGCCAGTCCTAACTTTCCGCTGCCCAGGTTATCGTCCAACAGAAGGGCGAACCTGGGGCAAATAAAGCCCCGCCCTAGCTTTCGCTAGAACGGGGCACTGTAGTCCAAGAATCTGCGGTCAGCAATTCGACGAAGCTGCTTCTACTCTTCTTTCTTCTCTTCGTTGGCGGCTTGCTGCGCTTCCATCTGCTTGTTTTCGGCCTCGGCCGATTCCATGGCCTTGCGGGTTTCTTCGGCGCGCTTGGCGCGAAGTTCGGCGCGCTTCTGGCGCTTCTCGTCCAGCGTCTTCTCGCTGCCGAGCAGTTCGACGAAGGCTATGTCGCCGCCATCGCCCTGGCGGAAGCCGCCATGAATGATGCGCAGGTAGCCGCCTTCGCGATCGCCGTAGCGCGGCGAGATGGTGTCAAACAGCTTGTCCACGGCTTCGCGCGTCATCAGGTACGCCGCCGCCTGCCGCCGCGCCGCCACGTCGCCGCGCTTGCCCAGGGTGATCATCTTCTCCACGTGCGGGCGCATGGCCTTGGCCTTGGTGAGGGTGGTCTCGATGCGCTCTTCCACGATCAGCGAGGTCACCAGGTTGCGCAGCAGCGCGCGCCGGTGCTCGGTGTTCCGTCCCAGCTTCCATCCTGCTCTACGATGACGCATGTCTGTGATCCTTCAAAATCAGTCGTCAGTTGTCGGTCGCCAGTAGCCAGTCATCGCTCACTCAGAAAACTGACAACTGACAACCGCTCACTGACAACTTCGCGTTCAGTAACCCGGCTCGTTTCCGTAACCCGCCGAGGGCAGCGACAAGCCCTTGCGATGCTCCCGACGAATTGCCCGGAACCGCATTGCCGTGCTCGTCGATCTTCATGCCCAGGCCCAGGCCCATGGAAGCCAGAATTTCTTTGATCTCGTTCAGCGACTTGCGGCCGAAGTTCTTGGTCTTCAGCATCTCGGCTTCCGACTTCTGCACCAGCTCGCCGATGGTCTGAATGTTGGCGTTCTTCAGGCAGTTGTAGCTGCGCACCGAAAGCTCCAAGCTCTTCCACCGAGCGATTGAGGTTCTCGTTGCGGATCTCCGGCTTGTCGCCCAGTCCGGCAGCCTGCGCCTCCAGCTCCTCCTCGAAGTTGATGAAGATGTTCATGTGGTCCTTCAGCAGCTTCGCGGCGAGTCCCAGCGCATCGGCCGGCGTGACCGAACCGTTGGTCCAGATTTCGATGGCCAGCTTGTCGTAATCGGTGATCTGTCCCAGACGGGCGGCTTCGACCGAGTAGTTGCACTTGCGCACCGGCGAGTGCACGGAGTCGATGGGAATGAATCCCAGCCCCAGGTCCTCGTCGAAATTCTTGTCGGCCGAAACGTAGCCGCGGCCCTTCTTCAGCCGCATTTCCATGTCGAGCTTGCCGCCTTCGCTGATGGTGGCGATGTAAACGTCCTTGTCGAGCACCTCAACGTCGGCGTCGGCCTCGATCATGCCGGAGGTGATGACGCCCGGCTGATCGGCGCGCAGATAAATCGCCTTGGGCGCGTCGCCATTGAGGCGGAAGGGAATCTGCTTCAGGTTGAGGATGATGTCGGTCGCATCCTCCACCACTCCGGGGATCGACTGAAACTCGTGCAACACGCCTTCAATTTTGACCGCGGTGACCGCGGCGCCCTCAATGGACGACAGCAACACGCGGCGCAGCGCGTTGCCGATGGTGGTACCGAAACCACGCTCAAACGGCTGCGCCCAGAAGTGACCGTACTTGTCGGTCAAGGTCTCGGTGTCGGTAGCCAGCCGTTTCGGTTTCTGAAATCCTTTCCAAAGCATTCATAACTCCTGTCTGTCAGTTCGGCCATGCTGCGCGGCTGGCGTTTCATGGAAGCGCACACCGGCTGATCTGGCGCGAAGATTGTAGGAAACGCGACGCAGATTCCTCCGCGCCGCGGGCGTACTACTTGCTATAAAGTTCCACGATCAACTGCTCGTTGATCGGCAGGTTGATGTCGGTCGCGCGTCGGCAGCGCAACCACTCGCCCCTTGTAGCCGTCGCGGTCGACTTCCAGCCACGCGGGCGGCGCCTGATGGCTGGCAAATTCCTTGGCGATCTCCAGCAGCGCGAGCTTGTTGCTCCTCTCGCGCACGGCAATTTCTTCGCCGGCATTCACCTGGAAGGAAGGAATGTCAACCTTCCTGCCATTGACCTGCACGTGACCGTGACGCACCAGCTGGCGCGCCTGACGCCGCGCCACGGCAAATCCGAGGCGATAGACCACGTTGTCGAGCCGGCGCTCCAACTGTTGCAGCAGCACTTCGCCGGTGACGCCGCGGGTACGTGGCGGCGCGCTCAAAGTAGTTGCGGAACTGTTTTTCCTGGGTGAAGTAGATGCGCTTCGCCTTCTGCTTCTCGCGAAGCTGCAGTCCGTAGCCGACGATTTTGGCCTTGCGGTCCTTGCCATGCTGGCCGGGAGCGAAATTGCGCTTTTCGATCGGACACTTGTCGGTGAAGCACTTTGCGCCTTTGAGGAACAGCTTCATGCCCTCGCGGCGGCAAAGGCGGCATACTGCGTCTTTGTATCGTGCCAAGTTACGTTCTCCTTATCGAACAAAGCCTGTCTGCCCGTGTATCGATCGGTTTACGGGCGCTTGGCGTCCCTTCGTCCCGATCGAAATCAGTTGTTAGGGGTTAGTGGCTAGTGATTAGATGTTTCGTCCAACCATTTCGATACTTTCCTGTAATCGATGACCCGCAGCGTGTGCCAGTGTGCTTTCTCTATCCACTAGCCACTATCCACTGCCTTTAGACCCTGCGCCGCTTCGGCGGACGGCAGCCGTTGTGCGGAACCGGCGTCGAGTCCTTGAATCGAACGCACATCCAAGCCGGACGCGGACAAAGCACGCACCGCCGACTCGCGTCCCGAACCCGGACCGCTGACCCGCACATCCACCACGCGCATGCCGTGATCGCGCGCCTGGTTGGCGGCATTGGCGGCAGCCTGCTGCGCAGCGAATGGCGTGCCCTTGCGCGATCCGCGGAAGCCCAGCGAACCCGAACTCTTCCACGAAACCGTGTTGCCGTTCGGATCGGTGATGGTGACGATGGTGTTGTTGAAGGACGCCTGAATATGCACCAGTCCATTGGGAACGTGCTTGCGCTCCTTCTTCTTGAACTTCTTGCCGTCTTGCCCTTTTTGTCCGCTGCGGCGGATCCAGCTGGTTTCGCCATGTTCTATGTCTTCCCTGCTGCTTTCTTCTTGTTTGCCACCGTGCCCTTGCGCGGACCTTTGCGGGTGCGGGCATTGGTGTGGGTGCGCTGTCCGCGAACCGGCAGGCTGCGGCGGTGACGGTACCCACGATAGGAGCCGATTTCGATGAGCCGCTTGATGTGCATCGAGACGTCTTTGCGGAGATCGCCTTCGACGTTGCCTCCCTCTTCAATGACCTGGCGGATGCGGTTGACCTCATCTTCGTTGAGGTCGCTGACCTTCTTGTCGGTCTTCACGTTGGCGGAGCCGAGAATGCTCTTGGCGCGCGAATTCCCGATGCCGAAAATGTAGGTCAGGGCGATGCTGATGTGCTTGTTGCGCGGAAGATCCACGCCTGCAATACGTGCCATAGTTACTCCAAAAAGCAGCCATTTAGCCGTTGGCATCTTAGCATTTAGCTAAATGCCAACTGCTAACTGCTCATTGCTTCTGTTATCCCTGCCGTTGCTTGTGCTTCGCGTTTTCGCAGATCACGCGGACCACGCCGTGACGGCGAATCACCTTGCATTTATCGCAAATCTTCTTGACTGATGCCCGTACCTTCATGAAATCCTCAGTTGTCAGTTGTCAGTTGTCAGTTGCCAGTTGCTGCGAGCCGTTGCTGACAACTGACTACCGGCTAACTGGCAACTGCTACTTGTATCGATACACAATGCGGCCCCGGGTCAGGTCGTAGGGCGAAAGCTCCACCGCTACCCGGTCGCCGGGAAGAATGCGAATGAAGTTCTTGCGCATCTTGCCGGAGACATGCGCCAGCACCTGGTGCTTGTTCTCCAACTCCACCTTGAACATGGCATTGGGCAGTGGTTCAACCACCACCGCCATCACTTCAATCGCGTCTTCCTTACTCATTCAACTCCGGAAAATCAGTTGTCAGTTGTCAGTACTCAGTTGCCAGTTTTCACTGCCCACAACCGGCAACTACTCCAGCGGTCAGTAACCCAATCGCCCGGCTGACAACTGACAACCGGCTACTGACAACTGTTCTCTACTCCGTCAAAATCACCGGCCCATTTCTGGTCACCGCGATGCAATGCTCGAAGTGGGCGCTGTAGCTGCCGTCTTCGGTCACCGCCGTCCACTTATCGTCGAGCACCCGCGTACCCGGCCCGCCTACGTTCACCATCGGCTCGATCGCCAGCACCATGCCGTCGCGCAACTTCGGACCGTGCCCGGGAGTTCCGTAGTTCGGAACCTGCGGGTCTTCGTGCAACTTCGTGCCGATGCCGTGTCCGACAAACTCTCGCACCACGCTGAAGCCGTTGGCCTCAACCAGTTGCTGCACCGCCGCGCCGACGTCGCCGACCGTATTGCCCACGCGCGCCGCTTCAATTCCGTGAAACAGCGACTCGCGCGTCACTTCGAGCAGCTTCTGCAACTCCGGCGTAATCGTGTCGCCCACCGGAACCGTGATGGCCGCATCGCCGTAATAGCCGTCCAGCACCACGCCGCAATCGATGGAAACAATGTCTCCGGCCTTCAACATCCGCCGCTCCGACGGAATGCCGTGCACGATCTCGTCGTTCACCGAGGTGCACAGCACGCAGGGATAGTCGTAATATCCCTTGAATGCCGGCTTGGCGCCCAGGTCGCGGATCTTGCGCTCGGCGACGCGCTCCAGATCCATGGTCGAAACCCCGGGCGCAACCACTTCTCGTGCCGCCTCCAGCACCTGGCGGACGATGCGCCCGCTGCGGCGCATCTTGTCAATTTCCGAGGCCGACTTACAAACGATTGACATTCTCGATTGCACTAAACGTCTGCGCCATGACCGCTTCCACCGGCTGATCGCCGTTCACTTCGACCAGGCGGCCCCGAGCACCGTAATACTCCACCAAGGGCAGAGTCAGCTGCTCATAGGCTTTCAGGCGCTCGGCGATGACTTCTTCCGCATCGTCCGGACGCGCCACTAAAGGCGTACCATCGACATCACAGATGCCTTGGACTTTGGGAGGCTGGTAATAGACGTTGTAAATCAGTCCGCAGGTGGGACAAGAACGACGCCCGGTAAGCCGTTGCAGTAATTGATTATACTCCACCACCAAACGGATCACAACCGGCGGCGCGCACGCCTGCTGCCCCTTGCTGTCCTTGCCTGCCCGCATTTTTTCCAACTGCCCATCCAGCCACTCGGCCTGCCGCACGGTGCGCGGAAAACCGTCCAGAATGAACCCCCGAACACAATCCGCCTGCACCAGCCGGTCGGCCACCATGTCGCAAACCAGCTCGTCGGGAACCAGGTCGCCGCGCTCCATGATCGCCTTGGCCTTCACGCCCAACTCCGTCTTGCGGGCCACGTTGTCCCGCAAGATGTCTCCGGTGGAGATCTGCGGGATGCCGTAGGTTTCAGCGATCAGCTTCGCCTGCGTTCCCTTGCCTGCGCCCGGCGGCCCCAACAGCACAATGGGCCCGACTACGCTTTGGTTTGTCTTAACGCCCACTGCCGAGGAAGTCTGCACTTCCATGACGTCGTACCCTGAGACCCGGACCTCGGGCCCTTTCTCGCCCGCCAAGGCGGGCCGAAGCCTCCCGGTAGCCCCGAAGAACAGTTGTCAGTAGTCGGTTGCCAGCTGTCAGTTAGACGCGCCGGCTTCTGACAACTGACTAACTGCTGCCTTACCACGTCGCCCTGCGCCCGCGGACACGTCCGCTGCGCGGGGTGAAACCCTCATAGTGCCGCATTACCAATTGCGACTCGACCTGGTTGACGGTGTCCATTGCCACGCCCACCACAATCAGCAGCGAAGTGCCGCCAAAGTAGAAATTCACTCCCAGTCCATTGGTCACCCAGGCCGGCAAGCGTTCGAAGAATGCGCCGATGGCGACCATACAGGTGGTTGAGGTGAATGCCCGTGATCATCCATTCAGGAATGAAGGAGATCAGGATCAGGTACAGCGCGCCCACCAGGGTAATGCGCGTCAGAATGTCGTTGATGTAGTTGGCCGTCCGCGCACCCGGCCGAATGCCCGGAATAAATCCACCGTACTTACGCATGTTGTCCGCAACCTCGGTCGGGTTGAAGACAATGGAAACGTAGAAGTAGGCGAAGAAGATGATTCCGATCGCATACAGCAGCGTGTACAGGGGCTCGCCCCAGGACATGGCGCGTAGCATGGGTCCAAAGTAACGGTTGTCTTTGAACAGCGCGCCCGCAGTCTGCGGCAAGGTCAACACCGACGACGCAAAGATGACCGGCATAACGCCGCCGGAGTTCACTCGCAACGGCAGATGGGTCGACTGCCCGCCCATAATCTTGCGCCCGACCACTCGCTTCGCGTATTGCACCGGAATGCGGCGCTCACTGCGTTCCACGAACACGATGAAGGCGACAACCGCAATCATCAGCACAACCAGCAGCAGCATCGCAGGAACGGTGAATGCGCCCCAAGCCTGGGACTGCCGCCTTCTCGTACAGATCCATGACGCCGCGCGGCAAGCCAACCACGATGCCGGCAAAGATCAGCAGCGACATGCCGTTGCCGACGCCGCGCTCGGTGATCTGTTCGCCCAGCCACATGATGAAGACGCTGCCGGTGGTGAGCGTCAACATGGTCATCAGCACGAAACCGATGCCGGGATTGTTGACGAAGGCCATGCCACCGCTTACCGTCTGACGTTGCAGCGTGATCGCAATGCCCAGCGACTGCACCGCGCTCAGCAACAGCGTCAGGTAGCGGGTCCACTGGGTGATCTTCTTGCGCCCCAGCTCGCCTTCCTTCTGCAGCTTGGCCAGCGGCTCGTACACCACGGTCATCAACTGCAGAATGATGGACGCGGTAATGTACGGCATGATGCCGAGCGCGAAGATGGTCAGCCGGCGCAACTGGCCGCCGCTGAACAGATCGACGAAGCCGAGGAAGGTGCCGCGGTTCTGGTCGAAGAACTGCGACAGCAGATCGGCGTTGATGCCCGGCGTCGGGATGTGTCCGCCGAGGCGGTAAACCGCCAGCAGCCCAAGCGTGAACAAAATGCGCTTGCGCAGATCGGGAACGCGAAATACGTTGGCTAACTTCTCAAGCATAAAACCTCAAAAAGCAGTTGCCAGTTGTCAGTGATCCGTTGTCAGCAAATACACAACCAGCGAGGACCAACAGCCTGACACAAATTAAATCAACACTTTGGTTTCCGACAGTCAAAATCAATGGATATCAGCAAACCGACAACCGACAACTAGCCACTGACAACTGCCCTGACTACTGGCTACTGACAACTTCAATCTTGCCGCCCGCCTTCTCGATCTTCTCCTGCGCCGACTTGGAAAACTTGTGCGCGTGTACGGTAATCGCCTTCGACAACTCGCCCTGACCGAGCACCTTCACCAGCGTGTTCTTGGAACTGACGACGCCGGCTTTGCGCAACAACTCCGGAGTGATCTCGCTCTCGCCCAGGCCCGCCAGCCGTCCCAGGTTCACTACTTCATACTCGACCCGGAAGATGTTGGTGAAGCCGCGCTTGGGCAGACGGCGGTGAAGCGGCATCTGGCCGCCTTCGAAGCCGCGCATCATGCGCGAACCGCTGCGCGATCTCTGGCCTTTGTGGCCTCGGGTCGAAGTCTTGCCCATACCCGAGCCCATACCGCGGCCCACGCGCTTCTTGTTCTCCGACGCTTTCCGGGGTGCTCGTAAATTGCTGAGATTCATTGTTTACCTTCAGTAGCCAGTTGCCAGTAGTCAGCCATCAGAATGTTACATTTTAATTGTTGTACGGGTAGTGCGGCGCTTCAGCGCCGCGTTCGCCGTAACCGAACGCTCCGCTTGAGCGGCTTAGGTCGAAGACCTCAGCCGCTCAAGCAATCTTTTTCCCTGTCCCTCTGCGCGGGCCTGAAGGCCCGCACTACCCGTACGCGCGGATCCAACAATCCTGGAACCGCCTAAGTTGCTAATTGCCCGTTGCCACAACTGACAACTGGCTACTGGCTACTGACAACTTTCACCAGGTGCGGGACCTTGGCCACCATGCCACGGATGGAAGGCGTGTCCTCACGCTCCACCACCTGATTCAACCGGGTGAAACCCAATCCCTTGACCACCAATTTATGTTTGACCGGCGCCGCGATTGCCGAACGCACCCACTTGAGATGGAGCTTCGCGCCCGCCTTTGCCGTGGTTTCCTGTGGTTTTTTTCGAATACGGGCCATAGTTAAAGCTCCTCGACCGCCTTGCCGCGCGCGCTGGCCACTTCTTTACGATCGCGCAACCGCGACAGCGCGTTGAACGTGGCTTTGATCACATTGTGCGGGTTGGTGGTGCCGATGGATTTGGTCAACACATTCTGGATTCCGGCCGAAGTCATGACCGCGCGCACCGCGCCACCGGCAATGACGCCGGTGCCTTCCGGGGCCGGCTTCAGCATCACCATGCCGGCGCCGTAGCGGCCCAGCACCTGGTGAGGAATCGTGGTCTGCGTCAGGTTCACGCGCAGCAGGTTCTTCTTGGCCGCTTCGATGCCCTTGCGGATCGCCTGCGGAACTTCCTTCGCCTTGCCGGAACCGTATCCCACCACGGCGGAGGCAGGATCGCCCACCACCACCAGCGCCGCGAACGACAGATTCTTGCCGCCCTTGACGACTTTGGTGACGCGGTTGATCGAGACCACCTGGTCCTTCAACTGGTACTGACCGGCGTCAAGCTTTCTCTTTACTGTTGGCATTACTGTTGTTTCTCCTGGCGCCGTCTCCAGCACCCTTCAAATCTTGTCATCCCGAGGTTTATCCCAGGCTTCCGCGCTGGGCTAAGCTCTTTCACGCCTGTGGCGCCGGTCCAGAGGAGCTACTACTTCCCCTACCAACCTGCAAATTCCTTCTCACTGCGTCGAGAGCAACCGTGCCGTCCCTCCGGGACTCGTCTCTCTTTCCCACCTTACCCAGGACTCCGCTACGCTCCGTCCTGGGCTAACTGCACGTCCACCCTTCGGGGTTCGATTTTCGCGGGTTCTACTTCACCGGCAAAAACACAACTGAGTATTTACACAGACTCTCACGTCCTGGGCTAATATTGTTCCGCCCCTCGGGCTATTTCCGGCGCATCGCACTGACAACTGACAACCGGCTACTGACAACTGCCTTAAAACTTCAGTCCGGCTTCCCGTGCCGCATCAGCCAGTGCCTTGATCCGCCCGTGGTACAGATATCCACCGCGATCGAAGACCACCTTCTCGATGCCCTTCTGTTTGGCACGCTCGGCAATCATCTTGCCCACTTCTTTCGCCGAACCAACATTGCCGCCGGTGGGACGCTTCTCGCCCTTGCCAACTTTCTCCACCGAGGTAGCCGAGACCAGAGTCACTCCCTGGGTGTCGTCGATGACCTGCGCGTAAATGTGGTTGACCGAACGGTACACGTTCAGCCGCGGACGCTCCGCCGTGCCCAGAACCTTCTTGCGGATTCGGGAGTGGACCTTCTGCCGCGTCTGATCTTTTGAAGTCTTCGTAATCATCGTTTCTTATCCTCGTCCCGGGTTTCTGAACCGGGTGACGGTGCGCTCTCGCGCCATCCCGTCGTGAATCGCTTTTCGCCCTTGGCTCTTCGCCAGATACTCATTGCCGGTCACTCTCTGACAACTGACAACCGGCTACTGACAACTGTTACTTCGCGCCGGTCTTGCCAACCTTCTTCTTCAGGCGCTCGTTGCTATAGCGCACGCCCTTGTTCTTGTACGGATCAGGCGGACGCAGGCTGCGCATCTCGGCGGCCACGAATCCCACTTTCTGCCGGTCAATACCGCTGACCGTCAGGTGCGTCAGCTTAGGATCGACAGCAACGTCAATGCCTGCGGGCAGCGGATACTCGATGGGATGGGAATATCCCAGGGTAAACACCACCGTGCCCTTGCCCTTCATTTCCGCACGGTAGCCGATGCCGACGATGTCCAGTTCCTTGGTCCAGCCCTTGGTGACGCCTTCCACCGAGTTGTTGACCAGCGCGCGCACCAGTCCGTGCACCGCAGCCTTGGAATCGTCTTCGCGAACCACGGTTAAGACTCCGTCATTCTGTTCCAGCTTCACGCCGGGAGGCATATGAGTCGTAACTTCGCCCTTCGGTCCCTTCACTCGAACGGTGTTGCCCTCGACGGCGTAGGTGACGCCCTTCGGCAACGGGATCGGCTTCTTTCCAATTCTTGACATAAATTAGCCTTTAGCAATTAGCTCTTAGCAGTTAGCCTGTAACTCTCAGCAAACCTAAAACTGTTGTCATCCTGAGCGGAGGTGCGCCGGCTTTGCGCACCGGAGTCGAAGGACCCCTATAGCCTGCACCGCTTTAGTAAATCTCACACAACACTTCGCCGCCCACGCCTTCTTTGCGCGCCTGGCGTCCGGTCATCACGCCACGCGGAGTAGTCAGGATGCTGATCCCCAACCCGCCCAGGACGCGCGGAATCTCGGTATGCCCGACATACACGCGGCATCCGGGACGCGACACCCGCTTCAGGTCCGAAATCGGCGACGAGTTGTCGGGACTGTACTTCAAGTACACCCGCAGGACCTTGCGGCCCTCTTCTTCGGTCGCCTTGAAGTTCGCGATGTAGCCCTCTTCCTTCAGGATGCGGGCCATCTCGACCTTAAGCTTGGAATGCGGAACGTCCACCTTCTGGTGCCGTGCCTTGATGGCGTTGCGAACGCGGGTCAAGAAATCTGAGACCGGATCGGTCAAACTCATGCTTTTATATCTCCTCAAATCGTCGCCCGTTAGCTTCTTTTTACCGGCAAGAAGAACCCGCGGCGACGTACTAACTAGCCCCTATCCACCAGCCACTGCTCTACCAACTCGACTTCATGACCCCAGGAATCTCGCCCTTCAGGGCCAGACCGCGGAAGCACAGACGGCAGATGCCGAACTTGCGCAAGAAGGCGCGCGGACGTCCGCAGATGTGGCAGCGGTTATGCTGCCGGACCGGGAACTTGGGTTTCTTGTTCGCCTTGGCAATACTGGATGTCTTCGCCATTGTTTCCTTTTAATTAGGTGTCAGCTCATCAGCCGTCAGCTCTTAGCTCAAACCTTTATCCTTTGCTAGCCACTACCCACTAGCCACTAATCACTGCCTGAACGGCATGCCCATGTGCTTCAACAGAGCCCGCGCCTGGTCGTCGGTGCCCGCCGAGGTCACGATCGTGATGTTCATGCCCTTCATCTTCTCGACCTTGGAGTAATCGATCTCCGGAAAAATCAACTGGTCGCGCACGCCCAGAGTGAAGTTGCCGCGTCCATCGAACGACTTGGTCGGCACGCCGCGGAAGTCGCGCACGCGCGGCAGCGCCACATTCACCAGGCGGTCGAAAAACTCGTACATGCGGTCGCCGCGCAGCGTCACCATCACGCCGATGGGCATTCCCTCGCGCACTTTGAAGGCCGCGATGGACTTGCGCGCCCGCGTGATCACCGGCTTCTGGCCGGTGATCTGCCCAACTTCGCCCACCGCCGGATCGATCAGCTTGGCATTCTGCGTCGCCTCGCCCACGCCCATGTTCACAATGATCTTCTCCAGCTTGGGAGCCGCCATGGGGTTGTCGAGCTCGAACTCTTTCATCAGCGCCGGCAATACTTCCTTGTAATAGCGGTCGCGCATGCGGGCGGTCTGGCGATTGGTCGCCTTAGGCCGCGCCGGCTTGCCCGACGGCTGCTTCCGCCGCCACTTCGTCCTGCGCCGGCTTCGCCTTCTTGCCCTGGGGCTTGCCCTGCGGTTTTCCGTCCGCACCCTGCTGCTGCGCTTTCGGTTTCTTCTCGTCTGCCATTTCCTGCTTCTACCTTTCTCACGGTTTCGGTTTGCTACGGCCACCGGTTCGTGAGGAAATCAATTTAGGGGACTAGTGGCTAGGGGTTAGTGGCTAGAAACCCATTTCACTCACTGACCTGTCGTACTAAAACTCCCCGGACAGACTATCCACTATGCCACTGACCACTACTTCTCCAACGTGGCGCCACAAGTTCTACATACACGAGACTGGCGGTCGCCGTGCTTCTCGTGACCCACCCGCACCGGACGCGCACAGGAGGCGCACATCAGCATCACATTGCTGATGGAAATCGGGCTCTCCTGCTCGGCGATGCCGCCCTTGATGTTCTTCTGCGGGTTGGGACGCACGTTCTTCTTCACCATCATCACGTGCTCGACCAGCACCTTGGACTCGTCCGGCATGACGCGCAGCACGCGGCCTTCCTTGCCCTTGTCGCGCCCGGTAATCACCCGCACCTGATCGTTGCGGCGAATATCTACACTCTTTTGCATGGTTTCCTCTAAGCAACTAGTGGCTAGCAATTAGCACCTAGTTGTGCCGTCTTACGGGACTCAGATCTAATGCCCAATCTACCCAGCACTCCGCTTCGCTACGTGCTGGGCTAAACTCTTTCGCGCCTGCGGCGCTCGTTTGTTGCAACTCGTATGTCCCTGCCGAAATGCGGATTCACTACTTGCCCGCTCGTCGCGACAGAGCGCGTGGATTTAACTAGCCACTATCCACTAACCCCTGCTTTACAGCACTTCCGGCGCCAGGGAAACAATCTTCAAAAACTTCTTCTCGCGCAGCTCGCGGGCCACCGGACCGAACACGCGCGTCCCGACCGGCTCGTTGGCATCATTGATCAACACCGCCGCATTCTGGTCGAAGCGGATGTAGGTGCCGTCACGGCGGCGATGCTCTTTGCGCGTGCGCACGATCACGGCTTTCACCACCGTGCCCTTCTTGGCGGTGCCATCGGGCGAGGCTTCCTTCACCGAAGCCGTCACCACGTCACCCAAATGCGCAACCAGTCCGGTGGAACCGCCCAGCGGCAGAATCATCTGCAGCTTGCGCGCGCCGGAGTTATCGGCGACATCGAGCATGGTTCTCATCATCACTGCCATAACCTTGTCTCCTTGCGCTGCCGCCTGTGCGCAGCAACCCAGCGCCATCTGGCCTAGACCGCCGGCTTCTCCTCCACCGGCGCCACCAGCGCCGCGCGCTGCACGATTTCCTTCAACTTCCACCGCTTCAACTTGGAGAGCGGCCGGGTCTCTTCCATCTTCACGAAATCACCGACATGGGCCGTGCCTTCTCGTCGTGCGCATAGTATTTCTTGCTGCTCTTCACCACGCGCTTGTAGAACGCGTGCGCCTTCTGCCGCCGGACTTCGACCACGATGGTCTTGGCCATCTTGGTGGAGACCACTTTGCCAATCAGGGTCTTGCGGCGGCCCGGGGTCTTTTCTGTACTGGTTGCTGTTGTTTCGGCCATGGCTTACTTTTTCTCCGTCGCAGCCTTCTTGCGGGCCGCCTTCTTCGCCGTCACTGGCTTTCACCGGGGCGCTGGCTTTCACGGGGATTGCTGGCGCTGGCTCCCGCGCCGTTGCCGCCCGCCAGCTCTTTCTGGCGCAACACCGTCTGCATGCGAGCAATGTCTTTCTTCAGCTCGCGGATCTTCTTCAGGCTCTCGGTCTGCCCCATCTTCAACTGGAACTTCATCTTGAAGAGCTGGTCAGACAGCTCTCGCTGCTGATGGGCCAGTTCGACATCGGTAAGTTGCGAATTTTGTCTACATTCATTTGTTAGCTCTCAGCCGTCAGCTATCAGCCTTCAGCTTTCTTCTTTGTTCGAGCATCTCGTCGATCATCCGCATCGTCACCGCATATGCTAAGTTTCTTAGCTGACGGCTGACAGCTGATGGCCGACGGCTGCTTTCTAGTGCACGCCCTCGCGCTGCACGAACTTGGTACGCAGCGGCAACTTGTGCGAAGCCAGGCGCATGGCCTCGGCTGCATCGGCCACCGATACCCCTTCCATTTCGAAGAGGATCTTGCCCGGTCGCACCACTGCCACCCAATGGTCCGGCGCTCCTTTGCCTTTGCCCATACGGGTTTCAGCCGGCTTCTTGGTGACAGGCTTGTCGGGAAACAGCCGGATCCAGATCTTCCCGCCGCGCTTGACGAAGCGAGTCATGGCCACGCGGCTGGCCTCGATCTGCCGATCGGTGATCCAACCCGGCTCCATGACCTTCAAGCCGAAGTCGCCGAACGACAGCTCGCCACCGCGCCACGCCTTGCCGCACATGCGGCCGCGCTGCTGCTTGCGATACTTCACTTTCTTTGGCATCAACATAGAAATTCAGTTGCTAGGGGTTAGTGGCTAGGGGTTAGTGAATCCATTCTAACTTCGCCTTCGCCAGTTACCGCCAGCTCGTCTCCCAAATCAGGTGCTAGGGGTCAGTGGCTAGGGGTTAGAAAGCAACTTCTTCCAACGCCACTGGAGGCCACTACCTTCACTCCTGCTTCATTCCTTCTCGTCGTCTTAGCTAATTGCTAATTGCTAGCCGCTAGTTGCTCTTCACTAGCCCCTAACCTCCAGCCACTAGCCCCTGCTCTAAAACGCTCCCGACCCTACACCCTGCGGTTCGCGGCGTTTTTCCTTGAAAATCTCGCCCTTGTACACCCAGCACTTCACGCCGATGATGCCGTAGGTGGTATGCGCCTCGGCAAAACCGTAATCGATGTCGGCACGCAGGGTATGCAGCGGCAACCGGCCCTGCAGATACCACTCGGAGCGGGCGATTTCGTTGCCGTTCAGGCGGCCGCTCACGCGCACCTTAATTCCCTTGCAGCCGAAGCGCAGCGCCGAATCCACCGCCTTGCGCATGGCGCGCCGGAATCCCACGCGCTTCTCCAACTGCAGCGCAATGTTCTCGGCCACCAGTTGCGCATCGAGTTCAGGCTTGTGCACTTCCTGGATATCGACAAAGACATCGCGATTGGTGCGCTTCTGGATGTCCTGCTTCAGCTTGTCGATCTCCGTTCCCTTGCGGCCGATGATGATGCCCGGACGCGCGGTGCGGATGATGATGCGCAGCTTGTTGCCAGGACGCTCGACCTCGATGGAGCTGACGCCGGCCGACTTCAGCTTTTCCTTCAGCTCGGCCTTCAGCTTCACGTCTTCCAGCAGCAGTTTGTCGTAGTCGCGCACCACGAACCAGCGTGACTTCCACGGCTTGGTAACGCCGAGGCGAAATCCGTAAGGATGGACTTTCTGTCCCATAGTCTCGTTTCTTCTCCGCGACGATCGCATTCATGGCATCGCCGCTTTGTAAATCTCTACTTCTTTTTCTTGGCCGGCTTTTTGGCCGCCGCTTTCTTCGCTGCCGGTTTCTTCGCTGACGCCTTCTTCTTGGCCGGCGCCTTCTTCACGACTTTCCTGGCTGCCTTCTTAGCCGGAGCGCCTTCTTCCACCTTCTGCACCAGTTCAGCATGGCCGTTGCCGGCGGCCTTTTCTTCCAGCGCAATCTCCAGATGCGAGATGCGCCGCTGATAGTGATAGGCACGGCCCATCGGCGCCGGACGAATACGCTTCATGCGCGGACCATCGTTGGCCACGGCGCGCTTCACGTACAGCCGGTCCACATCGATGTCCAGACCCTTTTCGGCGCTCGCGTAGTTGGCGTTCTCCACCGCCGAACGCAGCAGCTTATAGAGCTTCGGAGCAATGCCCTTCTTGGCATACAGCAGCGTGTCCAACGCCTCTTCCACCCGGCGGCCCTTGATCAGATCCAGCACCAGGCGCGCTTTCTGCGGCGAGACGCGCACGTAATTCAGTTTGGCTGTGAATTCCATGTCGTCTTCCTTATCTCGCCGGAGCGGGCTTGGCCGCGGTCTCAGTTGCTGCCCTGACCGAATGGCCCTTGAAGCTGCGCGTCATGCTGAATTCGCCCAGTTTGTGGCCGACCATGTTTTCGGTGACATACACCGGAATGAACTTCTTGCCGTTGTGCACCGCCAGGGTGTGTCCCACCATCTCGGGGATCACGGTGGAGCGGCGCGACCAGGTGCGCACAACCTTCTTCTCGTTGCGTGCGTTCATGCCGTCAATCTTGGCCTGCAGGTGCGAATCGATGAACGCACCTTTTTTCGTTGAACGTGCCATATCGTCTCAGTCCTACTTCGTTCTGCGGTTCACGATGAACTTATCGGTCCGCTTGTTGTTGCGAGTCTTGTAGCCACGCGTCGGCTTGCCCCACGGCGTCACCGGATGACGTCCGCCGCTGGTCTTGCCTTCGCCGCCGCCGTGCGGGTGATCGACTGGGTTCATGACCACGCCACGGTTGGTCGGGCGGATTCCCAGCCAGCGCGTACGGCCGGCCTTGCCGATGGAAATGTTTTCGTGATCGATATTGCCCACCTGTCCCACGGTCGCCATGCAATCGACCAGCACCTTGCGGGTTTCGCCGGAAGGCAGCTTGAGCAGCGCGTAATCGCCTTCTTTTGCGACCAACTGGGCTTGCGCTCCTGCCGAGCGCGCCATCTGCGCGCCCTTGCCGGGCTTCAACTCGATGTTGTGGACCGTGGTGCCAGGAGGAATGTTGCGCAAGCGGCAACGCATTCCCCACCAGGATGTCGGCCTCGGGGCCGCTGACAATCTTGGCGCCTACCTGCAGTCCTACCGGATACACGATGTAGCGCTTTTCGCCATCGGCGTAGTTCAGCAAGGCGATGCGTGCCGAGCGATTGGGATCGTACTCGATAGAGGCGACGGTCGCGGGAATCCCGAACTTGTCGCGCTTGAAGTCGATGATGCGCAGCTTGCGCTTGTGTCCGCCGCCGCGATGCCAGATGGTCAGGTCGCCGGAGTTGCGGCGGCCGCCGGTGCGCTGCTTGGGCTCGGTCAGCGGCTTGTACGGCCGGTTCGTCGTCAGGTCATCGTTGACCGTGGTGGTGGTGAACCGCCGCGTCGGAGTTACCGGTCTGTAAGTTTTGATTGCCATGTTCCTACTCGTTTCTCGCTTGGTACAACCACTTCTGCCGTCCCTACGGGACTCGGGCCTTAATCTCGATCCCACCCAGCATTCCGCTTCACTTCATGCCGGGCTAGACTCTTCCGCCCCTTCGGGGCTCGATCTCGATCGGCTCATGGATCCGAATTCTATCCACTGATCCCTAGCCACCGACCCCTGACTAGATGTTCTCCGCGTACTCGGGCATCTTCTCGCCCGCCTTCAGGCGCACGTAAGCTTTCTTCCAGTCGGGACGATATCCCGTGAACTTGCCGCGCCGGCGCTCCTTGCCGACAAATGTCGCGGTCCGCACCGAATCCACCTTCACCTTGAAAATGCTCTGCACTGCCTGCTTGATCTCGGTCTTGGTCGCCTTCACGGAAACTTCGAAGACCAGCGTTGCTTCGGTTTCCTTGACCCCCAAGCCCTTTTCCGTAATGACCGGGCGGCGAAGGATCTGATATGCCGATTTCATTACGCCACCTCCGCATGCTTGCGTTTGGGCGCCGTCGCCTTCAACGAGTCCTGCAACTTCTCCAGCGCCGGACGCGCGAAGATCGTCGTCTCGTAGCGCAGCAGGTGATAGGGATGGACCTGATTGCCCGCCAGCAGCTCCACGCCTGCAAGGTTCCGCGAACTCAGATGAAGGTTGTGATTCTCGCTGGCCGTGCTCTCCACCAGCAGCGTCGTACCCTTCGCGTTCAGCTTGTGCAGCGTCTGGCGGAACGGCTTGCTCTTCGGTTCCTTCACCTCGAAGCTCTCCACCACCACCAGCTTGCCGTCGGCCAGCTTGGCCGCCAGCGCCGAGCGCAACGCGCCCAGCAGCTTCTTGCGCGGGAAAGCGTAATCGTAGGAGCGAGGCTGCGGTCCGTGGACCGTGCCGCCGTGCCGCCACAGGGGCGAGCGGATGGAGCCCACGCGCGCGCGTCCGGTGCCCTTCTGCTTCCACAGCTTCTTGCCCGCGCCGCTCACCAGCTTCTTGTTCTTGGTGGCGTGAGTACCGGCACGCTGCCCGGCGCGGTAGTGCTTCACCGCTTCCCACAACAGGTCCTCGTTCACCGCGCCGAAAACTTCATCGGCCAGTTCGAGGGAACCCACCTTTTCGCCGCCGAGATTTACTACATCAATCGTCGCCATAATTTTTCCAATGCTGTCAGCTATCAGCCGTCAGCTCTCAGCTAAATCACTAATCACTAGCCACTAATCACTTCTTCTTCGCCGCCTGGCGCTTCGACGCCTTCAACGGATCCACCGTACCGGCGCCGCTAAATCCACGACGCTCTCTCGGCGGCTTCTTGGCCTTGGTGATCATCACGTATGCGTCTTTGTGCCCTGGCACCGCGCCTTCGACCACCAGCAGGTTCTCGTCTTTGTCCACACCCAGCACGCGCAGGTTGCGAACAGTCACGCGATCCACGCCCATGTGTCCCGACATGCGCATGCCTTTGAACACGCGCGACGGGAAGGCCGACGAGCCGATCGAGCCGGTGATCTGGAACATGGAGCCGTGCGACGCGGCGCCGCCGCCAAACTTGTGGCGCTTCACCACGCCCGCAAAACCGCGGCCCTTGCTGGTCGCAACCACGTCCACGAACTTGTCGCCTTCGAACATGTCCACCAGAACCTTGTCGCCGACCTTGGCGCCATCCTGATTTTCGGCATCGACAATGATCGGCACCTCGCGCAGGAAGCGCATCGGCGGAAGGTTGTTCTTGGCGAAGTGGCCCTTCATCGCATTGGTCAGCCGCGACTCCTTCACGAACTCCACCAGCCCGATCTGGGCGGCGTCGTAGCCGTCCTTGGTGACTGTCTTGCGCTGGGTCACGACGCACGGACCAGCCTGCAGCACGGTGACCGGGTGAACATCACCCTTGTCATCGAAGAGCTGCGTCATGCCAACCTTCTTGCCTAAAATTCCACTCACTGCCATATGCGTTTCCTCAACTCCGCTTCCTTATTCCGTTGCAGATTGCACCGGGGGCTTGTACGCCACGGAAGCTTTGTTTCTGTGGATCAACCACGGAGCTTTGTTATTTCGCCTTTCGCGGTTCGCTATTCGCCAGATACATGTCTCGGTTCGAACTCACCTCTGGCGAAGAGCGAACAGCGAACAGCGAATAGCGTCTACTTGTGCTCTTTCCCGAACGCCTTGATCTCCACGTCCACGCCGGCGGGAAGCTCAAGCTTCATCAGCGCGTCCACGGTCTGCTGCGTCGGCTCGAGAATGTCGAGCAGGCGCTTGTGCGTGCGAATTTCAAACTGCTCGCGCGACTTCTTGTCCACGTGGGGCGAACGCAGCACGCAGTATTTGTTCTTCACCGTGGGCAGCGGGATCGGTCCCGCAATTTGCGCCCCAGTGCGCTTCGCCGTATCGACGATTTCGCCGGTGGACTGGTCGAGAACGCGATAGTCGTATGCTTTCAGGCGGATTCGGATTCGTTCTTTGCCAATCACGTTAGTTTCTCTCAAAGATCTCTGCTGAGGCAGTCTGCGTCTCCGCCACTCTGCCCTGCGGCTTATGCCGCGGTTATTTGGGTGCCCCACTCATTCCAGCTTTTGGAATAAGTGGGACTGAAATTACGCAATAATCTCGCTGATGGTGCCGGCGCCCACGGTGCGTCCGCCTTCGCGAATCGCGAACCGCAAGCCCTTCTCCATCGCCACCGGCGTGATCAGCTCAATCTCCAGGCTCACGTTGTCGCCCGGCATCACCATCTCCGTGCCCGCCGGCAACGTCGCCACTCCCGTCACGTCCGTCGTGCGGAAGTAGAACTGCGGCCGATAGCCCTTGAAGAACGGCGTGTGCCGCCCGCCTTCGTCCTTCGACAGCACGTACACTTCGCCCTTGAACTTGGTGTGCGGCGTAATCGATCCCGGCTTGGCCAGCACCATGCCGCGCTCCACGTCTTCCTTCGCCGTGCCGCGCAGCAGCAGGCCGGCGTTGTCGCCCGCCAGACCTTCGTCCAGCTGCTTCTTGAACATTTCCACGCCCGTCACCACCGTCTTGCGGGTCTCGCGGAAGCCGACGATCTCGACGTCCTCGCCCACCTTCACCTTGCCGCGCTCGATACGGCCCGTCACCACCGTGCCGCGCCCCTGAATCGAGAAGATGTCTTCGATCGGCATCAGGAACGGCTTGTCGATGTCGCGCGCCGGCAGCGGCACGTTCTTGTCCACCGCCTCCATCAGCTCGTCGATCTTGGCTTCCCACTGCGCTTCGCCGTTCAACGCGCCCAGCGCCGAGCCGCGAACCACCGGCAGATCGTCGCCCGGGAAGTTGTACTTGGTCAGCAGCTCGCGCACTTCCATCTCCACCAGGTCGATCAGCTCGGGATCTTCCACCGCATCGCACTTGTTCAGGAACACCACCACGTAGGGCACGCCGACCTGGCGCGCCAGCAGCACGTGCTCCTTGGTCTGCGGCATCGGACCGTCGGTCGCCGCCACCACCAGAATCGCGCCGTCCATCTGCGCCGCGCCGGTGATCATGTTCTTGATGTAGTCGGCGTGGCCGGGACAATCCACGTGCGCGTAGTGCCGGTTCGCCGTCTCGTACTCCACGTGCGCCGTGGCGATGGTGATGCCGCGCTCGCGCTCTTCCGGCGCGTTGTCGATCGAGTCGAACGAGCGGAACACGATCTTGGGATTGTGCTTCTGCAATACCTTGGTGATGGCCGCCGTCAACGTGGTCTTGCCATGATCGATGTGCCCGATCGTGCCTACGTTCACGTGCGGCTTGCTGCGATCAAATTTCTCTTTCGCCATTGGAGCTCCGTATCTCTTGTGCTAAAGCTCAGCTGATTGCTGTAGTTACGAGCCTAACGTCTGCCTTAACAACTGCTTCGACGACGCATCTAAAGCCGCGTCCCGCCAAACCTCACTTCGTTCCTGCCGGACTTTTGCCCTGCACCTTGGCCACGATCTCTTCGGCCACCGCGCGCGGCGCCTCTTCGTAACGCGAGAAGTGCATGGAGAATGTCGCGCGGCCCTGCGTGTTCGAGCGCATGTTGGTGGCGTAGCCGAACATCTCGGCCAGCGGCACCATCGCCTTGATCACCTGCGATCCAGCGCGATGCTCGATGCCCTCGATGCGTCCGCGGCGGCTGCTCAAGTCGCCGATGATGGTGCCCATGTACTCCTCGGGCACAACCACTTCCACCGACATCACCGGCTCCAGCAGCACCGGGCTGGCCTTGCGCGCGGCTTCCTTGAACGCCATCGAACCGGCGATCTTGAAGGCCATTTCGTTGGAATCCACATCGTGATAGCTGCCGTCGTAGAGCGTGGCCTTCACGTCCACCATTTCGTAGCCGGCGAGAACGCCGCCTTCCATGGCTTCCTTGATGCCCTGATCCACCGGCTTGATGAATTCCTTGGGGATCACGCCGCCCACGACTTCGTTGACGAACTCGTAGCCCTTGCCCGGCTCGTTCGGCTCCAGCCGAATGCGCACGTGACCGTACTGGCCGCTGCCACCGGTCTGGCGAATGTACTTGCCTTCCGCCTGCGACTGCTTGCGGATGGTCTCGCGATAAGCCACCTGCGGCTTGCCGACGTTGGCCTGCACGTTGAACTCGCGCATCATGCGGTCGACCAGGATTTCCAGGTGGAGCTCGCCCATGCCGGCGATGATGGTCTGGCCGCTGTCGGGATCGGTGCTGACCTTGAACGTCGGATCTTCCTGCGCCAGCTTGCCCAGCGCGACGCCCATCTTTTCCTGGTCGCTCTTGGTCTTGGGCTCGACCGCAACCGCGATCACCGGCGCCGGAAACTCGATCGATTCGAGCACGACCGGATGGTCTTCATCGCAAATCGT
Organism: uncultured Acidobacteriaceae bacterium; assembly: GCA_963755865.1. GTDB lineage: Bacteria > Acidobacteriota > Terriglobia > Terriglobales > Acidobacteriaceae > Bog-257. Next base: position 556,060 of record CAVWLY010000030.1, on the reverse strand, counting down.
GTCGCCGGTGGTGATGTTCTTCAGGCCGACGCAAGCGCAGATATCGCCGGCATAAATCTCGGTGATGTCCTCGCGCTTGTTGGCATGCATCTTCAGCAGGCGGCCAATGCGCTCCGTCCGCGAACGTCCGCTGATGTAACACGCTGTCGCCCTGCTTCAGATGTCCGGAGTAAACGCGAATGAAGGTCAGCTGGCCGACAAACGGGTCGGTCATGATCTTGAATGCCAGCGCCGAAAATGGCGCCTTGTCGTCGGCGGGGCGCTCAACTTCTTTACCGGTGTTGGGGTCGATCCCCTTGACCGGCGGAACATCGAGCGGCGAAGGCAGATAGTCCACCACGGCGTCGAGCAGCGGCTGCACGCCCTTGTTCTTGAAGGCGGTTCCGCAGATCACCGGGAAGACCTTCATCTTCAGCGTCGCGCGGCGCAATGCGGCCTTCAGCTCGGCCTCGCCGATGGTTTCGCCTTCGATGTACTTGTGCATCAGCTCGTCCTGATCGTCGTTTTCGACGACCGTCTCGACCAGGATCTGATGGTAGGCGGCGGCTTTCTTCTTCAGCTCTTCCGGAATTTCCTCGACCTCATACTCGGCGCCCAGGGTCTCGTCGTTCCAGATGATCGCCTTCATGGCCATCAGATCGATGACGCCTTTGAACTTGTCTTCCTGGCCGATGGGCAACTGAATGGCAACGGGGCGGGCATTGAGGCGCTTGCGGATGGTGTCGATGGCGTGCTCGAAGTCGGCGCCCATCTTGTCCATCTTGTTGATGAAGCAAATGCGCGGAACGCCGTACTTATCGGCCTGGCGCCAAACGGTCTCGGACTGCGGCTCGACGCCATGGACGGCATCGAACACGGCGCAGGCGCCGTCGAGCACGCGCAGCGAGCGCTCCACCTCGGCGGTGAAGTCCACGTGGCCCGGCGTATCGATGATGTTGATGCGAATATCTTTCCAGAACGCAGGTGGTGGCCGCCGACGTGATGGTGATGCCGCGCTCCTGCTCCTGCGCCATCCAGTCCATCGTCGCGGTGCCTTCATGGACCTCACCAATGCGGTGCGTGCGTCCTGTATAGAACAGGATGCGCTCCGTGGTGGTGGTCTTACCGGCATCGATGTGGGCCATGATGCCGATATTCCTGCAACGATCTAATGGAACCTGTCTGGGCACAATCTTTTCCGTTTCTTGCTATGCGACCATCCGGTCGCGATGAACCTGTGCCCTGAAGGGCCGGATTTACTTTCTGCCTACCCTGCGATCTGCCATCGGCTACGTGCTGGGCTAAACTGTTCCGCCCATGGGACTGTTTCGTACAGCCACTCACCCCTGCAAACCGGGAAGGTCACCGATTACCAGCGATAGTGCGCAAAGGCCTTGTTGGCCTCGGCCATGCGGTGTACGTCTTCCTTCTTCTTGATGGCTGCTCCACGGCCATTGGCCGCGTCGAGCAACTCATTGGCCAGCTTGTCGATCATGCCCTTCTCGCCACGTCCGCGGCTGTAAGTCAGAATCCAGCGGATGGCCAGCGATGTACGGCGGTCGGCATTGACCTCGACCGGCACCTGGTAGTTGGCGCCGCCCACGCGGCGGGTCTTCACTTCCAGCACCGGCTTGGCGTTCTCCACGGCCTTCTTGAACAGCTTGATGGCCTCGTCGCCGCCCTTTTCTTCCAGCTTCTTCATGGCGCGATAGAAGATGTTCTGGGCGGTGCTCTTCTTGCCGTCCCACATCATGGAGTTCACGAACTTGTTGACCAGCGTGGACTGATAGACCGGGTCCGCCAGGGGTTCACGCTTCGCGATATGTCCTTTTCTCGGCATAGATCCTCTAGGCCTTCGGCCTCTTGGCTCCGTACTTGGAGCGGCCCTGCTTGCGATTGGCGACGCCCACGGAATCCAGCGTGCCGCGCACCACGTGATAACGAACACCCGGCAGATCCTTCACGCGGCCGCCGCGGATCAGCACAATCGAGTGCTCCTGCAGATTGTGGCCGACGCCGGGAATGTAGGTCGTCACTTCGATGCCATTGGTCAGCCGCACGCGCGCGACCTTGCGCAACGCGGAATTCGGCTTCTTCGGCGTCTGGGTGTACACGCGGGTGCAGACACCGCGCTTCTGCGGGCAGGACTGCAGAGCCGGACTGGCCGTCTTGTACTTCGGCGCCGTCCGGCCTTTGCGCACCAGTTGATTAAATGTAGGCACTCTTTGCAGCTCCTTCGTTCTTCGCGCCAGATCAAGCCGGCTCGCGGCTAATGCCGCAGCAAAAAATCCCAGCGGCAACTTGGCCGCACTTTCCCTCTTGTGCCGCAGCCACCAATCTGGCGCTCAGCCGGCACAACTCTCATCCCACCGATTGGGACTGGGCAGCCTTCGCGCGGCCCTAACAGGCCACAGTGCCCATGCTTCCCCTCACCACAACGCAGGGGAATATTGGTTTCCGATCAGGTTAGGCGAACGACGGTGGCGCCGTGGTCGTTCCGCAAACCAGCCCGAAAGCCGGTGCGGAGGTCAAGAACGAGGGCACTCCGTTTCGTTGCCTCGGCCCGCATACCCACTGGAAAGCTCCAGCGGAAGCGCAGGCACGTTTCAGCGAGGACATCCTGCAATGCAATTCTACAGGATAGAGATCGATGCAGCACAGCCAGACACTACAGGCAGGCCAAACATAACTCGCAGAACCCATTCATAATATCAACGGGGTCGCCTGTCGTCAACCAGTTCCTCCAGCCCGCGAGCATGCTAGTGCGACGCAAGCAAGAGCCGACTGCAAATTCCTAACGGGCGGCAAAAGAAGACTCCTGCCGCAGCCCTCGCAACGGCAGGAGAAAAAGGAAGTCAGACGGCGCCAATAGCGGGCGCCGGGCTGAAATTCAGATCTATTGGGTGGGAGAAACCGAAATGATGTGGATCGTGTTGTTGTCCGTATTGAACAGGAACCGAACCGTTACCGACTGATTGTCGTGCCCCTTCAGAGCATTGGGATTATTCACCACATAGGCGGTGTTGTCGCCGGTCAACCTCGATCCGCCGTCGCTAACCATACCCGACATGGTGTGCTGCGGTTGTGCGCTCGTGCCCGTCATGTTTTCCTGGGCGGCCTGGTTTGCTTCCTGCTGTTGATGCTTGTCATTTTGTTGCGGCTGCATATTCTGGGCAAATGCTATCGCTGGAACCGATAAGGCAACTCCGAGAAGAAATGTCATCACCGTTTTCATCACTGCCTCCTTTGGCAACCCGACGGGGCTCCTAATCGCCTATTGCATAGTGTGACGGCAATTTCAGGGCGGAGGTTTGCCGCAGTCCGTTTTGATTTATGCGGCACGCCACCCATCATCTGGACACGATTCGCACCAGTTCAGGCGTCTTGCACCGGTCCAGAATCACAACTCGTTAGGCAGCGGCGGGTTTGAGGAATCGTCGGGCGGAGGTCGCGGCACTACGCTAACCGATCCCGCGCAGGTCGGCGGTGTCCCGCTGGCTTGCCGAAACCGTAGGCAGTCTCTACACTGAGGGCTTTACTTAGGAAATTATTTTTCCTTTCATGCATCCGCCGGCTTTGGCGGGGAGGTTACATGCGGCAGTTTTCCCCGGTTCGTGTTCTGGCAGCACTCGTAACGGCCATTTGTCTTTCCCTTCTTGCCGCTTGTGGAGGAAGTCCCATAACCAATCCCGCTCGTGTCATCAATCCTAATCTCGCCCACCAGCGTTTCGTTGAATGAGGGTGACATCTCCACGATTTCCGCCATAGCGCAAGATGCGACCGGTGCTACCGTTGCTGCTGACATTGCCTTCACCAGCAGCAATTCCAAACTTGCCACCGTCTCCACGGGTGGATCGATTTGTGGCGGCGTGTGGGATTCAGGTTTCATCGTTTGCACCCCCACCATTGGACAGGCGGGAGTTGGTCAGGTGACCATTACCGCCACTTCGGGTACCGCTAAAGCCACCATGACGGTGTACGTGCACGAAAGAGTGGATCAGCTCATCGTCAACCCATTGACCGGTTGCACCACCATGGGACATGAGGTGAGTACATCGGCGACGGCATTTAATACCTCCGCACCCGGATGCTCGTCGGCTTCGCCGTGCGACATCACGTCCACCGTTGGGCCTATTCCCTTCACGTCAAATGATTTTTCGATCGCTGCGAGCTCATCGGGAATCCAGGCGACTTATGACGCGGCCACTAACAGTCCGACCTACACTTCGGGTGGCACGATTAGCGGTTCGGTGGGACAAACCTGCAAACTATCCAGCTTTAACGGAGTCACCGGCGCCACCGCGTCAGTGGCACTAACGGCCGTAATACGATTGCCAGCGGAACTACAGCTGAGCGTCACGGACCAGGGCACGGGCGGAACATTGCCCCCTACGACGGCCACGCTGAGCAATGGTACGGCCACTTGCAGCGGTACGGCCAATGTAATTACCGCGTTGGCTGCCAGTAGTGCGGTTACCGCCGAAAATCCAGGAGCCACCAGCCTCTTCGCCAGCGTTTCAGGTCTTAACAGCCCCGCCGCTCCCTACACTACTTGTCCGGTGGCAGAAATTTTCGTACACAGCGCCGCCAGCCAAGATACTTCTTTCACGCTGACTACTGGCGGCACAGTGGCTCTCACTGCCGATGTTTACGACAGCAATGGCCAGTACATCAAGCCGCCGCTCACCTGGGGGTCCTCGGCCCCCGCAAGTGCTACGGTGGCCGCCACGGGAACGGCCAACAATCCCGGAACAATTACGGCGGTGGCGCCCGGAACGGCGTATATCACCGCAAGCTGCAACTATCCAAGCTGCAATAAGAATCTGCCCGCGCAATACAGTGCGAATGTAGCAACTGCGACCTTCGGCGGCACGGCCTCAACTACGGTCTATGCGGCGAGCACAAACTCCACCATGCTGGTCCCCGTCACCACCTCCAGCAACACCCCAGGCACGGCGATTACGCTGCCCCAGCTGCCGAATTCGATCATGTCTGATCCTGCCGGGACAATGCTCTATCTTGGATCCAGCGTCGGGCTGATGGTCGTTAACCTGAATACCAGCGTCGTCAGCACCGTGGCCGTGAACGGAACGGTTGTGGCAGTTTCGGCGAATGGGAGCACCGTGATCATATCGGACAGCGTGGGGAATACCGTCAACTACTTTGCTGTTTCTTCCCAAACCGTCCCATTCGCGCACTCTGGCGCCACGACCAACTCGACTGCCTTTACTCCGGACAGTGTGGTGAATGAATGGCTGGATGGAAACCTGCTTGGAGTTGCGATTCCCGGCGTATTCTTTAACCTGCCCGACACTCGCCTATACCGGAAATGCGCTTGACATCAGCGGCCAAGGTGGACTTACCTATGTCACCAGCAGTAGTGCCCACCAGATTCATGTGCTCGCCACCTGCAATCAAGCCGAGGTGCAAGTACCCCCGCTTAGCGCAAACAGCCCAACCTTGATAAAGGCGATTCCCAACGGAACCGGTGCGGTGGCGGCCGACTCTCCGGCAATTGATGTGGTTACGACGGGAGCAGTTTCGGCAAGCTGTCCCACAACCGCCGTCAAATTCGATCGCGAGCTTCGATCTGGGCGCAGGACCATTCAATGCGCAACAGATGTTTATGAGCCCTGACAGTTCGGCGGTGTGGATCATCAGCAACCTGCCGAAGTTGTTAAGCTTCAACCTTACGACCTCGACTCCCGACCTCCATTCCCCTTATCGACGGGGCGACGCCTTTAAGCGGCGGCATCACCCTGGATAGCGCCATCATTTACGTAGGCGCCGACCGACGCCGCCGTGCATCGCATCGCTGTGTCTGGCGGCGGCGACGTAGGACAGATCGCGGTTGGCCTGAAGGACCCCAACGGCGCCGCAGTCCCGCCTAACCTGGTGTATGTGGTGCCGTAGCAAGCCGGAAGCTCAAAATCAGTCCGCCGGATAAAGATAATTTCGCAATATTACGAATCACGGGGATAGGTGTATATTTGGTGCGGCTTTCGCGAACACGAAGGAGATTTCCAATGAAGCGGCTAGTCATGCTGACCATGATCCTGACCTCGCTGTTTGCCCTAAACTTCACCGCTCAGGCCCAAATGGAAATGCCCAAGCCCGCGGCGGAGCTGAAGCAGCTCGACGTTTTTGCCGGTTCGTGGGCCATTGATGTTGACATGAAGCCCGGTCCGATGGGCCCGGGCGGGAAGATGACCGAGACCGAACATTGCAGCTGGATGGATGGCAGCTATTTCCTGGTATGCCATTCCGATTTCAAGGGCTCGATGTTCAACGGTAGCAGCACTTCCTACTATGGCTATGACGTCAATGACAAGGTCTATACCTACGACGCGTTCAGCAGTATGGGCGAAGCGGAAAACGCCAAGGGCACGCTGGACGGCAATACCTGGTCGTGGGCGAGCGAATCGAAGATGGGCGGGCAAACGACGAAGAACCGCTTCATCTTGAAGGTGTTGTCGCCGACCTCATACTCGTTCAAGTTCGATCAGTCACCGGACGGAAAAACCTGGAACACCGTGATGGATGGCAAGGGCACCAAGCAGCAATAAGGTTGCACCTGAAGGTGCGTAGCCCTGCTCACTCCGGCCTCTTGCTGTCCCCTAGTTCGCGGGCCACGCTGTCGAGCACGCCGTTGATGAAGTGCACAGACTCGGGCGTTGAGAAGCGCCGCGCAATTTCCAGGAACTCATTGATCACGACCGCGCGCGGCGTGTTAGGAAATCCCAGGAACTCAGCTACTCCCGCCCGCAGCAGGTTCCGATCCACGGCGGCCATGCGGTCCATCCGCCAATGCTCGGCATTGTGCTCAATCAACTGGTCGATCCCCTCGGCGTGCTCGACCGCAGTACCGAACAAATCGTCGGCAAAGTCGCGCACCTTCTCATCGAGGTCCTGGCGTTCGCTCCAAAACAATTGCCGCACCTGGTCCGGCTCCTGCTTTCCCATCTCCATCTGAAACAACATCTGCAGTGCTAATTCGCGCGACTTCCTGCGAGTGCCGGTCTTGCTCATCGGTTTCCATCCATCGCGTCGGACACATGTGCAGCCACCTGCTGCCGCAATGACGCCATCTCCACCGCGGCCAGACCAGCCTCGAATCCCTTGTTGCCGGCCTTCAATCCGGCGCGGTCGATGGCCTGCTCCAGCGTGTCGCAGGTGAGCACTCCAAAGGCATGGGGCACCCCGGTCTCCTGTGCCGACTGGCCAACCCCGCGCGTCACTTCGTTGGCAATAACCTCATAGTGCAAGGTGCCGCCCCGCAACAGGCAGCCGATGCAGATAACCGCATGGTAGCGCCCGCTCTGCGCGAGTTGGCGTGCGGCGGCAGGAATTTCGAAGGCCCCTGGCACGTGAACGATGGAGATGTCGTCAAGATTTGCGCCGCACTGGCGCAACGCCAGCAACGCGCCGTCCAACAGGCGCTCGGTGATGAACGAATTAAACCGGCTCACTACGACAGCGAATCTCTTGCCCCCTGCATTCAGCGAAGCTTCGAGCCCACGCTTCTCTCCAGCTTTCTTTGCGTAGGTCAGAAAGCCGACACGAAGCCCGCTCACTTCCACCTCGAACAGACGCGCGCCATAAGGCGTGTCGCCGATCTCGCGACAGACAGTTACGCCGAGCTTCTTGGCGATCTGCCATGCACCGTCGGCGTCGGAGACCTCGACCATGGCATCGACGCTGGGGCCGTCCGCGGCGGCGAGGAACTCGATGCCTCCGCGCGGAGCCAGCATCTCGATGCCGTGGTTTCCGCCCTCATGCCACTCATTGCCCGGTGCGAAACCCAGAGCGCGGAACAACTCCAGCGCGGGCTGCAACTCCGCCAGCGACTTTCCGGCAATGCGCGGGAAGACAATCGATCGGATCATAGGGATTAGCTTTCTATTCTAACCGGGTGAGAGCGGGAGCGTGTTTTCCTTGTGGATCGATACTGTCTGAGTGCGTCGGCCGGAAGCTATCTCACAAATCGGTTTTGAAGGGGCGCGCCTTCAGTCGTGCTGTAAACGGCCCTTTAAGGACTGGGCTTTAGAGTCTGTGTGAGAACTCGCCTCTAGTTGGCACGGTGGAACGAGTCGCGCAAAAACGAGCCCCGCAGGGGCGAAAAAGTCTAGCCCAGCACGGAGCCGTAGGCGGAGTGCTGGGTAAAGTAGAAATAGATCTGAGTCCCTCCAGGGACGGCACGGTGCTCACACAGACCCTCTAGTCCTGAGGCTACAATCTGGGAGCCATCGGCGTTTATGAGATTGGCCTCTAGTTTGATTTCCACGTGGACTGTTCGCGAAACGTCCTCGCACGCTGATGAGTGATGCTAATCACCGACGTTTGGAATTCGACTTCGTATTTTTGGAACACACCAAGCGCGGAAGGCCGCAGAGCTCGGCGTAGTTCCCAGGCGAATTCTTGCGGTCTATTGGAGTTTTTTATGAGCAACTCAGCGAATCCCGACCCTCAGTCGTTGAGGTTCACCCGCCAATCTGAGACAGAAAGTACCTGCATGTTTTGTTTCCAGAAGGTGTGCACTGACAGATATGTGCCCCTGGAAGAAGCGGAAGATATTCACGCAGACGTCTGCCTGGTAAAACCCGGGTCTTCGGTGCGCTACGTGCTTTTGTGAAGGCCAGGCTGAAAAGCGCATTGCTGCGTCGAGGCCCTGTTCAGGACGATTAACGAAGGTCTGCACCTACTCGTATCGTAGCGCCTCAATGGGGTCGAGCCGTGAGGCTTTGATGGCGGGAAGCATTCCACTCACCAGGCCGACCAAAGTCAGAATGATCGTGGCGATGAAGACGATCTTAGGATCGATAATGAGCCGGATATCGGCCGCTTCGGCATTCTTGGCGACCGCACTGTAAAAGGTGAGGCGGCCCACGCCAATCGAAATTGCATACGCCATCGCAATGCCGGCAATGCCGCCGGCAAAGGTGATCGCCAGGGCTTCGGCCAGAAACTGAAATAGAATGTCGCGCCGCCGCCCGCCCAGCGCCTTCTCTACGCCGATCTCGCGGGTACGCTGGGTGACCGATACCAGCATGATGTTCATCAAGCCCACGCCGCCGATGCCGAGCGTCAGCGTCCCGATGAACGCCAGCAGCACCTGCAACCCGGTGATGATGATCTGGAACTGCTTCAGCTGTTTCATCATGTTGTAGACGAACACGGCGCGCTTGTCGTCAGGCTTGAAGTTGTACTGCTGCGCCAGCACGCTGCGCACCTGGTGTTCGACCAGTTCGAAGTTATTGCCCTCATAGTCAAGCCAGATGCCGTCCAGATAATGGGTGTCTTTCAAGTCCGCCATAGAGGTGAATGGAACGTAAATCAGTTTGTTTACGTTGTCGTCTCCCTCCTGCATGTGGGGAGACAGGATTCCAATCACCCGGAAGCTGATGCCATCAATGCGAACAAATTGTCCCAGGGCATACTCGCCGGAAAAGAGCTTAGACTTCGCTTCCGAGGAGATGACGGCCACACGGCCGCGCGACATCTCATCGTCCTCATTCAGCAGACGACCTTCGCCCAGATGCAACGCCAGGATTTGGAACATGGAGGGATACACCCCTTGGACAGGAAGAGTGTAGGTGCGAACATCCTGCTGCACGTTGCATTGCTTCTCGACCATCGGGGTGATGCGACCCACCAGCGGAGCTGCGTTCACAATGCGATCGATATCGTCGAGGGTGAATCTGATTTGAGTGCCGGCCTTTTGCCCGCCAGCTTGCTGCGAAGTGCGTCCGGGAAAAACGCCGATGATGCGCGTGCCCCAGTTGGCGAAGATGGTTTCGATGGCCCGGCCGAATCCTGCTCCGTAGGCCAGCAGCAGAACCACGGTGGCAATACCCCAAGCCATTCCGAGCATGGTCAGCGTGGTGCGCCGCCGATTGTGGCGCATGGCAGCATAGGCTTGTGTCAGCAGATCTTTGACCATGACTTACTCCTGCCTCAGGGCATCAACCGGCTGCAACATAGAGGCTTTGCGCGCCGGATACAATCCGGCAACGGTTCCGGCCAGCGCCAGCGTTCCAATAGCCACCGTTGCCGACATGTATGACATCGTCGGAGGATCGAAACCTGGCACCTGTCCCATGCCCCTCATCGCGTACATCAGCAGCGCCGCGCCGCCCATGCCGATGGCTCCGCTCATCAAGGTGAGGAATGCGCCTTCCAGAAAGAACTGCAACAGGATGCTGCGGTTGGTAGCGCCCAGGGCTTTGCGCAATCCAATCTCGCGCGTGCGTTCGCTGACGGCAACCAGCATGATGTTAACGATGCCAATTGCACCCAAGGTCAACGTCACCAGGCCCACGCCGCCCAGGAAAATGTCCATCACGTCAAAGATTTTGCCCACCGTCTCGGCGTTCTTGACGGTGTCCCAATCCTCGAAGGCGTCTTCGTTGCGCCAATCGAAGCCATGATTGCGGGCGACGATCTTTCGCACTTCCTCGCGGGCGATGGTGTGCTCCTCGCGCACCCGCGGCCGATAGTTCAGGAACGAGACGGCATCCTGCTGCTGTTCCCCCGCCAGCGGAAAGAACTGGTGCATCATGGTGTAGGTAAGGAAGACACGATTGTTGGTCGAGTTGTCATCGCCGTGACCCACGCGCTGTACCACGCCCACAACCTGGAAGCGAATGCCATTCAACAGGATCGCGCTGCCGACTGCGGTTCTACCGCCAGGAAAAAGGTTCTTCACCATCTCGTCGCCAATCACGCATACGAATAGCTTCTGGGCAGCGTCGGCGTCATTGAGCCAGCGGCCACTATCGAGCGGCAAGTAGCGTATCGTGTTGAACTTTGGCGGCACTCCGACGACCTCGCCGTTGGTATTGCCGTAGTCGCTGACCTCGCGAATGTCCTGCCTTCTCAGCACAGGTGCCACCGCACGAACGTGGGGTGCTTCGTGCTCAATGTCGAGATAGTCCTGGTAGGTGAGGTGGTAATCGCGACCGGAACTCATGTTGCCCGCGACCGCCGGAGCGCGTCCCGGGAACATGAACATGATGTCTTCGCCGAGCGAGTTCAACTCGCGCCGGTTACCCGAGCGGAACCCTTCCCCCAATCCCACCAGCAGCAATAGCGAACCCACTCCCCATGCAATGCCAAACATGGTGAGGAACGAGCGCAGCTTGTGCGCCCATAAAGTTCGCAACATCTGTCGCAGAATTTCGAAAAATAGCATTGCGCTAGACGGGTACTCCGCTCCCTTTAGTTATACGCATGTTCGGGAAGCTTGGTTCCTACGCCGTACTCCACTCCTATTGGACAACAAAGGGAGGCCTAACGATAGCGACCTGTGATAAGTAACAGAATGTTCATTATGAGTTGCGGAAAGTTGTGGAAAAAGGTACCTGGCGCGCCATAACCGGGCGCGATTCGTTTATAGTTGAAGCTGTAGTGATTGGCCGCGACTGTCAGTTGAGCGCGGACCACCTGCAAATTTCTTTGGGTTAGGAGTCAAGTACGATGCCGAAAGCAACACGAGCCAATGATGGCACTACGCCGAAAAAACGGAGCCGCAAGAGTACGCCCGAAGTGGGGCATGGTACTCAGCCTGAGAACGGCAATGGCACTCAGGTGGCGCAACCGTTGACCGCGACGTCGCCCGAATTCGCTCAGGGATCTGTGGCCTCGCCGGTTGTCGAGGAGAAGATCCGCGCTCGCGCATATGAGTTGTACCTGCAACGCAGAGGTATGGGCGGTTCTCCCGAGCAGGACTGGTTACAAGCAAAGGAAGAGATCTGCGGCCGGCAGCATACCGCTTAGGCCGTTGAGCAATAAGCGGCTTGCTTGAGGTTTGGACGGCCAACCTTTTTTGGTTGTGTATGGCCTCCACCCGCGCCAAAAAACCTGTGCCAGGGCGATATCTGTCCTTGGCTGCTGGGATTCATCTGGCATGCATTTGGGAAGGTACGTTCCTTTCCCAATTCGCGGCGGGACTTGGAAGACAGAGGATCAGGCATGGATGTGTTGAAGCAAGTCCTCCTGGTTGACGATAATCCATTGCAACTGAGCGTCCGCGAAGCCATCTTGCGGAAGGCTGGGTTCGAAGTGTCTGCAGCCGCCGATCTCGACAGCGCCCTGGCTACACTACGCACCATGCGCGACCGCATTGGCGTAATCATTACCGATCACTTGATGCCGGGTGGCGGCGGACCGCAATTGGTCCGCAGAGTCCGCGCGGAAAATGATTGGGTCCCGATCATCGTGCTTAGCGGCCTGGCGGACGCCGTCTCTGACTACGTCGGGCTCGAGGTGGTCTTCCGGACCAAGCCGTTCCCGCCGCCGGAACTGATTGAACTGGTGGGCGCCAGCCTGACCGAGGCAAACCGCCATCGCGGCGCGGCTTAGCGGCCCGACTGCAAGCCGGAGGTCGGTCGTTCTTGTCGCGTTCAGTGGAAAGAATCACCGAGCGATGTGATCTGAATCACATGGCGCTGTGCGCTCAAAAGCGCTATCCTTAAAGCCATTCGAAAAAGAGATGCCTTGGCGATTCCGCGCTTGGGCATGCAGCAGTTCAGAAGGGTTTAGGCTCATGTCAGAACAGGGACGCAGGTACGCGCGCTTCGGCGCGGTGATCGTGGTAATCATTGTGGCGCTTGGCTATCTCGCCTACACCGGTGTGCAGGACAGCAAGAGCTATTACGTCACCATCAAAGAACTGAACGGCATGGGCAACGGCGCCTACAGCAAGCGGCTGCGCGTGGCCGGAAATGTTCAGCCTGGGTCCATCAAGCGCCAGGGAACGCACCTGGAATTCCTGCTGGTCGAGCAGGACCGCACCCTGCCTGTGGTTTACAACGGAAGCGAAGCGCCGCCGGATACCTTCAAAGACAACGCGCAGGCGCTGGCGGAGGGCAAGTTCGGACGCGATGGCGTCTTCCACGCCACCAATATCCAAGCCAAGTGCGCGTCGAAGTACGCTCCCAAGCAGCCGGGACAACCGGGCGCCACTCCGGCTGCGGAAGGGCACGGGGCGCTGAAATGCGGCGCAAATAAGCCGGACGGCTAACTGGACGCCGGGCACGCTTCGGGCCGACTGGAAGTTTTCGCCGAGATCTGGACAGCTGAGAAATCAGCGGAAGCTTACAACGCGGAAGTCAGCACGGCCTCACCCTCTTCCCCAGCCTATCATTCTCTCGAAGATCTAGTGAAATTCTTTGGCCGCTTTGCCGCCATCCGCGGCATCTCGGCCAGTTTCATGCCCAGTCGCCTCTATGTAGTCGTGGGCGACAACGGTGCCGGCAAGAGCACACTGCTGCGCATCATCGCCGGACTGATGGAGCCCAGCCAGGGCAGATTCACAATACTTGGGACAAAAAATCATCGTGAAGTCGCTCATCGCGTGGGATACATGAGCCACGCTCCTCTGCTCTACGACGAGCTGAGTGGAATGGAAAACCTGCGCTACTTTGCGGGTTTGTACGGCCGCGCTGACGACGCGATTTGCCGCAAAGCGATGGGGATGGTCGGGCTCGATCCGGAACTGTCGCGCCGTGTCGGCCAGTATTCGCAAGGCATGCGGCAGCGCTTGTCGCTGGCGCGCGCGATATTGCACGATCCCGAGTTGATGCTACTCGACGAACCGTTCTCCAACGTCGATGTACATTCGGCGCGCGAGATGGCAGCTGTGCTAGGCAGGGTGCGCGACAACGGCAAAACCATCTTCGTGGTCACCCACCAGGCCGCGCTGATGGAAGGCGTGGCCGACGAATTCGTCCACATGACCGCCGGACAGATTGTGTCGCGCGAAGAGGTGGCTCGCAAAGCGGCGGTTCCGAACGCGGAGTGGACGCCGCGATGACCACCATGGGCGTAACGCGCACCACGCTGCTGAAAGATCTGCGCATGGAGTGGCGCTCCAAGGACGCCATCAACTCCATGCTGTTTTTTGCGCTGCTGGTGGTGGTGATCTTCAGCTTCGCCTTTAACCCCACGGCCGAGGAGTCGCGCCGCATTGCTGGCGGCCTCATCTGGGTGGCTTTCCTGTTCGCCGCGGTGGTGGCGCTGAACCAGACTTGGGCGCGCGAGCTGCGTAATCAGGTCCTCGATGCCTACCGCGTGTCGCCGGCTCCGCCGAATGCGCTCTTCCTGGCCAAGGCAATTGGCAATTTTTTCTTTGTGGTGGTGCTGGAAGCGCTGATGGCTCCGCTGTTCGTCGTTTTCTACGACCTGCGATCGGTTGGGCCGGTGTGGCAATTGATCGTGGTCGCGCTGCTGGGAACGTGGGCCCTCGTAGTCAACGGTACGTTCTTCGCGGCTCTTTCGATACGGACACGCAGCCGCGAGATCATGTTGCCGCTGATTCTCTTCCCTATCTCGATACCGGCATTGCTCGCCATGGTGGACGCCACCACATCCATACTCACCGGAGAAGCCTCACCCGATTTCTGGATCAAGATGCTCGCGGTTTACGATGTGGTATTCACCGCCGTGTGTCTGCTTTTGTTTGAAAGCGTGTTGAATGCGGAATAGGACGTTTTTCGCTTTTCGCCCTTCGCTCTTCGCTTGAGGTTGACGAATCACCTCTGGCGAATAGCGAAAAGCGAATCGCGAAGAGCGTTGCGGAACGCACAATGAAAAAACTCTTTATCGCCTTTATCGTTTTCACCCTCGCGCTCCTGGCCTTCAGCACCTACCAGGCATTATTCGTCGCTCCCACCGAACAAACCATGGGCGACGTCCAGCGCATTTTCTACTACCACGTCCCTTCGGCATGGACGGCGGGGGTGTGCTTCTTCGTCAATTTCCTGGCGTCGGTCGTGTACCTGTGGAAGCGCAATCTTGGCAGCGACGCTGTGGCCGCCGCTTCCGCCGAAGTGGGAGTAATGTTCTGCACCGTCGTCTTGATCACAGGGCCCATCTGGGCACGGCCGGTGTGGGGCATCTGGTGGACGTGGGACGCCCGCCTCACGACCACGCTGGTGCTGTGGCTTATCTACGTAAGCTATCTGGTGCTGCGACGATTCTCAGCGGGGGGCCAGACGCAAGTGCTGGCGGCGGCGCTGGCCATCTTCGGATTCGTGGATGTGCCCATCGTGTACATGTCGATCCGCTGGTTCCGTACGCAGCATCCTTCCCCGGTCATGGGTGGCGGCGAAAACTCGGGCCTCGACCCTGCCATGCTGCACGCCTTCTTCTGGAACCTGGCGGCATTCACCTGCGTGGGAATCGTGCTGATGGTGATTCGGTACCGGCTGCAGATGCTGGAAGAAAAAGTTGAAGCTGCTCATGCAGCCGTTGCCTTACAAGGAGGCTCGCGATGACCGGTCCAGTCGCACTGAAAGCTGCTTATATCGTCACCTGGGTTATCTTGCTCGGATATCTTGGGACTCTGGTCAGCCGCTTCCGTCGCGTTCGCGAAGAGATGAAGGACCTGAAGCGCGGGAAGTAACGCGCATCCCCCCACAGAAGACACGGAGATCACGGAGTAAAACAAGCCAAAGTCAGACTTTCAGTTTCTTCGAAGAAAACCAATTTCACAATTGCCCAAGCATGATTGAAATGAATTTCTCCGTGCTCTCCGTGTCCTCCGTGGTGAATCCGTCCTTGGACATGTAACGATGGACATAGTGTCCTAATGCTTCTCGGATTGGCCGACCTCGTTGTGTACACTCTGTTGTCATGATCTGAGGTGAGAGGAGAACGGGATGTTTCACTCACGACGCGAGTTTCTCGCAGGAGCGGCAGGAGCAGCAGCGGTGATGGGGATGACGCCGTTGCCCGCGATGTCTCAAGGCAAACCAGACACGTCTCCACAAGCAATTTTGGCTCTGTTCAAGCCCATGCCCGGAGATGTTGCCGTCAAGATTTACGCGCCTGCCACCAACAGCAAGCCGGAGTTTCTGGTGGAAACGAATGCCTCCAAACAAATGTTTGTGGGCAGCGCCATCAAGACTTTCATTCTGTGCGAGGCGCTGCGCCAAGCCGACTCCGCCAATGTCGTGAAGACCATCAGGACACAGCAGTTCTCACTCGACGCCAGCGTATGGTCGGTAGATAGCGCAACCTTCAACCCTCCCAACATGATTGGCAAGGTGTCGGAGCGAACGGCGCTGGAAGCCATGATCATGCACAGCGACAACACCGCTACCGACATGTGCCTGAAATATGTTGGCCCGGATAAAGTCCGCGAGTTCGTTGCTTCCGCCGGGCTCAAGAGCGTCATGATCCCGGACAGCACTCGCGTGTTCTTCGGCTATCTTTTGGGTGCAAAGAATTACAAGACATTCAGCTGGGAAGATATCGGGGCGGCCGCCAACCAGAACATGGTCAATCCCCCGATGAACAACGTCCAATCGCTGGCGGCTTCGGCGGACGATTTTGTCTCTTACTATTCGCGCGCGTTGCAGGGTCAATTCTTCCAGAACAAAGAGACGCTGAATGTATTCCGGCAAATCTTGTCCATAGGCGACGCCATCTGGCTGGTACCGCTGCCGTTGGGGGTAAGCGCGTTTGTGAAGGGTGGCAGCATCGATGTCGCCGGCTTTCATGCCTTGTGCGTTCCCGGAGGAATGATCTTCGACGATCGCTGGGTGTATTTCTGTCTGACCATCAATTGGCCTGCGGCAGCCGAGACCGATCCGAAAACAGTTGCCGCCTTTGCAGCCGCTTGCAGCCAGGCGCTTGCCTTGACGAAGCAGGCGCTTACCAGCTAAAGGCAGCGCTGTAGAGTCTGTGTGAGAACAAGAGTTGTGGTTTGGCGTGCGGAACGGATCGAGCGAAAATCGAGCCCGAAGGGCGGAATAATGATCGCCCAGCACGTAGCCGCAGGCGGAGTGCTGGGGAAGCGGGGACTAGATCCGAGTCCCCCGGGGACGACACCGGTTCTCACACAGACTCTTCAGCGCTGGGGAGTGAAGCAGATCACCACCGAGGCACAGCGGCTACAGAGAATAAGGCAATTCTTTTTGACCACGGGGGACACGGAGATCACGGGGTCTCAATTGTTGTTTCTTCTCCGTGCGTTCCGTGCCTCCGTGGTGAACACGATTTCTTCTGAGTTTCTCTGTGTCTCTGTGGTGAATACGGTTTTTATGGTGCACTCTTGAGCAGCGAAAAACGCAGCCTTCTAGTATTGCTCGGGGTTGCTAATCTCATTTTGTGCGCGCTGTGCGTCATATTGAGCGCGCCCTTTTTCTGGCAGCAGTATCGAGTGCTGCAAACCTGGCCTGAGACTGAAGCACAAGTCATCCACAGTGAAGTGGTAACGCAACCGGCGCCCCCGCACCAGCAGCTCTACGCCGCGAGTTTGCAGGTTCTCTACAGCGTTGACGGCAAACCTATAACGGCAGAGCTGATCAGCTTCCAGAGCCAGAACTACCAGCAAACCGCCGATCAGGTTGCGCAGTTTCGGGTCGGCAGTCGCCATCTCATTCGCTACGATCCAAATGATCCCAAACAAGCGCGCCTTGGAGCCGGCTGGAACCTGCGCTTTTTCATTGTGCCGCTGGTTATGCTGGGGATGGGCGCAATCTTTGGCGGAATAGCGGCCGTCTTGCTGACGGTGGCAAGGTATCTTCACCCTCGAAAGACAATTGCGTAGTGACCGATCCGTCTTTATCGAGCAGTTGTGCAGTTTTGTTCTTCGTCGTTCTAAACGAGCTTCTTTTTCGAAGCGATGGATCCGGGCGTACCAATCCACGCAGGCTAGCGAAAGGCACGCATCCCTATTCAAATCCAAACTGAACCACTACCCCGCATCAGGTTTCATTGACATTGCCAACCTCGCCAGAGTAGATTTTCAACGCCCCGTATTGAGTCGAGATGTAGTTGACCGCTCGCACGTCCTAAAGATGTCAGAGGTCCGCGTCAGAACTCGCCCATTCACCCGACGTATCACTTGAGGAGAGAAATGAAGCTTTCGCGAATGCTCGGATTCGCTACAGGCGTGCTGTTGGCTGCGGTAGGCGTAGCCAGTGCACAATCGTGGCAACCCTTAGCCCACCAACCCAGTTTCACTGCTGGCCAGGCCCTTCTTCTTACCGACGGAACTGTTATGGTCCATCACGAGGACCCGAATGACGGCTTTATCGATTGGTGGAAGTTAACTCCAGACATTAATGGCAGCTACGTAAACGGAACCTGGACGCAGCTTGCCTCGCTGCCATCGAATTACGGGCCTTTGTTTTTTGCTTCGGCGGTGCTTCCCGACGGCCGGGTGATCATTGAAGGCGGAGAACAGAATTTCGCGCAATATGTTTGGACCAACAAGGGCGCAATCTACGATCCGCTGCAAAATGTATGGACGCCGGTGAACCCTCCCAGCGGATGGAGCAGCATCGGCGATGCTCAGAGCGTGATTCTGGATAACGGGACATTCATGGTGGCTAATTGCTGCAGCACCCAGCAGGCCCTGCTCAATGCCAGCACCCTCACCTGGACCCCGACCGGTTCCGGCAAGTTTGACGAGAACGACGAAGAAGGATGGAACCTGCTACCGGGCGGCAAGGTTTTGACGGTCGATGCCTACGTTGGCATGGGTGATCCCAGTGGCACGAACTCCGAAATCTATAACCCCGCTTCGGGCTCGTGGACGAGCGCCGGCAGCACCATCGTACAACTGTGGGATTCTCACGGCTCCAACGAAGTTGGGCCTGCGATGTTGCGTCCCGATGGCACCGTCTTTGCCACGGGAGCCAATGGCGCAGGCGCTGGTCACACCTCCATTTACAACGTCAACACGGGAGCGTGGACGCCCGGCCCCGATTTTCCCGGCAATCTGGATGTCGCGGATGGACCGGCGGCGTTACTCCCGGATGGCAATGTGCTGGTGAGCGCCAGCCCGGGCATATTCCGCAACGGCACGCAGTTCTTCGAGTGGGACGGGACAAATCTGAATCCGGTTCCAGCGACACCCAACTCTCCCGACAACTCCTCCTGGTATGGGCGAATGCTGGTCCTGCCAAATGGCCAGGTCCTCTACACCGACGGCAGCGCTGATGTGGAAATCTACACACCCGCCGGAAGCCCCAATCCTAACTGGGCACCGCGGGCATTTATCGCCTCAGGCGCCGCAGGTTTTAGCCGGGGCAGTACCGTCCTGCTTAGCGGAGGCTACTTCAACGGTTTCTCCCAGGCCGTTGCCTATGGAGATGATGCACAGGCAGCCACGAATTACCCCATCGTGCGCATCACCAATGCCGGCACCGGACACGTTTTTTACTGCCGCACGCACGATCACAGCACCATGGCCGTGGCCTCTCCGGGCATCGCGTCCACCCATGTTGACATTCCCTCCAACGCGGAAACGGGAGTTAGCTATCTGGAGATCGTGGCCAATGGCATCGCGTCTCCTAGATACATTGTCCTGATCAGGTAGGGAAAATTAGCTTGCTAGCCGGCGCCACGTTCTTCTTACAGAAGGGAGCGTGGCGCTTTCCATTGGTAGGCTGTTTTGGCTGATTCCGCGCTGATAGGCCGGCCTCGATCACCTAGACGGCGCGCCGTCTACCACGGCCCTTTCTGACCCGCCGGTGGATGTTCAATGCATCCCTGGCTGTGCGGTCGGAAGAAACAATTGACTTCCCGCCAGTCTCCATTCTTTGGTCCATCGATGCGATCATGCCACTGGTCTTGAATGTCCTTGATCTGCGCGGGGTTCATTTGCCACGACAAGGGCGGGTCGTTACCTTGAAACTCAAAGGTGGCCAGACGGATCTTCGCGGTCTGATCTGACCAGCGAGCGGCAAAGCTCGAAACCGCCTCGCGATCGCGAACCAACTGCCCGGTGTTCCGAACGTTCAGCAAAGTCGAAACCGGTGCTTCGGCTTGATAAAACCAGCCTTTGCTGGCCGCACTTGGATTGTTGGCGCCTGCTGGAAACGATCGAATCTGAATGATGAGTACGTCCGGCCGTTTTTCCGGAGGAGTGGAGGCGAAAGCCTCGTCCAGCCATTCCAGAAGGCTATTAATCCCGTAGTTGTCGTAGTATCCACCGTCTACGACGTGGTATTGCGGACCACTCGCAATGGCCCGAGCTGCCGGGGATACGAACGGAAACGTGGCCGCCAGCCGCACGGCGGTGACAACCGGAATATCGTTGTTGGGAAACAGTTCGGCGAAGGTTCGCCGTTGGGGACCTTCAATCTGGTTTTGCTGAAGGATGTTCGTAGTCGCCAGAAGCAGCGGTTCGCCGCTCTCCACCAGGGTTGCGTTGAAGATGACCGCCGGCCGCCAGCCTTGTTGAACTCCCTGGCGCCATTCGCTCAAGGTTGAGGTGATCGGCCCCCGGTTGCGCCATCCTTCTTCCAGAGTCCATCCGCGGTCAATGAGTTTGTCCCTCTCGCTTTTGAGATACGGCACGAGGATGCGCGACAGGTCCGGGTAAACCATGGCCCACGCGATATCGTCGAGGCTGGGTTTCTCCGCGGCTTGCACGATGCTGGGAAGCTCGCTGTCCGTAGCGGTAAATCCGTACGGCTGAGAGTCCGCATGGTAACGGTTGACAAAGTACATGGTGCCTACGGCTCCGCCAGAAACCGAGCTGATCAATGCGATGGAATCGGCGAAGTTGACCGCCTCATCCGCAGGACCGTTGCGAAGTTGCGTCTGAAGTCCCGTGAGCACCTGTGCAGTCCAGGCCGCGGCCTGAATGCCTCCGCCTGCAGTCGCGATGACGGTCACGCGTCCTCGAGGATGATCGGCACTCGGCGCCAGTCGATTTGCCGCGGTGAGGATCGCTCCTGGACTTGCCGCAGCTAAGGTCGAAGGTGGCCGAAGCTCGTAAAAGTGGTCCGATTTCGAGTACAGGTTACTGACGACTACAAATACCAGCAACAACAGCAACAGGGGCACCCGGTAGCGATCCAGAAAAAAGGCGGCAATTGCCAGGCCCCAGTTCATAAGCATTAATAGCAGGACTACGTAGGCGATGGCCGGAACGCCAAACTGTTGGCCGAGTCGTGCATGCTTGAACCATCCCAGTACCAGGTACAGCGCCAGCGTGCACAGCAACATGATGAAGCTGAGCCACTGTCCCGGATAGAGCAGGCCAGTATCGGGATCGAAATATCCGGCGCGTAAACCTCCAGGCAAACCTCGACCCCAGTCACCTAAACCGCGGCGAGTCTGCGCGGAAACAACGTCGCGACGATAAGCCCATCCCAGCCAACTACGCAGGAACCTAAGATGCACCGGATAACGATTCTCTGCAGGTAGGTGATAGCGCGGCGACAACAGCACTGTCAGCCACAAAGCGCCATAGCCTACAACATGTACCGCGACAATGCCCGCCATGGCAGCGCCAATTCGCAGGGCTACGCCATTCTGCGCCTGCCCATTGCTGAAGACGATAGCGATCAGCATGGGCACGGTAAGCAACTCGGTCAACAGAAGTGCGCGATGCGACACAACGTCCTCGGTCAGCGCCTGCTGGATCCCGAACCGTTCTTTGCCATTCAGCAACACGACTCGGAAGACCACCAGAATGCTGAAGGCCAGCGTGGTGGTCGCAATCATGGTTCAGAGAATGTTCCATGGGTTGAGAAGAAACAGATTCCCCAGCAGCTGTCGATAGACGAACAACGCCACGATCGGCAACGCAAATAGCGCGATTGCTACAAGGATAGGCACGCGCAGCAGATAGCCATATTGCAGCCATACTCCCAGTGGCAGTCGTTTTCTTGGTGGCTTCTTGCTCTCTACTGGGTCGATACTTCCTCCCACGGCGTAACTCCAGACCAATTGGCGAGAATGCGGTGAGGTCAAGTGCTACGATGCAGTGACCCTGAATCGGCGCTGATCCTGGCGATCGGCCGATCGCGGCTCAATTTCCATCAAATTCGCATACTATTATTTCCCCGCGGAATAGAGAAGCGTTCGGCTGCGCCTGTAATATTAGGATGAAGGACACACATGTCACTTTCTCTGGATTCACGTCACTGCGGCAGAGTATTTGTGATCAAGTGCGTCGGAAGAATCGTCACCGGCGAAGAAGCTGCCATCCTGGAAGCCTGCATGAATCGCGGATTGCGGGAATCGACGCGCATCGTGGTGCAAACCAGCGATGTGACCCGCGTGGACAGCACCGGCATGGGCTTACTGGTGCGGTTCCTTTCGCACACTCGAAACCGGGGCGGCGACCTGCGTCTGGCAGCTCCTCCATAACCTGCTGCAGTTGACCAAGCTCGTCACCATCTTCCGCATCTACGATTCGGAGGACGAAGCGATTGTCTCGTTTTTGAAAGAACCTGCACTCCCCTCCATGCCTGGCGACAAGTCCGGTCCTTCCGTGCTTTTCGTGGACCAATCGCCCGACCTGTGCGCGTTTGTGCGGACTCTGCTTCAGCACCACGGATACGAGGTGCTATCTACCTGCAGAATGCATGACGCCAAGACCCTCTTGAGCGCCGGGAAAGTTGACTACATCGTGCTCGGGCCAGACAGTTCATCCCTGCCGGCGGACAGCGCGGCAGCGGCACTGAAATTGCTCGCGCCAAAAGCAGCTACGGTGCAGCTGCAAAAAGACTTCAAACATGTCGACGCCGAGCATGCGGGTATGGAGTTGCTACGGTTGATGCAGCAACGCGCGAATTCCTGACGCCGAGGCTCGTCTCCTGGCCTTGAAATGCGGTATGCTTGCCTCCGAATTTGTGGATGTGGGGGAAGATAATGATGCGAACCTCTATCGCCGTTCTCTTGTTGGCATTCGTGCCTGGCTTGGTCGCGCAATCCAAGGCGCCAGCCGAGGTCACCAGTAATCCGGTAGTCAGCACCGTGCGTCAGATGGAACAGCGCTACTCCAAGAACCTGACCGGAGCCGCCGACGAAATGCCGGCCGACAAATACAGCTACCGGCCAACACCGGAGCAGATTACCTTCGGGCACCTGATGATGCACACCGCCGAAGCCAACAATTCTCTGTGCGCCGCCGTCGCCGGCGAACCAGCGCGCAGCTTAAAACTCAGCGAAACCGATTCCAAGGAAACGCTTACCAAAGCGGTTAAGGATTCGTTCACTTATTGCGAACAAGCGCTGGCAAAGGCCGATGACACTGGGCTAGGCCAGACGGTCACTCTGTTTGAGAACCAGACAGGCACACGTGGATCGGCGTTGGTGCGTCTTGCGATGGGCTGGGCCGACCACTACAGCGCTGCCGCGATGTATCTGCGATTGAATAATCTCCTGCCGCCCAGCGCCAAGAAACCGTAGGAAAAGTGAGCATGGAGGGTCAGCTAAGTGCAGACAATGGCTTTCGTCGCCAACGCATCGAAATGGAAACTAGGTGGAGCGATGTGGGTCGCTGGCACGATTGGGGTTCTCGTCGCGACGTTCATAATGGTACCGGTTCTCCTCTCGCAGCATCCTCCACGTAACCCCTTGCGGGTACCTGTTTGGGTAGCCTCGCTCGCCGCGTCTGCCCAGACAGCTTTACTCCTGGCACTTTTCATTTGGTGTGGCGTAGTGTTTGCATCGCGGGTCGGCCTGAATGCACCGGGCTTCTACGCGGTAGCCACCGGCCGATCCTGGGCAGCCGCACTGCGTCCACAGCTCTTACCTGGCCTCCTCGGCGGGTTGGCCACGGCCGTAATTCCGTGGTATTTCACCTCGCATGGTCTGATCTTTGAGATACACGGTCCGCGATCGCTGCTGATGGCGGTTTTCTACGGTGGCATCACCGAGGAGATCTTCATGCGCTGGGGCCTGATGACATTGTTGGTGTGGTTAGGCTGGCGTTTTCTGCAAAAGTCTTCCGGCCAACCCTCGCCTGGGGTGGTCTGGGCAGCTATCGTAGTCAGCGCCGTCATCTTCGCAGCCGGCCATCTGCCGGTAACTCGCCTCTTGCTCGGGCATCTCACCGGAACCTCGATCGCAAGCGTGATTGGCGGCGGCTCTGTATTTGGAGTCGTTGTCGGCTATCTTTACTGGCGCTACGGACTAGAGTCAGCCATGATCTGCCACGCCGTGTCACACCTCCTTGCATATGGCGCGTACAAGAGCAGCTAAGTGAGCGATAACCAGTTAGCGCCTTGCCCTCTCACAATGTGACGCTCCCACATCGCGGGACTTACTCCCCTTTCACCACAATCAGCTCAAAGCTGCCTGGCACCATGGCCGGTCTCTGCCCCGGAGCAGGCGGCGTGGCTTCACGTTGCGCGGTGACCAGAT
Source organism: uncultured Acidobacteriaceae bacterium (assembly GCA_963755865.1). Classification (GTDB taxonomy): domain Bacteria; phylum Acidobacteriota; class Terriglobia; order Terriglobales; family Acidobacteriaceae; genus Bog-257. The sequence continues at coordinate 531,964 of CAVWLY010000030.1, read as the reverse complement.
AGGCGGTGTTGCTGGCGTAATCCATTGCCATGGTGCGCGCGCCCTTGGCCGTGGCCAAATTCTGCGTGACCGTGTATTTATCGGGACTGTCTTCATGGATGATGGTCAGCACGCCATCTCCGCCGCAGGACATGAATACTTCCTGCGTGTTGGAATTAAATCGGCCTGCATCAACTCCCGCCCCTATCGGCACCGTGGTGACGACTTTGCCGGTATCGGAGTCGACGATAGCCATCATCTTGTTGTCGCATCCCGCGAAGAGGCGATGATGCGCCACGTCGAAGGCCAGAGCGCTCGGCTCCTGGCATGGACTGACTGACCAGCGATTCAGCACCGAAAGTTTCGTGGTATCGATCTCGGCAATCTCGCTCTTGTCTTCAATATTGACGTACACCTTGCCCTTGCTGTCGGTGACCGGGAACTCCGGCTTGCCGCCCAGCGGAACCGTGCCCACCACCTTGCCGCTGGCAGAGTCCACTACCGTGGAGTCATGACTGCGGGCATTGAAGGTGAAGACATGCTTAGTAAATGGATCGTAGAGTATCGCGTCCGGCCGCTCGCCAACCTTTACGCTGCCCAGTTTCTTCAGCGTCTTCAGATCGAAAACTGTGACGGTGTTGTCTCCGCCATTGCTGATGAAACCCCGACCTAGCTCGGGAGCGAGCGCGACCCCATGAATCGCCGAGAGATCGGGAATGTCGCCGGTCACCTTCAGGGTATTGGTGTCGACCACCATCACGTGGCTTCCTCGCGTGATGAAGAGACGTTGGCCATCCTTGTCGTAGTAGAGGTAGTCCCAAAAACCTTCGCCCCCTAGCTTGACGGTATTAACCACCTTGTATTGTTTCTGTGCAAGCGCCGGCACGGTGGCCAGCAAAGTGGCCGCGAAGAACAGTGCGAAAATTCGTTTCATGGCTTCTCCTCTTTCAATTGGCTTCAGTGGGGCTGGTTTCGTGACTTAAGTAGAAGTGAACGGCGGGAGTGATGATCAATGAGAGCACCATTGAGATCGTGATGCCTCCGATTACCGCGATCGCCAGCGGTTGCAGCATCTGAGAACCGGCGCCCAGCGCCAGCGCCAGCGGCAGCATGCCGGCGACGGCGGCCATGGCGGTCATCACGATAGGACGCAAGCGACGACGGCCGGCCTGAATCATGGCATCGTGCGCGGAATATCCGGCTGCACGAAAGCGCTGATCGGCATCGATCAGCAAAATGCCATTCTTAGCCACAATGCCAATCACCATAATCAGTCCCATGAACGATGCGATGTTGAACGTGGTGCGGGTGATAAGCAGAGCGAGAAATACACCTGCGGTGGACAACAAGGCCGACGCCAGAATCGCCAGCGGCGCGGCCAGGGTGCGAAATTCGAAGAGCAGCACCAGGAACACCAGCAGGATGGCGAGTATCAGCACCAGCACCAGGTCGTGAAAAGATTGCTGCTGCTCCTGGTAGGTTCCCCCATAAACCACGCGGATCGACGCGGGGATATGTAAGCTGTTGACGACCTTCTGCACGGCGGCCATGCCGCTTCCCAGATCGCGTCCTTCCAGCCGTGCGGTCACGGCAACATCGCGCTGCAAGTTCTCGCGGCGAATCTCCGTCTGCCCCGGCAGTTCAGTGACTGTAGCAAGCGAGCCTAATGTCGCAGTGTGTCCACTCGCGCTATTCAGCAGCGTGTTGCTCATCGCGGCCAGTGAACCGCGGTTCGCATCGGGATAGCGCACGCGAATGGTGTAGGCGATGTCCTGCGTGATGATGGGCGTGGCTGCGGGTTCGCCCTCCAAAATAGCGGACGCATCGACGGCCACCTCCTCAGGAGTAAACCCTGCGCGTGCCGCCACCGTCGGATCAACGCGAAAAACCGTCGCCGGGCCGCTGATGGTGTTCTGGATTCCGTTCAGCAGATCGACCACGCCATCAACTCTGCCAATCGCATCCGCCACGCGCGGCGCCCATTGACTCAATAACGTGGCATCCGGCGAGAACAACTTGATCTGGATCGGCTCCGGCGAATTCGACAGGTCGCCGATCATGTCCTGCAACACTTGAATGAACTCGACATCCACCGCGGGTTCCTCCTGCTTAATCCTGGTCCGCAGGTCAGCCATGATTTCATCCACGCCGCGGCTCCGCTTGTTTTTCAGAATCACCGCGAAGTCACCGGTATTCGCTTCCGTAACTGCGGCCAACCCGAGCTGCAGCCCGGTCCGTCGTGAGTAGCCTTGCACTTCGGGAATCTCATGGATCATCTCGCCGATGTGGGAAACCATGCGATTAGTTTCTTCCAGCGAGGTGCCCGCTGGAGTGATGTAGTCCAGCACAAACCCGCCTTCGTCCATCGCCGGCAGCAGGTCTGAGCCGAGCGCTTTGTAACAGAAGAAAGACGCAACCACCAACACGACAGCGAAAGCTGCAATCCATTTGGGGCGGTCCAACGCAAAACTTAGCCAGCGTTCGTAGAACTCAATCACGCGACGGAAGCGACCACTCAACGCAGCTTCTTCGGCGGCCAGCAACTTGTCTTTCTCACTGAGATCATTGCGCGGCGGCGCTTCATCGTTCTTGCTGTGAATGAAGTACTGGCTCAAAGTAGGAGTTAAGGACAGAGCAAGACCCAACGACGTCAGCAGCGACACGCCCACGGTCACAGCGAGCGCGCGAAAGAACACTCCCGTGACGCCGCTGATCGCTATTAAGGGAAGGAACACGACAATCGGCGTAATGGTCGAGCCAACCAGCGGCGCGGTGATCTCGCTCAACGCGCTGTGGACCGCTTCCACCCTCCCCTGTCCTGCGGCACGATGCAGCGCGACGTTTTCGACAACGACAATCGCGTCGTCAATTTCCAGGCCCACCGCCGCCGCCAGCCCGCCCAGCGTCATCAGGTTAAAACTCTGGTTCAGGGCCTTAAGCGCGATGAAAGTAATCAGTACCGTGACCGGAATCACCAGCCCCGCAACCGCCGAGGCTCCCCAGTCCCGCAAGAACAAGACCATGATGATCGACGCCAACACCAGGCCAATGAGGATGGCGTCGCGAACACTCTTGATGGATTCGGTCACGATCTGCGACTGGTCGTAGAACGGCTCGATGCGGATTCCCGGCGGCAATGATTGCCGAATGCTATCGATCTCGGCATGAACCTCGTCTGCAACCGCGACGGTGTTGCTGTCGGGCTGACGGTTGATGTTCAGCAGAACTGCAGGCTTCCCATTGGCGGTCACGATGGTGTACACCGGTTTCACGCCGGGAGCAACCGCGGCCACATCGCCCACGCGAACGGGGATTCCGGCTGGTGTGGCCTTGATTACGATTTGCGAGAGTTGCGCCGGATCCTTGACCTGTCCGTCGACCAGCGCGAGATAAAGCTGATGATTTTCCTGCAGCAGACCGGGCGAATCAATGAGATTGGTGCGCCGTACGGCGTCGAGTATGTCGGGAACCGTTACGCTTGCCGCCAGCAACTTGGCGGGATCGGGAGTGATGGTAAATTCCGGTTCCTGTCCTCCTTGCACCACCACGGTAGCCACTCCGTCGAGTCGATTGAGCCGCGGCTTCAGATCATACGTTGCCATCGTCCACAGCTGGGTCTGCGGGACGGTGTCGGATGTAAGACTGTATCCGATGATAGGAAAGCTGGAGAAATTCAGCCGGTGAGATTGAATGACGGCTGTCGACGGCAACTGGGTGCGAACGTTGCCTAATGCTGCATCCACCAACTGCAGCGTTGTCACCATGTTCTCATGCCAATCGAAGAAAAGATCCACTTCAGCCGAGCCACGACTGGTGATGGAGCGGACCTGCTGCAGTCCCGGCACACTATTAACCGCATCCTCGATGGGACGCGTGATGGTGACCATCATCTGGTCGATCGGCATCACCCCGTTATCGACGCCGATCACGATGCGCGGAAAATCAGTGGTGGGAAAAACCGAAATTGGAATGGTAAAGGCGAGATAGACGCCGGCCAGCGCGAGAACGACGATGAGGAAGATCAGCGATTTCGAGTAGCGTGTGAACCAATAGCGGTCATCCGTCGGACCGCTCGTGCGCAAGCGCTGCAGCATGGATTTCCAATTCATGCGCGCATCAGTCCTTGGCCTTGCCTTTGGAATCGGGGTTGCCGGAGTTCGAAAGCGACGTAGACTCGGCGATCTTCACCTTGGTGTTGTCAGGTAGACCATAGGAACCATTCGTCACCACTGTTTCGCCACCGCTTAAACCCTTGGTGATCTGCACGCGATCGCCCTCGCGAATGCCCGTCTCCACCGATACCTGATGAGCACGATCACTCTGGACGATCATCACCGCGCTTTCGCCCTCCGGCGTCTTCAGCAGCGCGGACGCGGGTACCACAACAGCGTCGTTGATGGCTTGCGCAACCATTTGTACGTTGACGGTTGTGCCCGGACGCAGACGCCCGTCAGGATTTGCCGCCTCGATCCATACCTCGACGGTGGTGCTGTTGGGATCGAGCGCCGGACTTACCAGCGTGACTTTAGCCTGCACGCGCGCCTCTCCCGGCGCAGTGATAATCGCAGCGTCTCCCGGCTTCAGCGCGGCGGCATCATTCTGCGGAATGTGTGCGCGGGCAATTACCGAAGAAGTGTCCATGATGGTCAGCAGCGGAGTGCCGGGCGGCGGCGTTTCACCGGGATAGCTTGGACGATCGGTGACCACGCCATTGATCGGGCTGCGAATTTCGGTGTATGCAAGCTGTGCGGCTGCGCCTTCGTATTTCCCTTTCGCCGACGTAAGCTGTCCCTTTGCCGACTTCAGTTGGTCTTGCTTTCCTGCCGATTGCAGCGCGGAAAGATGCTTCTCGGCCATCTCGTATTGCGCCTTGGCTTGAACCAGCGCGACCGCCGATTCGTCGAGTTGCTTACGCGGCAGAGCGCCCTGCTGGAACAGAATGCTGCGGCTGTCGTAAACCTTTTGCGCCGCGTCGTACGCTTCCTTCGTCGTCTTCTGATCGAGTTCGGATTTCTGCCATTCCTCCGGCAACGCCGACGAGGTCTCGAGGCCGTAGGCCGCCTGCGCCTGTTCGTAGGTCCCTTTGTCCTCGACTTCGGCAGCGGCAAGGTCGCGGTTCTCCAGTACAGCCAGGACCTGGCCGCGGGTCACGCGACTGCCCCGATTCACGTAGAACGTTCTTACCGGCGCAACAATTTTCGGGGTGATGGCCGCCTGATCGCGTGGAAACAGTACCGCTTCGGCGCTGATGATGTGCTGAATGGCGCCCCGCTGGGCCACCGCCGTCTGCACTGTAACCACCGGCTCGATTTCTTCCGGCTTCTTGGAACAGGCCACCAGCAAGGCGAGAACGGCGATGGGTACTAACGACACTAGCGCCCAGGTAGTGCGGGCCTTCAGGCCCGCGTCGAGCAGCGATCTATGAGAGCCGGCTTTAGCCGCCGCGGTACTTCGTTCAAGAGCCAAGGCGAAACACGAGCGCATCCATGCCATCGTGAAATGTACCTCAGGGCCTAAAGGCCGACCTCTCGCGAATTCCTGACGCGGCGCTGAAGCGCCGCACTACCAAGCCCTGAACTTTCTCCGGAAGCGTCGGTAGCCGTCCCCTTCAATGGCAATTTTGGTGAAAGCGCGGTGATCGGCATCCGTCGCGGCTCCTAGAAGTTTCCCGTCAGCGTCTGCAGGTTGGCGATAGCCACGTGATAGCGGGCCTCGCCATCTCGATAATTGTTGCGCGCCTGCGTCAGCGTGTTCTGCGCATCCACCACTTCCAGAGCGATCGCCTCGCCCGCCTGGTAACGCAGATTGGTCAGCCGCAGGCTGTCGGCTGCCAGGTCGGCGGAGCTGCGCAACGTATCCAACTGCTGGCGCGCGGTTTCAGCTTCCGAGTAGAACGATTGCAGATCAGCGAGCGCCTGACGCTGTGCCGCAGTGAACTCTACCTGCGCCTGGTGGCGCTGCAACTCGGCTTGTTTCACCCGGCTCTCAATCGCGCCCCAGTGCCACACCGGAATGTTCAGCGTGGCTGTAGCTGAATAACCGAGATTGCGGATGCCGTCCGTGCTCACCGCAAAATGGTTCGCGTCGATTCCGTAAAAATAATCGAGCACCAACGTCGGCAGATGTCCCGCGCGCGCGACGGTGACTTCATGGTCGGCAACTTCGAGTGCGGCAAAAGCGGCGCTCAGATCAGGGTTGTTCTTCTGCGCCATCTGTTGCACCTCGGCAATCGGCGGCAGTGCGGGTGCAGCCGCCAGATCGTCCACCAGCGAAAAGTCCTGAAAAAAGTTCGGGAACAGCAAAACGGCAAGACTCAGCCGCGCATTCTGTTCGCCGAGCCTTGCATCCTGCCAGGCGCGTTGCTGATCATTGGCCTGGATCTGCGCTTTGATCACGTCGGAGTGTGCAACTTCGCCGCCCTGCTCGAGCTTGCGACTATTGTCCAGGAAGCGCTGGGCCTCGTTGGCCGCCGCCAGCGTGCTGCGCGTTTTTTCCTGCGCAGCCAGGAGTCCGTAGAATTCCCGCACTACCGTGACGGTCAGACCGCGGGCTGCAATCTCGGCTCTGGCGCGGGCTAGTGCTTGCGCCGCGGCAGTGCGCCGGTAATCTGCAACCTGTCCCAGGCCCACTACTTGCTGCACGGCGCCTTGGCTGATGTACTCGTGCACCCCGTTATTGGCGATGAAACGCGCTTCGGGTGTGCCATTGCCCTCGGTGTAAATGAAGCCGTTGTTATAGTCCACGCCCGGTAGCAGCGCTGCGCGGGCCTGCACGCGATCTTCGCGAGCCAGTCCCAATTGAGTTAGTGCCGCCTGAAACTGCGGACTGTTAGCCCTCGCGCGAACCAGTGCATCGGCAAGCGTTAGCGAAACTGTGGAGACTGCAGCCGGAAGATTAGCCGCCCCAGGTGAAGCGGATAGTGTGGGCATAGTTTGCGCAACCGATGCCGCCGCGACAAGCGATATTCCCACGATCAGCCCAAATATCTTTTGGCGCATAGACACCGCTCCCTCACAGGGAAACTCAAGCTTAAGATGCCGGAATGTACCTTAACGCAAGCTGAACAAGCGACCGTGACTCTCTAACGACTTTTAAGGCTCCCTTCAGCTTCCCTACCCTACCGTTGGCTTAGGATAGAAACATCGTGCGCGTGCTAATCATCGAAGACGAGGCCCGGCTGGCAGAAAACATCGCACGCAGTCTGCGCGAGAGTGCCGGCTACGCTGTGGATGTGTCGCTCGACGGTGAAGAAGGCGCGTTCATGGCTGAATCAAATCCGTACGACCTGGTGATTCTCGACTTGATGCTGCCCAAGCTTGACGGTCTTTCCGTGCTGCAGCGGGTGCGGCAGGGTGGCTCGGCCGTACCGCTTCTGGTGCTGACCGCGCGCGACGAGAAAGAGTCGATCGTTGCGTTGTTGAACGCAGGCGCCGACGACTACGTTGCCAAACCATTCGACCTGGGGGAGTTGCTGGCGCGCGCCAAGGCGCTGATCCGGCGCGGCAAGGGACAGAGCGCTGCGCTGTTGAAAGTTGGCGACCTGGAGATCAACACGGCTGATCTTTCCGTGCGCCGCAAAGGAAAACTCGTTACCCTCACCGCGATGGAATACCGCGTTCTGGAATACTTAGCGCACCGGCCTGGCGCGGTAGTTCCCAAGACGGAGTTGCTGGAGCATCTCTATGATTTCAACTGGGAGCGATTCAGTAATGTCATCGAGGTTTACGTTTCCGGCTTGCGTCGCAAGCTCGACGACAGCGGCGACAGCAAACTGATTCACACTCTGCGCGGGCAGGGATACATGCTTCGTGAATAACATGCATCAGACCTCTATTCAGCGTCGTTTGATCGCAGCGGTGGTGATCTCGCAACTACTGCTCGCAATCGGCATCGTCTCGGTCGCGGTGTATTTCACACGGCGTCAATTGCGCGATGCGTTTGACGCCGGCCTGCATGGGCGTGCGATGAGCGTCGCCGCGCTGGTGCGCTACTCCGAAGATGAACACCCGACATTGATATTTGAAGACGACCTGGTTCCGCCCCCGTTGGAGAAGCAGCATCCCGATCTCTACCAGGTAGCTGCAGGCGACGGACACTTGCTGGCCCAATCGCCGAATTGGCCGCAGGGCCTGCAGGCGATTCCCAAGAAAGACCGGCAGCACGCCAACTTTACAGTGGAGGGCGTCCGCTATCGCGCGGTGCGGTTAGAGCACGTTCCTGTGCTCGACCGCGAAGGTGATGCGCCTTCGACGGATGTGCTTACCGTGACCTACGCGGCGCCTACGGACGAGATGACCCGCGCGATCGCACGCGCCGGCATCTACATTGCAGCGGGCAGTGGCCTGCTGTTGCTGATCACCGTGGGCATTGCGGTTTTGGGATTAGGACGAGGCTTGCGTCCGTTGGCTGAACTGGCCACCAGCGCGGCCATGATCAACACTTCGAATTGGAAGCTCAACCCCAGCGAAGCCGCCTTGAGCACGACCGAACTCGCGCCTCTCACGCAAGCGATGACTGCCATGCTGGATGGACTGCACCGCGCGTTCACCCAGCAGCACGAATTTCTGGCTAATGCCGCTCACGAGTTGAAGACGCCGGTTGCAATCCTGAAGTCCACGCTGCAATCGCTGTTGCAGCGACCACGAGCCGCCGACGAATATCGCGCGGGACTGGAGCAGGCGCTCGACGACATGGCGCGCCTGGAACAACTGATGCATTCCATGCTTCGCCTTGCTCGTGCGGAGCAATGGGCCACAGGCAGCACGCGCCGCGATCTCCAAACGGTGGAAGTCGCAGCCACTTGTGAGAGTGCGCTGGAGCGGCTTGCGCCGGTGGCACGCGAGCGTGGCGTGACCATCCATTTCGCCAGCAACGGTGCCATGCCCATGCGCGCCGATGCCGACGATCTGGAACTGGTTTGGTCGAACTTGCTGGAGAATGCCATCCGCTTCAGCCCAACTGGCAGCGAGGTACAGCTTCGCGCTCGTTCGAACGGCTCGCGGGGTTACGTTGAGGTCGAAGATAACGGTCCGGGAATTCCAGAGTCGGAGGTGGCACACCTCTTCGAACGATTCCATCGCGGTGACAGCTCGCGCGCGCGCAACACCGGCGGATACGGATTAGGTCTGGCCATTTCCAAAGCGCTGATCGAAGCCTATGGCGGGACCATTACGCCGGAGAGTGAACCCGGAAAAGGCACGCGCATGGTTGTTGAGGTGCCGTTGGAGAATTCCGCTCTTAGCTCATAGCCCTAAGCCTTTAGCTCCTAGCCTTCAAAGAATCCGCGTTCATCCGCGAAATCCGCGGTTGCCTTTGCCTTACCGGTTCTCCTTTAGCCGCAGCCGTAAATAAACATTCACCCCCGCAGGGTGATCTCCGTAATATGGCTTGATGACATCCGGCAATCCGTACAGCGAGATGTTTGCTCCCAACCCGGTTTCAACATTGTGAAAGGTCCCGATATCTCGCGTATAGCCGATCGTATAGGCACTGATATCGAACCAGTGGCTGCCGGTTTGTTCGAACAGCTGTAGCGCCAGCGGGGGATTGTTGGCGAACAATTCATCGCGTTGCGACCATTCATAGCGGCCGCTAATGAAATTCTTCTCGCTGAACGGGACCACTGTCTCCGCCAGCACGGCATTGGTACCGTAGTGTACAGCCTGCTTGCCATTGCGTCCCCAGAGCACTGTGCTCGCCCACGCATTCCCATGCGGACGCGGAACAATGTATTCCACCGAGGCCGTTGTGCGCACAATGTCTCCCGGCTCCAGGGCTTCCGGGTTGGCCAGATGGCCGGCTGAAACCTGGGCGAGCCATCTCGCGGTCGGCGTGACGGTCAGCCGCGCCGAGTACGAGTTCATCGGTCCAAAGTCGATGTTCCAGCGATTCTCATCAGGCTCGGCGCCGTGAAAGCCGGATGCCTCCAGCCGCACCGCCTTGTACGACACGCCCGCCGTGACCACGTTGTACAGGATATGGGTTGAGTCCTCCCAGTGATGCCCGAGGGTGCTCTGTGGAATCTCCATCGCCGATGCCCGATGGGGATAAGCCACCGGCCCTAACGCCGGATCACCGACTGGCGCGTAGTACAGGTCCCACACCGCGTGCTCACCAATGTGGTGCGCGTATTGCACACTCAACTCCATCACAAAATCATGCGGATGCTGGCCATTTACGATGGGCTTACCGTAGGCTGTCTCACCAGTCTGGAAAAGCAGTGGATAGAATTCGCCGCTGACGGTCGCCGGTTCCAGGCTAAGCATGGTGCGCAACATGACATCGCCGCCGCCGAGCCGGTGCACCGCACCCAACATGCCCCAGTTGGCGGAGTAAAACTTGTCGGCGCCCAGCGGGCCGGTCTGTTGCGTGTCCACCAGAAACGCCTGCGCCATCCACATCAAGCGCCATTGGCCGACGCTGTTCATCACCATAGGCATGGGCCACGCTAACGGCTGAAATCCGGTGCCTGACGACTCGCGCATCAGGAAGTCGCGAGCTGTGTCCATATCGTGCCCCATGTGCGGCATCGAATCCGTCGGCATTTGCATATTCATGCCGACGTTCTGATCGTGCTGCTGGGTCGCAGTTGAGGATTGCGCATGTCCTGACGCACACAGAATGCAAGCCAGGCCCAGTTGCCAGCTAATTCGGAGAATCGCGTTGATTAGACCGTTGCGCAAGCGGCGCCTGACGGAGAGGTGCCGTGAGGCTCGGCTACAACTCCAAGCAAGATTGTAGAAGAGGATTTATTCGCCGGCTTCGTTCAAAAGTTTGTTCAGCGTCGCCTTGTGCTTGTCACCCTTGAGCTTGCGCTTCTTGCTGGCCGGTTCCGTTCGGGTGGGCGGAGGAGTTCCAATCGCATGACGGGCTGCTGCCTTCACCGCTGAGGCAGTGCGGAAGGGCTTGGGTTTGGGTATCTTCGACGGCACGATTCGTCTCTCCCGCAAATTTGAAACTGGCGTCGAACGACGTTCGAATAATGGTAAGCCAAAGCTTCACCGGACGTCGACCACCCGCCGTAGAGCACTTTATCTATGGATCCGGATTAAACCAGCATTTGAGCAGGAACTGATTGAGGAACGCTCATTTAAAGCTTGGTAGAGAGCCCCAGATGTTCGGGTTTGCGAGCAATAGGTAACACGCCAAGCCTGCTGGCTTTTCCCGCGTAGTCGAAAAGAAGTCGCGAAGTTATGTCGGAACGCAGGGCCAAGGGTCCGCTAGCCAAAAGTTGCTGGGTATAGGGATGCACCGGCCGAGTAAGCACGCTTTCCACGGTTCCGCATTCCACGATTTCTCCGTGATGAAGAATTGCAATGTGATCGCAGATTGTGGCGACCGACGACAAGTCGTGCGAGATATACAGAAGAGCGCTGCCTGTCCTTCGTTTGAGATCGGTAAAGAGCTTGATAATGTCCGCTTGCGTGATGGCATCCAGCGCGCTGGTTGGCTCGTCGGCAATCAGGAGCGCAGGCGAGTGCATGACCGCCATCGCAATCAATACCCGTTGCGCCTGGCCAACGCTCACCTGGGACGGATGGCGTGAACTAAATCCCTGCTCAGGCGGCAGCCCGACGCTGCTTAGTGCCTTGTTGACCGCCGTCGCCAACTCCGCCTTGGTTCCCGCCGCGTGGGCCTTCCATGCCTCGGCCAACTGCGTTCCGATCTTCAGCGCCGGGTTCAGGCTGGCCAGCGGGCTTTGCAGAACCAAACTGATTTCGCGACCGCGGACCCGTCGCATCTCGCGCTCGGATAGCATCATCAGGTCGTGACCGCGAAACCAGATATGCCCGCTAGCGCGACCTCCCTTCAGGTGCAGCAACCGGAGGATCGCGAGCGCGATGGTGCTTTTCCCTGACCCACTCTCCCCCACCAATCCAAGCACCTCGCCGTGATTGATCTGAAGGGAGACCGCCCGCAGCGCCTGTGGCTTGTTGGGATAGTCCACTTGAAGATCCAGCGACAGGAGTGGAACATCACTTGCCATTGCTGGCCCTCTCCGAGGCAAAGCTAAGGCGTTCGATATTCCAATAGGTTTGCGGCCGCAAGACTACCGGACGGACGCCCTCCAGCTGCGGAGAAATGCCCATGAGCGCGTCCTTGTCTACCAGATAAATGAAAGGGGCCTGTTCGGCAACAATCTCCTGTACCTGATCGAAATATTTCTTGCGCTTCTGGTTGTCCATGGTGGACGCCTGTGCCCGCATCAGCCGATCGATCTCAGCCTCCCACGAGGTCGCCGGCGTTTTCTGCTTGGGGTTCCACTGATGTTCGTCGGAGGAGCTGAGCCACACGTTCATCTGTGCATTGGGATCGAGGTCCACGTTCACCAGGCCCAGCAGCGCCGCCTCGTAATCGAACGTCTCGCTGATGCGCTGAATCAGAGAAGGAAAGTCGAGAGTAACCACGTTGACCGTGATGCCGAGGGAGCGAAGGTCCTGCTGAATCATGGTGGCCATACGTTCGCGCGCCCGATTGCCGGCATTGGTCACAATGGAGAACACCACCGCGTGACCGCTGCGATCGTGAAGCACACCGCCGGTGAGCTGAAAACCATCCTGCTGCAAGAGGTGCAGAGCTGCTGAGGAATCGAAGCGGGCGGGTTGCAGGTGGGAATCAAACCAGAACTTGTTAGCGGGCGAAATCGGTCCAACTGCAGGCTGCGCGTGACCGCTGTACACCACCTTGCACAAGTCCTCGCGGTTGATGGCCGACGAAATGGCACGCCGGAAATTGCGCGACTGAAACCATTCCAACTTATATTTTGCAATCGGCGAGCCGGCGACCTGGTTGAACCACATTTGCTCCGAATCAAGAGAGGGACCAGCGTCACGCACTTTGTCAGGAGACGAGCGGGTAAGGCGATCGAAGGAGTCAGCGTCCATTGAGTTGATCAGTTGAATGTCACCGCGCGTGAACTTCAGCAGTTCGATATCGCGGTTGCCCTGGATTTCCAGCCTCACCGAATCGATATAAGGTAACTGCCGCCCCGCAGCGTCATGCTTCCAGTAGTTTGGATTTCTGCGAAGTTCGACATACGAGCCTGACTTGTAGTCCGACACGTGGTAGGGACCCAGAACGGCCATCTCCTTCCTCGGCGAATGCATGGAGACGATGGCAACCTCGTCAAACAGCTTGTCCAGGCCGGCGACCGGCGCGGGAAACGTAATAGAGATCTTGTCGGAGCCGGAAACTACCGAGACTACTTTCCCGCTTGTCGAGCGAAACGCGTCTCCGGTTGGCGAGTGCAGCGCTGGATCCATCAACTGTTCCATCGTGTACTTCACGTCTGCGGCGCTGAAAGGCGTGCCGTCAGAGAAACGCACAACCTGACGCAATGTGAAACTAATGGTCTTGCCGTCTTTAGATACACTCCACGCCTTCGCCAGTTCGGGCTCGAGCTTTTGGGATTCGCGATTCAACCGTACTAATACGCCTCCGGTCAGATAGCGAATGGTCTCTGAAGAGTCGTCCGCCACCAGCGCCGGGTTGAACGACTTCGGTTCCGAGCGCAAGTAAAACTTGAGTTCATCCAGTCCTACCGCAGCGCTAGCGAGGACGGTGACCAACAGGCAAATGCAGAGGAAAGCGCGGCGCATGTCAGCAACCCTCACTTTCCGACGTGGCAATTTGCATTCCACTAACGATTAAAATCAGCATGATGAGTGCGGCAAAACGGCACCAATCACCCCGAAACGACATTACGGTTTCCAGGTCCCGCAACAGGCTGCCCAGCGACGGCAGCGGCTCCGCAACCCCGAGCCCGAGCAAGCTCAGGTTGGCCTCTGCCAATACAAACACCGGAACCGAGATCCAAAACTGGGCCAGCAGGATCGGGCGCAGGTTCGGCAGCACATGCTTGCCGAGCAGCCTGCAAGGTGAAACTCCAGACGAGCGCGCCATCACAATGAAATCGGCTTGCCGCATGGACCGCGACCGCGCCAAAAGAATTCTGGCCGGCGCCGCCCAGCCTAAAACCCCAAGCATGAGAAACGTTATGGTCACCGAGACCGCGGGCGAAGTATTTAAGGGCAGCATGGCGCGCACGGTTAGCAGCAGAAAAAGCCAGGGGATGGAGAGGAACAGGTCAATCGCGGTTTTCGCGGCCCGTTCCGGGAAGCCGCCAAAGAATCCCGGCGCGGCTCCAATGATTACAGCCAACAACACGGCGACCGCGGCCGCGGCCGGAGCCAGAAGCATCGAAACTCGCGTGCCATGCAACAAGCGCGCGAAGCGGTCGCGGCCCAAGTCGTCGGTACCCAACCAGTGTTCGACCGAGGCACCGGCATTCACCTGTGCTCGATCCTGCGCCGCATAGTCAAATCTCGAAAGGAGACTGCCGCCCACACTGGCCAGCACCAGCACTCCCGCCAGCACACCCGCGGCCAGACGGAAGGCCTTCATGCCCGGCGCTCTTCGCTGAGCAGGTCTGCACCCGAATTGGCCACCACCACGCACGCAATTACCAGCATGGAAATATTGATCAGCAGCGGCAGGTCGCGAGCGAGCGCCGACTGCCATGCCAGTTGACCGACGCCGGGAATGCCGCACAGTGCTTCCACAGGAATTGCCGCACTGATAGCAATGCCGATTGACACTCCCGCCAGCGCCAGCACCTCGCGCCTGACCACGGGAACCACGTGGCGGAAAAACATCGCCGGCTCCGAAACTCCCTTGGCGTACGCAGTGGTGACATGCGGCATCTGGCGGACCCCAACGACGAGATTGCTCAAATACCGGAAGACTTTGGGGAAGACGATCAGCCCGATCGCGAGATATCCGGGCGCGCTCAACAGAACCGACAGCAGGGCCATCACGCCCGCCGGTAAACACAGCAAGGCCCCGCTGAAGATACTGACCGTGAACTCAATCCCAGAGGCGCGGAATAACCAGGCGATCAGCACCGCAAGCGCAGCCACTCCCCAAGCCAGTCCGAGTCCCTGGCCCGCGAGCGCCAGCGTAACCGGCGCCCGTTCCTGCAACAATTGCCGGACGGGCCGATTGAGCGATCGCGACTCGCCTAAATCGCCATGCAGCAAGCGCCAAACCGACGCCGCACAATAGCGAAGAACATTGCGCTCTTCGGAGTTTTCGTTGCGGATCGCCTGGATGCTGCCGCTACTCAACCGCGCATCGAGCTGACGTTCATCGGCACCAAAGCCGGGCGCATAACGCACCAGTGTGGCCGCCATGAGTCCTCCGACAAGTACCGTCATGGCAGCCAGCGTTAGCCGGTGTAGAATCGCGCTCCGCATCCCAGGGACCCCTCACTGCGTCATCATGGTTTGCAAAGGCGCCCCGAGAAGCGCCTCCGCCTGCTGATGGTTCTTCTTCATTCCGTACATCCGTTTATCGGCGGCAGCCAGCAACTCCTCGGCATCCTCGCCATTGTCGGGATAAAAGGCCACTCCCACACTGGCTGACAGTAGGATCTCCGGACAAACTTCCTGGGCGCTCTCCGCCGCCGCGGCTTTGACTCGTTCGCACATCTCGTCCGCCGCAGACCGATCCAGGCGGGACGCAATCACCACAAACTCGTCGCCTCCCATGCGCGAGGCGAAGTCGTATTCCCGGCATGACAGGCTGAGTTTCCGGGCAAACAGCTCGAGCACTTTGTTGCCCTCAACGTGACCCAGCTTGTCGTTAATCTGCTTGAATCCGTCCAGGTCACATACCACCACTCCCAAGTGGCCTTTCTCGCGCTTGCAGCGGGAAATCTCAGAGTCCAAATGGAGGAACAGAGAGCGCGCATTGGGCAGTCCGGTCAAGTAATCCACCGTCGCAGAGTCGGCTGCCGCCTGATACTTGATGGCGTTTTCGATGGAGGCGGCGATTTTCTCGCTGGTCGCCAGCAGGACGCGCAAATGATCGGCACAAAAAGCGTCCGCGGGCAGACGATACAAAGCCAGCACTCCCAGCACGCTGTTGTCTTCTTTGATCAAGGGAATGGCTAGCGCCGACGACATGGAGCTGGCCCGCTGCGGATCGTTAAGATAGCCGGGCTCAACCGAAGGATTGCCATTGATGATGGGAGAGCGGTTCTGCGCAACCCAGCCCGACAGTCCCTCACCAAAAGGAATCTCCAGCGACGAAAATACCCGGAAGTCGTCTCCGGTAACGTATTCCGGGATCAGCTTATCGCCGCGCAGCAGATAGATGGCAATAGCATCATAGGGAACCAGCTTGCGCAGTCTCGCCGCCACCACCGAAAGGGTTTCGTAGAGGCTGAGCGAACATCCGAGGGCGGTGCTGAATTCCAACAGTGCCTGTGCTTCGTATCTTGCGGCCATGATCGAAGCTAGAAAACCGCCTTTGCCGGAACTCTTCTTGATCGTTTCGAAGCCCGCCGCGGGCGCGCAGCCATTCTGCACTTTGATTTCCGTGGACAACTTCAAGCAGTCCGGGCTGTTGGAGCCGGCTTTTGCCAGGTGTTCCAGCTCCAGATATCTGCGCTGCAGAACTTCAATTACCTTGGGGTCGAATTGCTTGCCGGCCTGCGAGACTACCTCGCGCATGGCTTCGTCCAGCGGGATGCCACGCCGATACTGGCGGTCCGAGGTGAGCGCGTCGAGACAGTCCACGACGGTGAGGATCCGGGCTCCGACGGGTATTTGCTCTCCCTTTAATCCATCGGGATATCCCGTACCGTCCCACTTCTCGTGATGGGCCCGCACGATGGGCACCACCGGATAGGGGAAGTTGACTCGCTCCAGAATCTCGCCGCCCACGATCGGATGAATTTTCATCTTTTCGAATTCTTCCGGCGACAGACGTCCTGGCTTGTTGATGATGTGCTCCGGCACCGCCAGCTTGCCGATGTCGTGCAACAGGGCTGCAGCCCGCAATGCCTCCAGCTCGACCGGGCTCAGGCCCATCTCCTTGCCAATTTCGACGGCATACACGCGAACCCTTTGCAGATGATCGTGAGTGGTGTGGTCCTTGGCGTCGATGGCGAGAGCCAACGCCTCAATGGTTCGCAGATGAACCTCAGCCATTTGCTCCACGTGCAGCTTTTCATCTTCCAGCTTCCCCATATACAGGCGATAGGAGCGGTACACCAGATAAATAACTGGCACGATGAGGACCGAAACCTGCCAGCCCAGATGACGATTCGACCAGCTGACTAACCCCGCGAAGGCGGCGCCCACCAGGTAATGGGGAAAAGACCAGAAATAAGATTCCGTCCAGGTGTGGGCAAACCCGTGATGCTCGGTTAAAGAAACAACCACTGCCACTGGAACCGTGTTCGCCAGAAAATAGGTTACCGCTGTGGCCATGAGGCGAAGAGGCAACTGCTCACCCAGCAACGGCGCCGAATGATGAAACACCAGATAGGACAACTCAATAGAGATCGCGATTTGAGCAGCATTGAAAGCAACATGGATGGCTTGAATATGATGCTTGTGCCACAAGCTCTGAACTATGGTGGCGACACATCCCACGGCCAGACTCTCCGTCGGTGACAGTTCAATCACCGAAATCAAGATCACCATCAGGTTCACGGACATGGTGCCGTTGATGCCCGGCAGCACGACTTTGAATCCCGAGGCCAGGATGACGGCGAGTAAGTAACAGAGAAACCTGCGCATGTCAGGCCAAGATGAGTACGCGAAGCCATTGGCAAGAACGGCAGCTCCGCTCGCTAATACAAGCGCAATAAACGCTTTCGCATTAGGACTCATTGGGAAACCTGCCGGGTTTCGCTGCGCGCCTGAGATCTCGCCAATCGCGGGGTTTAATTTGCTTGTCATGACTCAGGACCCAAGCAGCATTTGGAGATCGGACAGGTCCCAAAAGCCGGCGGATGCAGACCCTCCGTCTAAGGTATCGGCATGAAAGGAGTCAAACGTTACAGGTCTTCGTTCGTCGTCTGCTGGGTTACGCGGACGAGAGCCGAGCTCACGCGTCGCGCTATTTCTTACGGGCGGGCAGCAGAAAGTTGTGGAGAACCGCAACGCGATGTCGCCGATGCGCCGCGAAGCCAATCGCGAACATCACCGGCAACATCGCTATTCGGGTTCAAGCAAACTGCTAATCGCAGCTGCTTCTCCGTGCTTGCCCGTCTCCCCTAGTTTTCACCGTTAAGCACCGTGCTCAGCGCTGTGTTGGGATCGCCGCCGGTAAACTGCGAACCCCACATTGCGGAGTTTCCCCACATGGCCGAATTGCCCCACATCGCAGAGTTGCCCCACATCGCAGAGTTGCCCCACATCGCCGAATTGCCCCACATGGCCGACTTGGCCAGAAAGGCGTTGTTGCCCCATACCGCCGAGGCGCCCCACATGGCTGACTGACCAGAGACCTGCCCGATTCCCTTGATGGCTGGCTGGCCCCATGGCGTGGTGCGATCGGCCAGGAAGAATACGTTCCCGCTGTTTGCGTCGTAGGAGGCAGTCGGAGATTTAGCCACGCCCTGCGCCAAATCGGTATTGCTCAAAGCCGCCTGCACGTCGAGATAGCCCGCTCCCACCGTGAAGGCGTCGTACTGAATGCTGTAAGTCACCCCTCCATCTACGACGGTCGAGTACTGGGGCAGGTTTTTATACGCGGTCTTCATCATGCGCGCCTTTACCTGGTCCGGCGTCAGCGAGGGCTCCAGCTGTAACATCAATGCCGCAGCTCCGCTCACCACGGCGGTCGCCATGCTGGTTCCGCTCAGGATGAAATACTTATCGGAAGGCGTGACCCGGTTCTCCATGTCGTAATAGGTGCTGGGCACAAGGTTTCCCGGGTTTTGCGCCGCCAGCGTCCCAGGCTCCTGCAAGGAAACAACACGGTTGCCCGGAGCTACCAAGTCAGGCTTCACGATGGCATCGATGACGGTCGGCCCCTTGGCGCTGTAGCTGGTCATCACATCGTCGCTGCGATCGGGAGTGCCCTTAGTGTTCATGGCGCCCACCGTGATCACATAAGGATCATTCCCCGGCGCTTCGATGGTGCCGTAGCCATTGGTTCCCAACGAATTGTCGCGCCCATCGTTGCCCGCCGACACCACTACTACGATTCCCGCTTGCCATGCGGCCTCCACGGCCTGGCACAGCGGATCCTGGGCGTAGCTTTCGAACACCGGCCGCCCCACCGACAGATTCATGACGCGGATGTTGTAAACATCCTTTAATTGGACAGCGGTCTGGATGGCCGCAATCACGGTGCTATCGCTGCCTTGACCGTTGCTGTCGAGGACGCGCAGGTTGATGAGGGTCACATTTGGCGCCAGTCCACGGATTTGGATGGCGCAAGTTGGACAACTGGAATAGGCGGCGTTACCGCCAATGATGCCCGCCACATGAGTACCGTGACCATACTGGTCATCCGCGCCACCACCCACGAAGTCTGCGCTGTAGGCGATGCGCGAAGCGCTGTTGTTTTCGAGGTCGCTGACCTCATGAATGCCGCTATCAATTACAGCGACGCCGACTCCGTTGCCGTCAAGACCCAAGCTCCAGCCATAATTCGCCAACACTGCCGGCACCACATTGTTGAGGTGGCTGCGCACCGCGCGGTCCGGAGAGATGTAGGCAACAGCATCGTCGTCGGACAGTTGCCCAAGCTTGCTTAGCGGAATCGTAGCAGTCACGCTCCTGACCAAGGCCAGATCGCCTGATACGACCCCACCTCGCATCCGGATTCTGTCTTTGCTCACACTGCTGGGGAGGGCCTTGTATCGCACGATGACTCGGACCATCTGGCCATTCGGGGCGTACTTGAGCTCCGGAGCAAGCTTTGCATCGTTCGCCAGGGCTGCACCGGACATCAATATTGCAAACCACAATAGAATCCAACGATTCATGTTCAACTCCAATCTGGATTCGACACCGATCAGAGGTAATGCATGAAGACTGCCATTCTGCAGACGCTGCTAACTTCTTTCTTTGCGCTCAGCGGCGAATGCGATCGAGGCTTTCGCTGCGCCAGCTTGGCTCACTCAGGTGGCAAACTGCGCCGGGTTGGCGCAAAACAGTTTCAAGAAATTGCCCGATTTCGCCGATGGTTCAGTTGTCGGCAATGACGAACCTGTGCTGGCCCGTTTCATCGGTAGATCCGGCTGCCGGCGTTCCGTTTAACGTGGACTGGTCTGCACCAACGCAGGCGTTAAGGATGGTTGTGATCACGATTCAGAAACACGGCGTGGATCAGTCCTGCGATGTCATCGTTGAAGATCCCAACATGCTCGCACTTGTGCAAGTGGCGGAAAAAGTAGCGCCTTACAAAGCCGCGGTCCTAATTACCGGCGAGACCGGCACCGGCAAGGAACTGATCGCTCGCATCATTCATCAGCGTTCGTATCGCTGCTCCAAACCCTGGGTTGACGTCAACTGCGCGGCGCTGCCGGAGCACCTGGTGGAGAGCGAATTGTTCGGCTATGAAAAGGGAGCCTTCAGCGGCGCCGATTCCTGTAAACCCGGGTTGTTCGAGAGCGCCCATGGGGGCACGCTGTTTCTCGACGAAATCGGAGAGCTGGATCCTAAAATCCAGGTAAAGCTTCTGCGCGTACTCGACGCGGTCCCCTACTATCGCCTGGGCGGCAACAAGAAAGTTTCCGTCGATGTGCGCATTGTGGCGGCCACCAATCGCGACCTCGAAGCCGCCGTGCGTGATGGGACTTTCCGTAGCGATCTCTACCATCGCATCAGCGAGGTCCATCTGCGGGTCCCGCCGCTGCGGGACCGGCCGCAAGACGTGGTGGCTCTGGCCGAATTTTTTCTGGCGCGAAGTTGCCCAGGAGTCAGCTTCACTCCGGAAGCTCTCGAACTGTTGCCGCAATTCGAGTGGCCGGGCAACGTTCGCGAATTGCGCAACCTGGTTCTGAAGCTGGGCATTCTCAACTCCCATGGTCAGATTACGCCTGAAGATGTGCGCAAACATGTGCGTGACGATGCGGTCAGTGGGAGGCAACCTCATGTATTTCCATCTACAAACGGCGCTACCATGGACGAGTTCGAGCGCCTGCTGATCGTGCGCACCCTGGAAACCACCGGCGGCAATCAAAGCCTCGCAGCTCGGCAACTGGGCATTCCTCGCCGCACCTTTTGCAGAAAGTTAAACGAACACAAGATCAGCTTTGGCCGCCGCGTCAACTCGCCGGTAAAGTCCGCAGCGCCCTTGCCGATATACTTTCGGGCGGAGTGCAGCGTTCCGGTGATCTTCCACAGCAACGACGGCCAATGCTTTACCGCACTTGCAAGGAACCTGAGCGTTGGCGGACTGGGACTGCAGAACTTCCGCCCGCCATGCGATGCCTCCGGGGAACTCACACTGCGGTTCGTGTTACCGGGAATAGCTCACGCTATCGAAGTAAAGGGTGTCGTTGTGTGGTCACAACCGAACGCCAATGCCGGCATCCGTTTCACCGAAGTCAGCGATTCCACCCGCAATACCCTGCGTCAATGGATCGGAACATCGTCTCGTCTAAACGAATTCAGCGGCAACATCCAGAGTGAGTGCCGTGCTATAGGCGAAGGGGCTAATCCGCAGGTTGCACTTTCCTAGGGAAGACAGTCTTACTGGGAAACGGGACTTGCCCAGCCGCTCTGCTTAACCACTTCGACGCGCGCGCCATGGCGAGACGCTGCTGCAAACTTGCCGTCGCAGGTAACTAGCGTCGCATCGAGGGCCTCCGCAAGCGCTACGTAAAGTGCGTCGTAGGCGGTTAGGTTGTCGCGTAACTCCCAAACGCGCCGCAAGAACAGGAAGTGCGGATAGCGCCGAATTCGAAGATCCAGCAAATCCTGCAAGGCTTCTTCGGCTCGCGACGTGGCGACTTCTCCTGTGGCAACCTTGCGCCTAAAAACCTGCGCCACCTCCACGTCAAGCAGATGCGGCGCATGCAGGGTATCTCGCGAAGAGAGAATCCGTCGCCCAACCCGCGCGCCCGTCGAGGTTTGCAGAAGCCATTCAACCGCGGCGGAAGCATCCAGGACGATCACCGCGCGTCCCGCTCGGCGCGTACGGCGGCGGCGGCCGGTTCCGTGAGGGTAACGGGCTGGCGACGTTGCATGCGCTGCTGCAATTCGGCCAAGGTGGGGCGTTCTGCGATCTCCCGGATTTCGGCCAGCAGGTAGTCCGAAAGCGACATGCCTGCCATCGCCGCGCGGGCCTTAAGGGTGCGATGCAACGCGTCAGGAACATTGCGCAACTGAATCATGCGTGACATGTAGTCAACATACTTGCATGTGTTCCACATGTCAAGCCAAAATGGCAGTGATCCCGCCTTCCGCAAATAACGCGTGGCCGCCGTTCTGGTATGCTGTCGAGTTTGTCTTTGGATGCATAACATTCGATAGCGAAAGGTCCTGATTTGGCAGTCAATCCTGTAATGCTGGTCCACGGCGGCGCGTGGGCGATACCTAAGAATGTCATTGAGGAACACTTGCATGGAGTGCAGGCCGCGGCTGCCCTGGGCTGGCAGGTGTTGCAACGCGGCGGAAGCTGCCTTGACGCGGTCGAGGCGGCGGTGGTCGCCATGGAAGAAGACGAGGCCTTCGACGCCGGTCGCGGCTCGTTTCTGAACATGGACGGCCGGGTACAGCTGGACGCGCTGATGATGGATGGCGCAACCCTGCGCGCCGGTGGGGTCGGCTGCGTTGAACATATCCGCAATCCGATCCGCGCTGCCAAGAAGGTGCTCACCGAGAGCCCGCATGTTTATTTCGTCGGAACCGGAGCCGAGCGGTTCGCGCAGGAGCATGGCATCGAGCTGTGCCTCAATGACGAGTTGATCATTGAGCGCGAAGTGCTGCGTCTGCGCGAAGCCAAGAAGCCGGGATATCTCGAGATGCCCGATGAGTTTGGCCCCATGCGTTCGCACGACACCGTGGGAGCAGTGGCACTCGACCGAGAGGGCAACATCGCCGCTGCGACCTCGACCGGCGGGACCTTGAACAAGGCTCCCGGCAGAGTGGGCGATTCCTCGCTGATCGGCTGCGGTTGCTACGCCGACAACCGAAGTGCCGCGGTTTCCACCACGGGATGGGGCGAGCCCATGATGAAGCTGGTGCTTAGTAAGTGGGCTGCCGACCGCGTGGAAGAAGGGTTGGCGCCCCAAGAAGCTGCACAACGGGCGCTGTACTACCTTAAGAAGCGCCTGAACGGGCATGGCGGAATGATCGTGGTTGACACTCGCGGGCGCGTTGGCATTGCGCATAACACTCCGCGCATGGCCTGGTCGTTGACCACGACGGACAGGTCCAAGACCGGCATTCAGTTCTTGACGTCTTGAGCCAGCCCGCAGTGCCTCAATTACAATCGCATTTCTCCTTCCATGGAATCCCCCGAGAGGAGTGCGATGAACAAGAAAACCAAGCGCCGCGCCGACGCCACCCGCTGCGTCCATTCCGGCGAAGAGCGTCACGGCCAAGCCGCGCCCTTGGCCACGCCTATTGCGCAGACCGCGGTTTTCGTGCTCCCCAATGTCAAGGCTCTACGCCGATACGCTGAGGGCGATCGCGACTTCTATCTCTATTCGCGCTACGGCAATCCCACGATCGCGGCGGCCGAAGAGAAGATTGCGGCGCTGGAAGAAGCCGACGCCGCAGTCGCCACCTCCAGCGGGATGGCGGCGGAACTGATTGCGGCCCTGATAACCTGCCGGGCCGGTGACGAGATCGTCTCCATGCTCGACATCTATGGCGGAACGCTGAAGTTGTTCGAGCAGGTACTGCCACGATGCGGCATCAAGACGCGCTTCATTCCGTATCACGACATCGGGAATGCTCATCGCTACTTCACCCGCAAGACGCGGATGCTTTTCCTGGAGACCCCCACCAATCCGACGGTGCGCTGCGTCGATCTGACCGCACTGGCCGAGGTGGGCCGCAAGCACAAAGCTTGCGTGGTGGCCGATAACACTTTCGCAACGCCAGTGCTGCAAAAGCCGCTGGAGCTAGGCGCCGACATCGTCATCCATTCAGCGACCAAGTATCTGGGCGGCCATAGCGACCTCACTGCGGGCGTTCTGGCCGGCTCGAAGAAGTGGATGGATGCCGCCCGCCAGATGATGATCTTGACCGGCGGATGCCTGGATCCGGGCTGCGCCTACCTACTGCTGCGGGGATTGAAGACGCTGCATGTGCGTGTGGAATGCGCTTGCCGCAACGCCGCGCAAATTGCCGAGGCGCTCCAAGGCCACCCCAAAGTTGCGCGCGTGTATTACCCCGGACTGCAAAGTCACGAGGCGCATCAATTGGCGCGCCGCCAGATGAAAGACTTCGGCATGATGGTGTCGTTCGACATTCGCGGCGGCGGGCACGCAGCCGAGCGTTTCATCGACAGTCTGCAACTCTGGTATCTGGCAGCGAGCCTGGGCGGTGTCGAGTCCACCGTGTCGTATCCAGTGCTGTCGTCGCATATCGGACTAGGTGCCAAGCGGCTGAACTTGCTGGGAGTGTCGCCAGCGACAGTGCGCCTGTCGGTCGGGATCGAAGATGGCGACGATCTGGTGGCAGACCTGCGACAGGCGCTGGCCCACGCCTAGCCCTCCGCTTCTTGCGCGACGTCGTAATAAGAAGCTAATGCGAAGCCCGCTATCGGCGCAGCCGAGAAGCTAGTCCCCCTCAACGCCGAACATCAACCAATGCGACAGCTACCAAGTCCGGCGCATCGGGAACTATTCCCGCGCTTACCCGTATCATTTATGGAACTTAGAGAAGGGTGTGGGGTTGTAATCACGCAGGTATGTCGATACAAGGCCGGCGCATCTTAATCTTCGTTGTCCTAACCAGCGCGTGGGGAATCACCCAGCAAAACGTGCCGCCGAAACCATCTGAGTCGTCCGTGCAAGCAGGTCCATCTGCGCTTTCGCAGGAGCAAATCCGCAACCTCATTCGCCTCTGCGCCGACAACGACCTGGAAAATGACAAGAAGCAACGGGATTACACCTACGTCGAGCGTCAGCAAGAACGCCGACTCGACGGCAAGGGGCAGGTGAAGTCCACGGAGACGAAGACCTACGACGTATTGGAGATCTACGGCGACCAGGTACAGAAGCTAATTGCCAAGGATGACAAACCGCTCTCCGCGAAAGCTGCGCAAAAAGAAGACGAGAAGATCCAGAAGCTGATCGACAAGCGCAAGAACGAGTCCGAGTCGGACCGCAAGAAGCGGCTGGAGAGGGAAGAGAAGGACCGCGAGGACGAGCGCCAGTTTGTGAAGGAAGTGGCCGACGCTTACAACTTCAAGTTCGTTGGCATTGAGAAGCTGGAGGGCCGCGACAACTACGTCATTGATGGCGATCCCAAGCCGGGATACCAGCCCGTCCGTAGGGAAGCCAAGATCCTGCCGAAGATGCGCTTTCGCGTGTGGATCGACAAGAACGATTCGCAGATGAAGAAGCTGGACGTGCAGGTCATCGACACTGTCTCCTTTGGGCTGTTTCTGGCACGGCTGCACAAAGGCTCGCGGATTGTTGTCGAACAAACCAGGGTCAATGACGAAGTTTGGCTGCAGCAGCACGTCGCAGTCACGGTGGACGTGCGGTTGGCCTTGCTGAAGAATTTCGACATCGATGTTGACGTCAGTGATCGCGACTACAAGAAATTCCGTACCGATACGAAGATTGTTTCGATTGGAGAAGTGCAAGAGAAGCACTAGAACAGGCATCCGCCACCTTCGGGCTGGGGACGCTAAGATGCCGCAGTAACCCCTGCAAAGTATTCCCGCAGGCCTGAGCTTGCCCCGAGCCTCCTCGCCCACGGCGAACGGCAAACTCCGTGAAGGCCCTGCAATTCCTTCATCGGCCAGCAGTTACTCTAAATTCTCCACGTTGCGTTGACCGGTAATTTTGCCGCGTAGTAACATCACAGTCACCGGCGACGATGGAGTCGGAGAGAGCTATTTCGAAGTAATGAGAATCCTTCGCGGCATGCTTCCGGTGGCCCTCCTTGCGGGCCTGCTGTTCACCACGGGATGCGAGCCCAGCCAGCCCAAACCAGCCACTGCCAAGCCCCCGGTTGCGGCCATTGCTCCCGTAGTCACTTTGCCAATAGCGCAAAAGGGGCAGCAACAGCCTAAAATCCAGGAAGGTACTGCGCACAAGTCTACAACGCCTGATCCGGCCGAGGCGTTGATCGCCCAGGCCGAAAAGCAATATGCCGCCGGGCAGGCCAACTATCAGGCCGACCACTTGGAAGCCGCCAAGCAGAACTTCGACCAGGCGTTCAACACCATGCTATCCAGCGACCTCGACATCCGTAATGATGAACGGCTGGAGCGCGAATTCGACAAGATCGTCGAAGCTGTCCACGAACTTGAGATGGCTGCTCTGAAGCAGGGCGACGGCTTCAGCGAACCGCGTTCCGAACCGGCGCCCATCGACGAAGCCAACGACATCACCTTCCCCGTCGATCCCCACATTAAGGCCAAGGCCGAAGCCGAGATCAAGACCACCAAGTCCGACCTGCCGCTGGTGCTCAACGACCAGGTGGCCATGTTCATCAACTATTTCTCTAGTCCGCGGGGGAAGGCCACGCTGGAGCACGCTTGGGCTCGCTCAGGCCGCTACCGCGAGATGGTCTCGCGAATCCTCAAGGAGGAGGGCGTACCTCAGGACCTGATTTACCTGGCGCAAGCGGAGTCGGGATTTCAGCCCTTGGCGCTTTCCCGCGCCGGCGCGCGTGGCATGTGGCAGTTTATGGCCACATCAGGCGAGTTGTACGGCCTGCAACGTAGCTGGTGGGTGGATGATCGTCAGGATCCAGAGAAAGCGACCCGTGCGGCCGCACGAAACCTGAAAGACCTTTACAACCAATTTGGAGATTGGTATCTGGCGATGGCGGCCTACAATTCGGGCGCCAGCACGGTTCAGCACGCGGTGGAGCGAACCGGCTATGCCGATTTCTGGGAGCTGTACCGGCGCGGCGTCCTGCCTCAGGAAACCCGTAATTATGTGCCCATCATCCTGGCTGAGACCATCATGGCCAAGAATCCGGAGCAGTATGGGCTGGAGCGTGTCACGCCTGATCCGGCCCCGCAAGTGGATCAGGTGACCATCAACTACCCGGTGGACTTGCGTCTGGTGGCGGAGTGCGTTGACACCTCGGTGAATAACCTCCAGGAGCTAAATCCCAGTCTGTTGCGGATGACCACCCCGAAGGACCAGAGCTTTACCCTCAATCTTCCGGCCGGATCGCGCGAAAAATACGAAAACGCCATGGCGGCCATACCGGCCGACATGCGGACGTGGTGGCGCTATCACCATGTCGAATATGGGGATACACTGGCCTCGATCGCGCACAAGTATCACACTTCGTCTTCGTCCATCGCGGAAGCCAACGGTCTGAGTGGCGACGAGGTTAAGGTCGGCTCCAAACTTATCATTCCGGTAGCTCCGGGTCGCTCGAACGCCGAAGCCGCCTCTTATTCGCGGCATCCTACGCACTACAAAGTACGGAAGGGCGACACCCTCTCTTCCATTGCCGACGATTTCGAGGTTCCGGTCGATAAGTTGCGAAAATGGAATCATCTACGGGGAACGGCGGTAGCTCCCGGCCGGACCCTGGTCGTCTACAAGCCGCTGGCTGGAACTAGCTCAGAGGAGGCGTCCTCTGATAGCGGCACTCCCACTGTCAAGACCTCGAAGAAGGCCCAGACCTCATCCACTTCATCGCCCAACCACGCCGCCGCGAAATATCACACAGTAAAGAAGGGTGAGACCTTGAGCGGCATAGCCGAGTCGAATCATACCTCCGTGGCGGCTCTGAAACGCGACAATCCCAAGCTGGCCGCCGATCTGCGCGCCGGCGAGGTTCTGGTGATTCGCAAGTAACGACGGTTGTGCCAGCCTCTTGTGCGTTTCATCATCATTTTCCAGTTGCGCTCTTCCCTTCCCGCGGATGTTCTGTTACAACAAGCGCGTCACGGGTTTTGAGGCGTTGCCGGCACGGCGGATCGACGATTATGCTGTGCTATAATCGCGCGCTTATTGCAGTAGTGTTTTTTTGGTATAAATCTGAATTCAGCCTTACGAGCTGCCTCCGTTTAGTTCTGCGGAGTCGAGCAAAATCAGGAGGACACATGACGTTTTTCGATGAGACGCTTTACGGTCGGCGAGAGGACGAAATGGATGATTACGGAGACGGTTCCTACGGCGATTCCCTCGAAGACGAGGAATACGAAGAGGAAGAAGAGGAAGAAGAAGAACCTGAGTCCGTTTCAGTGGTAGAAGAAGCTGAAGTGGAGGAGACAGAGCCGGAGGTGACTACCGAATCGCGTGCTCCAGGCGGTCCGCCGCGCAAGGCCGCTCCCAAGAAAGCTGCAAAGAAGGCGCCCAAAAAGGCTGCGAAAAAGGCGGCAAAGAAAGCAGCCAAGAAGCCAGCGAAGAAAGCTGCGAAAAAAACTGCTAAGAAGGCCGCAAAGAAACCAGCCAAGAAGGCAGCCAAAAAAGCGGCCAAGAAGTCTTCAGCGGGCGCGAAGAAGAAAGCAGCCAAGAAGGGCCGCAAGCGCCACTAAGCGAAACTTGCTGCAGGTCAGCCGCGGTTCACGCCGCGGCTTTTGTGTTTCGACGGGGACGGTCCCTGGAATGCAGGGCGCTCGCGCATCAACAATGTCGGCTGGCCAAGTTCTGGTTAGCGTGCCCCAGAGCACACTGCTCCGGTAAATATCGCACGTTGTAGCGTGACCTTGGTCGCTGCAATTTTCCCGTGCTGAAAGTACGATGGCGGTGTTGTACTCACTCGAGTGTCGCGCCGTCTTCGTTCTCGGACGAGTCAGACCCCCTGTTCCGTCCGGCATGAACGGCGCGACTTTTTATTTAGATCGAAGACTTTTCTAGCTTTTGCAGCAGCCTAACCGGCCCTTGCCGCTGCCTCCCTTTTGCCCGGCAAGACCCTCAAAATATAGGTGCTTCTAAGTCTGCGCCGGGCGACGACATTGAAAACCGCTGTAGCTGACTCACAGCCATCTGTGATGCTGATCACCGCCCCGCCGGCCAGAATTCTGGCATAAAAACACAATGAAAAATGTGGGTCCGGGTTCTAATATCCTCAGTGCATCACCGACCTTGAAGGCCTCTCTCGAAGCGCTCGGGCACGCGGAACACGTGCCGGCCAGCGGTGTCCTATTCAACGCCGGCGATGAAAACCTAGGCGTGTTCCTGATTCGTAAGGGCAAAGTACGCCTTCGCGTCGAGGGCTTGCCGCGATTGGATCGAGTGTTTCCGGTGGGGTCGATACTAGGCTTGCCCGCAACGTTTACCGGCAGCGACTACAGCCTTACGGCTGCGGCGGTTACCGACGCTGTGGTGCTGCGCATTCCGCGCGATGAGTTCCTTCGCTTGATGCGCGAGGAACCCGTACTGTGCCAGGAAGCCACGGATATGCTCAGCAAAGAGGTATCCTTCATTCAAGGTGCGGTGACCCAGCGAATGCACGACCTGGTCTTGTCGAAATAACCAGCGCGGAAGGGCTAAGGAAACCCTGCTCTTGATCCGGTCTGTTTTTGCGGTGCCCAAAGTACCGGCGCGGCACCAGGTCTCGCACTCTATCTGCGACATGCGTAGAATAGCCTCGCCTTGCAGATCGCAAGTCAGAAGGACATGATGCAGCTTATTCGTTTTTTTCTGTTGTTCCTATTCTGTTCAGTTCCTGCCTTTGCACAACAAGCTCTTGTCGGAATTCAAACCGCCGATCTCGATCGCTCTGCCAGTCCCTGTACCGACTTCTATCAATTTTCGAATGGAGCCTGGCGGGCCGCCAATCCAATTCCCGCCACCATGGACCGCTGGAGCCGGCGCTGGGCCGCCGGCGAGTCGAACAAAGACCAACTGCGAGTGATTCTCGAAGAAGCGTCTGCCAAGCACGATTTACCCAAGGGCAGCGTTGACCAGTTAATCGGAGACTACTATGCCGCGTGCATGGATGAGACGCGGGTAAACCAGGCTGGCGCCACTCCCATCAAGCCAATGCTAGCCGAGATCGATGCCATCAAAGATCAGGCAAGCTTGCAGCAGATGATTATTCGCTTTGGAGACCTCGGAATCCAGGTGCCGTTTGTCTTAAGCGCCGCCTCCGACAATCACAATCCTTCGCAGGTGATTGCCGACGTCCAGGGGGGTGGCCTGGGTCTTCCTGATCGCGACTACTATTTAAAGACGGAAGAGCGCTTCAAAGAAGCGCGCACGCAATACCTCGTGCACGTGGCCAACATGTTCCAACTTGCCGGATACAGCGAGGAGGCTTCCCACAAGGCTGCCGAGCAGGTAATGCAATTCGAGACTGCCCTGGCTAACGCCACGCTCGACAATGTCGCTCATCGCGATCCTAAGGCCATCGATCACCAGACCACCTATGCCCAGCTCCAGCAGCTCACGCCACACTTCGATTGGAATGCGTATTACAAGGACGCGAACCTGCCGCGCGTGAATCTGAACGTTCAAGAGCCAGCCTTCATGAAAGAGTTTGATCAGCAACTGAGCACCACTCCCCTTGCAGATTGGAAGATTTATTTGACCTGGCAGCTTCTTCACGGCGCTGCACCGTATCTCTCGCAAGCATTCGTGCAAGAGAACTTCAACTTCTACGATAAGACGCTCGGGGGAGTGAGTGAGCTGAAACCGCGATGGAAACAATGCGTGGAATCGACCGATCAGTTTTTGGGTGAGGCCCTCGGACGAGACTATGTAGACCGCTATTTTCCCCCTGAAGCCAAGGCCCGTGCGCAAGAGATGGTGAAGAATATCCTCGCCGCCATGGGTGACACCATCAACGGCCTGGACTGGATGACTCCCGAAACCAAGAAAAAAGCGATGGAGAAGATCGCCACCTTCAACGTCAAAGTGGGATATCCCGACAAGTGGAAGGACTACAGCCACGTTGTCATTACCCGCAACTCGTACTTTGACGATGTCGTGAGTGGGGCGGAGTTCGCTGTCACTGACGACCGCTCGACCATCGGCAAACCGGTTGACCGCGGACGATGGGGTATGACGCCGCCTACCTCCAACGCTTACTACAATCCACTGATGAACGAGGTTGTCTTCCCCGCTGGAATCCTGCAACCACCCGCCTTCAGCGTGAAGGCAACCGACGCTGTTAACTATGGCGCCATCGGCGTGGTCATCGGACACGAGATCAGCCACGGCTTTGACGATCAGGGCGCACAATACGATTCGATCGGCCGTCTGAACAATTGGTGGACAGCCGACGACTTGAAGAAGTTTCAGGCGAAGACACAGTGCGTCGTGACTCAATTCGACGGCTACTACATCGAGCCCAACATTCATCACAATGGCAAGCTGGTGCTGGGAGAATCCATCGGTGACCTGGCCGGAGTCAAGATTGCCTATCTCGCCTTGCAGAAGTCGCAACAAGGCAAGCCTCCAGGGCCAACTATTGACGGGTTTACTCCCGATCAGCAGTTCTTCATCGCATGGGGACAATTCCGCGGAGACGAGACCAGGCCGGAGACGCAGCGGCTGATGGTACAGGGCGATCCGCATCCGGTGGCTAAGTTTCGCGTGATTGGCCCGCTGTCTAACTTTCCTCCATTCGCCAGCGCCTTCTCCTGCAAACCGGATTCTGCCATGGTACGTCCGGCGGCCGAGCGGTGTGTAGTTTGGTAGCTGGTGGTTTAGATCTCGCTGCTTGCGGATTTGGCATTACAATGGACAGCCGTGCCCGCGCCCGAGGTGGAACAAGCGACTGATACCGTAAATTCACGAGAAACCGAGCTGCACGTCAAATGGGCATACCGGCCAGCCAGAGTCAGCAGCTTAGTAGCTTGCAACTAGGAGTGAACTACATGCGCGTAGTCCTGAAGGTAGCGCTCGGAGTCCTTTGTCTAACCGCCCTGGCTTCGGCCCAGACGGCCGAGGAACTGGTCGCGAAGAACATCGAAGCCCGCGGCGGCCTGGAAAAAATCAAGGCGGTGAATACCATCCGCATGACCGGCAAGATTTACGTCAGCGGCATTTACGCTGTTATTGGCGTGGAGAAGAAGCGCAACCACTTGTTGCGCCAGACCTTCACCGTACAGGGAATGACTCAGATCCAAGCCTATGACGGATCGAGTGGTTGGCAGATCAGCCCCTTCGGAGGCCGCAAGGATCCGGAGTTAATGGGCGAAGACGACATGCGCGACCTGGTGGATGAATCTGACATCGACGGGCCGCTGGTCGATTACCAGGCCAAGGGCAATAGAGTGGAATATCTAGGACACGACACGGTGGATGGTGACGACGTTTACAAGCTTAAAGTCACGCTGAAAAACGGAGACATCATTTACTACTACCTCGATCCCGACACCTACCTGGAAATCAAATTGGAAAAGCAGCAATTTATTCGGGGCTCGATACGCGAGACCGAAGAGGCACTGGGATCGTACAAACAGGTCGCGGGCGTTTATTACCCCTACTCCATTGAGGCAAGCGCCAAAAACGATCCCAGTCAGCACGCAGTTATCACCATCGAAAAAATCGAAGTGAACGTTCCTATCGACGATTCAGAATTCAAGATGCCGGCCACGAAGAAATAGGAACGGCCGATAGACGTCGTCTGCCGTGCTTGGCCTACACCATCTTCGATTAAGAGGATTTGAGCGAAATGATTGCTGCTTCTAGTGTTAATAAAGCTGTCCGAATTATCTGCTTGTTTTGCGCACTCTTGTTGCTATCGGCCGCCACGACTGTGGCCCAAGCTCCGCAGACTCCCGTCAAGTTTGATTCGTCAACCATATCCGGCTTGTCGGCCCGCAACATCGGATCCGCGACCATGAGCGGCCGAATCGCCGCGGTTGACGCAATCAACGACAAGGGCCAGTTGACGGTCTTTGTCGGCGCAGCGAGCGGCGGTGTATGGAAGTCGATCAACGGCGGCACTACCTTCAAGTCGGTCTTCGACAAGCCTGATGTGCAGTCGATTGGCGCCGTCGCCATCGATCCTTCTAATCCGAAGAATGTGTGGGTGGGAACCGGCGAGGCGTGGACGCGCAATAGCGTCTCCGTGGGCGACGGCATTTACAAATCAACCGACGGCGGCGAGAACTGGACGAATGTCGGGCTGAAAGATTCTGAGCACATCGCTCGCATTCTCGTAGACCCGAAAGACTCAAACACGGTTTACGCGTGCGCCATCGGACATCTTTGGAATGACAACGAAGAGCGTGGCGTTTACAAGACCAGCGACGGCGGCAAGACGTGGCGCAAAGTATTAGCTGGCAGCAACGCTTCGACAGGCTGCGGCATGATGTCGATGAGCCCGCTGGAACCGAATACGATCTATGCCTCATTGTGGGATGTTCGCCGTCAGGGTTGGACCTTCCGCTCTGGAGGCGCTGGCAGCGGACTCTTTAAGTCCACTGATGGCGGCGAGCACTGGACGGAACTGACCGACGCGAACAGCAAGGGCCTTCCCGCGAAACCTTACGGCCGCATCGCTCTGGCAGTGGCGCCAGGCAAACCGCAGGTGGTGTATGCCAACATCGAATCGGCGAACAGCGCGCTGTACCGTTCCGACGATGGCGGCAAAACCTGGGCCAAGAGGGACGCGAGCCAGTTCATGGTGTGGCGGCCGTTTTATTTCGGAAATCTCATCGTTGATCCGAAAGATGACAACAAGATTTTCAAGCCGGATCTTATGCTGCTGCTCAGCGTAAATGGTGGTCGCAGCTTCAGTGGAGTCTCCAACGCTGACCATGGCGACTTCCACACGGTTTGGATCGATCCAGTGAATCCGAACATCGTGTATGCCGGCGATGACGGTGGCTTGTGGCGCAGCGAAGATGGCGGAACGCGCTGGAAACACCAGAACAATCTGCCGGTCTCGCAGTTCTATCACGTCAGCGTGGACAATGCCGACCCGTATCACGTCTACGGTGGTCTGCAGGACAACAGCTCGTGGGTGGGCGATTCGTCCTACCCCGGTGGCGTCACCAATGCCCGCTGGGAAAACATGTACAACGGCGACGGCTTCTGGATGTTTGAAGACCCTGCCGACCCTGCCTACATCTATGCCGAATACCAGGGCGGCACTCTTGGCCGGGTCAACCGCTACACGCATGAAACCCGTTCCATCACGCCCTATGCCGAATATGGTGAGAAGAAACTGCGCTTCAACTGGAACGCGCCCATCGCCATGAGCCCCAACGAAAAAGGAACGATCTATATCGGCGCGCAGTTCCTGTTCCGCTCGCGCGATCACGGACAATCCTGGGAACGAATCTCTCCCGATCTGACGACCAACGATCCCGAGAAGCAGAAGCAGGAAGAATCCGGCGGCGTCACGATCGATAACTCAGCCGCTGAAATGCACACCACGATCTATTCCATCAGCGAGTCGCCTAAGAATGGGCAGATCATCTGGGTTGGTACCGACGACGGAAACCTACAGATCACACGCGATGGCGGAAAGACCTGGACCAACGTGGTTGGCAATGTCGGCGTAGCGAAGAACTCATGGGTATCCACGGTTGCGGCCAGCCGCTTCGACGAAGGCACTGCGTACGTCACCTTCGATCGTCATACTTTCGGCGACATGCAGCCTTACCTTTACAAGACCACCGACTATGGCAAGACTTGGACCGCTTTGCCTGTGCAGGATAACGGAGTGCGCGGGTATGCGCACGTCATCACCGAAGATACCGTCAGTCCCAACATCCTGTTCCTCGGCACGGAATTCGGTCTCTGGATTTCGGTCGATGGCGGCAATAAGTGGGCGCAGTACAAAGGCAGCAGCTTCCCTGCGGTTGCGGTGGACGACATCGTGGTGCAGCCGCGCGAATCGGATCTGGTGCTGGCTACCCATGGGCGAGGTATCTGGATCATCGACGATATCTCTCCATTGCGCGCTCTGACTCCGGACCTGATGCCGAAGACTGCGGCATTCATTACCAGTCGGCCTGCTGTGCAGTACATCGACGCTAATGCCTCGTGGCCGGAGGGCGACGAGACTTTCATCGGTCCCAGCCGTCCGACGGACGCGCTCATCACCTACTACCAGCGCAGCCGCCACATTTACGGCGATATGAAGATTGAGGTCTTCGATCAGCAGGGCAAGCTGGTCGATACCATCAGCGGCACCAAGCACAAGGGTCTCAACCGCGCTACTTGGTCAATGCGACTGAAGCCACCGACCATCCCTCCCGCAGCCAGTGCCGCATTCGGCGCAATCCAGGGACCGCTCGTCGTGCCGGGCACCTACACCGTAAAAATGACCAAGGGCGATGAGGTGTACACCACGGAGCTCAAGGTCGTCGAAGACCCGCGCACTAAGTACACGATGGCAGAGCGGCAAGCGCAGTTCGATCTGACCATGAAGCTGTACAACATGCTCGCCCACATGAGCTGGGCGGTGGATTCGATTATCGGTATTCGCGACGCCGCCAATGAGCGCGCCAGCAAGTTGCCGGCAAACGATCCCCTGCGCCAGCGTCTCACCGCACTGGCCGCATCAGCAGATAAGATTCGCTCGGAGATTGTTGCTACCAAAGAGGGCGGCGCCATTACCGGCGAGGAGAGGCTTCGCGAATTTGTAACCCAGGTCTATGGTGACGTGAATAGCTACAACGGGCCTCCGACCGCGGCGCAGATTGATCGCACAGCGGTATTGGGCCGCGAACTGGAAGACGTGATCACGAAGTTCCAGACGCAACTCGCCGGCCAACTACCCGCAATCAACAGCGCATTACAGCAGAAGAAACTGGAACCTATCCAAGTCATGAGCGAAGCGGACTGGCAGAAGCAGCATCAGGAGGCCCCGCCAGCGACCGCGTCCGGCATGCAAATGCGAGAGCGGGATTGAACTGACGTGCTGCATCCTTCACAAAAAGAGCCGCTCCAGAGAGCGGCTCAGTAGGTCCCGTTGTTAGGCTGAACTATCCCATCAACCTGCGCCGCAGTACACCCGCGAAGCCGAGGATCCCGGAACCGAACAAAAGAAGACTTGTCGGCTCAGGCGTCGAGCTGACTGTCCTCTCTCCATATACAGCGATGCCATTCAAGAACGGAAATTGCGAAGCAGTGAATTGATTGTCAATCGCGCCGGTAGCAATGTTCACTTCCCAAATCATCCCGCTGTTGACATCGCCCGTCCAGAAGTCCCTGCCGTTCGGATCCAGGTTGATTGAGAAGTCATCGCCCTCACTTCCAGGCAAAAGATACCTCATTAGGATAGCGCCATTCGGTCCGAGTAGAAGGGCGAAAGACGTATCCGCGACCAAGACATCATGGGCATCAATGCCGCCCGCCGGAATGACGCGCAATGCGTAGGCAGCGCCCCCGGGAAGATTATCAGCAAAATCCGGGTTCTGGGTACCGGTCGCAATGTTGTAGCTTCGGATCTCGTTGCCTTCGCCGGTGTAAAGGATGGTATTGGCATTTTGGAAGTCGATCCAGTCGGTTCCACCGGTTCCGGTGCCGCCCAGCACATGGTAAGTATGCACCAACGAACCGGCGGTGTTGAACTGGTTGATGATGGGGACAGACGGTCCACCTGTAAAAAACCCGGAGGAAGTCACGACGATCGATTCAGGAGTTTGTCCTGATGCTGGCAAGAACGTGCTGGCGATTAAATTGCCTCTGTTGTCAAGCTTGCTGGTTCCGGCTGCTCCGAAGTTGGTGATATAGAGATTGCCGGCGGCATCAAAGGCCATTCCGGTCGTAAAGACTGAGCCGGTACCATCGTTTAGAACTTGAACGAGATGACCGGTCGGGGTAAATTCATCGACCAATCCACCGCCGACGGAAGCAAACACGTCGCCCCGCGTATAGGGAATACCCGGCTGTGCCTGTGCGATATTGGGCAGAATCAAGCCGATCACCGCCAGCATCAAGCTGGCCACGCTGATATGCAAGTGACTTTTTGAAGAGTTTATGCGTTGGGTCTTCATGGTGACCTCCTTTTGGTCATTAGGTTTTGGCGACGATCTGAGCCGAGGTCGCCGCCGGTTGTGCCGCGGTCTGAAGAGCTCACCGCCCAGAACCGAATCCTTAATCCAGTTCAAAGTTGTGCCAAGTCTGCGTTAGTTGACTCGCGAAGACAATGCACCAGCGGTGATTTATGGGTGATCTAGCGGTGATCTGGGGGTGATCTGCCCCAAGTGGCTGATTCCCATGAGCTTGCCAGGCGGCGTGGTCTTCCAAATCGAACGATTTATGGGCTTACCTCCGCGAGAAGTTCAAAGCAATGGCCAGCGGACCTCCGCCGCGTTGCCACATCCGACACCTTTCACACAAAAAAGGCCGCTCCGAAGAGCGGCTCAGTAGTTAAGTTGTCGGTTCAAACTATCCCATCAATTTCCTGCGCAGGATACTCGCGAGGCCAAGTATGCCAGAACCAAACAGGAGGATACTGCCAGGCTCAGGTGCAGGTGCGAAGTTCAGAGTGGCAGTTCCTTCTATATCGGGATATGGACCACCCTCCACTAGCTGCATGAACCCGGCTTCTTTCGGCCCGTTCGGGCCGTTCCATTGCCCGGAGAAGTACATGTCGAGGGTAAGGGCCTCCTCGTCGGGCCCCCCGTCTTCACTTTGACCATAGCCATAGCCCGAAGTGAACGTCCCGTTGAAGGTATAACCGGGTCCAAGAAGCGTGAATGACCCTCCCGGGGAATAGTCGTAACTCCAATAGTAAAAATTCAAGCCCCCGCAACAACCTGTTTCCCGATACTGATATGCAGCGGCGAGCGGCAAGGTAGCCGCTAAGCTCCACGCTCCGCTGGTGCCGTTAGCCATCGTGGCAGGATCCCCAGGAAACCCAAATCCATCCGATTGAGCAGAATAGGTTGACGGGCTCTGGGCGTGGACAGCGATACTGCCCGCCAGCAGAAACGCTGACATCGTCACCGCGACGGTCAGAAGCCACTGCAATGATCGTGCAGTGTTTGTAATTTGAATCTTCTTGCAGAACATGCGAGCATTTGGCCGGTTGACGATTTGGGTTTTCATGATGACCTCCTTTGGTCATGGGTTGTGACACGGGCGAAGTTCGATCCATGCCGGATTTTTGTTGTGCAAACTCGCGTTTGCATCGTCACGGGGCGGATGAGTCAGCGGCGGTGGTTATGGTTAAAAGGAGAAGGAGCAACTTCACCGCATAGCTGCGCCCACCGGGGCACCTGCCCCACCGAGTAGTATTGGCTTCATCCTAGGAATCGTCGTCGCAGCAAGGATCCGACGCCGAGAACTCCCGAGCCCAATAGCAGCAGGCTGCTGGGTTCCGGGGAAGGCGTGAAGACGAGCGAGACATCCGTTATCCACGCGTACTGTTGGCCGTTGTCAATGAGAAAGTAGCTGTCGCCGAGTTCGCCGTAGCCATCGCTGGCTGCTGTGCCCATCCCCAGGTCATGGAGCAGCGTCGGATCTGCGTAGGAAACGTAAACGGGCGAATTAAAGGCCCGAACATTCAACTGATTAATCCCCCATCCCCCCGAAAGGAAGTAACCTGACAGCAACGCAGTAGAGCTGGTAAGGCCTGGAACAATTCCACTGATTGAGAAACTCCCGCCTATAGCATTGAACGTCGAGTCCCATCCAAATCCATCCGGAGTTACCTGACTGGCTCCCGTACTCACAAAGGTAAGTATTCCTGACGTAATCGAGAGCCCGTTGGCGAAGGTAATCGAGACGTTATCCGAGGCTGGCACACCGATCACCGGTGGCACTTGCAGGTTGGAGTTGCAACTACCACTGGCGTCGCAGCTGTTGTTGTACTGGAAGTTGATGTCGCTGGCGTGTGCGCCGCTCGTAAGGGTAGCCAGCAGGAACAGTCCAATCAAGCTTGCGAGGGCGCAGGCCCGCCCGTCCATCTTGAGTCGAGTCATGACGCGCGTCGTATTAGCCAGTTGTCTTTTCATAGTGACCTCCTTGTGGTCATTAGGATGTGGCGACGGCCTGAGCTGAGATCGTCGCGGATTGGTCTGCGGTTGAGTCGCTCACCGCTCGGACCGGAATCACGAGTTCCGTTCAAATTCGTGCCGAGTGTGCGCTAATTGGCTTGCGCCGACAATGCACCAGCGGTGATTTATGGGTGATCTAACGGTGATCTGTGGGTGATCGGGGTAACTGTCTAATTTCGGAGGACTTATCGGTTGTAGTCTTAGTAATCAAACGGTTCAGGGCAGCTCAGCCGGTGATTAAAGGACTTCAGGCGCCTAGCCCACAGCCCCGACGCGTCCTTCACTCTCATAGGAAAAAGCCGCCTTGGCGGGCGGCTCAATAGGTTCAGTTTTCTCCCTCAGACTACCTCAGAAACTTCCTGCGCAACATTCCCGCCAAGCCGACGATGCCCGAGCCAAACAGAGCCAGGGTTCCCGGCTCGGGCGATGGCGTGAAGGTCAGAGTGACGCTTCTGTCCCACTCAAAGTAGTCGCCAGAACCAGAGTCGGAGATTGTCCCGTAGCCGTGCGTGAATCTGGGGTCAAGACCCAGAGCACTCAAGAGGGCGGGATTGATGTCCCCAACGTAGGATGACTGGTACCAAGCATATCCACCAGGCTTGTCGTATTGGCCACTTGAACCGTCTCCCTGAAAATACGCGATGTTAAGCAACCAGCCAAAACCACCTGGGTCTGTGATCGTGCCGGTCCCACCCGGGTTGGCGTAAATCGCGCTCCATGTGAAAGGCGGGTCATAGCTGCGTCCCAACGACGTGGCTGGCGCGCTTGTGAACATAAGTTGCCCGCTCGGGTGATAGGAACCCGTGCCTCCTGTCACCGTATCAATGGGTATCCCATACTCGACAGTGCTTAGGCCTGGTGCGTTGGCAGTCCATAGGTTGCCCGGGGGATCGCACTCATGACAGGAGTCAGCAAAGCTAAAGGTTACGGTGCCTGCGGAGGCCATGGCCGGGATCAGCGCGAGCACAAGAACCAACATCAAACTGGCGACGATGGTGCGCAGGTGAAGTAGAGAAAAGTTGAACCGTTGTGTTTTCATGATGACCTCCTTGTGGTCATGGGTTGCAGGCGATGATGATTGAAAGCGAGGAGCAGCTTCACCGCGTTGGCCGTCCTCCTCACTGGGGCATGTGCCTCGCGAGTAGTGCGAATCAGACAATTCGCCCATGTCGTTTGCGCAGGAATCCGCCGAGGCCTAAAAGGCCGGAGCCCAACAGCAAGAGGCTGCCAGGTTCGGGGGCCGGCCCAAAATTGATCGTGGCATCACCACTCGGCGGTCCCTCCCAAAATGACTCAGAGAGAACCATCACCCCAGCCTGCTTCAGCCCGTCATTCCAGGTTCCCGTGAAGTACACATCAATCGTCGTCTGCCCGATGTCGGGCCCGAAGTCGTCCAGCTTCCCGCGACCGTATCCTGAAGTGATCTGCCCGGTGAAGATATCGGTGCCATCGCCGAGAGTGAAAGTTCCGGCACCGGAGTAGTCATAGGACCAATACCAGTAATCCGAGCCGTTCGGATAGTACCGGTCCTGAAACCAATAGGCGTGAGATGTCAGTCCAGTAGCATTAAAACTCCAGGCGCCCGAGTCACCGTTCGCCGAGACTGGGACTAACCCGTCATCAATTGTTTGAGCAGCGTAGTTAGTAGGCGGGGTCTGAGCCTGAACGGAAATATTACCCAACCACAACAAGGCTGACATCACCAAAGCAGCAGCAAGAAGTCCCCGCCAGGACCGGATAGTAGTCTTCGTTTCATTCTGCGATCGATTCATTTGGCTAATCATTTGCGTTTTCATAGTGACCTCCTTGTGGTCATGGGTTTGTGGCGGCGGTTATGGCTAAAAGGGTGAGGAGCAACTTCACCGCGTAGCTGCTCCTCATCGAAACGGGGAGGGTCATATCGAGTCGCGCTCACATCATCCAAGGAAGCGCTTTCGCAGCAGTCCGCCAATACCCAGGATTCCGGAACCCAGCAACATCAAACTGCTCGGTTCGGGTGTGGACGGGGTATAGTCTGGCGTCGCCCAGACGATGAAGTTGCCGCTGCAGCATTGGCCGTTGACGTCCAGCGGAAGGAAGAAAGAGGCTGTTCCTCCGCTTCCGGAGATCGCCCCGCCGGAGAAGTCGATGTTGGTATCGCTCCAGTTGTAAGGGAGGGCGTAGGGTGAGCCGTTGGGTTGACTGGGAAACGCGCCGGTCTTGTCGTAGGTCACCATGAAGTCTCCCAGTGGCGCGTATTGCAGCGTGAAATGCATCGAATACCAGGCTTGGCCACTGGTGTTCGTCATGTTCCAGCTAATGCCGTACTCGGTTGAGGGGTTCTGCGTAAAGTCGAGGTTGATGTAGAAGGCACCGGTGGAGGTGGCGTTGGATGTAGCTTGGATTTGGTTAGGATCGTTTTGGGGCAAACCATTCCAATCCAATCCAACGTTGGGGGTGGTGACGTTGACGATCCCGGTAGCGGCACCGCCGACAAAGGCCCCCGATGATAATACTGATTCGGCCTGGCACGGCAATACAGTGCTTCCGAGGACCATAGCCAGGTAGCACAGGGCTGTGGCAGAAATTCCCAGTCTCAGGGTCTTCGCTACCTTTCTTTTGGCATTCAGGGTTGGGATTTCGCAGTCGGGGCTAAGGTTCCTGAGCATGGTTTGGGTGTTCATGGTGACCTCCTTGGTCATGGGTTGTGGCGTCGGTCGAAGTGGAGCGGCGCCGGGTTGTTGTTTGGGAGCTCGTTTAGCTTTCGGGAGGCGGGATGGTCGTCTCACCTCCCAAGAGCGTTCCCCTTTGAGCAGGTAGCTTTTGCAATTTCCCGCTCGCGTGGAGGCACAATGCTCCAGTTGGCTCCCAGCTTCAATGCACCAGCGGTGATTTATGGGTGATCTAACGGTGATTTATCGGTGATCTGGGTAACTGATTGATTTCAGAAATCTTGAAGTGAGCATTTTGTATCGTAGGTGGGGAACCAGCCGATAGTCTCGGTGGCTGGCTATCCGTCGAAATGCGGGGTTCGGCGAACTTGTTGAATGGGACGCTTTTTCATCTGGAAAAAGCCGCCCCGAGGGGCGGCTCTTCTAAGGATTCGCTTACTACGCCAAACTACCCCATCAACCTTCGACGCACTATGCCTGCCACACCAAGAATTCCCGAACCCAATAACAGCAGGCTGCTGGGTTCAGGAGTAGTTCCCGTGCCATTGCCGATCGTGAACGATTCCGATTCGGTTGTCGGACACTCGCCACTCCCATTGGGATTCTGAAAGTAGCAAGATGCGGGACCTTCGTTATCGTCCCAGGCGTCAAAGCTGCTGCCGCCGCTGTCATTGGCATCGGTCAGCGTGAGATAGTACGTGTGTCCCGCGAGCAAGGGTTGAGCGTTCGTGATATTCGATATTGTGGATTTGTAAACGTCGTAGCCGAAGCCGTTGCGGAACAAGAAAGTGGTATTAGATAGAGGTATCGCGCCACCACTACTACCTTCGTCATTACCGAACGACGAGGTACCAAGCGCCCATGAAACAACCGTCGGAATGTTCCCGCTGAGAACCCACTCGGCGAAGCTGATGGTGGTCGGAGTGCCGCCGGTGCAGCCTGCACAGCTGCCGGCCACAAACCCGTCCGAAATGCTTTGGCCAAATGGGCCGCCGAGGCCGTCGATATAGAACCCATTTATGGTGCCATTGGTCGGGCCGTTGTTATAGATATCCGCGAAGGCCGTAGTGCTCAAGGCGAAACACATAATTGTGAGCAGCGACAGTGAAGCAATACGAAGTGACGTTTTCATGATGACCTCCTTGTGGTCATTAGGTTGAGGCGCCGGTCGAAGTCAAGCGGTGCCGGGTTGTACTATGCGAAGAGTCGCACTCGCATAGGTTGGGAACTATTCCCTCATCTAGTCTTTGCTGGGGCAAAGCGCCGTCGAACTATCCCAGCAACCTGCGGCGCAGCACTCCCGCCAAGCCCAGGAAGCCCGAGCCAAATAGCAAGATGCTGCCGGGCTCCGGCGCCGGCGCGAACCTTAGTGTCGCGGTGCCGTTGATAGGCCCGTCCTGCTCCCACTCGCTGAGCTGCATGAAGCCGGACTGTTTCAGTCCGCTCTGCTGCCACTGTCCAGTGAAGTACATATCGATTGTTTGACTCTGGTATACGGGGCCTGACGTTTGCGAAAATCCGGCTGCGTAACCTGAGGTGAAGGTCGCGTCAAAAGTGTCAGTACCTGCAAGCGAGAATGTTCCGCCACCGTAGAAGTCATAACTCCAATAGTCTTGCAGCACGCAGGTAAGGCAATCTTGGAGTTGTTGTGCATAGGCGTGGGCCCCTGTCGGAAAGGCGACGTTGAAGTTCCAGGTTCCACTACCGGTGTCGGTGCCGGTGGCCGAAACAACAGGCGGCCACCCGGCCCAGGCCCAGTAATCGGTTTGGGCGTTGTAAGTACTGGGAGGGTTCTGAGCAAACCCAGCAATGCTGCCTACTAGCAGCAAGGCCGAGAGCGTCAAAGCTGCGACAATCCGGTGCCAGAATTTGGTGGCGGATTTTGAGTCATCGCGCTGGTACAGCGATTCCGTCCCTTGGCCGATCATTTGCGTTCTCATGATGACCTCCTTGGGGTCATTAGGTTGTGGCGCCAGACAAAGTCGAACAACGCCGGGTTGAACTATGCCAAGAGTCGCACTCGCATAGGTTGGGAACTATTCCCTGATCCATCTTCTCGTGGGAGTAGAGCTTGCCCTACTCCCGACTAGCCGAAGACGATCGAGCGAAGAGCCACACACCTTCCCGTTACTGGCTCGTACTACCCCATCAGCTTGCGGCGAGCTACACCGGCTAGTCCGAGCAACCCGCTTCCGAGCAACAGCAGAGAGGACGGTTCGGGGGCTGGGCTCGCCGTTCCACTAATTGAGACCAGAAGACCGGTGGGATCAGCGCAATTGCAACTACTGCCGGCGTTGAAGACCTCGAAATCAAGGGTGTTCCAGCCAGGCTTGAATCCACTAGTAAGGGAGAATGGGGTGAGTGTGCCAAACTGGTTCACGATTGGGTTTATGCACGCCCCACCGTTCAGGGACATACATCCATTGTTGTCGGCGGACCAGAGTCCTGACAGTTGAGCCGTAGCCGGATTCAGACCCGCCAGGGAAAAAGTTGTCTGATATACGTATGTGCCCTCCAACGCTTGGTCAAAAGGCTGTCCGTTGGCCTCAGCGGGATAGGGATTGATCCATGAAGTATTTGCCGGCGGCGTTGCCCAGCAGCAGAGTCCGCTGTAGGGATCAACCGTGTACGCGGCCGGACCGCCAAATGGTGCACCAGGCAAAATGGTGTAATTGGAGTCAACTACGCCAGGACCGTCTCCTTGCCCAGTGCTGTAAATGGTGATGGGCACGGTGCTAGCGAAGGACGGTGTGATAGCCAAGGCCAGTACTGCCAGGGCGAGCAAGTTGTACTTTAGGCTTTTCATTGTGTTTCTCCTTGTCTTTGAATTTGAGATTTCACGATCGAAGGCCACCGTGAATCGAGGCCAGTGTGCGTCAATTCGCTTGGGGGAACAATGCACCAGCGGTGATTTGTGGGTGATCTAACGGTGATTTATCGGTGACCTGGAGAAATGGTCACTGCAAGTCGTCCACCGTGCGCGTATATGGCTTAATAGTTGAGCGGCCTGGGGCGTACCCTGGAAGGAATTCAAGGAATTTGGCGATTGTAGGTCCGAAGGCGAAGCTTAAATGAACAGGAGCCGCCTTGAGGAGCGGCTCCCAATAGGGTCAATTCTCTTGCGGTCTACCCGCACAACTTCCTGCGGATCGCACCTCCTAGGGCAAGGACTCCACTTCCCATCAGTAAGAGCGACGACGGCTCGGGAAGGTTTTCGGTACCGGGAGGCAGTGAGTCGCCAGCGTACACAAACATATCGATGCCTGGATTGACCGGTGCCTGTCCGGAGTTGTCGCCTAAATAGAAGGTGACGTCATACGTCTTACCGGGCGTGGTAG
This sequence comes from uncultured Acidobacteriaceae bacterium, assembly GCA_963755865.1. GTDB lineage: Bacteria > Acidobacteriota > Terriglobia > Terriglobales > Acidobacteriaceae > Bog-257. The sequence goes on along the minus strand of CAVWLY010000030.1, from coordinate 487,176 downwards.
CAACTGGCTGCCACAGGCCGTCGTAGCCTTCGACGGCACCGTCGCACCAGAACTTAGTACCGCTATTAGCACCGTTGGGATCGCAAGCTGATCCTCCCGGTCCCGCTACTAAGCCGGCAAAAGAGGGTGCCGGAGCCTGGCCCCATTGATGCCAACCAGCCGGGGTTGCCGTACCAACAGTCGCACCTTCAAAACCCGGGTCCTGCAGCAACTCCTGACCCGTTCCCCCGGACGCGGGATCTAGCTTCACCGACGCGTCATCGAAGGCGAAAAACGCCGGAACCTCGCGGAATGCGAACGATACGTCGGTCGTGGTCGACGACGCGACAAAACTGGTCGTGAATTCCTGATAATTGGTCAAGGGGCCACTTTGCGGCCCGGGAGGAGCTAGCTGAAAGATCCACCCGGGAGGCGGCGTCCCCTGCGCGGCCCAAGCCGGACCTGCCGATAGGGTTGAGAGGAGCAGAGCGCATGCGACTGCTCCCAATCCGAATTTTAGAGTCTTCTTTGCGTTTTTCTCTGTACTTTTCATTGTCTTTCTCCTCGTTTTGATTTTTCGAATTTGACTAGATTAGGGCGACGATCTGAGCCGAGGTCGTCGCCGATTGTTCTGCGGTCTTGTCGCTCACCGCCTGGAAACCGGATCCACTAATCCGGTTCAAATTCCAGCCGAGTGTGCGTTAATTGGCCTGCACAGACAATGCACCAGCGGTGATTTGTGGGTGATCTAGCGGTGATCTATCGGTGATCTGGATAAATAACTCATTCCAGAACCTATAGTCATAGGGATTGAACGGTTTATACGGTTAGCTTTGAAAGATTTTAGGACGCAAGCCGGCGGCCCTGTTAGCATCCGACTCTTCCAATACAAAAAAAGCCGCCCCGAAGGGCGGCCTGTATGACCACACCGATTATCGCTGAAGTTTTCGGCGCAGAAGGCCAGCGATACCCAGAACTCCCGAACCAAACAGAGCCAGACTACCAGGTTCAGGGGTTGTGCCCCCGCTTGCACTCTGGGCGATAAGTTCGAGGTATCCATCGACATTGTCGTAGTCCAGAATCCATTGCTCCGTACCCTGGTTGAAGTAGTCATTCTCAATACTGGAGAAGGTTCCAGTAAGCTCTCCCGGTTGGAAGGAAAGAAACTTATAAATGGTCCCGACCGCTGGGTTGAAACCGCTGGCCAGAGCAATTTGTAGTGTGCCGTTGAGTGAGGCGGGACCGGCAATCGACATTTGGCCGTAGATATTATTCGACGTGATGAATTCGCTTAGCGTTCCGCCAGCAAGTTGGGAGTACCCGACCCCTGGTGTGCCTCCGACCGGACCGACCACGATTCCGGACTGGTTGTCGACCGAGATACTTCCGGCATTCAACAGCATGGGTGTGCTGAGAGAAGCGTCATAATCAAGGGTTATGCGACCTGTGTTCGTCAACGCTGTCAGTGCTTCCAAGCGGTTAAGGTCTGGAATACCATTACCGAATCCCTCCAACCTACCTGGGTTATTCAGCGTTCCGGTCACAATAACCGAACCACCGCCGTTTCCCTTAATCCATCCGAGGTTATTGACATCGCCATTGACCTGAAGGGTGGTTCCTTGTCTGGATATTCCGTCCAGCTCAAGATATCCAGGACTAGCGACGGTGAGAGTGCCGTTTCCGGGCGTGACGTTGGTAGTTTGAGCATTCCACAAAACCAGGCGCCCTTCCAGATTTTGCAGATTCACGAACCCACTATTGCTTCCCGCCTGGAAGGTTCCATTGAGCTGAAACTCAGAGCCAGCCACCACGTCGGTGATCCCGTGAGGCTGATTGGTTAGATTAAGGGTTTGACCATAACTGACATTGATGTAGCCGTTGTTCATTAGTGTTCCGATATTGGCAGTGGCATTTCCAGAGGCGTAGAGCGTCATATTTGCGCCAGAATTGTTGGTCAAAGTTCCGGTGACGTTCAACATGGTTGGGCCGCCAGTTTGCTGTCCGGTCGAGATCACCCCAAGGTTGTTGAGGTCGCCATTGACTTGCAGCGTCGCACCACTCACCTCAAGGCCGCCATTACTATTAACCGCGAGCGTACCGCCGATAGGTGTGACATTTGTCGTCTGATGATCTTGTAGTGACAGGCGCCCTTCTATGCTGGTGAGGTTCGTAAGCGCATTCTGGCCGCCGGCGCTGAAGCTACCCAGGACGCCCAGATAGGACCCCTGGGCAATATCAGTGACCCCGCCCGGCTGGTTGGTCAGGTTCAGCGCGGCACCTGAGGCAATGTACACCTCGCCTCCATTGGTCAGGGTTGCGGCACTTGCCGTATCTCCCAAGGTCAGGATGAACTCACCTGTTTGATTAATCGTGAGGGCGCCGGCAATGTTCAGGGTCTGAGCTTGGTCCTGGTAGCCCTGAAGCATCGACGTCCCGGAGGTGCCGCCGATGGTCAGCGAATTAATATTGGCGCTAGTGTCGAGGGAGACAAAGTCATTGCCAGTATTGATGTTAACGTCGCTGCCGCTGCCTGGCAGACCGGCGCTCCAGTTACCCGCAACGCTCCAGAGGCCGGTGCCACCGCCCCAATCGTCTGGTAAGGAGGGTTGAGCGGAGCTGAGCCTACCCTGGTACCCCGGAGGCCGATACGCGGCATAACGATTGCCGGGTCGTGAAGTATGGACGGCGGTAGATCTGGCGCCGGGCGTGGTTCGAATGGGAGACGCAAAACCGCTGCCGACGCCCAAGGCCACGCATAGGAAAGAGGCCGGTAACAGACGCATGGATGTTGGGACGAGCTTCGTGCCCAGAGACCTGGTACCTGGCGTCGCAAACACGTGCGACCAGGCGCTAAGAATTCTTGTGGCCACTGACCACATTGTTCTCACAGACTTTGCTTGGGATTTCATAGTGATCGCCTCCGGTCTTTAGGTTGAGGCGACGGTCGAGGTTCCGTCACCGAGTTGTCGTTGTGCGAACTGCGTTTCGCTTAGTTTTCCTCGCCGCTGTTCTCTCCCAGTCTCTTTGCGAGCAATACCTTCGCGATTCACGCGGCCCTTGATCCCCTGTCGAGTTCGGTAGATCGGCTCGCCAGGCCACGATTGGCTCGCTCTTGCAGTTCCCGGACTAACCGGGACATGCAGCTGTGCAAAATGCATCCCGCCAGCGCCTCGCCATTCATGGGCCGCGGCGGAGCCAGATCTCCCCCGCGCATCCGGGGCTGCAGGTAGTGAAACGCGCGGAACAAAGTCTCTGTGGCCTGGTAGAGCTTTCGTTTGTCGGTAGTCATCGGAATCGTCCTTTCGTCGAGTAATGGGTTTGCTTTGGCCGTAGCCGATTGCAAGGACCTTGCGTCGCCACCCGGGGGCAGGATGGTTATCCTGCCTCTGGGTGCAGTTGACCGAGAGCAGGTGGCCCGTTGTGCTGTTTTTTCCGCTCTCATGAACGCACGATGCACCGGTTCATTCCCGCGAACAATGCACCAGCGGTGATTTGTGGGTGATCTAACGGTGATTTATCGGTGATCTGGATGACAGACTCATCCCAAGACGCTTACGGGGCGCGCGAAGTCTTGGGATCGACCGATCAAAGTGTGGTTTAGCGCCGGGAGTTTTCGCAGGATGAAAGCAGTTATGGGTCCGACAGGGTTGCCACATCCGGCGCTCTTGACATACTAAAGAGCCGCCCCCCGAGGAGCGGCTCAATAGGTTCAGTTGTTGCGCCGGACTATCCCACTAACTTGCGACGCAGTATCCCAGCGATTCCCAGAATTCCTGATCCCAGTAGCAGAATGCTGCCGGGCTCGGGAGTGGTCTGCGGCGTCACTGAGACATCATCCAGGCTCCACAGCGATTGGCTGTCGGAAGCCATGAAGCCGAAGGTCAACTCGGTCTGCCCGGACGTCGCAAGGAGATTATTAAGCGATGTCTCCGTCCAGGGATACGAGGTGAAGTTCGTCTCATCGTAGATGAGTTGACCGTTCCAGAACACCTGGAAGTCTGCCGGCGGACGGTCAACCCAAATATGCCAGTAAATCAGGCTGTAGTTCACACCGGGCGTTGTGCTTAGGTCCTGGCTCAGATAGACGTAGTCGCCAACGGGGTCGAAGCTCGCTGCAAACGCTCCGCTGTGCGGATCGTTATTGCTGACGAAAGCTGACCCCGTGTCTCCTGACAGGGTCCAGCCGGTGAAGTCACCGGTCTCGAACCCGCCGTTCTGAACGAGGTTGGGGCTTGCCAAGGCTACATGAGGCAGCACCAGGGACAGCACGAGAGCTCCGAGAAAGCTTAGTAATCTGGGCTTGAAGCGCAGAACCGTTTTGAACGGAGCTGTTCGACCTGGGCCCTCCGTGTTGCCTGAACTTCGTTGTTCGAGCAGGGACTGCTCGTTTATGCATGGAAGCAAATGAGACATGTTTTTCTTCATGGTCGTGTTCTCCTTCTATGGTGACCTGTGTTTGGTCAGGGTTGTGGCGACGATCTGAGCTGAGGTCGTCGCCGATTGTTTCTGCGGACCAAAGAGCTCACCGCCGGGGAACCGAATTCAATCCGGTTCAAAATTGTGCCGAGTGTGCGTTAGTTGACTTGCGAAAACAATGCACCAGCGGTGATTTATGAGTCATCCAACGGTGATTTATCAGTGATCTGGATAAGCGATTCATTCCATAGCTGCTTAGCTCAGACTTGACTTGGATTTCCGAAACGGATAGCTCGACTAGAGGAGAGAGCTCACAAACTTCTCTTGGAAGTAGTCCTATTGCGGTGTAAACTTCGCCACAATTATTAAAGCCAGATGAAAAACACACTGCCACTTCGCCTTCGATTCGGAGCCTTCGAACTCGATCTGAAGTCGGGAGAACTGTATAAATCCGACCAGAGGATTGTGTTACAAGAGCAGCCGCTGCAAATCCTGCGAATTCTGCTGGAAAATGCGGGCGCCATAACCACGCGCGAAGAAATCCAGCAGCAGCTTTGGCCCAACGACACCGTGGTGGAGTTCGACCACAGCATCAACGCAGCCATAAAGAAGCTGCGTGTCGCCCTCGGCGACTCCGCCGACAATCCCAAATATATTGAGACCGTCGCCCGCCGCGGTTATCGGTTGATGGTGCCGGTGGTACGGCTGGATTCCACCGCAGGCGATCCGTCCGGGACCGGTGTGGTATCGAGCAGCCACGACGGCACCGGGGTCCAGCTTCAACTTGAGCCGACCGGCCTCACCGGCACGACGGTTTCGCACTATCGGGTGTTGGAGGTGGTGGGTGGCGGCGGCATGGGCGTGGTGTATAGGGCTGAGGATCTGAAGCTGGGCCGTGCCGTAGCGCTGAAGTTTTTGCCTGACGAGGTGGTCAACGATCCCCGGGCATTGGAACGATTCGAACGCGAGGCGCGCGCCGCTTCATCTTTGGATCATCCCAACATTTGCTCCATTTACGAGTTCGGAGAGCACGAAGGCCGGCCGTTCATCGTGATGCAGTTGCTGCAGGGACAAACCTTGCGGGACTGCATGGCCTCCGGGGCGCTGAAGGACCCTTCGGGAGCGCAAGTCTCGCTCGACCGGTTGCTGGATATCGCAACCCAAATTGCCAGCGGCTTGGAGGCGGCGCACGAACAAGGCATTGTTCACCGTGATATCAAGCCAGCGAACATCTTCATTACTACTAAGGGTGTTGCTAAGATTTTGGATTTCGGTCTGGCGAAGTTGGCCCTCGTGCCCAGCGGAGTGCAAGCGAGACCTGCCGAACTAGGTGGGACGGATGCGTGGGACCATCATCCCGGTAGAGCGGCTGGTACGGCGGCGTACATGTCGCCGGAGCAAGTCAAAGGGCAGCCGTTGGACGCGCGCACCGACCTGTTTTCTTTCGGCTTGGTTCTTTATGAGATGGCGACTGGCAGACGGGCATTCACCGGCGACAGTTCAGCGGCGTTGCAGGATGCCATCTTAAAGAATGTGCCGGCACCTCCCACGGAGATCAATCCCGAACTCCCTACGGACTTGCAAAACGTTATCCAGAAGTGCCTGCAGAAGGACCGCAATCTTCGCTATCAGAAAGCCGCGGAGATCCGTTCCGATCTGGAGAGGATCAAGCACGAGCGGGAGGAAAAGACCCCGCGCCGCCGCCGCTGGGCTCTCCTGGCAACAGCGGCAGTGGTTGTGATCGCGCTGATCGTCGGGGGCGTTTACTGGCGCACACGGAAAGTCAACGGACCGAAGGAGAGGGAGACCGTTGTCTTAGCGGATTTCGTCAACTCGACCGGCGACGGCGTCTTCGACGACACGCTGAAGCAGGCGTTGGCCATCCAGTTGGAGCAGTCGCCGTTTTTGACCGTGCTGTCTGATCGCAAGGTAAGTGAAACGCTGAAACTGATGAACCGCCCGGCGAACGAGCGAGTAACCAAGGAGGTGGCGGAAGAAGTCTGCCTGCGAAACAACAGTAAGGTGTTACTGGAAGGCTCGATCGCTCCGATCGGAGATCACTACCTGATTACTCTAAAAGCCATGAACTGTCACACCGGGGAGACGATTGCGAGTGCCGAGGCAGAGGCTGATAACCGCAACCAAGTTGTGAAGAGGCTCGGCGAGTCGACCAGCCAGATGCGCGAGAAGTTAGGAGAATCAGCGCCCTCGATGGAAAAGTTCAACACTCCGCTGGAAAAGGCCACAACCTCGTCGCTGGAAGCGCTCCAGGCCTTTACCCAAGCCCAGAAGATGCAGAACCAGGGCGGAACAGCCATCCCGCTGCTTAAACATGCGCTAGATCTGGATCCCAACTTTGCTCTGGCCTACGATGCTCTCGCGGTAGCTTATTTCAATCTTGGCGAGAACGGATTGGCGATTGAGAATTTCACCAAGGCCTATGACCTGCGCGAACGGGTGACCCGCTTAGAGCGCCTAAGCATCGAAGGCCATTATTACGGCTTTGCGACCGGCCAAATAGAAAAGGCCATCGAGACTTATTTGGAATGGATCCAGATGTACCCGGACGATCCTAAACCACATGCCAACCTGGGTGTGATCTACACGTCTTTAGGCCACTATGAAAAAGCCGCGACCGAAATGCAGGAACGAATTCGCTTGTCGCCGGATCATACTGATTACAACCTGATAGGTGTGTACGCTTTTTTGAATCGGTTCGATGACGCCCAGGCCCTCCTTGAGCGGCAGCAAAATGATGGTCCGTTCTTGAGCGAGACGAGATACGCACTGGCCTTCCTTAGGAGTGACAATGCAGCCATGCAACGACAGTTGGCATGGGCCATGGGCAAACCGGACGCTGAGGATTCACTCCTGTCCGCTCAGTCCGACACCGAGGCATACTATGGCCGACTCGCCGCGGCACGCCAGTTTTCGCAGGAGGCGGTGCAGTCGGCAAAGCACGCGGAGGCACTCGATAGGGCGGCGGATTGGAGAGCGAACGAAGCTTTGCGGGAAGTCGAGCTTGGTGATCTGGCCCGGGCTCGCCAGCTCGCGGCGGAGGTGTTAGAGCTGAGCTCCCAGCCTGATGTTCAAGTAAAGGCAGCCCTGGCACTGGCGCGCGCGGGTGATGCGGCGCGTGCACGCAAGCTGGCCGACAAGCTAAACCATGATCGACCACTGGACACGAGGATGCAGAACTACTCGCTGCCGGCTATCAGGGCGGCGATTGAGCTCGAGAAGAACGATGGGATTCAGGCAATACAAATCCTGCAAGTTGCCGCTCCCTATGAATTGGGTAGTCCCTCGGCTGGTATCCACTTTCTGGGAAATCTGTATCCCGTGTACATTCGTGGACTGGCATATCTTCAAACCGGCCAAGGTCAGCTGGCCGCCGCGGAATTCCAAAAGGTGCTCGACCACCGGGGAATTATAGGTAATTTCGTTTTTGGTGCCCTGGCACATTTGCAACTCGGGCGCGCCCAGGCGATGATGGGCAACAAAGAAGCCGCCCGCAAGTCATATCAAGACTTTCTCGCCCTCTGGAAAGACGCCGATCCCGATGTTCCTATCCTCCGTGCCGCCAAAGCTGAGTATGCCAAGCTGAATTAGCCTTCTCGCGATGCCAACTTCCCTGGCTCTTTCCGCAGCTGGGTTACGGCCGCCTCCCGCAATTCCGGCTCTTCCCCTACAATGTTCTTCATGCCTGACGAACTTCTGCGATACCGACCCGAGTTCCCCATTCTCGAACGCACGACCTATCTCATCAGCAACTCGCTTGGCGCAATGCCCCGCGGTGTCGAAGATTCTCTGAAGCAATACACGGACTTGTGGAACACACGCGGCGTCCGCGCCTGGGAAGAGGAATGGTGGATGCTGGCCGCCGAGGTCGGTGACCAGATCGGCGCGCTGTTCAACGCGCCCGCGGGCTCGGTCGCATGTCTGCAAAACGTGACCACCTGCCAGGCAACCGTGGCCTCCTGCCTCGATTTCAGCGGCCGCCGCAACAAAGTCGTTTATACGGATTTGAATTTTCCTTCGGTAATGTACTTTTGGGAGGCGCAGCGGTCGCGTGGCGCGCGTGTGGAGATGGTTCCCAGCGATGACGGCGTTCACGTCAACATCGAGCGACTACTGGCGGCGATCGACGAGGACACGCTCATTGTCCCCATGTCGCACGTGATCTTTCGCAGCGCTTTCATTCAGGATGTGGAAGCTATCGTGGAGAAGTCGCATCGCGTGGGCGCCTACGTGTTGCTGGATTCCTTCCAGTCAACCGGTACCCTGCCCTTCGATGTGCAACAGCTCAATGTGGATTTCTGCACCGGCGGCGTGCTCAAGTGGCTGTGCGGCGGCCCGGGCACGGCATATCTCTATGTGCGTCCCGACTTGGCGAAGAAGCTGGAACCGTCTTTCACCGGCTGGATCGGACACGAAAATCCCTTCGGCTTCGAAATTGGCTCCACGCGCTATTCGCCCACCGTTTATCGCTTCACGCAGGGGACACCCAATATCCCTGCGCTGAAAGTTGCGCAGCCCGGATTAAGGATTATTGCCGAAGCCGGCATCAACAAGATCCGCGAAAAATCGAAGCGGCAGACTGCACTGCTGATCGCAATGGCCGACCGCCATGGCTGGCGGATAAACACGCCGCGCGATCCCGCACGTCGCGGCGGCACTGTGTCAATTGACATGCCCAATGCTCAACAGGTTTGCGTCGAACTCCTCAAGCGTGAGGTGCTGGTGGATTATCGCCCCCAGGCGGGCGTCCGTTTTTCGCCGCACTTCTATAACACCGACGACGAGCTGACCACGGGAATTGCCGCAGTCGAAGAGATTTTGAGTGAGATGAAGGTCGGAGCGTAGTATGCCGCCGGAACTGGCGCCAGCGACGCTCGGCTTCCGTGTCCATTCCGGATGGGCCGCGGTAGTGGCCGTTTCCGGCTCCCTAACCGCACCGGAGGTGACCGGGCGATGGCGTATCGAAATGGCGAGTCCCGAGATCCCTGGCTCGAAGCAGCCCTATCATGCTGCGGAAAATCTGGAACTTCAGGAAGCGGAGCAGTTCTTGCTGCGCTGTACCAACAGCTCTGTTTCGCTGGCACGAACAGCGATCGGCGATTGCATTCACGAGGTGCACGCGAAAGACCTAGTGGTGTCCCACTGTGGAGTTCTTTTCGCTTCCCAACGTCCTCGTGGAATACTGGCGAGCATCCTTGCCTCTCATGCTCTGATTCATAGCGCCGAGGGAGAGTTCTTTCGGAATGTGGTGATGGACGCTTGCGAACATCACGGATTACAAGTGACCGCAGTAAAAGAAAAAGAATTGCTCTCCCGGTCCCTGGACAAACTTTCTATTTCCCAAGAGGCCCTCGACGGGCACATGTCGTCAATTGGTCGCAGCATCGGTCCTCCGTGGCGACAGGACGAGAAACTCGCCATGCTGGTGGCTTGGCTTGCGCTCGCGGCCGCTGGGGGTACCTCGCATTGAATCATCAACTTTAACTTCCTTGTTGACTTTTCGCCTTTTGTTCGCTGAAAATACGGATGGAGGCAGCGTACAACTATGGCGCTCACTCGCCGCCAGAAACAGGTTTACGACTTTATCTCCGAGTTTGTGGACAAACATGGCTATTCGCCATCGTTCGAAGAGATCGCCGAAGGACTCGGCCTGAGCTCCCTGGCGACTGTGCACAAGCACATCACCAATCTGGAGCAGAAAGAACTGCTGCGCCGCGATTACAACCGCAGTCGTTCCATCGATCTGCTGAAGCCACGTGGTCGCATGAAGCAGTCGCTTGCCGTGGCAGCGGCCGCTGCGGCTGGCTCCGGCATGAGCCTGCCTCTGATGGGTCGCATCGCCGCCGGCCGTCCGCTGGAAGCGATGGAGAACCCCGAGTCCATCTCGCTGGCAGACTTCACCCGCTCGAAAGACGTGTACGTGCTGCAGGTCACGGGAGAGAGCATGCAGGACGAACACATCGTGAACGGCGATTATGTTCTGGTGGAAAAGACGAACGTCGCGCGCGACGGCGAGATCGTAGTCGCTCTGGTGAATGGCAGTGACGCTACTCTGAAACGAATCTACGTTGAAGGCAAACAAATTCGCCTGCAACCTTCGAATGCTGCGATGCAGCCCATAATCGTTCCCGCCGCGTCAGTGCAGGTACAGGGCAGAGTGATTGGGGTATTGAGGAAATACTGAAAGGAGCTGCTGCTTAGCAGCTTCTTGATTTCCTGACGGCTGAATGACCCCATTCTTGGCGAAGATCGGCTGGGTCACAACGTTTACCTAGTTGTCACCTTTCAGTATCATCGTTGGCACGTTTTTCCACACTTGGTAATAGTTTCCTACCCACATCTGTTTTTCGCCGTATAACTCCTCTGTTTTCTTTGCTGCTTTTTGGAATATTCGTTGCATTTAATCCGCGGGTGCACGCAAGCTTTGATCGTAGCGGCACCCCTAGATCGGTGACCTCTGATTGACTGGCCGCACGTAGACACCGATCAGCGGAGGACAAATATGAGACGATTGATTCTTTGTGGCATGTTGTTAGGCTTGCTCACTGGCATGTGCTTTGCCCAACGCGGAGTAGGACGGCCTATGGGAGCTGCGGGTAACGCCAGAATCGGTCCGGACGCAGCCAGGTCCTTTCCTGGCGTGTCCGGTATCGGCTCTAACATTGGACACCCCGGCGGCGTAGGAATTGGAGCCCCCGCCAAGACCGCACCTTCTAACGCCACTGGCATAGGCACTAGCCCGAAAACCATCAGGCCGGATTCGGTGAGGTCCATCACACCCGATGCGACAGTCGGTTCCAATCCGAAGGCCGTGAGACCCGATGGAGCAGTCGGTATTGACCCGAGATCCATCGGACCCGACGCGGCAGTCGGCGACAACCCGCGATCCATCAGGCCTGACTCGGCGGTCGGGAACAGCCCGACTGGCATCGCTCCCGATAAAACCAGGGCTCGAGACATGGGACCCACCCCTCAATAGTCGCTAACCATATCTTCCGATGGAGGTGCCCGACAACTCGAATGGGCTGGCTTCGGTCAGCCCATCGTCATTTCGCGTTTCAGGCGTGGCCACATCGTGAGAGTTGTCCGACGGTGTTCGGCACAAAGCTCCTCTTCAACTGGTGACCCGCTGCTGGCGCGCACGCAGCCATTCCATCCAGCGATCAAGCCCTTCCCCGGTGATGCTGGAGACATCGATGATTTCCATCTGAGGATGGACTCGCCGAGCATTTTCGCGCGCCACGTCCGCCTTGAAGGGAACGTAGGGCAGCAGATCGATCTTAGTCAGCAACATCAGCTCCGACTTGAAAAAAATGGAAGGATATTTGAGCGGCTTGTCTTCGCCTTCGGTCGTGCTTAACAGAACAATCTTCGCGTCTTCTCCAAGGTCGTAACTCGAGGGGCAGACCAGATTGCCGACGTTCTCCACGATCAACAGATCCAGATCCTCAAGCTTCCAGCCTTCAAGATGCCTGCCAATCATTTTGGCATCGAGGTGGCAGGTGCCACCGGTCGTTATCTGCTTCACGGGAAAGCCGAACTTGGCCAGCCGCTGCGCGTCGTTTTCGGTTTGCAAATCGCCGGTGAGCACCGCAACCCGCGAACCTTTGTCCATGCGCTGTAGCGTCCTCTCCAGTAATGCTGTTTTCCCGGAACCCGGCGCACTGATCAAATTGATGCAGAGGACTTTGTGCTGCCGATAGCGTTCGCGCAACTGTTCGGCCAGAATCTGGTTCTCGTTCAAGACCTTCTTTTCGACTTCGATGCGATTCATTCATCCACTTCCATGTAGACGATGTCGAGTTCTTCGCCGCTGATGCAATCGGTGGTAAATTCGCCGCACTGCGGGCACTGCGGATCGAATTCGGTCATGCGAAATTCATGCGCGCACTTCGAACAGCGCTGCACGCGCGGAATATATTCCAGGTCCAGCACCACCGGCTCCCATTCGGTGTCTTTCACCAGTACCTCGAAGCCAAACTGCAACGCATCGCGGTCCACGCCGGATAGTTCCCCGATTCTAACGCCAACTTTGCTGATGCGACCGTCGGGATGACGCTCGGCTTCGGCCTGGACGGATTCGAGAATGGAAGCAGCGATGCCTAACTCATGCATATGAAAATCTGGGTAACGTCACTTAGAAAATAGGCTGCAATCGTCAATAGCGTATCCCATCTTCCCCAGACGCATTATCGCTCTTACCGAGGCCCGAGGCTTGAATGTCCAGCAACGGACAGTGCAATGAATGGGAACCATGGCCATCATATTTTGCTCCGAAACTTTGTCATTTTTCGGAAACATCCGCCGCTGATTTTCGTCTATCACTCCGTAGGTGCACCTCGTCTCGAATTGTCTTGGGTTCAATGCAGAGAGTAGGTAGCTCACCATGCTGAAACAGTGGGGCCGCGTCTGGGCCATCGGCTTCGTGCTATGGACAGTGCTGGCTTTCCTGAGCGCGGCCGGGGCGCACGTCTATACGGCGTCCATGGGCAGCCCGGAGAGCTGGGCGCAGTTGCTCGCCTGGAACGTCACTATCTCATTTGTGTGGTCGTTGCTGACGCCGCTGGTGTACGCGTTGGCCCACCGATTTACCTTTGACCGCAGCAGCTGGAAGCTGGTACTTCCGCTGCATCTGGCTGCAAGTGTTTTAGTTACATTGGCTGGGGCAGTACTAATCGTTTCGCTGTTTCCGCTGGTGACTTGGATTCCCGAGTCCCACGCGCCCTTCGTTGCGCACACATTTTCACGCGCTCTAATGGATTTTCAGCGCTATTGGTACATTCTGCTGATCACGCAGGCGATTGGCTACTACGGCAAATACCGCGAGCGCGAGTTGCAATCCTCGCAGTTGGAAGCGCAACTGGCATATGCCCAACTCGAGGTATTGAAGATCCAACTGGAACCGCACTTTCTCTTCAATACTTTGAATTCCATCGCCACCCTGGCCCGGAACGATGGCCTCGCCGCGGAACACATGACGCTGCAATTGGCAGACCTGCTGCGCTGCTCGCTCGATGCGGTCGGGGTCCATGAAGTCCAACTCAGCCGGGAGCTCACCTTTCTGCAAAAGTACGTTGACATTCAACAGACGCGGTTCCAGGACCGTCTGCGAGTGGAAATGGATATCCAGCCGCAGACCGAATTCGCGTTGGTGCCGAACCTTATTCTGCAGCCGCTGGTGGAAAATGCCATTCGCCACGGCATCGGGCCACGGCGCGCCCCGGGATGGATTCACATATCAACTCGCCGGGTCTTTGATGAGCTGTGGATGGAGATCAGCGACAACGGCCAAGGGCTGACCCGGCACAGAGGCATGGTTCCATCAGAGGGCGTGGGACTGCGCAATACCCGCGCCCGCCTGCAGCAACTGTACAACCACGAACACACGATGACTCTGGAAGATCAGCCCGGCGGAGGCTGCATCGTGAAGATCCATATTCCGTTCCGCGAGAGTTCCGAGGAGGTCGTGACTACCGATGTCCATTCGAGTGTTGCTTAGCGACGATGAATCGCTGGCGCGCGAGCGCCTGCGGAGATTATTGGAAGATGAACCTGACATGCAGATCGTGGCCGAGTGCGGCGACGGTAAGTCGGCAATCGCGCTGATCAAGCAGGAAAAGCCCGACCTCGTCTTTCTCGATGTTCAAATGCCGGAGGTGGACGGTTTCGGGGTAATCGCGGGCCTGCAGGGAGAGCACGTGCCGCTGACGATCTTTGTCACCGCCTATGACCGGTACGCGATGAAAGCCTTCGAGGTACATGCCGTGGATTACCTGCTGAAGCCGGTGGGAAAGGAGCGTCTCTCGGAGGCTCTGGGCCACGCACGCAAGCAGTTGTCGCATCCATCGGAGGCGACTTTTCAGCAAAAGCTCCTGAACCTTTTGGCGGACCTGGAATCGCGGCAGCAAGCCCCGCAGCGCATTGTGATCAAGGCCGACGGAGAAATTGTTTGCCTGAAACCCAACGAGATTGATTGGGCCGAATCGGCGGGCAATTATGTCTGCCTGCACGTGGGAGCCAGTACCCACATTCTGCGGGAAACGATTACTTCGCTGGAATCGCGTTTGGGACATCGCCAATTCCTGCGGGTGCATCGCTCCACCCTGGTGAACGTGGATCGCATCAAAACCTTGCGGCCCTCGCTGTATGGCGATTATTCCATCCTGCTGCGCGACGGCACCAAGCTAACACTAAGCCGTGGCTTCCGCGAGAATGTGTTGAAGCGCTTGGGAACGGCATAGGGCACAGTCAGGAGCGGCTTTCCGCCAGGAGCTCTGCATTTGGTTGTACTGTGGGAACCGGCGCGGCTTCCGGTCCTTCCCCGGCGACAACCGCGCAGTCGCGACCGGCGGCCTTTGCCTGGTAGAGGGCGCGGTCTGCTGCTGTCACAATTTGACTCGCATTGGTGCCGTGCCGGGGGAAGCCTGCCACGCCAATCGACATCGTAATTCGGCGTAGGGTTTCGCCACGATGTCGAACTTGAAGGTTGCGGACCTGTTCCAGGAACTTCTCTGCGCGTTCGCAGGCAGTCGGCAAATCAGTGTCGGTCAAGATTAGAAGAAACTCTTCGCCTCCATAGCGACACGCTATGTCACCCCCGCGTATCTCGGCGGCCAGCAGTGCACCCAGGTCGCGCAAGAGCGCATCGCCGGCTTCATGACCAAAAGCATCATTGAACTGCTTGAAGCGGTCAACGTCGGCCATGAGGACGGCTACGGGATTGCCATTTCTTTCCGACCGCTGCAGTTCACGTTTGAGGGCTTCTTCCATATGCCGCCGATTGAACAGATTGGTCAGCGGGTCGCGCACGGACTGGTATTTCAAGGTTTCGCGCAGCATCAAGTTAGCGAAAGCCAGCGAGATCTGCTCTCCCAGACTGTTGGCCAGCTCTTGCATGCGTTGGAGCTTGCGTGGATCCGCTCCAACATTGGGTAAACACAAATCGGTGACGGTCAATACCCCCAGCGACTCGCCCTGAGCCACCATGGGTACGCATACATGTGAGGCCACCAAATCAGGGTCGATGTGGCTGCACAGCAAGCTGAAATTGCCGGGCTCCACAACATGAGGCTGGCCTTTGCGCAGAGCCCAGCAGCTTTCCGGAGAAAATGGACCTGGCCGAGCGGACGCCTTTCCCCAACTGGCAGTCAGGTCGAGTAGGTTGCGCGAGGGGTTCAGCATCAACAGCGTTCCTTCCGGGAAGAAGCTCTGCAGCACGTGCGATGCCTGCTTGTACGCCTCGTCGAGGGTAAGACAAGATTGCAAAAGTTGGACTAGCTTGTTGACCGTTTCCACACGGCTGGTGTAGAGCTGCAGCTCTCCCAGAGAACCGCGCAGCTGTTCCTCCGTATGTTGCAGCTCATGCGTTCGCTGGTTCACTCGCTGCTCAAGGTTGGCATTGAGTTTGTAGACCTCCTGCTGCATGCGGATGCGCGAGTTCACAACTCGTGCCACTTGGCGGGTGGCGATGATGGCGATCACTCCTGCCAGCAGGGCCACCACGAAATCCAGGATGAGCATGATGCGCCGGGTGGTGGCGTGCTGCTTGGCACCTTGAATGCTTACTTCCTTAACTTCGTCGTATTGGAAGCGAGCGAAGTCCTCCCAGGCAGCGTGATAGCGGAACAGAGCGGGCGTGGTTTGTGCGACCATCACCTCCGCGGCGGCGGTCCGGTTTTTTTCCGTGAGCAGAAGGCGCAGCGCTTGCTGGTAGCTGTCAACGTAGATCGTTCTGGTTTCCTTAACGGTTTCTAGCAGTTGCTTCTCTTCATTGGAAGCACAGCGGGACTCGAGGAGCGGCATGAGAGCGGAAATCTTGCGACTGTTTTCGGCCCGCCGGGCCAAGAGTTGCTCAATCAGCTCCGGCCGCTGCACCAGGAACACTTCCGAAATGATGCGGCTGTTCTCATTGGAGTATCGCATGCCGTCTTGCGCCAGTTGAAGTTCGAGCAAACTTTCGTTGAATTCCGCCTCCAGACCAGCGTATATGCGCTGCATCCGGTCCAAAGCCAGATAGGCGGTTCCCAACAAGATGGCAATGAGGAGGCCGAACGTGACCCCCAATCTTATTCCCACCTGGCGACCATTTTGTGCGCGCCGTTCCCACGGGACGTGTCCTTCCGCTGGGCCGCCGCAGCTACCTGAGTTCGATCCTCCACTGGAAGAATCGCAGTGTTGCCCAGTGGCGAGGACTAAGTCCTTCTTGGGCAGCACCCCGAGTTCGGAGGGATAAGGCATCCGGGTCGTCACGCTTGGCCCACAAGAAGATCCTGGCCACTGGGCGCGTGGTCTCCGTTCAACATATCGACCCAGAAAGCCGGGCGATTAGTTAAATTATTCTGAGAACCGGCAGGAGACAGCTATCGCGGAGGCTGAGAGTCGGTTGAGCTAGGGCGGTTTCACGCTTGGTGTATGGGCGATGGGCGGAGTACGACTTAAGAGGCTGCTGAAGAACTCTGGTGAACGCTCTTGGCGGAAGCCCCCTGCTTCAGCAGGGGGAAGCTGGACTTCAGTCCAGCGGAAAAACGCTCGATCTCAAAATGGGCTTTAGCCCTGGTTTTTCCGATCCCCTGCGCTAAAGCGCGCGACAAAACCCAGCTTCTTCCCGGTTACGCTCTGCATTTTCAGCAACCTGTTTCAGGGGTGCATAATCGCCATCCGTTGCGGGATTGCGCTTAGCGCCCGAGGTTACCGTTTGTTACCGCAGCGGCTGAAGCCGATTCAGCCCGCCACTACCTTGCACTGCTGAAGCGGTGCTCCATCCTACATGGGCAAGGTGAAACTCTACAGGGAATGCGATTGCTACAGATGGGTGCTCATCGCCCCGCCGTCTGCTTCCGGTCTTGTCGCAATTTCACTGGCCCTTGCTGGGCGGTTTGGGTGGTGGGCCGTTGGCCTTCCGCCTCCTCCAACTCCTGTGCGATGGAATCCACAAGGCTGGCTTCATTCATGAGCACCTGCCCGACGATAACCGCGCCCTCATCGGCATCTTGCCATTTCTTTTCTTCCATCGCTTCGCGCACCGCGGGAATGGTCTTGGCTCCATAACCCGTGTACGCGCCGGGAGCATAGATTTGGTGCTTGAACCAGGGACGCTCTTTGAGACCCTGGCTGACGGTGAAGGTCCTCTCGGTCAACAGGAGCTTGGTGTTGATGGCTTGCAATCCGGCAGACTTCCACGCGGCACCGTCGTTGTCATTCAGTTTCGCAACCGCCTGGTGGTAGCGCTGGGCCGCTCGAGCATACGCTTCCACACCGTTTTCCAGCGGGGCGAAATTCAAGTACGGCGGCACCGACTGCTTGGGAGGAGGCACGTACTGCTTCTCCGGATCAGCGGTAGCGGTGAAAACTCCATCCTCAACTTCGCGGTTGCGCTCACGGGCCAGGTCCTGTTGTTGCTTTAGCTCCTTCTTCAGCTCCGCAACGTAGCGCTTGATGGTATCGGCTGAGCCGGTAGGATCGAACGGCAACAGGTCAGCATCGGCAAAACGCATCACCGTGCTGCCAGCCATCTGAGACAACGCACGCTCATAAACGAATTTCGTGTCACCAAAATGGGTGTACCAGTAGAAGTCATCGTAAATCGAGTGATAGACTCCGCCGCCGCTTTCCCCGCCGAACCCCATGTTCAGTGCGGACACCCCGGCAAAGTCGAGGAACGCTGTGTAGTCGGAACCGTCGCCCAGCGCACCCAGGCGGAGGTCGGCGCGGTCGCGTAACTCCTCGCGGTCCTCAGGGCTGCTGGCTCGCCCGACCCGGCGAAGATAGGCGCGCTTCCAAACCGTAACGTGCTTTTCCGGGTCCTGAATTTCGCGCTCGACCTGATTAACAGTGCGTTCCAGCAGATGAGAGCCCGAGACATTCAGGTAGCCGCGTGCGCTGGAATCGGAGTTCAGATATATCACGGCGTGTTGGCGCAATTCATCCTGGTGTTGCTCAACCCACTCGGTAGAGCCCAGCAGGCCAGGCTCTTCGCCATCCCACGCGCAGTAAATGACGGTTCGCTTCGGACGCCAGCCTTGCTTCACTAACTCGCCCAGCGCCCTTGCCTCCTCCAATTCGACCACCATGCCAGAAATTGGATCGTCGGCTCCGTTGACCCAAGCGTCATGATGGTTGCCCCGGATCACCCATTCATAGGGAGTATCGCTTCCCGGAATCTTCGCGATTACGTCGTAGATGGTTTTCAGGTCCCAGTTCGACTTCACCACAAGATGAACTTTGGCTGGACCGGGCCCAATCCGATAAGTGATAGGAAGCGCACCCCGCCAGGTATCGGGCGCAGTAGGACCCGAAATTGCCGCCAGCAAGGGCTCCGCGTCTCCGTACGAAATCGGCAGTACCGGAATCGTGGTGATGGTTTTGGCATCTTTAAGGCTCAGCCGCTTCGCGTCCTTGGTGGCGCCCACTCCAGGCGTCAAGGGATCGCCGGGATACTGTGTATCCATCACGCTGCCGCGCTGTACTCCCTCTTCGGGACGGTAAGGTCCAGCCGGATAATTCTGCCCTTCGAAGTAGCCATCGTCTCGAGGATCGGAGTAGATGATGCATCCGACGGCACCATGCTCGGCCGCGACTTTGGGCTTGATGCCTCGCCAGCCACCACCGTAGCGCGCGATTACGATCGCACCCTTCACCGAAACACCCAGCCGTTCCAGTTGCTCATAGTCATCGCGCATACCGTAGTTCACATACACAAGCGGGGCTGTGACGTCTCCATCGATGGAGTAGGCGTTGTAGGTGGGCAGCTGCTCAGAAGTTTGCTGTGACGTTGGATCGATGCTGAGCGGCGGCTCCTGCAGTTTGGCGACAAAGTGCGTGGGCGATACCAGCTCTACATGGCGTTCTTTCGGAGTCGGAAATAGCACGTCGAAGGTCTCAATGTGAGCGTCGAATCCGTACTGCTGAAACTTCGCTAGGATCCACTCTGCATTTTCCTTGTCGTAGGGGGAACCGACATTGTGAGGCCTGGCGCTCAAGTGCTGCATTGAGTCGCGCATCGCGTCAGGATTGGGCAGGTTGCGGAACTTCATTTCCCAATCGCGCTCGACCGCCGCATGGGCTGGCGAGTAGCCGTCCATGGGCTCGGGGCTATTCGCCGCGTTCCCCAGCTGAAGCAGGGAAAAAAGCAAAACGCTCACGCCAATGCGTTTCGTCACCTATTTACCTCCGTCCACGTCACTCTGGGGGGATGCGACACATTCTTCACAGGGTTGCAGACTATAGCACGAGTTCATGAAATGTTTTGAATTATGTGGGGCTGCCGCCACTTCGTTGCTAGCGCAGAAGTGTTTGTGCCGTAGACATCAGAGATGGGCTACTGCAACTTCTTCGGCACGGCCTTCGCAGGCACGGGCCTGCGAATCGCGGCGCGTCCCGAGGTCGGCGACTTCATTCGATCCCTCACCGTTTCGAATTAAGTATTGAAAAGACCGCCGCTCAACTGGAAGCTACAGCATCCCACCGGTTTTGGTGGTCAAAATACTGAGCGCCATCTCCAACTTGCCAATGGCTTCATCCAGGTCGGGATGTTTGTCGAGTTGCTGTCGTAATCCGCTCAGAATGCGGTGGGCTTCGGCGACATGCTCGGCTGCGTCGGGGCTTGGGGTTGGCATGGAATGTTGTTCTGGAGACTCGAGGCTCATGGGATCACCTTCGCAACATCTTACAAGCTGACCACGTTGTTGAACACCGCCAACCTTGGCGGTTCCTCGAAGTGGGCAGGATGGTGAGTTTCGACTTGCGCTGAACGCCGGTTCCGGTGCAAACTCGGCGCACGCACTCACTGGACTGACTCGTGGAATCCAAGACAAAATCCAATGCGGTGGCAATCGCGATTCTCTACGGTATTGCCACCGTGACCATCGCCGCTTATGGCTACGGGATCGGGGGCATGGAATCACTGCGGGCAGGGGCGATCTACGCCATCTCCGGCCTGGTTCTTGCCTTCGCCTGCGTCGGCTTCGCGCCTCGATTCATCGTGGTAGTGGCACTGGCCACCGGCATGCTTGGCAGCATGATGCGAGCTTCCATCGCTCCCGAAATCACGTCACTAATCCCCCGGCAGAACACCCTCGACTATCTGCAAAAAATGATGGCGGTATGTGGCGCCATCGGTTTCGCAGGTGGACTTTACGGCGGATTTCGCTTCACCGGCAAGGGCATCTTTAACTGGGTCAGCAAAGCAATTCTCGCTCGCCTGCCGGCTAGCCACGTAAAATCAGTTCCCTTGCACTATCACGCCCTGCGAGAGCTGACCCACTACTTCTACGCGTCCGAGCGAATGTACTTTTCCATACTGGCTGCGGTGGGCAGCACCTTGATAGCGGCGATCGAAGTCCATCCGGTTCCAAAATCGGTGCTCATCATCCTGATGGCCATCCTGATCTCCACCAACCTTGCGTGGTTCCTGGGAGAGTGGCTGAAGCCACGACTGCGCGTGCTGGTGGGCGTCTTCCGCATCTTGCAACAGATGTGGGAGGCGCTGCTCGCTTTCCTCCTGGGATACGCCGCTATCATCTTCATCTTCGCTTGTTTCTATGCCGCCGCCTGGCAGCACAATCGCGCCGCGGCTTTCCAAGGCATCAACCTGATATCGGCGGTTCCTCCCAGCTTTGGTGAGTTTGTGTACTTCTCCGTGGTCACCATGGCCACGCTGGGATACGGAGACGTCATTCCGGCGGATGCGGTCACTCGAACCCTCGCTTGTGTCGAAGTGGTGATCGGCGTCGGGTGGGTGACCGTCGTTCTGAGCGCCGCCTCAGCGCTGGCCCGGCCCCGAGTCAACCAGATGTTGAAGGAGGTTTGGCAGGAGGAGGGCGAGACCGATTCCGAATAGGCGCCGCGGTGAAGTTTGAACTGAAGGCAACCCAAATGCTCGCTGGACTATGTGTGGGTCACTGTCACAAGGCGGGCGATTCGTTTATCGTAGAGTCTGATCTTGCCCTCGCTGACCGGCTGCAGAGATCTCAGTTTTCCCGCCGGACAATCACATGATTCAAAAGATCGAAATTGCCAACCTTGGTCCGCGCACAGTTCGGTCGCCGCTGCGGCTCAGCGCTCAGGGGTCCGTTGAAAGCACCTTTGTTCACGACGAAATGTACTATCGTGATCCCTTCGAGGAGGGCTCGGCCCGGGAAGATTCGGTACAGCTGTTCGAGAGAGCCGGACCGCGCGAGAAGCTCTATTTCGAACCTGCCAAGTCAAAGATAGCCATCGTAACCTGCGGCGGTCTGTGTCCCGGCCTGAACAATGTCATCCGGTCGGTTTACGTTCAGCTGCATTATCACTATGGAATACCCGCAGTGCTGGGAATTCGCTACGGCTTCTCTGGATTCTCTGCCGAAGCCGCCAGTCCGCCCATCTGGCTGAATTCGGAGATGGTGAACAATATTCATCAGCTCGGCGGTACTTTGCTGGGCACGTCACGCGGGCCGGTCAGCGCCGACATCATTGTTGATTTTCTGGAGCAACGTGGCATCAACATCCTGTTCACGGTTGGTGGCGATGGGACCCAACGCGCAGCCCATGGCGTGGTGGCGGAGATTGAACGCCGCAAGCTCAAAATTTCCGTGATCGGAATCCCCAAGACCATCGACGACGATGTGCAGTATGTGAATCGTTCGTTTGGATACTTCACCGCCATTGAGAAGGCCAAGGAAATTATCGATTCAGCCCACGTGGAAGCGCGTTGTGTTCTGAATGGAATCAGCATCGTAAAAGTCATGGGCCGCGACTCCGGTTTTATTGCCGCAGGCGCCACCTTGGCCAGCCAGGAAGTGAATTTTACCCTCGTGCCTGAGGCTCCGTTCCAGCTTGAGGGCGAATGTGGATTGCTAGCTGTGCTACATCGCCGGCTGCTGGAAAGGCGTCACGCGGTCATCGTCGTCGCCGAGGGAGCGGGGCAACACCTGATGCCAGTCTCTGAAGAGCGTGATGCCTCAGGGAATTTGCTGCATCGGGACATCGGGCTTTTCCTGCGGAACAAGATTCAGGAGCACTTTGCCGCCCAGCGACTGCCGGTAGTGATTCGCTACCTGGATCCGAGTTACTACATTCGCAGCGTTCCAGCCTCCACCGTCGATTCGGTCCTCTGCGATTCCTTCGCGCGCCATGCGGTTCACGCCGCCATGGCCGGCAAGACTGACATGATCGTCGGCCTGCAACATGGAGTGTTCATCCACGTCCCCATTCCGATGGCGACAACACAGCGCAAGCGGCTTACGAATGAGGAATGGGCCTCGGTGGTGATGGCCACCGGCCAGGGGGATTTGGGATAGAGCGGCTTCACAGTGGCAGTATCCGCTTTGAAAGGGCACGCCTTCAGTCGTGCCGAAAAGATAGCGGGAAGTGACCGGCTTTAGCCGCTGCGGGGGTACCTCAGGGCCCTTGTTCCTGTTTCTTATTGTCTTGTCATCACGAGCGGGCGTTAGTCCGCGAGGGATCTGTCTTTTCGGCGCGGATCAGATTACCCGATCTCACCTTCCAATGGCACGTTCGCTGTCACAAGATGCCGCTTTGCCTTCTCCTGCAGGTCCGCGGTCATAGGAACGCTCTTGCCTGTCTCCAGACTGGCTTGCACAGCGACGCTATCGCAGGTCGCCACCATCTTGCCTGTCTCGTCGTTGTACATCTGATGGATAAAACGGAAGTATTTTTCGCCGACAGCCAGGAAGCCGCTCTTGATTTCGACTAGTTCTCCGCCCCGCAACTCTTCCAGAAATTGATAGTTCTGCCGGACGATTGCCACTCGCAGATTCTGTTGTTTCATCGAAGCCGGCGTCATTCCGACGGCATGCAGCAGGAACCATGTAGCCTGATCGAAGCGCGAGACATACATGTGCGAGTTCATGTGACTCGCGAAATCGTATTCCGACGCCAGGATAGCGCCTTTGAAAGTGTGGACCCAGTCAGCCATGTCTTTCGCCTTTCGGAAGAGACCCCTTTCGCTTTGCGCTCTTA
This sequence comes from uncultured Acidobacteriaceae bacterium, assembly GCA_963755865.1. Taxonomy (GTDB): domain Bacteria; phylum Acidobacteriota; class Terriglobia; order Terriglobales; family Acidobacteriaceae; genus Bog-257. The sequence goes on along the minus strand of CAVWLY010000030.1, from coordinate 463,803 downwards.
GCTCTTAGCTCTTCGCTTTTAGCTTTTAGCTTTCAGCTTTTAGCTTTTAGCTTACGACTCTGCTTGTTCCGCAGCGACGGCCCTTATCCCTTCGATCCTGGCCCCGCCTTCGATCACCTCTGCCAGAAAGTCTGCCATGCTCTCCAGCGTCGCTTCTGTCTGGTCGCGATGCGGTGAATGCTTGCAATTGGGCAGCATCACGATCTTGGTCGTGGGCACGCGCGCCTGGATCGCCTTTACTTGGGCGATGGTTCCGTATTCATCCTCTTCGCCTTGAATGCACAGAATTGGGCAGCGTACCGCCGGCAAATACTCTTCGATGTTCCACGACCGAAATTCGGGATCAAGCCAAATGTCGTTCCAGCCCCAGAAAGTCGCATCCACGTGCTGATGATATCGCCCAAGTTTGCGCGGCAGGTCGGTTGTCAGATAAGCAACTTTGGCATCTGCGATGCTCGCGACGCTCAGGTCCTCAACAAAAACATGCGGCGCTTCCAGAATCAACGCGCGTGGCCGCTCGGGATATTTTCCCGCGAAGATAAGCGATATCGAGCCGCCGTCACTATGGCCCAGCAGAACCGGCTTTGCGATGCCAAGTTTGTCGAGCAACTCCGGCAGGACCACTTCGCCTTCATGATGCATGAATTGCACCGGGCGCTTTTCCAGCAGCTTATCGGAATCCCCATGTCCGTAGCGCGAATACGCAAGTATGCCGCAGCCCGTACGCGACGCGAGACGTTGCGGAAAGTCTTTCCACAACCCCACCGAGCCTAGACCTTCATGCAGCATAACTATGGTCGCGCCGGCATTGTCGGCCGGCTCGATCCACAACGTCTCAAGGCGCTTGCCATCGACCAGAACTTCGCCACGTTGTTGAGACATTTGCAAAGGCTATTCCCTATTCCATCGACGGGTCCGCCGCCTGTGCCGTGAGAGCTGACAGCGTTGTCGTAGACCCTTGCATAGCAACCCGCTGGTGATAGAACCATAGCCCATGCAGGCCGCCGAGTTCTTCGCCACCCCCGGCGCGTCCAGGTCCGCCGTGCATGAGAGACGGCAGCACGATGCCGTGTCCGGTGTGACTGTCGCCGATCGCCGGATCGACCAGCAGCAGGCGACCATGGGTCGTGCCCAACGCAACGGCTGCCTCCGTGAGAAACGCGTTGTCAGCGCTAAATACCGACGCGGCCAGAGAACCGCCTCCGCGCTGCGCAACCGCGAAAGCATCTGCTTTGTCGCGATAGGGAACGACCGTAGCCACTGGCCCGAAGATTTCCAGTTCGTGGATCATCTCTCCGCCGCCGTCGTTGAGCTTCAACAACGTGGGGGGAACAAACGCTCCCTTGGCAGTGTCCGCATCGACCGGCCCGAAGGGCTCAGGCGAATAGACAATCTTCGCCTGGGCGCTCAACTTGCGAATTCCTTCTTCCACAGACTTGCGCTGTGCCATGTTCACGACCGGTCCCATGTTTACCGATGGATTGGAAGGATCGCCCACAACGATCTTCGCCAATGCCGCCGCGATGGCATCTGCGGTGGCCGCTGTGTGTTCGGCTGGAACCAACACACGCCGAATGGCCGTACACTTTTGACCGGTCTTCAAGGTCATCTCGCGCACGACTTCACGCACGAAGAAGTCGAACGATGGCGAGCCGGGCGCGGCGTCGGTGCCCAGCAAGGCAGCATTCAAACTGTCGGCTTCGATATTCAAGCGAACGCCCTGCTCGCGAATGCGCGGATGCTGACGGATGCCCTCACCCGTGTCCGCTGATCCGGTAAAGGCGACGGCATCACCCAGCCGGAGGTGATCGAGCAGGTCATTTGGCGAGCCGCACAGTATGGACAGCGATCCGGGCGGAAGAATCCCGGCATCGATCACAGCGTGTACCATCTCCTGCGCAAGCCACGCTGTTGAGGTTGCGGGTTTGCTAACAACGGGAACCCCTGCCAGCAGGCTGACCGCCACCTTCTCCCACAGACCCCACGCCGGGAAGTTGAAGGCATTGATATGGACGGCCACTCCGTCCAGCGGAACTCCCACATGCAGCCCTTGAAAATTCTGGTCACGCGCCAGGCGCATCGGCGAGCCATCACGGAGAAGGTGCGCCTCTCCAAGTTTCGCGCCAATCTTGGCGAAATATTTCAGCGTACCGATGGAGCCGTCCACGTCAACGGCGGCATCGGCCTTGGTATTTCCCGGAGTTCTTGCGCGCAATCTCGTACCACTCGTCGCGACGAGTCCCCAGCAGATCGGCAATTTTTCCCAGAACCTCGGCACGCTGCGCATAGGTGAGCTTGCGCAACTCGGGACCTCCCACATTGCGTGAGTAGCCGAGCGCGGCTTTCAGATCGAGATCCTTCGAACTCGCCGAGGCGAGAACCGTACCGTCGCACGGATTCACCAGCGGCGTGCCGTCCCCCGCGCCAGCCTGCCATTTTCCGCCGAGGTAGCTCTGCAGCACCTTAGTATCCGAGGCAATTCGATTTTCCAGTGTAGTAGCCACGATTTATCTCTTCTCCGATGATGATGCCAGATGTTGCTCGACCCAAGGCACGGCCCATTGCGCCGCTACCTCTTCCGGCAACGTGCCCGAACTCGCATCGTGCGTCAGAATTTCGCCGGCGCGCTTGGCACCGAGTTGAGTCAGCAGCTTGTCAAAGCGAATTCCGCCAAAACAATAAGTATCTTTGTAAGTGCGATCGCCAAGCGCGATCACCCCGTAAGTCACGCCGGTGAGGTCAGGCTTCTCCGTCTCCAGACTGTTGAAAAGTGCCTGTGCATTGTCGGGGACGTCACCCTGTCCGTAGGTGGAAGTGCAGATGAGGAAGGTGCCGCCGCTCTGAAAGGCGCTAGCGTCAAGACCATCCATGACGCGGATCGTCACCTGATGACCAGCCGTCTCCAGCGCTTGTTGCACCTCCTGCGCCACCATTTCGGCCGTGCCGGTCATGGTTCCGACCAGGATCGTGATGTCGAGTCCCATGCTTGCGTTCCTCACCCCTAGGACTATTATACGTGCCGCGGCGGAAGTATAATGCATCCACAGTGAGCCGAAAGCGCGACATAATGCATGTAGAGGAGGCCGATTCGGCGGACGGCTCTGCTCCGTCGATTCCTGTCAGCACGGGAGACAGCCTTGAAGCCGACTACCTCCGGCTGCTGGGGGAACGGGTACGCGAGACACGAGCCCGACGCGGTATGACGCGCAAGATCCTCGCCCACGATTCGGGAGTCTCCGAGCGTTACTTGGCGCAGCTGGAGACTGGACAAGGTAATGTTTCGATCTTGTTGCTGCGACAGATTGCGCAGGCGCTCGACACTCCTCTGCAGGCACTTGTCCTGGACGGGCCCGAGCCTCCGGTGGACTTGGTGCACACTACGGAGTTCTTGCGGCGATTGCCGGCGACGGAATTGGTGGAAGCTCGCCGCCTCCTGGTGGAACATTTCGGCGGCGTTGACCTGGGCGCAAGGCGCGGTCGTATCGCGCTGATCGGACTGCGCGGCGCCGGCAAGTCTACCTTGGGAGCCATGCTTGCTGATCGATTGGAAGTGCCGTTCCTCGAACTCGATCGCCTGATCGAACAGGAGAGCGGCGTCAGCCTGAGCGTGATTTTCGATTTTACGGGCAGAGTGGCTTTCGTCGACTGGAGCGCCGCGTTCTGGACCAGGTCATCGAACGCTATCCGCGGTTCGTGCTGGCCACCGGTGGCAGCCTTGTTTCTGAGCCTGCGACGTTTGAGCGGCTGCTTACCATGTGCTTCACGGTGTGGTTGCGGGCCACGCCGGAAGAACACATGCAGCGCGTCATTGCGCAGGGCGATATGCGCCCGATGGCGGATAATCGCGAAGCGATGTCGGACTTGCAGCGCATTCTTGATGTGCGCGAACCGCTTTACCGCAAGGCGGACGCTACCATCGACACTGGCGGGTGCTCGGTAGAAAAAAGCGAGAAGGCGCTGGAAAGAGTGGTCAACGAGAGTTAGCATGCGACCCGTGAGCCAATGGGTTTTGTCGTTCGCATTAATACTGTCTTCGACGACTGCTCATTCCCAGTTGAAGAAACCACTCGATCCTAAGTTCGCGCACACTCACTATTCTTTCTCCATCCATGATGGCGCCCCACCCCTCACCTTCCTTGTGCAGATGGATGAGTCTAGTGCGGTAACGGGGGTTCAGGTTTTCCAGCCTTCCAGTGCGACACCCTTTCAGACACTCCCAGCCTGCAGCAAAAGCCTTTCGCTGCAACTATTCGAAGGCGATGAGCAGCTCGCGCTGGTCGAGCATTCCGATTTCAATTTTGACTGGGTACGAGGACGTTAAGATCTTGCAGTACGTGAACGATCACCTCGGCAAGAAGTTGTTCTGCGTTTATTTGTGGGATGGCTTCCGGCCGATTTCGCTACGAGCCGCAGCTTTTCCTCGCCGATCCCGTCCCTCATCCCGACACAAAGACGGTTACGAGCCATGCTGAATATTTCGGAGGCGAACATATCGATTCAACGTTTCGCTGGGAAGGAGCGAAATTGGTTCCGGTGTCGGAAAGCGGATTAATTAGAGGACCCCGTCCGGAGTGTGGCTTTGTTGAATATTCCCGAAAATTAATCAAGGGCAAAATGCAGACGGTCGCCGAGAACTACACTGACTGCGATGAGAAGCCCGATCACTTGCCACAACACGAAGCGTACCCATCGGCGAGCGACACCTCAAACCCCGAACCTGCATCATATTTCCTCCACCTTTCCGACAGAAATGCACTATAATGCATCTATACGTGGGGATCGCATGCGCCAAACTGGCGCTGCTTGAGGAGAGTTCGACCTGACATGCCAACCGTAAATGAGAAGGAATTGGTCACGTTTGACGTGGCTCCAGGAGAGCATCGCCATTGGCGACTCTCAATCGATGGCCGCGTGGCGACGCTGGCCATGGACGTCAATGAGGATTGCGGCCTGAAGCCGGGCTACAAGCTCAAGCTCAACTCCTACGACCTCGGCGTTGACATTGAGCTGCACGACATACTGCAATGCATCCGCTTCGAGCACCCCGAGGTGGCGTGCGTTGTGCTGACCAGCGCGCGCGAGCGCATGTTCTGCGCCGGCGCCAACATTTACATGCTGGGAACGTCGTCGCACGCCTGGAAGGTCAACTTCTGCAAGTTCACCAATGAGACGCGCAATGGCATGGAAGACTCCAGCCGTCACGATGGATTGAAATTTCTTGCCGCGCTCAACGGCACTACCGCCGGCGGCGGCTACGAGCTTGCCCTCGCCTGCGACGAAATCCTTCTGGTCGATGATCGTTCCAGCGCCGTGAGCTTACCCGAAGTCCCGCTGCTGGGTGTACTGCCCGGCACCGGTGGGCTGACACGCGTTGTCGACAAGCGCAAGGTGCGTCGCGATCTTGCCGACATGTTCTGCACCAACCCTGACGGCGTCAAGGGGGAGCGAGCGAAAGAGTGGGGCCTGGTGGATGACATTGCGGTCCCCGGAAAATTCCAGGAACTGATGCGGGCTCGAGCCTCAGCCTTAGCAGCTGACTCAACGCGTCCCGCGAATGCAAAGGGCATTAAACTGACTCCGCTACAGCGCGCGGTTGACGACAACGGCTATCACTATAAACATGTTGACGTCACGTTCGATCGCTCGGCGCGAACGGCGACACTGACCGTGCGCGCACCCGAAGGACTGCAGCCTGTCGAGCCGGATGCGATTCACGCTGAAGGCGACCAGTGGTGGCCACTGGCCATGGCGCGCGAGCTCGACGATGCAATCCTCATGCTGCGAGTCAACGAATTGGAGCTGGGACTCCTGCTGCTCAAAACATCCGGCAGTGCTGAAGCGGTGCTCGCTTCCGACGCAGTAATGCTGGAGCATCGCAACGATTGGCTGGTACGCGAAACCATCGGCATGTTGCGCCGGACCCTGGCGCGGTTGGATGTTTCTTCGCGCAGCATGTACGCCATCATCGAGCTGGGATCGTGTTTCGCGGGCCTGCTCTTTGAACTGGCGCTGGCAGCCGATCGCAGCTACATGCTGGCACTTCCGGAAGAAGAAGGCGACTCGCCGAAAATTGCATGGGACGAAATGAATTTTGGTTTGCTGCCTGCCGTCAACGATCGCAGCCGTCTCGAAACCCGATTCAGCGGCAATGCACGATGCATGGCCGGAGCGATGGAATCCAAAGGAAAACTGCTTGGACCTAAAGAGGCTCTTCAACTTGGCCTCATCACGGTGGCGCCGGACGATCTCGATTGGGAAGACGAAATTCGAATTGCCATCGAAGAGCGCGTCGGCGCTCTCGCCGGACGCGCTTACCGGCATGGAAGCAAACCTTCGCTTTCCGGGTGCCGAAAGCATGGATACGAAGGTTTTTGCTCGCCTCTCGGCGTGGCAGAACTGGGTATTCATCCGGCCGAACTCGACGGGAGAGCATGGTGCGCTCAAGCTGTTTGGCACAGGATCGAAGGCAAGGTTCACTTGGGAGAGAGTGTAATGGCAATTAACTATCAAGACCGCATTCCTAACAACGTGGATCTGGGCTCCAACCGTACCTTGCAGCGTGCGCTGGAACATTGGCAGCCGGAATTCCTGAAGTGGTGGCAGGATCTCGGTCCGCGCGATTTCCAGGTGGCCGACGTTTATCTTCGCACCGCAACCTCCGTGGACGCGAAGGGTTGGGCAACCTATGGATTCGTGCAGATGCCGGATTACCGTTGGGGAATCTTCCTTGCCGACCGCGATCCCGAGCGCAAGATTGGTTTTGGCGACAACTACGGTCAGGACGTCTGGCAGCAGATTCCGGGCGAATTTCGCGCCATACTGCGCCGACTGATCGTCACCCAGGGCGACACCGAGCCGGCATCGGTGGAGCAACAGCGCATGCTCGGACACACCGCTCCCTCGCTTTATGACCTGCGCAATCTGTTCCAGGTAAACGTGGAAGAGGGCCGTCATCTGTGGGCGATGGTTTACCTACTGCACGCTTACTTCGGGCGCGACGGCCGCGAAGAAGCGGAAGAGTTGCTGGAACGCCACTCCGGAGACGCGAACAAGCCGCGCATCCTCGGCACCTTCAATGAGCCCATCAGCGATTGGCTCAGTTTCTTCATGTTCACCTACTTTACCGATCGCGATGGCAAGTTCCAGTTGAAGTCGCTGGCCGAGTCGAGCTTCGATCCGCTGGCCCGCACCTGCTCGTTCATGCTGACCGAAGAAGCGCACCACATGTTCGTAGGCGATACTGGTATCAACCGCGTAGTGAGACGCACGCTGGAAGTAATGAAGGAGTTGGGCACGGAGGATCCGCTGGCAGTCCGCAACGCCGGCGCCATCGATTTGCCCACCGTGCAGAAGTATCTGAACTTCTGGTTCAGTTCGTCGCTTGACTTGTTTGGTTCGGAGACTTCCTCGAATGCTGCTTCTTATTTCGCCAACGGCCTGAAGGGCCGGCCGGACGAGGCGCAATATGAAGATCACGTCGCCGCCGAGCAGACCTTCGCGCTGGAGCTGCCGGACGGAAACGGTAGCACGAAGACCGAGCAGATTCCGATGCGCAACGCCATGAACGAAGTCACGCGCGGGTCTTACGTGCGCGACTGCGAACTGGGCGTGAAGCGCTGGAACCGGCTAATCGAAAAGGCCGGATATTCGTTCCGCTTGTCGCTGCCCAGCACGCGCTTCCGGCGCAACATCGGAAGCTGGGCTGGAGTTCCCACCGACCTAACTGGGCAGCCGATCGGGCAGGAGCAGTTCAACACCCAGATCGGCAATTGGCTGCCGAGCGAGAGCGACCGGGCATACATCATGAGCCTGATGCATGGAGTACACGAACAAGGCAAGATGGCGGCGTGGATTGCGCCTCCGGATCGCGGCATCAACAACAACCCCGTCGACTATGAGTACGTCAAGATGCATTAAGGCGGACCTAGGGAATGTTGGATAGTGGATAGTCGTAGGAAGGTACGCAGAGCGGCCCGAAGCGGGGGATGTGTACGAACCAAGCGTTATAACTGCCGGTGGCGTCTGGTTGAAGAAAATTCACCGCCGTACGCGCGGAACAGTCTAGCCCAGCACGGAGTCTTAGGTGGGGTGCTGGTTAGAGCGGAAAACAGATCCGAGTTCCCTCCAAGGACGACACTATCTTGTACGATTACCCGCGAGATTTCGACCGGGATAGACGTTATTTAATTCGTCGGTAAAGGCAGCCAGCTCACTCAGAATGACAAGCCTAAACATTCGTCGCGCGCCAGAGTCACGAGCCGGAAGGAGCGTTTCACCCGGCTCCCTATGCCCGTGCGACGAGTGGGAGGTCGGGTGCTTCCCGGCGGGACAGAAGATCATTTGTGAGTTCGCTGCGTAGCTTGCTACATTGCGTTCTCACGGAATCATAATCGGGATCACCGACCGCGCCGTCCCTTGCTCCCCGCCAGGACGGAGCCGAGCGCTTCCTGCACTTTTCCGTACGCTTCCCGCGCGCGGCGCGAGAGATACATTCCGCCGCGGTCGAAGTACCAGTCACGCAGATCGGTGGTGAATTGCCGCAACTGCGCATAGGTCAACTGCTGATTTCGCGGCCATTGCGGCAGAAGGCCGGTCTTCTTCCACAGCTCCGAATACACTTCGATTCGATGGGCGCGCAGATCGGAATCGATGGTGGTTGCCGTGGCGAGCAAGGCGCGGTGCAGCTCTTCGGTTCTCGCCAAAGCGCTTTCAAAGCGTCGTTCTGCGGCTAGCGCTACCTTGTCAGCCACGGACTTGAGGAAGAAAACAGCCACCACGATAGCGATCGCCGCGCCACCGGTGGCTCCGCCCAGAACCGCTTCCCACGGCATACTCGCCCCCTTTCCTCTGTTGCGCCATGCTTGAGCCGAGGTGGGAAGCGCTGTGTCGCATCCGCAACCTCACTGCCGTCGGCCGTCGGCTAGCGACACATAGAGTGGCGTAGCAATTGCGACTTGTCTCTTCTCGGAAAGCTGCGATGGGGGACATTCAAACAGCTTCCTTGCAGCAAACTCAAGATGCTGCGGCAGTCCCTCTGAAGCTTCCTGCTTGTATTGCATGACGCGGCTCACGAGGTGGCCAACAGAACTGCTTGGAGCACCTGCATTAAAGTAGGCTTGGATGCCTGGCATTGCAGACCCTCCCAATTGAAGTGGGACGCCTTCATAGCCAATTACATTCCTCGCCGAACCCGCAAGCACAACAATTGTTTTAGAAGTCTTGCCATAGAACTCGACAAATCCCAACTTTGCATCAATCTTCCAGAACATCTGCATGGTTCCGGATAGATAGGTGCGAGCATCGTCAACCGCACCGACATCACCCACTTCGTTCAGCAGCGACAGAATACGGTCAAGCTTGCCGCTCAAGGTAGGTTCGTTCTCCTCGACCTCTTCCTTTCTGCCGAATTTGATGATCTTGTCAACTCCAAATTCGTATGAAATCTTTTTCTTCTTTTTCTCGGCAATTTGCTCGTAGAGGCGATCAACTTTTCCCTGGGAGATGTAGATGTAGTATCGGAACGGCGACGCTTCAGTCATGAAGTCACCCTAAAAGTTCTGAGCTGCAACTGCAATCGCCGCAATGTGCGATGTGCACCACTCGCTTGGGCCTTGACAGTGCCAGGTCTCGAAAACCGCGAGACTTGGGTTACCCGCCAACCTGCGCCCACCCTCTCGCAAAGTCGGGCGAGAAGGGTGGGGGCACCCAAGGTTGGACGAGGCCGTCAGGGCGGAAAGGGCGGGCCACCCGCTTTTCTAATCGACCGAAGGCAAGCGCTGACGGCAATTTCTTGTGAGGCCTAAGGCCCTTCCATGGGCTTCATGCGAGGCGGTATGCAGGGCCCCTCTTCAGGGTTTGGCTGGTCTTCCACTCCTGCCGCCCGCGGGACGCGGCCCGTACCGTACTGATGCACGCATTCTTGGTATTTCTGCTGTGCCTGGGCCCACTCTCTGTCCCTAGTGACAGACTCCGGCTCGAAGAGAAGCACCGATTGCGTGGCCTGCCTTGTGATGGGCCTTGTACTTACATCGAACGTGGGGTCGGTCCCGCTGTCATCCTCATGGTTGATCTTCATATCAACAAAGGTGACGTCCACGAGGTAGAGATCAAGGTCACCCGAGGACGACGCGCCGACATCGTAGGAAAGCTTAGCCGTCACGTTGGCATAGATCGATTGCGACCAGTCTTCGCTCAACAACTTTTCAAAGAATGCCTTTTGCTTTTCCAAGGCGGCATGGGCTGCGGGCTCGAGTTCTTCGGCTGAGCTCCCCGGCCTTGTCGTTGTGAATATTCACCTTGGGCGGGAAGAGCAGCATGGCCGCCAACTGCAGTACCAATCCGGGAGCTTCCTTGGCCAGGAACCGGCCCGCAGCCCTGAAGATGGAAGCCTCGGCAACCTCGCCAATCTCCTGCGTCACTGCTGGAGAGACTTCAACAGTTGACGTGGTCCCGGCAGGCTTGGCCGGGACCTTTGCTGGGGCGGATGCTGGATCTGCTGCCTTTGCCGGGGCGGTTGCTGGGTCTGGGTCTGTTGCCTTTACCGGAGCCTTTGCCGGGGCCTTCTTTGCTGCGTTCTTTGCCGCCGCGGGGTCCGTTGCCGGAGCTGGATCTACGCCTCCAGCCGGCCCGCCGGTCGGCGGGGGGAAGTCGATCGTGAAGTCTGCGTAGTAGCCGGAGTGCACCGCCTGCTGCAAGTCCTGGAAGAGGTGCTCAGCGGTGGCCACGTCGCGGGCCGGGGCCAGCTTACCGGAAAGCGGGCGCCTCGCCATTCTTCCGGCTTGCATTTCGGCCTCAAGCTTCTGAAGATCCTTCTGCTTGTTGAGCCAATCCTTCAGCATATTCATTCGTTCGTGCCCTGCTTGCAGGTGGCGAGTGCCCTTGGTGGCCAACCCCGTTTCCAGTTCATGGCGAATGGCAGCCGCTGTGCTTCCACTTCCAATCTCAGGATGGTCCCGGTACAGCTTTTCGATAATTTCAGCAAGCTCTGGGTCTTCGACCTTGGGCTTGGCCATAGTCTCACGCAAGGTTTCGAGATAGCGCTGGTACGCGGCCCGATCAGCGGGAACGCTTGGAGGGCCGATTGGCACTTCTGGCGCATGATCGTGTGGATCCCGCTGGATAGCTGCCATCGCTCCGTTCTGCTGCACTACATGAGCGAGTTCATCGGGCGATCAGATGCCTTCCCTGGCGGGTTCCGGGCGCGAACCGGCCGGCCCCGAACACTATGTTGTTCTGCACGGTGTAGGCATTGGCGTTCACGTCGTGTGCCGATTGCTGGGCAGCCGCGTCGAAATGCACCCGTACTCTGGAAAAATCGTGGCCGAAGCGCGGCTCCATTAAGGCGCGAGTGCCCGGATCCAGCGGCTGGCCGGGGGAGCGCAGAACCTCATGCACGATGGGCGGAGCGGTCATTCCTGAACTGGCGGGCGATGAGCCAACCGCCGATATGTGCGGGCCAGTTGGCTTGCGCTGCACCTTGCCTCGTTCCTCGTCGGGTTGTTCCGCTTTGCATTTGTCGCAGCTTCCACCACAGGAACACTTACGCTGCACTCCGGGAGCGCCAGCAGACACTGCGGGGCCTGAAGGAGTCCTCGGATCCGGCATGCGCATTACGTGTTCAGCAACACGGTCGGCCTCACGCTCGAGCGGATCGTTCACTGCCCCCACTTCCAGCTTCGCCTGCAAAACGCCGGGCAGAGGGCGTAGGGTCAGCGACGATTTCGCTTGAGATGGGCCTGCGTGGTCACGGGCCGCGCGTCGCGACAGGAGCCGCTGCGTTGCCCGGTTGCCAATGGTCCGCTGCAAGAAGAGGATCTGCTCGGCCGTGCTGCCGGCAAATTGTTGTGTCGGGCGCTTGTCAGTCTGTTTGTTGCTCGAACTTGCGGATTCCTTCGTCTGGGTCTTTGCGACCAGTGGAGCAAACATGGCGACACCATTTCAGGAGGATTCTGATACGGTCCCGACTGCATTAATGGTGGGCGAGTTTATACCGGCGTCGCTCCAAGGTAAAGCTCTTTTTTGACAGATTTTTCGGCATGGGATTGGCTGTAGAACGTCTAGAGCAATTTCTGGTTTGCTGAAACGCCCTTGAAGGGGTGCGGCCTCAGCCGCGTCGACCCGCGCTATCAACAACGCGGCCTTTAGGCCCTGAGGTAACCCCCTCAGCGGCTAAACAGTTTGCTGAAAAACTCAGAAAAGCAGATCCAGCCACTGTGGAATCGCTATAGTGGCGGATGCTCACGCCAAACCACCTTCGCTTAGGTTACAGGGCAAGAAGTGGATGCTATATCGGTTTCTCCCGGCACGAACCGCGCGCCGGCTTCAGCTTGATCCCATCAACTGACTCAACTTGGTGGTGCGCAGGAGCTCCTTGACCAGCGGCGAGAAGTTGATGAACTCCAGACTACAATAGGCTGCCGAGGCTGCCGACACCTTCAGCCCGACCAGCGTGCCGAGGCCGGAACTGTCCACAAAGCTGACATCGCTGAGATCGAGCACGATTCGACGGCATTTGGGTATCATCGGCTTAATCAGCTGCTTTAAATCGCCCGCCGTGTCGCTGACGATTCGGCCATGACACTTCACCAGCGTGGTATCACCCGACAGTTCCACCTCATACCCAAAGGGAAGCGATGACGAGGTTGCCAAAATTGCCTCCTCCCGTGACGAATGTGCCATATTGTACTGCAATTGCCATGTCTGAGCTTCGTACTCACTTCTACCCCTTCTTCCTCACCTCCGCCAGCACCTCTTCCGCGTGCCCTTCTGGTTTCACGTTCTCGAAGATGTGCACGATCTTGCCGTCGGGGCCGATGAGGAACGTCGTCCGCGCGATGCCCATCACCTTCCGGCCGTACATGTTCTTCTCTTTCAGGACGCCGAACTGCTTGGCGACCTCTTTCTTCTCGTCGGCCAGCAAGGTATACGGCAGGTCGTACTTTTCTTTAAACTTTAATTGTGCCTTCGGCGTGTCACCGGAGATGCCCAACACCACGAGTCCGGCTTTCTTCAGTTTGCTGTATGCGTCACGGAACCCGGACGCCTCTATAGTTCAACCGGGAGTGTTGGCTTTGGGGTAGAAGAACATGACCACGGTTTGGCCGCGGAACTGATCGAGCGAAACCGGGTTTCCGTTTTCGTCGGGCAGGGTAAAGTCGGGAGCTTTCGCTTTGATTTCCATATTGCACTATCTATACCGCAAATCCGGCAAATGGGCCACCACCGTGCTGCTTGCAGTTTTGCTGCTGCCGGCTTTCGTTACCGCGCAACTTCGCGACCGCACTGAGCATAAGCCGGCTGACCAAGGCCAGCCGGCGTCAAAGCAAGACAGGAAGAATAAAGGTGGCCCGCGCGCCATCGCCGTAGTTGAGTTTCTGCCTGGCGGCGGCACTCGCCTGGTGCCGATTGCGCTATGGATCAATGACCACTTCTACGATGCCAGCCTGTATGGCGCAAATCCTGAGCCGATGGCGCTGGAACCAGAAACCCTATATCAAGCATTGAACTACGGCGAGCCTGCAGGATGGTTTACGGTTACGACGCCTAAAGACGTCAACGGCAACTGGGTAGCGGATGGACAATGGAAGCCTGAAACGCCGCTCGAAACCAGGATTGCCCAGCAAGCCGCGAAGCAGCCCAAGCCAAAGTCGAAGTCGCCGGACGTGCTCAGCGACGACCAAGGTCCTCCGGTGCTACGACGGCCGGGCACGAGCGACGCGACCTCTCAGGGCAGTGGGCAGGAGAGCGCACCAGCCTCCACTTCGGGCGGGAGTTCGACCTCTGCTGCCGGCGGGAATTCAACTGCGAGCGGTAATGCTCCACCGAAGTCGGACGATGATTCCGACCGTCCAACGCTGAAGGCATCGCCAGCCGCTTCGTCGGCGCCGAAGTCCGCGCCTTCGAATTCCAACACAACCCTCGGCGACAACACCCAGCCAGCGAAGGCCTCAGCTGCGGCCTCGAATGTGTCGTCTGCGTCCCCCGATGAAAATGATCCTAACCGTCCGGTGCTGCGGCGCGGCAAGCCGGCCGAGAGTGCTTCCAACCCATCCAACAGCTCTGCCTCAAATGCAACTGTGAGCAACGTATCCAAACCAGTTGCAACGGGCCACGCTACTGCCGGCGCTGGGGCCGGCGCCAGAGCTACTACGGCACCCAAGGCTTACGCGGCGATCTCCGATGCTGGCAACTACGAAACGCGGTCCTTGCTATATGGTATGGCAGCTGGCGAAAGGCAAAGCTTGGGCGAGCCGATGGCGAAGATGGCGATGGACGAGATCCTCAAGTATGCCGGCAAGCACAACGGGCCGCCGGTGTCCAAAACCGCGACCATCACCGACTACGATTTGCGCGGCTTCGATCTCGACTACAGTAACTCGCCCACGCTGGTGCTGAGCGCCAAGCTGCCGGTTGCGTCATCAAAGACGGCGGCCGCCGGTGAGTTCGATTATTTCGTCACTGTGGTGGCAAGGGTCGACGTAAATGGAGTGCCGCAAAAGATCTTCAGCGTGGTCACCGATCGCAACCACCTCGACGCCTACCCGCGCATGCAAATCATCGATGCCATTGATGCCGATGCCAATGGCCGTGGCGACCTGCTCTTTCGCCAGTACTCCGATACCGGCATCAGCTACGCTATCTTTCGCGTATTTCCCTACCAGATGACGAAGATCTTCGAGGGCGGGGCCGGGATGTAGAAACTTAGAGGTAGCCCAGATCGGATAGAGCCAGCCGGCAGGCTGGCATCAAGATCGCGCCACACTATACTTATGACGCTTGGGCCGTTGTGGTCGTTTCTCAATGAGCGGCACGAATCTATCAGTGTCCAATGGTCGCGGCGGCGCAGTCGTCGCCAAAATGTGCGAGTTGATTCCGCGGCAGATGTTTCAAGTGGTCATCCAGGCCGCGATTGGCGCAAAGGTGATCGCCCGCGAGACCAAGGAGAGCAATCGCCGCATGAAGCGCATCGGGCCGCGTCGACATCCCGCACGAGGCGTTTCTGGCGGCCTTGCCCGTCGGCAGAATAGGGCGGCGCAGGTATACTGGCGGTGAATGGAATTTGAATGGGACCCGCGCAAGGATGCGGCCAACTGTCGCAAGCACGACGTCGGGTTTCGTGAGGCGACGACAGTTTTCGGCGATCCGTTGGCGACAACATTCCCGGACAAGGATCATTCCCTATCCGAAGAGCGCTTTCTAACGACTGGCGCATCGACTTCGGGACGCCTGCTGGTCGTAGCGCAAACAGAACATCAGGGGACGATTCGTATCATCAGCGCCCGTCCGGCCACGCGAAAGGAAAGAAAATTCTATGAAGAAGCCGATTGAACCCCGAAGTCGCGACGATATGCGACCTGAGTATGATTTCGCGTCAATGAGCGGCGGAATACGTGGTAAGCATTACCGGGAATATCGAAAAGGATCGAACGTTGTCCTGCTCCAGCCGGACGTAGCTGAAGCGTTTCCCAGCGAAGAAGCAGTCAACGAAGCATTGCGTGGCGTTCTCAAGACAACCCGCGCGGTGCGACAGACTGGTGGCCTCTCTGATCGCGCCCTGCAGTCTACCACCCGTATCTGGAAACGCTCTCGTACCTAGGTGCGGCCCCGCCGAAGCGCCTAACCAATCTGCTTCATGCCGACTACGTCCGTTACAGTATGTACCGCGACAAGTCCTGGTCCTTCACGATGTCAGTGAGGGTTTTGCGCACGTAGTCGGCGTCGATGGTCACGTTCTTCTCTTTCATGTCCGGAGCCTCGAAGCTGATTTCGTCCAGCACGCGCTCCATGATGGTGTGCAGCCGCCGCGCACCAATGTTCTCCGTCCCTTCGTTCACCCGGAAGGCGAAGTTCGCGACTTCTTGAAGCGCTTCGGTGGTGAACTCCAGCTTCAGCCCTTCGGTGTCGAGCAGCGCGATGTACTGCTTGGTGAGCGACGACTTCGGCTCAGTGAGGATCTTAATGAAGTCTTCCACCGTCAGCGATTGCAGCTCCACGCGGATGGGGAAGCGCCCCTGCAATTCGGGGATCAAATCGCTGGGCTTGGACACGTGGAACGCGCCAGCAGCGATGAATAGGATGTGGTCTGTGCGGACCATGCCGTAGCGCGTGTTTACTGTAGTGCCTTCGACGATGGGCAGAATGTCGCGTTGCACACCTTCGCGAGAGACATCAGGTCCGTGGCCACCCTCGCGCCCGGCGATCTTGTCGATTTCGTCGAGGAAGATGATGCCCGAGTTCTCGACGCGCTCCACGGCGATGCGCGTGACCTGGTCCATGTCCACCAGGCGCTGCTCTTCTTCCTGGATGAGATACTCGAACGCTTCGCTGACCTTCATTTTCCGCTTCTTAGTGCGTTGGCCGAAGATGTTGGGCAACATGTCTTTCATGTTGACGTCCATCTCCTCGACGCCCTGATTGGTGATGATCTCGAAGGCAGGCATCGACTTTTCACGGACATCGAGTTCCACGATGCGCTCGTCGAGTTTGCCTTCGCGCAACTGCTGGCGGAATTTTTCACGAGTGCGCGACCCAGGTTCACCAGCCAGTAACGGTTCGCTGCCGATGTTGAATCCGATCGGCTGTGAGTCGGCTGCGGCGGGACGGTTCTGTACCGGAGCCGGCATCGCGGGCAATAGCAGGTCAAGCAAACGTTCTTCCGCGTTCAGCTCCGCCTTGTCGGCTACGTCCTCCAGCTTCTCTTCACGAACCATGTCGATAGCGATCTCAACCAGATCGCGGATCATGGACTCAACGTCGCGGCCCACATAGCCGACTTCGGTAAACTTCGAGGCTTCCACCTTCATGAAAGGCGAATTCGCTAACTTCGCCAGCCGGCGCGCGATCTCGGTTTTGCCGACGCCGGTTGGGCCAATCATGATGATGTTCTTCGGGATGACTTCTTCGGCAAGCTCGGCCGACAGCTTCTGGCGACGCATGCGATTGCGCAGGGCAATGGCCACGGCGCGCTTCGCCTGGTTCTGGCCAACGACATACTTGTCGAGTTCGCGCACAATCTCGCGCGGCGTCAATTCGTCGAGCGCGACATGTTCTTCATCTGTGGTTGCGGGAAGATAAATAGCCAATGAATGTACCTCTAATCTAGCGGCCAGAAGGCCTGGGTTGAAGCGCCCGATCAGTATTACCAGCTTCTATCGGGCCTTAAATCTGCACTGCCCATGAGAATCTTGTCTTTCGAAGGGGCACGGCTTCAGACGTGCCATACCTTCCACATTAATGGCGGCCTTAGCCACTGAGGGACTTCGGGGTTAAGACGAAGTACGAGTTCCCTCAGGGGCTAAAGCCCAACTCTTCACGCTTGCCACGGCACGGCTGAAGCCGTGCCCCTTCAAAGCCACCGAAACAGACAAATTATCGCGTCGAAGGTCTGCACTCTTTTTCGGCTACCTCAGCGAAAACGGATAGCGAAGCGCGAACGGCGGCGCCTCCTACATGCCCGGCATCTTCATGCCCGCCAGCCGGCGCGCGAAGCTCGGCTTGCCCATGCTCTTGAACATCTTTCGCATCTGCGCGTACTGGCGCAAGAGATGGTTCACTTCCTGCACGCTCGTTCCTGAACCGCGGGCGATGCGCTTGCGCCGGCTGCCATTGATCGACTCGTGATGCTCGCGTTCGTACGGCGTCATGGAGTTGATGATCGCCTCCACGCGATTGAGCTGCTTCTCGTCCACTTTGTCCGCCGACTTCTGCATGTTGGCGAACGGTCCGATCTTGGGCATCATACCCATGATGCTCTGCAGCGAGCCCAGCTTTTTCACCTGCCGCAACTGATCGCGAAAATCCTCCAGCGAGAAGCCGTCGGCGCTGAGCGCCTTCTGCGCAAACTCTTCCGACTTCTTCTTGTCGAGATGCGCTTCGGCCTTCTCGATCAGCGACAGGATGTCGCCCATGCCGAGGATGCGTCCCACGATGCGGTCTGGGTGGAACAGCTCCAGCGCATCGTATTTTTCACCCATGCCAATGAACTTGATCGGCTGGCCGGTAACGTTGCGGATAGAAAGCGCTGCGCCGCCACGGGCGTCGCCATCCATCTTCGTGAGTATCACGCCGGTGAGGGTAAGCTTCTTGTGGAACTCGTCGGCCGACTTCACTGCGTCCTGGCCGGTCATGGCGTCAGCAACGAAGAGAATCTCCTGCGGATTCAGGATCTTCTTCAGCGACTGCATCTCGTCCATCAACTGCTCGTCGATGTGCAGACGGCCGGCGGTGTCAACGATGAGCACGTCGCATGCGTTATTGATGGCCTCGCGACGAGCTTCCTTTACCAGTCGTTCAACAGTCGCGGTGTTCGATTCCTCGACGTTGCCTTCGTAGATATGGGCTTTGATGGCCTGCGCCACCACTTTGAGCTGCTCGCGCGCGGCTGGACGGTAAACGTCTACCGAGACCAGCATTGGGCGGTGTCCGCCGTTCTTGAGCCAGTTCGCCAGCTTGCCTGAAGTGGTCGTCTTGCCGGAACCTTGCAGGCCCGCCATCAGCACAACCGTCGGCGGCTGCGACGCGAACTTCAACTTGGCTGCGTCCTTGCCGAGGATCGCGATTAGTTCGTCGCGAACAATCTTGACTACCTGCTCGGCCGGCGAAAGCGCGGTCAGAACTTCCTGGCCCAGCGCCTTCTCGCGGATGTGCTCGATCAATTCTTTGACTACGTTGAAGTTAACGTCGGCTTCGAGTAGCGCCATGCGGATTTCTTTCAGCGCTTCGCCGATGTTCTCTTCGGTCAGCGTGCCTTGTCCGCGAAGGTTCTTAAAGGCACGCTGCAGTTTATCTGTAAGGTTCTCAAACATTGTCAGGAGTCCACAGCTAAGGCTGGGCAGGCGAAAATCTGTAGTTTCCGCACTTAAGTCAGGATATCACGCAGTGGCGTGCGTTTTTGAAGCTGCGCAAGCAAGCTGTTAACAAACGGCGCCTACGATGCGCAGTACAATTCGTGGTCTGGGAGGTATTCGCTATGCTTAGGGCCCGCGCCCTTTCTGTCTTACTCGTAGCCGCTACGCTCGGTGCGCCTTCCATGGCTCAAATCAACAACAGCAATCCGCCTGACTTTGAAGACAAAAGCCATCCGCCTGCCGCTTTGCAACGCGGTCCGGACTGGAAGGCCATGCTGGCGCAAGCCAACGACCTGAAGCAATTAAGCGATGCCATACCGGATGACATCCAAAAACTCTCACAGGGTGTGATTTCGAAAGATTTGGCCGAGCGCTTGAAGAAAATCGAGAAGCTGGCAAAGAAACTTAGAGAGCAAGTGCAGCAATAGTGCCTATCTGGGAGCTTCACGCGACGCGGTGCGATACACCTCAGCCGCCGCCGTCACGGTGTTGCAATGAATCGTCACCGTATCCTCGATGCGGTTTGCGTATCCGCCGGCATAAGTCACCATCACGGGGATTTCGCGCGCACGGGCCGCGCGAAACACGAGCTCGTCGCGTTGCTTCAATCCGGCGATGGACAGGTTCAGCCCGCCAAGCTGGTCGTCGGAGTACGGATCGGCACCCGCAACATAGCAAATCAGCTGCGGCTCGAACTGCCGCAGGCCAGAACTCAGAGCGTTATCCAGCCAGGCGAGATACTCGGCATCGCAGCAGCCATCGGGCAAGTTGACATCTATGGAAGAGGGCGGTTTGGTGAAGGGATAATTGTTCTCCTGATGCACGGAAATTGTGAATACATCCTTGCTGGAGCCTTCGGTCATGGTCGTCCGTTGCCGAGTCTCCAGCGTCGGGGCCGGCCACGACGGCAAAGTGTTTGGATTGGCTTTGGGGCTTCCGAAGATAAAAGCCGTACCATTTCCCTGGTGCACGTCGCAATCCACCGTCATGGCACGACGAATCCTGCCGCGTTTCTGCATGGCGCGAATGGCAACGGCAAAATCGTTGATCATGCAGAAACCTTCGCCGTGTTCTGGAAAGGCGTGGTGAAATCCCCCGCCGATGTTGACGCAGACACTGTCCTCAAGTGCGCGTTCGGCGGCCAGGATCGAGCCTCCGGTGTGGAGCATGAAGGCATCTACCACCTGCGGCGAGTAGGGAATCTCCATCTGCAACTCTTCGCGCGCGCTGAGGCCGCCTTCCATCAACTTGTTCACATACATCGGCGAATGCACCAGCATGACGTCAGCTTCACTGGCCGGTTCCGGGGCGATGAAGTCAGAGTCTTCAGCAACACCCTGCTGAAGTAGTCGTTCGCGAATAAGACGAAATTTGTCGGCGCGAAAAATGTGCTCGCCGATGGGCAGGAAATACTTCTCGCTATAAACCAGTTTGAAGGGCAGCATGGGCCGACTATCCGGATACGCAACGTCGAACCCATGATTCTAGACCCCAGACGCAAATGTCGCTAAGGGCGGTTCGCCATTCGTGGCTATAAGCGGATCGAGAATGCGCGGGCGGTTGCCAGCTATCTGGCACGAGACATCACCAACAAGTAGCGGCTGGGTCTCGGATTCTCCAAAAGCTTGGCGGCGCCTTCGGGAAGAACGCCGCCATATTCATTTACGGGCGGATTTTCATTGTGTTTCAGCGATTTTGGTTAGCTCCATGGGCCTTCTGCGTTCTGTTACCCCAAGACCGCATCCGAGACGACCTAGGCTACCGCTTCGCGGGAACATACACTCTGTCCGCCGAGACCAGGTCTACGTTCGGGACCTCGGCGATTAGCTTTACTGGCTCCAGCCCCGCCTTCTTCTGGGGCCCAGCGAGGAACGACAACAGGTATTGATGATTTAAACGATTGGCCAGGTCATGCAGGTAGGGAGCAAACGCAACTGCCGGCTCATTGAAACCGATGTAATACGATTCACCGCCGGTTTTGCTCGCAACCTGCGTCATATAAATCTGACCCAAATATGTCCGCCAGTAACTACGGCCATAATGGCCAATACCAGGGGTATAAATCACGGAGACGACCACACCCGCGCGCTGAACATCCTTGATCGTTTTGGCAAGATAGGGATCAAGTAAATCGTTGGCATCGTAATAGTGATCGACTCCGTCAGAAATCATGAGGACTTCGCGGCGGCTGTCACTCTTCGGCCAGCGCTTCACCAGATCGCTTAGAGAGAAGTACGGGCTGCCGTTCGCGCCCGCTATGCCCAACGGAAGGCGAAGGGCTTTTGCCGCGAGCGTGTGATCACTGGTTGGTTTTTGTTGTATCCAGGCGATGCCGTTTCGCATGTAAGCAATGCCAATCTTCGTAGAGCTCGGTTGTCCATTGATAAACTCGCGAATATCCGCAAGTTGTGTACCGAGGCTCGTCGTGGAATCATCATCGAGGAGAATGAACAATTCGAGTCCTGCATTCTCCCCCTGCGCTGGTATCCAACCGGTGACGCTGTCGCGCTCGCCCCCCTCAGAAACAATGACCTCTTTCGGGCTAATGACCGGCACATTGGAGTCTTGACCAGCTTCCTCCGTGACCACCATGTGCGCCGAAACTCCGTTCGTGGCCGGAACAACCTGGGCGGCAAGAGTGCCCGTGCCAAATGCCCCCAGAGCCAACCCCACCACTAAACTAACAAGTCGTGACGTGCTCATAAAACCTCCTCCAGAATTCGGGCGTTGACCCTACATCGGAGCAGAATGCGCACCGAACTGTTCTACCAATTAGACGCGCCGATCAGATATTCGACTTTTCTTCCTGAGGCAATCTGCGTGGTTTCCGCAGTAATAGTACGTGTACTAAGTTACTGTTAGCATGATGCTGCATGGCGTCCTCCGCTCAATTGGTTACTCTCCGCCGGGCTGCCGGATATAACGTACTCGCCACTGCGGGCGTAATAATGGTTGTCATCTTTCTACTGTGCGCCGTGTTTGCGCCTTGGATTGCCCCCCA
Source organism: uncultured Acidobacteriaceae bacterium (assembly GCA_963755865.1). GTDB lineage: Bacteria > Acidobacteriota > Terriglobia > Terriglobales > Acidobacteriaceae > Bog-257. Next base: position 441,957 of record CAVWLY010000030.1, on the reverse strand, counting down.
CGACCCCGCGCAAATCGACCTTCCCGCACGACTTATGGCGCCTTCGGCCTCACACTGGTTCGGCACCGACGAACTGGGACGCGACATTCTTTCTCGCATCATCTACGGTGCGCGCATTTCGATGCTGGTGGGAAGTTGCGTGGTGGCAGCGTCGCTCACGCTCGGACTCATCTTTGGTTCCATGGCCGGCTACTACGGCGGAGTCACCGACCGCGTGCTGAACGTGGTCGTCATGAACGCGTTCATGTCGTTCCCCGGAATTTTGTTGGCGATCGCATTCGTCGCCTTCCTTGGGCCGGGTATCTTCAACCTCATACTGGCGTTGTCGATTGGTGGATGGGTGGGCTATGCGCGATTAGTTCGCGCACAAGTGCTGGCGGTGCGCGAACGCGAGTTCGTGGAAGCCGCACGCGCGTTAGGTGCGAGCGATCTGCGAATCATCGTGCGGCACATCTTGCCCAATATTATTCAGCCCATCATCGTGCAGGCCGCGATCGGAATGGCGGGTGCCATTCTGGCTGAAGCCACCATGAGCTTTCTCGGACTGGGAGTGCCGCCTCCAGCAGCAAGTTGGGGTTCCATGCTGAACGACGCACGCTCCCACCTGTTCGATTCACCGCACCTCGTACTGTTCCCGGCAGCCGCGGTCATGCTGGCAGTGTTGTCATTCAATTTTATTGGGGATGGATTGCGCGATTACCTTGATCCCAGGTCGCGAATCGAGGTTGGACTCTAAACGCAGCTCGTAGGTTTCACCAGCACCAGCCGAGTTTTCCGACGAACGCTCGGAACTGACAACCGACGCTGACAACTGACAACTGCTTTTACAACTCTTCGATGGTCACGCGGTCGTTGGTGTAGATACAAATCTTGCCGGCAATCTTCATTGCTTCCTCTGCGATCCGGCGAGGCGACAGGTCAGTATGCTCGAAGAGGGCGGTTGCGGCGGCAGTTGCATAAGGGCCTCCGCTGCCGATGGCGGCGATTCCGGTGTCAGGCTCGATCACGTCGCCCTGGCCGCTAATAAGGAACGTCTGGTTCTGATCGGCGACCAGCAGCAGGGCTTCCAGCGAGCGCAGCATCTTGTCGGTGCGCCAATCCTTGGCAAGCTCGACCGCGGCGCGGCCAATGTTGCCGTGGTACTGCTCCAGCTTCGACTCGAAACGAGCGAACAACGAGAACGCGTCTGCCGTAGAACCGGCAAACCCAGCGAGAATTTTGTCCTGATATAGGCGCCGGATCTTGCGGGCGGAGTGCTTAATGACGCCTTCGCCGAGCGTTACCTGGCCGTCTCCAGCCATTACGACCTTCCCATCCCGGCGAACGCAAAGAACAGTAGTGGAGCGGATCAAACGCTTCTGTGCCATGAATGAGCTTGATTATAACAGCGTTAAATCAGGTGTTCTCCGAGCGATGTAACAGTGACTTCGACCACATGAAAGCTGAAACTCGGAATTAAGATACTTTCTGTGTCTCGGTGCCTATAGGGTGAATTACTCTTAAAGTCATGGGCCGCATCCACGTTCTGTCGGAAAACGTTGCCAACAAGATCGCCGCCGGAGAAGTGGTCGAGCGTCCTGCCTCGGTAGTGAAGGAGTTGCTGGAGAACGCGCTGGATGCCGGCGCACGCCGCATCCGGGTTACGGTTGAAGCGGGTGGAAAGAAGCTGATCCAGGTCACGGATGATGGATGTGGCATGGTGCGCGACGATGCCATGTTGGCTTTCGAGCGCCACGCCACCTCCAAGATCCGCAATGCCGATGACTTGCTGAACATCGCAACCCTGGGATTTCGCGGAGAGGCGCTGCCTTCCATGGCCTCCGTCAGCCGCCTTCGTTTGGAGACCCATGCGCCCGAAGACGCAGCCGGAACGGTAATCGAGATCGCTGGAGGCAAGCTGCTGACAGTTGAAGAGGCAGGTCTGCCTTTGGGTACATGCATCACGGTTCGCGACCTATTCTTCAACATCCCTGCGCGCCGCAAATTCCTGAAGGCCGAATCCACCGAGCTGTCGCACATCGCATCGCTGGTAACCCACTACGCCCTCGCCCATCCTGAGATGCACTGGGAGCTGCACTCGGCGACCAATGCGATGTTGATCGCTCCTCCCGTCGCGGACCACTCGCAACGGATCTATCAGGTGTTTGGCAAGGAGACGCTCGATCAGTTGATTCCGCTGAGCGCGCTGCTGCCCCTCGCGCACGTGGGTCTGCCCCAGCCGCCGCCGTGGCGCCGCGATGAAGATTACGAAGCGCCCGTTGCAGGAGACATAAAGTTGCACGGCTTTGTTTCGCGGCCAGAGATTCAGAAGCTCAATCGCAACTCGATTTTCATCTTCGTCAATGGCCGTCTGATTCGCGATCGGGTAGTGCAGCACGCGCTTACCGAGGCGTACCGCAATATCATTCCTCCGACCGTGTTCCCGGTGGTGCTGCTGTTCCTGGAGATGCCGTTCACCGAGGTTGACGTCAACGTGCATCCATCCAAGACCGAGGTTCGGTTTCGCCAATCTTCCGTGCTCCACGACTTCATTCGCGACTCGGTTCGCGCCGTCTTGATGAAGACGCGGCCAGTGCCCGCATTCATGACAGAGATTCACGCCCAGCCCACGGCTTCACCTTCGCTCACCCCCGGAGCGCGCGACTTTGTGACTGACGAATTGCAGGTGACCGCTGCCGATGCTGCTTTTGCCCTGCGTCCTCCCGAGGTCCAGCCGTTCAATGCGCGTTTGCAGTTCGAAGGCAATGGTTTTGCCGTGGAAGGAAACGCCGCCATTCCAGTGGCTCGCTTTCCTCCACAGACGTTTGGAGGTCCCGTAGCGGCCCCTGCAACCATGACTCGGAGCGCCGAGGGATGTTCGGCAGTTGTGGCGGACGACGACGCGCCTGTCGGGCTGGATTCGTTGAGCACGCTTCATCCTGTTGGCCAGATTCGCGACTCCTTTATCCTGGCCATCAATCCGCAGGGCCTGTGGATTATCGACCAGCACGTTGCCCACGAACGCATTCTGTTCGAGAAAATCTGCAAGCTGCGCCTGGCTGAATCGCCGGAGAAGCAACAACTCCTTATGCCGCTGATCGTCGAGTTGACTCCGGGCCAGATGTCGGTCTTCGCGGAGATCTCCGACGAATTGGAACGCAACGGCTTCGAGGTGGAACCATTCGGCTCGCGCACGATAGCCGTCAAGACCACGGCTGCCGGGGTCACAGCGGGTGACGTCGAGCACATGCTGCATGAGATTCTGGATCAGTTCGAGCGCGAGGAGCAGGTGCTAAACCTCGACAAGATTCGCACCAGCATCGCCGCCTCGATCGCGTGTCATGCCGCCATCAAGGTCAACATGCCCTTGGAGCAAAACAAAATGGAGTGGCTGTTAAGCGAGTTGGCGAAGACCGATTGCCCCATGAGCTGTCCCCATGGCCGCCCGGTGGTTCTGCGGTATTCTGTTAAGGATATTCAGCGGGCGTTCAAGCGGATCTAGCTGTCAGCTATCAGCCGTCAGCTTTCAGCATTTAGTCCTTGCACATACAACACAATCGGGCAAGCGAGCGCGCGGTTCAGATGAAGTCCAATTTTCGCCGTAACGAGCTCTGGCCGATCGCTGATAGCTGACGGCTGAAAGCTGACAGCCGATTTCTATGCACGAACAGCAACTACAGGAACTGCGCCGTGAAAAATGGCGCCTGAACGGGCGGCCTATCCGCACGCTGGATGAGGCGCGGGAATTCATCGATTCGGTGGGATTCTGCCTGCTTTACCCGCAACGACCAGTGGTTCTTGTTCCAACTTTCGTAGGTGCATATGCGGGCAGTGACGAGCATCTGCCCGCGCGGCAGATGGCGTTCGCCGATCCCAGCGCTCGCGAGGCCAAGGACTTGATGGTCCGGCTGCTGCGTGAGAAAGCCGCCTACGAGGCGAATGTTTTTCCCGACAATAGCTTTATCGTCTCAACAGCGGTCTTTCCGTACTTTTACGGATTGGTGGGAGATCGAAACCCGCGGCAGCCGCCGAAAGCTGGGGCCCGTTCGGAATATTCTCCACTGGCGGTCGATGCGTTTCATGTAATCCAGAAGGAAGGACCAGTCTCCGAGTACCGTTTGCGCGATCTGCTGGGTGGCGACATCTCCGCCGCGGCACTTGACCGCGCACTCGGTGAATTGTGGGCAAAGCTTCGCATCACGCGCGTCGATTACACCCAAGAGAAAGGCGTGTTCTGGGATGTCCTGTTCCGCTGGTCGCCCGAGGCCGTTAAAGAGGGCATGCACGTCTCGGTGGCAGAGTCGTTGACAGCGCTGGTTTCGAAGTATCTCGATTGTGTGTTGGCTGCCCAGCAGGAAGAAGTGGAACAGTTCTTCTCCAGCCTCATCGGTCGGGCGCGGGTTCGCGAAGCGGTGAGCGCGCTGCAAGCCGCGCGGGAGTTGAGTTTTGTTCACGTTGCCGGCCGGGTGTTGCTGCAGGTTTCTTCCCTGGAGGTGCCGCCGCCTCATGCGACCGAACGGAGGCCCAAACTGCAGCCGCGCTTTGACCCGCAACCACCTCGGCCCGGCAAGCCATTGGTGCAGCGGCGCCCCAGGAAATCACTACCGAGACCAGTCCCTCCCGCCAAGGACCTCGACAAGGAATGAACGCAACCCGCAAGTTGGTGATCGCCATTGACGGTCCGGCAGGCTCCGGCAAGAGCACCATCGCCGCGCGGGTGGCCAAGAAGTTTGGTTACGTCAACCTGGAGAGCGGTGCGATGTATCGTGCGTTGGCCTTGAAGGCAATCGAGCAACAGGTTTCGTTGGACGATGGCGAAGCTCTGCGACGCTTAGCCGCAGACACCGTGATCGAACTCGAACCTCGCGGTGAAGGTAACCGGGTGCTGCTGGATGGCCGCGATGTTTCCCAGCGAATACGCGACACCGATGTGACCGCCGCCGCCTCGCGTGTCTCCATCCACCCGCCCGTGCGCGAGGTCATGGTGAAGCGTCAACGCGAGTTGGGGCGAGAGGGCGGTGTGGTAATGGAAGGCCGCGATATCGGCACGGCTGTATTTCCCAACGCAGACTTGAAGATCTTTCTCGACGCCGAAGAAGGGGTTCGCGCTGAGCGGCGCGTATTGCAAACCGGATTACGCTCCGCCGAAGAGACGCAACGAGTAGCTGAGGAATTGGCCGCGCGCGATCACCGCGACCGCACGCGCTCGGCATCACCTCTGGTCGCCGCGCCTGATGCCGTACACATCGACACCACGCACAAGAGCATCGACGAAGTCGTTGCCGAGGTGGAACGGATGGTGAGAAAAAGTGGATAGTGGATGGTGGATAGTTTAAGAAGCTCCATCCACTATCCACTAATCACTATCCACTTGCTCCGTCCACTAATCACTATCCACTCGCTTCATCCCTTCGTTATGCGGATGTCGCCGGTATCGGTGTTGATTTGCATTTTGCTCACACCGTTACCCACCTCGCCCGATGCCCGCGATGAGCCGTTGCTCTCGTTAACTTTCACGGCATCGAACTCAGACGTGATATCGCCCTTGCTGGTGGCGGCCTGTACCTGGAATCCGGCTTTAGGCGGCAGCACCAGCGAGATGTCACCCCGCTTACTGGAGATGCTGATGCGTCCCAACGGCAGTTTGTCGGCCGCGTGTACCTCGATATCGCCGTTCGTGGTCTCAACCTGCAGGTCGCCGGAGACGTTCTCCATGTGAATGTCTTTGGAACGAGTTATCAGGCGGCTGGGACCATTCAGATCACTGCCCCGAACCTCGTCGCCGGCGATTTCCAAATCGCCCGGCACGGAAGCAATTTGCATGTCGGAGCGCGATGACTTGAAGGCCACGGTTTTGGCGATCTTGCTGAGCCGAATATCGTCGAAGAAGTCGCCATTGAGATGCACCGCGCCAGCCACCTCATCGATGGTGACATTATCGATGTGACCCTCGACCCCGACATCGCCAGCGATCTTGGAGACACGCAGGGAACCATTCTGCAGGCTGATGCTAACCATGCCCGCGATATCGTTCACGGCAACATCGCCATGCTGTAAGGCCACCTTTACATCCGCCTTGCGATCGTTGACGGTCACATCGCCGCGCTTACTGGCAATATCGAGCGTCGCGTTGCGGGGCACGAAGATGTCCATGTCCGCCTGCACTCCGTGCTCGCCGGCGCCATTGGTATTGGCGTTCAGCACCACCGAATTGCCCGTCACGGTAATCTGTGGCTTGGTGCCGTCGTTGTACTTGTTGGCGTCGTTCTGGTTCTGCGCATACACCTTCTTATGCACTACCACGCGCAGGGTGTTGTCGTCGGCCGGAGCAATGTTCAGGCTGCCGTGATCGCACACCACGCGCAGATTGCCATGCGCAGGAAATGCCTGCTGCACAGTGTCATCGAAGGTGTAGGCAGTCCCGAAAATACCGCCCAGATCGTCGTCCATCTGCATCTGGTTGCGAACGCCACCCCAATCAATGTCTGAGCTGTAATGCGCAGACAAGCCGACGATGACGATCAAAATGAGAAGCAGAACTGTCCCCGCTCCCAGCCCACCTCGGCGATAGCCTTGGCGCTGCCCCACGGAATACTCAATCAGCCGGATCACTCCAAACAGAATGAGCAGCAGTGGCCACCAGCGGCCGAAGAAATGCCAGAGCGGAAATCGGAATCCAAAATTCCGCAGCAGAAATATCAGCCCGATGATGATCAGCACCAACGGTCCCGCGATCGAACGGCGATAGCGGTAAGGCGGCGGCACCGGCGCCTGATACTGCGGCGGTGGCGGCGGAGGTGGTGGATACGTATTCTGGCTAGCCATTGCGCACCTCCGGATCGTTAGGATTGTGCCAGTTCTCACCCGTCGTGATTGAGCCAGCTGGAGGAACCAGAGGCGGCGGCACGATCGGCGGTTGCCCGGGATACGCCTGGGCGCCCGGAGGCATCGGTTGCATTGGCCGTCCAGCCATTCCCGGATAATCGCGCGGCACATGACCTTCCGGAGAGGCATTGTGTTGCAGGAACATGATCAGCCCGATCACGATCAACAGCGCCGGCCAGGTGCTGCCAAAGTCCATCCAGCGCGAGTGCCCGAGCTGGTCGAGGAGGAAGAGCACGCCGATGGTAATCAGCACAGCTGGTCCCATGTACCCGTGGGCGCGGCAACGAGCGCATGCACAATTCGGGTTATAGCGGTATCTCATGATGTCCTCCTCACCAGCCCATCCCGCGCCGGCGCATCAGCACACGAATGCCGATGGCGATAAGCACGAGCGGCCAAAACCGCCATAAACGATCGAGGTTCAGTACATCCATTTCATTCAGCAAGAACAACACTCCCAGACCGATCAGAACGAAAGCCCCAATCGGGATGGAAGAACGGCCACAGTTCTCCGCCGGTTCGGCTTCTACCATGGCGTTAGGGTCACCGTCGGCTACTGGCACGGCGCCGCTGGCCGGCACGGCGCTGGCAGTTACGCCAGGACCGGGGACGACCGCAGCGCCTGCCGATGAGAACAAACGGTTAAGACCCAGCGGATCCGGAGCGGGCATGCCCATCTGGCGGGCGCGGGCAGTCTGATACGCCTCAATCGGCATGTAGATCACAAACGCCGCGATGCCCAACCCGAAGATGCCGTTCACGTGAGCGGTCATCCAGATCAGGGTGGCGAAGATCAGCACGTGGATGAAGCCTTTGCCGAATTCACCGTTGTACATGGCCCCGACCCCGGGAATGAATCCCAGAAGCGCAGCCAGTCCCGGACTTCCAGTTCCGGTTTGCGGTTCAGCACCCGGCGGCACGGCGGTAGTACCGGGTGGCGGCATGGTGCCGCTCAAGTGCGAGGCCAGACACTCCTCGCAGTAGATAACGCCACGGACGTCTCGCGAGCAACCGCTGCACAGTGGTTTCCCACACGTACGGCAGAATGCGACTGCGGGAACATCGACATGATTGGCGCAGTTCATGCGGTTCTCCTGTTCAGCCGGGCCTGATGGGTCAATTCCTTGGTCAACTCATTCATCAACTGTTCAGTCCTAACCGGAGACGCGGCCAGCTCGGGCTGACCTTCGTCACGGCTGTAATTCTGGTTATTGCGATTCTTGTCTTGCCGGTTATCGCTCTTCGGTTGAGACTTCGGAGCGGGTTCTTCCTGTTGCTTCTCGGGGGTCGCGACCCGGCGCAAGTCACGCACCCGCGACTCGATCTCATATACCAGGCGGATGTTTTCGTAATAACGAATAACCCGTGCCTGGGTGGAGTAATACGTCTTGGCGATGCCCCTGGAGCTCAAGTCCATCCGCCGCAGATCGCTGATGTGGAGGCCAGCGATACTAAGCAATAAGGTGATGGAGAAAAATGCCATCCCAAACGACATGGCGAAGCGCGGGGTTGCAACCGGGGCGAAAATTGGCGCCAACCGTCCTTTGAGCTTATCGAGCCAGCCATCGCCGCGCGGCGAGACCACCGCATGCTCGGACGGGAGGGCTCCTATGGTCTGCGCCAGAATGTTGTGCACCAGATTACGCGGTGGCTCAACCTCATCCAGCCCCTTCAGCCAGTGCATGCCCGCCTTGGCCTCCGCGACCATGGCCTGACATGCCGGACAGGATTGCTGATGCGCCTCAAACGCGGCCAGCGTAGGGCCATGCAAAGTTCCATCGATCGCTTCGGCCAACAGGCCTTCGCACTCGACGCATTGCATTCCGGATTGGTTCTCGCCGTGCATCAATTCACCTGTTTGTAATTACGTTGTAACAGCCTCGCAAGTTCCGTTCGTCCCCGATTTATGCGACTTTTCACAGTGCCCTCGGGGACTTTAAGGACTATGGCAATGTCTTTGTAATCCATATCCTGCAGGTCGCGCAGGATAACCGCCTCCCGCAACTCTGGCGAGAGTTTTTGCAGCGCGTCGTGCACCAGCTTCTGCGTCTCCTGGCTCCGCACTTGGGCCTCCGGGCCAGCAGAGCGGTCTTCCAGCTTTTCTGCCAGGGTCAGGCCGTCTTCCTGGTTACCTGCGGTAGCATCCAAAGAGTCTGTGACCCGGTCGTACTTTCCCTTACGGAAATGATCTACCAGCAGATTGCGAGTGACCGTTGTGACCCACGTCATAAACGAAGCCCGGGTGGTATCGAAAGTACTGAGCGTGCGATACATCTTGATGAATACTTCCTGCGCCAGGTCCGCTGCATCGTCGGGCGATCCCGAAAAGCGATAGCAGATGTTATAGATTCGGCGATGGTACTGCTGAACGATTTCCTGCCACGCCGCAGCGTCGCCGGCAACGCAGCGACGGACTAGGGCATTGACGGCTTGGATATCGTCCAATCAGCGCTCCCAAGGGGCGTGACTCCTGGCCCAATCCCACTCACTGCTAAAGACTTATACGAAAAACACGACCAGATGTTCGATCGGTTTGGGCAGACTCCGCCCGGCCTGGCATTCGCCAGAAACTCCGCACGCGAATGGTTTTCGCCTGCATTGTAGCAGGCTGGCGAGAGAGATTTGGTCGGCCGGGCTGGTCAGATGATTCCTAGCAAGAGAGCGCACGGCCGGCAATGGCACCATTGTTAGGGTGTTAGCCAGCACCCGCGGCGCAGCGCGAATTCAGAAGGGTTCGCCGTCCGCTCGGCGATGCCGGCGCGACCATGGATGCTTGTAATAATTGAAATCCGTGAGTCCCGTAATTGCGGTTTGTCCCAAAGCATGGATAGCGAAAAACTCGGCCTCGGGCTGGTCCCTGAAACTCATGAACCGCGGTATCGCCGCCGTGAGTCCTGCGATGCCGGTGTCGATGCGGCCATGGTTCCGGTAGCTGATGACTCCGAACATCCCCCCGGGATAGTCTGTCAGTAGGCTGTTGACGGCAGTTGCACCTCCACAGATCAGAGAGCTGACGGCCGCTCGCCGGTTGCGTCTCCACCACAATGCGCCCATCAACATGAATGAGCCCGCGACCGCATAATCAATCATTGCGTGTGACTTGGGTCTAATGACCTTGGGTAGCTTACCCGCAGCCATCTGCAGACTTTCTTGCCAAAGTGGCATGCTGCACCTCAATTTCCCTCAGTGATTGTATTTCTTGCGGTTGCTGGCAGACTTGCAAATTGTAAGCCACCCCGTCCCCTATTTTCACTTCCGCACCGCTGCACAGATGCCGTGATGTCGCCGCAAGTTGCCGATAGTGGCTTAATTGGCGGTTTCTAGAGTGGTTTAACGGCTTGTCTATTCTGGAGGCAAAAGTAGCGCCGACCTTCCGTTAGGCTCTGCAGCCGCAAAAGCCGCTGCACTGCATCTGCGACAAAAGTGGCACCGTGGCACGCCGGAGTGTGTCCTAAGTCACAGGCCAACGAGTAGTGCAACACCTATAAACAATCTTGAGGTACCCACGTCGCGCACGCTGGCGTGGATCGCGATTAAGAGCAAACGATGGCTGCTTTGCCCGAAGTCCTGCACAGCTTCACTGAAGTGGGCGATCAATCGGGCAGACACTAGCGCAGTATGTGGTAGGCAAGCACTCGATAAGCGCCTGATGACCCTCGCATGTTGCACCGCCGAACTACGAAGCTCGGAACGGGTGCCTATACGAGATGCTCCCAAGAGAGTTGAAGTTGGGAGACATCAGTATTTCGAAGCGGAATCTGGCCGGATGTCGCTAGCAGTCATCATCGCGTTCGTAATTAGCGCTGGAGCAACATTTTGGTTGCTGCAATACAGGCCTAAGTGTAGCCGGAAACTCGTGCAGCTACGCCAGCAACTGGCCATTGAATCTGCCCGATTGCGCGATGAGGAAAACCAGCGGCAACTCCTCTTCTCGGCCAATCCCTGCCCCATGTGGGTTTATGACCGCACTACTTTGCGCTTTGTCTCCGTAAATGAAGCCGCTCTCGAAACGTACGGATTTTCCCGGGAGCAATTTCTGGCGATGACCCTCCTGGATATCCGTCCCCCTGAAGACAAAGCGACGTTACTGAATTGCACGACCCACACGAAACTTGGGTTTAGCAATGCCGGCATCTGGCGCCTCTGCAAAAAGGATGGCAGTCTTCTATTCGTCGAGATCAGAGGCTTCGCTTTCGATCGCGACGGCGGTCATTACGAATTGATACTGGCCCATGATGTCACTCAAGAAAAGCTCACCGAAGAGACGCTAAGGCAATCGCAGGCGTCGCTACAGTCGCTGATTGACGGCGCGCCTTTCGGTATCATCCGAGGTTTGACCGAGGAGGATCGCTTTGAATCGCTGAATCCAGCGATGTTGAAGATCCTGGGAGGGTACAGCATTGCCGAAGCTATGCGCCTGAAGATCTCGACGCAGGTTTGTGCCGATCCTAAGGATCGCGGGCGCCTGCTTGAAATCGTCCAACGGAACACGACACTTCAAGGCTTTGAAATCAACCTGCTGCGACGCGACGGGAGCAAGGTTCCGGTACGCATCTCGGGTTCGGTGGCTCGTGATGCTCATACAGGCTTGGAGTGCTTCGCGGGTTACATCGAAGACATGACGCAGCAGAGTGTTCTAGAGCAGCAAGTGCGTCAGGTGCAGAAGTTAGAGGCGGTAGCCAGGCTGGCAGGAGGTATAGCGCACGATTTCAATAACATCCTGGTCGTGATCAAGCTCTCAACCGAACTGATGTTGGCTCAAACCACGCCTGATAATCCCCTAAGCAAGCCCCTGTTGCAAATTTCGAACGCAGCCGACCGGGCGGCCGCTCTCACCCGGCAAATGCTGGCGCTCGGGCGGCAGCAGATTATGCAGGTCCGTGTCATCAACATGAACTCAGTCGTAACCGAAACGACTCATATGTTACGACGCATCATCGGAGAAGATATCGAGCTGGTGACAAATCTATCTGACCAACTGGAGAACTCCCGGTTGGATCCCGATCAAGTTGGCCAGGTGATTCTCAATTTGGCGGTCAACGCACGCGACGCGATGCCGGAAGGAGGTAGCCTGCATCTGGAGACCTCGAACGTTCATCTTGACGATGCCTACAGCAAGGAGCATCCTCCCGTCCAACCTGGGCGCTATGTGATGCTAGCGGTTAGCGACACGGGAACCGGCATTGACAAATCAATTATCCCCCGCATTTTCGATCCTTTCTTTACCACCAAAGAAGTGGGAAAAGGCACCGGCCTGGGACTATCGATCGTGTATGGAATTGTGAAACAGAGTGGAGGTTACATTTGGGTTTACAGCGAACCGGGCCACGGCACCACCTTCAAACTGTACTTCCCAGCAATTGTGGCTCCTCTGGAGCATCCGGTCATGCGCAGCGAGACGTACTCGGGGCCGGGCGGACAAACCGTACTTGTGGTTGAAGACGAGGCGACGATTCGTGGCAATGTTCGTGAATGTTTGCAGCAGTTGGGCTATAGGGTCCTTGAGGCTGAGAATGGAGAGGCCGCGCTGCTGACCTGCGACGACGTTGCCGGCAAGCTTGATCTCGTTCTTACAGATCTGGTAATGCCAGTAATGGGGGGCTACGAACTGGCTGGCGAACTAACCCAGCGATATCCTGAAGTACGTGTACTGTTCATGTCGGGCTACACCGAAGATAGCGCGGCACGGCGAGACATACTGTTGAAAGGCAGTGCTTTTCTACAAAAGCCATTCAGCGTTGCGGACCTGTCGAATGCAGTTCACCAGGTATTGGCCGTTCGCGCAGTTCCAGTCTAAGTGACCTTTTCGCCCCGCAAAACGACAGCGTCTGTCGAAAGCCAGATCGAACCTGCCGCCGAACGCAACGGTTTATTCCTCGCGGAACAGGCCCGCCCAGGAATCATCCAGATTGCTCCACCGCTCTCCCTCCAGCCACTTGGCCTCTGAATCGGGCAGGTACAGAATGCCGTGGCCTTTTGAACAAACCATTTCCGTTCCTGACCAGTTGAAGAGGATATTTCCCGGCGCACCAATCCGGACTGGAACGCTAAGGCGCCACAGGCACACACGGCAACGCTTCTGTTGATCGTGAATCGACCAGGACAATGGCGCAATGGAGAGAATCAGGAAAAGCCAAACGGTCACTCCATCGGCCATGGGATAATCCACCCCCACCAGGTGAACCGAGAGGAAATGAATGCCCAGCCACGCCAGCAGGCAGGCGGCAACCAGCAAGAGCGTGGACTTCACCACAAAGAAGGACCACCAGCGGCAGCGTAAAGCCCAAGTTAGAGGAGCACCTCCTAACCCGGCTCCCTCGCGGCGAGCACAAACGATCGCCACGGCACTTGCAATTGCCAGCAACAGGAACAAAAACTGGGAGATAAGGGTATGGCGCATCTGTGCCCTGGCCGAAGTCACCACCAGCAGCGAGGCGGGGAAAACATACCCGGCATTTTCGCTCAGGTCGGTAAGATCGGATTCCACTCGGGCCGGAGTCGCTCCCGGCTTCATCAAGGCCACGGCGCCGATGCGTTCGACGAAGTTCGTGAACGGCGGCGAGCCTGCATCCAACAGGGTCCAGACTTCGATGTCGGAGGAGAGCAGGCGAAAGTTGCCAGGCAGCACTCCGATGACCACCTTCTCGCTGCCGTCAACTACAATTCGCTGGCCGATCACGCCGCGGCTGCTCTTGAACTGCAGCGACCAAAGATCGTTGCTGATGACAACGCAGTTGGGACAATTCCGCTCGTCGCTGCTGGTGAATGTGCGCCCTAGCGTAGTTTTCGCACTGACAATGTCGAAGAAATCAGAAGCGACACGAGCCGACAAAACCGGGACCATGTGCTTTCCCGATACAAGCTTGCTCGGCCCCCACGAGTAAGGGGCGACCGCGTCAACAAGTTTGCTGGTTTTCCACGCCGACGCGAGGTCCAACAACGTCTCCGAGCGGAATCGTCTGAATTTGCCATTCAGGCTGACTATGCAGACCCGCGCGGGTTCAGATATGGCTGAAGAAACCAGCGACCTGGCTAACGGGATGAATCCGCCTAACAGGATAATCACCACCAGAAGCAGGGCGAGTACCGTGAGACAGGTCGCGGGTGCGCGCTGCAGATGGTCGGCCCGGCGCAGAAACCGTTCCTTCTCGTAGCGGATCCAGAACGCCTCAGAAAACAAACTCCAGCAGTAGCTTGCGACCTCGAGTTTTTTTTCGCGGTTAAGCTGGCCAGATTCGGCCAGGAAATAGCACCAATGCCAAAGATGGCTCGTCTTCGCTGCACGCCAGTCGCGGCGCTGAGAGCGAGGCACGATCCAGCCTGCAAGCCACACCACGGCGCGGCACCACCAGATCGTCCTGCGCAATGGATCGGACAACTGCACGGCTCCCCACCTGATTGAGATGATTAGACACAACAACCGGGTGGCTAGTCCAGTGCCTCCGCGTCTAAGCTATTCGAAGCTTAATAGCGATCTAGATCGCGGTTGCCTACACCGTACCCTCTAACATCCGGCAGCAGCGGCTCAAGTTTTCCCGCAATCGACAGTCCGGGTTGAACAATCGCCTGTGCACTAGCTCACATTCACAATCGGCGCAAACCCGGTACCATAGACTAACGGCTCTCGCGGCTGGATTTAGCTGATGATCGGTCCGGCGATGAGGGGCGACAGCGATTCGCGGTTAGCTATTTCGAAGGGGAAATCAATATGGCCGAACCAAGTTACGAAGAACTGAAAGCCAGAGTCCAGGAATTGGAAAAGCAGACTCAGGGACGTAAGCGAGGTGCTCTGGAGTTCAAAGTAAGTGAAAAGGGCGGTATGAGCGTGTATGGTCTGGGACGCTTTCCGGTCACCCTCTATTACGAGCAGTGGATCCGGCTGCTGGAGCAGACCGAGCAGATTCGCGAGTTTCTGGAGGCGAACAAAGCTGGCATGAAGTTGAAACACGCCGAGTGAGCCATCGGCGGGTCGCTGCCATTCGCAAGGATCACTGAGCCTTCGACACACCGGCGCAGCCGATTCTATTGCGGCTGCCGTTGCTGGGAGTGGATGGCGGCGCGCACATAATCGGCGCGTGGGCCGCTAGGCTCCTCTTTCAGAAATACCTGCAATTCGGCGAGGCACTCCGCTCGCCGGTTTTCCTTGTCGTAGGCACGAGCCGCAATGTAGTGCACGAATGCCGGATGGGTTTTCGCCGAAGCGGCTTCATGAGCGCTGGCGATCGCGGCATCGTAGTGGTTGTCCATATACTGGGCATCGGCCAGCAGCATCAGGCTCTCGGCGTTGTTAGGATCCACACTCACTGCCTTTTCCAACAGAGTTTCAGCTTTGGGGAAGTTCTTCTCTCGCAGGCAAAGTTTGGCGAGGTTCACGTTGGGGGCAGCGAAGTGATCATCCAGGCTGATCGCCCTTTCCAACGCTTCGTGCTCATGCGCGCTATCGTTCATCCGGGCGTAAAGCACACCGAGATTGTTATAGGCCACGGCATAATGCGGATCAATTGCGATGGCCTTATTCAAGTGCTCCAGCGCCTTTTTCCATTCCTGTCTGGCCATGGCTTCATTGGCCTTGTCAAGTTCCTTTCGCGCCTTCGGAGCAACGTTCAGTTCGGCGGCTGAAACCATGGCCGACTTCGAATCTACCGGCTTGGGTCCGGAGTCTTCGACGCGGCGCACGGTGATGTATTGTGCTTGCGTGGCCTTACGTTCATCGACTTCGAAGAGTGGACTCTCGGTGGTCTGGATGCCATCACCACTCACGACGACATGATAGTCACCCACGCGAACCGCTCTGAAATCTGCCTGCCCATTGGAATTGGTGTAGGTGTTTCCCACGGGAGTGCTGCTGGAGCCCTCCATTAACTGCACCAGCAAATTGGCACCTGCGGGGCGATCGTTGGTGAAAACAATGTGCACGTGCACACTTCCCATCGAGAACCCGCCTGCGCCCCCTCGTAACTGGGCTTGTGCAGACGCGAGAAGAAACATGGACACTACGGAAGCGATCCAGCGGTAATGCGGCATAACTGCCTCCCTGAGATCCGGCGGGAGACCGGGAATCTCAAGAGCCCCGGGTCAAACTCGGAGTCGAAGCCTTCGAGAGAGACTCGCAATGGAAGCAAATTGCAGGGTAGGTTGGGCGCAGAGGCAGTGCCCCACAATCCGCATCCTCTGATGGGCGCGATTCTACACCCCAGCCAATAGGATTAGGCAAGGAATTTTCGAGGCTCCCTTGCGGCGGGCGTAAGTAGCTAAATTCTCCAGTTAACTTTGTCCAGGAACAGAGAAGGAGGAACCAGATCGGGCGAAACTTGTGGGCGGACTTGCAGAACTCTGGCGCGCCCGGAGAGATTCGAACTCCCGACCTATTGCTCCGGAGGCAATCGCTCTATCCAGCTGAGCTACGGGCGCGCTCCTCAAAATTATACACGCGGCCTGCTGTCGTTTTCGGCGCGTTATTTCAGCTCGATCCGTTCGCACGACAGTACCAGCTCCTCAATGGCAACATCAGTCCCCTTGCCCGACAAGGTAGGCCCAGTGTATTTCACGGGGCGCGCTCCCTGCAGCTTCCAGACCTGCACCGGTTGCCGACCCTCGCTGTATGCCGTGATCGACACAACGCGCCGGCTGCTCCGATGGCCCTCTTTCACCTGCTGCAGCCATTCCTCCAAAAGGCTAAGTTCGCCGATGACTCCACGCTTCAGGGTGACGTCCCCGACCTTGTACGAGCCCGTAACTTTCACGGGATTTTCGTTCGGGTCCGGTGTAGAAAGGTCCGGCGGATCGTGCGGCAGTCCACTGATCTCCTGAAACGCCGCATCCGGGTGCTGGTTACCCGTGCTGAAGTTAACCTGAAAGTTAAACTGCGAATAAGGACGTTCGCGTAGCCGGGCCATGCTGCCCTCCTGGAGAGCTCATTGTTAGAAAAGGCGCCTCACCGGACACGCGAACAGTTGACAAGCGCCCAATCGACAACCGTTCCCAGTTCTATCCACTTGCCCCTTCTCCCTCACAGCTTCGGCAACACTATGCCCTTCTGGCCCTGATACTTTCCCTTCTTGTCTTTGTAACTGGTCTCGCACTGCTCGTCCGACTGGAAGAAGAGGATCTGGCACAGGCCTTCGTTGGCGTAAATGCGCGCGGGCAGCGGCGTGGTGTTAGAGATCTCCAGCGTGACAAAACCTTCCCACTCCGGCTCGAACGGAGTCACGTTGACGATGATGCCGCAGCGCGCATAGGTTGACTTGCCGACGCAGATGGTGAGCACATCGCGCGGAATCTTGAAGTACTCCACCGAGCGTGCCAGGGCAAAGGAATTCGGCGGTACGATGCAGACGTCAGATTCCACGCTGACCAGCGAGCGCGAGTCGAACTTCTTGGGATCGACGACTGTGCTGTTGACGTTGGTGAAGATCTTGAATTCGTCGGCCACGCGCAAGTCGTAGCCGTAAGACGAGAGACCGTAGGAAATGACGCCTTCGCGGACTTGCTTCTCCGAAAAGGGGTTGATCATATCGTGTTCCGTGGCCATTTTGCGGATCCAACGGTCACTCTTGATGGACATGAGACTCCTTGAGGCGGCACTGTGGCCGGGATTTCGTCTGCGATGGTCGAAGGTGTAGAAAGCAGATCCCCTCGTGGCTATAAAGCCCCCTCGGGATGACAAAACAAAAAGCCTCACACGGCGCACCGGAAGGTGCGCCCCTTCAAAGTCAGGCGACTGTACGAAAAGCCATCTTACGGAATGCAACTGTTGTTGACAATGGGGCCGGGCTTCACTACGATTCGCGCATCACCTTGTAAGTCAAACTGAACCTAAGACTTACCGGAAACGATGGGGTTCGTTTAGAATCCCATAAGGTCGGTAGTTGGGACTTCTCCTCCCTGCGGGTGGAAATTGCGGAGCCACTAGTGATCAAACTGGATCTGATCAACGAAGTCGTCAGTAAGACGGGTGTCACGAAAACCAAGGCCGAAACTGCGGTTGAAACCGTGTTCGAAAGCATGAAGAAGGCGCTGGCACGCGGTGATCGCATCGAGCTGCGTGGTTTCGGCGTGTTCACGGTCCGGCCGCGGAAGACCGGCATTGGACGTAACCCGCGCACTGGCGCCGAAGTAAACATTCCTCCCGGCAAAGCGGTTCGCTTTAAACCTGGCAAAGAGCTGCAGTCGATCGAGTAGCGCTCCCGCCAGGTTTGCGAGATCGAAGGCTGCGGAGCAGAGTGCTTGTTCCTGGACCGGAGTCGCGCCCGGGTTAACCCGTTTTATGCGCGGCTCGTCTATCATCCAAACATACGATGTCTGATCCCACGCCTCCTATCTCTTACACGTTCGAAGTTCCCGCGCGCCCTCCGGTTTACATTGTTGCTCCTCCTCGTCCGCGCCGCCCTTATTGGTTGCATATCCTGTTGCTGCTGGTCACTCTGTTTACCACGCTGGTGGTTGGAGCACGACTGGAATACAACTTCCTGCATAATCTGCCGGCGTTTACCGAGGATTCCGTCGTCCTGCCATTGTTTCACTTGAAGTGGCTTATTCGGCACCCTGAAGAGTTGATGCTCGGCATTCCGTTTTCGATAACGCTTATGGGCATTTTGCTGGCACATGAGTTCGGCCATTTCATCGTCGCCAAGAGAAATGGCGTTTACGCCACGCTTCCTTATTTCATTCCGGCTCCCACGTTGATAGGAACGTTTGGCGCAGTCATTCGCATCAAGTCGCCAATTCGGTCGCGGCAGGCGTTGTTCGATATCGGCATCGCTGGACCGATCGCGGGATTCGTGGTCGCGATTCCCGTGCTGTTCTGGGGGCTGGCGCTTTCCAAACCCATGCCCGACACGGCAGCCGATTCTGCGCTGATCCTGGGCTATCCCCTGGTTTTCAACCTGGTGCATCGCATGTTGGCGCCACTCACGCCCCATGCGGTTGGGCTGGGAAACTTGTATCTGCACCCTATCGGAATTGCAGCGTGGGTAGGAATGTTCGCCACCGCGCTGAACCTTTTGCCCGGTGGACAACTCGACGGTGGCCATATCATTTATGCGGTGGCGCCACGGGCCCACAAATGGGTGACACGTGCCAGTATCGTCGCGCTGATACCCTTGGGTATCTTTTTTTGGCCGGGCTGGCTGGTGTGGGCCTTGATCTTAGGATTTACAGGACTGCGTCATCCTAACGTTCCGCAGTGGCCACCTCTTGAAGGCAATCGCCGCTGGCTGGTGCTGCTGGCGTTGCTGATGCTGGTACTGACTTTTGCGCTCGCGCCCATTCGCGGCTACACGGTCCTGGGAAGTTAGAGCGGCAAGGAGCACGCTAGCCCATGGCAACCAGCACGACGGTTGCGACCATAAAAGGTTCCGTCCTGGGAGTCATACTGCACGACGTCTGCGAGGAAATCAGGCTCGAGCAATTGCGTGACATCCTGGGCGCGCGGCGAGTCGAGCCCACCTTCAAGCACGCCACTCCGGACTACGTGCGCTTTGAGAATCCACCGGTCGTCGAGCGTCTTGAACCTATTTTGTTGAGTAGTGGCGAGAAGCTGATTCCGCAGGTTAAGTATTACGACTACGGCGTGGTCAGCGTGCTGTTCGAATGGGCGTTCGAAGCCGATTGGGAAACGCTGGTACAGTTGGCGGCGCGGTGGGTCCCCAATCCCGAGCTCGAACGTCAGGCGCAGCTGGTCATTCGCGGCCGCCTCGATCGCATTGCACCCGCCATGGTTCGCCCCTATCGCGAATGGCTCAGCGAAGACTATTACATCTTCACCTTGAGGGGTGTCGCCGGCCAGCCATCGGGCGCTGACCTGTTGACGCAACACGGGCCGCAGATTGCCCAGATACTGCGGGGCGAGCTCACTGACCTTGCGCGTCAGGAAAACGACGATGTTCTCCAAGCCAGCCTTTCCTACTATCCCAACGACCTGGTGGTGGTGGGATGGAATGCTGCGTTGGTTTATGACACGCCCGCTGGCGCCGAAACCTCGGTTCAGATACTGGAATACGTCAACTCGCAGTTGCTGGAGTTTCGTCACTATGACGAGCTCCTGACTCGTGAGCTGGCCGGTGTGTATAACTCGCTAAAACATCGGGCTGGTTTTTGGCGGCGCTGGCGTATGCGCGCCGAAGCCTCACGGCTGAACTCGGTGACGGTCGAAGTGACGGAGTTGGTCGAGCGCTCCGACAATGCCATCAAGTTTGTCAGTGACATGTTTTCGGCCCGCCTCTATCGCCTGGCGGCCGCCAAGGTCGGTGTGCCGGAGTACAAAAACCTGGTCAACGAGAAGCTGCATACCGCCGAAGGCCTGTACCGCTTCCTCGTCGACGAATTTCACCAGAGCCGTGGCTTCATCCTGGAAGTGATGGTGGTGATCATCCTGGTCATCGAGCTGGTTTACCTGTTTCGAGGAAGGTACTAGAGCTTGGGTGAAAGTGGTCGATGATGGGGTTGTGAATTGTCGGCGCGAGGGAGCGGTCTTTCCCCGTTAGCAACGTAGACCAGATCCTCGCTGCGCTCGTGATGACGACCTCATAGAACGATCGCTGGATTTGCGAGCCTAAGTGGGAGGACCTATGTCTTTAGACCGCTTCACGAAAACGATGTTGATTGTTATCGCACTACTACTTGGCATGATCGCGTTGCGTCCCCTCGTCCAACCGGCGCCCGTGCAGGCGCAGGCGAGCGATGCCTATCCTTTCTACATTGAGCCGGGGTACACCACCCTGCGCAAACCCGACGGCACTGCGCAAGTCTATGGCAAAGTGGTGGTTGATATGCGTAATGGAGACATTTGGGGATTTCCTACTACCGTGCAGGGTCCGTATCCGATCGACAATGGCAAGACCGTGCCGCCCAAGTCGCATCCCTTATATCTGGGGAAGTTCATGTTCAGCGAAGCGGTGCAGTAGGTACAATTCCCGGCGATACTCTGCGTGCATTGGGCCGCTCCCTGTTTATAATTCGAGCTGAGAGGTTCTGGTTCGATGAAGATTGCCAGATGGATTCTTCTCACCACTGTTCTAGGCGGTTGGTGGTGCGCAGAACCGGCGCATGCGGCTGCACTTCCGGCATCTGCGGCCGCGACTGCATCGGGTAGCTCGAGCGCGAACGTCACCATCGCCGGCGATAAAACCTGGGTTGACACCGGCATGGATGTCAATGCGGGCGACAAGCTCCACATCACTGCGACCGGCACCGTCACCATGGGCAACAATACTGGGGTCACGCCGAACGGTGTGCAGCGGGGATGGGTGGACACTTTGCGCCCGCTGATGGTGCCCAGTGCCGGACGCGGTGCTCTGGTTGGGCGCATCGGAAACAGTGACGCCGCAACGCCCTTCCTGGTAGGCGCCGATGGCACCGTGCTGGTGCCCTTCTCTGGACGGCTTTATCTCGGCATCAATCAAGACATGACGCAGGCTCCCGACGGCAAATACCAGGTGCATATCGACCGCGTTGCCGCCAGCACGGCGACTTCCAGCGGCGTGGCTGCGGGCAAGGGCAACTACGACTTCAAGCCTCTGTTCGCCACGCTCGACAAGAGTCTGCCCTACCGCGTCACCGACAAACCGGAAGGCGGCAATCCTGGAGACCTGGTCAACTTCGTGATCGTCGGTTCGCAAGAGCAGGTCACCAGGGCATTGAAGGACGCGGGCTGGCTGCCGGCCGACAAGACCAACACCGACGCCGTGGTCAGCGCCTTGATGGCAACCTTGCAGAAGAATTCATACATGACCGTCCCGATGAGCATTCTGTATCTATTCGGGCGGCCTCAGGATTACGGCTACGAGCGCACCGAACCGGTAATGGTGGTGTCGCAGCGCAACCATTTCCGCATCTGGAAAGCGCCTTTCAGTACGCCACAGCAAACGATCTGGGCGGGTGCCGGAACCCACGACATAGGCATCGAGCGCGACCAGCGCTCGGCCAACGCGATCACTCACAAGATTGATCAGGATGTCGATAACGAGCGCGACTTCATCGGCGCCACCCTGCAGCAGGCAGGATGGGTGCAGGCGATGGACTATATGACGCGCGCGAATCCCATCAAAGAGACCAAGACCGCTACCGGCGGCAGCATTAAGTCCGATGGCCGCGTCCTGGTTATCGTCCTGAACGCAACGCAGAAATAGTGGCAGTTGGCGGCAGGGAAATCCCTGACACGCTCCGCCTGAAGAGCTGCAGCAAAAACGATCCCATTCCGAAGCGTGTGCTCGCTGCACGGGCTGAGCATGGTTCGAATCAACTCGCCTATGTACTGTATGCGCCGTTCTTATGGCACAATGCCGTTTTCCACGGAGGACTGGAATGGAACGGCAGAATGTCTCAGGCAACTCTCCTTACGAGCCGATCGTCGGCTTTTCACGCGCGGTAAAAGTGGGCCCCTTCGTCTCGGTTGCCGGCACGGTCGCAACTGGTCCCGACGGTAAGATCGTCGGAGGCGACGACATCTACGCGCAAGCAGTGCAGACGTTAAAGAACATTGGCCGCGCGCTGGAGCAGGCCGGCGCCAGCTTCCGCGATGTGGTGCGCACCCGGATGTACGTTACTGATATCAGTCAATGGGAAAGGGTCGGGACGGCGCATGGCGAGGTCTTTCGCGATATCCGCCCAGTGGCGACGATGGTGGAAGTGACCTCGCTGGTCGATCCCAAAATGCTGGTGGAGATTGAAGCGGATGCGATTATTGCGACGGAGATGAAGGCAGCAGTTAGCAGTTAGCTCTTAGCAGCAGTTAGCTCTTAGCTATTGGCTCTTGGCTCTTGGCTCTTGGCATTTCACATTTGGCACTTGGAGCCTTGATGGTAAGGGCTAAGGGCTAATCGCTAAGAGCTCAGCGATTAGCAACCAGGTCTTAGTAGAGGAGCGCAATGAAAACGTGTATCAGCAGCCTTATGTTGCTGCTCTCATCAGCCGCCATCGGCCAATCGAATCCTCCCGCTCCACCGCCGCAGGTCGCGGTAATTCGCGCGGGGACGCTCATCGATCCGCGCACCGACGCACCCAAGCACAATCAGGTGATCGTGATTCGCGGCGATAAGATTGAGAGCGTCGGCGATGCATCTTCGGCGCAAGTTCCGGCTGGCGCGAAGGTCATCGATTTGTCGAATGCCACCGTGCTGCCCGGGTTGATCGAGTCGCACACCCACATCTTTCTTCAGGGAGAAGACCCCGCGCTCGGCGGCTACGACATTCAGTTGCTGAAATTTCCGCTGGCCTATCGGGCGGCACGAGCGACTGTGTCAGCACGGCGCGCTCTGGAGCAGGGCTTTACGACCATTCGCGACATGGAGACCGAAGGCGCAGGCTACGGCGATGTCGGAATCAAGATGGCGGTGGACCAGGGCTACATTCCCGGACCGCGCATCTTCACCACCACGCGCGGCATTTCGACGACCGGCGGCTATCCGCTGGAAGGCTATGCGCCGGAGATTCAGGTGCCCAAGGGCGTCCAGATCATCGACGGTCCGGTAGAGGCGCGTAAGGCGGCGCGCGAGCAACTGGACCACGGGGCCGATTGGATCAAGGTGTACATGACGCATCGTTCGTGGGCCGATAAGGAAGGCCACCTGGTCTCGCAGCCGACGCTCACCGTGGAAGAACTGAAGCCTATTGTGGATGAGGCGCACGGTTGGGGTCGCAAGGTCGCTTGCCATGCCTATAACGGCGAGGGGCTGCATCGCGCGCTCGACGGCGGATGTGACTCTATCGAGCACGGGCTGGGGCTTGACGATGCTGCCATTGCGCAGATGAAGCGGCAAGGCACCTGGTACTGCCCGACCATCGCGATTTACTACAAAGAGTGGTCGCCGGAGAACACCCCCGCTGGGCAACGCGATCGCGCGCGCGCGGCTGAACATGAGCAGTCTTTCAAAAAGGCGCTGGCGGCTGGGATCAAAATTGTCTTCGGCACGGATGTAGGCGGCTTCTCATGGACTGAGCCGATCGCGCAGGAGTTCCCGTACATGGTGAAGTTCGGGATGTCGCCGATGGAGGCGATCCGCGCCGCGACGGTCAGTCCGGCAGAGATGCTTGGCATGACTGGACAAATCGGAATCCTTGCGCCCGGAGCTTACGCCGACGTGATCGCGGTGTGGGGCGATCCGCTGAAGGACATTACCGAACTGGAGCGGGTGAAATTCGTGATGCATAACGGGAAGGTGTTTAAGGGGGAGTGAAGACGCCTTTCGCTATTCGCTCTTGGCTTTTCGCCTTTCGCTCTTCGCTTCTAGCTTTTAGCTCTTAGCTTTTAGCATTCTAGATTCCGTGAAGGGAAAGGCGCTTCCTAGAACGCGGTGTACTCTGCACTGGCCGCATTGTCTAAAGGCTAAGTGCTGATAGCAATGGCGAATAGCGGAAGGCGAATAGCGGCTACCTGGTCACTTCCAGCCCGATCCCCTGACCCTCATAGACTCGCTGGCCCGCTGCCGGAACGGTGCGCACTACCGTGCGGCTAGGGGAGGGAGGAGCTTCCACGGCAGGGTTAGTACCGGCGGGAGCCGGTTGGCTGGCGATGTTTCCCACCTTCAGGCCGGCTCCTACAATTTCGTTGACTGCGTCGTCTTCACTGCGCCCAACTAGATCGGGCATGACAAACGAGTTTCGTTCTTCCGGCGTAGCTACCAGGACGCTGATCTTTGGCGCCGATACATTTACCGCATTGGCCGGCGGACTCTGCGCCACGATCTGATCGGTCGGGGCACCGGGAATGGTCGCGCTGGCAATACTTCCCAGTTCCAGACCGCGGCGACGGATGTTGATCTCGGCGGCGCGCTCGCTGCCTCCGACAAGGTCAGGAATCACGACTCGTTGAGGACCCATGCTTTCAGCAACGCGCACACGCCAGCCTCGTCGCACCTGCGTCCCCGGAAGAGGCGCTTGCGACATGATCCGGCCTTCCGGTACGTCGGAGCTGAAGAAGCGGTCGCCACGATCGAGCACCAGGCCATGCTCAGCCAGCGAGCGCTCCGCCTGCAAAGGAGTCATGCCAACCAGTTTTGGAATAGTAGTCTGGCGGCCATGGATGGCAAAGCGCATGGCTGTCAGCGCCGCCGCCATAAACACGACGAACAGCACCAACACGCGCACTAGATAGCGGAAGAAGCCGCGCATCAGTGGGCCTCGGTGTCGCCCGCAGCAGGCTCCGGCTGTTCTGCCTTCCGAGCGACGGCGTTGGGCGTTATGGGAGGAGGCGCGGGAAAATCTTCTGACTCACGGCCCACCAAGGCCACCCGCATAAAGTCCATCCAGATGGGCAAGGCCGCAGCGGCGCCAGTTTCTTTGTTGCCCAGAGTTTTCTTCTCATCGAAACCAACCCACACGCCGCAGGTCAGCGACGGCGAGAAGCCCACGAACCACGCATCCGTGAAATCGTTGGTCGTGCCCGTCTTTCCGCCCAGCGGATGTTTCAGCTTGCTGGCGGCGTAGCCGGTTCCGTGCAGCACCACTTCACGCAGCATGCTGGTCATGATGCGGGCGGTGCGCGCACTGACCACGTCTCTCACTTCGGGATAGTTCTCTTCCAGTACCCGGCCATCGTAGTCGGTGACCTTGCGAATGTAGCGCGGCATCACGCGCACGCCGTCATTCGGAAAAGTGGTGAATGCCGCAGTCTGTTCGGCCAGCGTAATGTCGGCCGCGCCCAGCGCAACCGGCAGATAGGCGGGCATGGGCGAGGTGATGCCGAACTTGCGGGCGTACTCGATGACGGTCTTGATGCCGCCCACTCGCTCGGTTACCCTCAGAGCGGGAATGTTGCGCGACTCAGCCAGAGCGTGGCGGAAGGTGATGACGCCCTCGAACTTGCCATCGTAATTATGCGGCGTGTAAGGGCCCGATGGGGTATTGAACGTGATCGGCGCATCAAGCACCGTGTCGTCGGGAGTGAGGCCCTGATCAATCGCTGCAGTGTAAATGTATGGCTTGAACGACGAGCCTACCTGGCGCTCGGCTTGGACGGCGCGATTGAACTTCGACTGCTGAAAGTCGCGTCCGCCGACCATGGCTTTCACGTCGCCGGTAGCATTATCCAGCGCTAGCAAAGCGCCCTGCACTCCCGACTCCTGTTCCAGCGATACACGACTGTCGCTGCCATTCAGGGCGATGACTTTTACATACACCAGATCGCCGCGAGTCAAAAACTGCTGTGGTGATGTGTAGCGTGTCCACTTGATCTCGAGCGGTCCGAGACGGGCTTCGTAGTTGCCGAACTTCACGGTTGCCGATTGCGCATCAACCTCGGTGACCAGAGCGTGAACGTAACTGTCGGGCGCGATGGTTCCGTCCCAATCCACGTGATGATAGGTCGCGAGCGAGTCGCCATTGGCGACGATGTTCAGTAGATTGCCCTTCCACCCATGGCGGCGTTCGTAGGCAGCAAGTCCGTCGCGGACCGCTTGCTGGGCGGCCTTCTGCATCTCCAGGTTCAGCGAGGTGTAAACCCGCAGCCCCGCTTCATGCACCTCCTCGGTGCCGTACTTCTTTTCGAGATACTGGCGAATCTCTTCCACAAAGTAGGGAGCGATGCCGTTGTTGTCGGCTTGCACGTTGAGCCCCAGCGGCGCGTTCTTGGCGCGCTGGGCTTCGGCCGCGGTGATCTTGCCGTCCTCCAGCATGTTGTTGATCACCAGATTGCGCCGCCGCAGGGCACGCTCGGGGTTGTTGATCGGCGAATAAGCGTTCGGAGCCTTGGGAAGCCCAGCCAGGACCGCTGCTTCCTCGAGGGTGAGGTCCTTGGCTTTCTTGCTGAAATAAAAGTTGGCGCCCGCTTCAAAGCCGTACACCCCATGGCCGAGGTAAATCTGGTTCGCGTACAACGTGAAGATTTGCGGCTTGGTGAAGCGGCGCTCAATCTGAATGGCCAGCATCACCTCCTGCATCTTGCGCCGGAAATTGCGGTCGGGCGAGAGAAACAGGTTGCGCGAGAGCTGCATGGTCAGCGTCGAAGCGCCTTGGGCCCGGCTGTCGAGCAGGACGTCGCGCCAGGCCGCGCCGAACACTCGCCACACATCCACGCCCCAGTGTTGCTCAAACTCCTTGTCCTCGGTCGAGATCAGGGCATCGCGCAGCACTTTGGGAAAGTCGTTGTAGGTATCGATCACACGGCGCTGTAAGGAAAACTGCCCGATTACGCGATCCTGATCGTCATAAAGTTGGGTGATAGTGGCGGGGCGGAACTGTTCTAGTTCCGTTACCTGTGGTAGATCGGTCGAGTAAACCAACAGCAGGCCGGAAAGGGCTCCCGCCACGGCTGCGACTGCGATCAAGAGAACAAAAACGGCATTGCCGAAAAATTTGCGTCCGCCAATGCGCGCTTCCGCCGGAGGCGTGGAGGTGACCGAGGGCTCTTCGAGATCGCGCTTCATGGGAGTTGGAGCTATGCCCAGAATAGCATTGAAAAGCGGGCGCAGGCCGTGGCTGGATGGGCCGCTTGTCTTGGTTCGGACAGGGCCTCGAGATCATCCAACCAATGCCCGCGTGGGTCTTCAAGCCGGTTCGTGATGACAACTGCGAGATGTCGTAAGCTGATAGCTGACGGCTGATAACAATGTTCCTCAACGTCCTCAATCTCGGTCTGGTTCCTTACGAAATCGCACTGCAACTGCAGCGGACGCTAATGGAGCTGCGCAAGGCTGGCCGTGTCGAGAACACCCTTCTGCTGCTCGAGCATCCTCCGGTCATCACCCTGGGCCGCAATGCGCAGTTGTCCAACGTGCTCGCGTCGCCCGAGTTCCTGGCCCAGCGTGGGGTCGAGTTGTTCGACATCGATCGCGGCGGCGACGTGACCTTCCATGGTCCTGGACAACTGGTGGCCTATCCCATCTTCGATCTGCGCAGCTTTGAACCCAAGCTCGGGGCGGTGGAGTTCGTCCGCCGGCTGGAAGAAGTGCTCATTCGCACCTGCGGCGATTTCGGCATCGCCACGCAGCGAATTAAGGGACTGACCGGGGTTTGGACTTACGCGCTGCGCAACAAGCCAGAGGCCAAAATTGCGGCGCTCGGTGTGCACATCTCGCGCGGTGTTACGACGCACGGCTTCGCGCTCAACGTGAACACCGATTTGGATTTCTTCACTCTCATTGTGCCGTGCGGCATCACCGGCAAGCCGGTGACGTCCATGGAGCGCGAGTTGCAGAAGAAGTTGACTATGGAAGAAGTTGCGACGGCGGTGTCGCGCAACTTCGGGCGAGTGTTTCATTCGCAAATGCTGTGGCTGGAATCGCTCGACGACCTGCTGGCGCAAGCCGCTGTGGCGCCGAAATCGGCATCGGCGGATTCTCCGGCGAACCAGGACACACCGGCGCGGCCTCCGAAGGAACTGCGCGATCTACACGGCGACGGCGGGGAACTGGCCTAGGCAATCTTGAGTTCTGCGGAACTGCGGCAGCCTCGGGAACGTATCCCATGTCGGTCGCGCAGATCCAGGATTTCCATTCCATGATTCGAAAACTTGCCGCCGTCTTGTTTGCCATTGTCCTGTTTTGCACGCGCGCACCCGCGCAGACACAAAAACCACATAACAATTTCGCGCCCGAATCCCGATCCGATGGATGGATCACAGACGATGCCAGCTCGGCCGGTCTCGATCGTGCGGCGCTGGCGCGCATGGAACAGGCCATTGCCGGCGGCGAGTTCAAGAAAATCGGCAGCATTCTCATAGCACGTCACGGGAAGCTGGTTTACGAAGCCTACTTCGATGGCTCGGCCAACAGCTTGCGCGATACGCGATCGGCCACCAAGTCGATCACCAGTATGCTCACCGGAATCGCACTCGATCCGCACTTGCTGCCTAGGCTCAACGCGAAATTTGTCACCTATTTCCCCGAGAAGCAACCGCTCGCCAATCCCGATCCTCGCAAGGATGCAATGACGATTGAGGATTTGATTACGATGAGTTCTCTGATGGAATGCGACGACTGGAACGATTATTCGCGCGGCAATGAAGAACGCATGTACATCATCGAAGATTGGGTGAGGTTCTTCCTCGATCTGCCGATCAAGGGGTTTCCGCCGTGGAAGACCAAGCCGCAGGATTCGCCTTACGGCCGCAGCTTCAGCTATTGCACAGCAGGCGTCACCACGCTCGGCGGCGTATTAGAGAAGGCCACCCACGCCAAGCTGGCGGCCTTTGCCAGCAAGAATCTGTTCGGGCCGCTGGGAATACAGCATTTGCAGTGGGCCTATTCGCCACTGGGGCTGGCGCAAGGTGGTGGAGGATTGCAGCTCGAAAGCCGCGACCTGCTCAAGCTCGGCCAGCTTTACCTAAATGGCGGGAGCTGGAATGGCAAGCGTATTGTGTCTGAAAGCTGGGTGAGGTCCTCGACCCAGCCG
Source organism: uncultured Acidobacteriaceae bacterium (assembly GCA_963755865.1). Taxonomy (GTDB): domain Bacteria; phylum Acidobacteriota; class Terriglobia; order Terriglobales; family Acidobacteriaceae; genus Bog-257. The sequence continues at coordinate 412,767 of CAVWLY010000030.1, read as the reverse complement.
CACGTGCAGATTGATGATCAGACAAAGTATGGCTATCTCTGGTGGCTGAAAGACTTCAAGGCAGGCGATCGGCCTTACGCCGCATATTTCATGTCGGGGAATGGGGGTAACAAAGTAGCCGTATTTCCGTCCCTCGACATGGTCGTGGTAATTACAAGCACCAACTACAACACAAAGGGCATGCATGAACAAACGGAGCGGCTGCTGACGGATTACATTCTGCCTAAATTCTAGGGTCGCTATCCGCCATTCGCGATTGCCTTGCGAGCGTGGCTTGGAAGAAACATTGAAAATGAGATATTCGGGAGCTATGAGTACACAAGTCGTCTAGGACAGAGGCGAAAAGCGAAGAGCCAAAAGCGGAGAGCAAGAAGCGATCCTCCGCAACTTGCGTCTCGTTCTGCATCCATTTATCGTTTTTTCTAACCCCTATGCCTCACAAGAAGCGCTCCCATTCCATCAGTCCCGAGCAGAAACCGAGCAAGGTCCCACTGGCGCCTGCGACCAAGACGCCGAAGACGACGACGCCAGTCGAACAGGCCGACGGTTCGCCCAAGCCAACCAAAACAAAATCGTCGGCCGCCACGAGGACGAACGACGATTCCGCATCGTCCACCTTGCGCTGCTACAACATTCCCGACTATCGCCTTGAACATCCCGAATTCCGCATATTCATGTCGGGTGACGCAGCCAACCTTGAGTACCGGATCGAAGGTGACTTGAGTGCCGCAGCGCCTCCGATTCGCGATTCCGGGTACCTTTCTCGCGAGCAGTGCGTCGCTCTCTATCGCTGGATGCTGCTGAACCGCCGTATGGAAGTCGCGCTGGAAAACTTGTACAAGCAAGGCAAAGTTGTGGGCGGCGTTTATTTCGGCCTAGGACAGGAGGGTTGCTCCTGCGCCTCGGCGCTCGCGCTCGGTCCTGACGACTGGCTCGGGCCGATGATCCGCAACCAGGGCGCGATGCTGGTGCGTGGCTTCAGCGCGCGCGACATTATGCGGCAATACATGGCCAAGGGTGACTCGCCCACCTGGGGACGCGATGCCTCCTCGCACTTCGGCGACTGGGAGCGGCGCAACGTGTGCGCTCCAATTTCAATGCTGGGCGAGCTAATTGGCGTGATGGCGGGCATCTGCCTCGGCGCGCGGTTGCAGGGCAAGAATGTCGCCGGGCTCACTTACGTTGGCGATGGTGGGCAGTCCACCGGTGTCACCTACGAGAGCTTGAACTTTGCGGCGGTGCAGAAGCTGGGCCTGGTGTTGGTAGTCGAGAACAATTTATGGGGCTACTCCACGCCCAGCGACATGCAGTTTTGCGTGAAGGACCTGGCCGAGCGCGCCATCGGGTACGGGATTCCGGGCGTGATTGTGGACGGTACCGATCCCTGCCAGGTGTACGACGCAACTTATGAAGCTTGCGAACGCGCCCATCGCGGCGAAGGTCCGACCCTGATCGAGGCCAAGATGATGCGCATGAAGGGACATGCTATCCACGACGCGGCGCAATATGTCCCGGCCACGCTCTTCGAGTACTGGCGCGCGCGCGATCCCATCGCCCGCTTTGAGAATTATCTGATCAACGTGAAGCAATGGCTTACCGCTGATGACAACCACAAGTTGATTGAGGACGTGGAGCGCGAACTGGAAGCCGATCGCGATGCGGCCGTCGCCTCACCAATGCCCGACCCGGAGACCGACAAGACGCATCAAGGGATTTACTGCGATCCATCGTGTCACCAGATCAAACCAAAATATGGCGCGGTCGTTGCGAAGCCGCGCCAGCAGGGATCGACGGGGCCGAAGCCGGTCGAGGCGGCAGTGCATCTGAAGTAAAAGAGCATTTAGCATTTAGCAATTAGCCGCTGGAACTCATCTCATCTCATACATGGTTCTGGGGTGTGTCAGGGCACGACTTCAGTCGTGCCGATAAGTCGTTTATTTTTGTCATCACGAGCGGGCTTCAGCCCGCGAGAGATCTGCTGTTCCGACTTTTTCAGCAAACTGTAAAAGTCGTGCCCTGACACAAGGCGATTTGTGAGATAGCTTCTCGCAAACGAAATCTCCAGCCAGCGCGTTGTGGGAGTGAAGCAGTTTGGACAAGGCCGCGTGCCTTTCGCGCAAACGCGAGTCGGCCGGCCGGGATCACTCGCTTCGCAAAGTTGGCAGTATAGGGGTCCTTCGACTCAATGCGCTGGCTCAGGATGACAGGCGAAAAAGCCGGGGCGACAAAGAACAAACTGCACCACTACCCGTTTGCCCAGTGTCTTATTTTGCGAGTCATACGCGGTGACACAGGGGTTTGTGTTAGTTCAATGAAAATATTCTGCACGTTTGTTCTTCTTATCTTTTTCGCGGCTACGTCGTCCGCCGAACTCCCCTTTGGCAAGAAGGACAAGGGATTTCAGACGCGTGAACCCGACGCGGTCGCCAGCACGCTTCGCGGCGGTAATGCGGTGCAGCGCAGCCAATTGGCGACTGAGTTGGAAATCATGGCGCCAAATTTCTCCAGCCCGGCAGCCAAGTCCGACGCACCGTGCGTGAGCTTCGATCGCGTGGATGAACACCAGGTCCACCTTCGTACCGACGCTGACAATGCGGTCATCGTGGCCAATTCAACCGAATGCGATTCTACCTATCTCATCGTGTTCGAGAAGGAAAAGAAGTCAGAGTGGCGGCATGTGCAAACCGTGCGCCTGTCAGCGCTGGTGCAGCATCCCGAGGTCAGCTTCGCCGAACTGGTGCAGCCCGGCATCTCCGAGGTTGTGGTGCATCGTGAGACTACGCGCGACAGCGGCAGTGCGCAGCAGGAAAACTTCGTGGTCCTGAAGTTGCTGCATAACCGGCTGGTTCCGGTGCTTGACACGGTGGAGCGATATGACCTTGTCATGCCAGAGGTCCCCGAGAACGACGCCGATAATGTCGAGCAAACGCAGCAATCGACCTTCACCGTGGTGAAGGGAAACGTGAAGGTGGGCCCGGGGACGCGCATCCTGGAAAAAGAAGTGCTGAAGGAAAACAAGACCAGCCTGACCCTATACCGCTACTGGAGTTGGGACCCTGGACTGGAGCGCTTTCGCTCCACCGCCTACGACGGCAGCAAAGATGAGCAGGCGCCGCCGCCCAAGAAGCCCGCAACCGCAAAGCCTCCTGCTAAGAAGGCGGGAGGGACAGCCGCAGAGAAACCAAAATAGCCAGCAGCTGGGACAGGTTTGCGGGTTGGATCAAAGCCTTGCGCTGCCGTGAGGTTGACGCAGACCGCCGGTGGGATTAGCGAGGCCCGCGCTTTGAGATTGCGTGTCCATCCGTTCCACATATTGAGCGCGAGCTGGGCTGGCTTCGAATGGATCCGCAAAGTACTGCGTTTCGCGGGCAACCTTGTCGCCCCGGAACTCCATGATGCTCACGGTATAGGATGGCTTGCCGTCATAGGACAGGATGAATTCGGCGACCCCAAAGATCCTCGCCGCCAAGGATTCGCTGGACCGTAAAGCGCTTCCGGTTCGGTTGTATGGAGCGAGTGATCTGTATGTTGCGGAGGCCGCGTATGCGCTCGCCGGACTGTGGGTATTCCAGCACCGCATCTCGTGATAAATGCGGTGCTCGGTTTCAAAATCGTTGGCGTCGGAGGCCGCCCAATGCTGGTCCAGCGCCGCACGTATCTGTTGATCTGGCAGCTCACCCTCCTGCGTTAGGGGAAAGCTTAGACTCCCCCATCGCCTGGTTTCAAGGAGATTGCGGGACTCGAATTGGGCCAGCCGGGACCGTGTCCCGAGCCGTGAGCCCGGCCAGAGAGAATATTTGTGCGCTGCAGTTCCTAAAGGGATATAGTGTCGGTTCGCGGGCGAGCTAAAAAGGAAACCTGGTATAAGTCGCAAGGCGTGTCGCTGAAGGGACTGCGCAAATCTGGAGCGCCTGGTCGCAAAACTGAAGAATCCTCGAGCATGAGCAACCGTGAAAGGAATGTGTCATGAGCAACGGTAACGATGTGGATAAAATGACGCCGGCACAGAAACTGACTTACGTTCAGTTGTATTTAGAAGATATGATCGCGCAGAATGCGATCTCCGACCCCCAGCTATCGGCCGGACTGGCGGTACTTAAGGAGCAGTTAAGCGAGCCACAACCGAAGGTCGACGTGAACAAAGCCGTCGACACTCTGGCCAAGAACCTGCCCAACGTCTCAAAAGGTATCATCGCTGCGAAAGACGCCTTCCTGAAGGGCGATAATATTGCCGGTGCTGCCGAGATCATGAACATCTGCGCAGCCGTGGCTCCCATCATTGGTGCCTTTACCGCCACGGGTGGCCCGGCAGGCATGCTTGTTGGCGCGCTGTTCTCCGTCATCGGGCAGATCATCGCTATGTTCCAGCCAGCAAAAGAGTCTGATGTGGACAAGATCAAAACCTTCCTGCTCAGCATCGAGGCTGAGGGCATCAGGGAAAAGGCTGACGCTAACCTCGTCTCTATCAGGCTCGCTGCCAAAGGAATTAGGAATCAGGCTGACGAGGCTAAGAAAGCTTTGAAATGGTTCAATGGTCTTCAAGTTCTACCGCTAGTAACTGAAAGCATTGCGGGAATTATAGAAACTACAGCCGGGGGAGCCGTAGATCTAGCCCCCTGGAAGGCTGCGATGGCTGCCAAGTATTTTAACCACCAGGACGCTCTAAACTTCGAGGCAACGCTCCAGAAGGAGAAGATAACCATTGCAGACTTCAAGATCATCGATGGGCCTACGGTCTTGCAACATTGGGGAGTGGCAAGTTGGCTGCAGAAGGAGGACAGGCAAGACCAGGACGAATGGCCTGAAATCCTCGGCATGTTTTGCCAGGCATGGGCAGATTTGCTGACCGCTTACATAACACTGATTGCGTTCGCCAATAGCGCTGACATGGAAGTAGCGTTCGCTTACGTGGCCCCGTCGAATAAACAGAAGTGGACTTACGAAGGCGGAGACGACGACAGAAAGCAAATTGAAAAGCACTTGCTGAAGCTGAAGGTGTACGCCAGCAAGCGTCTCGACGATGTAAGAGACTGTAACCAGACCATGTCGGCCATTCTGGAAAAGCTCACACCGGTGGCGCGAAGACGGGGAATGTTTGTCACCAGGAATTCATGGGACATATTGCCCGGCACCGGGAAGCAACCCAAATGGGGTGGGTCATTTTGGGCTAGTTGCTCGAGGTTCTTGATAACCCCTCCCAACGAGGGTTTGACCAGTCCCACGGCGCAGTACCACCTCTGGCTTTTGGACACCAGGGGACCGCAGGTCGGCCACGAAAGGATCGACTCTCAGAAACGTACGCCGGTCTCCAACACTAACAGCTACATCGGATCCGCTGCCGGAGTCTCTGACATTTGTGTACTCCCCAGCCCCGAAGACACCAATGGGAATTTCGTTTACTGCGCACACGAACAAGGGAGCACGGGCTACGTGCAATTGTTTAAACGTGGCGCAAAAGGGGATATGGAGATACCCGGCCAAGGATGGGCTCCTGCTACGAAGGCTCCTGTGTTTCAGATCCGCGCTGTCACGCCTCGAGCAACCCTATCGGATGATCCCGATAAGGACGCAATGCCGAAGTTGCTCTTGCAAGGTACAAACCACTACAACTCCATCTTCTATGGAGCACTTCGCTCTTCCTCGGAGATTTACGTTGACCGATGCAACGAGAGGTGCTATGTGCCAAGCCCATGGGGCTCCTATGCCGGCATCGCGGTCGATCCGTACTACGTGTGGGTATTCGGAACGGGCGGCTTCGCTTGTACCACGCATGCCTCGGTCATGCGGTGCATCAGCGATCAAGCAAAGGATACGAACTCGAAGCCTCGTTGGCTGATGGGACCATCCATCGACCAGCTCTTATGGGACGGCCCGCAGTATTTTGATTCGAACGAGGCAAAGTCATGGCCTCCTACGAAAGGCTTAGTCGACTTGAGTCCGTGTGACGATGGAACCCTTTTCATTTCGCTCACTACGCGGAAAGTCACGAAGAAGACGGTACCGTACGACCGTAACTACTATTACAAAGCGGACACTAATGCTATTTACACCGCGATTTATCACATCGACGTCAAGAATAAGACCCTCTCGGTCGAGCCGTGGGAAAAGTTGGCCGGAGGAGAAGAAACGCAACAGGTGCAGAAGATGCCGATTTACTGCTGGCCACTCTTCGCGAGGTTGAAGGAGGCATGCGTGAGTCCAGAATGGCAGCCCAAGACATTGGCCACGTCTCGATGAAATCGCGTCTCTTCTGTTCACGTTCCGCTGATGGCGCATGGCAAAGACGCAAGTATTCGGGGCCGTGCACCGAAATCTGCTTCTCGATATCCGTGGCTGAGACCTGTTCGCGCTTAGAACGGGCCCTCTAGGTGCATCCTCCCAACGCAAGTTGCAGCCGATCTTTCGGCAATCCGTTCTAGCCCACGATCTCTTCAAACTTCAGCGGATCAGGTGGCTGAGGATGCGACGGAGGCTCGATCACTTTCAATACTTGGTAGGTGTGGCTGATGCGGTGAATCACCGTAATTGTGCTGAGCACAGCGATCACCCACAGCACCGGGCCCATGCGATTGAACAGTGCCCCGATGATGATTAGCACGATGCGCTCTGGCCGCTCCATGAAACCGACCTTGCAGCTGGGGATGAGCGACTCGGCGCGCGCGCGCGCGTAGCTCACCATTACTGAGCTGATCATGACAAAGGCGGCCATCACTACGTAGAAGAAGCGATTGGCGCGAGCGTAATACACCAGCAAGCCGAAGAACAACGCCACATCGCTGTAGCGATCAATGATGGAATCGAAGAAGCCGCCGAATTGCGTGACCTGGTTGGTGGCGCGGGCCACACGGCCGTCCACCATGTCGAAGATACCAGCGCCAATAATAACCAGTCCGGCGTAGAGAAACATGCGGCGCTGATTTTCGGCGTGAGAATAGCCAAACAGGACGCCGGCTACCACATTGATCAGCAGACCGATAAAGGTGAGTGCGTTAGGCGAGATTTTGGTAAGCGCAAGACCGTGGACAATCTTGTACAGAAGCCACTTGCTGGAACGCCCGACTGCGCTCGTCCACGTCATTCCGAGCCATTATCCTTCGTCGTGAATGGTAGTTAGCTTTAGCACCTCTAGTTCGCGCTTACCGGCAGGGGTGACTACCTCGCTGACATCTCCTACCTTCTTCCCCATAAGGGCACGACCTATCGGGGAGCTAGTGGAGATCAATCCCTTGGTCACGTCAGATTCTTCGCTGGTGACCAGCTTGTATTCAATCTTTTCCTCTTTGGTGGAATCATAGACCACCACGGTCGAGCCGATAGCGGCGCGGTCGCGGGGAATGTTCGCCATGTTGATCATCGAGAGGTCGGCCATGCGCTGCTTCAGCTGACCCAGACGAGCGCGGACAAACTCCTGCCGCTGTTTGGCCATGTGGTACTCGGCGTTCTCGCTGAGATCGCCCATGGCAACGGCTTTCTTCAGCTCTTTGGGCAGCTCGTGAGTGAGCTCGTGCTCCAGAACTGCAATCTCTTCCGACAACTTCTTTTTGATGTGTTCAGGCATACTTCGGGATCGCTGGGTTCGGGTGATAAACGCAACCCGAAAGCATTTCAACATTATACGACGAGGAGTTACTTTCCTCTCCGGCGAGCGTGTGGCTGATTGTGCGGCTCGACTAGGCCTGCTTTGCTTTTGGTGTATCGGGTAGTGCGGCGCTTTAGCGTCGCGTGAACGCGGTCTATTCCAACGGAGCCGGCTTCAGCCAGCGACACAGGTATGTCGTCGGCTGAAAGCCGACTCGGCGAAGATATGGCAGCCGTAGATCGGGCCTGAAGGTCCGCACTACCAGACACAGCAATTCCAACCGCGCCCTAGCCACCGTGCCTGCTGGCGATCAGCGCACCGAATCCGATGTGCGTTAGTCCAAAGCCAGCCGCCAGCATGACATTGGCCCATACCCAAGGCATGGGGAGGGCGACGGCGCCCAGGAAGACAAACACGATGCCCATGGACGGGACCACGCGCGTGGAAAATGCGCCAGCTTGTACGATGCCGATCCCGTAGAGTAACAGCCATACGCCGGGAATCAAGCGTGTGGAACCGTCCCACATAATCGCAGCAGTGAGCAGACCCCCGGCAGCCAGGGCCGGAAGCAATCCCATTAGGAGGCGTCGTCCGGCTGCCGACAGGGCCATAGTTCCCAGCTGGGAAGCCTTTCTATGCATGCTGAACAGCGCAATGCTGAAGCCAACCAGAGCTTCAACGAGCCACACGCCGAGCCAGGCGTCCGTGGTGGGCTGGCGCAGTCCCACAACCGTGGCGACGACTGCCGTAGCTCCGACGACACACACGCCCGAGCCTGGGACAGCGGTAAAGGTCGAAGTGCGATTCATGTCGCCGAGTGCTGGGGAATCATGACATTCACAATTTACTCTTCTGAAGTGTTGGGCAAACTTTTATTCTGGGTTCCGTTTTTTCTTCCCGCCGATAGGAACTCCCAGTTGCACCGTGGGTTAAACTGCATTCTTACAATTTCGTAACAATGTGTCAGCTCTCTGGCCGGGGTGATCGCAGCGGAACATACGCTGTCCGCCCGGGCGACTTGCACTCTTTCTGTCCATACTCCTTGCCCACCCGTCGCCAGGGAGCCTTAATGTCCGAAAGAGGGAAGTTTTCGGTCCGAAAAGAGACGCGTCAGCGAAAGCATCTACCAGCCGATCATAGGATTCGAAAGGTCATGGAAGCCATAGAAGCAGACCCTTCCCTGGCGATTCAGGACTTGGCGGCGATGGTGAATCTTAGTGGTTCGAGGCTCTCTCACTTGTTTAAGGCTACGACCGGCTTCAGCCTGCAGACCTTTCTCTCGAACTGCCGCCTGCAAATATCCGCCGACTTGCTGCAATCCACGGAAATGCCAATCAAAGAAGTCTCCTACTCCGTCGGCTATCGCCATGCGCCCAGCTTCGTACGGGCCTTCCGCCGTAAGTTTGGTTCCAGTCCCAATGACTTTCGCAGCCAGCAGCGAGATTTGCTAAGTGATAGCTGATTCGGCTAATCAGTTTCCGTTGACTATGTGTCCAAACTGTTGCATCTTGTAAAAACTCGCCACCCAGATGAACTGGTGCAAGTTCGATGCACCAGAATTGCAAGCCAGCCGGACGCACTCCAGTCAGCGTCTCGCCACGCAGGCTCAGTGTGAATGTGTGTTTGCCTGGTTCCAGGCATAAACGGCTGCCTCGCGGCTTCGGATCTCCCTGCCTGCGCCGCTCTTCTTCGTCTGTTCACTTGGTCTGCGCCCTTCTTCGTCCGATCGAGTTTCGCCTGAACAAGCACAGCAGTCCCAATTAACAATCGCCGGTACTTCGGCGACAACACGACTCATTCGTGGGTCCCAGGAGGAATTCATGTTTCGGAAGGCCCCGGCAGTTCCCCGCGCAAACGCAAAATCGGTGCAGCGATCGAATCGGCTGATAACGGCCCTGGCTCTACCGGTGATTACCTTTACCATGGTTGCCGGAATGCAAGGCGCGTCCGGCGCACACGATCCCGGTGTACGCGGCGGTCCACCCGGAGCCGGTACTCCGATCGCCGGCTTGACCGCCAATCAGTTGAACTTCTTCAATGCCGGCCTGACCAATTTCAACGAGATCGACTCGGTCTCTGGAACCATCGCCAATACCGGCACCGGTTTGGGGCCGCGGTTCAACGCGGAGGGCTGCGCGCAATGCCACGCGCAACCGTCCACCGGAGGAACCAGCCCTTCGGTTAACCCGCAGGTGGCGGCGGCTACGGATCAAGGTGCGACTAACCAGGTGCCGTTTTTCATCACTGCCAATGGACCAGTGCGGGAGGCCCGCTTTCCCTACACGCTTGACTTAAGGCATGTGGATGGCGGCGTTCATGCTCTGTTCACCATTACCGGTCGGACGGACGCGCCGGGCTGCAATATTCAGCAAGACAATTTCCGGACAGCGAGCCAGGAAGGCGACCTGATTTTCCGTATACCAACACCGGTGTTTGGTGGCGGCCTTATCGAGGCGATCTCCGATGCCACCATCATCGCCAACATGAACGCCAACCTTAACCAAAAACATAACTTGGGCATCGGTGGCGCGCCCAATACCAGCGGCAACGACGGAACCATTACCCGATTCGGTTGGAAGGCGCAGAACAAATCGCTCGCCATCTTTTCAGGCGAGGCCTACAACGTTGAAGTCGGAGTCACCAACGAGTTGTTCAATACGGAGCGCGACCAGACTCCGGGCTGCCAGTTCAACACTACCCCTGAGGACAGTACAAACTTCGATTTGGATGGCACACAGCAACCCAGCGACGTCATCCGCTTTACCATGTTCATGCAGTTTCTCGATCAGCCGCAGCCGGCCCAAAGCACGTCGTCCACTCAGCATGGAAGCCAGCTTTTCACACAGATAGGTTGCGCCTTGTGCCACACAGCCTCGCTTACCACGGCACAATCGTCGGTGGCGGCACTGAGCAATATTCAGGCGAACCTCTATTCCGATATTCTCTTGCACCATATGGGCCCAAACCTCGCGGACAACGTGAGTCAGGGTGCGGCGGCAGGCGATCAGTTCCGTACCGCACCGCTTTGGGGATTGGGCCAGCGCATCTTTTTCCTGCATGATGGCCGCACCAGCGACCTGGTGCAGGCGATCCAATATCACTTCAGCAATAGCAGCCGTCAGTATCCCAGTTCGGAAGCGAATGGGGTGGTCAACGGCTACAACCGTCTCTCGCCCAGCGATCAGCAGGACCTGCTTAACTTCCTGCGCTCGCTGTGATTCCGAATTTTAAGATGTCATCCTGAGTGGAGCGTCCGCAAGAATTCCGACCCGCGTCTTTTGCGGGTCGGGCGGGCGCGGAGTGGCAAGGCTCCTGTTGTAAGAGCGAATCTGCTAGACCTATTTTGTTTTGGTGTGTCCGGGTAGTGCGGCGCCGCCGCGTGAACCCAATCCCTTCCCAACTTAGCCGGCTTCACCCGGGGGCACGGTCTGTCGTCGGCTGAAAGCCGACTCGGTGGGCGTATGGTAGCCGCAACGCGGGCCTGAAGGCCCGCACTACCGGACACGGTAATTCCTAAACGGCTCTAGCGCAGCACGTGCGAGTCGGGGACGTTCAATCGAGGTATGAATCTTTTGGATTGTGTCGCGCCGCTCGTGATGGTTAGTCGATGTGAATCGCGATCACGGCTTGCGTCCTGCCCAGGATGCGGCTGAAGAAGTCGCCGGTAATCTTTATCCAGCCATACTTACGACGTAGCAGGTCTTGCCCATGCTGCACTTCGGCGCCTTCGCAGATGCGGGCGTGTGCATCCACCCATGCGCCCCGAAGATCTCCGCGAAAGTTACAAGGCGCGACCCGGACCCTGGGATTATTGCGAATCCGTTTGATCTTGCCGGAATCTGGTGCTGCATAAACGTAGAAGACAGTTCTCGCCGTCGGCGAAAAATCGGTGGACGACGGCGTCCTGCGGTCCTGCGCAAACCACACGGGAGTACGCACGCCCACGCCGGTCTTGCGAAAGGTTTCCAGGTTCAGGTACTTGGCTTTGGCAAATTGCGCAATGGCGTCGGGCATGGTCGAGGCCTCTGCCAAGAGCTTATCGCATTCGATGTGTGGGGGTTACGAACGCAGCCGAGTTGGTCGCACTCTCGCGGTATAATTTCCGCGCATTTCTTGCCGTGAGACCTGAGGACATCTCAATAAATACCGGTGCAGTCCAAAGCGGGGGCTCAGAGACTAAAGCCCAGTCCTTAGCGGGCCGTTTACGACACGGCTGAAGCCGTGCCCCTTCAAAACCGGTTAATGAGATCGCTTCTTGCTGAAGTGAGATTGCGATGCCGAAAAAATTTAAAGCAAAAGCCGAACCCGCCGGGCCGAACAACGCGTGGTGCTTCCTGGCAGTCCCATTTGATGTGAGCGAGGTTTGGGGGACGCGGGGACGCGTTCGCGTCAAAGGCACGATCAACGGCTTTCCTTTCCGCACGAACATTCAGCCCATGGAGGGACGCCACCTGCTGACCTTCAACAAGCAGCTGCAGGCTGGGGCGAAGGCGCAGCCCGGCGACATGGTTGCCGTCGTCATGGACCGCGATACCGAAGAGTGGACGGTGGATCCTCCCGCGGAGCTGGCCAAGGCGTTTCGCCGCAGCAAAGATGCCAAGGCGTTGTGGGACAAGCTGGCCTACACCCATCGGAAGGAATTCGCGCAGTGGATCAGCGGCGCCAAGCAAGAGGAGACGCGCGAGCGCCGCGCCGCGAAGGCGGTTAGCATGATGCTTGAGAAGAAGCCAATCTCTTGAACGGAGCCGTGAAAGGAACGAAATGCGTTTGCTGCTGAATTGGCTGCTGAGCGCGATCAGTTTGCTGATCGTGTCGAAAGTGGTGCCCGGGTTTTATCTGCACGGATTCAAAGCGGCCCTCATCGCCGCACTTGTAATTGGCTTGGTGAATGCCACGCTGGGGCTCTTCCTGAAACTCATTACGCTGCCACTTACGCTGGTGACCTTGGGGATCTTCTGGTGGGTCATTAACGCGTTGATGCTGATGTTTGCCTCGACGCTGTTGTCGCCCGATTTCGTGGTCCGGGGCTTCTGGGCAGCGTTTTGGGGAGCGATCGTGCTCTCGCTGATCAACATGGTGTTGAAGTCGCTGGCGCGCGAGGCGGAACGCGCGTAGGGCTTTTGACTTCGGTCAATCGAAAAGCGGTCGACCACGGATCGACACGGATCTTCAGGGGCTAAGGAGCGTGTGTGAGAACTTGGTGTAGTGGGATGGATCGCGCAAAACCAAGCCCCGCAGGGGCGGAATTGCCGTTAGCCCAGGGCGGAAGCCCTGGGTGAGGTCGGGAAATTGGGGAGTCCACTTCAGGAGACGGCACGGTCCTCACACACCATGCTCTAAGACCCAGTCTTCATATCAGACATTTACGGTCGGCCTGAAGGCACGTCCCCTTCAAAGCACCAGACTTAATCAGAGCTTCCCTAGCGGCGTTCAGCCTACTGGCGCCAGCGAAGTACATTGCATTTTTTTGCCAATCCGTGTTCATCCGTGTCGATCCGTGGTCAATGTTGGTTTTGATTGTGATGTTTCCATTCTCGCAAACGGCGAACCGTTTCGACGATATCGCCGTTCTGAAACAAGCGAATCCCTGCGATCCCAGCTGCGCCCGCAGCGAGACAATCCCCGGCGTTCGCAAGAGTGATACCTCCTAGCGCTAATACGGCAACGTGGCGTTGTTCCAAATTATCGAGTGGCGTCGATCCAGCGCACGCCGCGCGAAGCACGTCTACGCCGATCCCGTGGACATTGGTATGCGCTTTCTCGAATATCGGCGCCAACACCGCGAAGTTTGCTCCCTGGATCTCTGCGGCCCGCACCTCCTCGATCGTGTGGACCGACACCGCAATTATCGGGGCCCGATCGCTTGCTTGCATCCACAGTGCGCGAACTTCTGAAGCCGCCAGGTCGCCTCCGGGAAGATGTACGCCATCGGCTCCCGAAGCTAGCGCAACGTCGGCTCGCCCGTTGACGAGCAGCTTCGCCGTCGGGGAGTGATCTCGAACTACTTGCAGCGCTTCGCGCGCCAGCCGTTCCAGATCGTGAGCGACCAGATCTTTCTCGCGGAGCTGAATGTAGTCAATCCCGGCGCGCGCCGCCTCGCCAATTCTGGCGAGCAATCTGCGACACTGTTGCGCATCGGTCCCTGCGAGACTTTTGCGGTCGGTGATGTAGTAGAGCAGCATCGCCGCTGTGATTGTATTCTGACGCGGAAGGGGCACGGCTTGAGCCGTGCCGTTATGTGCACCTGGAAGGTTGGGCTTCAGCCCCCGAGGGAAGTCGCACTTCGTTTCAACTTCGAACTCCCTCAGCGGCTAAAAGCCGCCGCATAACACCAGCTTACGGCACGGCTGAAAGCCGTGCCCCTTCAAAGTTTGGGACGCCCACGAATATCCAAGTCGAGAGCAGCGCCACCCCTAATCGCCGGATCTACAGCAATTCTGAAAACGCCATTAGAATAAAGTGGTGCCCGCCGCCCCCAACCCCAATCGCCGTTCCACGCGAGAGAAATCTCCGCCCCGCCAACCCGCGGCCGCGACGAGCCATGCGCTCGAGATCTTGCGCGCCCCAAGTCTCGCGGATGTGCCGTGGCTGGTGCATGGATTCAGCACACGGCCACGCGGCGTCTCGACTTGCTATGGCGGACAAGCCTTGAACCTCGGCGTCACCCCGGCGGACACCAGGGAGAATGTCGCGCGTAACCGCGAGCTTTTGCTCGAAGCCCTGGGCGCGACGAGCGAAGACTGCGGCACGCTGTGGCCGCTAGTGCAACTGAAGCAGATCCACTCGACGCTCATTTATCGGGTGAGCGCATCGCCACAGGATCCGCTCGCGGGGGACGGAATGATCACGAACACTCCTGCGTTGCTGCTGGCAGTCAAGACTGCCGATTGCGTTCCCGTGCTACTGGCTGATCTGAAGCGGCGAGTGGTGGGCGCGTTTCATGCGGGATGGCGCGGTACCGTGGCCCGCATTGTGGAGAAGGGCGTGGGCGAAATGCGGCGGCAGTTTGGCAGCCTGCCGCGGAATCTTCGTGCTGCCATCGGGCCTTCGATCAGGCGCTGCTGTTATCAGGTTGGTCCGGAGGTGCGTGCCGAGTTCGACTCGCAATTCCCCTACAGCGGTGAACTCTTCGAAGAGGTCTTCGACGCTAACGCCATTCACGTTCGCTATCCGATGTTGTTCCTGACCGCGCGAGCGCCCGGCCACAGCGAGCTCGGCCCCGAACTGCACCTCGATCTGGTCGAGGCTAACTGTCGTCAGCTAAAGGCCGCGGGATTGCGAAACAGAAACATTAGCGTCGTCGAGGGATGTACCGCGTGCGACACCAAGCGTTTCTTCTCGCACCGCGCCGAGTTCGGCAACACCGGACGCATGATGGCGGTGATCGGAATTCGGGCGAAATGAAAATGCTGGAGCGACCCGAGTAGAGGTGTCGATGCTACCCGACTCGCCTTTGAACCATCATTGAACCGTGCAGAATCCAGAACTTCTGGCGTCCCTACGGGACTCGGATCTATTCTCCGCTTACCCAGCACTCCGCCTTCGGCTCCGTGCTGGGCTAGACTCTTTCGCGCCTGCGGCGCTGGATGCTTGGCTGACAAATTCCATCGGCAAATCCAAGTTTGGTTCTTACAGACTCTCTAAACTCGCGCGTTCTGGAAGCGTTTACACCAATCTATGAAACGGCTGTTACCCACCAGCTAAAACAAAAATGGCCGGAGATTTCTCCCCGGCCACTGGCCACTAATCACTATCCACTACCTTCTGATTTTCTCCCCAATTGACTTCGCCTGGGTAAACAGCAGCAGGTAGTCCGGGCCGCCGGCCTTCGAGTCCGTACCTGACATGTTGAAGCCGCCGAACGGATGCGCGCCGACCATCGCTCCCGAGCACTTGCGATTGATGTACAGGTTGCCGACGTGGAACTGCTCCTTGGCCGCCTCGATCTTGTCTTCCGACGTGGTATAGACCGCGCCGGTCAGGCCGAACTCGGTGTTGTTGGCGATTTCCAGGCCATGCTCGAAGCCGCGTGACTTGATGACCGCCAGCACCGGCCCGAAAATTTCCTGCTGCGAGATCGTCGCCATGGGATCGACATCGGCAATCACCGTGGGCTGAATGAAGAAACCATCGCCGGCTTCCGTCGCGCGCGCTCCGCCGGTAATCAGGCGACCGCCTTCGGCAATACCCTTCTGGATATACCCCAGAATCGACTGCATCGATTTCTCGTTGACCACCGGGCCCATCGCCGGATTCTGCGTGGGGTCGCCGACCGTGATCTTCTCCACGCGTTCCTTTAGGCGCTGCAAAAACTTGTCGTAGATACGCTCATCAACGATCGCGCGCGAGCACGCCGAGCATTTCTGCCCGCTGAATCCGAATGCCGCTGAAGCCACGCCTTCGACCGCCGCATCGAGATCGGCGTCGGTGTCCACCACGATGGAGTCCTTGCCGCCCATCTCCAGGATGGTGCGCTTGATCCAGATCTGGCCGGGCTGCTGCACCGCGGCGCGCTGGTTGATGTGCAGCCCAACTTCCTTCGATCCGGTGAAGGCGATGTAGCGCGTCTTGGGATGCTCGACGATGGCATTGCCGAAGCTGTTGCCATGGCCGGGACAGAAGTTGACCACGCCGTCGGGCAGGCCGGCTTCTTCCAGGATCTCGAAGAATTTCGCGGCGATGGTGGGCGAGTCGCCCGAGGGCTTCAGGATGACGGTGTTGCCGCTCACGACGGAGGCCAGCGTCATGCCGCCCATGATGGCGCCGGGAAAGTTCCACGGCGGAATTACCGCGCCCACGCCCAGCGGGATGTAGCGCAGATAGTCGCGCTCGCCCGGCAACTGCACCGGCGGCTCGGCCTTGGAGAGCCGCAACGCTTCCAGGGCGTAGAAGTCGCAGAAGTCAATCAGTTCGGCGATGTCGCCATCGGCCTCGGCCCAGTTCTTGCCGACCTCGAAGATCATCCACGCCATCAGCTCAAACTTGCGCTCGCGCAGCAGCGCGCTCACCCGGAACAGCAGGTTGGTGCGCTCCTCGATGGAGGAGTACTTCCAGGTCTCGAACGCCTTCAGCGCGGCCTGCATCGCGGGCTCGACTTCGCTGGCGCCGGCCGCCTGATGAATGCCGACAATCTCCGACGGCTTGGCGGGGTTGAGCGATTGCGTCTTTTCCGCGGTCTTCAGGTGGCGGCCGCCGATGACCAGGTCGTACTCGCGGCCCAGTTCATTGCGGACCTTCTCGATGGCGGCGCGCATGCGGCGCGCGTTCTCGGGATTGCTGAAAGTCAACGGATGGTTCGTTCTTGAATGTGTCGGGAATCTGGGCGTTATTAATGGTGGCGGAAATGCGAGTGCCTTCCCGGGCGGGAGTCGTAGTGGTAGCCATAAGTGCGTCCTCTCAGGGTGGTTAATGGGTGCAGTCTAAGTAGATGCCGTGCGCTCCGGCAGGATGCGGCGGGCGCAGGCCAAGCTCTAATGATAAGCGCGGAGAGGCGGTTTGTCGCTAGCTGTGGCGTTGGCGCGGCGAACTTCGCTTTTGTGCCCATTTGGCCGACGAGATCTCTTTCGCCGGGCCGGAATTGAGTCCCTCCAACAAGGCTGCCTCCAGCTTTTTTTTTGCCTGGCGTTTCCGGTCGTCGCGGATCAATTCACGAATGTATTCGCTGGGCGTACTGTAACCGTTGGCCGTGGCCTGAGCGCTACGTGCCGATGTCCATCCACTCCGGATGGTAGTCCTTCCAGATGCCCGTGCCGGCAGAGATCTGGCGGACGGGCATGTCCTCGGCGTGTTTGGCGGTGCGCACCCATTCCCATGCGTGCAGAATTTCGGACTCGTTGAAGTAGCGCGTCTCGGCCTCAAGAATAGCTGCGCCCGCGGTGACGATTGCCACAATCTCTTCCCATTTATCGGCGCCCACCACCGCCATGCGCGCGATATGGTCGGTGTGCTTCTGCAGAAACCGCATCTCCTCCCAGCGCGCCCCCCAGTCGGCGCCCTGCATTTGCGAAAGGTCGGCGAGGATGCCGATGGGCTTATGCTTGCGCTGGGCAATCAGCATGGCGATTTGCGGCTCGAACTGCTTGATGTCCTCGGCGGTCAGTTTGCCGACGACTTTGAAGCCTAGTACTCCTCCAAAGCTTTCCTTGAGACGTTCAATCATGGCGCGTGCTCCTCCCTTAAGTGTGACAACGATTTCAGTGGCTCTAGTTGGTGCAGTGCGGCCTTAAGCTCGTGCCGTCCCTGAAGGGACTCAATATCAATTTTCTCCCTACCCAGCACTCCGCCTGCGGCTACGTGCTGGGCTAGACTAAGCCGCGCCTACGGCGCTGAATTGTCGAAACAGCTCCAGCTGAATTTATTGAAACGGTCCCAGTTGGGATAACTGCAAGATACTGTTGTACACGATTGTTGGCGTTCGATTGCGGAAATTGCTTCACACTTCCCCACCGGGGGGACCGTAGCGGAGCGTCGACCATAGGAGCCACAAGGCGCTGGAAATCACCAGACCACCAACAGGGCTGAACATCGCGACCAGAAAGGAGATCGAATAGGTGACCAATCCCAGATGGTAGGTTCGCCGGATGCGCGAAATTGCGAGGTCGCTGATGTCATGACGTAGCAGTCTCCGGTTGCGCGCCACCGACTCGAAGAGCAAGTTGTGGCAGAGGCTGGTTACCAGGAATGTTCCACAATAAAACGCGACCGCCGTGTTGGCAGCTGGGGTCCCAAAATAGCGGGCCAGCATTGCCGTGGAAAACGGAATAAACGTCACCATCAGCAGCAGAGAGCCATTGGCGAACATCAGCGCCCGGTCCACCCTGTTCACCATGCGAAACAATTCGTGGTGATTGATCCAGATGACCAGCACGACAAAAAAGCTGAGAACGAAGGCCAAAAATGAGGGCCAGAGGCGCCCCAGCGACACGAGGAGATTACGGTTGCCTTCGATCTGCAGTTGTGGGACGCGGATTTCGAGAATCAGCAGAGTAATGGCGACGGCGAAGACGCCATCGCTGAAGGCCTCGAGGCGTGCGGTTTCTTTCTCCAAGGCAGACGGCTTCCAGAGTTCGCCAATGGTAAGGTTGGCGCCAGGAGAAAATCAAGTTGGTATAACGCGGCCCCGCGACGGTAAGGTTGGGTCGTGACCATCTAGAGTCTACGTGAGAACATCTGCCGTCCCTCCGGGACTCGGATTAATTTCCCGCCTTACCCAGCATTTCGGCTTCGGCTCCATGCTGGGCTAGACTGTGGCCGCGCCTACCGGCGCTCGATTTTCGGCTCCCCATTACCAACATCCAAATTCAGTTTCCCAGATACCCGTCGGGCGAAATTTCAGCGCGCAGAGCGGGTGGACAATGCTAATGTTGAGGCGGTTGCGGTGGCTGCGTCTGGTCCGGGGTTGACGGTGGCGTGCCCGGCTGCGGCGCAGGCGTCAGTCCCGGAACCGGGATAGGTTTCAAGTTAGGCTGCGTCAGGTCGTTGGTATTTGCCGGCACGGTGCCGTTCACTTTCGGTGCATGCTTCACCTGGCCGGATTCCGCGTCTGACATGTCGATGCCGAGCCTGGCGAGAGTATCGGCCGTGGATAAATCAAGCTGCACTTTCGATTTCTCGTAATTGGTAGCAGCGACGAGAACATTAGACTCAGCCTGCGTCAAGGCACTAGAAGCCTGCAACACCAGGGTGGTAGTGGAAGCTCCCATACGCAGCTTCTTCTGTTCGGCATCCAGATTTTGCGCGGCATAATCCCGGGCCGAAATCGCAGCTTGGAGGGCGACATAGTTCTGCTGCAACGTGAACTGGGCCTGCCGCACTTGCAGCCGGATAGTGTTCTCGGTTTGCTGCAAACTCATCTGCGCCTGCCGATATTCCAGCACGGAGCGTACCTGGTCGGCCTGATTCTGGCGATTGCGCAGCGGGATGTTGATGTTCACGCCCACCCCTTTATCGGGGGCGCTGCTGTTGAACAAATTCTGAAAGGCGTCACTGTAGCCGGTGGTGGGAATCGTGCCCGGCGGCGGGCAGCCGCGGTTGGGATTTGTACACAGAGGGTTTTGCGGTCCGGCCAGAGCGGAGGCGCCATAGAAAGCGTACAAATCGACCGTCGGAAGCATCTGGTTGCGAATCGACTTGCGCGAGATTTCATTGTTGGTGAGGGTCAGGCGCGCGGTCGCGATTTCCGGGCGTTGCTGCAATGCCTCGTTGATCAGGTCCTCGACTGGCGGGGTCTGGTATTGCTCCTTGATGTCGAGGGTATCGGTGGGAATTACCGGCGCCACCGCCAGTATTGGATCGGCCATGTTTCGGGTGATGGCATTCTTCATCAGCAGTTGCTCGAGCTGAAGATTCACCTGTGCGGCCACTATGTTCTGCTGTGCGGTGGCCACGGCACTTTGCGCCTGCACCGCAACCAGAGGAGCGAGCGTCCCGGCCGCCACTTGCTTCTGATCGTCAGAGAGCGTCTTGTTGGCGAGATCCAATGCGCGCTGCTGTACGGTTACGCTGGAGTACGCATTCACCAGGTCCCAGTAAATGTTTTCGATCTGCGAAACCGTCTGGATGATCTGCAGCCGGAAGGTTACATCTTCGATTTCCTTGTTGTTTCTGGCAATGCGGATCCATCGCAGGTTGGGGTCGAAGCCGAATCCCGAGAGCAGGTGCTGACGCAATTCAAATCGAAAGTTGGGGGTCAGGTTGGGATTCAGCGTGTTGAAAAGCGAATTGGAAGCGACCCGGCTATTATTGAAGCCCACCGTCATCAGGGTCCCGGTGGAGAATCCCTGGCTATAGAGGAAGTTGGCCGTGGTTGTGTTCTGGTCGAGCGTCGGTGTGCCGGTAAACACAGTGTTCGCCTCGGGCGTGGTCCGGCGTGCTCAATCGATACAGTTCCAGTCAGCACCGGGTCAAAATTGTCGATCGGGGGACCTTCGCCCTGCGTGGAGGCCACGATGCCGCCCACTCCGGCTCCGGCCCCGCCCACTCCGATAGTGGTGCCTCCGGCGCCGCCGCCCGTGGCGCCCGTGGTGGAAGTTCCCGTACCTCCAGCCGAGGTGGTTCCGGTAGTTCCGCCGGGTGTGCCCTGCAGCAGACCTGCATTTACGCCGAGTGCAACCGCCCCCGAACTGGTACGCAGAATGTCAGTATCGGCAATCGACAGGTTGTAGCGCTGAATGCCGATGTCGAGGTTGTTTTCCAGCGCCAT
Organism: uncultured Acidobacteriaceae bacterium; assembly: GCA_963755865.1. Classification (GTDB taxonomy): domain Bacteria; phylum Acidobacteriota; class Terriglobia; order Terriglobales; family Acidobacteriaceae; genus Bog-257. The sequence continues at coordinate 391,987 of CAVWLY010000030.1, read as the reverse complement.
GGCCACCGCGTCATCCAGAGACAAGTACATCTTGCCGTCGGTAAGTAATTGGTCGATCCGGGCGGAGTTGGTCACGTTCAGAGGCGCAACTTGGCGGACGCCGTAAATCACGAAAGGATTGGGCCATTGCCGCTTGCCGCGGCTATAGTCCTGGTCGGAATAGAGATGAGCGTTACGCTGCGGCTGCGGCGCCTGTGGCAGCGGGGTCAACGGCGGATTGTTAGACTGGGCTTGCGGAGGTGCGTCCTGGGCAAAGCCTGCGGTGGTCAGCATTCCTATCAGAAATATGAACAGTAAGGTCGAGCGGAGTGGCTTGACAAACTTAAAACCTGACATTCCTTTGTCTCCAAGAATGACGTTAAGAGTTGGATTCCACATTCAGCCATACTTCCCGGCGCGCTATCTCTCAACAGGAGAGATCGCCAGGAATCGTTCTCAGATGACGCCGCAGAGGCAAGCAAACTAAACGCCCGCCCCATAAGCAGCAGGAAGTGTCATAGTATAGCTGACACAATGCCGCCATCCGCGCACCTTTGCATAGCTTTACGCTGCTTAACATAACGCTACATTCGCGCCGAAACCCGCATGGAAAGACATGAGCCGCAATCTTAAAATCACGCTGGCCTATGACGGATCGGAGTTTCACGGATGGCAGATCCAGCCGGGACTGCGAACCGTGCAAGGCACCTTGGCGGAGTGCCTGAAGCGGCTGACCGGCGAAGACGTATTGCCGCAAGGGTCAGGGCGCACAGACGCGGGTGTCCATGCGCTGGCGCAGGTTGCCTCGGTGAGGCTCGACAGTCCCATTCCAGAGCGAAACCTGGTCGTCGCTTTGAACGATGTGCTTCCTCCCTCGGTGCGAGTTAATCGGGTGGAGGTGGTTGCGGATGACTTTCACGCGCGGCATTCCGCCAAGGCAAAAACGTATCGCTATCGCATCTATCGCAAAGACATATGCCCGCCATTCCTGGCGAGATATGTCTTTCATAATCCTTATCCAATGAATGAAGAAGCATTGATTCGTGCGTCGGAGCATGTTGTCGGCAAGCACGACTTCACCTCGTTTGCGGCTTCCGACCCGGAGCGCAGTGCACGGATGGCTGAAGGTGGTGACGAAGACGGGCCTTCCCATTCTGGGATCACGACCAATGTTCGCACGATTCACTCGTCACTGTGGGCGAGAACCGAGGAAGAACTGGTTTACACTGTGCGCGGAGATGGATTCCTGCACCACATGGTGAGGAATCTGGTAGGCACATTTTTGCAAGTGGGAAAAAGCGCTCTGAAGATCGAAGATGTAGCGGAGATCCTTGCGGCGCGCAATCGAAGCGCGGCTGGGCCCACGGCGGCGGCGTGCGGACTGTATCTGGTCAGCGTTGAATACTGAGCACAATGGCAACCGAAGCGAGCGCAATCGGAAACAGCACAATCGTCAGCACCAATCCTGCGACCGCAGAAGTGCTGGCTGAGCTGGCATGTGCCAGCCCCGGCGATATGCGCGATGCAGTTCTCCGCGCAAAACAAGCTCAGCCTGCCTGGGCGGCAACTCCGGTGCGGGAGCGAGTCGCTTTATTGCGGCGGTTCCAGCATCTGCTGAGCGAGCAGCGCGATCAGGTTGCCGACCTGATTTGCCGCGAAGCGGGCAAGCCTGCGGTCGAAGCGCTGACCACCGAAGTTCTGGTGGTGCTGGACGCTACCGAGTTCTGCATCCGAAACGCGCACAACTTCCTGCGCGAGGAACCGTTGCCACACAGCAATCCGGCAATGAAGACCAAGCGAGGCAAGTTGCTGCGCGAACCGTTTGGCGTGATCGGCATTATCTCGCCTTGGAATTATCCGCTGTCCACTGCGGCCACCGAAACGCTCGCGGCATTAGTGACAGGCAATGCTGTCGTCCTCAAGCCGTCGGAATTCACGCCGTTAATCGCGCGGGAATTGCAGCGCTTGCTGCTGGCAGCAGGCTTGAATCCCGTTCTCATGCAAGTGGTGATCGGCGAAGGCCCTGCCGGCGCCGCTTTGATTGATGCGCCCATCGACAAGCTGATCTTTACCGGCAGCGTGGCTACCGGCAAACGTGTCGCTGAAGCCGCTGCGCGAAAACTGTTACCGGTAGTGCTGGAACTCGGCGGCAAAGATCCGATGATCGTGCTCGACGACGCCAACCTGGAGATCGCATCCAGCGGCGCGTTGTGGGGCGCGTTCATGAATGCCGGGCAGACGTGCCTGTCGGTTGAGCGTTGTTACGTCCACCGCAGCCTGTATGAGAAGTTCCTCGAAGCGTGTAGTAGCAAGATCACCAAATTGCGCGTAGGCAACGGAATTGGCTCGGAGGTTGAAGTGGGGCCGCTCATTCATGAGCGTCAGTTGCGTACCGTGGACGAACATGTGCGCGACGCTGTGCTGCACGGCGCCCGCTTGCTGCAGGGCGGAAAGCGCCTCACCGAGCTTGGACCGAACTTCTATGCGCCCACCTTGCTCGCCGATGTGACGCCGGACATGCGCATCATCCAGGAGGAAACCTTTGGCCCGGTTCTTCCCGTAGCGCCCTTCGATACCGACGATGAGGCCGTTCGCCTGGCCAATGACAGCGACTTCGGTCTGGCTGCCAGCGTCTGGACCACCAATCGTCGTCGTGGCGAAGCCATGGCCATGCGAATCAAAGCCGGGACCGTGATGATCAACGACGTGATCTCGTGCTTTGGGATCGCGGAAGCGCCGCACGGCGGTTTCAAACTCAGCGGCATTGGTCGCACCCACGGCAAAATGGGTTTGGCGGAGATGGTCCAGGTGAAATATGTGGACACCGACCTGCTTCCGGGGATGCCGAAAGTCTGGTGGTTCGGGTACGGGGAGAAGTTTCGCCAGCAGATGGATGGATTCATTGACCTGCTATTTGCCCGAAGCTGGGGCGCGAAGCTGAAGGGCGCACTACGCTCGGCTGGGTTGTTGCGGCGTGGAAATCAGATCTAGAGGGTAGGATCTCAGTTTGGAAGAAATAATCATGGTGGCTGATTCCTCTGTGCCGAAATCAGGGAAACGTGGCCCATACAAAAAGGCGAGAGCGTAAAACAAGTTCAACCGAAAAATGGTTCGCGATTATTTTCATCATCCTCTTAGCCATTCAGGCAATTAGGGATTTGGTGTTCGCTTTCGGTGCGCATGGGGACGCGAGAATACGCAGCTTTGTCATGGCAGCATTTTTTGGATTCGTCTCCTATGGTGTATGGCTAACTTTTCAATCGAGAAACTCAAACTGAGACACTACCTCTAGAGGCTTTCAGGCAGCAAACCGGCACTAACGTGGTCATGGCAGTCTTAAATTTGAGGTCTCGATGATCCTCGCCTATTTTAGAATTTGGCCATAACTTGGATTTAGGCCCCGTTTTCTTCGGAAGCTACTTTTGGTGTCACCAGCAGCAATAGAACGCAGCCACAGCGTCTGTAGCGCTCGCAAATGGCATTCTAGTCGCTAGTATTTATGGCAAAATGACAAAGCACGTAAGTTTATCCTCATAACGATAATTTATAGCACTTAAGTCTTATTAATTACGGCTCCTCAGAGGCGGTTTATCTGCCGCGTGCTAATTTAACTTCGTCAGCGGAAACGGCACGAGTCAGGCTGCACCCAAAAGCGGTTCCGGCGGCCGGAGAGCGAATTGGACGGCACTACCGTTTACATCCTGATGGTTGTGTTTGTCGCCACGCTGATTCGCTCGGTCTTCGGATTTGGCGAAGCGCTGGTGGCCGTCCCTCTGCTTGCCTTGAGAATCCCGGTTAAGGTGGCGGCGCCGCTCGCCGTCCTGGTGTCGATCACGGTGGCGGGCGTGATCGTCGCCCAAGACTGGCGGAAGATACATCTGGAACCGGCAGGCTGGCTGCTGTTTCCAACCATCTTCGGCATTCCGCTAGGTCTTTGGTTGCTTACCGGCGGCAACCAGCGCGGCGTGAAGGCGGCCCTTGCCTTGGTCATTATCGCGTTTGCGGTGTACGCCCTGATCGGCCGAAAGCCGCCGGAGTTGCACAGCGACAGCCGGCTGTGGCTGGTGGTCTTCGGCTTCTGCGCCGGCCTGATGGGAGGCGCTTACGGAATGAACGGGCCGCCGCTGGCGATTTACGGAGCGATGCGCCGCTGGTCTGCGCAGCACTTCCGCGCGACCCTGCAAGGATATTTTCTTCCCGCCAGTATCGTTGGCATGGCAGGTTATTGGCTGGCCGGTCTTTGGGTTCCCACGGTCACCCGCTATTACCTGCTGTCGCTCCCGTTAACTCTGGCGGCGGTGCTCGTGGGGAGAGCGATAAACCGTCGCCTTCATGGGCGTTCCTTCCTCATGTATGTTCACGTGGGCCTGGTGGTGATTGGAGCGGTGTTATTAGTGCAGGCGATGCGCAGTTAGCAACAGTGCCGTCCCTACGGGACTCGATCTCTTTTCCGACCCGACCCAGGACTCCGCTGCGCTCCGTCCTGGGCTAACTTCACTTCCGCCCCTGCGGGGCTCGATTTCCGCGAGTTCTACTCTGCCAGCGAAGACGAAACTGAGGTCTCACACGAACTCTCTTGTCCTGGCCTAGCATTGTGTGCTCTTAGGGCTATGTCTCTTGCCAGGGTGGTCTTGAGTAATTCCTGCTTACCAGCGATACTGCCTGCATGCCCGAGATGACGGCCAGCGATCTACCACAGCTTCCGAAGCACAAGCTCAAATACAAAAAACAATTTCAGCGTGCTTGCAACGAACTCAATGAAAAAGGAAAGTTGTGCGGCGGACATTTGAAGCGCTGGTTCTACCTGGCTGACCTGCTGGAGCAAGCTTGCGGCGACGTTCGGCAAACCTTTGGCGACCACATGGAAATCTATCGTTGTGAGCATTGCAAGACGTTGTACCTTCCTGGTCCAGAGGAGCCACGCGGCAGGAATGTTGCGGGTTTAGGGAAGCAATCGATTTTTGGGTTGACCCTTACCTCCAAACCGGGTGAGGAAAAAGAGAAGCAGTAGCTCCGGTTTGCGAGATAATTGAACCTGCGGGCCGACTCCGCGCAATGTGGTGTGGTGCTGTGGGGTGCCGGAAGTGGGGACTAACCAAACGTGTCTGCCAAAGTTTCTGATCTGATTTACGACTGGAACACGATCTATGCCCGGTCCATGGTACCGGCGGGCAGAGTGTTGCTGAATGACGAGTCGCTGCGCGATGGACTCCAGTCGCCGTCGGTGCGCGATCCTTCCATCGAGGAGAAGATCGAGATTCTTCATTTGATGGAGAGTGTCGGCATCAACATGCTGAACATCGGCCTGCCCGGCGCCGGTCCACGTGCGGTGGCGCATTGTGAAGCCTTGGCCCGCGAGATTGGGCGGGCGAAGATGAAGATCAAGCCCAACTGCGCCGCCCGTACCCATCAAAACGACATTCGTCCCATCGCCGACATCGTGCAGCGGACAGGTGTTCCCGTCGAGGCGGCGACCTTCATCGGTTCCAGTCCGATTCGACGCTACACTGAGGATTGGACCGACGACTTCCTGCTCCGCACTACGGAGAACGCGGTGAAGTATGCGATCTCGCAGGGCCTGGAAGTCATGTACGTGACCGAAGACACCACGCGCTGCGATCCGGAAACTATTCAGCGTTTGTACAGCACGGCGATCGCCTGCGGCGCGAAATCGATCGTGATTTGCGACACCTGCGGACACGCCACGCCCATGGGCGTAGTTGCGCTCATGCATTTTGTCATCAACGAAGTGGTGAAGCCCTCAGGCGAAAACATTCGTGTTGACTGGCATGGGCACTGTGACCGCGGCCTGGCCGTCGCCAATGCTATTGCGGCGCTGGTGGCTGGCGCCGAGGTCGTCCATGCAACTGCGTGCGGCATAGGCGAGCGCGTCGGTAATACACAGATGGACCAGATGCTGGTGAACTTGAAGCTTCTCGGCATCGAGCCCTGGAAGAGCCAGGATCTTACGAAGCTCAAAGATTATTGCGAAGCGGTATCGAAAGCGACCGGAGTTCCCATCCCAAAGAATTACCCGGTCGTTGGCGAAGATGCGTTCAAGACCGGCACCGGCGTCCATGCCGCGGCGGTCATTAAGGCGTACAAGAAGAACGACGTGATGCTGGCCAACAGCATTTATTCCGGCGTGCCCGCCCATCACTTCGGCATGGAGCAAATCATTGAGGTTGGCCCCATGAGCGGCAAGTCGAACGTGGTGTTCTGGCTGGAGCGGCACGGCATCGCCGCCACTGATGAACTGGTGGACCGTATCTACCAGCGCGCCAAGGGTTCCGACAGAATGCTGACCGACCCCGAGATCATGGAGTGCGTCCAGGCCGGGAACGGAGTGCGGTCAGAGCTGGCGTCGTAAGGTAGTCCTCAGAACAATTCGCTATGTGAGCCGAGACGGACCAACTCTAGAGTTTCGACGGCAGGCTTTCGATAGATCAGAACAAGGTCCGGTTTGATGTGGCAATCCCGATGATCCTTCCACGCGCCGCTTAGAGGATGGTCGTAGTTTCGGGGCGGCAAAGGTTTGTCGTCTGCCAGTAAATTCACAATTTCCAGCAGGGCATCGTCGAGAGTGGTTCTATATCGCCCGGCGCACTCGCGTTTGTAATCTCGCTTGAACCTTGAGGTGTAACTAATCGTTCTCATTCAAGCTCGCGAGTAGGTCTCCAGGGTGCCCCGCCGTTGTCAACTCGCCGCGCCGCGCAGCCTCCATGGCGGCTACGGTCTCGGCGTTTGGATTCCGAATCTCGAAGGGCAACGTTTTCTCGGCAGCGACACGGACGAGCAGAAGCCGAAAGGCGTCCGATACGGTAAGGCCCATGGCCTTCAAAACGGCGGCGGCTTGGTTCTTCACATGTTCGTCGATCCGAGCCCGAACGACGGCATTAGCAGGCATGAGATTCTCCTGAGCTACATTGTAGCTCAAACTCCGCCTTTCTGTGTAAGACTGCCTCTTCCCCTTTCTGCAAGCGTGAAATACTCTCTCCACGTGGTGAAGCCATCCGCGAGCTGGTTTTGATGGGGTATGTCCTGCTGCACGTGCAGCGTCCCCGTCCCCGAAAAGTGCGCTTCCCGCTTATTGTTTCGGAAGGTCCAAAAGTAGAGCTGACCAACGAACAAATCTATGAACAGGTTGAATACTCGCCGCTGTGACCTGCCCCCATTTTCCGCACGGTGATTTTACAACTTAGCTAGTAGCCGAAGCTGTGGGAAAGTGGGAAACGCCAGCGGCGTTTTCCAAGCGGACGCAGTCCGCGTCTTTTCCATAGCTTGCCTTCTTCGCCCACATGGCGAACTCACACGGCGTGCGATACCCCAGGCTACTGTGGGGCCGCTGCTGGTTGTAGTCTGTGCGCCAATCGCCAATCTTTCTCCGCGCGTCAAACAGGTTCTGAAACCAACTCACCCGCAAGCATTCCTCTCGCAGTTTTCCATGAAAGCTCTCTACCTGCGCATTCTGCGTCGGCTTGCCAGGCTGAATATGCACCAACTCAATCTGCTGCTCCACACACCAGGCCAGAAAATGCCGGCTCGTCAGCTCCGGCCCGTTGTCACAGCGAATCGATTGCGGCCTGCCTCGCCGCATTACAATTTCCTCCAGCACCCGCGTCACCCGTCGACTGGCAAAGCTGGTATCTACCTCCAGGGCCAGACACTCTCGCGTAAACGCGTCCACCACACTCAGCACCCGAATCGTCCGCCCTGCCGCCAGCACATCATGCACAAAATCTAAAGCCCATTCCTGGTTGGCTGCGCTGTACTGCCGCAGGGGCGCACCCGCCCGCACACAGTGCTTTCGCTTCTTCCGGCGCAAGCATAGCCCGGTCTCGCGATAGATCCGGTACACCCGCTTGTGGTTTGTTGCCTTACCGCTTCTCCGCAACAGAACCTGCAGCCGGCGATAACCGAAGCGTGGCTTCTCCCGCGCCAGCTGCACTAGTCGATCACGCAGCTCGTCATCGTTCTGCCGCGACTCATAGCGACAGCTACTGACCGCCAGCGACAGCAGCCCGCAAACCCGGCGCTCACTGACTGCGTACTGCTTCCGCAACCAGCCCGCGTCCGTCCTCCGGTCTACGAGCTCAGCCCGTTTTTTGCAATCACCGCTTTCAGCATCTCCCGGTCCAGGCTCAGATCCGCCACCAGTTTTTTCAACCGCCCATTCTCGTCTTCCAGTTGCCGCAGACGCTGCGCTTCGCTCACTTCCAGCCCCCCGTACTTGGCCTTCCAGCCATAGAAGGTGTGCTTGCTGACCCCCACTTCTCGCGCCACATCCTCCACCTTGCGCCCAGCTTCCACTTGCTTGAGCGCAGCGATCATCTCCGCCTCGCTGTGCTTGCCTCGTGACATAGCTCTGCCCCTTTCCTAAATCCGAAATCATACTTACTGGTGTGCGGATTTAGGGGAGCAGGTCAGCTGCAAGACTTGGGATCGCTTTCGCTCCCTCCAACTGCCGTATTAGTATTGGGCATCGCCCATGGGTCCCGGTCCTCCAGCGCGTGCGTCTTCCGAAGCCTTGTCCTTCAGCGAATCTCAGTCGTTGCGCTCAGCCCAGCAGCAAGTCGCGCGTGTGGCCGAAATGCGCAACGTCCATGAGGCCTTTGCCTGGTTCCGCTCGCACGCTCGCGAACTGGAAGACTTACAACTCGAGGTGACCTCGATCGCCGCGCCTCCGTGGGGCGAAGCTGCACGCAGCGCGTGGCTCAAAGAGCGTTTCAGCGAGTTGGCGCTTACCGAGGTGCATCAGGACGAGCTTGGCAACGTCTTCGCCATCCGTCCGGGCACCGATCCTAGTGCCCCATATATCGGGTTGAGCGCACACATCGACACGGTGTTTCCCCCGGGAACGCCGATCGAGGTGCGCCGTGACACCGGCAAGCTCTATGGCCCGGGCATCTCCGACAACTCGTCAGGGGTAGTCGCCCTGCTGGCGATCGCCGGCGCTATGCAGGCTGCCAACCTATCGAATGCCGCTCCCGTTCTCTTTATCGGCGACGTGGGAGAAGAAGGTGAAGGCGACCTGCGCGGCATGCGTCATATCTTTCAGCAGCCAAAGTGGTCGGCGACTATAGCATCGCTGGTGGTGCTCGACGGCGCGGGAACCGACACCATCATTGCCGAAGGCCTCGGCAGCCGACGCTACGAAGTCACGGTGCGCGGCCATGGCGGGCACTCGTGGAGCGATTTCGGCGTCGCCAATCCCATCATTGCCTTGGCACGGATCATTGACCGATTCACGCGAACGCCGCTGCCTAACCTGCCGAAGACGACCTACAACATCGGCATGATCAACGGTGGTACGTCGGTGAATTCCATTCCTGAGTCAGCGACGATGAAGGTCGATACCCGATCGGCGTCGGTGGAGCAGCTTGACCGGCTGGAAAGCGCGCTGCACGATGCCGTGGATGCCATTATTTCCGACAGCACAGGACGCAAGAAGCAAGAGCTGCTGACGGCGGAGGTCCGCCTGATCGGCAATCGGCCGGCGGCTGACTTACCAGTGGAGTCGCAATTGCTGAAGGCCATCCGCGCGGTGGACGCCCAGCTCAACAACACAGCGCGCATTCAGCGGGCGTCCACGGATGCGAATGTTCCGCTGTCACTCGGGCGGGAAGCGATCGCCATCGGCGCCGGAGGCAGTGGCGGCGGCGCCCATACTATCAGCGAATGGTACGACCCGATTGGCCGGGACCTCGGACTGAAGCGCATCTTGTTGCTGATGCTCACGCTCGCCGGAGTGGCGGACGAATGAAATTGAGTCGATAGCGGATGGTCCGCGTTTTGAAGGGGCGCACCTTTTAGGTGCGCCGTTAAGCTGTTTACGTTGTCATCTTGAGCGGGCTTCAGCCCGCGAGAGACAAGCTCTTCTAACTTTTGCAGCAAATTGTCTGGCCTGGGGGATTTTGCTTCCTCTTGACTTCTTACGGCGAAAGGATCAAGTTCCTCGCGGGCTGAAGCCCGCCCGGAATAGGAAAAATATGCGTCCTAACGGCGCGCCTGAAGGCGCGCCCCTTCAAAACCGTGCTTTTGCTTGTCCGAGGGCGGTCATCAAACCTGGCCAGATGTTCCCGGTGGTTGCCATAATCTTCCTGATGCTGTTATCGGTAACCTCTTTGAATAAGAATGCTTTTGCCAATCCCGAACACGGCTCTGATAAATCCGGCGGCGAGCCCCCCGACACCATCTTCCTGAACGGAGATATTTACACCCAGGCGACCCCTCCACGTGCAGAGGCGATGGCGGTACGCGACGGCCGCATCCTCGCTATCGGAACCAACGACGAGATCCGAAAGCTGAAGGGGGCTCACACTCAAGTTGTCGAGCTTGGCGGCCACTTTGTGATGCCCGGCTTTAACGATGCCCACGTTCATCTGGCGTCGGGCGGCCTTCGCCATTTCCAGGTCGATCTGACAGGCGTTCGCTCGTTGCAGGAAATGCAGCAGCGGATTGCTGAACATGTGAAGACCCTCGAGCCAGGAGAATGGATAGTTGGCGGCGGTTGGGACCACACGCTCTGGGTAGTGCAACAGCTCCCCACGAGACAGGACCTCGATTCCGTAACTGGCAATCACCCTGCGTTTCTCAGCCGGGTGGATGGTCATATTTCTATCGGCAACACAGCCGCTCTAAAGGCCGCGGGAATCACCGCGCGCACTCCCGACCCTCCGGGCGGCAAAATCGATCACGATGCCAAGGGCGAGCCGACAGGAATCATCCGCGAAGAACCAGCCGAAATCCTGGTCTGGTCAAAGATTCCAGCTCCCACATTGTCGCAGCGCCGCCGCGCAGCGGAGTATGCGATTGCCAACGCGGGGCAGTGGGGCGTCACTTCGGCGCAGGATTACTCGACGTGGGAGGACTTTCTCACCTACGAAGATCTGGAGCGCGAAGGCAAGCTTACGCTGCGCATCAGCGAGTGGCTCGATTTCAACGACTCGGTCGACCTGCTGCAGAAGCACCGCGCCCATCATTCAGCGGATGACCCCATGCTGCACACCGCCATGCTGAAGGGCTTCATGGACGGGTCTTTAGGTTCGCGCACCGCCGCGCTGCTGGCGCCGTATTCCGACGACCCCGGCAACGCCGGCCTGGCGCGCTATGGGCAAGGCCAACTGAATCGCATGACCATCGAGCGCACCCTGGCTGGCTTCCAGATTGGTTTTCATGCCATTGGAGACCGCGCCGTGCAAATGGCGCTCGACGCCTTCGCGGAAGCCGAGCGTAGCGCCAAAGAGAATGACAAGACCCGCGACTTCCGATTTCGAATTGAGCACAGTCAGGTACTTACTGCGGAGCAGTTCGCGCAGTACAAAAGCCTTGGAGTCATCGCATCCATGCAGCCCAGTCATCTGCTCACCGACATGAATTGGGTGATGGAGCGCATCGGCCCGCATCGGGCGAAGACTTCCTATGCCTGGAAGCAGTTTCTCGACACCGGCGTGCCGTTAGCGTTTGGAACGGATTATCCCGTTGAGCCGATCACGCCGTTTCGCGGATTGTACGCCGCAGTTACACGCCAGAACGAAGCCGGCACCAAGTCATATTTTCCCGAGCAGAAGCTCACCATCGAGCAGGCGATCGCCGCCTACACCACGGGCTCGGCATATGCTCAATTCGCGGAGGAAGATAAAGGCACCCTGGCGCCAGGTATGCTAGCCGATTTCGTTGTCCTCGATCGCGACCTGACCAAGGTAGCGCCCCCGGAGATCCTGAAAACGCGCGTTCTGCGAACTGTGGTGGGCGGAAAAACGGTGTACGATCCGGGTAAGTGATTCGCTTAGTTCATTGCAGTTTCACGCCTGGTGTGTAGGCGTTGGGTGGAGCACGCCTTCGGTTCGAACCATCTTAAATCTCTATGCCCTGATACCGGCTACTTGAGGGCTTGAAGCCGCTGACCCGCCATCTGCCCCGCGGCGGTGGAAGGATTTTCCTTGGCCAGTTGCTGATACAGCGCGCGCGCCTGGTCCGTCTGATGATCTTCCTCATACAGCGAGGCCAACAGGAATTGCGCCGAACTCTTGCTCACCGATGTGGTCGGATGATCGGCGAGCTGCTTATAGATTTCGATGGCCTGCGGATCACGGTTGGTGTTGTGATAGATGGAAGCCAGCGCCAACTTTGCCAGGCTGGCAACCTCTTTGTAACGGCCGTCCGCGACATCTTTCAGGGCTTTCTCGGCGCCCGCCGTGTCGCCCATATCGTTCAGAGTAATTCCCTGGAAGTAGCGGGCCACGCTTGATGACTGCGTGAAGCTGTACTTGTCGGCAATGCGGGTGAAGTCGGCATTGGCGGCCTTGGCACGCTCCTGTGAGGAGCCGTAGCTCAACGTGTCGGGTGTGGCCGGTGTGCCCGCCGGACGAATGGGAGAGTCGTACTTCTCAATGGCTCCCGCCAATTCGCTGCTGGCCTGCTGGTCGCGATAGTTTATGAAGGCCCAACCCCCAATTACGAGGGCGACAACCACCAGCACGGCCACCACGGCAGCGGTGACCTTGGAGCGGTGCTCTACCGCCCACGAGATGGTTTCGGTGGTCGAGGTTCGGAATGAGTCCTGCTTAAGTTGATGTCGAGTGTAACTGCGCACGAATGGTCCTTATCTGGTGTGTCACAAGGTGGGAAAAAGCAAGTTTAACAGGCAGGCGAAGAGGGGGTCAAACGGGGGGACGGGCTAGTGTATGGCGACGGCAAAAGTGCTACACATAACTCTCTAGTAAATAAATATCACTCTGTTAATCGTTAAGTTAACACGCTCTGCTAGCCGAGCTGGGGCGCGTCACAAAGGAGCCGGGCGCGCGAAATAGAGAGGCTCGGCTCGGTGCTCGCGCGCGTGAGCTGTTTATTGCCGGAGCTAGCGCGCGCATGAGAGGTGCCCGTTTTGTATGGTGCGGCGGATCGTAGTGCTTCGCTTCCGGCTGGATCGCCGAGGCCGTGGCCGGGAAATCGAATCGAGAGTCGTGAGGGGGACGGAGGGGTGCCCGACCATAACGGATGAGGGCCGTCGTCAACAGTTGCGGGACTCGCGTTGGGGCACACGGAACCGTGTGTCGCGCTCTGAGCCCGGCCAAAGAAAATATAATAGGCTGGGTCCCTCGATGGGTATATAGTGTGAGGCCGTTGGGAGCTAAGACGGAAATTCTGGTTCACCCCGCCAGATTCGCAGCCTTGTCGGCTGCTCACCACTCCTTAACTCGTCACCGCACCGCCGTCATGCTGGTCGCGCTGGTCACGCTGACTTGGAGCATGCTCGGCTGCCACGGCGGGGCCTATGACGGGGCAAAGAGCGTCGAGATTCATGACGCGGCCAAGCAAGGAGACATTGGAAAGGTCAAGGCGCTACTTAAAGACAAACCCGATCTGGTTTTCAGCAAAGACAACAAGTACGGTCGGACGCCTTTGCATTATGCGGCGTTTGAGGGCCACAGGGACGTGGCGGAGCTGCTGCTACTCGACAAGGCCGAGGTCAATGCCAAGGCCAACAGCGGCGGTACGCCATTGCACCTAGCGGCGGCGGGGGACCACAAGGACGTAGCGGAATTGCTGCTGGCCAGCGAGGCCGAGGTCAATGCCAAGGATAACAACGGCGATACGCCTTTGCACCTAGCGGCGGCGGGGGGCCACAAGGACGTAGCGGAATTGCTGCTGGCCGGAAAGGCCGATGTCAACGCCAAGGACAACAATGGCACGACGCCTTTGCATGCGGCGGCCGGTAATGATTACAAGGCCGTGGCGGTATTGCTGTTAGCCGACAAGGCCGATGTCAACGCCAAGGACAACAGTGGCAGGACGCCTTTGCACTTGGCGGCGAAAGGCGGATCTAGGGACGTGGCGGAATTGCTGCTGGCTAGCAAGGCCGATGTCAACGCCAAGGACAACAGTGGCAGGACGCCTTTGCACGTGGCGGTGGCTAATGACTACACGGGCGTAACGGAATTGCTGCTGGACAACCTTGCCGAGGTCAATGCCAAGGACAACAACGGCGATACGCCTTTGCATTATGCGGCGGCTGCGGGCCACAAGAACGTGGCGGAATTGCTGCTGGCAGGCAAGGCCGATGTCAACGCCAAGGACGACTATGGCACGACGCCTTTGCATATGGCGGCCGGTAATGACTACAAGGACGTGGCGGAATTGCTAAGCCAGCACGGTGGCCACGAATAAACTGTATGAATTCGACTCAAGCAAAAGATCGCCTGTTTGGAGGAGGTCACAACGTATGTCACAAAGGGATGCTGCCCCCTGGGACCACAGGATATTCGCTTATGGCGCGTGCGCTTCGGCATTAGCGCTGATTCTTCTCTTCCCGCCAGCATTGGTCGACCTTGTGTACCTGATTTTCGATAGAGAAGGAGCGATGCACGCCGTCGGTGAAGAAAACTTTATCTGGTTCGTGCCGATCTTCAGCGGACGGCAGATAATCATCTCGCTTTGGATCGTCGAAATTGTAGCGTGCCTGATCCTATCGATAGCGCTTCTGCTGGCGACGAATAAGCGGCAATTCCGCGTGGGCGTCGCAGCAATCGTGTTTGGGGTGATGGTTGTGGCATCCGCCGCAATACCCAGAGAGCGCCTCCGGGGGATCTTGACGGAACACGATGTCAGCCAAAGCAATCCGGACCTCCTGCAGTCATTACTTAGAATCTGGTCCGATGCACCGGAGGAACCGGAGGATCAAGGCCGTCCGGTTAAACAGTTCTTCGTTTTCAACACGATTACATTGGGACTGATTGCTCCCGCCGTGCTGGCTACGTGGGTACTCGGAATCTTTGTGGCGGCCTTCGCCGGATTCTTGATCAAGAGCAAGCGCGCTGTCGCTGGGGCAACTAGCCAATCGGTCCAAACATGAATATGGCGGGCCTCAAGGGATTAACCGGCGAGTAAACCTCGCTCCGATAGTTGCCGGGTTCTATACCACATAGGTTGCCGAACACACTCAGCGGACCTGACCAGATATTCTCCTCATCGAGCTCCGACACGAGGCGTATCTGTCTCTAGTGTTCCCTTTTCGTGGATGGCATCCTCAACCGGAGGTCCGCTCCCAGATGAGTTGCGGACGGCAAAGCGGTGCAACGGCTGGGGCAAAACTTGGGTCCAACTTGGGTCCAAATACTGACAAACACCGTCTAAAACCGTGCACTGTGACGCAGAGAAAAGCTAGACGGGCCAACAAGGTAGATATTCGTTCACTGCCTTGGGCGCAGGGGCCGGAGATTAGCGTCTTGTATAGACTCTGTTCCGGGGGACTGCCAATTCCGGCGTCGAAGAACGTGAAGTTGCCGAGCAAGAGCGCCCGGTCAGAATTCTTCATTTCGGCGATTTGTAAGCTTGAATTGCGTTGAGCACGCGGTCGTGAGTCTTGCGTTTCACCAATTCCAGCCGAACCAGCTTTTCTATCGTGTGTTGACTCATTTTCGTCAATTCCATCGTCTTGCGTATGCCAAGCGCGCGAATTTCATCCGCTAGCCAAGTGTCGGCGACTAATTTATTAGCTCTCCCGTACTCGGTAGCCTTGAACTCCAGCACGCTTAAATCGTCGCCTTCCTCCCACTTGCGATCTGTTTCCTTCCCCACATAACGGAACTCTCCGGCAATGACGTGGGTCCGCTGCAGCAGTCCGCTCGTGTCTGCCGCGCATGGCGTGCCGTCGGGCGCGAGGCTCTTGGCTTCGGGATGCTCCTGGTATTCGATGATAAGGCGAGCGAATTGCGAAGGAAAGACGACATTGTGTTGGAGATTCTTTTCTTTTGTGCAGTCCACCATCTTGTATTTCTTGCCGCTATGAATGTTTGTGCACTTCATGCCAAACCAACGCTCTTGCTTTGACGAAAACGGGGCCACCAGCAAGACCTTTTCGTTTGCATGCCTGTCAAACGCATAGCCGAACGTTGGATCAACCATCGGCAGGAAAAGAAAGTTGTACGGGCGAGCGATTTCCCACTCTCCGAGCATTTCTAAAACGTTGTACGTGGTGATGGTGAGTCGCATCATTTGTGGGAGGTCCAGCCAGGATGGTGCTGCGCGTTTCAGCTTTAGAGCGCCTCGCACGATGTAATCCCACATTTCGTAAATCCACTGCGGAGCTTCTTCTTTCCAGCCTTTCGGCGAGTCTTTCGGCGGATACAGGAAACCAACTCCATGCGCCTTCGGATCAACGATCTTGATGTCCGTAGTGCCTATTTTCTCGTACAAGGCATAGCGCTTTGCTGCAATGCTGTATCCGTACAATTGACGTCGCGGTTTAGTGGGGTCCGAGTCAACGTAATTTGCATCCACAAAATTTAGAATCGAGCCTTTCACGATTTTTTGGTTATAAGGGTTCAGCACCGCGAATTTGTCAACGATGTCCTGCACTTCGGCCCAGGATAAAATGCTGATACCTTCGCTGCCGGGGATGCAAAGCGGACCCCCGTTTTCGGAAGCTACGACAGCGAGCGAGTCTGTGTCGCAGAATAGATATGTGCCTTGCTTTTCCCTTACACATGCTTCTGTCATGGCAAGCAGCAGGCGCCCGCCTGACGTGATGAGCGACGCTAACGGCGGGAAGAACCACTGTCCGGGATTCTCGATCACATCAGACGAATCAGAGAAGGGTTTGTCGCCTGAGAGCACACGGACAGGAACGGTCTCACTCAAAGTATCCGGGATCAGTTCGACGAAGAATCCATAGATGGAATTTGCAAGGATCTTGAGCCAGTAATAGAGCGCTTCATCTGCTTTGTGCAGCTTTCGTTGCTCAATAATCTTCCGAAATAGGTCGTCCTGGTACGGATCAATCTCAACCATGCTCCGGAGACTCACTGTCTGCATTCCAGCTTGCTTGCCATGCGGTACCATGCGGATAGCCCGGATGATGTGCGGTAGTTTGCCCGTTCGGATCAGCGATGCAATCAGGTCGGGCCCAGCAAACCAAATTGGCTTGTCCGAAGTAAGATAGTTGTTCCCGATGTTCTGAGTGACTTCGTTGTAGACGGCACGCACAGGCAGGATGTCACCATCAGGCTTCACAAGAGCAAAGAACCTACAGCGCTCCCAGAGCGCAGGCATAAAGCACTGATCGAGAGTGACGCTGCTCAGAAACGTCCGTACGTTGTCAGTATCTTCATCAAAGCTGACACTCTCAGCAGTCAGGACATCGAAAAGCTCTAACAGAGCACAGCAACTGGGATATTCGCTGGTAAAGTCCAGGGGCACAACGGGCACCTCCGCGCAACGTATACGGGTTTCAGAGCGACCGCCGTAATAACTCTGCATGGAAATGCCGAGTACCTCCTCCGGGATGTCGAATTTCTCCGCAGGCCTACGGATTCCCATTTGATCTAGGTAAGCTTTTGCCACGGAAGCTGCAGAGTACGCGTTATAAGGTTTCAGGCTGATTGGGTGTGAATCGAAATTGTGCTTCAGCGCATTGAGCGCATCCACCGTACAGCGAACGTCTTGCCGGGCGTATTCAATTTCCTCGGGAGTGACCTTGCCTGTCGGTTCGTGGTCCATCTTCTGATGCTCGGTTTCGAGCTCCTCGCAAAGGGTCTTGAGCGAAAACGATTTGTTGAATAGCGCCCATGCAAGGGTGCGCAGATCGAGGAAATGTGCCTCGCCGCGATTCTTCCACTCTTCCGGTTTCCAAGGTTTAGCATGCCAGATGAATGCTTTTTTACTGTCTAACGGTGTAATAAGAATTCGCGGATAGTTCTGGTTCTCATTCCCGTCTGCATACCGCGACATGACAAGTGACCATTCGCCTTTGTTGCCTCTCGTCCAATCCAGGGCCACGCGCGCCAGATCGAAAGGCAGATTCAAGCCGCAGACCAATGCACCTTTGCGCTTGATCGAAGTCCGGAACACCCTTTTCATAAAGTGCGAGCGGGAGTACATCGGAAAGCGCGGCGGGAAGGATGTTACATCGGAAACAGCCGTATCCATGTAGGTTGCGAGCACCTTGCGCTCTTTCGCGGGCAGATCGTCAGCGTGGAAAATCCCCTCTTCTGTGACCTTGTAATCATCGGCTACTAGCTTGCATACCTGATAAACGCCAAAGGTCAGGGACTGGTCCTCTGTAATCCGCGACTCGGTATCGAACACGAGCGCGTACTCTGGCCACTTGGGATCATCTCCTGGGTGGGCGTGACGTTTGGGTTTCTTTTTCTCGTCTGCTACGACCGCATGGGCACGAAGAAAGATGTCCTGCACTCGTGGATTCTCTCATGACTCATCTTCCGATTGATTTGCAAGATGTTTTTCCAACATGTCCACTACCATCCAGATGCCGACCAACATGGCTTTCAGTGCTTGTATCAGCCGAATAGATTTATTTTTCGTGTAGCGGAAATCGACGCCAGCGCGCCGACACATAACGTGGAACTCCGCGTGGTTCGGTCGACAAAATGGATATTTGAACCACGGGAGGTGACGCCGCCCACCAATGTGGTTTTGTTCGATGTCCGTCGTGCTTCCGCAGAAACAATACTTGGGACACTCCGGGCATCCGACGCGTGCGCGCTTGCCTTTCATACCGCACCACCGGAGAGCGAGCGGTAGAGAGCGTAAGGTAGTAACTCTTTCTGAGCGAGAGTTTTTAAGGTGGGCCCTGCTGTTATCAGTTCAATGCCAGCAATTGTCTTTCCCTGCCAGGGCGCGAGAGCGTTAAGGTCGCCACCAAGAAATCTGTTAACGGCGGCTTTGTATCTTGCAGCCTCAGTCGCCTCTTTTGAACCGTGAGTCGTTATGTCGATTGGACCTTGCGGACCAGGAATCTGCAGGTAACGTACGCGGCGGTCGCTCTTCGTCGGGCGGATTCGCCCTCCGGGACGATCTTGTAAGAGCTCCGAGCCGAGGTAATGCCGGATCGTGCGTTGGCTTACGCCGTTGTCGTGTGCAGCACGGGAGATCAAGGCCCCATGCCGCATATCCGCCAAAGCGTTCAAGGCGCGGTCACGAGCGGCCTGACTCCGTTTCGGCAGCCTGCTAATCGCAGAATTCCGCGAATGTGGGCCCAGTGGTTGTCGTTGTTTTCTCGGAGCCTTGGACTTTATCATCACAACTGTCCTTCGGCGCCAGTTTCACACGGTGTTTCGGACTAACAGGATCAGGACAAAATATTTTGGTGCGATAGCGGAATTTTCTTGGGAAGCCGAGCTGACTTTTGGTGCGATAGGCTGTGCCAGCGGCAGTATTAGCTTGAATTTTGTGCCGATGCGTTGCTTGACATGGTTTTGACGGTGTGCTGAAAAAGGCGAACAAGTCGACGAAAAAGCTCGGCAGGCCCGAGGCAATCAAGCCTGAAGAGATGCTGAACAGGTACCAAGATCTCAAGGAATTCCTGGAACATAATTGGGGCCGGATCGGCTGGGAGCTTCAACGGATACGCAAGCCCGACGACGTGAGGACAATTCTCAAACGTGTACCGGGAATAGAGTCGGTCAGGCCTTTTTTCCCGCAACAACCAGCGGCTTGCTTGCTCGAAGAGAGTGAGATTAAGGTCGAAAAGCGCGAGCTTGACCTAATGCGCCACCGCTACCAGGAGGCGTCTGATATCGAAAATCGCCTCTACTCTGAGTATTATCACGGCGCATTCCAAAAGGCAGAAGAAGCGACAGCAGCGCTCAACGCTGTGATTTTTCAATTCGAACGTGTGCTCAGCCTCTATCCATTTATTTTTCTCATTTGTCTGATGGCAATAAAGCTGGAGGTCGAAACACTAAGAAGCGACGCAAATCGAATAAAAGAAGCCCTAACTCAGGAGCAAGAAAAGAAGAGACTGCTGAAAGAGCAACTAATTCCCCGGAATGCCTGGTTCGCGCGTAACGAAATTGTGAAATTCAAGAAAAGTACGCGCTTCACAAAAACTCCAATGAATTTTGCCAAAGCAATGGCAGGCCTACCCGAATACAGTTGGGCGCACTCTTTTCAGAAATGCTCCAAGGTCAAAGACAAATCGGCTTCAGCTACCGGTTATTTGCTCTTTGAGATCCTCAAAAGGGTTGTGAAGAAGGTAAAACCCATTAACCTCAAAAAACTTGAGATGAAGTTGCGGGATGAATTGCTGAGAAGTGATACTGACGTTTCTGTCAGATTTTACGCTGAGCCCAACTGGGCATATATGAAGCAGGCATTTGCTGAGTGCCGAGGAAAGGGGTTTAAACGAGATGAACTGCCATATAGAATAATGGGTAAATTCCTTAATAATGTGGCGAGGCCCAAGACGTTGCCGGAAATCGAACTTGCAAAAAGGGAGCGGCTCATAGAGTACTGATTTATGTCCATATTCCCTAGATCATCAAAAATCATCCCTGACCTTTGCTTTAGTTACCCATGTCTTGCTGGGTAGATTTCTGTTTGGGAAGTTCGTGACAATAACCGTGAAATTCTCTGTCTTTGAATTTGGCCACATTCTCAGGATAGTCAGCTACTCTACCGCCGCGTCCGATTATTTCGGTGAAGCCACTTGTCTCAAACGATGCCCCCTTGAGGTTGATTTCCAGGTACTGAAGCGTGAACGCCTTCTCGTAGAAAGGGAGCCAGACCACCATTGTCGAACCAGGAAAATCTTCGATGCTCGTAAAGGCGCTTGTGTTCCGGATGATGGATAACTTCATGCTACGAGACATGAGAAGCTGATCGTCGTCGGGCGCGTATTGCCATCTCACTTCGTTGTCAGGCTTTTCCCCCTCAAAAGTCTCGAACCCTAGTTCGATATCTCCCCGTCGCGTGGTCCGATTCACAGATGAGCAAGTTGCCGATCGAAATAGCTCAATGGAGTACATAACCGAATCGGCGAAAATCCCAGCTAGAACTGAGTTCTTAGCCCGAAACACAGCGGGCAGCTTCTTATCCTCAATCACGAAGACCGACCTGTAGTGCTCTCCTGAGGCTGTCATTACGGGCAGAGATGGGTCGGGTTGCACCTTGCGCTCGATCAAGTCACGAAAGTATCTCACGAGCTGCGGTCGGAACTGACTGGCAAGCTTCGAGTCCTTACGAATGGAGACTGCGAACAAAACAGTCATCTTGTCGTCAAGTGGGCGCTGTAATCGTCTGATTTCTTCGGCGTGCTTTTCTGCGTCCACCTCGGAATTTCGAATCTCCAAGACCGTTATCACGCTTGAGAGAACAAAGCCAACAAGGATGCCTCCTAACGCTATCCTGCCAGACGTAGTTATTTTCTTGTCTTTGTCCTTGAATTCTGTCAACAGACCAAGAATTCCGGATGCGGCAGTAAGCGCGTAGGCCATGACCTTGAAGACGGATAGATATGTGCTGTACATTCGTGCATCTCCAAAGAAACTGGTGGAGAACTCTATTTTAGTTATAATAGACTTAAGCAATTTAAAGCGGACCTGCCGTCTGTTTCAGCAGACGACAAGCCCTAACCACCATAGGAGGGATCACTCCAATGGCAGCTACGAGAAACGTACACCAACTCCCGCAATCCCACAATTCACCGTCGCCCCGACACGGGGTCGTGGCCCTTTTTGGCTATGGCATCCAGGTCCGTGTTGACCGCGGTCATTTGCTATTACACGACGGAATCGCAGACGAGCGCCGTACAATCCGGCTGCCACGTGTAAATCATGGCCTAAAGCGGCTGGTAATGATCGGGAGCGACGGTTTCATCACCCTTGAGGCTCTGCGGTGGCTCGCCGATCAAGACGCGGCATTCGTTATGCTGGAGCGCGATGGTCGCGTGCTGGCCACAACCGGCCCGGTACGCTCGTCGGACGCACGGCTCAGACGGGCACAAGCTTTGGCAAACCAATCCGGAGCCGCTTTGCGCATTGCGAGAGAACTCATCAGCCGCAAGCTCGCCGGGCAGGAATGGGTCGTACGTGACAAGCTGCTTGATCCGACGACTGCCGAGATGATTGCTGGATTTCAGGCTGAGGTAGACAATGCTGAGACAATGGACGAGATTCGGATGCTGGAGTCGCGGGGTGCTTCTGCATACTGGTCTGTCTGGCGTGATCTACCGATCGGTTTTCCGAAGAACGATCTCCGCCGCGTGCCCGAACACTGGTGCGCTTTTGACACTCGTAAGTCGCCGCTGTCCGGATCGCAGCGGCTTGCGGCAAATCCCGTAAATGCTATCTTGAATTACCTCTATGCTTTGTTGGAATCAGAGGCTCGCTTGGCAGCAGCCGCGCTTGGGCTCGACCCTGGTCTCGGGTTCATACACCTTGACACACCAGCTCGCGACAGCTTGGCGTGCGACCTCATGGAGCCCATTCGCCCTCAGGTCGACGCCTATGTGCTGGATTGGATCACCCGCGAGCCGCTGAAGCGAGGTTGGTTCTTCGAACAGCGCGATGGCACGTGCCGCCTGATGGGATCGTTAGCCGTGCGGCTCTCAGAGACTGCCCCGACTTGGGGCCGCGCTGTTGCACCGTATGCCGAACGGGTCGCACGGACGCTTTGGTCAACACTTGATAAGTCCAGGCGCGAGCCCGCTCCTGCAACGCGCTTGACACAGCGTTGCAGGCGAGAATCGCAGGGAGGCTCCGGCACGTCGAGCGAACCCGCCCCGCGACCTGAGCGTATCTGTCGCGTTTGCGGGACAACCCTTGCACGAGGGCGAAGCTATTGCGGAATCTGCGCGATTCCCATTGCCACGGAACACATACTGAAGGTTGGGCGGGCAGGGCGAGAGGCTGGACGAGCGGCTGCACACGGCGCTGATGCTCAGGCCCGCCGGTCAAATACCCAACGACAGCATGCCCTCGCCAAATCAGCCTGGCTGCCGTCTAGCCTGCCTGTTTGGCTTAATGAGGAGACTTATCTGAGAAAGGTTCAGCCGCTGCTCGCCGGGCTCACGAACAAGGCCGTAGCGTCAGCGCTCGGAAGCTCAAAACCTTACGCATCCGCGATTCGCTCTGGCCGACGTGTTCCGCATCCCAGGCACTGGCAGGCGCTATCGCAGCTCGTGGTCGTTTCGGTTGACGGTGTAAAGAGGCTGGGTTGAGATCAAAGCAATTCCACATTTGTGGGGCCAAATCCGAACTGTCGTACTCTACACCTGGCGAACGGCTACTTGGAAGCGGCCTTGCTCCGTGAACTTCCAGACGACGCAATACCCGTACCCTCCGCCGGAAAATGTTGTGCCGTAGAGATTGCCGTTTTGCGTCGAAGAGTCACGCGGTGGACCGGTTAAGTCGTGGAGATCGCCCATAGCGTCCATAAGAGATTTTGATTTAAGGGCGGGCGCCGACCCCTAACGTCGCCGTCATAAGCGAGAAAGCAGGGATGGTAGGCTATTCGCGAGATGGATTTCTGGTCGCTACACCCGACTCTTTACCAAGTATGCCACCCATGGCACTGGCTCACCTATGGGCAGAATGCGGTGGCGTTCGGGATTTTCACTGCGTTTATCAATCTTTTTGTTGCCTTGGTCTTGTGGCGTACGCTCAACGCAGTGAACAGGCAGTCCAGGGCTGCAGACCGCCAAGCAGAAGCCGCCGAAGCACAAGCAGTCGCAGCTCGGAAGCAGGCTGAGGTTTCAGAACAACAGAGGCTTGCGGCTGAACGAGCAGCTAGCGCGGCTGAAGAACAAGTGATTGCCGCCAGAGCTGGGAGCGCTGTATCGGATGCGCAGCGCACCGCTACAGAACAGGCTGCTGCGACTGCGCGCATCCAGAGCGAGCTGATCCGTCATCAGATCTTGGCTAAAATGCGCCCGGTTCTTGCCGTTGATAAGAGAATTCATCCGCTAAATGTAAGTTCCTGGCAGTTTTGGCTGGAAAACCACGGTGAGGGCGTAGCCCTTAGCATTCAGGCGTTTTACCGAGACGACGGTCATTCTGCAATTTCTCTTAGTGCCAATACCCTTGGACCCGGTCGAAGTACCATCTTAGCCATTAATATCGAGAGAGCACAAAGTAAGGGCTTTCAGGTATTTTGCAATTCCGAGGACGGAAGGCGATTCGCCACCACTATAAAGATGGAGGGATTTGATTTTAGCGCAGAGACATTCGAGATTAACGCAGTGGGCGGCTGGATGCCGCAACCTGAGTTACCGAAGACGAATTGATCTCGGGTAAATGGTCCATCGGCAACTTCAGGAGAAACCGAACCACAGATGAAGTGGCGTTGTCTTTGCGGCTGCGCGTGGAACTCGATTATAGGGTGCCGGAGCGCACTTTTCGGTATGGATTGCGGACAACTGTTGGAGTGGAAATTCTTGTTCAAGAGCGTTCGGAAAGTCGTAGATACTCTTGTTGCGAACCAGAATACGCACAAGGCGGACTTGGAGAAGACTCATCGACTCTTGTAGAAAACAAAGATCGACTCTGCTCCGTCCTCGAATGTGCCGACAACGGCCTAGCGACGAGAAGGGAGTCACAACTTTAGTTCCATTACTACAGTAGCTTCCACCGGGCCGGTGTAATATTTGGAAGTAGTTCGAATGATCTGAAAGCCAAATCTGTTATTCAGCAGGATCATAGGGATGTTGCTCTTTCTTGTATTGGTCACGATCCTGCTGAACCCGTGGTGTTTTGCAAATGCAATCTGCCAGGATTTCAGCAGCGCTCCCATTCCTTTGCGCTGAAACGCAGGCAGAATCCCTGTCGTCGCGATATAGACCGATCCCTTCATTGGAGGGTTAGTCTCGTCTTTGCGAACGTCTTCTTTGAAGTCCACGTTGAGTTGAAATGCAGAGCAGCCGACGACAGTCCTATCGACGATCATCCAAAACGATTCATACTCCGCCCACTCCTGCGTGGTGAAAAGATCCGCTTTAGAAAAGACCTTGCGGTCAAAGGCTCGGAGGTCTCTCATCTCGCCAGGTAAGACGGATTTCCTGAATTCAGTTCGCATATACGCACCTCTATTCGCGGCGGAAGATAGTTGGCCACAAAAAGACGCCCCCTTGCGGAGCGCAGCCGAGGGTGGTCCTTTGCGCCACAATCTTGAGGTGTCCTGTTGTCCACAATATCATCTCGTACTATTATGCTCTGATCTGTGCGTAAAACGATCCGCGTATTCTTTGCGAACTGCCCGCACCTGGACGAGTCCGCTGCGGCCTATCTCGTGTTGGCGCAGAACAGCGTCCAAACTGTTCTTGAGTTTGAGGTTTGGCACCTCTCTGTTTACGCTGCGAATGAGGGCTTGGGAAACGCAATAACGAAAGGTTTGGAACGGTGGTCGGACTCGTTGTTACCGCTCCCATTCAAGCTCTTAGCCGCTCGTCGGTACGCGGCACATATGGACAGGCTCGCCGTGCCTCCGCTGGCAAAGACCCTGCCATTAGCCAAATGCATTGACAACATTCGCCCCTTCCTCAAACGCAACGATGACTGGATAGCGGGCAAAGCTGCGGGAACGTACGGAAACTGGACCGTCAAGCCAGCACCGACAGTGATAATTACCGAAACACCGCTTGAAAAAGATTACGTCGGGTGGAGCGAATCAGATATTGCCGTTGCATGCATTGGAAAATGGCGCAAGCGATATACTCCTCCATCGTTGCTGGAGTTTATTCTCGACCAAGTGCAGCGATATGCGCTTCGGCTCGCCATTGATGAGCGTGTGGGCAGTCATTATCCCACTCGGGCATGTATCTGGGATTTTGACGCGAATATTGCAGACGCAAGGCTTTCGCCACTAGTCGGATATCTTTGTGATTCGTGCGAACGATTGATAGGCCAACGAGTTACGAAAGATGAGTTGGAGGAAATCCGTAATCTCCTCTCGCACAAATGGATAGGCAAGACAAAAGAAACCGGGAGTGTCGCCAGTAATCTAAAGAGAGTCTTTGGTTACGACCTATCCCGTACACGTGGACTGAGTGCGGGGTTCCTAGATCAGGTTCGAGAAGCGACTACTTCAGAACTGGTGAGGCTAGTCGGCGCTGGAGTCGGTGCAGTCTTGATCTTTATGTTCGGCTGGTGGGCGAAGAAGCACGGATTCTAAGCTGAATTCAGCAGACGCGTCGCCTCCGCCGCCAACGGCTCGCACACGCCATCGTACCCCAGCTCCGGAGGCCGTTTGCTTTCCGTCTTGGCTCAGCTCATGCCCACACGTGCGATTCTCCCACTCGTGTGCCCCGCGCTCCCTGGCATTAAGCTGGGCCGCTGATGCGCGTAGACCACTGACAATACTATCCTACACCCAACCGTCGGTAAACCATCCGATCTATCTAAGGCGACGCCGCGAAGCGTTGGAGGGTCAGACCGGAGGTCAGGTTTAACGACTGCGTGTAAACTCGCGCTTCCCTCAGCCAGTAGATGCTTGGTTTTCTTCAGGCTCGCGTAACTTGAAATCAGCAATCACATCCTTCGTTAGTAGCTCAAACACCTCGAAGTGTGCCGACATACTAATCGCCCTACCCCGCGCAGCAAAGCTACTTGCCGCCTCAAATGACCATGCCATGCCAACCTTCGACTTCATTCTATCTTCCAGTACATCAGCAAATGAATGGTCCCTAAGTGCATGAAGAAACCTCTCTAAGGTCGCTATACTCACGCTTACCAGCGGCGTGATCGTATATCTTTTGTGTTTTTTCCTCCGCTCCTGAAACCGCGCATTCAAATACTCATTAACTACCCAGCTGGAGCCAATGTCGTCTCTTGTGATGATCAGTGGAATGAATTTCCTGATGCCTTGGAGGAACACAGGCAGGTTGCTCGGAACCGATGCGATGTTATCAAGAGCATTGATCAATTGTTGCACGCCAACCGGACCTTTTTTGCCGACGACAAGTCTTTCCTCCAGAAACTGCCTCATCCTCCGGTAGTCGCCGGAATAACGAATATCCGATGGGCAGGTAGCCAATTTCGCCTCGATTAGAACAGCCGTCGAACCGCATACGACGATAGCATCACAGATTTCTTTAGATGGGTCATCAACATATCGGGGTGACGAGTAAAAGGAATTGTGTGTCGATGGTGCATACTTTTCAAACAGCCATCCGATGTACTCTTCAAGCACATGACCCCAGAAACTTAGATAATTGTTCTTTTCATTCTCGCTTTTCAACCCACGCATTACCCTCCATAAGGCCCCGCTCTCAATTTTGCCTCCTGAAAACTCGTAGTCTAGACAAAATAGTGCATCTTCCTGTTTAAAGTATGGCGTGTCCTTCACCAAATCGAAGTCGGCGAAGCCAGCAGGCTCTTTCTTGACTTTGAATGTGTCCAGAGAAAAACAGACGGTATCGAACATCCGGCGGATGGATTCGCTTGAAACTGATGTATATCTGAACGTACTCACCGTAAGGGCATTGTTTACCGCTGCCTCCAGCGACTTCTGATCACGCTGCGTTGTCGCGTGCATGAAGAAACAGAATATGAATTCGCAATATTCCTTCAACGGAAATTTGAATTGTTCTTCGAACAAGGCCGGAACATCGTAAGGCCTCGAATATGCTGGTAGACGTGGAATGATAACCGTCAGAAAGATATAGAACCTCAAGAATACCATTGTTGGCGCGTTGACTGCATCGATTTCGTAATATGGCAAGAACGAGGCGATCTTGTTTGCTAGCTCGTCCATCGGATCGGCGACTTTCACATACGGTCGATAGAGAAGTTCTCCGGCCCTAAAGAGTAACTCGCCGATTGCACTGTCATGCACTGGAGGGAGCCCTTCCTCAGAAACGTTTGGGAGGCGCATCACCTCTCTTGCCAGATATCGAAGCTGGGCCTGAAAAAAGATCAGTCGCTTTTGCTGAGCCAGTTGCAGTATGCGAGATGCGATCTGAGGAGCGAAGAAGACGGGCACCCACCGGGCAACCACATCCCCTGGTGCCGCTACTGACCTGCTCCCCTAAATCCGCACACCAGTAAGTATGATTTCGGATTTAGGAAAGGGGCAGAGCTATGTCACGAGGCAAGCACAGCGAGGCGGAGATGATCGCTGCGCTCAAGCAAGTGGAAGCTGGGCGCAAGGTGGAGGATGTGGCGCGAGAAGTGGGGGTCAGCAAGCACACCCTCTATGGCTGGAAGGCCAAGTACGGGGGGCTGGAAGTGAGCGAAGCGCAGCGTCTGCGGCAACTGGAAGACGAGAATGGGCGGTTGAAAAAACTGGTGGCGGATCTGAGCCTGGACCGGGAGATGCTGAAAGCGGTGATTGCAAAAAACGGGCTGAGCTCGTAGACCGGAGGACGGACGCGGGCTGGTTGCGGAAGCAGTACGCAGTCAGTGAGCGCCGGGTTTGCGGGCTGCTGTCGCTGGCGGTCAGTAGCTATCGCTATGAGTCGCGGCAGAACGATGACGAGCTGCGTGATCGACTAGTGCAGCTGGCGCGGGAGAAGCCAGGCTTCGGTTATCGCCGGCTGCAGGTTCTGTTGCGGAGAAGCGGTAAGGCAACAAACCACAAGCGGGTGTACCGGATCTATCGCGAGACCGGGCTATGCTTGCGCCGGAAGAAGCGAAAGCACTGTGTGCGGGCGGGTGCGCCCCTGCGGCAGTACAGCGCAGCCAACCAGGAATGGGCTTTAGATTTTGTGCATGATGTGCTGGCGGCAGGGCGGACGATTCGGGTGCTGAGTGTGGTGGACGCGTTTACGCGAGAGTGTCTGGCCCTGGAGGTAGATACCAGCTTTGCCAGTCGACGGGTGACGCGGGTGCTGGAGGAAATTGTAATGCGGCGAGGCAGGCCGCAATCGATTCGCTGTGACAACGGGCCGGAGCTGACGAGCCGGCATTTTCTGGCCTGGTGTGTGGAGCAGCAGATTGAGTTGGTGCATATTCAGCCTGGCAAGCCGACGCAGAATGCGCAGGTAGAGAGCTTTCATGGAAAACTGCGAGAGGAATGCTTGCGGGTGAGTTGGTTTCAGAACCTGTTTGACGCGCGGAGAAAGATTGGCGATTGGCGCACAGACTACAACCAGCAGCGGCCCCACAGTAGCCTGGGGTATCGCACGCCGTGTGAGTTCGCCATGTGGGCGAAGAAGGCAAGCTATGGAAAAGACGCGGACTGCGTCCGCTTGGAAAACGCCGCTGGCGTTTCCCACTTTCCCACAGCTTCGGCTACTAGCTAAGTTGTAAAATCACCGTGCGGAAAATGGGGGCAGGTCACTACCTCGCCGTCAAGTCCGAAATTGAATAAAACGCTCAGACGCGAACATACAATCAAAAGGGAACTGCGGCGATATTTCTTAAGTAGATCGTGAAACTCCTTGATCGTGCCTCGTGCTGTTCCCGCGACTTCGGACCAAGGCACCCAAGTCTGCAGTTGTGGTGGAGGCGGCATCACTCGTTCCAAGTCCTACAGGAGCATAATATCTTGGTGTCATTGCACCGTGCACGAAAACACGAGAGCGGTTAGCTATGTCAGGTGGTCCAAGCATTATCTTCGATAAATCATCGCTTGAAAGCCTCAGCCTCGACGAAGCAGTGTTGATGGACAACTTTTACATGTCCAACATCACACCCCTCTTTTATGTTGAGTGCCTCGCAGATCTAGAAAAACAAATGAGGAGTAATAGCACGCCCGAGCAGCTCGTAGGCTCCCTCGCGGACCGCACGCCCGAAGCGCAGGGCATGCCTAATGTTCATCACCTGAGTATCCTGCAGGGCGAACTGAGCCGGCAGTTTGACCTCAGTCAGGTGCATGGTAGGGTGGTGGTCGCAGGAGGCGAACCGGTTCAGCTCGGTGACAAGAAGGGTTTTGTTTTCCGCCGAACCCCGGAAGCCGAAGCCTTTGAACGCTGGATGCGGCGCGAGTTCCTGGACGTCGAGCGCAACCTCGCAAAGCAGTGGCGCCGGGCTCTAACCGGGATCGATCTCAACGCCCTGTCACGCTCCGTATTGGCCGAACTAGGCCATTGGCGAAAGCCTAAAGACCTTGAAGATGCTAAGCACCTCGCCGACATAACCATCGACAATATGGACCCCGAATGGCTCTTGGGTTTCGGCCTAAACCTACTCGGCGTGCCGGAAGCAACCGAATGGGTTCTGCGGGAATGGATGAGTCGTCGTCGGCCGCCGCTTCGCGAGCATGTGCCGTATTTCATATTCATGCTCACGATCAACATCTTCTTCTGTCTCGTGCTTCCCACCCAGCTCCTCAGGAATGTGAAACCGAGTCACCAAGTCGATCTCGCGTACCTCTATTACCTGCCGTTCTGCTCGGTATTCACATCCAAAGATAACTTTCATATCCAAGTCGCGCCGCTCTTCCTCGCGGAGAATCAGCAATTCATCAATGGCATCGACTTCAAAGACGATTTAAGGAGGCTCAACGAACTTTACTCAGCGCTTCCCACTGATGTGCTAAAAACCGGGTTAATCAACTTCGCCGCCCACCCGCCGGAGGATAGCAGTTACATCGTTACCCGCATGTGGGACCGGTTCCTGCCCCGCTGGCGATCCATCAAGTCGCAGCCCAAGGCGCAGCGTGATCCCGAAGAAGAAAAGCGACTCGTGGAAGAAATCAACCAGCTATCCGATGAGAATCTTCCTTCTCATGATGAGCGGGACATCGACAAAGTTAATTATGCGCAGATCACCCGCATGGTCCATCCGAAGAAAGGTAAATGGCTTCGCTTTTCTGATGAGCAAATCAGGCGGATATACGAGAACCAGGCAAAGCGATCAGGTGAAAACGGCGAACCGTCCCTAGGTTAAGGGACATTGGTTCACAACCTGCCAGCCGTTCTCGTGTGTTTTTTCGAACACATGCAGCTCGCATCGACCGTATCCAGAACTGCACTTATCTCGACGAATACGAAGACAAGTCCGTCAGTGACCCGCATTACAGTGCGATGTGAGGTGCTTGCTCCGTCACCTTGTCACAGTCCGCGCTAGCCAGAGAACGAGTCGCTCACGCGCGCGCCCCGGCCTCCGCTAGGGCACCCTCACGCCGAGGCCATGACGAAATAATGTGCCGCTCACGCGCCGAGCAATAGCAGCTCACGCGCCTGCCGCCGGCTCCGGCACTCACGTGGTCGCCCTCCCGCGCGGCGTGGGCAGCCCCCAAGCACGTTCAAACACAAGTTGACCTTGAGCAATGCGGGGCGTCACACGGGGTGGGCCACCGCCGATTACCCGGACCAGCCGTCCTTCAAGTTTCCGATTGCCGAATTTGATAGTCAATCAACGAACTAACGAGGTGTTCGAAACCGGCTTTCTCAAACAAGTCAACCCATTGCCAGCGGCGTAAACGATCAGGAACGTCACAAGCGTCAAGTCTTGCTGGAATGATGAAAATGCTTCCGTCAGGCTTCTCGTCAGCCAAGTCAAGAGCGATCCTAATCTCCTTGTGGACAAAGCCAGCCTTTGTCACAGAGTTCCGAGATAGACAGACTAGAACGACATCGCTGGATCGGACAGCTTTTGTTATCTCCAATTGCCAATCCTGCCCTGGTCTGAGATCAACTTCATCGAACCAGGGTCGCAAGCCACGTGCTTTTAGCCGGTCGTGAAGATCGCGAACCAAATGCTTGTCAGCGGACGAATGACAGAGGAACACTAGAAGCTTGCGCCGGTTGGCTTCCAGTTCCCGTTCAGCTGCCCTGAGGCGTGCTGCGTGTTGCAAAATGTTTCGCAAGCGCGTGGGATTAACCGGCTTCTCGATAAAGTCGAACGCGCCAGCTTTCATGGCAACGACAGCAGCATCGACGCTGCCCTGTGAGGTGAGAAGAATGACTGCGACGTGTTGCGGCTGCGCGGCGATCCGCTCCAACAATTCCATCCCGTTCATGCGCGGCATCTTCAAATCGGTGACAACAATCCCCGGGTTCCAGGACTCCGTTCTTTCCAGTCCTTCCACTCCGTCGCTGGCGGTTTTGGCGCTATAGCCCCAGGCCCGGATCAATTCCGCAAGCCCTTTGCGTTCGTCCTCCGAATCATCAACAATCAATACTTTTTCGCGTGCCATACGGATTGAGATGGAGCCACTCGCGTTAAGCTTCTCCCTCACGCAGGGTAGCCAGAACATATTCTAGCCTGAACTCGCGACAAAGGCCTTGTTACTGAGGCAGACATTGGCCTCCGTTTCGTTACTTGAAGTTCTTATCTAAAGCCTCCCACCCTCGCCCCCGGTTCCGTACGCCAGTGCCCGCTTCCCGTCCCAGTCCCAGTCGCTCGCTTGCACATGAGCCGCGCCCACAGGCGCCAAGGCCATAATGCCCACAGCTCTAGCCAGAACGAGCCGCTCACGCGCGCGCCCCGGCTCCTTTGTGACGCGCCCCAGCTCGGCTAGCAGAGCGTGTTAACTTAACGATTAACAGAGTGATATTTATTTACTAGAGAGTTATGTGTAGCACTTTTGCCGTCGCCATACACTAGCCCGTCAAACGGGGGGACAAGGCCCGCAGTAGCGCCCGAAGCAAGCACGCGAACCCAAGGCACCCGGCTGCTACTAAAGTTACATTGAGGTTCGAATCCTTTTGCCGGATAATCTGAGTCCTAACCTCTCGGAAAATGCCGTTGTTTGAGGCATTCGTTGACGGCCGCACCCACTCGGCTATGACCTTTTCCGTTACGTCAAGGAGGGTCCCCCCCTGTGAACGTACGCGCCACCGTCTCCTCTTCACTCTTTGTTCTCTAAAGCCGCTTAGCCTCGCACTGGTTCTGCTCGCATTACTTACCGGCGCTGTCTGCAAAGACGCTCCGTCACGCGACGACACAAC
Source organism: uncultured Acidobacteriaceae bacterium (assembly GCA_963755865.1). Lineage (GTDB taxonomy): Bacteria > Acidobacteriota > Terriglobia > Terriglobales > Acidobacteriaceae > Bog-257. The sequence goes on along the minus strand of CAVWLY010000030.1, from coordinate 359,436 downwards.
GCCACGGCCCGCTGCGCCAAAGACAGAAGCTCGCCTGCCCCAGATGCCGCAGCCGCCTCCGATCCCTTTGACCCCACCGGCTGCGAATCAGATGTTGCAAGGGCAGGGCTGCTGTTCATCGAGAACCGCGGACAGTTTCACAGTCGCGTGAAGTTCCTTGTCAAGGGCAACGGCGCAAACCTGTGGCTCACGAATGACGGCATCGTGTTTGACTTTCAGCGGCCAGCAGCCAAGCAATTCGCCCGACAACGCCGGAGAAAAGGCGGCGCCGTCACATCTTCCTCGCTCGGTCCGAAGCACTTCGACCCGCGCCAGAAATCGGACCCGCCTCCGATGGAGAGGTTGGTCTTCAAGCAGAAGCTTGTCAGTCCCAACCCGAACCCCACCATCGAGGCCCGCGATCCGCAACCGGGCATCTACAACTATTTCCCTACCTCCGATCCTGACACGTGGCGCACGCATGCGCTGGCGTACAAGGAAGTCGTGTACCGCGACATCTGGAAAGGAATCGATCTCAAGACTATTCGCGAACGGGCAGAATCTGGAGGAGGAATTCGTTGTTCATCCGGGAGCAGACGCCAGCTCGGTTCGACTGGCGTATGAAGGCGTTCAGGGGCTCACGGTCGGCGATGATGGCTCTTTGCAAGTTGCGACTGCGTTTGGCGACATAGTCGAAACCACTCCCCGCATTTACCAGGACATCGCGGAGAACACCGTGCCACTCAGCGGGAGTTTCAAAGTTGGAGCACAGAATTCTTACACCTTCGAAGTGGCCAAGCGCGACGAACGGTTGGATCTGGTCATCGACCCCACCGTGATCTATTCGAAGTCCGGCCACGGCAAGAAGGCGGGTCAGGGGAGTCTTCTCTATTCCAGCTTCCTAGGCGGAAGCCAATACGATATCGGTAATGCCATCGCTGTGGATAACTTCCGGAAATGCATACATTACCGGTATCACCAGTTCCACCGACTTTCCCACGACCCCTGGAGTCTATCAAGGAAGCGGTGCCGGTGTATTTGTCACAAAGGTAAATGCGCTCGGCAATGCACCGCTGGTGTACTCCACCTATTTAGGTCAACAGGGTTACGGACAAAGCATCGCAGTCGACTCTTCAGGAGATGCGTACGTGTCCGGGGGAGCTGGCGGTAATAACTTTCCAACAACGTCGAACGCCTACGCCAGCTGTAACGCTAACGGCTTCTTTACGAAGCTAGCTCCAGCGGGTGACACTCTCGTGTACTCGACATGTTTACCAGGGACGTCATCCTTTTCCGCAGTTGCCATCGACTCCGCCGGTCTGGCTTACGTGACCGGAGCAACCGGAGGCTCTCTGCCCACCACACCAAGTGCGTTCCAATCGCAGTTCACGGGCTGCGGGGGGTATGCCAACGCTTTCTTCAGCGTACTTGATCCTTCCGCTTCGGGTTCAGCGTCCCTTATCTACTCTACCTATCTTGGCGCGACAGGAGTTGATTGTAGTCTTGTTACATGGGGGGATTCAGGACAGGCGATAACTGTGGATGCCTACGGTATGGCTTATGTGACAGGTTGGACGTCAGGGCCGACCTTCCCAGTCACTGCTGGCGCATATCTCACGACATTCCCGGCCACGCACTGCTTCGGTGGCTGCCTCCGGCAGGGCAATTTGCCTTCCGCGTTCGTTGCGAAGTTCAACCGTCGGGGCTTTGGAGCAGCGTCTCTCATATATTCCACCTTCCTTGGCGCTTCGTGGGGAACGGCGGCTTACGGGATAGCAGTCGATCCTCAGGGCAGCGCTTATGTGACTGGGCTTACTGGTGGTTACTTCGGTGGCCTGGATATTCAAAAACCATTTCCAACTACGCTTGGAGCCTTCCAGTCGGTTTTCGACGGCCAAGACGGTTTTGTGACCAAGTTCAATGCTGCCGGCAACGGCCTGATCTACTCAACTCTGCTAGGCGGAAGTTTGGTCCAGTCAAACGCCCAGGGGAGTACAGCGGTTGCTTTGGATGCTTTTAATGAGGCCTATGTCACCGGCTACACAACTGCCTTAAACTTTCCCACCACGCCCAGTGCCTTTCAACCAAACGACCCTAACCCGAATGTTGCGCAAGCATTTGTGACCCAGTTCAATACCGCCGGCACAGCGCTAGTTTATTCAAGCTTTCTCGGTGGTACGCGCAATGAGTCGGGAGGAAACGGAATCGCACTGGACCAGGTTGGAGATGCTTACGTTACTGGCAATACGCTTGCCATTGATTTCCCGCTAACGCCTCTCGCCTTTCAGCCCCTGTACGGGGGCCAAGGGGACGCATTCGTGACAAAGTTCCCCACATCGGGCGCTATTTCTGTAACCGCGATCTTATCGAACTTCGGAGGTAATGCGGGAAGGGTAACTCCACAAATCTTTGGTACGGGATTTCACAACGGCGCCTCCGCAAAGCTCGCTTGCGGACAGATTAACGTCCCTGGAAACAACGTCAGCGTGAGCGCGGGAGGGCAGATTCTTACGGCCACATTTGATCTCACAACAACGGTCCCGGGAACGTGCGACGTCGTAGTCACCAACCCAGATATGACCTCAGCCCAGCTTTCCCAGGGCTTCACAGTTCAGCAGGGCGGGGCAGCTGATGTGAGGGTTAGTAAGACCGCGACAGGGATAGTGCCGGGGCGCAATGCGGTCTACAGTATCGCAGCGACAAATGCCGGAAACGTTGACTCTCCAAACTTTGTCGCTTCGGAGTTTATTGAACCGTGGTTTACTTACCAGAGTGCAAGTCCAAGTCCGACAGAGATTCTGACTGCTCCGGTCGAGTGGCCGCCGTCCAAGGTCGGCGACGGCGAGTCGTACGACGACTTGATTAATTGGAACGTACCAACACTGCCCGCCCAATCTACGCAGCCTTTCTCTTATGTGGTCCAACTTGACCAGCTTTTTCCGATTGCCATGAATGTTACAGGGCAAGCCTGCCGCGCCAGTCCTAACGACGTGCGGAATTGCAACGCTCTTTTTGGTGGCTGTTTGGTAGCGGTGTATGCACTTTGCGCTCCAGAAATCCTTGGAGGGCCGGCTGCCTATGCCGCATGTATTATCGCTAATGCAGCAGCTTGCTACATTGGTCGGTACACCTGCATGCTTATCGCTGGCGCAGGCCCGCTAGGCTCTTTTGGAGCTTGCTCTAGCGTTGTCAAGCCGGCACAGCATGGCGTTGACCCCAATCAGTTAATCGGGCCCCATGGCGTCGAACTTCCGATGTGGGTAGCGGGTGTTCAGCCGCTCAACTATATCCTTGAATTCGAAAACGACGGCACTTCCGCGGTCCAGAGAGTCGTCACCACGAACCCGCTGAATACAGCGGCCCTCGATCCGACAACCTTGCGCCTGGCAACAATGACTGTCGCGAGTTATCAAGTACCTATTCCACCAGGCTTTGCTCCACAGGTAGGCATGGATCAGTTCGATACCAATCTCGATCTCCGTCCCGCCCAAAACCTCTTTGTCCAGATACATGTCTCGCTCGACCCGGCGACGGGGCTAATCACCTGGGTTTTCCAGTCGATTGACCCCACGACGGGTCTTCCGCCCATCGACCCAACGATCGGCTTTCTCGCACCGGGTGCAAGCACGACGCTGTTTTTTACAGTCAATCCGAAGCGCTCCTTGGCAACCGGCGCTCAAATCACTGACCAGGCAACAATAACTTTCGATGTAAACCAGCCGATGAACACCCAGCCGTGGACCAATACCCTAGACAACACTCCGCCCGTCAGTCGCGTCGCCGCGTTACCCGGAACTGAACTGTGCTCCAACTTCAACGTGCAATGGTCCGGCAACGACGTTGGCTCGGGCGTTGGGAACTACACAATCTATGTCTCGGATGATGGAGGGTCTTTCACCGCGTGGCAGACGAATACAACCTCGACCTCTGCCGTCTATAATGGGCAGGTCGGTCACAGTTACGGCTTTTACAGCATCGCTCAGGATCTAGTAGGTAATGTCGAAGCTGGCAAGAGCTCAGCTGAGGCCACCACGCAAGTGAACAAAGGAACTATTTGCGGGCCGGTCGGGCCTCCAACTCCGCTAGGAGGACGCTGAGACTGCAAAACGGCTGCGCAGCCGAACCATGGCCCAGGCTAGCGTCTAAGAAACGGACGCGAGCCTGGGCCATCAGTGCGAAGTGCCGCATGGCTGACCAATTGTCCAGCCATGCGCAATCCGTAGCTAATTGCGCGAGGGGTAGACGCCAACCAAAGCGATAATCCAGTTAAGGGTAACGTATGGCGAGCGAATATCGACCGGCTGGCTGCCGCCCGTCGAGCTGACCGCCCCAGGGTTAAGCGTCGCATTAGCTGGTCCCGCACTGTAGATGTTCACCGCGGTAGGGCCGGCCGCGCCGGGGACCGTCGCCAGGAACTGGTTCGCCGGGTCTTTGCCGGTAGCTGCTGCGGTGGCCACGTTCACAGCATGATTGTGGGCCGGTAACTGGGTGATTCCCAGAGTAGCGCTCTCCGCACCACCGGCTTGGCCGAGAGTATAGTTTTGCATTCCGGGACCCTGCCCAGAGCTTATCGGGACCCGTCCGCGCAAGTCCGGAAGGGCGAAGTTGCTGATGCCATCGCCACCGTACGTGGTTCCCAGCAGCGAAAATAGCGCGGTGTATTGTGAGATGGGCAGTAGCTGTCCATTGCAGAGCGCCCATCCTTGCGGCGCGAAGTTGTACGGCACAAGCAAAAGTGAACCGAGAAATGGCTCCATAGGGGAGTTCCTTTCTGAATTGGAGTTGCAAGAGGTAGTGCGAATAGTAAATCCCGCATCCTCGTCAGTACAACTCGGTTCTCCTTATTTTCATTCTTATTTATTCGAAGGTCGCGGCGCGCGCGCTTTTCGAGACCGTCTCGATACGCTGTTCGGGCGCGAATCCGTAGCATCGAGTAAGGTCGTGCCGACGTTCACAGATCGTCAGTGCGATGCGGGTCAGACCTTCGCTCGTCCTGAGGCCTTACCGTGTTTTGTACCTCGAACGCGACCCCCACAGCAAAGGGCCTGAAAGTAAACGCCGATGGATACTAAAGAACTAGGCATCAAGCGCACGATGGTTCCCGCCAGCCGCCAAGAGCCGGAACAATCCCCGTCAGGGTCCTGCACGAATGAGCAGGCCGGAGTGGTGAACCTGCATCCATTGCTACTTGTAATACCACTCTCGCTAGCCCTCTGGGCCGGGTTGATCTGGTTTGGTCGTGTACTGTGGAGAGCGATATAAGACGAGCTGGCGGCGGGTAAAAATATCCAGCATCGCCAAGTGCTTAAGTTGGGCGGCCCAGCAAACATCCGTTCAAGAGGCCGTTACGAAGCTCGTGCCGTCGCTACGGGGACTCGCAACTTGATAACTCCCGATACCCAGGACTTACGAGTCTGTGTGAGTACCGTGCCGTCCCTACAGGGACTCAGATCCGTTTCCACTTTACCCAGCACTCCGCCTGCGGCTCCGTGCTCGGCTAGACTCTTTCGCCCCCGCGGGGCTCATTTTTGCGCGACTCGTTCCACCGTGCCAACTAGAGGCGGGGTTCTCACACAGACTCTTACGCCCCGGGGCCATCATGGTGCCCCCCTTAGGGCTGGTCAGAGGCTGCTCACATTTCGCTTCCACCTACCAAGCCCTAATCACAATCAGCTGACCCATGCCTTAAACTGCTAAGCACTAACCGCTAACCACTAGCCACTCGCCCCTGTCCCCTAGTACTCAATCCCCAACTTGTGCTGCATCTGCTCCAGAGTGACGCCCTTGGTCTCGGGAAAAGTGAACAGTACCACGAAGAACATGAGGGCCATCATTACCGCAAAGAAGACAAACGGATATCCTCCGCCGAAGCGCACCGCGAAATAGGGAAAGACCAACGAGATGGCGAAGTTCATGATCCAGTGAGTCGAGCTGCCCAGGCTCTGCCCCTTCGAACGAACGCGGTTGGGAAACACTTCGCTGATATAGACCCAGATGACCGCGCCCTCGGAGATCGCGAAGAATGCGATATAGGCGACCAGAAACCACACCAGCAGACCTTGGTGCTGATGGCTGAAGAAGATCACAGCTACGCCGCTCAGGCAGAACGTCATTCCCACGGCGCCAATCAGAAGCAGAGTCTTGCGGCCCAGCTTGTCGATCAGTGACATGCCCAGCAGCGTCGCCACCAGGTTCATCGCGCCCACGGCGACGGCCTGCAGGTCGCCCGAGACCTTGCTGAATCCCGCCATGGCGAAAATGTAGTTCAGGTAGTACAGGATGGCATTGATGCCGGCCAGTTGATTGAACGCGGCAACGGTGAAGGCGAGATAAATCGGCAGCAAATACTTCCGCTGGAAAAGCGGCTCGGAGTGCGGCGCGTCCTCCACGTGGACGGAGGCGACGATCTCATCGAGTTCGCCTTGGGGATTTTCCGACCCGAGCTTTTCCAGCACCTGACGCGCCTCAGGCAAGCGATATTGAGTTACCAGCCAGCGCGCGCTTGGCGGAATGCCGAACAGCATGATCAGGAACAGGATGGCGGGAGCAGCAGCAATGCCAAGCTGCCAGCGCCACTCATTCATGCCGAAGCTGCCCAGACCGATCAGGTAGTTGCTAAGATATGCGACCAGAATCCCAATCACGATGTTGATCTGGAACGAGCCCACCAGCAGGCCTCGCCATCGCGCGGGAGCGATCTCGGCGATGTACACAGGACCCAGCACCGACGAGCCGCCAATCCCCAGTCCGCCGATGAAGCGGAAGATCAGCAGCGAGGGCCAGTTCCAGGCGAAGGCGCAGCCGAGCGCGGAGATGATGTAGAAGCCAGCCAGAATGCGGAGGCTCTCCCGCCCCCCAAGGCGATCACCGAGAATGCCGGAGAACATTGCCCCGATGATCGTGCCCAGCAGCGCGATCGACACGGTGAAGCCCAGCTCTTTCGGAGTCAGGCTGAAAACCTGGCTGAGCTGTTGGGTAGTGCCGGCGATGACAGCCGTGTCGAAGCCGAACAGCAGACCGCCCAGCGCGCCGACGACGATGCTGCGGATCAGCAAAGCATTGAGTCGCGTGCTACCGCCGGGCTGAGTGATGGTTTGCTGGCCGGGGATCACCGTCACCTACTCGCTCCAGACTGCCACTTCGTTACCGTTGGGATCGGCGAAATGGAAGCGCTTGCCGCCGGGAAACTCGAAGATTTCGCGAACGATCTTGCCGCCTGCTGCGATCACCTTGCCGCGCGCGTCGTCCAGCGAGGTCGCGTACAGAACGACCAACACGCCACGCGTCTTTGTGCCATCGGCTCCAGCGGGTTGGGACTCGCTGTTGAAGCCGCCACCGAGGCGGCCGTCATGGAAGCTGGTATAGCCCGGACCGTAGTCGGTGAACTCCCAGCCAAACACCTGGTGATAAAAGCGCTTGGTCGCTTCAATATTGGTCGCTGGAAATTCAATGTAGTCCATGCGGAAGTTTTGTTCTTGCTGGCTCATAGTGCCTCGCTCACGACTGCTGAAGTTTGAAGAATGGAGATTAGCACAACAGAGTTTTAGCCCCGAACTTGTTTTGCTTTTGGTGTGTCCGGGTAGTGCGGCGCTTCAGCGCCGCGTGAACCCGATCCGTTACCAACTGAGCCGGCTTCAGCCGGCGGCACAGGTCTTTCGTCGGCTGAAAGCCTACTCAGTGAATGCATGGTGGCCACAACGCGGGCCTGAAGGCCCGCACTACCCGGACACAGCAATTCCTAAACTGCTCTTGGTCAAGAACGGCATGAATTGCCAAGGGGGGAAGTCCATTTCCAGGCATCGCCAAACCCAGAGTCGTACAAATGCAAAAGGCGCGGAGTCTCCGCGCCTTTCACCCTTAAATATGTTGCCCTGGTTATTGCTGGTCGGTTGAACCCCCGGGCTGGGTTTCGCTGTCCACGCCGAGTTCGTGCGGCGAAGGAATATTCGCCGTTTCGGGATTTAATAGGCCCTTATGATCCGGACCCAGACCCAGTTTGATCAGTGCCCTGGAGTCGGGTGTGAGCTTGGTCTGCCAGCCGTTGGCCGCCTGGTAGCGGGTCATGGCGTCACGGGTAGCGGCATCCCAGGTGCCGGAAGGCTCCCCGGTAAGGTAATGCTCCTTGATCAACGCGTCCTGGATCTCCACGGTGCGCTGTTCATCAATCCCACGTTGGCCATGGGAACGGGAAGCCGTTTTGGTCGTCTTGGATTTTCCGGAATGATGACTAGAGGAATGGGTCTTGGTTACCTGTGGGCGCTTGGTTTTTGTCTTGGTGGTTGTGGTCGCCGACGCCGCACCGGATATGACTAGCAGCGCGAGGAGCAAGCTTGCGACTTGAAATTTACGTTTTTCGATAGGCAACGACCACCTCAGAGAATGATCTATGAATTCCAGTATGCGCCCCATTGTAATGAAGCTTTAACCTCGTGGGAACAAAAAAAGCGGCCGGAATCCCAAAATGAAACAGCAGCGGCATTGGCCACTTTTGGTTCGATGCGCCACTGCCGCTGTCTGGGTTGCTTACTTGTAAACGGCACTTCCGGGCAAGGGTACCTTTTGGTTACTGCAGGGTCCCTCCCATGAAGACCGTGGTATTGTCCCGAGTACCGCGCGGGCGAACCAGGAAAACGACGTCCTGGCCGCTCTTCGTTTCCGACTCGATTTTCTGGAAATCGTCCTCACTGTTCACTGGCTGCTTATTGATCTCCAGAATCACATCGCCACGGCTCAGTCCGACGGTATCGCCGAAGCCATCCGGCTTCAGGTCTTGAACAAACACGCCTTTGGTATTTGGCAACTGGTAACGACTGGCCATGTCCGGCGTGATGTTGCCAACTTTAATGCCGAACTTACTCTCCTGCGGCTGGGACTGCTCGCCGCCCTCCTCTTGATCGCCGAGGCGCGTCGCAAAGAGCTTCGAGCGATCAGCAACCGTCACATCGGTCGACGAACTCTTGCCATTGCGAATGTAGCCAATCTTGGCGGTGCTGCCCGGCTTGATAGCGGAAATATCCGCCACCAGTTCGTCGCCCGTCTTCACTTGCTTGCCGTCGACGGAAACGATGGTATCGCCGGTTTTCAGGCCAGCCTTGTCTGCCGGTCCGTTAGCAGTAACGTGAGCGATGGTCACCCCACTGGTGACTCCATAGACGCGGGCCACCGCCGGATTCGGGACGGCATTGAACTCTACACCGATCGAACCGCGCGAAACTTTGTGCTCCGGCCCGATCAGCTGGTTGTAGACCTGCACCACGGTATTGGAAGGCATCGCGAACCCGACACCCTGATATCCACCGCCGCTGGTGTAGATGGCCGTATTGATTCCGATCACTTCACCCGCCATATTGACCAGCGGGCCGCCCGAGTTACCCGGGTTGATGGCGGCGTCGGTTTGGATGAACGACTCAAACTGCCGGTTGGGAACGATGTTGCGACCCTTGGCGGAAACGATACCAGCAGTGACCGTCTCGTCCAGCCCGAATGGACTTCCTACCGCAAGTACCCAGTCGCCGACCAACATGCTGTCGGAGTTACCCAGCTTGGCAGCGGGCAACGGCTTCTTGGCGTCAATCTTGATGACTGCGAGATCGGTTTCCTTGTCCACCCCGACCACGGTGGCATCGTAGGTCACGGTTGCGGGATCGTCCATCAGTTTGACCCTAATCTTGTCGGCTTTTTCGACCACGTGATTGTTGGTGACAATGTAGCCCTTGGGATCAACGATGACTCCCGAACCCAGAGAGCGTTCGCGAAGATCGTCGGGGCCAAAGCCCTGGTCCCCGCCACCCTGGCCGCCCTGGCCCCCTTGCCCACCCTGGCCACCGAAAAAGCGGTTGAAGAAGTCCTGGAACGGATTGTCTTCGTCGCCGCCACCGGGTCCTTCCTCGCCAGGAGGCATGGCGCGGCCGCCGCGATGCGGGTTCTTAATCGTAGATTCGGTGCTGATGTTGACCACCGATGGTTCCAACTGGCGAGCGATCTGGGAGAACTGATTTGACAACTGCACCGGCGAGGGAATCTGCAAGGGCGTCGCGTCAGCAGAAGAATTTTTTTCCTTGCCCTTCACGCCTCCGGAAACAACTGTACCAATCAAAATACCGAGCGTCAGGGTCGCCAAGACCACCAAGGTTGAGGCAAAACGATTGACCCTAAGCTTTTGCCAGAAACCTGAAACTTGCGGATCCATTACGTGTCCTCCGGCTAACAAGCCAAATGGAAATTATACAGTCGTCGTGACTGTGCAACTGAATTGTCAGGGGATTCACAGGCAGTTCTCGTTTTATTAGACGCGGGAAGAGGCGAACTTGTCACCTTTTCTGCTGTTAGTGAAGCCTCTTTAGGATATGGATGGAGCTATCGTCGCTCGAGTTGCGTGGTTCGAATTCCAGCATTTGCAGCGAACGGGAGCGGTATCTCGACAAGCTTTTCTTGCAGGCAATCACTTAACGATCACTATTTTCAATGTGGTGACTTGACGGACCCAGCGCGCCGGCCGCTCATCGCCCGGCACCACCACTCGGAACGGACCTTCTTTGGTGTCAAGCGGCTTGCCGTCGCGTTTGTCGGCAAGGATGATTTCACCGCTGGCAAACGCGGGATTAAGCTCTGCCAGAGCAAAGACAACTTTGTAGCCATCCGTCGCTTCCACCAGCAGCACCTCGGTCATTCGCGGCCCACGCAGCTTGTCACCCAGTTGGACACCCGCCATTCCAAGCAGAGTTGCCAGGGGCACGCCCTCAAACGTCGCGGCTGTGCCATGGTCACTGCCAGTCACCGTTAGATGCGGCAGGGCGGCAATTTGAGCAGCGGTGAGTGTAGTCGTGTGACCATCCGTATTTATTACCTGCAGCGTCTGGGCCAATAGCGCAGGCACCAGGACCAGTAAAGAGCAGATCAAAGCCACGAACACACATCGTCTTTGCAACATTCGTTGTCACCCGCCTGCAAATCGTATCAGACAAATTCGTTTGACATTAACGATTCTATTCGATTAAATCGACGAACCGCGTGGCGCCCGATCGATCTGCACGAGCCGACGCGGCCCAATGTTCTCTATTTCTCCACTGGGGGGAAGACGATGCCTGCTAGGTGCCGATGGCTCTGGATCGTAATCCTGTCGATGTTATGCCTCTGTTCGGTTTCTGCCGGAGCCCAGGTGTCCGCAGGCTTGTCGGGCCGCGTAACCGACCAAACCGGCGCTGTCGTATCGGGCGCAACGGTAACCGCGGAGAACCTGGACACCGGCCTCTCACGCACGGCGGTCACCGACCAGGCTGGGCGATACGAATTGACCGCTCTTCCCATCGGGCGATATGAGGTGCGCGCCAAGAAAGCCGGATTCGCCGAACGGGTTCGCACCGGCATCACCCTTGTGGTGGGTCAAGACGCGACCGTCGATTTGAGTTTGCCGGTCGGCAATGTGAACGAGCAGGTGAAGGTGGTGGCGGACGCTCCCATCGTGAACGCGACCACGCAGGACATCTCCGGCTTGGTCGGCGAGAAGGAAGTCAAGGAACTTCCTCTGAACGGGCGCAGCTACGATTTGCTGGTGACGCTCAACCCTGGAATCGTCAACTTCACCTGGGAGAAGACCGGCGGCATTGGCGTATCGAACTCAACTACCGGCAATAATTTCGCGGCCTCGGGCAATCGGCCTCAGCAAAACCTGTTCCTGTTAAACGGCATTGAGTTCACCGGCGCCGCCGAGAACAACATGCAGCCCGGCGGGCCGAGCCAGAACTTGCTGGGCGTGGAGGCGGTGCGCGAGTTCAACGTGTTGCGCGACTCTTATGGCGCTGAGTATGGCAAGCGGCCCGGCGCGCAAGTAACCATCGTGACCCAGTCGGGAACCAACCAATTGCACGGCTCGGTCTATGAATTCCTGCGCAACAATGCGCTGGATGCTCCCAACTATTTCGATCAGGGATCCGCTCCGCCTTTTCAGCGCAACCAGTTCGGGGCGCTGTGGGCGGCCCGATCCAGAAAGACAAGACCTTCTTCTTCGCAAACTTCGAGGGATTCATCCAGAACCTGCATCAAACTTCGGTTGCGTTTGTACCCGATCTGGCCTCGCGGGCTGCCGCCGTACCCAGCGTCAAACCACTGCTGAACTTGTGGCCGACGCCAACTGCCAGCGATCCTGACTTCAACGGGATCGCGGCGGTTTCCAGCAGTCCCCTGCAAACCATTCGCGAGTACTTCGGAACCGCGCGCTTGGACCACACGTTCTCTGCAAAGGACAATTTCTCGGCGGTGTACACCATCGACGAGCGGCGGAGACGTGACGCCGACAACCGCTCAATCCTTACAGCACCGACATCCTGAATCTGCGCGAGCAGGTCGCTCAGTCTGGACGAGACCCACGTTTTTTCGCCCACTCTGTTGAATACCGCCCGGTTTGGCTTTTCGCGCGCGGGCTACTTCTTCACCGGCGAACCCACGCCCGACACGCCAGCGGCCGGCGTTCCCGGCTTTCTCGTCGGACATCCCGTAGGCGCCGTGGTGGTCGGCGGAAGCGCGGCGTCAAATCCGCAGGCACAGATTGGGTTGGCGGGAAGCAACAACGGCAGCAACCTCACGATGGCTCGCAACCTGTACACCTATGAAGACCGGGTGAGCTGGACACATGGAGCGCATCAGTTCAGTTTCGGCGCGTGGTTCCAGCAATTCCAATCGAATGAGACGCTAGCGCTCAGCCAGTATGGGCAGGCGACCTTCACCAGCCTGCAGACATTTCTGAACGGCACCACCAGCAGCTTCCTGTATGATCCGGCGCCAACGGAGATGAACTGGCGATCCTTCTTTAGCGCGCTCTATGCGCAAGACGTCATTCGCGTGAGCCCCAAGTTCACGCTGACCCTGGGATTCCGCGGCGAGTTCTCCACCGGTTGGAATGAGGCCCATGGCCGCGCCGCGAACTACACCTTCAACAATGGAGTCATCTCCAGCCAACCGCGCATCGCCAGCAGCGCATTCACCACTAACAATGCCAAGTTCCTGCCGGAGCCGCGAATCGGCTTCGCGTGGAGTCCCTATCCCGGCCAGACCGTGGTCCGCGCAGGCTTCGGAATCTACAACGAACTGCAAGACGCGCTGGGCTATCGCATGGACCAGAATGCGCCATTCAACCCGACCTACAGCATCGCTTCGCTGCCGGTATCCAAGCTTCCCATCAACCCAGCGGCTCCGGCTACCGCCAAAGGCATTGCTGGTTCCCGGGGGAGTTCAACCGAACCTGAAGATGCCGACCCTGATCTCGTATTCCGCTGCGAGTCGAACAGGAGATCACTCCGAATACGTCGCTGACGCTCGGCTACGTCGGATCGCACGGCTACCATGAAATCGTCGGCCTCGACGCCAACACGCCGATCCCGACCATCTGTCCGGCGTCGCCATGTCCGGCCGATTATCCCAAGACTTTCCCGCGTTGGGCTGGCGGGGACGCCCGTTCCCGCAGGTTCTTACTACATTCCGGCGGGAACGCCGAAGGCGAATCCCACGCTGGCCAACACGTGGACGTGGTTTTCGGTTGGCGACAGCAGTTACAACGCGCTGCAGGTCGACCTCAACCATCGCTTCAGTCACGGCCTTTCGTTCCGGGGCGTTTACACCTGGTCCAAGGCGCTGGATGATGGGGATTCGCTGAACAGCACCACGGCGGGGAATGCGCCGGGCTTGGTGTCCAACCCCTACGACATATCCGCGGACTGGGGACCTGCCACTTACGATGTGAGGAACGTGGGAGTGTTCAGCATCGGTCTATGACCTGCCCTTCGGAAAGGGGCAAAGCGTTGGCGAACGTCCTGAGCGGCTTCGCCAATGGCTTAGTGAGTGGCTGGTCGGTGAACAGCATCGTCCTTCTTCAGGCGGGATTTCCGTTCACGCCGCAGCTAAGCTACAACCCGTCGAACAACGGAGACACCCGCAATCCGGTGAGGCCGTTCGTGAACCCGAATTTCACCGGCTCGGCGATTCTTGGCAATCCGACTCAGTGGTTCAACCCCAGCTGCATTTCTGCAGCCTCCGCCAAATAGCGGCTTCTATGGCAACCTCGGCCGGGACAACCTGATCGGCCCAGGGCTCGCCACCTGGGATTTTTCTGCGATCAAAGACACTCGCATTCACGAGCGGCTTTCCCTGCAGTTTCGCGCCGAGATCTTTAACCTGTTGAATCGGGCAAATTTCAACACGCCGAACCTAATCGTGTTTACGCCGTCCGGAGTTTCTGGCACGGCGGGAGCGATCACCAGCACCTCCACGACAGCGCGACAGGTCCAATTCGGATTGAAGCTGCTTTGGTAGGAAAGGTGGCGCTCAGTCTTTCTGGAGCATCACTTCGGTTGACTTGATCACGACCTTGACGGCATCGCCCTTCTTGAGCGCCATCTCCTCAGCGCTTCTGCGGGTAATCACGCTTTCTATCAGATTTTCGCCGACGCGCACCGCGATGTGGGCCATCACGCTGCCGAGTTGAATTTCCTCCACGGTTCCTTTGATCTGATTGCGGGCAGAGAGTGTCATGGCACAAGCTTAATACGTAGTGGCTCAATTTGAAACTGAGCCGCTACCGCTTAATTCAAGCGTAAGTTCCGGTGAGTGCCTTTGCCTGGAATCGTTATGTCCGGGTAGTGTGGGCCTTCAGGTCCGCATTGGGCTACCATAGCTTCACAGAGTGCTCTCAGCCGACGAGCGATCCGCACCGCCGGCTGAGGCCGGCTCAGTTGGAAACAGACCGGGTTCACGCGACGCTCAAGCGCCGCACTACCCGGAGAAAGCCAAGAGGCCTAGCCCACGGAGGCATCTATGTCCGAAGTCGCTTACACATCCAACGTGCGTATTGAACGCGTCAAGGGGCCGTTGCGCCGGGCGTACCTGCCCGGCGAACCGCAGCCGGTAATGTTCAGTGTGCATGGCGGTATTGCCAAACATTATGGCATCGACGAGAGTCGCCTGCCCGAATCCCACGCCGCTACCATCGACTATGTGATCGCGGCACTGGGCGGTTGAATGCTCGGCACCTTTGCCGGCGCGCTGGACGCGCGCAAAATCGACGCTAAAGATGGCCGCCTCTGTTGCGAAGTTCGTGGTGAAGTCGAGGACGAGGGCGGCGTGCTGATCATCAAGCGGGTGCATGTGACTCACAACCTGCGAGCTGACGATCCCGCTGCCGTTCGCGACACCGTGGATCGGGTGCATGGTGTGTATGCGCAGAGTTGCCCAGTCTATCGGTCGCTGATTCCCGCGTTCGCTATTACGTCCAGCGTGGAAATCGTAGCGGAACAGCCGGGTCCGCAACCAGACGTCTGACCGAGCGTTCTACCGCCTGGTCGGCGCATTCGACATGCATTATGGCTGCGGCGCTGGGTGGCTCTTCAGACGCGGCGTTAGATGCGGAATTACAAATTCCTGGAAGATACCGGCAACGCTGCCTTCGGCAATTCTGATCAGTGCCGTCTCCACCAGCAAAGTCCCACTGCGATCGCTGGCTGGATAGTAGGTATAGGAGAGCCCGGCTGTGGCAAAGCTGCCGACGATTGTCGAGTAATTCACCTGCCACTTCTTGTTGTCTCCCTTGCAGATCACCGCGTTCCGGATCGCGTAGAGAAATCGCTCCTTCTTCGTGCCCGTGCCCTTATAGAAGTAGCGTGGATCCTGTTTCAGCAGCGATGGCAGAATTGCACTGTCGATAAATGTGCCAAAAAAGACGTCGCCGTAAAGCGCGCCGAAACGCCTGCCGTAGCCTGCCGCACCCTGCCCGTATCCGCCTAGTTCATCACTCGCCTGATAAATACCGGCCAGAAATCCGACGCCGACAATGCTGATAGGGTCAGTCACCGATTTCCAGGCCAGCGAGAACTTCTGTTTGGGGGCCAAAGGCGCGGGATCGGGTACATAGGTGGTGTAAAAGTTCGGGAAGATGCCCAGTACGCGTTGCTTCTCCTGCTCTTTGACCTCTACCTGAGCAATTTCAGCTTCCGAGAGTCCGACGTTTACATCCGTTGTGGTGGCGGCAACAGTGAGCACGATCGCGGGAAGAAAAAAGGCCTGGCCCGGGTTCACAATTCCGGAAACCAGTTTGGTTTCAAACCCGGGGGCGCTAACCGTGAGCTGGAAAGGGCTCGGCTCAAGATTGGAAAAGGAAAACTGTCCATTGTCGCCCGACAACACATCCTGTTTCTGGGCTTGACCCTTAACGATAAGTCGCACGTCCGCGCCAACGACGACGGCTCCAGCCTGATCGACAACGGTTCCACTGATGCTTCCCTGAGGTTGCCGGTCTGACTGCTGCGGCCCGCCAGCGGCCGCTCCCGGATCCATGAGCGCAAATGGCTGGGTTTCTCCCACTTCGATGGGCGCCGATGCCTGTACCGCTGCGGGCATTGCCAGTTCTGCTGGAAAGGCCCGCTGGGCAACCGCAGAGCTCGAAAAGAACCCACAAATACAGAAAATGCAGAATGAGAGTTGGGTGGAAAACTTAAACTTGCAGTTCATATTTTCGTACGGTTATGGGGGATCGCACTCCCGAGTTTATCAGATGTTCCTGCGCAAGCCGCCGGACTGTATCTCGATAGTTCTGCTGACGATTGCTCCCGCTTTCAGACAGAGCAGCCCTCAGACAACCCCGCAACGGCTGCGGAGTTACTGCATCGGTGTTTGACCAACAAATTCTCACTATGGCTAAGGACTTTCCGGAGTAAATTTACTTGCGTTCGGGTGGTGTTCCAGCCGAGTTTGAAAGCGCAGGATCATCGCCGCGTCAGTTGGCCTCGCAACCCTGAGCGCACCAAGAAGAGCCATAACGCCTTCGATCAGAAAACCTTCCGTGCGAAATCGGGTTCCAATTCCACATAATTAGATCTCACCGCTCAGCGACTGGAACTAAGGCTGTGGCCCACCCACGCTGGGGGAGGAATTTTTTGCAGCTAATTTTGGGAGTCATCCTGACCTTGTCGGCGGCATGCAGCTTGGCGCAGCAGAGCGATTCTGCTCCGACACCAAACGGGCCGCCAGACGCGACCCAGTCCACCTCGGGCAACTCGCAGAGCCAGCCGGCCACCTCGACGCCAACTCAGGAGAGCACCGCCCGCTTGCCCGACGCTCCAAGCCGGTCGAAAGCGCAGGGCGAAGCTCCCGATCCAACTAAACAGCAACCCAAGCGGATCCTCGGTATCATGCCCAATTATCGAGCGGTCAGCGCAGGAGCTATCCCGCCCCCGCCCACGCCCAAACAGGCCTTCATAATTGCCACGCAAAATAGCTTCGACTACTCGTCGTTCTTCTTCGTGGGTATCACCTCGGCCTTGGCTGAAGGCACCAATGCACACCCGGAACTCGGTAAAGGCATGGAAGGCTTCGGCAACTACTACTGGCGCGGCTTTGTCGATAAAACCGATGGCAACTACTGGGTGATTTTTATCCTGCCCTCGATTCTTCATGAGGACCAGCGTTACTTTGCCATGGGCGAGGGCGGCTTCTGGAGACGTAGCACCTATGCCGCAACTCGAATTTTTGTGGCGCGCAATTACGACGGAGACAATACCTTCAATATTTCAGAGGTGCTGGGACGCGGCATCGCTCAGGGGATCTCGACCACGTATTACCCGAGCGCGAGCGTCACCGGTGAAAAGTTGGCCGAGAAGTATGCCTACGCCCTGGGACGTGACGCCCTTACTAACGTCTTTCGCGAGTTCTGGCCCGACATTGCCACGCACGTGCTGCATCGTCACCCTTGACTTGGCCGACTGAGCTCGAAGGGCGTCCAGCCTCCTATCATGATGCGGCGGGTCGAAGCGTATTTGACAGCGGCGGATTATCGCCGCGTCACGGATTTAGCGACCCAAAGCGGACACCGCTGTTCGTCAGTGAACAGTATCCGCACGTATCCCAAGTTCTTTCGCTCATTACTCCCCTGTTTCCAAGCTAATAGCGGTCCTCGGTCTGGAAAGCAAACTGCTCTCTCGTAAGTCATTGCGTGCTGACGACTGCCTCCCAGCAGCCTTCGTATTTTCTTCTTGAGGCGCCAATGACCAACTTCGCTCAGGACATTCGCTACGGCTGGCGCACTTTGCGCAAGAATCCGGGATTCACTGTGGTCGCGGTGTTGGTATTGGCGCTGGGTATCGGCGCCAACACCGCCATCTTCAGCGTCGTCAATGCCGTGCTGCTGCAGCCGCTGCCATTCGATCAGCCCGACCGCATCGTCAGCCTGTATCATGTGCCGCCGCAGTCCGCCTTTCCCGGCATTCCGCTGTTTGCGGTCTCGCCGGCCAATTTCCTCGACTGGCGCGCGCAGGCGCACAGCTTTGAAGCGATGTCGGCTTACGGCTTCGGTCGTTACACCCTGACCGGCAAGGGCCAGCCCGAGGCTATTCGAACCGTTGCGGTCACCCACGGCTTCTTCGCCGGGCTGCACGCTGAGCCGCTGCTTGGCCGTGTCTTCCTGGAAGGCGAAGATCAGGCTGGCCGCGATCACGAGGTGGTGCTGAGCTATGACCTCTGGCGAACTCATTTTGCGGCCAACCCAGCCATCGTCGGGAAGACCATTCAGCTGAACGATGAAGCCTATACCGTCGTTGGAGTGATGCCCCACGGCTTCGAATTTCCCATCAACGCCGACTACCGCCCGCAGATGTGGAAACCGCAGAACTGGACTGCGCAGGAGCGCACCATCCGCGACAACCACAATTACGGGGTCGTCGCCAGACTTAAGCCGGGCGTCACGATCGAGCAGGCGAAGGCTGAATTGAGCACCATCTCCGATCGGCTCGCCCAACAGTATCCGAAAGACGACAAAGGCTGGGGTGCGACGGCGATTCCCGTCACGGACGATATCGTAGGTGACGTGCGCACTCCGCTGCTGATTCTGTTGGGCGCGGTGGCCTTCGTTTTGCTCATCGCCTGCGCCAACATTGCTAACCTCGTGCTCGCGAAGACGCTCTCGCGACGCAAGGAAGTGGCAATCCGCTCCGCCTTGGGCGCAAGCCGCCGCCGTTTGCTGCAGCAGGTGCTCGCCGAGACTGTACTGATGTCGCTCGCGGGCGGCGCCTTGGGGCTTATCTTCGCGCATTATGGAATGCTGTTCATTGTCAACTTCATGGGCCAGCAGCTGCCGCGGTCGGAAGGCATCGGCCTTAATGTCTGGGTGCTGGCGTTCACACTTGGCATTTCGCTGCTCACCGGACTGGCGGCGGGTCTGCTGCCTGCGCTGCGCCTCACCCGTGAAGACGTAAGCGAAGCATTGAAGCAGGGCGCCGGACGCACCGCATCCGATGCGGGCGGCCATCGCACGCGTAGCGTGTTGGTGGTGGCTGAAGTCGCACTCTCGCTGATGTTGCTCATCGGCGCCGGGCTGCTGATTCGCAGCCTGTGGATGCTGCGCGCCGTCAATCCCGGCTTCGATCCCAGCCATGTCATCACCATGAACCTGTCGATCCCGTCAACCAAGTTCACCACCCCGGTGCAGCAGTTGAGCTTCTTTGATCGCGTCCTCCAGCGGGTCCGCGCGCTGCCCGGGGTGCGCTCCGCAGGCGTCATTGACGCGTTGCCGTTGACCGGCGGCGGATCGCATCAGCCGGTCCAAATCGAAGGCCGCCCTGTGGTTCCCATGTCGGACCAGCCGGAGGTTGACGTACGCCTCATCAGCACCGGCTATCTCGAGGCCATGCATATCCCGCTCATTCGCGGGCGCCAGTTCGACGACTCCGATGTTGCAGGACGCCCGCCGACCGTGCTCATCAGCGAGTCAATGGCGCGCGAGTTCTGGCCCAACGAAGACCCGGTTGGCAAGCGCCTGACCCTATACTTCTTCCCTGACAAGGTGCGCACCATCGCCGGCGTTGTGGGCGACGTGAAGGACGATGCCCTAAGCCAGAAGCGCTCGGCGACCATGCTGTATATGCCGCTGGGGCAGATTAGCGCGCCGCGTGATGGCCAGTGGCAGTCGTTTGGCATGACCCTGGCTGCGCGAACGCAAACCGATCCGGACAGCGTGGTTTCGGCCATCAGCAATGCTGTGCACGAGGTCGATCCGGAGGTGCCCTCGCTGGAAATCAAGACCATGCAAGATACCGTGGACGATTCGCTCCTGCAGCAGCGCTTCACCATGCTGCTGCTGACCGGGTTCGCGGCCCTGGCGTTGCTCCTGGCGGCGGTAGGAATCTATAGCGTGTTGTCGTACGCGGTGCGGCGGCGGGTGCGAGAGATTGGCATTCGCATGGCGCTGGGCGCGCAGATCAGGGACGTGCTGCGCATGGTCGTTGTCGAAGGAATGCGTCCGACGCTGCTCGGCGTCGTCATTGGGCTGGTCGCCGCGCTGGCGTTGGGACGCCTGCTGTCGAGCGTGATCTACGGGGTGAGCGCGCGCGACCTGGCGACGTTCGCATCGGTCGCGGTACTCATGACTGCGGTCGGTCTGCTCGCCAGTGCTCTGCCGGCGTATCGCGCGACGCGCGTCGATCCCATGAAGACGCTGCGCGAAGAGTGAAGTGGGGTGGCGAGGGCACGAATAGTGAGGCTGCCCGCCTAACTATCGCTTACTTCCTTTAAGCTGCAACTATGTTCTAATACTATCGCGGGATTGAGCCACCCTCTCTGATGGCCTACGGAGGAAGCTGATGGACGAACGCGATCTGTATGACGAGCGGCAAGAGACTAGAAAAGCGACCTTGAACTGCCCCCATTGCCATCAGTCCGCCGAATACGAACTGGGATGGTTCGTTCGTACTAAGAAGCGTCAGCTGCCACCGCGTGCGGATGAGCGTGATCGCGCGAAATTTGCCAAGGCACGGTCCTACATGGTCCGCCGCGACGATCTTGTGGCTTGCAAGAACGTTCGCTGCCGCAAGCGGTTTGAGGTGTCGGGTGTGCAATCGGTGGCCTTTCTCGACGAGCAGGTGAAGCCCGAGACTCGACACTGATTCGGTTGCCACTGGCCGGTAATTCTTTCATCCTGAGGCCGCCCTCTATAATCCCTATTCCTGCGAATGAATTGGAACTCTCAACGCGCCGGTCCTTTGCCTCCGCCGCGCGATAAATACACCGCGCGCGTCGAACCCATCATGGTCCGTGCGGAGAAGTTTTGGCAGCGCATCAGCGATGGCATGAAGCTCAACGAGCTCTGGAAGCAGTTCGAGGCCGAGGCTCGTTTCAGTTATCGGCTTTACTCCCAGGACATCGATCGCAGTCGTACGGCGGGTGTGCCCAAGGGCCGCCATGTCTTTAATCTCGCGCGGCAATTCTTCTGGGCGATGATGGAGAAGTTGACGCCGGCGCGCCGTGTTCTGCTGCTGGTTGCCCTGGTGCTGATTCTGTTTCCCAGCAGCCAAACCAATTTCGATAATCATTTTTGGGGCGGCCTGCTGATGTTTGCCATCTTGCTGCTGGAGGTCGCTGACCGAGTGGTCATGAAACGCGATCTCCAGATCGCGAAAGAAATTCAAGCGTGGTTGCTGCCGGCGAGTCCTCCCGCCGTGCCTGGCCTCGAGATCGCATTTGCTACCCGCCCGGCTAATACTGTGGCTGGCGACTACTATGATATCTTCTCCCGTCCAAGCTCAGGTTCATCGGGCAACACATTTTTGATTGCGGTGGCTGACGTAGCCGGCAAAAGCATCCCCGCCGCCATGCTGATGGCTACGTTTCAAGCTAGTCTGAAAACTCTTTCCACCACCCCCGGCTCGCTGGTCGAACTAGTGGGCCGCATGAACACCTATGCCTGCAGCAACAGTCAGAACGGCCGCCGCTTTACTACTGCGTTTGTCGCCGAGTACGATCCCGCCTCCCGCACCTTGACCTATATCAACGCCGGCCATAACGATCCGATACTGCGCCGCCAGTCCGGCAGCATTGAACGCCTGCAGGTTGGTGGCGTGCCCCTCGGCATTTTGGAGGATGCTCCGTACCAGTCAGGCTCGGTAACCCTGCAAAGCGGCGATTGGCTGGTCATCTTCACGGACGGCGTGGTGGAAGCCGAGAACCAGCGGCAAGAGGAGTACGGTGAGCCTCGCTTGTTTGCGGTGTTGCAAGCCGGAATCGCCTATCCGCCGGCAGCGCTGCTGAATTACATCATGGGCGACCTGGACCGCTTCGTCGCCAACGCTCCGCAACACGATGACGTTACCCTCATGCTGCTAAAGGCGACGTAACTTCTTTGGCGTCGGCTACTCCGCCGCTTTGGAAAAGAGCGCACTGACGCCCGCAATGTTGGGGAGCAGCTCTGCAGGAAAATTATGACGTCGCTGTAAGTACGAAGGGTCGTTATAGCTGAGCCAAACTTTCCCGTCAGCGTCCTGCCAGAACAACGCTTTCAGAGGCAGGTCGATCGCAAGACTCGGCGCAGCCTGCATCAACGGAGTTCCCCCCTTCGGACTGCCGAAGATCAGCAGCTTCGTCGGTCGCATGGTGAGGCCAACCTTGGCGGCCTCGCCGCTATGATCGATGCGCGCGAAGATGGTAATGCCGCGCTCACTCAGGAGCGCCTCCAGTCGCTGCATGGTTTCTTCAACGGTGTACCGACTGGATAGGTGGACAAGCCCGTTCTGGGTGTGCGTGCTCATATTTACTCCCGCTGTTTACTTGCACTTCGTTTCAGCGCGGAGGAAACATTATGAAGGCAGCAATCGGAGTCGGCAACTTCGCCTGAACGATGTTCTGCCATGTAAGAATGGAATCGATGCCATCGAGCCGATGGGACGCTGTGATCTTCGACTACGGGCGCGTACTGAGCCTCGCGCCCTCGGACGCTGAGTTGCAGGAATTCGCAGCGCTGGTTGGCGTGACCGAGCCACCCTTC
Source organism: uncultured Acidobacteriaceae bacterium (assembly GCA_963755865.1). Lineage (GTDB taxonomy): Bacteria > Acidobacteriota > Terriglobia > Terriglobales > Acidobacteriaceae > Bog-257. The sequence continues at coordinate 336,665 of CAVWLY010000030.1, read as the reverse complement.
TTCGAAATCTACTCCGCTACCCGCCACAATTACGACTGCGGCCGTGCGGACTTCAGGGAGCACTGGCAGGCATTTGCCGACGCTGCCGGTGTGAAGCTTCGTCCCGCGCAAGTCGAGCGCATTGCAGGGATGGAAACCCTGATGTGGCTGCGCGTCAATCCCCAGACGCTCGCCTTGGTGCGCGAAATCAAAACGCACGGGATGCGCACCGCAATCTTGTCGAATATTCCTCACGATTTGCTGGCCGAAGTGCGCAAGTTTCCGTGGCTCGACGAATTCGCGGTGAAGATCTGGTCGTGCGAACTGGGTATCGTCAAGCCTGATCCTGCCATCTACCACACGTGCCTGGAGGCGCTTCGCTGTGAGGCGTCCCAGGCGCTGTTCTTCGACGACCGTCCCAACAACGTCGAAGCCGCGCGTGACCTCGGCATAGAGGCGCACATTTTCGAATCTGCGGAGCAGATCAGCAACATTGTGTTCGGGCCGGAATGAATATCAGTGGTTCAGTAGGCGGTATTTAGCTATCCGCCTTCAGCCCAGAGTTGCCCTGCGAACTATCATGCACAGTGAAATATCCATCCTCAATTTCGATCGCAGCGATTTTCTTCAGCTGAGCGCACCTATGCGGCATAATCGTGCCAAGGAGAGTTCAAGAATGTTCTCATCTCGGCGCCTTACCGGTATCGCTGTGACCGTGCTGCTGCTGTCCCTTTCGCTGAGCGCGCAGGTCGGCCCTCGCTTTGAAATTACCGTTCCAGCCGATGTTCATGCGCAGCCAATCACTGGACGAGTGTACGTGATCATCAGCCGCACTGGCGGTACGGATTTGCGTGATCAAATCGGCTCATGGCAAGAGGAAACACCATTCTTCGGCGTCGATGTATCTGCACTTCCAGCGGCGAACGCAGCAGTCATAAGCAGCAATACGCTCGGGTATCCGCTGCGCAGCCTGAAGAACATACCCGCTGGCGACTATTACGTTCAGGCACTGGTAAATGTCTATACCGAATTCCACCGCTCCGATGGCCACATCATCTGGGCCCACATGGACCAGTGGGAGGGCCAGCACTTTACCAGGTCGCCCGGCAATCTCTATAGCGACGTGCAGAAGGTTCACCTCGACCCAAGTGCTGGATACGCAGTTAAGCTGCAAGCCAGGCACGTAATTCCACCGGTTGAAGCATCACCTGACACCAAATGGGTCAAGCACATCAGGCTGCAAAGCAAGTTGCTCACGCAGTTCTGGGGACAACCGATGTATATCGGCGCGATCGTGCTGTTGCCGGAAGGCTATGACGAGCACCCGACGGTGTCTTATCCCGTGATTTACGAGCAGGGACATTTCGGTCTGGAGCCTCCCCTGTTCATGCAAATGGAGCCACCGACGACCGCGTCGAAACGGGGACAATTCCGCTATGCGGCCTTCACAGCGTGGAGCGGCGCCAGCTTTCCGCGCATGATCGGAGTGACCTTCCAGCATCCCACACCATACTTCGACGACTCCTATGCCGTGAACTCGGCGAACAACGGGCCGTACGGTGACGCCATCATGCAAGAGCTGATTCCGTACTTGGAGGAGCATTTCCGCATCATTCGCGAGCCGTGGGCCCGCGCGCTCATGGGCGGCTCCACGGGTGGTTGGGAGTCGTTAGCTCTACAGCTCTATCATCCTGATTTCTTTGGAGGCACCTGGACCGGCTTTCCCGATCCCATCGACTTCCGCCACTACCAGCTCGTGAACATCTACAAAGATCCGAATGCATTTGAAGTCCCGGGATACGAATGGGTCGCGCGCGAGCGTCCGCTGATGCGAACCGCGGAAGGACAGGTGGTGGAGACGATGCGCCAGATGAGCCAACTGGAGGAGGTGCTTGGCTCGCACGGACGTTCCTGCCAGCAGCTCGAAGCCTGGGAGGCAGTGTATGGTCCGGTGGGGACAGATGGCTATCCGCAGCCGCTATGGGATAAGCAGACTGGCAAGATCAATAGACAAGTCGCCGATTACATGCTTGCTCACGGTTATGACCTGCGGGCCTACGCGGAGAAAAATTGGGCAACCATCGGCCCGCAGCTAACTGACAAGATCTTCATCTGGGTTGGCGATATGGACAACTTCTATCTCAACCTGGCGGTATACGACATGGAAGACTTCTTAAAGCAGCATCCCGAGGCGCACGCTCGCTTTGAATATGGCCGGCCGGAAAAGGGCCACGGCTGGTTTCCCTGGGAGCCGGGAGACTTTCTGCGGCAGATTGGTGCCCAGTTGGCAACGCACGCGCCTGCCGGAGCGGATACTAAGAGCTGGCAGTACTGATGTGTCCAAAATTAATATTGCAAGTTCTCGGACACGGCGCGTTCAATCAATGGACAGGAATGTCTAATCGCAGCGATGTCATTCCCGTCCGGAAGTCTGGCCACCCAAGGTTCTGGCACCGGAGGCAGCACACATGCGAGGCGCTCGTTTGGTTCAACTGGTCTTCCTGCTGATTTTCCTGCTTGTGCTGCCGATCTTCGCGGAAGCCCCAACTGAGAACGCTCTTACCAACGCCGACGTGGTCAAGATGGTGAAAGCAGGTCTTCCCGAGAGCATCATCGTACGTGAGATCCAGATGTCCAGAACCAATTTGAGTACCAGCCCCGCCGCGCTGATCGAACTGAAAAAGCAGGGAGCGTCGGAAAGAATTTTGGGCGCGGTCCTCGATAGCCGAATGGGCACCAGCACGGCCGAGCCAGAAGCGAGAGCTACGCCGCGCATTGTCGCGCAAGCAGCCACACCGGGACTCCACCATATGCCCTCTTTCGAGGCGGATATGCGAGTCAATCCCACGGTAAATGGCAAGCTTTCAATGACCCACAATCAAATAAAGTTGGAGCGGGCAGGAGTACCACTGTTCACCTTGAAGTGGAAGGAAACTAAGAATACAAGCTCTACCAAGTAGGTTATTACGCTCGCCGCCCATCTCTGTTGAGTGGTTGCATACTTTTGATCAGCAGGAACGAAATTCCCTTCCTTATCGATAACCGCAAGCCAAAATCAGAATAAGAGGCGGAAAGGAATCACTTCAGAGCTTAGGCTTTGCTATCCAAAAATAACTGCTTAATTTTATAAGTATTAACTACGTAAATAATAGTATTCCCCCTCCGACCTGTGGTTAAATGGCAGTCTTTCGCTCAAGAGTTGGGGGTTCTGCCTAATGTCATCCAAAACCATCGCGGCCCCAGTCCCCCCAACGGAACTTTCATTTTCATTCAACTAAACATTCCTAGGTTGCGAACTATTCCGCAACGATCCAGCCATTGGCGCTGAGATGAAAATGGAGATTTGAAAGACATGAAACGTGAAACCAAAATCCTCGGCTCGTTCACACTCGTTCTGGGTGTGCTGGCTCTATGTGCCGTACCGCTCTTTGCACAGGACAGCACCACCCCTACCTTGCCCCCATCGATGACCTCCCGCCATGCGGAGGCCTTCGCTGTCACGCCCCCGCTGCGCGAGCTTGCCAAGCTGCCACAGCCTCCGATCTATGGCTTTCATGTGGCTGATCCGGGTCACTGGGTTAATTTCCATCCCGGCCGTTATTCGGCTGCGGTAGTGGACCCCGTGGAGCAAAGCTTACCGGGCGGTCCGACGAGTGTGTCGGTTGGCATGAACCTGCTCGGAGTTGGAACAGGCTTCCCAGGTTACACCGTTCCCGATGCTCCTCCTGACACCAACGCCTCAGTGGGCGACACACAGGTAGTGGAATGGGTGAACGTGTCATTCGCTATCTACAACAAGACCACAGGAGCGGTCGAGGCCGGTCCCCTTGAAGGCAACACCTTATGGTCCAGCCTGGGCGGAGTTTGTGCCAGCAATAACGACGGCGACATCATCGCTCAGTGGGACCGAGTAGCTCATCGCTGGGTTCTAGCCCAGAATACTTTCGTCACACCGTATACAGCCTGTATTGCCATTTCCCAGACGCCCGATGCGACTGGTGCTTACTATGAGTACGCTTTCTCGTTGGGTAGCGGCTTTCCCGACTACCCCAAGTACGGCTTATGGCCTAGTGGCTATTTTGAGACTATGAACAACTTCGGTCCCGGCGGCTCACAGTTTCTGGGTGCGGAGGTTTGCGCCTACAACAGCGCGAAGCTGCTGGTTGGCGATCACAGCGCCGAGCAGATCTGCTTCCAGTTGACGAACAACGACTACAGCATATTGCCGGCCGACCACGACTCCAGCAGTAACCCACCACCCAGCCAGGATGAGTTCTTCATCGGCAGCTATAATGTGGATAGCGACAACGACCATCTGTACCTATACTCGATGCACCCAGTCTTTCCCAATCCAAGTCAGTCAACCTTTACGGGCAGTGGACTGGCTGATCCCATCACCGTGCCAACTTACAACCCCTATGATCCGAGCTGCAACGCCATACGGGGAGCCTGTATTCCAGAGCCCGGTGGTCTGGGCGTGGCTCCGCTCAGTGATCGCGTGATGTATCGCTTTGCCTATTGGGCCGATCCAGCGTCGGAATCGGTAGTGCAATCCGTCGCCGGCCAACCTCACCAGCACTGGTATGTAAACCACGTAGTCGCTGCATCTGGAGGACAGGCAGGGGTAAGGTGGTATGAATTCCGGGCTGCCTCGAGACCGGTCACTATCAGTGGGCTGACTCTCTTCCAATCAGGCACCTATGCTCCCGATTCCAACTCCCGCTGGATGGGCTCGATGGCCCAAGACAACGTCGGCGACATCCTCGTCGGATACAGCCTGTCCAGTTCAACTGTGTATCCGTCGATAGCTGCCGCGGGCCGCGTCACAACCGATTCCCTCGGACAATTGGAGGCTGAGGTCCCGGTCTTTTCCGGTACAGGATCGCAGAGCGGTACCTCGAACCGTTGGGGCGACTACAGCAGCATGGCGATTGATGGCTCCGACGGTTGTACCTTCTGGTACACCACGGAGTATTACACCGTCCCGAATACCCAGTTCGACTGGAGTACACGTGTGGCGTCTCTGAAATTCAGCAACTGCCACTAACAACCGGAGCTATCCTCGCGATGGTTCGCGGGGAAGCGAAGCCAACAAGTACGCTTGAAGTGACCAGCGCCCCACCCAAGCTCTTCTTGGGTGGGGTCATTTTTTGGTCTCTCTCCTTCACTGCTGAACCGGTCTGTCCTTACTCACCGACAGCTTCATCCTTCAGGGTAACGTGGCCCGTCCTGATCCCGTATTATTCTCGATGAAGACTCGTGCTCAGGAGTAGTGGCTGATGACATCTGCGGCCTCTAATCTGTCTCAGTTGGATGATCGCAAGAATCCGGCCCACTGGTATGCGACCGGATTTGCTGCGGTTGCGCTGGTTGTTGCAGCTCGCCTGCTGCTGCATCTGTTGACCGCCAACCGCTACGGCATCTTTCGCGACGAGCTCTACTACATCGCGTGCGCCCGCCATCTGGATTGGGGTTATGTGGACATGCCCCCGTTCATACCGGTGGTGACCCGGGTGGTTACGGCTCTGTTCGGGTCTTCGTTGTTTGTTATCCGTCTTATCCCGGCAATCGCAGGCTGCGGAGCCATCGCCCTCACCGGATACCAGGCGTTCCAATTCGGCGGCCGCCGCTTTGCAATGGCACTGGCGGCTTTGGCAATGGCGGTTTCACCGGTGTTTGTGATTAACGGCCACCTGCTCGGCACCAACGACTTCGAGGCCCTCTTCTGGATGGGCTGTGCTTCCATCGTCATCCGCATCATCCAGACCGGCAATCAGAAACTGTGGCTGTGGTTCGGGGTACTCGCGGGCGTTGGCTTGCAGAACAAGTATTCGATAACGGTGTTCGGACTTGGCATCGTCCTGGGATTACTGTTCACGCCTGAACGCAAAGCCTTCGCCCACAAATGGATCTGGATCGCCGGCGCGTTGGCCTTTCTGATTTTCCTCCCGAACTTCCTCTGGAACCTTCATCGCGACTGGCCATTCGTGCAACTGATGCACAACATTCGCGCCAGTGGCCGCGACGTCGCGCTGAATCCGGTGCAATTTATTCTGCAGCAGATACTGATGGTGAATCCCTTCGCGCTCCCTCTGTGGCTGGCGGGACTGGGCTGGCTGTTCTTTGGCCGCGAAGGGCGACGCTATCGGGTTTTGGGCTGGGCCTTTGTGGCTACGTTCGTCATCTTCATGGTGCTGCATGGCAAGGATTATTACGTTGCCCCAGCGTACCCCATGCTGTTTGCGGCAGGTGCCGTAGTTTGCGCGGAATGGATCGAGCAAATGCGCAGGGGCTGGCTGAAGCCCGCATTTGTTTTGGTTCTGCTGATTCCGTTCCTGGTCTTCCTGCCGCTGCTTGCGCCTGTGATCAGTCCCGCGCAGTTTGTTGCCTTCATCCGCGCCATACACTTCACGCCGCCCGTCAGCGAGCACAGTCACGCACGGTCGCCGCTTCCGCAGTACTATTCTGACGAGCTTGGCTGGGAAGCCATGGTGGCCGAAGTAGCCCGTATTTATCACAGCCTTCCGCCCGACGTGCAGGCCAAAACTGCAATCAAAACCAGTGATTATGGACAAGCCGGCGCGATCGACTACTTCGGTCCGAAATACGGGTTGCCGCCAGCCATTTGTTTTCATCAAAACTACTGGTACTGGGGCATTCATGGCTACAGCGGCGAGAGCATCATCATCGTTGACGAAAGCCATCCTGAGCACCTTAAGAGCATCAGCGAGCACGCTGAATTTGCCGGCCACTTTGAGTATCCCTATGCTCTGGAGAACTTCGACATCTGGTATGCACGAGGGCTGAAAGTGCCCCTGCACGACATTTGGGAACGTGAAAAACACTGGGACTAATTCGAAGGTAACGGAACCTCGGAAAGCCGCGCGCCAAGCCGTCGTCAAGGAGGTGCCATCAGCAAAACGCTTTGCCAGCAAGGGCCGGATAGCGACGCCTCCGAGGCGGAGCTACGCTGTGACCATGCAAACCGAACTTCAAAATGAAAACCAGAGCGAAAGCCACTGGCAACAAGTGATGGCGCGTGATGCCCGGCAGGACGGACGCTTCGTTTTTGCGGTACGTACCACTGGCATTTATTGCCGCCCATCATGTCCCAGTCGTCGCCCGCGACGCGACGCGGTTGAATTTTTCCCCGATCCCCGCGAAGCCGAGCGTGCCGGTTACCGCGCCTGTCTGCGTTGCAAGCCAACAGAAATCTCTGCCCAGGCAAAGTATGTGCTGCAGGCGCGGCAGTTGCTCGACAACGCCGAAGGTGTGGTTACTCTCACGCAACTCAGCAGACGTGTCGGGCTTAGCCCGTTCCATCTGCAACGGCTGTTCAAGCGCGCAACCGGGCTCAGTCCGCGCGAGTATCAATCTGCTCGCCGCATGCAGCATGTAAAAACCGAACTGCGCAAAGGAGAAGATGTGACTACCGCACTCTATGAAGCAGGCTTTAGCTCACCTAGCCGCCTCTACGAAAAATCGAGCCAGCAGCTCGGCATGACCCCAGGAACTTACAGGCGTGGAGGTGCGGGTACAACGATCACGTTTGCAATCGAGCCGACGACCCTGGGACGAATGCTGGTTGCTGCCACCGAGCGCGGTCTGTGTGCTGTCCGCTTTGGTGAGAATGCAATTGAATTGGAGCGCGGCCTGCGCAACGAATTCCATGCGGCAACGTTGCATCGTGACGACGGTGCCATGCGCCGCTACGTCGAGCCTTTGCTGGCCGGCATTAGCGGCGATAAAACGACCATCGACCTGCCGCTCGACGTGCGTGCTACGGCCTTCCAACAGAAAGTTTGGGAGACGCTGCAACGCATTCCGCGCGGCGAGACGCGTAGCTACACCGAGATCGCGCGCGAAATCGGTGATCCGAAAGCAGTGCGCGCCGTGGCTCGCGCTTGCGCTACTAATCCCGTGGCCCTTGCCGTGCCGTGTCATCGCGTCATTCGCAGCGACGGCGACTCGTCGGGATATCGGTGGGGAGTGGAGAGGAAAAAGAAGTTGCTGGAAGTAGAGAAGGCGAACTAGGGCAAAGCATCAACTGTGCCAGTTTTCGGGAAGTGTAAACTTGTCAGGGTGAGGCACCATGATCCAGATCGAGTTACAACCTGAGGTTGAGAGGCGGCTGGCTGCTCAAGCGGACGCGTGCGGCATCGCCTTCTCTGAATACCTCAAAGAGCTTTTAGTTAGGCAGGCTGAGCGGCCTGCTGAACGGACCAGTAGACGTGCCATCGCCGAGGCGGTAGAGCGCATCCGAGAGCTGCGCAAAGGTAATAAATTGGCGGGCCTGAAGATCAAAGACATGATTCATGAAGGTCACAAATATTAATGGCAATATTTGTTGCGGATGCCTCGGTCGTCCTGCCGTGGTGTTTTGAAGATGAAGCTACCGCTTGGACCGACGGCCTTCTGGATCGCCTTCGGGCTGGTGATGGCATCTTGGTTCCGGCGCATTGGCCTACAGAAATCTCCAATGGAATGCTTGTAGCGCTTCGCAGGAAGCGGATACAACCTGGCCGTCCAGAATTGTTCTGGGATGCATTAGCGGCTTTAGCGATTGAAGTAGAGCCACCCCTTTCTCCTCGCCAGGCTTAAGAAGTTCTCGTTCTCTGCGCGCAATACGGGCTCACCGTTTATGATGCAGCCTATCTTGAATTGGCGAAACGCAAAACCCTGCCGCTCGCCACCTTGGACGTGAATCTGATACGCGCCGCCGCTGCGGAAGGTGTTCCTCGTATCACTGAACAGTCATAACTGCCGGACTGCATTCTCGGCGCGATTCCCATTTCGAAACTTGCCTGCCCTCGCCGGTTTCCCATCCCTCGCTCCGCTCATTTATACTCGCCTGTTTCACAGTATGTGCTGAAACATTCTGTGCACTGTTAGGAGCCCTGGTGAAGATCCTGGTCTGCATGAAGCAGGTTCCGCAGAAAGACGCGCCGCTGAAGCTGAATGAAGGCGGCACGTGGATTCGCGAAGATGTGTCCTACGAGGTGAACGAGCCGGACGCCTACGCTCTGGAAGAGGCGCTGCGTCAGAAAGAGAAACACGGCGGCGAGGTGGTGGTGATCACCAGCGGTCCGGCGCGGGCTCAGCAGGTGTTGCGCGAGGCGCTGGCCAAGGGAGCCGACCGCGCCATTCACCTCGAAGGCGACGGCTTTGTTACTCTTGACGCGTTCAACACCGCGAAAGCTTTCGCCGCAGCCATCAAGGACGAAAGCTTTGATCTGGTCTTCACCGGATTGCAGTCCGATGATTACGGTTTTGCCCAGACCGGCGTCATTCTGGCTGAGTTGCTGGGCTGGCCGCACGCTACCATCATCATGCAGATCGAAAAGAGCGACAGCGGAATCAGGGTGAAGCGCGAACTCGAGGCAGGCTTCTTCCAGTTCGTCGATATGCCGCTACCAGCACTCCTGACCATCCAATCGGGCATCAACAAATTGCGCTATGCAACGCTGATCGGTATCAAGCAGGCGAAGAACAAGCCACTCAAGAAGGTGAGCTTCGACGAAGTCAAGCCGGCCCTTGGCGAAAACTTGCAGAAGATCGAGAAGCTGTACATCCCGCAGAAGACCAAGAAGACCGAAGTGCTGGAAGGTCCTCCGGGAGAGATTGCCAAGAAGTTGGTGGATAAACTGCGCAACGAATTGCGCGTGATCTAAGAGGTTGTTCGAGCGGCCCTGGCCGCGACGCACTCGATGTTGCGTCCGAGATCTTTGGTAACTAAGTGTTGTTCAGCGATGGGATCACTGCTGCGGAGCTTCCGAACCTTTTGCAACCCTGTTCATATTTGGCATCTAAACGGGTGTTCTACGTCATAGACGAAAGGAGCTCGGCTGGTTATGCCAGGATTTGATCGTGATCAGGTCGCCATTGACAACACGGTGGAGAACCGCCGCCTTGGTTCGGTTTTGCTCACAGTTGGCTGGATACTGCTCTGGATGGACGCGATTCTGGGCGTGTTTTTCTTTATCAGCCTGCGCAACGGGTCGTGGTTTTGGCCCATATGGCTAGGCATCGAAGGCCTATTAGGGCTGGTGCTGGTGATCATGGGAAACCACTATCGGCGAGCCGTCGGCGCTACTCGGCTGGGGCAACGTGATCTGCTGCGCACTGCTGAGCAACAGCGCAGGGAAGATGCCGAAGAGAACCAGGTCGCCTGACCGGCGAACCTGCTGAGGTCGCAAAAATTGCGGGTAGCAGTGAGAGTGGCAAAGTCGGCGTGCTCGTCGCGACGGGCAGGAGGCCACTATGCCGTCATCGGAAGAAAAACGTGAAACCGGCTCAGCCCTCATGGTGATTGGCTGGGTGCTAGTCTTATTTGCATTTCTGGTTATGTTCTTTCAGCCTGCGGCACTCAAGCTGGGAGAGACGCGCTTTCAAATCATCGCAGCGGTGTTGATTGCTGTAGGTCTGACTCTCAACATCGTTGGTGCTCGCATAAGAAACCGCGATCCGTAAACCCGAAGGGTTTATGACGGCGATCTACGCGATTGCTGCTTTGTGTTGAATGGTCCCGCGCCGTCAAACGAGTTACTCGGGGATTACAGCCTTATTAGGTTTACGCACCTGGTGCGCGAATATGCCCTGAAATAGGGAAGATCGGATCAAAATGGCAGATACCATCCTGGTTGTAGTGGAACAACGCGAAGGCAAACTGAATCGGGTTTCCTGGGAGACCGTCACCGGCGCGCAGGCCATCGCGGCTGAAACCGGTTGGACGCTGGAGGCGGCCGTGGTTGGCGGCGGCCTGGGCGACATTGCCAAGGAAGTCGCCGCGAAAAAAGTGTCGAAGGTGTACGACATTGAGTCCGCCAAGGTAGAGCCCTACACGCCGGATGGTTTTGTGGCCGCACTGAGGCCGTTTATCGAACAGAGGCAGCCTAAGCTGGTGCTGATGCCGCACACCTACCAGGTCCGCGACTTCGCTCCTAAGCTTGCTGCCGCTTTGAATCGCGCCTTGATCAGTGATGCCGTCGGCTACAAGTACGAGAACGGCACGCTGCGGTTCACTCGACAGATGTTTCAGGGTAAGTTTGCTGCGGACGTGGGCTTTGTTGGAGGCGCGCCGTATTTCGCGACCTTCCAGAACGGCGCATTCCGGGGCGACCAGGTTGTGCAAGGCGACGCCGCCGCGCCGGTCGAGACCATAAACGTCGACGTGGCGGACGGAATAATTCGCAACAAGCCCGAGGCTCCATTCAAAGAAGCGAAGCAGGCGGTCGACCTTACCCAGGCGGAGATCATTGTGGCAGTTGGCCGCGGTATCAAAGAGCAGAAGAACATCGAAATTGCCAAGCAGTTGGCCGAGGTGTTGGGTGGCGAGATTGCAGCGTCGCGGCCGATTTGCGATTCCGGTTGGCTGCCGATGGATCGTCAGGTCGGATCTTCGGGACAGACGGTTGCCCCCAAGCTGTATCTTGCATTGGGAATCAGTGGCGCTATTCAGCACGTAGTGGGAATGAAAGGGGCGCGCACCATCATTGCCGTAAATAAAGACTCCGAGGCGCCGATCTTTGAAATTGCCGACGTCGCTGTGGTGGGTAATTTGTTCGATATAGTGCCGCCGCTGATAGAGGAAGTGAAAAAAGCAAAGGGCGCATAGCGGCAGCGACGCAGATTCTCGAACGTCAAAGAGGGCGCACGAACCTGCGCCTTCTTTTTGCGTAAACGCAGTGATGCACAACGCTTCTTATCGGCCGGTGTGTCGTCGCCCGTTGAGCGGTTGTTACAATCTCACCCGCGCGCGTCACAGGTGATAACTATAGAATGGTAAGTCCTCATTTTGGAAAGGCCTAATGATCGTTTTTCGTAAACCCCTTGCAGATGTCGAACGCCCGGTAATGGAAGCTGACGTGGTCATTGTCGGCGGAGGCCCGGCGGGTATGGCGTGTGCCCTGCGCCTCTCGCAACTCATTGACGAACACAACGCCAAGCATCCCGACGCTCAGCTGACGAAGGAGAATATTTACGTCCTTGAAAAGGCTCGCGAGATTGGAGCGCACTGTCTGTCAGGCGCTCTGCTAGATCCACGTTCCATGAACGAGTTGCTGCCGGGCTTCGAAAAGGAAGCGCCGCTTGATGCCGCCGTTGTGAAAGAGGCGGTTTACTTCCTCACCAGGACGGGTAAGTTTAAGTTCCCCATCACACCTCCGCCCATGCGCGATCATGGAAATTATGTGATCTCCATCAACAAGTTCGTGAAGTGGCTGGGCAGCAAAGTAGAAGAGGCCGGGATCACAGTGTTTACCGGTTTTGCCGGTTCTGAGCTGCTTTTCGAGAGCGGCCGCGCGGTGGGTGTGCGAACCGACGATAAAGGCGTGGACAAGAACGGTGAGCGGCAGTCTAACTTCGAACCCGGCTACGATTTGAAGGCCAAGGTTGTGATCCTCGCCGAAGGCACGCGCGGCTCACTCACTAAGCAACTCATCGGACGATTCCAGCTCGATCGCGAACGCAATCCCCAAACCTACGGAGTTGGGGTAAAGGAATTATGGGAGCTGCCCGCCGGGCGCGTCGCTCCGGGCGAAGTCATCTACACCATGGGCTATCCGCTGACCTTCAATGAATACGGAGGTGCATGGATTTACGGGGCCAAGGACAATCTCGTCTCGCTCGGTTTCGTTACCGGACTTGATTACAGTGACCCGCGGCTTGATCCCCATCACGTTCTTCAGCAGTTCAAGAAACATCCGTTCATCGCCAAGCTTTTGGAAGGTGGCAAGATGGTGCGCTACGGCGCCAAGTCTCTGCCCTATGGCGGCTGGTGGTGCATTCCCCCGCTAGCTGGCGATGGCTGGATGGTACTCGGCGATTCTGCCGGCTTCCTGAATTCACAGCGGTTGAAGGGAATCCATCTTGCCATCAAGAGCGGGATGCTGGCAGCTGAGACCGCCTTCGATTGCATGGTGGAAAACGATTTCTCGCTCGACATTCTGGAGACCTTCCAGGATCGTGTCGAGAAGAGCTGGATCAAGACCGAACTATGGCCGGTGCGCAACTTCCACCAAGGTTTTGAGAGCGGCTTTGTATCCGGCATGATTCATGCGGGCATTCAACAGGTCACCGGTGGCCGCGGTCTGCATGCGCATTATTCGAACGAGGCTGGACATCGTCAGATGGAGCAGTTGAAGCGGCTTCCGGCTGATGGCGGCCCCGAGGCGCATATCATCGGCCCAGCCAAGGGCGACGGCAAACTAACCTTCGACAAGCTGACGGACGTGTATCACTCCGGCACCAAGCATGAAGAAGACCAACCTGCACATCTCGTGATTCACGACACCAACATCTGCAACGAGCGTTGCGTCACAGAGTACGGCAACCCCTGCAAGAATTTCTGCCCGGCCAACGTTTACGAGATGGTCGAAGCGACGGACACGCCCAGCGGATTGCAGATCCATCTGAACGCTTCCAACTGCGTACACTGTAAAACCTGCGACATCATGGACCCCTACGAGATCATCACCTGGGTTCCACCCGAGGGTGGCGGGGGACCGAATTACGAAGGGATGTGAGCGGGACCGCGGTTCGCAAAGGCCGCTTTTCGCTTTTCGCCGCTGAGTTTGACCGGTGCTTCGAATGGGCACGCCGCCAGAGCCTGATTTGAGGTTGCCCCAAGGGTATGTCATTAGGGAGTGCGTTTATTTTTCCAAGGCAAAACCGACTTCTCGACCGGGGAAAAAGTCAGAACCTATTGCTTGGTGGGAGCCCCCGCATTTATGCGGGGGAAGGAGCGCTTTAGCGCTTCGAAAAAAGTTGCTTTTGTTCTTGCGCTTTAGCGCTTGGGCATCGGAAACCCGGGGGCTGCTGAAGCAGGGGCTTCCACCAAAAACGTTTCCCAGGGTTTTTGAGCAGCCTATTTAGTCGGCGGGGGAACTGCTTTTCGGGCCTATCCGACGGCCTCTGGAGCATTTCCATGTCCAGGTGCAGCCTTCGGCTGTCCTACTCATCTATAATCGAGGTACTGTTTCCGACCTCCGTGGCCTACTGGAATACCGAAGGCCGCGGCGGCGGTGTTCCATGACGTTTTGTGGAACCGAGGGTGTGGCGGGAAACGGCCATGCCTCCCGTGCTTGGAAAGGAAACGATCAGCGGCGCGAGTACCCTAGCGCTTGCTCCTTTCTCCTTTCCCCGTACAAAAACAGATCTGAGTCATAGTCATAAGAAAGCCCTGCGGCGGCGGAAAACCTGTAGGGAAATTTGAGTGAGCGGCAATAGGGGTCCTTCGACTCGCTGGGCTCGCTCAGGATGACAGACGGAAATTGCTCGGCGGAATTGCTTGCTAGAAGCTAAGGGCGAATGGCTGGGAGCCGTTAGCGAAAAGCGACAGGCGAAAAGCGAAAAAGCGTGTTCCTGACCGACAAATTCGGGCGGCGCATCAACGATCTGAGGATTTCCATCACAGATCGCTGCAACTACCGGTGTGTCTATTGCCGCTCGGGCACCGACGGGCCGCAATTTCCAGAGATGCCCATTGCCGATTACGTGCGCATGGCGCGCGTCTTCGTCGGCTTAGGGATTACGAAGGTTCGCCTCACGGGCGGTGAGCCGTTATTGCGCAAGGGTCTGGTCGAGATGGTTCGCGAACTCAGCGGCCTGCGCACTACTGAAGGCGGATCTCTGGATATCGCCATTACCACCAACGGACATCTGCTGGCCGAGATGGCGCAGCCGCTCGCCGATGCCGGCCTGACACGGGTGACGGTGTCGATGGATGCCGTAGATGCAGGCGAGTTCGCGCGCATCACCCGCGTGCCCAACGGCTACGACCGCGTGTTGGCCGGAATCCGCGCCGCGCAACGTGCTGGGCTCAGTCCTGTCAAGGTCAACTGCGTCCTGCTGCGCGGCTTCAACGACGACCAGATCACCGCCTTCGGCCGCTTCGCCCGCGAGGAAGGTGTTGCCGTCCGCTTCATCGAATTCATGCCGCTGGAGGAGGACCGCGTCTGGTCGCCGGAGATCGTTGTGACGCTCGACGAAATCGTGCGCCGTATGGCTGAGTTCATGCCGCTGCGGGAAATCGGCCACGCGCGCAGCGAGACTGCGCGGCGCTATATGTTTGAAGACGGCGTCGGCGAAATCGGCATCATCGCCCCCGTGTCGCATCCGTTTTGCGGCCATTGCAGCCGCATTCGTGTCACCTCGGACGGCAAGATTCGCACCTGCCTATTCTCGGTCCGTGAGCACGACCTCGCTGGTTTGATGGCGCAAGGCGCTAGCGACGAAGAGATGGTCGAGTTTATTCTTCACGCCGTCGAACAGAAGGAAGAGCGCCACCACATCGGCGAACCAGGATTTATTCCCGCGTCACGGACCATGGTGCATATTGGTGGCTAGCCAGGACGCATAACGAAAACGCTGTAGCCTAATCGGCGGCCGTGTTGTCCCGCTGATATACCTCGGTTTCGGCTTGCCGGGCGGGCCACCATGCTGCCAGCCCAGCTCCCAAATACATTGCACCCACAATCCAGAAACCATAAGTCAGTCCGTGGCGATGGGCGGCTTCTCCCGCCAGCAATGAAGTCCCGATCTGCAGAACACTGGCTGCGAAGGAGAAAGTGTTCTGCACGCGCCCCATGAGGTGACGAGGCACCATCTGCATGATCTCGCTGGAGAGCGCAATGCCGCCAACCCCGCGGCTTGATCCCATGATGAAATAAATCGGCACTGCCAGTGCCAGCCAACGCGAGATCGGCAGCAGGAAGAGCGACAGTGCAATGACCGACATAGTCATTGTTACTGAGCGGTTAGCGCCATGCCCGCGGATGAATCTGGAGGCATAGAAAACACTCACGAAGGCTCCCACTGCCCAACCGGCATTCAACCATCCGTATCCCACCGCCCCGCCGTGCAGAACCCGCTCGCTCAGTGGCGCGGATAGTACGCCCTGCGTCATCATGGCCGCGACGAATAGGGCCCAGGCAAGTCCGATGAGCAGCACCCGGCGGTTGTCCCGCACATAGCGGTAACCTTCTCTGAGCTCGTGAATGAAACGTGCGAGAGCTCCAACGGGGGACGCCGCTGTCGGTTCCGATATCGGACGTGAAACCGTCACTCTGCCTTTGCGAACCTGGAGGATGCACGCAAGCGAAACGGCATAACTGGCGCAGTCGATGAGCAATACTCCGCCCAGCCCGACATGGTTGTACATGAAGCCCACCACCGCGCCCGCCATCAACCACCCGCCCTGTAAGGCCGCCAGTAGCAGAGAGTTCGAATCCAGCATTTTGTCGTCGGGCGTTAACTCCTGGATGAGCGCATTTACAGTGGGGAAGAACATCCAGAAGCCGATGGCAACCAGAATGTTCATGAGGTACAAGTGCCACAGCCGTACATGATGCGTGAACACCAACATGGCAACGAAGAAGATAATGGCCCCACGCGCGGAGTCGAGCCACAGCATGAGATGGCGCCGGTCTTCACGGTCGATGAGCACGCCGGTAAAGGGCAGCAGCAGCAGCGAGGGCAAGGTCTGCAATGCAACCAGGGTTCCCAGCGACACTTCGGAATGCGTGGCCTGCAGGATGTACCAGATCACCGCCGCGGCGTTCATACCGCTGCCGATCATGGAAATGAGGTTGGCGATAAAAATCAACCTCATCCCACGGTGCTGAAACATCTCCCTCATGCTTCAACTGTAACCCAGTCGCAGCGCGCCTTAACGGTCAGATATAGTGAAGCACTAAACAAGGCAGTCGAAAGCGCACAACCCGTGGGTGAATGGGAATTCATTTGCACAACCCGACAGACTTACGATCACGCAGGAGGAGGCGATAGTGGAGAAGCCTGAGGCACGAATTTGCCTAATCGGCGACTATGATCCCCAGGTTACGGCGCACCAAGCCATTCCAAAGGCGCTGGCTCTGGCGGCCAAGGACGCCGCGGTTGAGCCAGTGTGGCTTGGGACCGAACGTGCGCAGGATGCTGATTTAGAAGAATACGCTGGTTTCTGGTGTGTGCCAGCTAGCCCTTATCGTTCGATGGAGGGGGCCCTCCGCGTCATTCGCTGGGCACGCGAAACGGGACGGCCTTTCCTTGGAACTTGTGGCGGATGTCAGCATGCCATTCTGGAGTTTGCGCGTAACGTGTTGCATCTCGCAGATGCGGGACACGCCGAGTGTGATCCTGCGAGCGCAGAGCCTATGATTACGAAGCTGAGTTGTTCCCTGGTTGAGGTGGAGGAAAACCTGTACCTGACGCCCGGAAGCCGGCTTCATCAGATTTACGGCGCCGACGAGATTCGCGAGACCTATCGCTGCAGCTTTGGTCCCAATCCCGCTTATGTGGCGCACCTGCGAAAAGGCGGACTAGAGGTCGGCGCCACTGGGCCTGATGGAGAGGTACGCGCCATCGAACTGCCTGGCCACCGATTTTTCTTTGGGACCCTGTTTCAACCTGAACGATCTGCTCTCAACGGGAAAAGCCATCCGCTGATCGCAGCGCTGGTGGCGGCTGCCAGTGGCAGCTGAACCTATTTCTTGACCAGGGCGTCGGAGAGCAGGCGAGCCTTCGTGGCGAGGTTATAGGCGCGCTCGAAGTCATTCTCGGATGTGGCTTTCTTCGACTGAGCAATGTACGTCTTGATCTGCGAAACCATGGCTTCTTCGTCGTGGCTCAGCTTGCGATTTACACTCGTCAAGTTCTTCTCGGCTGCGACAAGCAGGTCGGCGGTCGTCTGTTTCTGCTGGCTGACCTGCGCACTCGTGACGTCTGCGGCGATCGCAGTGTCGGGGGACCCCTCAGTCGGGTTCGGGGGAGGATGGACACTGGCAATTGTAGAATTGCCGGCACCATTGGCTGGGGCATTTTCTGGGCTGGTCGGAGGGGATTGCGCCGGTTTCTTTCGATGATGCGGCTGCGACTTTGGCTTCTGTGGCGGCGGAGGCGGTGCCTCCTGTGGGGGCGGTGGCAGAGGGGGCGGGGCTGTTTCGGAAATTTCGTCCGGTACCGGGACCGTGATGGTGGGTGCCTGCGCCTGAGGCGGAAGCTGTGGCTTTTTTTTCTTGCATGCCACGCTCAGCAACAATAACAACACCAGAACCGTAGCAGCGAATTGGCGCCAAATCTTCATGTGAGGTTCTGCGATACGGTTGCCGCGTACCAGTCTCTGGCCGGACGACTGCTCAAAAGCAAGCGAGCAGAACGACTATGTTCATGATAAACCTCAGCCTGCAATCCTTCATACCGTAGTATTACGGGTCGTTCGCCGCATTAACATTCCTACGATCAGATGCGAGTCGCAATTTCTGTATCTTTAAGTTCCGGTGCTCCTGCTAGAGGAAGAATTAGGCGAAAGGTGGTTCCTCGTCCCATCTCGGTTACAAAATGCAGGCCACCGTTATGAAGTTGCAACACGCGATAGCTCATTGCCAGGCCAATGCCGCTGCCCGCCTTCTTGGTGGTGAAATATAAGTTGAAAATCTTGTCCCGGATCTCGGGGCGAATTCCGGTGCCCTGATCGCGGACCTCGATGATGGCTGCGGTTTCGTCGCGGCGTGCGAGGAGGCTGAGGACTCCGCCGTCGCCCATAGCCTGCACTCCGTTGATAACCACGTTGAGTAAGGCCTGCTTAATGAGATCGGCATCGGCTCGCACCGGCAGCGCCTCGCCGCCTAAGGTGGTTTCAATCTTCACGTCCTGGCGTGCCGACTCCGGCGAAGCCAAAAGCGTCACATCTTCAATCACACGGCGCAAGTCGAAATCAACCAGTCGCAACTCCAAGGGGCGGTTGAAATCCACCAGCGTCTCCACTACACGGTCCAAGCGATGAATTTCGCGTCCGATGATGTCCATGTGGCGCCGCGTGTCGGGATCGACTTCGCGCATTTTTTCGCGCAGCAGTTCGAGGTGAACCACGATGGCGTTGATGGGATTTTTTACTTCGTGAGCTACCCCGGAGGTGAGCCGGCCAATCGCCGCCAGACGGCGGGACAATTCGATTTCGTTCTCGATGCGGCGCACGGATTCGGAATCGCGCATGGTAAGAAGCGCCCCAATACGCTCCCCACGCTCGGCAATGAAGTCGAGGGCAATTTGTATGCGCTGTCCATTCTCCAACTCGATTTCTCGCTGGGGAATAGGTTGGTGCAGCGCGAAAGCGTCCAAGACAATGCGGCCTAGCTTGGTGGCATCGCTGAACACCTCCTCCACCACGTTTCCCAGGATTTCTCCCCGCGGACGTCCGACGAATCGTTCGGCTGAAGCGCTCACCAGTACCACCCGCGTATCGCGCGTAAACAGAACAAGTCCGTCTTGCAATGTCCCCATGATCTGATCAAGGTTTTCTTTGAGGGCGCTAAAGACCTCCTTTACGTCGCGAATCTGGCGGCCCAGGCGGTCAATCTTGGTATTGACCAGACCGTACTCATCGGTCGCCCGGGGATCAGGCTCCGGGATAACGTCGGGGACACCCGCGGTCATCTGGTCCAGGCGCCGGCCAATCGCCTCCAACGGCCGTAACGCAATGTTTGAGACGCCGGCTGCCAACGCCAGTGACAGCAGGATGGCAATAGCAGAGAAGAAAAGGGCGCGTGTGAGCTGCGGCCTAATCTCGCTCTTCAGAAGAACTGTGGAAATCCCCACGCGGATGTCGCCGAACGGTTGCCCCTCGCGCTGGATAGGCAGGTAAACGTCGTAGACCTTCGGCGCACCGTACACAACGGCAAGCTGGCGTCGGAAACTGCCATTGCGCACGTCCTCAAAGTCCTCCCTTGATTCCACCGGGGCGCCAATCGCGGAGGGGTCGGTGTGTACGATGGCTCGTCCGTTAACATCGGTGATAGCCGCGTCGGCAATTGTCGGAGAGTAGCCAACGATGGACTGCAGCAACGTGTTAAGGCCCGGATCCGTTTGCAAGGCTTCGTCGAGCACGGCTTCAACCTGCTTGGGATCGTTGGTATTCACAAAAGTGCTGCTGAGGTCAATTTGCGATGCATCGCGTGCGCTCTCGCGGATCTCCTTGGCCACGAAAGCCGCATTATCATACGTCTCCGCAGTACGCTGTCGAACCACATGCGAGACGTAAAAATACGAAAACACCGCGACTACAGCGAATACCATGCCGCTGATCGCAAGCACCAATTTTGTTTTCAGGCGGATTTGAGCCATCGGGACACTCGCGTTGCGCGGGTTGTTGCCGGAATCATATCAGCCCCGGCACACACAGCAAAGGTCGCAGGATGTCAGCCGGACAGATGACGTCTTAGTTCTTGTCGTAAGTTGCACATTTGCAAGAGCTTATATTTGCACCATTCAAACTCGAGCCGCCTACGATGTGATAAGGTTACCCAGGATATTGCAAACGCGTGAACAACGAAATTCCCCGGATTTGCGTCCAATATCACAAGCCGACCTAGGGTCATCTGCGACAAGTGCGGGTTGGCAGGAGAAAACCGTGGCTCAACCGGCAATGGAAGAGAGCAAAAACACACAAAGCGAGACTGTTACCAAACTGCGTGTCCTTTCACACGATCTCAGCAATTACATTGAAACCATTATGCAGGCTTCCTATCTACTGGCCCAGGCGAAACTCGACGACAACAATAAGAAATGGCTGGGCTTGATCGACAAAGCGGCGCAAGATGCGGCCCGCGTGAACCGCGAGATTCGTGAGATCCTACGTTCGCAAAACTGACGGTCGTGGTTGATCCGACGGAATTGGGATCGCCAACTTCAGAAGGCAAAACGTCGGTGTGTCCGACCATTTCCTGCCCGTTGATCCAGTTATTTGATATCGTGTTCCCCACCCGACTCGCTGGGTGCAATCATAGCTGTCCTTGCGATTGGCGCGAGCACACACGACAGCTGCCTATCTATGATGTGAGAGATTGCCGAAGTTCATGAAGACGGAAATTCCCAGCAGCCCGAGAACTGCCGACAGTTGGCTGCGAGGTGTGGCCGGTTCTCCCATAGCGAGGGAGTTGGCATGGATGGCAGTCGCGTCGAAGTAGCCTGGGTTCAGGGAAACGTTTGCGCCCTCACATCCAGACATAGCACTGCCCACCAGGCCGACGGAGACGAGACGTCTCCGTCGGGCTTATGTGGGATCGTTTACGAATTGCTACTTTTTGCCAGCTTTGCTGTTGAGCAGAGAAACCAGTTGCTCGCCCGCGGGCGTGGCCTTAACCTGGCCGCCCACGATGTCCCGTGCGCTGACCGTTTTATCGTAAAGGCGCTGGTTAGCGTCACTGTCAGGGTTGAGCGAGGCGCCGTCGAGCGACACGCCAGCGAAAAGTCCGGAAGTCCGGGAATAGGTCAGCATGTCGGTAGTACTCGTACTCGCGCTGGCTCCGGAACCGGCTGCTGCGGTCGCGTCGCTGCCGACCTTAACTTTGCCGTCCAGCAACTTGTTGGCCGCCGTCGACGTCATGACCAGGACGACGTAGTCCTTGGCCGTGCCGCCGATCTGAAGACCGGCACTGGCGCCACCGATGCTGTACATGGCGGGCGGTCCCCACTTGCCAGAGAAGTCGGCGCCCTCACGGCAAGTCATCGGACCACGGCCTCCGGTTCCACCAATGCCCACGGCGAACTTCTTCACACTGGGCAGAATGACGATGCAATCAGCCTTCGCAATTACGCTGGCTGGAATGTCCTTGCTGCCGACCATTGCGTGTAACACTGTGCTGGCGTTTCTAATGGTCTCCTCGTCTTTCGTATCGCTGGCGCCCCACGCGGGCAAGGCCAACCATACAATCCCTAACACGAGCAGAATAGGTACGAATCTCTTGGCTAAAACTTTCATTTTGTTCTCCTAGGTGCTTAATTGTCCAGAATGCTTTTGGCATGTCCTGCTTACCGGGGGTAGTTTTCAGAACTGTGGTCGACTCGCACAAATGTTCGACATTATGTTCTGGGCGAATAGGGGCAGCGCAACTGCGAAGCACACCATCAGTAAAACCAATCTTCTTTGCCCTGGGGGAATCCTTTCGTTGCCCCGCCTTAGAACTTTAAAGCAGCGGCAAGTTTTGCACAACCTCGAAAAGGCTACCTGACATCAGCATGCCACCATGCCGGGTACCCGTCGAGTTCAAGATACGAGTTTCGCATCCATGGTGATTTCGGCGTTAAGCACTCGGGAAACCGGACAGCCTTTCTTGGCCTCGAGGGTCGCCTGGTTAAACTTGGCCTGGTCTGCTCCGGGGATTTTGACTTCCACGCTGAGGTGCACCTTGGTGATGGTAAAGCCGGCATCGGTTTTCTCCAAGGTCAAAGTCGCCTTGGTATCGATGCTCTCTGCGGTCATACCCGCATTGCCTAGTTGTGCGGATAAAGCCATGGAAAAACAACCGGCGTGGGCCGCGGCTATTAGCTCTTCCGGATTCGTTCCGACTCCGTTTTCGAAACGCGTGCTGAAGGAATATTGGGTTTGGCTAAGGACACCACTTTGGGTGGAAATAGTGCCTTTCCCGTCTTTCAAACCACCCGACCAATGGGCGGTGGCTGTGCGTTGCATGAGGTCCTCCTTGGGACTCGCTCAATTGTATCTCCACACCACGCAAGTGGCGATACGGAGTTGAAAGGCCTTGGCTGGCGATCGCCGCCAGCATCATTAACAACCACCGAGAGAAATGGAGTTCAGCGTGCAGTCCATTCAATAGAAGTCAGCACAACTGAGGTAGTATCCGCACTTCGGGCAAACCGATTTGCAGTGGTTTTGCCGCAGAGAGGAAGAGCAGTTGGGACAAACTTCTGAGGGCTGCAGCGACGAATTCAGGGTGGTCTTACTTGCCGACTCGGCCCCGCCGTTGGCATTCGGCTCTTGATAGGTGCTGGTCGTAACATTTGGTGTCTGGTAACGATCAAGTGGTCCCGGCATAGAGGAAAATCTTACCCTGCGGCGGTACAAATTGCGTAATACTTCTCATGGTGGCAGACCATATCCCCCTTTAGTACATGTACCTCCGTCATTAAGTAACTGCCGCGAATTCTGCGGGATTTCAGATTGCTCTCTCTATAATGCGAATGCGTGGCAGCAGGTCAGAGAGCGTTATACGCGCGGCCAGAAAGCCCACAAACCTTGGAAAAACCGTGCACGGACGGACGGGGGTGTGAACCGAATATGTTTACTAAGCAGTTAGTATACAACAAGTTACCGTGACTCGCCGGCTAAATGAGGGCTCGCCCACAAGATAGTCCACCATGGACAGAAACCTTGAACGCAGAGAAAACTTCAATTCAGGAGGACGTAAACAACCATGAAGCAAACAATGATCGCAGCCTTAGCCGCCTTAATGTTAGCCGGAGCTCTCAGTGCCGTGAGTGGAGCCACCTCCGTCGGGTCCCTTAATACCGTCATTGTCATTGGAGAAGGTTCGTCACCTGTGCCTACGACTTTGCCAGCCTGCGATGAACGGAATTGATTCCGCGTCGCGCATCTTTTTTACCGTAACTCAGGTCGAGAAAGACCTGTCGAGAAATACCTAAGGAGAGATTGTATGAAGAATATTCTGGTTATTGTCATCGGTACGCTGCTGTCTGCCGGAGTCCTGTTCGCCGCCACAAACCCCTATTCCCTCAACCCCACGGCGCAACCAGCAGCTGCCAGCGACAGCTTCTGGTCGATGTCATCTTGCGTTGCAGACGGATTCTGCGGCATCAATCAAGCGCTATTGGTTCCAGGCGAGGGTTCGCCCATGCCGAGTTGCCGTCCGGGCACCCAGGGCTGCAATGACGATCAGCTAAAGCTGCGCGCAGGCGAGGGTTCGCCCATGCCGAGCTGCCGTCCGGGCACCCAGGGCTGCAATGACGATCAGCTAAAGCTGCGCGCAGGCGAGGGTTCGCCCATGCCGAGTTGCCGTCCGGGCACCCAGGGCTGCAATGACGATCAGCTAAAGCTGCGCGCAGGCGAGGGTTCGCCCATGCCGAGCTGCCGTCCGGGCACCCAGGGCTGCAATGACGATCAGCTAAAGCTGCGCGCAGGCGAGGGTTCGCCCATGCCGAGTTGCCGTCCGGGCACCCAGGGCTGCAATGACGATCAGCTAAAGCTGCGCGCAGGCGAGGGTTCGCCCATGCCGAGCTGCCGTCCGGGCACCCAGGGCTGCAATGACGATCAGCTAAAGCTGCGCGCAGGCGAGGGTTCGCCCATGCCGAGTTGCCGTCCGGGCACCCAGGGCTGCAATGACGATCAGCTAAAGCTGCGCGCAGGCGAGGGTTCGCCCATGCCGAGTTGCCGTCCGGGCACCCAGGGCTGCAATGACGATCAGCTAAAGCTGCGCGCAGGCGAGGGTTCGCCCATACCGAGTTGCCGTCCGGGCACCCAGGGCTGCAATGACGATCAGCTAAAGCTGCGCGCAGGCGAGGGTTCGCCCATGCCGAGTTGCCGTCCGGGCACCCAGGGCTGCAATGACGATCAGCTAAAGCTGCGCGCAGGCGAGGGTTCGCCCATGCCGAGTTGCCGTCCGGGTACCCAGGGCTGCAATGACGATCAGCTAAAACTGCGGGCAGGCGAGGGTTCGCCCATGCCGAGCTGCCGTCCGGGCACGCAAGGTTGCAATGACGATCAATTGAAGGGACAACTGTTGGCAATGTACTTCGATTCCCGAAATGGAGCGGAAATCTAAACATAGACAAAGGAAAGCCTTAAGTTGGGTTGCACAAAATCCAGCTTGTCTATAATGGCATTCAGAGATATCCTTCTGGAGTTGCCATGCACTTCAGCTTGATCGATTACATGCTGTGGCTGCCCTCCGCGCTTTTTCAGGTGGGAGTGGTGGTGTCGTTGTTCAGGCGTGGCTTGCACAGGGAGTATCCGTATTTCTTTAACTACACGATTCTCCAAGTCCTTACCGTAGCTTTTCTGTTGTGTGTCCAAAGGTCGCCATACCTCTATTACTACGGTTATTGGGGTATCTCCGCAGTGAGTGTGCTGATCTCGTTCGCTGTTTTGCAGGAAATTTTCAAGGACGCATTTAGACCCTACGAAGCGCTACGTGATCTGAGTGTCATCCTCTTCCGTTGGTCTATTTTGGTTCTGCTTCTTGTCGGTGGGATGTGGGCAATCAACACCGTCCGCTCGGACCAGCCTGACCTAATCAACGCAGTGATTCTGCTGGCCGACCGCAGTGTACGCTTGATGCAATGCGGGTTGGTATTTTTTCTATTGTTCTTCAGTGAGTATCTGGGCATCTCGCGGCGTCATGTGTTGTTCGGTATCGCCTTGGGATTTGGTTTGTACGCCTCGGTAAACATGCTGGCCGCCACTGGCATGGCGCATTCGGGGTTCCACGCCTCGGTTTTGCGCCGAATCAATTGCGCTGCCTACGACATGGCGGCCTTCCTCTGGCTTGGCTATACCGCGCTGGCGCCAGTACGCACTAGCGCTAAGAGTGGCGCTCGGTCTCCAGAATGGAATTATGCGTTGGAAGATGCCAAGTTTCAGCCGCCCGCCGACAGCCTGCTCGACACCATGGATCGTACAGTTGAGCGCCTGCTTTACCCCAAGAATGAAGTTAAGATAAGCGCCTCTGCTGGCACCAGACCCTAGTCTCACCGCTTATCTTTGCAGTTGTGGAACCCGCCGCAGCGACGGCGGCATTTTTGTCTGCAGTGACTGTGAGTGGGGCAGGTCCTTACGCGGGCGTTTTGGTCTTGCGTGAGGGATTGAAGAACGGCAGGGAGCGGACCGTAGCCGACACCTTGTGCCGGACCGCCTCTACGGTCATTTCCATTTGCAGTCTGGCGCCCGGCGTTGCATGCTGAGGTTCCAGACTGGCCAATGCAATCAGTTGCTTCAGTAACGGCGACCAGGTGGTCGAAGTCGCTTTTCCCACCTGATCTCGACCCTTGTACACGGGTACGTGTGTGCGGGAAGCGGTAGCAGGTGTCTGGGGTGCGAGCCCCATGCGGTCGAATAGCGCTTCGACTTCATTCCAGTCGATTTCCAGGCCCATCAACAGCCGCTGAGGTCCGGTCAGCTTTTCTTCCAGAAGCGCCTGCCGGCCAATGAAATTCTCTTTCTCGTAGTGGACGAGCTTGCCCAGGCCAACTTCGGCAGGAGTATATCTTTGCGATCCGATCAGCGCCTTTTTGCTGCTGATGTAGTCGACGTCGGCCAGGATTAGCCCGGCTTCAATTCGGGCTACATCTAGAGCCAGCATACCTGTGGGATGAATGTCGAATCGGCGGCCGGCATCCATCAGCGCGTCCCACACCTTGACCGCGTCCTGCCACGGGATCCAGATCTCATATCCCAGATCACCGGTGTAGCCTGTGCGCGAGATATCCACTGCCACGCCGCCGATTCTGCCGCTAGTCTTGCGGAAATACTTCAGGTTTTCGACGTCGGCTTCGGCGACGCTCTTCAAGAGCTTTCCTGAAGTTGGTCCTTGTAGCGCCAGGGCCGCGACCTGCTCAGTGATCTCCTCAATCTCTACGTCCAGTCCAATGGCGTTTTGCCGAAACCACCGCAGATTGGGATCGGCGGCGGTCCAGCGATAGCGGTTCTCCTCCAGCCGCGTAATGGTGCCATCGTCGATGATTTTGCCTTCTTCGTCGCACCAGCAGCAGTAGATCACCTGGTCGACGGCGACCTTGTTGATGTCGCGAGCGATTACGCGATTGACGAAGCGGGTGGCGTCGCGCCCTGAAACCATGTACTTGAACAGCGGGGTTACGTCGATAAGAGCAGCCGCATTGCGAATGGCGTTGTACTCATGTTCGTGATGAGTTTCGTAGACGCTGACCGCGTAGAATCCCGACCACTCACGATAATTCAGGCTCTGGCAGAGTGCGAAAGTTCGCTCGTGGACTGCCGTTCCTATGGGCACACCGACTCCTTATTCGCCTCGACGTGCGCGGATTATAGCTAGCGCGAGCGCTGCGCGGCAAGCGCATGCAGAGCTTCGCTGGAATGAGAGTTGAAGGAGGGGTTGTTAACAGGGATCAACAAGTTGATGCGGTCAATACACTCCGCCATGTCCGGTGGCATGGTCGGCGTTCACCCGGGAGGTTATCTCATTGCGCACGTCCCAAAGCGCGCGATACAGCGGATACTCCATTCTCTGCTTCAGTACCTCCACCGGCGTCCCCATTGTGCCCACTACCCCGCCACCGATGATTCGCTGGGCCAGCTTGAGGTGAGCATAGCGAAAGAGCTGCATGTGTTCGTCGTAATCCACCAACTCCTCGGCGATATCGTGCAGCTCAAAGAACTCTGTATGACGTCGATACAGCTCTTCCAGAGTCAATCCCGCATTCTTCACCTGCTCGAAGAAGGCATCGCCGAGCCGAGGGGCGATATGCAGCAGTGCGAGAAATCCCGGCGAATCAAGGCCGCTCCCATGGCCAAGTCCAGCGCGGATGACGTGATATTCGTAGGGCGTAATAGTCTCTAGCAAGCTGAGCATGCGCAGCGGATGATCGAGCATCCTGTTTGCCCGCCGCAGGAGCCGCGCCGCGTTTCTGAAATTTCCTTCGTGAATACACAGCCGCGCACGATCAAGTTCCCAGGCAGCTCCCTTCATCAACAATTCCGAAGCCTGGTGGGTAACCTGAAAAGTGAGCTCGTCAGGATGCAGCATCTCCTGCGCCGACTTCTGCAGCGCGAGCAACTCATCGGTGCGCAGGTAGCGTTCATAGTCGGAGGCGCCTTTTCCGGGCAGGATGGGAGCGCGAAGGTCTTCAGTCATGGGCGAGGCTCCATTGCGGGTCCTTCTCGGGTGGCACGATGGATCCATCGCGCATATGAATGATGCGGTCGCCATAGCACGCAGCTTCGGGATTGTGCGTAATCATCAATACCGTTTGTCCTAGCTCCTGGTTCGATTGCCGCAACATTCTCAGGACAATTTCGGAATTTTCCGAATCGAGATTGCCGGTAGGCTCGTCAGCCAGCACAATGGCCGGTTGATTCACCAGCGCACGCGCCAAGGCGACTCGTTGTTGCTCACCGCCGCTCAGCTCGGAAGGGCGATGGTCGAGACGCTTGTCAATTCCCAGTAATCGTGTGATTCGATCGATGTATTCGTGGCTGCTATTCCCATTGCTTTTGCCGGCGATGTCGCGTGCGATCTCGATGTTGCCGTTCGCGGTCAAGGTTGGCAGTAGATTGAATTTCTGGAAGACGAAGCCGATTTTGGATTTGCGCATTCGCGTGCGCGCCGAATCCGATAGTGCGGTGAAATCGGTGGCGTCGATAAGCACCCGTCCCGAGTCGGCGTGCGTCAGTCCGCCCAGGATGTAAAACAGAGTGGACTTGCCGCTTCCAGACGGACCTACAATGCTGACAAATTCGCCCTTCTCGACCTCGAGGGAAACGCCACGCAACGCGGGCACATCCACTTTGCCGATGCGGTAAGTTTTGCGAACATTCTCAGCTTGGATCATCCACGCCATGCGAATCCTTGATATTACACGAAATGATTAGGGGTCCGGGATGAGCGGGCATTGCCGAATGTTCTCTGGCCGCCACTCCTCCGATACTACCCAGGCTGCGAAATTCGAGTTACAACAACAGCATGCCGAGAGCTTCTTCCCATTCCCAGGCAAAGCACGCACAGTTGGTAAAGCGAGCTGTGGAGTGGCTGCGTTATACATACAGATGCGGCATCATTCTGTCGGAGCAGTATTGTGTCACCGGCGAAGTTCCTGATGTGATCGGCTGGAAAGGCTCCTGCCAGTCGGTAGTTGTGGAATGCAAGGTTTCGCGTAGTGACTTTCTTGCCGACGCGAATAAGCCGTTTCGGTTGACTCCCGAAGACGGCCTGGGCAGCCGACGGTTTTATATGGCTCCGGTGGGCTTGATTGCCCGTGAAGAATTGCCGCAGCATTGGGGCCTGCTCGAATGCAAAGGCCGGGAGCTGCGAGTATCAGTGAAACCGGGGAAGCAGGACTTGAGAAGCCCGGTCGGTTTGATGAAAGAAATGAACTTGCTACTGGCAAGCTTGCGGCGCGTAGAGGTACGCATCGAGCCACAGACGATCACAGAGTTCTTGAAGTGGAAGAACCGCCTCGCCGAATATAACGGTGGCCGCATGCCGGAGGGCGTTCCCGCGCCAGACCAGGAACAGAACAATTACCTTGTCACTTGACGTCGCCAGCCCGTCGCTAACGCCGACTTCATTCTAGGACTTAGGCGGTGGCCTTCCGCGACCCCGCGATCAGCAACACGACTCCGGCGGCGCACAGTACGCCTCCGATTGCCGGTGATAGCATTTCATCATGGTGGGTCGTGATGCCCACGGAAGCATCTCCGACTGTGACGCCGTGGGAATGGCTGGTGGGAAACGGAACAACGAAAGCAAGTATTCCCAGCACGAGTACAATAATTCCGATCAGCGCTAACGGACGCATTCATCCTCCGTTCAGAGTTGGGCTTATTTTCACAAATGTGTCGTCCAATACGGGACGTTGAGTTTGCGCTCGCAATTGACGTGGTTCTCGGCGAAAGTCGCGGAGTGCTACTACTCCCACATTCGTGAAGCCGCCTCCGATTATGATGCATTTACTGCTTGTCCGTATGCCCGGCCGGGTGGCTCGGCGCATTCTCTTTTGAGCCCACCTCCAGTAGTCGTTTGGTCATCAGGACCAACCCCAGGATCTGCGTCCATTCTGAAACAATGTTGCCCACCACTTGTCCCCACCGGCTATTGGGCCGCATTGCACTGAATGCGACGACCCAGCCGACTCCTGTAACCAGCAAAAACAGAGTCAGGGAATGCTCACGCACGAATTCTCTGATTGCCGACGGTAACTTGCCTTTGGGTTGCTTGCTCTCGGCGGACCCTTTTTCGTAGAGGTACTTAGTCATTACGACTGTCACGACGACACCCGTCCAGTCCGCGATAGCGTTGCCGAAAAATGAGCCGAAATGGCTGTCAGGGTTCGACAGGCAATAGAGCACGATCAAGAGCAGCACCACTCCCAGCGCCGCCAGACTCAATGAGTGCTTCTGCAGGAATTGTTTCAGGGTAGGGGATTGCTTCATGGGGTTACTGTACTAAAGCTCGCGGGGAAACACCGGCCACTCAAGTCAGATGCGCCTTCTCCATCTGCAGCGAGGCACAATACGCTATTCTTCGGAGATGGACGTTTTCGAGCTCACTCGCAAGCTGATTGACATTGAGTCAACCACCGGCCAGGAATCGGCAGCAGCGGAAGCACTCGCCCGTGAACTAACGCAGCTCGGATACAAGGTCGAACGCATGCCGGTCGAGGGCGATCGCTTCAATCTTTGGGCGACCCGTCCCGGGCATCCCCGGCCAGACCTTGCGCTTTCCACTCACATGGACACAGTACCGCCCTTCGTGCCTTCCTCCGAGACTGGCGACCGCATCTACGGGCGCGGCTCCTGCGATGCCAAAGGGATCATCGTGGCGCAAATCGCCGCCGCCGAAAAGCTGAAGAGTGAGGACGTTTATGTGGGCCTGCTCTTCCTCGTCGGGGAGGAGCGGGACAGTCAGGGCGCACAGGTCGCCAACCAACAGCCCCGGGGGACGAAGTTCCTCATCAATGGCGAGCCTACCGAGAACAAACTGGCGGTGGCGTCGAAAGGCACGCTACGCGTGGAGGTGGCCGCGCGCGGCAAAATGGCGCATTCGGCCTATCCAGAACTCGGCGAGTCTGCAATTGAGAATCTGCTCGATGCCTTGGAAAGCGTCCGGCGACTGAGGCTTCCTACGAATCCCAAGGCTGGGCCGTGCACCATGAACATTGGTCTAATCGAAGGAGGGCGGGCACCCAACGTGATTCCCGACGAAGCACGCGCGCAGCTACTCTTTCGCCTGGTCGGGCCGGCGCAAGACTTACGCCGGCAAATCACAGGTGCCGTTGGCGGCAAATCCGAAGCCGAATTCAAACTCGAGATCCCCTATATGGAGTTCGCCACTGTGCCGGGAATCGAGACCATGGTTGCGGCCTTCACCACCGATATTCCCGCACTGACGAATTGGGGCAGGCCTTTGCTTATTGGTCCCGGCTCCATACACGTCGCCCACACCGAAGGCGAGTACATCGAGAAGCAGCAGTTGCTCGACGCCATCGATTTGTACGCCCGCATCGCACGCGAACTTCTTTTCCACAGCTGAAAGGCTCGTCGGACTGCCGATGAACCTCGGTTCTCTTATCAGCATCCAACACAAAATCGAATGCGCTACGAAATTATTTGAGAAAATTCGAGGGAAGATATGAAGATTGCGGTTCTTGGCAGTGGCAACGTAGGATCAGCGCTGGGAGATGGTTGGAAGACGGCCGGGCACGGCGTCGTTTACGGCTCGCGCTCGCCTGAAAAAGAGTCGGGGAAGGATCGCAAATTCGCCTCGATCGCCGATGCAATTGCCCAGTGAAGTGGTGGCGCTCGCGGTTCCTTGGGAAGCCGTGGAGTCGGTGCTCAGCTCAAACGACCTGTCGGGCAAACTGGTGATCGATTGCACTAATCCGATCACGCCCAGTTTCGATCTTGCGGTGGGGACGACCACCTCGGCTGGCGAAACCGTCGCCCAGTTGGCAAGAGGCGCACGCGTGGTGAAGGCTTTCAATACGACTGGTTTCGGCAATATGCGTAACCCGAAGTTTGGAGCGGTCAACCTGACCATGTTCTATGCCGGTGACGATGCGGCCGCCAAAGCGATCGCCAACCAACTGATCAACGACATCGGGTTTGATCCCGTCGATGCCGGGCCGCTGAAGATCGCCAGATACCTGGAGCCGTTGGCCATGCTCTGGATCAACCTGTCGACGACGATGGGACGCGACATAGCTCTGCAACTGATCAGGCGCTAGCCATGTAACGTCATCATCGCCACCCGGCTTCGCAGAAACGGATGCTTTTTTGCTCGGCACGGGCGAAGGACTTTTATAGCTGCCGCTGCTTTTCCTTGCTGTTCCCTCAGCTTTCTGCTATCCATCCTCTTGGCCCGTGCGCCACCCGGGTCCACTACCGATGCCAACTAAATCGTTTGCTCGAGCTCAGCCGCGGCGATCTCCTAACACCTCGGACGCCGCTTATCACATCAACCCTGGCGTTCCCCTTCCCCTAGGCGCGACCTTGCGCCGCAGTGGCGTCAACTTTGCCGTCTTCTCGAAGCATGCTACGTCCTGCACGCTGGTTCTCTTGCAACCGGGAGCTGAGCATCCCTTTGTTGAGTTTCCGCTCGACCCACGCTCCAACCGCACGGGGCAAGTCTGGCATGCCTTTGTAGAAGGCCTCGACGCCGGTATGCAGTATGGCTACCGCTTTGACATGCAGCCCAACCCCGATCCTGTGGTGCATCGCTTTGATCCGTCGCATGTACTGCTCGACCCCTACGCCCGTGTGCTCTCCGACGGCGGGGCATGGGGGCAATATCCGCCTGGAAAACGGCCCTATCGCAACAGTGTGGTGCTGGAGAACGATTTCGATTGGGGCAACGATCAGCCGCTCAACATTCCCCTGGTCGACAGCATCATTTATGAAGCGCACGTCCGCATCTTTACCCAACATCCGTCTTCCGCGGTCGCACATCGCGGGACCTACGCCGGACTCATCGAGAAGATTCCCTACCTCAAACAACTGGGAGTAACAGCGGTCGAACTTCTTCCGGTCAACGAGTTTGAGGAAAGCGACACCAATCGGGCCAATCCTTTTACCGGCGAGCCCCTGCTGAATCTCTGGGGGTACCAGCCAACAGCACTGTTTGCGCCTAACGCCGCCTACTCATCGGACCGCGCCGATGGCGGGCAGGTTCGTGAGTTCAAGCAAATGGTGCGCGACCTGCATAAAGCGGGCATCGAAGTCATTCTCGACATGGTGTTCAATCACACCGCAGAAGGCGATGAACACGGGCCCACATGGTCGTTCCGTGGAATTGACAACTCGACCTATTACATCCTCGATCCCGAGACCGGCAAGTATGTGGACTTCACCGGGTGTGGCAACACGGTGAATTGCAACAATCCCGTGGTGCGCGACTTCATTGTCGATTGCCTGCGCTACTGGGTCATGGAAATGCACGTCGACGGCTTCCGTTTCGATCTCGCTTCCGTTCTCGGGCGTGGCATGGATGGCCGAGTGTTGAAGAATCCGCCGCTGCTAGAGAGTCTGGCCTACGACCCGGTGCTCGCCAATACGAAACTAATTGCCGAGGCTTGGGATGCCGCCGGGCTGTATCAGGTCGGCACGCTGCCTTCCTGGGGACGATGGGCGGAGTGGAACGGGATTTTTCGCGACGATGTACGCAGGTTCGTGAAGGGCGACGCCTGCATGACCTCGGCGCTCGCCACCCGTTTGCTGGGAAGCCCGGATCTTTACGAGACCAGCGCTCGCGAACCTTATCACAGCATTAACTTTGTCACCTGCCACGATGGCTTCACCCTCAACGATCTGGTTTCGTACAACGATAAGCACAATCTCGCCAACGGCGACAACAACACCGACGGCAGTGACGCCAATTACAGTTGGAATTGTGGATTTGAAGGTCCGACCGACGATCCCGCGGTCAACGAGCTGCGCACCCGTCAGCGCAAAAACTTTGCCGCCATTTTACTGTTCTCGCATGGCGTTCCCATGATTCTGTCGGGCGATGAGATTGCGCGCACACAGCAGGGCAACAACAACGCCTATTGCCAGGACAACGAAGTGAGTTGGCTGGACTGGCGCATGAACGAAAGCCACGCCGGTTTGCTGCGCTTCTTTCAGCAGATGATTGCCTTCCGTAAGCGCTGCCCGTTACTACGGCGTGACAGCTTTCAGCTTCATGGCGAAGGTGGCTTCCACATTACCTGGCACGGGGTGAAGTGTTCACAACCCGACTGGGGACACGAATCGCGCACGCTTGCGATGCAATTGACCCAATTACGTGGCAATGGCTCGCGCGACGATGTGCACTTCATCGCCAGCGCGTATTCTGGCGACCTCGAATTCGACTTGCCGCCGATCGGTCATCATGAGTGGTTTCGTTTCGCCGATACGTCTCAGCCTTCTCCCCAGGACATTGCTGAAGACGGCTTGGAGTTTCCACTGTTGTCTCAGGAGAAGTACCTCGTGCGCGCTCACAGCGTGGCGATCTTCGTCGGCAAGTAAGCCTGACCTGTACTGCTGAGCGCTAACCAGCCTCATCACGCCGCTCAGGAACCGTCCCCCAGAGAGGCTATCAGGATGGGGTCGTGATACGCGAGCAACTGTTTTCGCGGTCGTAATGCAAATACGGCATCCGAGTCAAATCGGATGCCGCGTCACTACACTACGTATTGTCTTCGTCGTCTAGCGGTCGCCGTGCCCACTCCGCCGCGTTCGGCACTTTTAGACGAGCCGAGCCTTTAGAGGCGAAACTTACGGCGAGCTATGCCAGCGATTCCAACAAGTCCGCTACCGAACAGAGCCAACGTTCCCGGCTCAGGAGTCGTTCCCCCGCCGCCGCTTGTCACGTCCACATTATCCAGGAACCAGTAGTTCGGATCGTTGCGGAACGTGAAGGTTAAGCGGGTCGTGCTTGTGGTCGCCATGTCGGTCATGGTGAACAGAGCCCAATCGAATGAACCGGGGAAGTTAGTTAGATTAAACACGGCGTCGCCAAATTGAACTTGGAAGAAGTTAGGCGTGCCGCTAGCTGGAAGAGCCAGGTAGAAGCTGACCGTGTACATCTGCCCGGGCACCGTGGTGATGTCCTGGTAAATTCCGCCGGTGTCGCCTACTGGGCCAAAAAATGCCGAGTAATTGCCAGCATAGGGGGTTTCTCCGCCGGGGCAGGTTCCAAATGTACATACTCCGTTAAACGACGTGTCTCCAAACTGGGTCCAATCGCTGAAGTCACCAGTCTCAAAGCCCCCATTCATAACTTGAGCGGTGCTCGTGAAGGCGAGAGTACCAAATGACAGAAGTGCGACGGCCAGAGTTACGCGAACCAGTTTATTGATCAAGCGAGAGCCCTCCTTTGGAATCGTCAAAGCGGCTAACTTCTAACGTGCACCCTTAGTTCCAAACTCCAAAACGGTAAGCTATTGAAAACAAGAGGTAGGGTTAGCTTATGGATGCCTGGTGTGCATTATTTTGCAACCTAGGGAGAAGCGATTTCTCCTTGCATCGCCTTGTAGGGAAAGGACTTAGATCGCTTCAAGGCGGCACGAAAGCGCCATTTGAAGGGCAATTCTATTCAAATATGAAACCGCGAACAACTGCGCCAGAACGGTGAATCCTCGATTGGGCACGGCGTTGAGAACCGCCTAGTAATCCAGCTCGGCTGGCCGCCCGGTCAACCGTTCGATGCGCTTGGCGATTGGTGGATGGGTCGAGAAGAGGTTCGCGAAGCTCACGCCGCTGAGCAACGGCGCCACAATGAACAGGTGCGCATTCGACGGCGAAGCCTGCATCGGGATCCGCTTCGAATAGGCATCCAGCTTCTTCAGTGCGCTGGCCAACGCATAAGGATTACCGGTGAGTTGTGCACCGCTGGCGTCAGCCTGATATTCCCGCGAGCGCGACACTGCGAGCTGGATCAGAGTGGCCGCTATCGGCGCCAAAATTAACATCAGCAGCGCGACGAAACCACCTCCGCCTCCGCGATCGCGGTCCTCGCGGCCTCCCATGCCGCCGAACAGTGCCGCCCAGTAACCCATGCGGGCGAGCATCGTGATGGCGCCTGCCAACGTGGCAGCGATCGAGCTAATCAGGATGTCGCGGTTCCTCACATGTCCCAGTTCATGTGCCAACACGCCTTCCAATTCCTCGTCGTTCAGCAGGTTCAGAATTCCCTCGGTAACAGCGACGGACGCGTGTTGTGGGTTGCGTCCGGTCGCAAATGCGTTGGGAGAATCCGTGGGAATAACGTACATCTTCGGCATAGGGATGCCGATCTTCTGGGTAAGCCGTTCGACGACTTGATAAGCGCGGGGCAATTGTTCACGAGTGACGGGCTGCGCCCGGTACATGGCCAGCGCAATCTTGTCACTGAAGAAATACGAAACAAAATTCATGACGACAGCCAGCGCGAGGGCAATTACCATGCCTCGCTGGCCGCCGAAGATCTGGCCCATAAACAGCAGGAAAAGCGTCAATGCGGTCAGCAGCAACGCTGTCTTGAAAGTATTTCCCATAGCTACACAGTAGATGACGACAGCTGCGTCTGGTTGCGGAAATTCGATTGGTCTGGGTACCGGCGAGTGGTTAGAAAAGACCAAAACAGGCCTGTCAAAACTGCCCCGTGCAACTGGCCACTGACAATTGGTAACCGGCAACTGTAATATTTCTCTATGCCAGAGTTATCCGTTCTTCACCCCCGAGCGCATGAGGAACTGCTCCTGATCGGTTTTCGTGTCGATGCCCGCCACGACGGCCCGCAGTTCTACACTTTGTTGGCGGTGGGCGGCGATGATGAACGGCCCATTACCTCCGGCGGGCGGGTCGTATTCTTCGTTCATCCAAAGCTGGCTGCGAAGGCGCTGGCACTCGATCCGGACATGGCGGGGCTCGGTCCTCCGCCGGAAGCCATCGAAACTTTTTGCGATGTGGCCGAGGCGCTGTATCGGATCAACTCCCAACAAGCTGACCCGGATGGCGTCATTCTGGACTGCCTGCTGGTCTTTGACGATCTGGTGCGCGCCACCAAGCTCCACATGCCGGACCGCTATCAGGGTATCTTGACTGAGTTAGCAGCACGCCTTACGGAGGGCGCAGCGCTGCGAAGTATCTTTACCAACCAGTCGTTGCGAGAGCACGTGGAAGATGCGCTGTTGTGGTGCGTAGGTGCGGTGACGGTGAAAGCGTGGATGGTCACCCAGTGAATTCGGCAGTGACCGCAGACAATCTCACGCTGCCGAGCAATCGAAAATCCTCTCAATCACCCGCGTCTGCTGTTCTCTCATATGCCATCCTCCTGGCCGGCCTACTCACCGCGGGCGCGGCCGTGTACATGGTCATCGCCAGTTACTCGAGCCTGCCATCGACCGACGGGTGGGAGCAGATCGACACTGCCATGCGAGGGGTGAACCCGTTATCCCCGGCCTGGCTGTGGACGCAGCACAACGAGCACAGGATGGTGGTTTCTAAGCTATTCCTGGCAGCCGACCTGGTTCTATTTCGAGCTACGCAGAAATTCTTACTAACCAGCATTCTGGTAACGCAATTCCTGCTGTTGATGGTGCTGGCGTGGAGCATGCGAGTGCTCGGAGGATGGCGCGGTGCCGTCTGGCGCACCGGCGTCGGCATAGCAGCCTTCTGCCTTTTTTGGCCCACCCAGTGGGAGAACCTGGTCATTGGCTTTTCGATCTGCTTCATCCTGCTGGAGCTATTCTCCACTTTGTCATTCGTGGCACTCATACTTTACTGGAAGCATTCCGAACAATCTGACGATCGGGAAGCATGGGTTTATCTCCTGTTCTCAATCCTCGCGGCATTGGGAGCAACTTATTCCCTGGCAAACGGAAATCTCTTGTGGCCTCTGCTGTTTGCTGCCGCGCTACTGCTCCGATTACGCCGTGCCGCAGTGCTGAGTCTCCTGATAACGGGAACGGTCAGCACGGCCGCTGTATCTTTACGACTACCATCGTCCGCTGGGCCACGGCAACCCGGCTTCGTCAATCCAGACGCCGCTCGAGATCTTCCAGTACATCGCCACATACTTCGGAAGCCCATGGGTGCGGCACGACGTTCCCCTGGCGACACTCATTGGAATCGCCGGGTTGGCGGCCGCGGTTTTCGTGCTCTTTCGGCTTCCGCGCATACCTCCGAACTGGCCGTCCCTTCCCGGTCCTGCTTGTGCTGATGCTGGTTTTTTGTCTAGGAACTGCCTTCATTACGTCATTAGGCCGGTTGAATTTTGGTATTCGGCAGGCTTTCGCCTCGCGATATCACACTTTCGCGCTTTTATTCTGGTGCTGTCTGGGCTTGCTGCTGTTGATGTCCGACTCGGTCATGACGAAGAAGCAGGTGCGGTTTCTTGTGGTCCAGATATGCATCCTGGGCATCATCGCATGGTCGTCCCACATCACCCGTAACGACGTACGCGGAGCAAGAATACGTGGATTCCAGATCAATGTGGCAGCGACAGCGATGTTCGTCGGAGCACGCGATGACCTGCAATTCGCGAAGGCCGCCATCACGAACCCCGGGGCGGTGTCCGCCGAGGCTCAGTTCATGGAGAAGAACGGGTTGTCGGCTTATTCAGATAACGCGTATACGCAAATCGGCAAGCCTCTGGAATCGATGTACAAATTGGCTTCTCCGACGGAGTGTACCGGCGCGGTGGAATCCATGGCGGCGGTAGCGGGAAGCGGGCAAACGCGGGCCCTTCGCGTTGCGGGTTGGGTTTGGGACCGCGAGCACCAGCGCCCGCCATATGCGATTGTGATTTCGGAGGGTGGAATCATCACCGGCCTGGGTGCCGTCGGCGGTTGGCGTCCCATGACCTTAGTGGACAATCACTGGATCAAGGACGGCTACATCGGCTACTGCGGGATATGCGCGAATGGTAAAACCCGACACCGTAGTAAAGCTTTATGCGATCCTGCGCGCCAGCCCACAATCGGCGTGCTATTTTGCGACGGCAGAATCAGCTCCGGCGCAGTAACGAACGTAAGTCCGCAAGTCTCCCGAGTCGGTTCACTCCGACGTGAAGTAGTCCACCGTGATGGGATTCTCGAACAGCGAGTAATCGCGCGTCACCACCGTGATGCCGCTGTCAGTGACGTGATACTTCTGGCGGTCCGCTTCGGTGTCGTAGCCGATAACGGTGCCCTCGGGGATATCCACGTCGCGATCGATGATGGCCTTGCGAATGCGGCAATGACGGCCGACATTTACATGCGAAAAGATGATGCTGGTGTCGATCTCCGAGTAGGAGTTCACGCGAACGTCGGGGGAGAGGACGCTATTGCGCACTGACCCCCCAGAGATAATGCAGCCCATCGAGACGATCGAATCATGCGCTTGGCCGGTGCGCCCGGGATCGCTAAAGACGAACTTGGCCGGCGGATATTGCCGCATATGAGTGCGAATCGGCCACGCGAAGTCATACACGTTGAAAACCGGGGCCACGGACACCAAGTCCATGTTGGCTTCGTAATACGCTTCCAGAGTACCCACATCGCGCCAGTAAAGCGCTTCCTTCCTGTTCTCATCGATGAAGTTGAACGAATACACCTTATAGTCGTCCACCATGTGAGGCAGGATGTTATGCCCAAAATCGTGGCGCGAAGTCTGGTCTTCCGCGTCTTTCAGCAGCGCGGGAATGACCACATCGGTGTTAAACAAATAAATGCCCATCGAAGCCGAAACCATTCGCGGGTTGTAGGGCGAGCGCAAGTCGGTTTCCTCGGGCTTCTCCTGGAAACCGACAACTCGGCCGGTACGGTCAATCTCGACCACGCCAAAATGCTTCGTCTCAGCCGGATCGACCAGGATCGTGGCGATGGTGACATCCGCGCCCGAATCCTTGTGCTGACGCAGCATCAGATCGTAATTCATCTTGTAGATGTGATCGCCCGACAGGATGAGCACATAGCGCGGCTGCTCGGAGCCAATCGAATAGAGATTCTGATATACCGCATCGGCCGTGCCCATATACCAGTTCTCGCTGACCCGTTTCATCGGCGGCAGGATCTCGATGAACTCTCCCAGTTCACGTCCTACAATGTTGCCCCAGCCTTCGCGGATGTGCCGATTCAGTGACAGAGCCTTGTACTGCGTCAGGATATAGACTTTTCGTAGATCGGAGTTGATGCAGTTGGAAAGCGTAAGGTCAATGATGCGGTAAATTCCGCCGAAGGTGACGGCGGGCTTCGCGCGATCGCGCGTCAGCGGATATAAACGCTCGCCCGCTCCTCCCGCCAGTAAGACTCCGAGGGTCTCTCTCATCCTGATGGTTCCCGAGCACTAAATTCCCGAGGGATTCTAAGAGCGCTGGTTTGCTGGAGGGCTGACTGCGCCTTGGTGGCGCGTGCCGACCCACAGGCGAAGTGGAATGTTAGCACACCGCTTGTGGTTCGGGACATGTCAGCCCAGATGCCCGAACTCGACGCTACTTTTCGTCGTCGAACTTGATGTGAAGTGATTTCAGAAACTTCACATCCTGCGACGTC
Organism: uncultured Acidobacteriaceae bacterium; assembly: GCA_963755865.1. Classification (GTDB taxonomy): domain Bacteria; phylum Acidobacteriota; class Terriglobia; order Terriglobales; family Acidobacteriaceae; genus Bog-257. The sequence continues at coordinate 296,693 of CAVWLY010000030.1, read as the reverse complement.
ACCTGAAAATCGGCAGTTGAACGCTGCTCATTTATTACGGCAGGCTGCGACTCGCCTTCGCGCTCGTTGAATCCGATAGTCGCCTCCAGTACGAGAAATACATCATATCCACCAGACTTAATACGAGTTATGACCTCCGCGATCTGTTCGGAATCGGAGAGCGAGTTGTTGATCGCTTCACCCAATTGTTCCATCAAGCTTTTTAGTCGTTGATCCACGATTGCACCTAAACTTTAGCCCGCCCCCACTGCTGAGCTTTAATCTATTTGGATGCCGGCGCTGGGGCCGGAGTTTTGTGATCTTTGGGCGCAGACGTCCGCGACAGTTCCCTGTCTTGCGGAAATCCGCTGATAGAATGAAGGGCCGGGTCATGGCAAAACCCTTGGCAGCAGCGCAAAGGGAAAGGTAAAAGGCGTGTCATCCCGCAATTTCGGTACTCAGGGCCGGGCATTTCTGCGCGTTGCGGGCCGCAAAACGGGCGAGAATCGCTGGATACGAGCTGTTTACAGGGGAAGTAGGGTTACGCTCGCCAGTGTGGGCCATGTGCTGCACGTGCTCTGGCTGGAAGTTACTGGACTGCTTTTCCTGGTGCTTGCCGTGGTCGGCGGCGGAGCTGCCGTTCGGGAATATCATCGTCATGCTGTTGGTAAGGCCGGAGTTGGCAAGATGCTCCTGGCGGCGGCATTCGCGCTGGCTTTTTTGTACTTCGGAGTGAGTTCCTTCACCAGGTCTCGCCGCAAGTCGCGAAGGTAAGCACATATAGCCTGCTGCAGAATTGGTCCGAGCTGCCCGGAGAATTGTGACCGGCGTCATAGCATCCTCCGCCTCCCGAGTTCATACTTAAGTGTTTCTCTACAGATATCGAGGGCCCACTCTTATGCCCGAAGACAAACAAAAAGCAGCGGTGGCCACCAAGCTGGCGCCCGAGCAAGAAACCTCCTCCCACATCAGCATTCATCCGCTTTACACGCCGGCTGACCTCGAAGGCTGGGATTACGACCGCGATCTCAACTTCCCGGGGCAATTCCCCTATACCCGTGGCGTGCAAGCCACGATGTATCGCGGACGGCTTTGGACCATGCGGCAATACGCAGGCATGGGCGATGCCGAAGAATCGAACCGCCGCTACAAGTACCTGCTGAGCAACGGCACGACGGGATTGAGTGTAGCCTTCGATTTGCCAACACAGATTGGGCTCGATTCCGACAACCCGCTCGCGATGGGAGAGGTGGGAAAGGTTGGCGTTGCCATCGACTCCATCGAAGACATGATGCGGCTCTTCGACGGCATCAACCTGGAGAAGATCTCCACCTCGATGACCATCAACGCCACGGCTTCCATTCTGCTGGCGCTCTACATCGTGACCGCGCGACGCACCGGACGCGACGTGCGCAAGCTTTCCGGCACAGTGCAAAACGATGTGCTGAAGGAATACATTGCGCGTGGGACTTATATTTATCCGCCGGCACAGGCCATGCGCATCATCACCGACATTTTTTCTTACGCCCATGAGAACGTGCCCGAGTGGAACACGATTTCCATTTCCGGTTACCACATGCGCGAAGCCGGAAGTACGGCCGTGCAGGAAGTCGCATTCACCCTGGCCAATGGCATCAGTTATGTTCAGGCGGCCATTGATGCGGGACTCGGCGTGGATGACTTTGCGCCGAGACTGTCGTTCTTCTTCAATGCGCATAGCAATTTTCTGGAGGAGGTGGCGAAGTTTCGCGCAGCCCGCCGCATGTGGGCACGCATTATGCGCGACCATTTCGGCGCCAAGAACCCGAAATCCCTGATGTTGCGTTTCCATACGCAAACCGCGGGTTCGACGCTGACCGCGCAGCAACCCGAGAACAACATTGTCCGCACCGCGTTGCAGGCCATGGCAGCGGTCCTGGGCGGAACGCAATCGCTGCACACCAATTCCTTTGACGAAGCACTGGCGTTGCCCACCGAACAGTCGGCACGTATCGCCCTCCGCACCCAGCAGATCATCGCCTATGAGTCAGGCGCGCCACAGACCGTCGATCCGTTGGCAGGTTCGTATTACATCGAATCGCTGACCAACCAGATCGAAATTCAGGCGCGCGAATATCTCGACAAGATCGACGCCATGGGCGGGACATTGAAAGCGATCGAGCGCGGATTCATTCAGCAGGAAATTCAAAATGCCGCATACGAGTATCAGCAGGCTGTCGACAGGCGGGAATCAATCGTGGTGGGCGTGAATGCCTTCGAACTGCAGGAAGAAAAGCCGATTCCCTTGCAGCACATCGATGAGTCTCTAGAGCGCAAACAGGTGGAGCGTTTGCGAGCAGTGCGCGCCAAGCGCGACCAGGCAAAATGGCAGGCGGCGCTGAAGAAAGTGGAAGACACCGCACGAAACACGGGGAATCTGATGCCCCCAATTGTAGAAGCTGTTGAGGCGAACGCTACGGTAGGTGAAATCTCCGATGCCATGCGCCGTGTTTATGGCGAATATCATGAGACGGTAGTGATCTGAGAATACCCATGGGTCTCGAGTCCTGTTGTTCTCACTTGCGATCGCTGCCGTTGCTACCGCCCAAACTGTCGCAGTTCCTACCACAAACGCGCCGTCCACCGATCCTAATGCCGCAATCATTTGCCCCAAGGCCAGGCAGGCCCTCGAGGCGAGCCACCAAAAGAAAGTTGTTGTGCAGATGATCGTGAACGCGGACGGATCGGTGAATTGGTTTAAGGTCCTGAGCCCTAAAGGATTGCATTTGGAGAAAGACCCTGAGGTTCGCGAAGGGTTTGAGAATTCGCACTTCGATCCAGCCCACAAAGACGGTCAGCCTGTCAGAGTCCTTATCAACATGGGATTCAACTGCTCATTTGACCAACCGGCAGCCAATTCTGACCAGCAACGTACGCGCTAGCATCTCTCCCTCCGATTGACGCACTGGCGCGTTTCCATTAGGCTTGCGCGTTTCCCAATAGATTGTGCCGGAGAAGAAGTTTCATGCCAGAATCATCGTCTGCCGACTCTCATCAAGAATCGCCACCCAGTAGCCAACTCTCACGTCGCGAATTTGCATGCCGTGCGGCCGTCGCAGTCACCACCGCCGCGGTCTTACCTGCGTCACTGCTATCGCAGGAGACCACCGCCCAGCCAACGCCTTCTGCCAATCAACTGCCGCAGTCCACAACCGGGCTCTCGTCCGATCTCCAAGCCGAGGGCGAACTGAAATATCAGTGGATTATTCAGACCTACGGTAAACGCCTCAGCGAAGAACAAAAGCAGGACCTGCATCGCCTGGTGATGGAAGGGCAGAAGCCGCTGGCGGCCTTTCGCGCCTTTCCCGCTCGAGAACTCCGATCAGCCGGCGACGGTGCTTAAATTCACCGACGTCGAGAGCTCCGCAAGGGAGTCGCAACTGATGGCGATCAGTGAAGATGTGCTGTATCTCATCTGTCCGCGAGTTGGGCGAACGCATTCGGACCCGCCAGTTGTCGCCCGTGGAACTTACCCAGGCCTATCTCGACCGCTGCAAGAAATATGGCCACCAGTTGAATGCGTTCGCCATGCTGATGCCCGATCTCGCTTTGCAGCAGGCTCGTGAGGCGCAAGACGAAATCAACCAGGGGCATTATCGCGGGCCGTTGCACGGTATTCCTTATGCCGCGAAAGATCTGCTCGCGGTTGCCGGATATCCCACAACGTGGGGGGCGCGGCCTTATCAGAACCAGGTCTTCCATCACGATGCAACGGTCATTCGCAAGCTGCGAGATGCCGGCGCCATATTGCTCGGCAAGGCGGCAATGATCGAGTTGGCCGGCGGGTTGGGCTATCGCTTCGCGGCGGCCTCGGCTACGGGAGCGGCCAAGAATCCCTGGAACATGAACTGCTGGACCTGCGGATCATCCAGCGGCTCGGGCGCAATCGTCGCCTCCGGCATGGCAGCGTTCGCCATTGGCACAGAAACCTGGGGCTCGATTGTCTGCCCTTCAGCTTTCTGTGGTGTCTCAGGATTGCGCCCGACCTTCGGCCGAGTTGGCCGCGGCGGCGCCATGGCGCTGTCTTACTCCATGGACAAGATCGGCCCCATGTGCCGCACGGCTGACGACTGCTCGTTGGTGCTGGCCGCCGTCAGCGGACACGATCCCCTCGACGCCGGCTCACTTCCCGAAGCCAAAGCCCGCTTCAGCTACACCCCTCCGCCAAAACCTCTGCGCATTGCTCGAATCGAGAAAGCATGGGAGAAACCCGATCCAGATGTGGCCGCTGCATTCGAGCAGGCGGTCGCGGTGCTGCAGCAAGGCGGGAACGGCCATCGGCAGCGTTCAGTTGCCCGAGGGGCCGTTCGAAACCGCCGGCGGAATCGTGATCAACGTTGAAGCTGCCTCCGCGTTCTCAAAACTGATCGAATCGGGAGACGTGGCGCAACTCAGCGATCCACTAAGCCGCATCGGAGGCTACGCAGCGCAAACAGTACTCGCCAGGACTTTATCCGCGCCCAGCGCATCCGCCGCATTCTTCAGCAAAAGATGGACGCGATCTTCCAGCAGTTCGACGTACTGATCGCGCCCTCGCAACCGATCGGCGCCTCTTCCCTCAACGCCAACCTGGAAACTGACTTGGCATTCGCCGATCCCATCGGCGGCATCGGCAATTTGTGCGGCTTGCCGGCGCTAAGTGTACCGTGTGGGTTTACCAAAGGCGGCTTGCCCATTGGAATCCAATTCCTTGGCCAAGTGCTGAACGATGACGCGGTGATCGCGACTGCTGAAATGTACCAGGCACATACGGACTGGCACCGCAAGCACCCGCCGCTGACTTAACTCGACCTAGGGCTGGCCAAATTCGGCCGATGGTGCTCGCGAGCACCCTTCTCGCGATTTTTGTTTACTTGCAGGCTGGCGTTATTTATAATCGTCGCCCAATAGCTTCTGACCACATCTGAGGCGAATCATGAACTGCAAGAGCTTCGTGTTTCTCGTCCTGGTGCTGCTACTGGCAGCTACCTGGGTTCCCGCGCAGACCTTTCGCGGAACGGTTCTCGGAACAGTTACAGACACCTCTGGCGCCGTGGTTTCTGGCGCCACGGTCAAAGTTCGTAATGTCGACACCGGATTGGAGCGCACCACGCAGACCAGCGCCGATGGTACCTACAGCGCTCCCGAGCTGCCGTTCGGAAAATACTCCGTCACCGTTTCGCAGAGCGGCTTTCAAACGTCAGTAACCAGCAACGTTGCGGTCGATGTTGCCAGCGAGCGCCGCGTGGATGTCGTGCTTGAAGCCTGGCGAAGTGGCGGAGCGCGTCGAAGTGACCGGCGAAGTGCCGGAAGTGGACACCACGAGCGCAGAACTGGGTGGCATTCTCACTTCGCAGACGATTGAGAACATCCCCGTCAACGGCCGCGATTACACCAAACTTAATCTACCTCAATCCCGGAGTGGCCGGTTCGCCCGATCAGATCAGCGACTCGCCCGGTTCGTTCGGTGAGTTCTCCATGAATGGCTCGCGCGGTCGCTCGAACAACTACCTGCTCGACGGTACCGACATGAACGACGGCTACCGCAATGATCCGGCCATCAATGAAGCCGGGGTGTTTCGGAGATCCGGCCACCATTCTGCCCATCGACGCCGTCGGAGAGTTGCACGTGCTCTCGAACTATGAAGCAGAGTACGGACGCAATAGCGGCGCCATCGTCAACATCGTGACCAAGAGCGGCACGAACCAATGGCATGGCTCGGCATTGGAGTACTATCGCAGCGGCGCGTTCGGCGCCCGCAACTATTTCAACTTCGTCGGTCAGCCGAAGAACCCTTTCACCAACAATCAATTCGGCGGATCGCCCTGGGCGGCCCGATCGTGAAGGACAAGGCGTTCTTCTTCTTCGACTATGAAGGTCAGCGGGAGAGTGGCGCGCAAGCGGGTCTAAGTTGTGTTCCTAACCCGACCTTGGTTGCACAGACCATAGCGAGCCTCGGTAGCAGCGTCAGTCAGCCCATGCTGAACCTGCTGGCTCGCAACCCGTGGCCATCGCCCAACATCGCCTGGCGCAGCAAGTGATCTAACCGGATGTACTTCACCTAACCTGGCTACGTCCACGCGATTTCTCAATAACGTAGACAGTCTGATCGCCAAGGTTGATTACAATCCCAACTTGAATAACAACATTTCCGGCCGGTATTATTACGGCAATAGCAACCAGAGCTTCCCTTTTGCACAGCTGGCGGGCGGTCTTCTGCCAGGATTCAACACAGTCACGCCAACGCGGTGCAGTTGGTCGCACTATCCTGGGTGAAGATCGTTAACTCGGCACAAGTCAATGAAGCGCGCTTCGGATGGAACCGTTTCGCCGAGGGGTTCTTCCCGGAAGATAGTAGCTTCGATCCCGCCACCGATCGGATTGAACACGGGTACGTCCTCGTTCGATGGAGGTTTGCCGCTCATTTCGGTGGGAGGCTTTTCCAGAATTGGCGCTAGCGCTGGCGTTCCCCGGCAGCGCGTAGATACCAACTGGCACTTCATCGACAACTATTCGTGGAAGATTGGCCGTCACGATATCAAGTTTGGATATGAATTCCGCAGGACGTCGATTGCGATCGTTCAGGACTCCAATTTTCGCGGCAAGCTCAGCTTCGACGATCTCACATCGTTTCTGGAAGGACTTCCCTCTGGTGGGAGCCAGGCCGCCGGCAACACTGATCGGCACGAGTACGAGAACAGTCAGGGACTCTACGCGCAAGATAGTTTTCGCTGGACGGCGCGCCTGACGTTGAACTTCGGGATGCGTTGGGATTACTTTGGCGTGCCCGGCGAAAAGAACAATCTGTTCTACCGGCTCCTACCCGCGAACGGTGGAACCTTGGTACAAGTGGGAGCTTCCGGTGGTCCCTCGAGTCTCTACAACCCCGACTACAACAACTTCGCTCCGCGCTTTGCCTTCGCCTATGACTTGGGCGGCAAAGGTATGACCGTGATCCGCGGCGGATATGGCGTCTTCTACGATGCCTTCTCGCAGGACATGTTCCTCGGGCACATCCCCTATAACTGTACGTTCTGCCCCGGGCCCGCCTATGTCGGGATCGGGGTGGCACCGATCTCGTTTGCCAGCGCGACCTCAGGTCCAATCACTGCCGGCTCGCCGGTGTATGTCAATCCGTCTCCGCTCGGCAGTTTCTTCGGCGTCGACCCCAACATACGAACTCCTTACGTTCAGAACTGGAACCTGAATATCCAGCAGGCGATCACCAACAAGATCATGTTTCAACTCGCCTATGTCGGTTCGAAGGGAACAAAGCTATTCCGCTTCCGCGATATCAACCAGCCTAGCCAGGCGCAGATTACCGCTTATGATACGAGTCCGACAGGGGGTTGCGCCGGTGGTTTTACACCGCCCAATTGTCCGATCGCGGGCTTCGATAGTGGAGGCAACGTTCCTCGGACCGCATTCCCGAATTTCTTCTACGTGAACCAGGAAGAGTCAACCGCTGGATCGACTTACAACTCGCTCCAGGCCAGCCTGCACGTGACTTCCTGGCACGGCCTTTCGTCCCAGGCAAACTACGTTTGGTCGCACTCCATCGACAATGCCAGCGACCTGGAAGACTTCATTCCCAATGCTTCGCAGCCTAATAACAGTTTGGATCCGCAGGCCGAGCGCGGCAATTCCAACTTCGACATTCGCCAACGATTTAGCTGGAACTTTCGTTTACCAGTTTCCCAAGTCGACTGGGTCGTACACCAAGCTGAAGAATGGTTGGGGCTTCGACGGAGTTGCAACCGTGCAAACCGGCCAGCCGTTTACCCTGAACTACAACTTCGAGGGTGACTACTCGGGCTCGGGAGAAGGCTTTGACCGTCCCCAGATCGTGGGGCCAATTCAATACGGCAACGCTCCCAACAACTTCCTCAATCTGGCTAACTTCCAGGTTCCGTGTACGTTCGGAAACACCACAGCGACCACGTCCACCGGCGACAGCAATTGCCTTGCCGGCACTCGTCACTTTGGCAACCTTGGACGCAACTCCCTGGTTGGACCAAGCTTCAAGGAGTTTAATTTCTCGGTGTTCAAAGACACGGCAATCACCGAGCGTGTCAACCTGCAGCTGCGTGCCGAGTTCTTCAATCTCTTCAATCATCCCAACTTCGCCAATCCGGAATTGCCGAATTTCATCGCCGATCCCGGGGTCAATGGAATTGCCAGCAATGGTCGCGGGGTCGGCTACTATGCGCTTACAGCTACGGGGGACGTGGGCATCGGCAATCCGTTCCTCGGCGGAGGCGGCCCGCGCGGCATTCAGTTCGCCGCCAAGATCACATTCTAGGTAGCCTCTGAAGATCGAGAATTGGACGCAGTGCCGGAGCGGTTTTGGAGGGGCACGCACCTTTAGGTACGCCGTTAAGCTCCTTACTTTTGTTATCTCGAGTGGGCTTCAGCCCGCGAGAGATCTGCTTTTCGATTTTCCGGAGTCTCGTCGGCCGTTGTAACGGCAGGGCCATCGCTTAGGAATCCTCGCATTCAGCGAAGCTAGCCTTGTAAATCGCAAACTGGTGCGTGCGAGTTACGGGTTGCAACCAGCCCTGGTCGGTGAAGACATTCTCGTGCACCAGATTGTGATAGATCACATAGACCTCCCGCGGTAAGTCCGTGACTGATCGGTGCAGATTTGCTAGCACATCACGCAGCACATAGTCAGGAAAGGGATTAAACAGATAGAGCACGAAGGCTTCGGAAGGAAATACAAAAGAACGGCCATCGCCAGCGTGTGATTCGATGTTGAAGCACTTCTGCCGTTCGCTTCGATAGCGCGCAATGTTTCGCTGCGCGATCTCGTTTAATTCCGCAAGAATTTCCACGCCAGTGATTCGCCGGAAGGGATAGTCCGAAGCCATGAGCAGCGTTCGTCCCTTGCCGGAGCCGAGATCGATGAACGTGAGTCCATCCAGAGGAACAGGCATGGAATTTAGGATCTCGCAAAACAGGGCGGGCTCTGAGGGCTGGTACTGTCCTTCGGAAAGCAACTCCCGAATCCGAGTGCGCAAACTAACGTTTGCCCATGTCGTGTCAACGTTGTGCTCGAAATCATAATCGATGTCGCCATAGCGTAACTTTCTGCGCGCCGGCGTGAGATCTCTTAACAACGCAACCGTGCCTGCCGCGTAGTAGCGACAAACGCCGAGTAAGCCGCGACGGCGGAATGTGCCGCTGATCCAAGCCAACGCACCCGACCGGTGGTGAGTGGATTGTGGTTTTCGCGTTGCCACATCAAGATGGTAGCTGCGAATGGCGCGATGGGATAGCTTTCCACATCGCACCGCAGCCACACAATTACGCCAGATCGAAGAGCAGGAACTCAGCCGCGCCATTAGTGTCCGCGCTCGTCAATTGCAGCTTGGTTTCGCCGCTGATGGCCGCGCCATCACCCTTGGTGAGGCTGGTACCGTTGACGTCGAGTTCACCGTCGATCAACTGAATCCAGGCATGCCGCCTTGGCTGTAATTCCAGTTCCACTTTCTTCCCGCCTTCGAGCAGAGAAGCGTACACACTTGTGTCCTGATTGATGGTGGTTGAGCCTTCGCGCCCGTCATGCGATGCAATCAGCCGTAGCTTATTTCGCTTCTCTTCGACAGGGAAGGTGCGGTCTTCGTAACTGGGCTTCAGCCCTTCCGCCTCGGGCAAAATCCAGATCTGCAGCAAGTGTGCCGGGCTCTTGGACTGATTAACTTCACTATGCATGACGCCTGTTCCCGCCGACATACGCTGCACGTCGTTCTGTTTGATTGCGGCGCCGCGCCCAGTACTGTCACGATGGTTGAGCTCGCCCTCGATCATGTAAGTGATGATCTCCATGTCGCGGTGGGGATGCATTCCGAAGCCCTTACCGGCACTGACCCAGTCCTCATTGATCACCCGCAAGTCGCGAAAACCCATATGTTTTGGATCGAAGTAATCCGCAAACGAGAATGTAAAATGCGTATCGAGCCAGCCGTGATTGTTGTGTCCGCGCTCCTCGGACGGCCTGACGGTGACCATAATGTTCCTCCTGAATCCGACACTCATAAGATGCTTTAACGTTAAAGAAAGATTCAAGGTGAAGAAGGCCAGAAGAACGCCGAGCGCAGAGCAGCCCTCAAACTCGTCGCCAGCGCCTAACGACAAATCCACCGCCAGCCTTTAGAATGAGGCGCGTCGCACAAAATGCAGCGTAACGGAACGCCCACCACGGGCGACTCTAAGCGTAATGAAGCGTTGGAAACCTGTACCTGGAAACCATGGGCTCCAAGAATTCAGGAAAATACGATGCCATCGTCATCGGCGGCGGGCACAACGGCCTGGTCAACGCCGCATATCTGGCGCGAGCAGGGAAAAAGGTCCTGGTGCTGGAGCGTCGTCACGTCCTCGGCGGCGCCGCGGTTACGGAAGAGATCTTCCCGGGCTTCAAGTTCTCGGTGTGCTCGTACGTGGTCTCTCTGCTGCGGCCTGAAATCATCCGCGACCTCGATCTTCCGCGGCACGGTCTCGAAATCCTTCCCCTGGACGGCACCTTCACGCCGATGCTGAACGGCGACTACCTGTGGCGGGTGAACGATCACGGCAAGACCATGCGCGAGATTCGGCGTCACTCCAAGTTCGATGCCGAGGCCTACGAAGAGTTCGGCAAGGCCATGCTGCAGATGTGCCGCTTCGTGAAGCCGATTCTCGGGCATGGTGCCGCCCGATCCGACCACGCTGAACCCGAAAGACCTGTTCAAGCTGCTCTTCCTCGGCCGCCGCTTCAAGGACCTGAGCGGCGAAGACAAGTACAACCAGGTGCAGCTCATGACCATGAGCGCCATCGATTTTCTCGATCAGTGGTTTGAGACCGACGTGCTGAAGGCGACGATGTCGGCGTCAGGAATCATCGGCACCTTCCTGGGCGTGCGCTCGCCGGGAACGGCCTACGTGCTGCTGCACCACTACATGGGCGAGATCGACGGCGCGTTTCGCGCCTGGGGCTTCGCTCGCGGCGGTACCGGAGCCATCTCCAACGCGATCGCCGATGCGGCGCGCGAGCTGGGCGTCGAGATCAAAACGCAGACCGCGATCGCGCAGATTCTGGTCCGCGACGGCAAAGCGGTTGGCGTCGCGACCACGAGTGGCGACGAGTATTACGCCTCCGTCATCTCGTCGAGCGTCGATCCCAATCTCACGTTCCTGAAGATGCTCGAGCCGAAGCACCTGAGCGACGAATTTCGCGACGAGGTAAAGCGCTACAAGTATCGCGGCTCGTCGGGAAAGGTGAACCTCGCGCTCGATGGCTTGCCGGACTTCACCTGTCTGCCGGGCGAAGGACATCATCTGCGCGGCGCCATCTCCATTTCGCCCAGCGTGGACTACATGGAGCGCGCCTACGACGACGCCAAGTACGGCAACTATTCGCGGCGGCCCTACATTGACATGGTCATCCCCAGCCTCACCGATCCTTCGGTCGCGCCTCCGGGCAAGCATGTGATGTCGTGCTTTGTGCAATACGCGCCGTACAAGTTGAAAGACGGCACGTGGGACGAGAAGCGCGAGGCCTTTGGCGACAACGTGATTGACACCATCGCCGAGTTCGCGCCCGAACCTGAAGGACATCATTGTTGGCCGACAGGTGGTGACGCCGCTCGATCTCGAGCGCGAGTTCGGGCTGACCGAGGGCAACATTTTCCAGGGCGAGCTCTCGCTGGAGCAATTGTTCTTCTTGCGCCCGGTGCCCGGCTGGGCGCAATACAAGACGCCCATCAAGAACCTGTGGATGTGCGGCTCGGCCACGCATCCGGGCGGCGGCATCATGGGCGCGCCGGGACGGCTGGCGGCACTGGAGATCCTGAAGCACGCGAAGGGGACGCAGCTAGCGATGGCGCAGACGCGCGACGTCGTAATCCTCGGGGCTGGACACAACGGCCTGGTCACCGCATTTTATCTGGCCAAGGCGGGATTTAAGCCCCTCGTACTGGAACGCAGACCAAGTGTTGGTGGCTGCGCGATCACCGAGGAATTCCATCCTGGCTTTCGCTGCTCCCGGCTGGCTCATAGCGCCGGACCGATGAGGTCTGACATTGTCAGAGATATGGACCTGGCAAAGCATGGGCTGAAGACCTACACGCCGGACGTGCGAGTCCTATCACTATCGAGCGACGGTAAGCCTCTCGTCCTGTACAGCGATATCGGAAGATCGCAGCAGGAAGATCGCGCAGCTTTTCGCAGAAGGACGCCACAAAATACGCTGAATTTCAGAAATCACTGGCCCGCATCGGGCGAAGTTGCCAACCTGCTGATGACCATGACCCCGCCTGACCTGGAAGAGCCGGCAGCGGGTAATTTGTGGGAGTTGCTTAAAGCTGGCCGCAAGGTACGTGGTCTGGGCGAGAAGAGATCTCTATCGCATGATGCGCTGGGGGCCGATGGCCGTGGCCGATCTGGTTGCCGAGTGGTTTGACACGGAATTATTGCGCGGCACCATCGCCGCGCAGGGCATCTTCGGAACGTTTCTAGGCCCGTGGTCCGCGGGTTCCAGTGCAACGTTGCTCTTGCGCTGCGCCGCGGATGGAAACCCCGCAGGGGCCGCATCCTACATTGTGGGAGGGCTGGGCGCACTCACTGCGGCCATGGCTGTCGGCAGCGACAGGAAGCGGGAGCCGAGATCCGCACATCCTGCGAAGTAATAAGCATCAAGGTGAAGGACGGAGCTGCAACTGGGGTTGTTCTTGCCAATGGTGACGAGATCGACGCTCGGACAGTCATCTCCAACGCCGACCCGAAGCGCACGCTGCTGGGGTTGGTCGATCCTCAGTACCTGGACCCGAGTTTCCTGCAGAAGCTCCAGCATTACCGCATGAACGGCACCGTTGCCAAGGTTAATCTCGCGCTTGGCGGCTTGCCGAAATTCAAAGGCGTGGATGGCGATGCTGCGCGTATTGTCGGGCAGAATTCAGATTTCGCCTGAGATCGATTACCTGGAGCGGGCCTTCGATGCGTCCAAATATGGCGAGTTCTCGCAGCATCCCTACCTCGAAGCCACGATTCCCACGTTGTGGGACCAGTCGCTTGCGCCGCCGGGAAAACACGTGATGTCCGTCTACATGCAATATGCGCCATTTCATCTGCGCAACGCCGACTGGGACTCGCAACGGAATGCCTTGGGCGACACGGTCGTGAAAACCCTCGCCGAATACGCTCCTGACCTGCCGGGCCTGATCGAAGGCTCCGGGGTGATCACGCCGAAGGACCTGGAACAAACCTACGGCCTGACTGGCGGACATATCTTCCATGGAGAATTGGCACTCGATCAGTTGTTCACCATGCGACCGCTGTTGAATTGGGCACAGTATCGGACACCGATCAAGAACCTGTATTTATGCGGGTCAGGAACGCATCCTGGGATTGGACTTACAGGGGCCTCAGGGGCGAACGCGGCAAGAGAGATCATCAAGGATCTCCGCGGCTAAGCAACGGCTATCCGACGAGGTCCGGCATCAATCGTTACTTCTTCTCTCCATTTTTGGGCTGGTTGTAAGTGAGGCCGTTGGTCTCGAACATCGTCGGCGGGAAGCCATTGTTATAAGTCACAGACGTGATGAAACGTTGGCTGGTCATTTCCCCGTTACGATGTCGCACAATGCTGTAAGGGGTCTGAATACCCTGGATCAGGCGGTAGTTGCTGAAAACTTCTGATTCGTCATCGAGCTGCCGATCGAGCGGATCGCGGTAGCTGTAGGTTTTCTTTACTGGCAAATGGGACCGCGGATCAACCGACAGCGTCACGCTGTCGTTTGTGGAATTCAGGATGGTGACTTGGTCGGTGAGGTTCTGCTCTACGATAGCCGTCCCGTCATAAAGGATCATGGTGTCCGATTCGCCCAGCCATTTGCGAATCACCCATTCCAGCGAATGGTCACGGCGGCGCAAATAATCCTGGAGCTGCTGCGGATCCTGGGTCGCAGTACCTTTGTAGGTGATCTCGTATCCTTTATCGCCAATATTGAGTTCGATCACGTCGCGCTGCTTGGTCAGCTCGATGCGCTCTTTGTCAGGCCACTCCCAGAAGCGCCAGAACACAAGGCCCTGACCGCTCGGCTGCCCATGGTAGAAGCCATAGGCCCGCCCTTCGGTTTTCTGTCTCGCATATTGAGGTACGCATCTCCACCGAGCGCCTTAATCATGTCGTTGAGAATCTGGAGGGCCTTTTGCACGCTGGGATCTTTGGTTGCAGCGAAGTGGGCCGTCGGCCATCCGGCAGGAGTGGCCAAGCTCTGCGTCGCCGGGCCGGGCGATGAGGCCGTCTGAGCGAGGAGAGATGTCCCCAGCAGCACGACGAAGAAACCGTATATCGTAAGTATGCGCATGGGTTCTAGAGCTAGTTTCGGAGTTTCGATGATCGCTCTATGAGATTGTAAACGCACTTTCGACGATGGCCGCTCCCGCGGAGGCAGAAAGGTCCGCGGAGGTCGTCGAGGGTAATCTCTCACTTCTGCGCGACCAACGCCTTGGCCCGCACCAATTCCGGGCGATCAGAATTCGCGTCTGCGCAGTTCTTCAGCAGGGTCGCGTAGTAGGTCGCAGCCTTCTCGGTCTCGTGGGCCTGCGTAGCAGCCTGGGCTGCGCCAGCCAGTGCGTTGAAACGGTTAGGGTCGATCTTCATCGATTTCTCATACTGTGCCAACGCTTCCTCCGGCCGGTCGAGTTGCAGCAGCATATCGGCAAGCATCTCGCGCGCGGGCAATTCCGCCTCGCCCTTACCGATGGCATCCTGCTTGTCGGCAACTGACTTCAGAAGCCCAATGGCCTCTTCATCCTGCCCGTCAGCGAACGCCAGCCAAGCTGTAGCTTCTTCGCGATTCGTGCTCATGCCATCCACTGCAAAAGGCTTGTCGCTCTTGCGAGTGGCTTCGATCATCGCATTGTACTGATCAACCGCGCGGCGCGCTGCTGCGGCGTCATGCAAGTGACCCGCGGCAACCGCCTGTGCCCAGTAAGTAATTGCCTGATTGTAAGGCTCGGCCCCAGGTGGCGGCTGTAATGCGACTGCTTCCTTCCAGCTCTTCGTCTCCAGAGCATACATGGCAGGAAAATGCGCGCGCATCTGGTTGAGGTAGCCCTTCAAACTGGGGCTGACATCTTCCGGACGTATGCTCGCCAACTGATCAACAACCGCCTTTGCCTTGGCGTCCTCACCAATTTGCAGGTACGCGTATTCCAGAAAGTCCATGGCGTGGACTTGGTTCTCGGCGCCCATGTGCATGCCCGTCTGGTTGTGCTGGACTGGCTGCGATGGAAGCCAGGTTGGATTCGATGTCCTCCTGCCACAATCCCAGGCGCGCGAAGATATGCGACGGCATGTGCAGCGCGTGCGGCGAGGCGGGAGCAATTTGCGCGTAGCGGCGGGCCGCCGCCAATCCCTACTGTGCGAACTGGGGATTGTCGCAGGCATGGATCAAATAGTGCGCCACTCCGGGATCATTAGGGTCTTCCTGAAACAGAGTGTTGAGAATGGAAATCGCTTTTTTTCGGTTGATGAAAGTAGTGTCGTTGTCTGGCTCTGAACCGAGCAGCGACAAGGCGTAGAACGTCGCTGCTTCTTGGTCTGAAGGATAGCTTTGATAGACCTTCGCCATTGCCTGCGAGTAGGCAGTCGCGCGCTTTTCGAAGTCCCACTTGCTGTGATCGCTGCGATAAAAAGCGGCCATGGCGTCGATGTAACCTCGCTCGCGTGGCGTGTTGGCGCCGATGGCTTGCGCTTTCTGGACTAGCTCCCATCCCTGCTTGACCGTGGCGGCGTCGGGCCGGTTCCATAGCTGGTGATAGAGACTCATGGCTTCGCCCCAATAAGCCATGGCACAGTGCGGATCTTGAACTGCCACCGCTTTGAACTGCTTCTCGGCTTCTTCGTACCAGAAGGAGTGCAGCAGAGCGACTCCACGCTCGAACGGCTTCTGCACCTCAGGGGAGCACGACGGGACGTGGAACGAAACAGCCCCGAGCTTGGCATTGGGATGGTAATGCTGGTGTTTATCGTCGGCCAGCGCGGCGAGTAGCAAGATGAGCAGCAAAAGGCTGAGTAATAATGATCGCTGTCTCACGAATTCCCCCTAAATTACGCCGCCAGAAGATCGACTTAACGATAGACGCCCAAAATCGCCGTTCGTCAGCCGAACGACACCTTAAGTTTTCTTCGGCTTGCGCTTGGACCGCATCGGCGGTTCCTCGACCAACGCAAACTGAATGCGCTTCTGCATACGGTCGATGCGATCCACCAGCACGCGTACGGGATCGCCGAGCGAGTAAGTCTTGCGGCTGCGCTCGCCGATAATCTGTCGTGTGTTCTCGTGATACCGGTAGCGGTCATCGGTCAGCGATGTCAGCGGCACCAGCCCTTCGATGAACATGTCGATCAACTCCACGAACAACCCGAATTTGGTAACGCTCACGATCAATCCCGCGAATTCTTCGCCCACGCGGTCTTCCATGAACTTCACCTTCTTCCATTCCATTAGCTCGCGTTCGGCGTCGTCCGCACGGCGTTCGGATTGGCTGGATTCCTCTGCGATTTCGTGCAGCGTGTCTTCGGAAATAGGACCACCTAGAGGAGCGCGGTGCTCCTCCTGATGCGTGCCTCGCTTCCTGGTTGGCGACACCGGCGCCAGCCGCTTCGACCATGGCGACGGTGACTCGCTGTGCGCGATCCTGCCGACTCCGACAGAAACACCATGCTCTTCCTGCTCCGGCGTCTCGTGCAACACGTCTTTTAAGATGCGGTGCACAATGAGGTCGGGATAGCGCCGGATTGGTGAAGTGAAATGTGTATAAACCGGTGCCGCCAGCGCGAAATGGCCTTCGTTGACCTCGGAATAGCGCGCCTGTTTAAGGGAGCGCAACATCAGGTAAGACAAGATGCGCTCTTCCGGCTTGCCCGCAATCTTCTGGGTCAGCTTCTGATACATCCGTGGAGTAATGTGCACGTCCTCGGGGATCTCGATTACGTGTGGATTGCGGCCTATCCTATGACGATCGCGCCGGTCAGCCGGGATGGGCGTACGCTTTATGGGCAATGCACCAACGCCGAGCGAGTAGCCGAAGGTCGCAGCGATGGTCTCGAAGTCGTAGACACGCTTGGGATCGGGCTTTTCGTGGATGCGATAGAGGGAGCCAACCCGCTTGTTCTCGAGATAGCTGGCGACGCACTCGTTCGCCGATAGCATAAATTCCTCGATGATACGGTTTGCGATATTTCGCTCGGAACGCGTGACCCCCTTCATCAATCCGTTCTCATCAAACTCGATAACCGGCTCGGGCAAATCAAAGTCGATGGAGCCACGACGCACGCGTTTGCGATTCAAGATCATCGCCAGATCACGCATGAGCTCAAAGACATCGACCAGCTTGTGATAGCGCCGGCGCTGCGCGGCGTCTCCTTCGAGGATGAGATTCACATTGGTGTAGGTCATACGCTCTGTCGAACGGATGACGCCTTCGTTCAAGGTGTAGCCGACAATCTCGCCCTGTGCGTCGATCTCCATCACGCATGACAGCACTAGCCGGTCAACCTGTGGGCGCAGACTGCACAGGTCAGTGGAAAGCTCGATGGGCAACATGGGCATGGCGCGGTCGGGGAAATAGACCGACGTGCCACGCAGCCGGGCTTCCAGGTCAATCGTCGAGCCTTCATGGACATAGTGGGCGACATCTGCAATGTGCACCTGCAATTCGAAGTGGCCGTTCTCGAGACGGCGGACAGTGACGGCATCGTCGAAGTCTCGCGCAGTTTCACCATCGATGGTGACGATGGACAACGCGCGATAATCTTGCCGGTGGCGCAACGCAGTCGACGAAATGACAGGCTCGAACTGCTGTGCCTCCTGCAGCACCTCAACCGGAAACCGATGAGGCAGGTGGAACTTGCGAATGATGATCTCAACGTCCACGCCGAAGTCGTCTTCGTAGCCGAGAATCTCCACGCACCCGGCCGCGTGGATTCTCGGCCGGCGAAGGCCAATCGGTGATCTCCACGTCCACCACCAGGCCTTCGAGATCGTTCCACTCGCGGCGGCGCGCCTCCTCGCCGAGCACTCGGTTGGCGTCGGCTTGCCTCCCGCGATGTGTCGTCGAGTGTTTTGCGGGCGAAGTTCCAGCTCGGCCATGGAGAGCACCCTTCGCCTGGGCTTCTTCTTCGCTCTGGGATGGCGATTCCATACCGCGCGGAATGATGATCTCCCTAGTGACCTTCTCGTCGATGGGCGTCACATAGTTGTGGCGGGAACCGTAATGGAATGTGCCCACCACGGTGGGATTACCACGGGTGAGCACGCGCAGGATGCGGCCTTCGGCACGGCCATCGTCGCGCTTGCGTCCCAGCTCCACGAGCACCTGGTCGCCATTCATGGCCGAACCAATGGCCTGCGGGTTGATGAAGATGTCGCCAGTGAAAGTGCTGCGCTGGCCGGCATTCGGGATGACGAAGCCATAGCCGTCGCGATGCATCGTCAAGCGTCCTGCGATCAGGTTCTGATGAGCGGCCGCATGTTCAGCAAGGGTGTAACGGTCGGGTCCGGTTTCGATCAGCCGCGCACTCTTCACCAGCGCCTGCAACCGTTCGACGAGCTGCTGCCGTTCGCTGCCGCGCAAGCGCATCTCGCGGACGAGCTGCTTGAACCCCGCCGAGCGGTGGGGTTGGCGTTCGATATGGCTTAGAATGGTTTGATCGGAGAGCATTCGGCTTAAAGCCAACCGCGGATTGCACGGATCACGCGGATAGATATTACATCGCGGTCTGGCAAGGGAGTCATTTCCATTGCAAACTCCTGCAAAGATGCGACGGGCGCCGGCTAGGAATCAGCAGACGAGATTCCAATTCGGGTCTTCAGTGCAATCCGCGGACAGAATTTCTTGTTCAGCGTAGTCCCTTTCCCTTAGGCCAGTTACTAACAGCATACCGGGCGCGCGGGAAAAATTACTTAGGGGTATTCCCTCATATAAGAACTCGCTGTATGGTAGCAATAATTACATCGCTAACGAACGCGCTTCGGCGCATGTACGCAGCGATGGGCCCATACACACCGCACCAAACCATCAGATTCTGAAGAAGAGCTGTGGAGCGTGGGTTTGGCAAAACAAGTGCCCTTGCAAGCCAGGGTCTCCCGACGACCGCCGGTTTTCGGTTGTTGGTGGAAGCACTTACAACTTTAGAAAGGAATGTTTTACCGCTTATGTGGAAACCTACCAATGCTCCTTCTATGACTCCCACTCCGAGCCCAGAGCCGCAGCGTAGCTACTCTCCGGCGACCCCTGAACCGCCGAGCGCGCCTCGCCCGGCGAGCCCTCCGATCAACACCCAGGAACAGGCCACGCTGGGAAAATCGCTGGTTATCAAGGGAGAGGTTACGGGTTCGGAGTCGCTCTACATTGACGGCCGGGTGGAAGGATCCATTAACCTGCCCGGTAACCGCGTAACCGTGGGACGAAACGGCGTAGTGGCCGCTAACATTTCGGCGCGTGAGATCGTGGTGCTGGGTAAGGTCCGTGGCAACATGACGGCCAGCGACCGCGTTGACATCCGCGGCGAAGGCTCGCTTACTGGCGATGTGGTCGCCCAGCGCATCAGTATCGAAGATGGCGCTTATTTTAAGGGCGGTATTGATATACGTAAGCCGGGCCAGAAAGCCAATGGCGAGTCCAAGGAGAGCAGTATGACAACCACTGGCGAGACGAGTACCTCCGCGGCAGCAGCTCGAGTGTAATCGTTCCCGAAGCAGAACTATGGTCAAGTAGTTTCGAAACTGATTACCAAGGATGCTCTAGGGCATTCCTCTTCTTGACTCCTCTTGCACGCCGGAGAGAATCTCAGAATTGCGGGCGGCGATATTCGCCGCCGCGCAATGTCTCGGGAAAGAAGGTGCCATCCCATGTGGGAGAGAGTACTTCAGTTACTCGCAGTGCATTGCCGGCATAGCAACCTCTCGAAGCCGTTCTCGGCTGCGTCATCGAGCCGGCACGATACGAGTCACACCGAATGGGAGAGCGTATCCAGCGATAAGCCGGCGCCTTATGTAGTTTGCCTCGATTGCGGCAAACACTTCGGCTACGACTGGTCGCGCATGCGGGTGATGAAGTAGTTATCGGCTGCTTGCCTACGGTTCCACGCTTCCGGCTGTACTATCCAGAACCTGCTCAGGAATCACATTTGTTGCTGACACCTTTCTTCCTGCGCAAATCGCTGCGGCAGACTCGACCTGGTGATCCAGAGTCCAACAGCCACAGCCGCCAGCCAAGTCAGGCTTATCAGAGTAAGTGACACCAAGTCAGCATTGCGGCTGCCGTGCACCATGAATCGTCGAGAGACGCCGTAACTCAGTAGTCCTGCGAAGACGGCGGTGGCCAGTGCTTTCATCAGCTCTCTCCAGGGCAGTTCGCTCACGGACACCATCTTTCTCCAATGCAGCAGCCCCGCCAAGACAACGGTGTGCATCAGAATGCCGATGTCAGAGGCGATTGCCAGTCCGGTGACGCCGTAACGATGGAACAATGCCCAATAGACGGGCAGCGACGCCACCACGATGATTGTGCTGGCGATCATAGGCGTTAGAGTGTCGCCCGCGCCGTAAAAGGCCCGAGCGTACTGGGCCTGCGACGACCATAGCGCCAGAGATAGAGCGAACCAGAGGAAGTAGATGGCAGTCTGCTGTGCGTCGGCAAAGGTGAATTCCCCGTGGCGAAAGGCCAGGTCAATAATGGGCAGGGCCGCCGTCATCATCCACGCCGACGCCAGGAACGAAGCCGCGGATATCCGATACACCGTCTGATTCACCGTCTCGGCAAAGAGCTTGCGTTTGCCCTGTTCCCACAGCAGCGCAAAAAATGGCATCGAAGCCTGCCCGGTGGCTTGTCCGAGAATCGAGATTGGCACGGCAAACAGGCGCTTGGCGTAATTGAGTCGCGAGATATCGCCAGCACCGCCGGAGGCGAAGTAGCGCAGGATCCAGTCATCCGCCGAAACCAGCGAAACCCCCAGCATCAGCGGAATGGTGAGCCGTACCCACTCGCGAAACCCGGGATTGTGCCAATCGAAGCTGAAGCGATATCGCAGCCCGCCTTGCGCAGCGCCGATCGCATTGATAAGGAAGGGACCCAGGAGCGAGCCCGCCAAAGCGCCGTATGCTAGCGATGAGATGCCGAAAGCCTTGGCGCCAACCAATCCTCCCGCGATGATGAACACGTTGTATAACGCAGGGCTGAGTGCGGGATACAGAAACATTCGCTTTGACAGCAGTACCGCCGAGACAATTCCGCCAGCATAGAAGAAGATCTGGCCGGGCAACAGAATTCGCGTGAGGTGAACGCACAGTTGGACTTGGTCAGAGGAGAACTTGGGAAAAACCAGCCGCACCATTTGCGGAGTAAAGATTTCCAGGAAGACCGTGCCCAGGCACACGACAGCGCTCATGATGGTGATGGTGGAATCGAAAGCGTGCTGGGCCCCGGCCTCGTCATCGCGCGAGGTGTGACGGGTGTAGATGGAAATAAAGGTGATCGATGCGGTGCCACCGGCCAGGATGTAGTTAAGGAAGTCAGGTATCTGGAAGGCCGCGAAATATGCATCGGTCTGATGGCCAGCACCGAAAGCCCAGGCGATGTACATCTCGCGGAGGTATCCCACCAGACGCGAGGCCATCACTGAGCCCATCAGCAACAACGTGGCGGAGAACGCAGTGTGTTGGTGAGAAGGCCGCAGGATGCGCAGCAGGCGAGCCCAAAAACTGGGCGATCGTTCGCTTGGATTTTGTGCGGCCGGAGGCGGCATTAGACAGCGATTTTACACGCGTGGGCACGCCTTCTCTGAATTGCGATGGTGGCAATCATGGTGCGGCAATTTCCGAAGCCCCGCCATCTGCTAATGGTCTTTTCACAAATGGAGGGCCGACATTTGCTCGCGCACACAGACGAGATAGTGATCGATGTGCCGAAATAGCGGTATCGAGCCAGCCCTTAGTAGATGCCGCTACGGTAGATGACCCACCAACTCAGGAACAGCGCCGCGAAGGTTTCTGCCACTCCCCACGCGAGTGGCAGAAAGAACGCTCCCAGGCCAAGAAGAGTAAATAGCAGCCAAAACGATTTTTTCTGATCGTCCAAGGGAATCTATGTTGCGCGTTGATCAATCCGCGATGGCGATGTCGGCCCGCTCCTCAACCGGAGCCGCGCTGGGAACGATGGTCAAGACGTCAGTCTGCACTTTGTCCCATTGCTGAATCAGCAGACCCTTGGCCTCGAACAGATTGCGGATCGAATGCTGGTCCCAGCCAACAACTTCTTCCAGGATGGGAACCAGGATGGCCAGTGCGCTATCGCTGATCACGGAACGCTTGGCGATAGGCGCAAGGTACTTGTTCTCGGAAACCGCAATGGTGAAACCGTCACGCCGGTTCACGTGCAGCATTACGTGGATATCGGAGCTGCCGTCGCCAACATAGACAATGCGGTCCGGCCCGGTCTTCAGGGTTTCCAACAACTGGTCGATGACGGCGACCTTACCGTACCCGGCCGTCACCTGCAGGATTCGTTCGATCTCTCCGTGCTTGTTGTACTCAAATTCCGTGCCGTAGATATGATCGGCTGGAATGATACCCTCGAGGGCGGACCGGATCACTTCAACCGGCCCAGCGGAGATCACATAGAAATCGAAGTGGTAACCGTCAACTTCCTCCGAGAGGAAGCTATAAAGCGAGTCAATATTGGGCTTCAGGCGCACTCGCTTGCCCGCTTCGTAGAGGTGTTCCGGACGCACCTTCGAGCGAAATTCGGGATCATGCAACAGCAGGTACGCGAGTTCTCCTCCCTGTTGCACCAGGTTCAACTTGGCCATTCCACTGGCCTTACGCTCAAATTCCGCTTCAGAAATGCCCAACAACTCGGCCAAAACGTAGCCCGAGTCGTTAAAGCTCAGGGTCTGGTCGAAATCACTTGCGAATATAAATCGCTTTCTGGGATGTATTCTCTCTATCATGCCTTGTGGTTCGGGTTGATCGTCGTACTGGTATGGATTCAAACCCAGTTCCTCTCTAGAAAATGTATCGTATGAGATATCTATTAGATTCCCAGCGGAGTTGAGAGTTGATTAAATTGCGATTGATTCTCTAGATAGCATACATCAAGCGTGTTTGCAGTAAGATAGGGCTTAGAAATAGCGAATAATCGGCGAAATGATACGAGGGGAAGGCATCATGAAAACATTCCTGTCTCTAGTGGCATGCTTGATTTTGGCGACGAATGTCTGGTCGCAGTCGTCGAGCGGGCCTTCGCTTTCCACCGAAGTCAATTCGGTTTACCCGCAGGTGCAGACCCTGTACGTGGACTTGCACGAGCATCCTGAGCTGTCGGGGCACGAGGTCAACACCGCCGCCAAAGTTGCTGCTGATCTCCGCAAGCTGGGATACGAGGTGACGGAACACGTGGGGAACACAGGTGTCGTCGGCCTTCTGCGCAACGGGGCCGGTCCCACAATCATGCTGCGGACCGAGCTGGACGCCCTTCCCGTTGAGGAGAAGACGGGCCTGCCTTACGCGAGCAAGGTCACAACTAAGAACGATGCTGGCCTGACGATGCCGGTGATGCATGCCTGTGGACACGATATTCACATGGCGGCGCTGGTCGGGACGGCCGAGATCATGGCGAAGACCAAAGATCAATGGAAAGGCACGCTGATATTGATCGGCCAGCCTGCCGAAGAAACAGTGGGTGGCGCCGAAGGCATGATTGCCGCTGGCCTGTTTACACGGTTCCCTAAGCCTGATGTTGGAGTAGCTCTGCATACCACCAATAGCCTGCCGGCTGGCAAGGTCGGCTTTACTCCGGAATATGCGGCTTCGAATGCCGACACCGTCAACATCACGATTTACGGCAAAGGCGGCCACGGAGCCAGCCCTGAGTCCACGGTGGACCCGATCGTCATCGCCGCTCGCGTGGTGCTGACGTTGCAGACCATCGTGTCCCGCGAAATCAAGCCCGGCAATCCCGCAGTTATCACCGTCGGCTACATTCAGGGAGGCACCAAGAACAACATCATTCCCGACGAAGTTCACCTTGGCCTGACTGTTCGCTCGTACACACCGGAAGTGCGAAAGCATCTACTGGCAGCAATCGAGCGTGTCACTAAGGCAGAAGCGCAGGCGGCGGACGCCCCCAAAGCGCCGCTGGTGCAAGTCGTGGAATCCACGGATGCGCTCTACAACGATCCTAGGCTGGCGGAGCGGCTTAGCCAGGCGCTGACTCAGGCGCTGGGGGCTGCACGAGTGGAGAAGGCGCCGCCCATCATGGCTTCGGAGGATTATTCCTATTTCGTCGAAGCCGGGGTGCCGTCGTTCTATTTCTGGCTTGGCGTTGCCGATCCCGACAAGTTTAAAGAGGCGAAGTCCAGCGGAATTCAGCTTCCGTCAAACCATTCGCCGTTCTTTGCACCAGACATGGAGCCTAGCCTGAAGACCGCGATCGAAGCCGAGGTGGTGGTGTTGCGGAACTTGATGGCCAGCGGTAACAGCGTCAGTGCTGGGCTGCACTGAACGATCACAAATTGCGCTGCCGATCTTCACGTGTTTTGATATCCTCCGCAAGGACGATTTTCGGGACCGGCAGGAACCTCGGCGATGAAAATTCTTATTCTCACTACCGACCAGGAACTGGCGCTTCTACGTCAGCGAGCCTTGGAAAGCGCCGGCCACGAGGTGGTCGCGACCACCACGGAAAAAGAGTCGATGGAGGCAGCGGACAAGCACAAACATGTCGATGTGGCTTTGGTCTGCCATCGACTTCCCGATGCCACCGCGAGAAAGGTAATCCGCCTGTTCCACGAGCGCCACCCCGAAGGCAAAGTCGTCTACATCGTCCATCTGTATGGCGAGTGGCCTGAAGTGGAAGCCGACCGATATGTGGTCGGGGCCGACGGACCGGACGCTCTGTTGCGCGTGATCAGCGAGACGGGTCCGCAGGCCATGGCTTGATTACTTTGCCGAGCCGTCAGCCTCAAACAGCCCGATGATATTGCCTTCGGTGTCCTGGCAGTAGGCCAGGTACCAACCCGCGCGGCAGTTACCACAAAAGTTAGGCGGCATACGCGCGATTTCAACTGCAACTTGGGCGAAATTGTGCTACAAACACTGCACCACTTTCAGTGCGACACTCTTTTGAGGGTCAGCCGGAAGAGTATTTCCACAAGACGGGGTTCATAAAGCCAAAGGGCCGAACCGGGTGAGGTGCCACATGGATGTAGTTACGATTGCCGTGGTCAGCGTGATTCTGATCAGCTACCTGGTTGGAACGTTGACCAGTTCGGTGGATACCGAGCGGGAACTGCCACACCGCTATTAGAGCGGCAGGGGCTTGAGACTAGGGAAGATTTCGGTGCGCATTTCGTCGTTCGGCGTCGGGCCGCTCAGCTAGAATGTTCCCAGTCGGCTCTGATTGTCCAGACACCCCGCATGACCCACGCCTGGCACGACATTTCTCCTGGCGCCAACCTGCCGCGAGAGTTCTATTCGGTCATCGAAATCCCTTTCGGTTCCAGCGTCAAGTATGAACTCGACAAGCAAAGTGGCCTCATCAAGCTTGATCGGGTGCTCTACTCCGCCGTTTATTATCCCGCGAACTATGGCTTTATTCCCCAGACGCTGGCCGAGGACGATGATCCGCTTGACGTGCTGGTTCTGTGCCAGGAAGCGGTCGTTCCCCTTACCTTGATTCATGCCCGCGCCATCGGCTTGATGACGATGATCGATTCCGGCAAAAAGGATCACAAGATCATTGCCGTCGCCACCCAGGATCCGGAATTCAACTCGTACACCGAGGCAGCCGAGATGCCGGAGCATCGACTGTCCATGCTGCGACGCTTCTTCCTGGACTACAAACAACTCGAGGGCAAAGCGGTCGAGGTGGATGCCATCCAACCGGCCAAGCATGCCTTGCCAGTCATCGAAGATGCCCTCGTCCGCTACAGCCAGCAACGTCGCCAAGATTTCGGCAAAGAGGATTAGAAGCGCGGCTTCCTGAGCTGGCGTATAATCAGATGAGTGGGATTATCTTCGGCGGGTCTCGCGCCAGCGCCTTCGGTTACCTGAGAAGGTTTACTATTTAGCCCTCCTTACAAGCGTACTTCCAAAACAGCGACGACCTTCTTTTGCCCGCTAACCGCGCAAAAATTGAAAGAGCACGATGATAACGGCCTCAAATCTACTCTCTAAAACCGTCCAGCTTAAGAAATGTGTTCTTCTCATGGACACCAATCCTGAAAGGCGGACGCTACGCAAGAAAATCATGGCATTGCACGGCGTACAAATGATCGGCGCCAGCGACCTTGAAGAGGCGGCGTTGGTTTGGCATCCGGATCGGTACGACATGGTGCTGATCGATATCCGCCGCGATCACCATGGCGCACTCGCCTTGCGTGATGAAATCAAGAGAGACAGTCCAGATCAAATTGTTGCTTTCCTGGTCGGTCGACCGAATTTTGTCGCCCTCCAGCCCTCCCTGGGTTCCTATGTTCCCGAAGAACATGCGATGGAATGGGGAGAGTCGTTGCGCAATGCAGTTAGGGAGAGTTGCGAATCGCTGCCCCAGAGGAACGGATTCGTGGAAGCAAGCTGGAGGATTGCCGCAACTAAGGCGCGCAATGGCCCGGCGCCGACGACAGCCGTCGAAGACCCTTTGAGCGCGTCCCTTGAGCCTGTGCTGGAAGAAATAGCCGGTTAGCACGTTTGATATTCAACGATTCAACAACCACTGGAGGAACAATGACCACGACACCGCAATCTCTGCCTTCTCAGAACGTCGAGCTCAGCCAAATTCTGGAAAGCGCCGTGGTGCTGAACTGGAGTGACTTAGTGCAGGCTGCATCCGGCGGCTTGCTTCAGATCGAGTACCACGTTGGCAGCGAGCGGTCGGTGGACAGTCTGAAGATGTGGTGTAACACCACGCGCGGATACTGGAGCTTAATCTGTGACTACTCGGTGAATCCCGGATGGGCGAATGGTCCACGTTTCAGCAATGGTTTTCATTCGCGTAATTTAGCGCGGTTGCTCGAGTCGATAATGCTCAATCAGAACCTGTTTCTCCATTCTTTCGAGGCCAATAGCAACGTCGTAATCCAAGTCGGCCCACCGACGGAGGAAGAAACCGCCGCAGCCAAACTGCAGATGGCTGAAGCCTTTCCCCCACATGTTCCAGTCTTGCGCAAGGTGGCGCCGCGGCTCCGGGTCCAAGTTCCATCCCCCGTATTGCTTTAAGGTCCAAACCTTGCGCGGACTGGGTCTCCGTGCATTCCATCAAGCTGGTTGCTGGTACAGCGCGATTACGTTTCCAGTAGGATCACGGAACCTGGCAGTGATCTCGGGTGCGTCCGCGCCGATCGGCTGCACGATCTCGCCGCAATCAGCGACGACTGCCTCCAGTGTTGCGGCCACTCTGGCCACCATGATGTACACAAGCAAGCCGGGCGTTGAAGACGGAGGCCGTCCCAGCTTCCAGGTACCGCTCACCTCGCCGACCGAGTCGTCGAAGGCGGTGCTACCGTCGCCGCGTTGCCTGACATTCCAGTCGAAGACCTTGCGGTAGAAGTCGGCCGAGCGCGCAATATCGGTAGCCGGCATCTCGATGTAGCAAATTTTGCCATTTGCAAGTATGGGAGGCATACTTTTTCCCTCCAGAGAGCAGTGATCTTAGCGGCTTTCGAGTCGCGGATGCCGCCATTCATCAACCGCGTATCCCACTCTCCTGCGCGTGCTAAAATTGCTGGTTTGCCCACCGCTTCTTAATCTCACTGGGCCGACGTGGGTACCCGATCCTTTCGCCTGCCTTTGGCGAAGGGGGAAAACGAACCCCAAGAGCCATCCTCATGTCGAATACCATGCTTGCCGTTGTTAAGCCGTCGTCCGCACCGGGCACGGAAATCCGCCAGGTCCCTATACCGCAATATGGCCCGACCGATGTACTGGTCAAGGTCAAGATGGCGTCCATCTGCGGCACCGATCTGCACATTTACCAGTGGGACCAGTGGGCGCAGCGTCGCATTCACCCGCCGCTGATTCCCGGCCACGAGTTCTGCGGCACCGTCGAAGCGGTTGGCGATGAAGTCACCAGCGTGAAGGAAGGCGACTTCGTTTCCGCCGAGATGCACGTGGCCTGCGGCAAGTGTCTGCAATGCCGTATTGGCGAGTCGCACATCTGCCAGCACGTGAAGATTATCGGTGTCGACACCAATGGCGCCTTCGCCGAATACGTCGTCATTCCTGAGTCGAATATCTGGAAGCTTGATCCGTCGATCCCGCAGGAGTACGCGTCCATCCTCGACCCGCTGGGGAATGCGGTACATACCGTGCTGGCGGGCGACATCGCCGCAAAGAGCGTAGCCATCACCGGTTGCGGACCGATCGGGTTGTTCTCCATCGCCGTGGCGCGCGCCTGCGGCGCCACCCAGATCTATGCGCTCGAGGTTAACGAACATCGCCGCAAGATCGCCAAGCAGATGAAGCCCGACTTCGTTCTCGATCCCACCAAGGACGACGTTTACCAGATCGTGATGGACAACACCGACGGCACCGGCGTTGACGTCGTGTTGGAGATGGCCGGGCGCACCGATGCGATTCGGTTGGGGTTCAAGATCCTGCGCCTGGGCGGGCGTATGTCGCTGCTCGGAATTCCTTCCAGGCCCGTCGAACTCAACCTTGCAGAAGAGGTCATCTTCAAAGGCGCCACGGTGCAAGGCATCAACGGCCGCCGCATGTACCAGACCTGGTATCAGATGACCGCGCTGCTCAAGGCCAACAAGCTCGACCTGCATCCCGTGATCACCGACCGCATCGCGATGAAGGATTTCGCGTCAGGCATGGAGCGACTGAAGACCGGCGAGGCCAGCAAGATTCTGGTGTATCCCAACGGGACGAAATAGAAAATTTGAGGGACGCTAAGGCCTCGGCAATCGAGATCACGACTTTCCTCGGGCGACAAGGGCGTTCCTGCTCGCATCAGAGTGGATGAATCAAGAATTCACCGATGCGAGGAATTTCATGGCCCACTACGGAATGCTGCGCGACTACCGTTTCAGCGGCGACGTGGATGACATCCGCGGAGCGAGCCTATACGGTGCGAACGACGACAAACTTGGCAAGATTGACGACGTGATCTTCGATCACGCAACGGGCACCATCCAATACGCAGTAGTGGATACCGGCGGCTGGTTGAGTACCAAGAAGTTTCTGGTGCCGGCCACCCGTATCCGTCCCTTTGGAAAAGACGAAAAGGATTTCGCGATCGACGCAACTAAGAAACAGATCGAGTCCCTGCCACCATACGACGAAAAGATGACCGAAACCGCCACGGACTGGGATCAATATGACAAGAAGCACCGCGAGGCTTGGGTAAGTGGGCCCGTGATGCACAAAGAAGGCAGCACCCACATGATCAGCCCGCAGCCCAGCGAGATGCCTGCTGGATCAGGCACGGGCGTGGACGATTCGGCCTACATGCCCGATCGTCTGGTTGGAAAATTTCCCGAGGCGGAGGCCGATCCTAGTAAGCTGCGCATGCGTCCGTCGGGGGCAGCCGCCAGAGCGGAAGACACGCGCTTCCCGGGTGTGTCCGAGGCCGCAGAGAAGCCGACACTCGCCGCCGAAGAGGCTGAAGACCGTGCAGCCGCCAACCCGGTACAGGCGCAACGCGACCATCTCACCGATCCCGACGAGGGTTATGTAGCCGAGCAGGCAAGGCATGGCCGTTTGTCCGCCTTCGAGGAACATCTGCGCCGAAACCGCGTGGACATCACCGCCAAGTGTGGAAGCTGCGGAACCGAGCGAGAGAAAGTGGCATAGGCGTTCATCGCGGAAGTAAAAGGCCTTGGCATTGCGGAGAATGAAAGACTCTGCAGTGAACAACCAGACGAAAAAGCGGCCCGGCACTCGCGTGCTGGGCTACTTTTGTGTCGGCTCATCGCGGGTGCTAACCGCTCTTCAGCAGCTTCTCCATCTCGTCCTCGTCAATTACGCTGACGCCCAACTCGCGCGCCTTGTCGAGCTTCGACCCGGCTTCCGCGCCGGCGACAACGTAGTCAGTCTTCTTGCTCACCGATCCAGCCACCTTGCCGCCAGCGTCCTCGATCTGTTTCTTGGCTTCGTCGCGGGTATGCCGCTCCAGGGTTCCCGTCAGCACGAATGTCTTCCCGGTGAGAGTTGTGCCGCGCTGCTTCTTGTGGCCTTTGAAGACGAGTCCCGCCTTGCGCAGTCGGTCGACCAGTGCGATATTTTTCGGCTCGTCAAAAAACTCGCGGATGGCCGCCGAAACCCGCGGGCCAATCTCATTAACCTGCTGCAGCTCTTCTTCGCTGGCTTTCATGAGGTCATCCATCGATCCGAAATGCTCGGCCAGAAACTGCGCAGTGCGCTCGCCGACCATGCGAATGCCTAAGCCGTAGATGACGCGCTCCAGCGGCAGCTTCTTCGAGTTCTCGATTTCGTAGAGGATATTCTGTGCCGACTTCTTGCCCATGCGCTCCAGGGTAAGCAGCTTTTCCTCAGTCAAGTCGTAGATATCGGCAATGTTCTTGACCATGCCGTTCTCGACCAACTGATTCACCAGTGCGTCGCCCATACCTTCAATGTTCATCACTCCACGCGAAGCAAAATGGCGAATGCTTTCCCGCAATTTTGCCGGGCAGTTGGCATTGACGCAGCGATGATCGGCTTCGCCCTCGGCGCGTACCACGTGTCCGCCGCACACCGGGCAACGCTCGGGCACGTGGAAGTGACGATGGCCGCGGGGTTTATCTTCCAGCACCTTCACAACTTTAGGAATAACGTCCCCGCCGCGTTCGACCATCACCCAATCGCCGATGCGCACGCCCAAGCGATCGATCTCGTCCATGTTGTGCAACGTCGCACGACTGACCGTGGTGCCGCCGATCGCAACCGGCTTCAGCGCGGCCACGGGCGTCAGTTTGCCGGTGCGGCCCACCTGCACCAGGATATCTTCGATCTGGGTAACCCCTGAACGCGCGGTGAATTTGTATGCGATCGCCCAACGCGGCGCTTTGCCTGTGTAGCCCAGCTCGTTCTGCAGGCGAATGCGATCCACCTTGACGACGATGCCATCGATTTCGTAAGCCAACGCGTCGCGCTTGGCTTCCCATTCGTGGATGAATTCCCACACTTCATCTAGGGTGTGAACGAGGCGGTGATTGGGATTGACTTTGAAGCCGGCGGTTTGCAGCGCCTTCAACGTTTCTGAGTGCCGCTCGAAAATAGTGCGGCCCTTGACGAACAAGGCGTAAGAGAAAAAATCGAGCCGCCGCTGGGCGGTGATGTTCGGTTCCAGCACGCGAACAGTACCCGCCGTAGCATTGCGTGGGTTTGCGAATTTCGGCAGCCCCTGCTGCTCGCGCTCGTCGTTCATGCGCTGAAAGGCAGCCAGCGGCATCAGCAATTCGCCGCGTACCTCGAAGTCCGGCGGCAAACCTGCTTTCGTTAGCGTCTTGGCAGGAATCGTGAGCGGCACGCTGCGCACCGTGCGCACATTGAGGGTGACGTCTTCACCCACTGAGCCGTCGCCTCGCGTGATGCCCAACGCCAGCTTGCCCCCGGCAAAGCGCAAAGCCAGCGACATGCCGTCGAGCTTCAGTTCGCAAACGTAGTCCACTCGCGACTCGCCACTCAATTCGTGGACGCGACGTTCCCAATCGCGCAGCTCAGCCTCGCTGTAAGCGTTGTCCAACGACATCATGGGCGTGGAATGCGGAATTTTGACGAAGCCTTCGCGTGGCTTGCCGCCCACCCGCTGAGTGGGCGAATCGGGAGTGATCAGCTCGGGACCCTGCGCCTCCAGGGCCTTCAACTCGTTCATCAAGCGATCGAACTCGGCGTCGCTGATCTCGGGATCGTCGAGCACATAGTAGCGGTGCTCGTGGTAGCGAATTTTCTCGCGCAGCGCGTCGAGTTGGCGCTGAACATCTTTGGCGGCGGCCATTTAGCAAGTATGCCAGTTGTCAGTAGTCAGTAGCCAGTTGTCGGTTCGGTGGCCAATCGCTAATTGTTAGCGATTCGGCAAGGAAGAGGCGCCCCGTCCTTTCGCTGCCTCTACAAAACGGAGGGAGCTGCTCGCTAAGCGCACCTTCGCGTAGAATCGAGATCAGTTAACTGACAACTGAGTACCGACTACTGACAACTAACCCTTGAATCACCTTCTCCACAAGTGGACCCTGCTGATCCTGGCGGTGCTGAAGCCGCTCGGCATCTGGGGAGTGTTGGGATTCGCCGCGGTGGATGCGGCCTTTCTCGGCATGCCGCTCGATGCCATTGTCGCCGGGTACGTATGGGCTAACCCGCACCGCCTGGTGCTGTACTCAGCAATGGCCGCCGCCGGCTCGGCGCTGGGCAGCATCGTCTTCTACGTGATCGGGTACAAAGGCGGCGAGGTGCTGCTGGTGAAGCGCATGGGCGAGAAGCGCTTCAACAAAATCAAGGCTGCCTTCGATCGCCACGAATTCTTCGCGATCATGCTGCCCTCTATGTTGCCTCCGCCGACGCCATTCAAGCTGTTCGTCCTTTCCGCCGGCGTCGCCGAGATGAGGTTCAGCCACTTCCTGATCGCGATTTTCTCCGGGCGGTTTCTGCGCTTTGTGGTGCTCTCGTTTCTAGTGATCACCTACGGCCCGCAAATCGTGGGCTTCCTCGGCGGCATGGTACACCATCACTGGAGGTACGTCATCGCCGCAATTGCCACGGCTTGTCTGATCGGCTGGTGGGTCTGGCGGACGCGCAAGCTGCGATCGCGGCGGCTGGCGACGGACGGGCAGCGAAGGTAACCCGCAAAAACAAAGCCGGACAACTTGTCCGGCTTTTAGCTGTCACGATGACAGGGCAATCTTAGCGAAGGCTGCGTCTTGCAGGCGCCGAAGCCGGCTCCATTCCGTATTGGCTTACCAGGTATCCAATCCCAAAGAAGATTCCGCAGAACAGCAGGTCGGACACGACTTCTGGGCGAAAGAAGGGGAGGCCAGCGACATAGCATGCCATCAGGCCGTTGAGGGTCTTGGGGTACATGTCACGCCAGACCATCCATACCGCGAAGTTGCTGATCAGGAAAAACGATACTGAGGCGGTCAACGAAGCGGCGCCGATGCGCAGCGCCGAGAAGCCCTTGATCATCACTCCACCCAGTAGCAGCATGGCCGCATACCAGGCCCAAGTGACGAAATGATCGGCCGTGAGCGGGTAGGCGTAGGTCACCCGTGTCAGATAGACGTCGGAAGCGACCAGCAACGCTATCGGAATCCACATCTGCTTGCGGGGCATGCGCGCCCCGAAGAACAGCAGGGCAGCCGCCACGGGTGTGAAGCTGAAAGGCATCGCGAAGAAACGCAGATGCACGGCCACGGCCACAAGTACAAAGAGATATGCCAGCATGTCGACCTCAATACGAGAGTACAGCTTGATTCTGTACGTCGCGTCGTCATTCGTCAAGGGCAGTTAACAGATGGCGAAAACTCTTGGTAACGGAAGAAAATCGAATCACTGCGGATCAGGACCGTGCTCCAGGCTGTCCACTGACGGGGAGCGGCTGGAGTTCATCCCCTCGTCCAGCACGTGCAGGTTGGGACTCAGCACGACATATCCGCCCAGCGGCGTCCTGCCCCGGCTGTCCGGATAGGTGTAGCGCAGGTCCTTGAACTCCGCGAGATAACCGCTTGTCTCGCCCTGAAACTCCTGTACCTCCACAATTGGAAATACCGCCCAATCGAGATATACCCGCCCTAGGTACGAAGACTTCGCCGCGCGACTGGCATCGGTTTCAGTCGGCTTATAAAACACCAGCCCGTGCGAGTCATCGACATCCGGGCCCAGCGAATTCACGGGAACGGTTTCGAAGAAGTCGGCAGTCTCCACCACGCCGTGCCAGTGAAAAGGGTCGATCATGTATGGGTAAGCCGCGAGCCGCAACGGTGCGGCCCCATGATAGAGGAACAAATTCATGGCCGTGACTGCGCGGCGATGCTGATAATCGCGAACTCCCCAAATGATCACCAGGCACACCAGAGCGAACATCGCCCCTGCGCGCCCTCGCGGCCCCCTGCTGCGCGCACCAATCTCCTGATTGATTAGGCTGAACAGCGAAGGCACAACCAACCCGGCGACAAGCGCCAGCAGCATCAGAGGCTCGACAATGTACACGATGTCCCAGGAGTACCAGCGAAAATTAAACGGCTCGAACAGGCGAATGCCGTATGCGGTGGTGTAATCCAGCAGCAAATGGCTGAGTGCGGCCACGACCGCACAGAAATAGAGAAATCCCCAACGGATTGGTAACAGCGGCGGAGCCTCGGGCGGGCGGGCAGGGGGAGGGCGCAGCCGCACCTTCAGCCGGTGACACAGATACACGAGAAGCAAGACCGCCGCGGCAATGAAAGGCACACCCACGAAGCTGTGAGTGATACCGCGGTGATGCTGGAGGCCTGCGATGGAGCCCTTGAGCGCCCACAACACATCGATGTCGGCAGCCTCAGCTGCCAGCACCATGGTCACGGTGGCCAGCGCGCTCTTCCGATTGAAGCCGGCGCGTCCCAGGCAGCCGCCGGTCAGAAAATGAGTGACAGGATCCAAGTCTTTCCTCAGGTAACTCTTGGGACAGCAAGAGAGCTATTGTACGCAGGGGGGCAGAGGGATGGATGCATGAACCTACTTGTCGTGTTGCGGATGGGCATCGTCATGCACGGTTCTACCCGCCAGTAGATCGAGCGCGTGAGGCAGAATGTCGATCACGGCCAGCAGCGACTCCGATGCACCGGTAGGACTACCTGGCAGGTTGAGAATGAGGGTCTGGCCGCGCACGCCGCAAATGCCGCGACTCAAGACCGCATAAGCAGTATTGGTCCGGCCTTCAGCGCGCATCTTCTCGGGAATACCGTCTATCAACTTTGCACACACAGCGCGTGTCGCCTCAGGCGTAACGTCGCGATCTGCAATGCCCGTTCCGCCCGTGGTCACGACCAATTGGACTTGTTCACTCAGGCGAACCAATGAAGCTTCGATCGTCGGCTGATCGTCGGGAATAATCTCCTGATGGACGACGTCGAACCCCTCCTGCCGAAGCAGTTCGGCGGTGGCTGGTCCGGAGCGATCGGCGCGTTCGCCGCGCGCTGAAGAGTCACTGACGGTCAGGACAGCGGCAGTTCTCATAATTCCTTATCTCGACTTGGATGCGTCGCGCTGGTAGTCGCCACTTTTCCCGCCCGATTTGCGCACCAGCATTATTTCCCGGATCTTGATGCCTTTGTCCAGCGCTTTGCACATATCGTAAACCGTGAGCGCCGCGACCGACGCTGCAACCAGGGCCTCCATTTCGACACCGGTGACAGCAGTGGTGCGTGCGAGGCTGCGAATGGCGACTCCGTTCTTACCCACCTCAATCTGCACGTCGACTTTACTCAACGGAAGCGGGTGACACATCGGGATAAGCTCCGCCGTCCGCTTGGCCGCCATAATACCGGCCACTCGCGCGACTTCCAGAGGATCACCCTTGGGATTTTTTGGCAGCGCCCGTATGACCGCCCGACTCATCGCCACGAAAGCCCGGGCCTCGGCTTCGCGCGGAGTGGGTTGCTTGTCCGAGACATCCACCATCGACGCATGGCCGGCAGAATCGTAGTGCGACAGCTTCTTCGACTTGTCGTTGCGTTTTGCCATCGCGTGAATTCAGAACAGCAGAACAGTCATTGCTTCTCCGGCAGCGAACCGCTCACGGTCGGGCGGTACCACAATGTAGCAGTTCGAGCTGGAGACTGCCATCAAGTCTCCTGAACCTTGCCAGCGCACGAGTTCCACCTCGGGTCGCTCATGCGTGCCGCCCAGCTTTGCCGGAAGAAATCGCGTCAGTCCTGTCTTCGTCGTGAACTCTGCTTTTATGCTGGCTTGCGCAAACGGCAACGGCTGGGGCTTCGCGCCCGAGAGCGCGTCGAGTACCGGGCGAGCAAAGAGTTGAAACGTGACCATCGTCGAGACGGGATTTCCCGGCAGCCCAAAAAACGGTGTGGTGCGGCCGTGAAGCACAACCTCGCCGAATACCACTGGCTTTCCCGGCTGGATGCGAACGCCTGTGAATAAGAATCGAGCGTCGAACGAAGCCAGGACCTGTTCGACCAAGTCGTACTTGCCCATGGAAACTCCGCCGCTGATCAGCAGCAGGTCCGATTCGAAGCCTTTGCGCAAAAGTAGTGCCAACTCATCAGCACTGTCTGACGCGACTGGCAGAATAACCGGATCACCACCGGCGGCGTAAACTTGCGCGGCCAGCGAGTAGCTGTTGGAGTTACGAATCTCGTTCGGCCCGGGCGGCAGATTGACGTCTACCAGTTCGTCGCCAGTGGCGAGGATAGCGACCCGTGGGCGGCGATAGGCCGCGACCTCTGCGCGTCCGACGGCGGCAGCGATGGCTACAACGGTATGGTTCACGCGCGTACCCCGCATGACCATGGTTGCATCTTTGCGAGCTTCGGATCCGGCCGATACTACGTTTTCGCCGGCTCGCACCGAGCGCTGGACAATCGCTACAGCGCCGTCCCTCTCAGCGTATTCGACCATCACGACGGCATCGGCGCCCTCGGGTACCGGTGCGCCGGTCATGATCTCGGCCGTTTCTCCGGCGGCAATCTTGATCGCACTTTGCTCTTTTGTTGCTCCGGCTCTAATCTCCGCGACGCAATGCAGGCGCGCTGGTGGCGTTGCGATATCTGCGGCCCTTACCGCATAACCATCGCGGGTGGAGCGGGGGAACGGCGGGAAATCACGATCGGCTCGCAAGTCTTCGGCAAGCACAAGTCCGAGAGCTTCAATTAGCGGTAACATCTCGGGCTGCGTCGGAGATAGCGTCAAAGCGTTCTGCTCAACAGTCTGTCGGGCTTCACTGAACGACAGGAGCTTGGTTTCCGTTGCAATGCTCATGACCTGACCGGATTTTACCGGAGAGCAGGGTTCGTTGAAACGAGGCAGGTTACCAACTAGCAAAGAGGTCAGTGCGCCGCTTGGGCTAGGTTCTGCTTCGAGACAGGAGATAGAAACGAAGGGCCGCGACGCTGCCTGTCAGAGGCTTCCCTGCCATGGCTGCCTAGAACTTTTCCTTCATCCGGCGGTAAGTGGTTTCCAGCAATTCCGGCAGCACGCGAGTTTCGCCTACCACGGTCATAAAGTTCGCATCAGCCACCCAGCGAGGCAGAACGTGCATATGGATATGGTCGGCGATGCCAGCGCCGGCAGCTTTTCCAATATTCATGCCAACATTGACGCCGTCAGGGCGA
Source organism: uncultured Acidobacteriaceae bacterium (assembly GCA_963755865.1). GTDB lineage: Bacteria > Acidobacteriota > Terriglobia > Terriglobales > Acidobacteriaceae > Bog-257. Next base: position 259,383 of record CAVWLY010000030.1, on the reverse strand, counting down.
TAAAGCTCGATGAGGGCTGTTTCCAAGCGCTGGGAAAGGGCCATCATCTCGCTCGCAGCCGGCGGCGGTAGGTTGTGCAGCCGGTTGAGGTGCTCGTACGGCACGATCATCGAGTGGCCAGAGGTATACGGAAACGCGTTTAGGATGACGAAGTTATGCTCACCGCGATACACAATCAGCGACTTCTCGTCATCGCCCGAGCGCAGCAGCTCGCAAAAGATGCAGGCAGGCGTCGCACCAGCGGTGATATAGCGGTAACGCCAGGGAGTCCACAGATAATCCATATCCTCAGCAGGGTAACAAACCGTCTCAGCATCCCCAACGGTTCGCGTATCGCTGTCACATTGCCCTGTGTCCAACGGACTTGACGCGGACGTTAAAAATTCTAAAAAAGCTTGTAAAATCAATGCGAATATTGAACTTAGACGTTTGACACTGCTCCGCACGGTTGTTATATTCGAATAAGTTCCATGGAAGCAGAGCTCGCTCCATAGGATCCGGCCGCTGGGTTGTCCAAACCCGCTGTAAGCGGGCAATCACACCTGAAGATTCAAACCAGCAGTCCGTTTTTTTTTAAGGCTCTCAGCGCGTTTTTGAAGCGTGCGAGTGTACAAACGCAACCACATGTCTTTCGAAGAAACCCACAACGCTCCCTCTACCCAAACCGAAGACTCCGGCGCTCCCGAGCAGCCGCTAACCCAGCAGGCATCGGAGACCATTCAGCCTCCCCAGCCTCACGTGGAACAAGTTTCTGAGACCAGCGCTGCTGCTCAGCCTCAGGTCGAACCTGTACCTGAGCCCAGCCCCCAACCGGCAGTTGCAGCCGCTCCTCGCCCTGAAAAAGAGCCCACGATGGAAGATTTTGCCACCGCCCTCGAAACCTTCGAGCAGGAACAAGCTCAAACCGAAGCCGCGCTGAACGAAGAGCAGATTGTTACCGGCACGGTGCTGAAGGTGACGGCGCAGTACGTAGTCGTGGACATTGGCTACAAGTCCGAAGGCGTTGTTCCGGTCGCGGAATTTACCGACCACGAGGGCAATGTCACGGTGAAGCGTGGCGATGAGATCGCCGTCATGCGCGAGCCCGGCCACACTGAGGAAGGCTACATCAACCTCTCCCACGAGAAGGCGCAGCGGTTGCACGCCTGGGACGAGATTGAGAAGGCGTACAATGACAAGGCTTCGGTCAAGGCACGCGTCATCGATCGCATCAAGGGAGGGCTGACGGTTGACATCCTGGGCGCTCGCGCCTTCCTTCCCGGTTCGCAGGTGGATCTGCGCCCAGTGCGCAACCTCGACGGTCTGAAGGGCCATGAGATCGATGTCCGCATCATCAAGCTGAACAAGAAGCGCGGCAACATCGTCGCGTCGCGCAAGCAGCTGTTGGAAGAGGAACAGTCCGAAAAGCGCGGTAAGACGCTGGAGCAGTTGCACGAAGATGGAATTCTCACCGGGACGGTCAAGAACCTGACCGACTACGGTGCCTTCGTTGACTTGGGAGGCATTGACGGTCTATTACACATCACGGATATGTCGTGGGGCCGCCTCACACACCCGCGCGATCTGGTGCAGGTGGGCGATCAAATCCAGGTGAAGGTGTTGAAGTTCGACCGCGAGAAACAGCGCGTGTCCCTGGGCTTTAAGCAACTCACGCCCGACCCGTGGCTCGACGCGGCGGAACGTTACCCTATCGGGGCGCACGTTCGTGGTCGCGTGATTAGCGTGACCGACTACGGCGCCTTCGTTGAGTTGGAGCAAGGCATCGAAGGGCTGGTGCACGTCAGCGAGATGACTTGGTCCAAGCGAATGAAGCACCCTTCAAAGCTGGTCAATATCGCCGACCAGGTTGAAGCCGTGGTGCTGAACGTAAACCCGCAGGAGCGCCGCATCAGTTTAGGCCTGAAGCAACTGGAAACGAATCCTTGGGAAAGTTTGCATGAGAAGTTCCCGGTGGGAGCGGTAGTGGAAGGCAAAGTCCGCAACCTGACCGATTTCGGCGCGTTCATCGAAATCGAAGACGGAATCGATGGACTGGTCCATGTGAGCAATCTGAGCTGGACCAAGCGAGTGAAGCATCCCTCCGAGGTGCTGAAGAAGGGCGACAAGGTGAAAGCGATCGTGCTGGCAATCGAGCCAGACCAGCGACGCCTCTCCTTGGGCGTCAAGCAACTTCAGCCCGATGTTTGGGACACCTTCTTCGAGCAGCACCGCGTCGGTGATGTTATTCACGGCAAGGTTCTGCGGCTGGCTAGCTTTGGTGCCTTCGTCGAAATTGCCGATGGGGTTGAAGGTTTATGCCACAACTCTGAGGCAGCGGACGCTCACGGCGCTCCCACCAAGCTGGAACCCGGTCAGGAGTTTGATTTCAAGATTATTAAGATGAACCCTGCCGAAAAGAAAGTGGGACTCAGCATTCGCGCGGTGGGTGGCGAAGAAGCGACGCGCCATGATGTCGAGGCTTACAAGGCTCCCGCGGCTACCTCTTCCGGATCTGGCTCGACGATTGGCGAATTCATGTCGTGGAAGCGCGCCAGCAACGAGAACAACTAGTTTGAATAGATTGGAAGTGCAAAAGGCCGCCAGAGATGGCGGCCTTTGATTTTGGGAGCTAATGTCTTCACTTCCTACTTGTTCATATTGATGCGCAAAACGATATTGGCTTTCCGACGATCGTCAAACTGGCTCAAAACCTTTGTGTCGCTCTTTTTTCCCTCGCGCTGTGCATATACCTCATAATCCACATTGGGTGACAGTTCAGGGAAACGGTAGCTGCCGTCGTTCCCGGCGATGACAGTCTTCACTGCGAGTGACTTCGTGTTCTTTAAATAAACCACGGCATTACTCACGGGAGCGTCGTTGCTCTTGTCGAGAACCATGCCAGTAAGAGTGCGAGTGGTCACGGGAGTTGCCTTATGGCTGTCTGAAGACGAAGATCCCGACCCTCCCATGGGCAGCGTTAATTGCCAGGCGACACAGCTTGCTGCAATCAGCAGTACCGCGACCGTCCCAAGTGCCTTCTTCATGCGGTCTCCTCTCGGCAGTATTTACGAGAGTGTCTACTTGCTCAGATGCAGACTAACATCCTTCCGCTCATTATCGTCGATGTGGACCGTGATTGCAGGCTTGGGCTGGCCCTTAGGCGTCTTGATGTCGGCTTCGATTATGTAATCCTGAACTCCAGTTGGAACCCGTTGGGCAAATTCACCGCGGCTATCGGATACCAGCTCCCACTTCGCCTTCTTGCCGGAAGCCCGCCGAATGGTAATGGGAACACCCGCCTGGGGATGTTCGTCCGCTCCCCACACTGTGCCGTAAATCAGAGCATAGTCATTTTTCGGGGCCTGCGCAGCAGATTGAAGCAATTGAAAAGCTGGCTGGACCGAGCGAAGCCCGAAGCCAGCCACAGGAACCAGGAAGAGAAGGAAAACACCACCGGCAACCATTCCACTCCTAGGGATAATGCGCCTATACAACTCAGTAATCACCGTCCTCCTCTTCCTCCTCGTCCTCGTCTTCGTCCTCGTCCTCATCCTCGACGCGAGTCAGTTCAAGAGGCTCCACGGCCACCACTTCAAAATCTGTCCCGCATTCAGGACACGAAACGATTTCTCCCTCGTCTACCTCGTCTTCTTCGATATCCAGATCGCTCTCACATTCAGGACAAATAACCATGATGATTGGTCTCCCGTTCTCGATTTCACCGCGCCGTCAGAATTACATCCACGCCGTCATGCATTTATATTTAGAATCTCTTTGCGGCAGCGTCAAGTGATGGACGCCTAAGCCTTCCTTACGTTCCTGGAGTTCCGATGTTCATTCACAATTCGATCCTAAATGGAATCGCGGTTTTGATGCTGACGATTGTCCTGGCGGTTGCTCTTTTTTCCCAGCAGTCGAACCACATCCCCCCTGCCACCCCTGACCCACAGATCACCGCGGCCCTGCGCGACGTCTCGGCCCAACGCATCCAACAAACCGTCGAGAAGTTAGTCAGCTTTGGCACCCGCCAGACACTCTCGTCAGATATGCCCGCATCCAGTGGAAAAGGTGCGACTGCTGCTGCAGATTGGCTCCAGAGCGAATTCGAACGTTACTCCGAAGGTTGCGGCGGCTGCCTGGAGGTGAAGACAGACGAGTTCACGCAAGAGCCTGGACCGCGAGTTCCAACACCCACGAAAATAACCAATGTCTATGCGGTTCTGCGGGGCACCGATCCCGCAAATGCCGGCCGCATCTACGTGGTGAGTGGCCATTACGATTCGCGTAACAGTGAGACCAACGATGCCCAGGGACTTGCCCCGGGCGCGAATGACGATGCCAGCGGTACCGCGGTTAGTTTGGAGTGCGCTCGGGTGCTCAGCAAGCATCGTTTTCCGGCCACCATCATCTTTCTGACCGTGGCTGGAGAGGAGCAAGGGTTATACGGCAGCGCTCACTTCGCCAAGATGGCCAAGGCGGCAGGCTGGGACCTTGAGGCAGTGTTGAACAACGATATCGTCGGCGGAGACCGGACTCCAGGAGACACCTTGCGGGATCCGCATGTCGTGCGCGTCTTTTCCGAGGGTATCCCCACGACGGCGACGGACAAAGAGCTGCATCTGATTCGTTCGCTTGGAGGGGAGAGCGACGGCCCTTCGCGGCAACTCGGGCGCTATGTCGCCTCAGTGGCTCGAGAATACATGTCCCCGACTCTCTTTAGTCCTTTGCTGGTTTTCCGGCACGATCGCTATCTACGCGGTGGAGATCATTTTTCGTTTAACGCACAAGGGTTCGCCGCCGTGCGCCTTACTGAATTTCGCGAGAACTACAACCATCAGCACCAAAATGTGCGCACCGAGAATGGCATCGAATACGGTGATCTGCCGAAATTCGTGGACTATGGTTACACCGCGAATGTCGCGCGTCTGAATGCCGCAACCTTGGCGTCGCTGGCATCTGCCCCGGCGCCGCCAGCCAATGTGCGACTGCTAACCAAGGAGTTGCAGAATGATTCCACATTGGCCTGGGAGCCTTCACCCGGTGGATTGGCTACCGGATACGAAGTCCTGTGGCGCGACACGACGGCACCCGACTGGCAACATGTTAAATCGGTGGGTAATGTCACCAAGGACACTTTGCCGCTCTCCAAGGACAATGTAATCTTTGCTGTACGTGCCCTCGATGCCAAGGGCCATCGCAGCTTGGCGATTGTACCGCTGCCGGAACGCTAAGCGCCGGCGATGCTAAGAACGGAGTAAGTCATGCCACGCGGCTCGTCCAGCATGTCCTTGAGTTTCCCGCCCTTCACGCGCGCGGTGAAGCAACTACTCATTGCTAATGGAGCAGTGTTCCTGCTGACCGCTTTGCTTGGGGTTTTCAATGGACCCGGTGCGGAACGTTGGATCCAAATACATTTTGGTCTTGTGCCTGCGCTAGTTGTATTTCGGGGGTGGATCTGGCAGTTGGGAACTTACGCGTTTCTGCACGCGGGGCTGTGGCACATTCTGTTCAATATGCTGGCGCTGTGGATGTTTGGCGCGCAACTGGAACGGGATTGGGGCTACAGCCTGTTCTTACAGTTTTACTTTTTCTGTGCAGTTGGGGCTGCGCTCACCACGGTTGTCGTCGCCTTTACAGGACTACTCGGCGCTAGCCCGGTAGTGCCCACAGTAGGCGCGTCCGGCGCCATCTTCGGTCTGCTGCTCGCCTTTGGAATTCTGCATGCCGATTCGGAGATCATGCTGTTTCCCTTCCCTTTTCTTATCAAAGCCAAGTACTTCATCATCGGACTAATCTTTATCGAGGTTTACCTGACGCTCTCCTCGTCGCAGCAGGCCGGCCAATCGACGGCTTACATGGCCCACATGGGAGGCCTACTCTTCGGATACATCTGGCTGAAGTTCATCCCTCGCCGCGGTTTCGGCTACGCCACCTCCGAGCGAGCTTTCGGGTTGCGGAACTCCTATTACCGCTGGAAGCGCAAACGCGCGGCGCGCAAGTTCGAGGTCTACATGCGGAAGCACGATCGCAGCGACTATCGCCACGATGACTACTTCGACGAACACGGCAACTTCCGCGATCCCAGTACTCGCGACGTGCGCAAGAAAAATGGCGACTCGACGCCGCCGTGGGTGAATTGAGCTACGGGTTGCAACCGACCAAAACGAATCATCGCGGATTGACACGGATTTCTTTGATACGGTAGGCGCGTGACGCGAGGGGTTTCAGGCTTATGCGACAGGTTCTTTCGATCAATCGGCGCAGATCGATACACATCAAGTCGCGCGTTCCATCGTATCTCTTCCCTTGTCTCATGCGAAGGCGGAAACGGTCCCGCTTCTTCGGATCGGTTCGACGAATGCGTCTATTCCTAACGCGATCATTTTCGGGTATCGTGTATTTCCATAGTGCCCAAAACTAGATGAGCAAGTGCCACGGAAGATGAGGTTCGCGGGACATTACGTTTTACTGGCGATACTCTCGATAGCGGTTCCCGGTCGGGTGGTCGCGCAGGCGCCAAACGCGACCCAGGAACAGCCGCAAGCGTCGCCATCCGTCGTGCTGACGTCACCAAAGACGCCAGAGGAAAAGCCTGCTCCGCTTTTCGACTTCAAGGATTCCGACATCAAGTTCAGCTTGAACAGCTTAATGAGTGTCCTTCGCGACAGCCGCCATGAAGGTTGGGTCCTGGCGGCCTATCCCGACCCGAAAACCAGCCGCCCGCTTATTGGTGCGGGATTTGGTCTTGATGTTCCGGCGACTGAGCACCCACAGCGTGATCCGCTCAATTCCCATCCATTCGTTGAGCCCTCCACGGGCCAACTGTGGCAGGCCGCTGGGCTTGACTCGGCAAGGCTTCAAAGCATCCTCGACCAGTTCGATCGCGATCTGGCCACATGGAAGAAGAAAAACTTTCGCAAGAAGATCAGGAGCCACGCCCTGTCGCCGCAAATAACCGAAGACGACGCCATCAAGCTGTTGCGCATCTCTGCCATTCAAGCGACCTACAATGCGCGGGCCTACTGCCGCTTCTTCGACCAGCTAACTGCGTCGCAGCAGATGGCGTTAAGCCAGCTTGTCTTTCAGATGGGCGTAAATCTTGAGGAATTCACCCAGTTTCTCGCCGCGATAAATGATGACGGCAGCTACCGCGAGTCCTTCCAGCCCGTGAGCGCTACGGAACCAGCGACCGATCACTGGAAACTTGTGCAAAGCACACTCATCCAGAGCCAGTGGGCTAAACATTATCGTAGTCGCGCCATCGCCGTAATCGCGATGTTCGATCCGAATTACGATAACGATCCCCGTGCCGCGGAGCGTAAGGTGCAGGCTGAGCTTCGTCCGCCAGCTTCTCATCGTCGCAAGAGCGTACACCTGAAATCTGTGCGAGCAGCGAATAACTCCAACCAGAGCGATGCTGCGCCACACAGTGCGTCCACAAGTCACTCTGGCAAGACCTGACTCGGGATGGTTTCCGGGTTGCGCCCGCCGTCCGCCAGCTTGTACTGCCGAAGGGAGGCGATTTTATCGCTTACGGTTTCAGCGCGATGAAGCTAGAATCACTCCATGCTGATAAGAAAGATCACCAGGAATGGCGGGCGAGTCAAGGCATGAAAGTTCTAGACCGGCTCATCAAGGGCGACATGCACGGTATCCATTATGCGGTGAGCATTTTCTTTGCGACCGGAATACTCTGGGTCTGTGTTCACATGATGGCTAAGGCTAACCCGGTCTGGGCGATCAGTTCCATGGTTGCCACTAGCGATCCGTTGATGAAGCAAGCTCTGGCGTTCTTTCGCTCGCGAATCATAAACACGATGGTAGGCTGTGCCGTTGGACTGTTGTTCATTGCCATCGGAGGCGAGAGACTGATAACCCTGCCGCTGGCCATGGCGGTGACGGTTTTGCTCTCGTCGTATGTTGTGCGGATTCAAACCATGTGGCGACAGGCGCCGATAAGTGCGGCATTCGTCATCTCTGCCGGGCTGGAATACCACTCTCGAAAACATGGTTTCATAGCGGGAGTGGGTCGTATGAGCGAGGTGCTCTTCGGTTGCGTCGTCGGGATTTTGGTTGCGTGGCTCATGTCCGTGGTATGGCCATTACCGGAGCCGGTAGCGGCCGGAAATACGGCCAGCAAGTAAATCTGGCTGGTCTCACCGAGGAATCCGCGCTTTCCCAAATTCTAAGAGGAATCTCACTTCCTTCTCCAAGTTCGTAGCGCGCTCGGGCTCGCGCGCCTAACCTACTGCGCAAGCGTGACCCACGTCACCGACACCCAAGAGACGATTCTCTAACCTGAAGATGAAGGTTTGTTCGTCGGAACACCTGAGCCATGAGTAAAGGGTTGTTGCGGGTTGGGGAAACCGTTGTTGTCGAACGCGATCACCTCGAGCAACTGCTTAAGGCGTTGGTTGCCAAAGGCTATAAGGTTGTTGGACCAACCCTTCGCGAAGGTGCGATTGTTTACGATCACCTGAATTCGACTGCTGACATGCCAGTCGGTTGGACGGACGAACAGGCTGGCGGAACGTATCGTCTGCAACGCCGCGACGACAACGCCATCTTCGGATACGCTGTTGGTCCACACTCCTGGAAAAAATTCCTATATCCACTCCCTCGGCGATTGTGGCAAGCAGCGCGAAACGGGAAGGGCTTGCGGATCCTGCCGGAAGAGGACACCGCACCAAAATACGCCTTCTTCGGCGTGCGTGCCTGTGAACTCAGTGCCATCACAGTCCAGGACAAAGTTTTTCTCGACGGACAATTCGTTGATCCTGGCTACAAAGCACACCGCGAAAACCTATTTCTCCTGGCGGTCAATTGCGGGCAAGCTGGCGGCACCTGCTTCTGCGCTTCCATGAATACCGGACCGAAGGCAACCTCTGGCTTCGATCTCGCCCTCACCGAGTTGCTGCACGACGGCCGTCACTATTTTCTGGTGGAAGTGGCATCAGAGCGTGGCGTCGAGGTCCTGTCGGCTGTCCCGCATCAACCAGCCAACGAAGCCGACAGGCAACACGCTGACCACGTCCTCGACGATACTACGCGTCACATGGGACGCCGATTGGACACGCGTGGAATCAAGGAACTTCTCTACCGCAACTACGAGCATCCCCAGTGGGACAAGGTGACGGAGCGCTGTCTGTCTTGCGCGAACTGCACGATGGTATGTCCCACTTGTTTCTGTACCACCGTGGAAGACGTGACCGACCTGACCGGCGAACACGCTGAACGCTGGCAGCGATGGGATTCGTGCTTCACGGTGGACTTTTCATACATCCACGGCGGAAGCGTGCGCGCCACTCCAAGATCGCGCTATCGCCAGTGGATGACTCACAAGCTGGCCACGTGGATTGACCAGTTCGGTGTTTCCGGCTGTGTAGGTTGTGGCCGTTGCATCACGTGGTGTCCGGTGGGAATTGATATTACGGTCGAGACTGGTGCTATCCGCGAGAGCGATTCCGTCAAAGCGCCACCAGACCAAAGCAAGGACTCGGCATGATTCAAACCCTAGAACCAATTCTCAGGCAGCACCCGTTCTTCCATGGGATGGAGGAGCAACACATCCGTTTGATCGCCGGATGTTCCAGGAACGTCCGCTTCGCCGAAGGAGATGTCATCTTCCACGAGGGGGATACGGCAGAGCACTTTTTCCTGATTCGTGAGGGTCTGGTATCTGTGCAGTTCGTGATTCCGCAGAACGGCCTGACAACGATCCTGACCGTTGGCAGCGGCGAAGTACTGGGTTGGTCGTGGCTGTTCCCCCCGTATCGCTGGCGTTTTGATGCGAGAGTGCAGCAGTCTACCCATGCTCTGGCCTTTGACGGCAAGTGTCTTCGCGCCAAGTGCGACGAGGACCATGACCTTGGTTACGAGATATACAAACGGTTCATGCAAGTAGCAACCGGTCGCCTGGAAGCAACCCGATTGCAGTTGTTGGATATGTATGGCAAACATGCTTGAGCAGGCCGAAGTTGTGCCCGCAGCTCCGGCTGCAGACCCAATGCTGCCCGTGCCTTACCGCATCCAGCGCGTGAGGCAGGAGACCGACGACACCTTCACGCTCGAGATTCTTCCGGAAGATTCGCGGCTGGCATTTTCCTTTGCGCCGGGCCAGTTCAATATGCTCTACGTCTTCGGCGTGGGAGAAGTGCCCATTTCGATCAGCAGCGATCCCGACGACGTTCCTTTGCTCAAGCACACTACCCGCGTGGTCGGCACGGTCACCAAAGCCATGCGGCGGCTCAAGCGTGGCGAGGCCATGGGAATTCGCGGACCTTTCGGGAGCCATTGGCCGGTAGAAGAAGCGGCTGGCCGAGACGTGGTGATCGTGGCGGGCGGAATCGGGCTGGCCCCCTTGCGGCCCGCGCTCTACCGCCTGATGGCGGAACGGGAGAAGTTTCACAAAATCGTTCTGCTATATGGCACGCGCACTCCCGAGGACATGCTGTACCGTCACGAACTGGAACAGTGGCGCGGCAAGTTCGATCTGGAAATCCAGGTCACTGTCGATCGGGCAGCCAGCACCTGGCGTGGCAACGTCGGCGTGGTGACAACCATGATTCCACGGGCTCCTTTCGATCCTTCCAATACCTTCGCCATGGTTTGCGGACCCGAGGTCATGATGCGCTTCACGGTGATGGAGCTGCTGAAGCGCGGCGTGGCGCCTGAGCGCACCTACCTGTCAGCGGAGCGCAACATGAAATGCGGCATTGGCTTTTGCGGCCACTGCCAGTACGGCCCCACCTTCGTCTGCAAGGACGGTCCGGTATTTGCGTTTCCTCAGCTGGCGGCAATCCTGGGCAAGTCGGAGATCTGATATGGCTTTGCGTAAACCTAAACTCGCGGTCTGGAAGTTCTCCTCCTGCGACGGCTGCCAGTTGAGCCTGCTGGATTGCGAGGACGAACTGCTTGCGATTGCCGACGCGGTAGAGATCGCGAATTTTCCCGAGGCCTCGCGGGCCGTCGTCAAAGGTCCTTATGATCTTTCGCTGGTGGAGGGTTCCATCACCACGCCGCATGATGCCGAACGGATCCATGGCATCCGCCGTTCCTCAAAATACCTGGTGACAATTGGCGCCTGCGCAACCGCCGGCGGTATCCAGGCGCTGCGCAATTTCAAGGATGTGAAGGAATTCATTTCCATCGTGTACGCCAGGCCCGACTACATCGAAACCCTCAAGAAATCTACTCCGATTACGGACCATGTGTTCGTTGATTTCGAACTGCGCGGCTGCCCCATCAACAAGCATCAGTTGGTTGAAGTGATTAGCGCGTTTTTGAATGGCCGAAAACCCAACACCCCGCCACACAGTGTTTGTGTCGAATGTAAACAGGGCGGTACGGTCTGTGTGATGGTCGCGCATGGCACGCCGTGTCTCGGTCCGGTGACTCAGATTGGCTGCGGCGCTCTGTGCCCCAGATACGCACGTGGCTGTTATGGATGCTTCGGGCCGAAGGAAACGCCGAACACCGAGGCGCTTAGCGCGTGGTGGAGTGGGCTAGGGGTAAGCGAGCGAGATCTAATGCGGGCCTTCCGCGGGTTCAATGCTTACGCTGAGCCTTTCCGCAAAGAGAGCGAAGCGCATGAAAAGTAGGACCATCAAAGTCGACTACCTCGCGCGGGTCGAAGGTGAAGGCGCCCTGTTGGTGAAGATCAAAGGCCAGCAGGTGACGGACGTAAAGTTCAAGATATTTGAGCCGCCACGCTTCTTCGAAGCATTTCTCCGTGGTAGAAAGTTCTATGAGGTGCCCGACATCACCGCCCGCATCTGCGGTATCTGCCCGATTGCGTATCAGATGAGCGCATGTCATGCCATCGAAGACGCATGTGGGATCAAGATAACCGGCCCTATCCGCGACCTGCGAAGGTTAATCTACTGCGGTGAATGGATCGAGAGCCACGCCCTGCATGTCTATTTACTGCACGCGCCTGACTTTCTCGGTTACGAAGACGCCATCCGCATGGCCAAAGACCACCCGGACGAAGTCAAGCGTGGTCTGCGTCTCAAAAAAGCTGGCAACGAGATCGTACGCGTACTCGGGGGCCGCGAAATCCACCCCATCAATGTGCGCGTGGGCGGCTTCTACAAGGTGCCGCATAAGAGAGACTTCTCGGCGCTAGCCGAAGAGCTGAAGTGGGCACGCGAAGCCGCCCTGCAGACTGTGCGCTGGGTGGCTACCTTTACGTTTCCTGAGTTCGAACGCGACTACGAATTCGTTGCCCTGCGCCATCCTGATGAATATCCCTTTAACGAGGGTCGGCTGGTCTCCAACAGAGGGCTGGACATTGCGGTTCGCGAGTACGACCTGCACTTCGTCGAGGAACACGTCGCTCATTCCACTGCGCTGCAATCGCACCTCAAGGAGCGGGAGGCCTACTTTGTCGGTCCTCTGGCGCGTTATAACCTGAACTTCGACAAGCTCTCACCTGTTGCGCAGGAAGCGGCTCGCAGCGCGGGCTTGGGGCCGGTGTGCCGCAATCCCTTCCTAAGCATAATCGTGCGCAGCGTGGAAATGGTGTATGCCTGCGATGAGGCATTGCGCATCATCGAGCATTACCAGATGCCCGACCAACCTGCGGTCAATGTTGAACCACGCGTCAGCACCGGTTACGGCTGCACTGAGGCGCCACGCGGAATCTGCTATCACCGCTATCGCCTCGACGACCGCGGCCTCATCATGGATGCCAGGATCGTTCCGCCCACCTCACAGAACCTGAAGACCATCGAGAACGACCTCCGTCAGTTCGTCCAAGGCCATCTCCTGATACAAAAGGACCAGCTGCAATGGAAGTGCGAGCAGGCGGTACGCAATTACGATCCTTGCATCTCGTGCTCCACACATTTCCTCAAATTGCAGATTGAGCCCGAATGAACACCTTACAGCACCGGATCGTGATCATCGGTGTTGGCAACGAATATCGCCGCGATGACGGAGCCGGAATCACCGTCGCCCGTCGTCTTCGAACTCTACTGTCTAACAGTGTCACTGTCCTCGAAGAAAGCGGCGAGGGAGTCGCCTTGATCCAAGCATGGCAAGGTGCGAACTGGGTAATACTGGTTGATGCAGTTCGTTCTGCCGCGCCCTCTGGTACGATCCATCGTCTCGACGCGCGGAAGGCGCCGGTGCCAACCGGGTTCTTCCATTATTCCACCCATGCGTTCAGTGTGGCCGAAGCCGTCGAACTGGCCCGTTCTCTGGACCAACTGCCTCCTCACCTTGTGGTGTACGGCATCGAGGGGGAAAACTTTGCGGCGGGCGTAGGGCTCTCTTCGGCAGTTGAGCAGGCTGTGCAAAAGGTGGCCGAGCGGGCGGCGGATGAGGTACGCGCCGTACCGAGACCCACGTAGTGTGCGGTTTGAACGTTGTGCGTCGCACGCGGTCCCTCCATCTCTCGATTGCGGAAGGGTGATTTCGCTGCTCCGAAGGGCAAAGTTATCCAACTCAATCCTCGGGAAGACACTCTCAATAAGAAGCCGTCCTTCGGCGGGATCAAAAGGCGAAATGCGAGAACGGAGGTGTCTTCGAAACCTGACGAATGCGCTGCAGTGCATGCCATGGAGCAGGTGCGCTGTGTTCCTGATGGTATTGGTGCTCGTCTGTGGAATTCCGCAATGCTGCTCGGGATATTCGGTGTTGACCCATCAAGCGATCATTGATCTGGCGTGGAACAATTCGATTCGGCCCCTGCTGCTGAGCCGCTATCCAGGGACGACCGAAAGCCAGTTGGAAATCGCACACGCTTATGCTTATGGCGGATGCGCCATCCAGGACGCGGGCTATTATCCCTTTGCCAACCAGTTCTTCAGCGACCTGACGCACTACGTTCGGACCGGCGATTTCGTCAGCAGCCTTCTCCGCAATGCGCGCAATGTTGACGAGTATGCCTTCGCCATTGGCGCACTGTCTCATTATGTGGCAGATTCCATCGGCCACGCAGAGGCGATGAATCCGGCGACTGCAATTGAATATCCCAAATTGGCGAAAAAATATGGACCCCTGGTGACCTATCAGGACGACCGTCATGCTTTTGTTGCCACCGAGTTTTCCTTCGACGTCGATCAGATTTCGTATTATCGCTTCGCGCCGGATTCTTATCTTCGCTACATCGGTTTGAAAGTACCGCGCACGCTGCTGGAGCGCGCCTTCCTGGAAACATACGGACTGAAACTCACGAAGGTATTGGGTAAGACCACACGCGCTGGAATCAGGAGCTATCGCGGTTCGGTTCGCTCCTTTATTCCCATCTTCGCCAAATCCGAGGTCGTCATTCACCGCGATGATTTTCCCAAGGACGATCCCACTGAGTCTTTCCAGATTTTTGAGCACCATTTGGAGCAGGCTGCCTATCGGCCGTACTGGTCGCACGCTTATCGTCCACCGGGATTTGGCGAACACGTACTGGCAATCGTGATCCGGATTTTGCCTCCCATCGGTTCCATTGCGTACCTCAAAATTCACGCTCCAAACTCGGAAACGGAGCAGATGTACGTCCGCAGCGTGAACCATACCATCGACATTTATTGTGCAAGGCTCGACAAGCTGCGATTGCTTCCTGAGATCCCGCTACGCCTACCGAACCGCGATCTTGATACCGGAGAATGGACCAAGCCGGGAGCCTATGGCCTCACCGACCAGACCTATGCCGAACTTCTGCATTTGATCACGTCGAAGCCCGACCGGTTGGTGCCTCCAGGACTGCAGCGTGACATTCTGAACTACTATGCCGATCCGAATGCCCCGATTACTACGAAGAGAAATCGACGTCGCTGGGAGCAGCTTCAGAAAGAGCTGGAAGTGCTCAAGCAGATGAAATTGGCTAAATCGATGGACATGCTTATTGGGGCGGAACCGTGGGCCGATCACGACTAGTGTAGAAGCGGCGCACAGGCGGGCGTCGTGGGCTAGACCCAGGTTTGCAGGATGAAGATGATCTGGAATCGCTCCTAGCTTTCAAACACCTTCTCCAGATTCTCGTAAACAATCGGGATGGTACACAGGTCCGGTAGCATCTGCCAGTAGCGATGCACCTCAGGATCAGCTTGGGCTTCACTGCGCATCTCCGGCGATGTCCAGCGCCGCACGTGCAGAAAGCGTTCCGGGCTCGATGAATCGCGGTGCAGCGAATCGCGGCAATAGCCCTTGCCCTGCATCATGGTATACAGCTCTCGCAATCTGCCGAGCAGCTCTTCCTGCTTCCCGGGCAGTGCTTCCAGGATCGCCATCGAGAAGATTTCTTGCGCCATAGTGTTGTCGCCTCGCAGCTCTGAGTCTAGATTTCTGGGTTAGTGTGTCTGCTTTACTTTCGCCTTGTGGACCTACTCAACTTACTTTTGGAACCTGCTGAATTCTCTCCTACCGTGATCAACCGCATAAAGTTGGTCGCGCCTGAACTGTTGGTTGTCCCGGCGACCAGCCCAAACACGTCACCGCGCGATAGCACTTCCCTTCGCACCAACTCTGCTTCAGCGAATTCGGCCATCTCCGCCGCCGATAGACCTCCGGAGCAGCAAGACGGCGCCACTCCCCATAACAAGTTCATGCGATTGCACACCGTTTCGTACTGTGTGAAAGCATAGATGTCGGCGGCCGGGCGGTGCTTCGAGAGCATGCGAGCAGTGGCGGCGGTCTCTGTGAACACCGCAATGGCACGGATGTTGAGGTCTTTCGCGGCATGCGCCATCGACTCGCAAATGGTTTCGGCGACCGATAGATGCTCCGCCTGGCGATGACCCGGCACCAGCGGATGGAAGGGATGGGCCTCCGCTTCAGCTACTATACGAGCCATCATTTCCACCGCTTCCCTGGGAAACTTGCCCATGGCAGTCTCGCCGGAAAGCATCACCGCATCCGTGCCATCGAAGATGGCGTTGGCAACGTCGCTGGCTTCGGCCCGTGTGGGTCGCGGGTACTCGGTCATGGATTCCAACATCTGCGTCGCGGTGATAACCGGTCTGCGAAAGTCTAGTGCGCGACGAATGACGAACTTCTGAATCAGCGGCACCTTTTCCGGCGGCACTTCGACGCCCAGGTCGCCACGTGCCACCATCACTCCTTCGGCGGCTTCCAGAATGGCGTCGAGATTTTCGATTGCCTGTGGCTTCTCCAGCTTAGCCACCAGCGGAACGCTTCGACCCAACGCCATCATGGCGCGCTTGGTGCGCAAAACGTCCTCAGCTGTGCGCACGAAGGAAATCGCCACGGCATCAACCGCGTGCTTCAAGCCGAATTCGAGGTCCTTCTCATCTTTTTCCGTGAGCGAGGGGATGCTGACGTTCGTGCCTGGCAAGTTGATGCCCTGGTGTTCTCCCAAGGTGCCGCCGTTTAGCACCTCGCAGATGACTTCGCCTCCACGGATGGCCTGTACCACCAGCTCAATGCGTCCGTCTGAAAGGAGTATGCGCTCTCCCCGCTTCACGTCGTGGGCGAGGCCGTGGTAAGTGGTAGCGATCAGGCTGGCCGTTCCCATCACATCCTGGGGAGTGATGGTGACCTTCTGCCCCTGCTGCAAGACGACCGGGGTACCGGACTTGAGCCGTCCAGTCCTGATCTTTGGCCCCTGGAGATCTTGCAAGATACAGATGGTGTGCCCAAGTTCGCCAGCCGCGTTGCGCAGTCGCTTGATCGTGCGGGCGTGCTCCTCGTGCGTCCCATGCGAGAAGTTCAACCGCGCGACGTTCATTCCGCGCAGCATCAGCTCGCGAATCATCTCCTCGCTATTGCATGCCGGCCCAATGGTACACACGATTTTCGCCCTGCGGCGCGCTGGAGTCGGGCTGTGCAAGGGATCTTTGGGGCGATCGATCGTGTCTTCCATTTCGTTCTTCATGCCTCACGAGGCCGGAACGCGCTTCCTTTCGGAATTTATATCGGAATGAGCTCCAAAGAGGAAACGTGGATAGCGTAGAGCATTGAATTCCGCACCGATGAGTACCACCATAGAAACGATGTACAGCCAGATCAGCAATGCGATCGCGGTAGCCACCGAGCCGTAAATGACATCGTAGTTTGCGAAGTGGCGGAGATAGACGCCAAACAATACGGTGGAGACGAACCACAGTACGGTCGCGAGCGCCGCGCCTGGCAGCACGCGATGCCAGGGCTGGGTGCGCGGCACCCCATGATGGTAGATGAGCCCAATCACGGCGATGCTGGTTAGCGCTGCGATGATCCAGCGTAAGGCCGTCCATAGTCCCACAATGTAGGGGCCGAATTCATGGCCCACGTGATAGGCAATCCAGTGCTCGATCTGGTTACCAAACACCAGCAAGAACGAAGAGAAGGCCATGGGGACGCCCGCCAGCACTACCAGGAGGAAGGCGATCATTCTCTCCTTCACCAGTCCCCAGACCTTCGGCATCTGGTACGCGTTGCGAAAGCCCTCCATCCAGGAGATCATGGTGCCCGATCCGGTCCATAGGGTAATGACGATCAGCGTAATCAGGGTCCGTAGGCTGGCTGGCTTGCTCCCGCTGAAGTATTGCAGCACAGCTTCGCTCGTCCCCGACGGCAGAATTCGCCCTACCGCACGGCCGATCTCGCGAACGAATGCTGCGGTGGTATGAGACTCCGACAGGATAGACGCCGTCAGAAGCACGGCCGGGAACAAGGTGAAGATCGCCGAGAAGGCGGCTCCCTTGGCCACAGCGAAAGCGTCGTGCTCAAATGCACGCCATAACGCGACCCGAAAGTGTAGAAGGAACCGCCGCATAAAAGGAAACGCCGGCATTTGACTGGAAAGGGAAGTTTACACATCTGAGCAAGAAGGGGCGACTAGAATCATCGCCCCTTCGCCCGTGCTGTTCTGATGTGAGCTATTACGTTGCCCGCTTATTCCGCCGTCAGTTCCTCGGCCTCGTTTTCGCCTTCATGACGGAGCAGTTCCAGCGCGCGTTCGGCCTCTTCGTACGCGGCCGTGACCTCCTCCTGCACCTTAGCTGCGGCCTCTTCCATCTCCTGCGAGAGCCGGACGTTGCGGTAGTACTCCATTCCGGTGCCCGCCGGGATGAGACGGCCCACGATGACGTTTTCCTTCAGACCGCGCAGGTGATCGACGGCACCCTGTATAGAGGCCTCCGTCAGCACGCGCGTGGTTTCCTGGAACGACGCCGCCGAAATGAACGAATCGGTGGACAGCGAAGCCTTGGTGATGCCGAGAAGCAACGGACGCCCGGTGGCTGGTTTGCCGCCATTGGCAATCGCCTTCTCGTTCTCTTCGCGGAAGCGGAACTTGTCGATCTGCTGTTCCAGCAGGAACGAGGTGTCGCCCACGTCTTCCACTTTCACCCAGCGCATCATCTGGCGAACAATTACCTCGATGTGCTTGTCGCTGATGTTGACGCCCTGCAGACGGTACACTTCCTGGATTTCGTTCACCAGGTAGGCCTGCAGTTCCTTCTCGCCCAGCACGGCCAGAATGTCGTGCGGGTTCAGAGGACCATCCATCAGCGGCTCGCCAGCGCGAATGCGCTCGCCTTCCTGCACATTGATGTGAACGCCACGCGGCACCTGGTATTCTTTCTCGGTGCCGTTGTCGGCCACGACGTAGATCTTGCGCTGGCCCTTGGCCACGTCGCCAAACTTCACCACGCCATCGATCTCGCTGATGACCGCAGTTTCGCGCGGCTTGCGGGCTTCGAACAATTCCACCACGCGGGGAAGACCACCCGTGATGTCCTTGGTCTTGGTGGTTTCGCGCGGGATCTTTGCCAGCACGTCGCCCGGAGTCACCGTATCAGCGTCCTGCACCATCAAGTGAGCGCGGGACGGCATGAGGTAACGCTTGCTACCCTTGGCTCCCTTGATAATGATGGTCGGCTGACGCTTCTCGTCCGGCGAATCAACCACGACGTGACGTGACAGACCCGTGACCTCATCCACTTCTTCATGCAGGGTCATGCCTTCCTGCAGGTCCTTGAATTGCACCGTCCCGCCAATTTCGGTCAGGATAGCGAAGGTGTACGGGTCCCACTCGACCAGGACATCGCCCAAGCCGACTGGTTGACCGTCTTCCACCTTGACCTTGGCACCGTAAACCACGGCATAGCGCTCTTTTTCGCGGCCCTTGTCGTCGAGGATGGCGATGGAGCCGTTGCGGTTCATCACCACCAGGTGACCTTCCTTGGCACGTACGGTCACCAAGTTGATGAAGCGCACGCTGCCGTTGTTCTTGGCATCCAGGCGAGACTGCTCGCTGACTCGCGAAGCCGTGCCGCCAATGTGGAAGGTACGCATGGTGAGCTGTGTTCCAGGTTCGCCGATGGACTGCGCCGCGATCACGCCCGTGGCCTCGCCCAACTCGACCAACCGGCCCGAAGCCAGGTTGCGTCCGTAACACATCACGCACACACCACGCTTCGACTCGCAGGTCAGCACCGAGCGAATCTTGACCCGCTCGATACCGGCTGCTTGCACCGCACCCGCCAGGTCTTCGGTGATTTCCTGGTTGATGTCAACGATGATGTTGCCTTCGTAGTCCTTGATTTTCTCCAACGAGACGCGGCCCACAATACGGTCGCGCAACGGTTCGATGATCTCGCCCGACTCCACGATCGAGGTGACGTAGATGCCATCAACCGTGCCGCAATCGTATTCGCTGATGATCACGTCCTGCGCCACGTCCACCAAGCGACGGGTCAGGTAGCCGGAATCCGCCGTCTTGAGAGCGGTATCGGCCAGTCCCTTACGGGCGCCGTGAGTGGAGATGAAGTACTCCAACACCGTGAGGCCTTCGCGGAAGTTCGCCGTGATCGGCGTCTCGATGATTTCGCCCGACGGCTTTGCCATCAAGCCACGCATACCGGAGAGCTGACGAATCTGCTGCTTCGAACCGCGAGCGCCGGAGTCGGCCATGACGTAAATCGGATTGATGTCGCCTTTCTTGTCGTCTTCCTGCATGGCACCGAACATCTCATCCGCGACTTTTTCCGTAATCGCCGACCAGATTTCGACCACCTTGTTGTAGCGTTCGCCGTTGGTGATGGCTCCGTCCAGATACTGCTGCTGCACGGCAATCGCCTGCTTTTCGGCGTCGCGCACCAAGCCTGCCTTGCCCGGAGGAATGACCATGTCGTCGATTCCGATTGAGAGACCTGCCGTGGTGGCGTAGTGGAAACCGAGCTGCTTGATGCCGTCCAGCATCCGCACCGTGGTTTCCAGACCGAAGCGCAGGTAGCAGTAGTTCACCAGGTTGCCTACGCCCTTCTTCTTCAGCAGACCGTTGACATACGGCATCTCAGGCGCACCGCGCTTCAGATGGTCGTTCATGATGGCGCGGCCTACCGTGGTGGAGATGAACTGCCGCTCGAAGTTGGTCGGCTCGGTGTGGATCACGTCCTGGTCGTCATACGCGATGGTGAGGTCGATGACTTCGCCCGAGTAGCGCAAGCGAATCGGGGTCAGTGTTTCCACTTCGCCCGCTTCCTTCGCCAGGATCACTTCGTCAATGTTGGCGAACGCACGGCCCTCCCCCTTGGCGCCCGGCTTACCCTTAGTCAGGTAGTAAATCCCCAGCACCATGTCCTGCGTAGGCACGGTGATCGGCTGACCCGACGCCGGCGACAGAATGTTGTGCGAGGCCAGCATCAACACACTGGCTTCCACCTGCGCTTCCGGCGATAACGGAATGTGCACGGCCATCTGGTCGCCGTCGAAGTCCGCGTTGAATGCGGTGCAGACCAGCGGGTGGATCTTGATGGCCTTGCCTTCCACCAGCACTGGTTCAAATGCCTGGATGCCGAGACGGTGAAGCGTGGGAGCGCGATTCAGCAGCACCGGATGATCTTTAATCACCTCTTCCAGGATGTCCCATACAATCGGCTCCTGTTGCTCCACCATCTCCTTGGCCTGCTTGATGGTGGTGCAGTGCCCGGTCTGCTCCAGACGGTGATAGATGAACGGCTTGAACAGTTCCAGCGCCATCTTCTTGGGCAGGCCGCACTGGTGCAGCTTGAGATCGGGGCCGACCACAATGACGGAACGTCCGGAGTAATCGACGCGCTTGCCCAGCAGGTTCTGGCGGAAGCGGCCCTGCTTCCCCTTCAGCGTGTCGGACAGCGACTTGAGCGGGCGATTGTTGGCGCCACGCAGTACACGTCCACGGCGTCCGTTGTCGAAGAGCGCGTCCACTGCTTCCTGCAACATGCGCTTCTCGTTACGCACGATTACTTCGGGGGCGTGCAGGTCCATCAGCTTCTTCAAGCGGTTGTTGCGGTTGATGACGCGGCGATACAGGTCGTTCAAATCAGAAGTCGCAAAGCGGCCGCCATCGAGGGGAACGAGAGGACGCAACTCCGGCGGGATCACCGGAATCACGTCGAGAATCATCCATTGCGGCTTGTTGCCGCTCTTGCGGAATGCCTCAACTACCTTCAGGCGCTTGGCATACTTCAAGCGCTTCTGCACAGAACTCTCGCTGCGCATCTTCTCGCGCAGTTCGGTGGAGAGGCTGTTCACCTCAACCCGCTTCAGCAGTTCCTTGATGGCCTCGGCACCCATCATGGCCTTGAATCCACCGGCGCGATGCGCCTGGTCGAGTTCGCGGTACTTGGTTTCGTCCTTAATTACTTCGCGTTCTTTGACCGGAGCTTCGCCGGCCTCAACGACGACGTAGGCTTCGAAATACAGCACCGATTCCAGGTCGCGCAGTGAAATGTCGAGGATGTGCCCGATGCGGCTGGGTAGTCCCTTGAAGAACCACACGTGCGAGCAAGGCGAGGCCAGTTCTATGTGGCCAAGGCGCTCACGGCGGACCTTGGAGAGCGTTACCTCCACGCCGCACTTATCGCAGATCACGCCGCGGTGCTTCATGCGCTTGTACTTGCCGCAGAGACACTCCCAATCGGTAACCGGACCAAAGATGCGGGCACAAAACAAGCCGTCGCGCTCCGGCTTGAAGGTGCGGTAGTTGATCGTCTCCGGCTTGGTGACCTCGCCGTGAGACCAACTGCGGATCTTTTCGGGCGAAGCCAGGCTGATGCGGATGGCGTCAAAGTCGGCGATGGCATTTCCGAGATCAAATGGACTCGAACGGTACAAAGTGTCCTCCTCCCCTGCGGGCTTCCTGAGGAAAGTGCAGGGACCTGCGGCCTTTGCGCTGCCGCTGGCGGCTCCCGGTATTTACTGTTTCCCTGGGTGCTGCCTCCGCGGGAGTGAAGGAGGCAGTTACCCCAATCTTCGGGCCCCGGTGAGCGCCGGTTTTGGCGCCCACCAGGGTGAAAGAGCGAAGTCGAACCTAGTCGGCCGCGACCGGAGGAGCTGCCGGGAGCACCTTGCGCTCGTTGGTCATGATCAACTCCACATCGAGGCACAATGACTGCAACTCACGAATCAGAACGTTGAAGGATTCCGGCACACCCGGCTCAATGGCCGCTTCGCCTTTGACGATGGCTTCGTAAATCTTGGTACGGCCATAGACGTCATCGGACTTCGCAGTGAGCAACTCCTGCAGGATGTAGGCTGCGCCGTAGGCTTCCAGGGCCCACACTTCCATTTCGCCGAAGCGCTGACCGCCGAACTGCGCCTTGCCGCCCAGTGGTTGCTGGGTGATCAGGGAGTACGGTCCAATCGAGCGCGCGTGGATCTTGTCGTCGACCAGGTGTGAGAGTTTGAGCATGTAGATGTAACCGACTGTTACCGGCTGCTCGAACTTCTCCCCGGTCATGCCGTCGTAGAGCGAGGTCTTGCCCGACTCGGGCAGGCCACCCTGCGCCAGCAGTGACTTGATCTCTCCTTCTTTCGACCCGTCGAATACAGGTGAGCCGAAGTAGACAGCTTCCTTCATGCCATCCGCCACGTGCTCTAAAGTTTCGTCGTCGAGGTCGACAAGCTTATCTACGAACGGTGTGTCCTTGAACATCACCTTGAGTTCTTTGCGCAGGCGCTCTGCTTTCGAGTTCTCTTTCAGCAGTTCGCCAATCTTCTGCCCGAGCGCGTACCCGGCCCAGCCCAGGTGAGTTTCCAGGATCTGGCCCACGTTCATACGGCTTGGCACACCCAGCGGGTTTAGAACAATTTCCACCGGCGTACCATCTTCAAGGTAAGGCATGTCTTCTTCCGGCAGGATGCGCGCAATCACGCCCTTGTTACCGTGGCGGCCGGCCATCTTGTCACCCACACTCAGCTTGCGCTTCATGGCCACATACACCTTCACCAGCTTGATTACGCCCGGCGGAAGTTCGTCGCCCTTTTGCAGCTTCTCGACTTTCTCGCGAACAATCTTGCGCAGAACGTCAATCTGCCGCGAGGTCATCTCCTCGATTTCATCGATCTGCTCGTTGATGCGCGGGTCTTTATCGGGGAACTTGACGCGCTTCAAGTTGCGGGTCGAGATCCGCTCGATGGTGTCACGGTCAAGAATCACGCCCTTGGTCAACAGGCGCTTGTTGGTGCGTTCGTCGTGCAGGTCGGCGAGGACTTCCTTGCCGCCAAGCAATGACTCCAACCGCTTCAACCGCTCGTCGGTAAGGATTCGGATCTCGTCGGCCAGGTTCTTCTCCAGCTTCGCCACCTGTTCGGACTCGATGAACTTGGCGCGCTCGTCCTTCTCCTGCCCCTTACGGGAGAAGATCTTCACGTCCACTACCGTGCCCTCGATACCCGGAGGACAAGTGAGCGAAGCATCGCGAACATCGCCGGCTTTTTCGCCGAAGATGGCCCGCAGCAGCTTCTCTTCCGGAGTAAGTTGGGTCTCGCCCTTCGGCGTGACTTTGCCTACCAGGATGTCTCCCGCCTTTACGGTAGCGCCGATGCGGATGATGCCGCTCTCATCGAGATCGCGCAGCGCCGACTCGCTGACGTTGGGAATATCGCGAGTTACTTCTTCCGGCCCCAGCTTGGTGTCGCGCGATTCTATTTCGAACTCCTCGATGTGGACAGAGGTGTAATAGTCCTCTTTGACCATCTTCTCGGAGACCAGAATGGCATCCTCGAAGTTGTAGCCACGCCACGGCATGAACGCGACCAGTACGTTGCGGCCGAGTGCCAATTCGCCCATGTCGGTACATGGACCGTCAGCGATTACCTGTCCCTTGGCGACACGCTGTCCCTTCCTGACGATAGGACGCTGATTGATACAAGTGTTCTGGTTGGAACGCTTGAACTTGGTGAGCTGATAGATGTCGCTGCCCACCTCGCGCGAAAGCTGCATAGGATGATGCTCGCCTTCGACGCGCACGATGATGCGCTCGGAGTCAACGGAATCAATGATGCCGCCGCGGCGAGCCAGCACTACCGCTCCGGAATCCCTCGCCGTGACGCCTTCCATTCCCGTGCCAACGATAGGCGCTTGCGCGCGCAGCAAGGGCACGGATTGACGCTGCATGTTTGCGCCCATCAGGGCGCGGTTGGCATCGTCGTGCTCCAGGAACGGAACCAGCGATGCCGCGACCGACACCAGCTGTTTCGGACTTACGTCGATGTAGTCCACCTCGTCGCGGCTGGTGAGCACAAAGTTGCCGGCCTTACGGGCATTCACCAGTTCGGCGACGATGCGGCCCTTGTCGTCGATTTCGGCGTTGGCCTGCGCGATCACGTGGCGGTCTTCCTCCCACGCCGACAGGTAGAACGAGAACGGTTCAAAATCGATGAGCTTCTTGCGCCGCTCCCGCAGGTCATTATTGGCCTTGATCGCTTCGGCCTTCTCCATGTGATCGCCGACGCGGTAATCGCTATCGCCGGCATTGACCACGGTGACGAAGTCCAGTACGCGGCCGCTCTTCACCTTGCGATAGGGCGACTCGATGAAGCCGTAGTCGTTGATCCGCGCATAACAGCTGAGCGACGAGATAAGTCCGATGTTCGGACCTTCCGGCGTTTCAATAGGGCAGATACGGCCATAGTGCGTCGGGTGTACGTCGCGCACTTCAAATCCCGCACGTTCGCGCGACAGGCCGCCCGGCCCCAGGGCCGACAGACGCCGCTTGTGCGTGATCTCCGACAGAGGGTTCGTCTGGTCCATGAACTGTGACAACTGCGACGAACCAAAGAACTCGCGAATCGCCGCCATCACCGGCTTGGCATTGACCAAGTCGTGCGGCATGGCCGTCGACATTTCCTGATACACGCTCATCTTTTCCTTGATGGCGCGTTCCATGCGGACCAGGCCGATACGGAACTGGTTCTCCAGCAGCTCGCCGACCGCGCGTACGCGGCGGTTGCCCAAGTGATCGATGTCGTCCACCGAGCCGATGTTTTTGCGCAGCTTCAGCAGATAACGGATGGTGCCGTAGAAATCGTCCGGCTCCAGCGTGCGGTGGTCGAGCTTGGTGGCGTCTTCGCTCTCGAAGAGTTTGATGTTGAACTTCAGGCGGCCCACGCGAGAGAAGTCATACTTGCGCGGGTCGAAGAACATCCCGTGAAACAGCGAGGTTGCAGTATCCAGCGTCGGTGGATCGCCGGGACGCAGCTTGCGGTAAATCTCGATCAAAGCTTCCTGAGGGGTCTTCACCGAGTCACGGCGCAGCGTGGCGCTGATCACCGTTCCCACATCGTCGCGCTCCGGGAAGAACACATGCACTTCAGCAACGCCAGCGTCCAGCAGCTTTGACAGCTTCTCGGCCGTCAGCTCGGAGTTCGCCTCCAGCAGGATTTCGCCGGTGTTGGTGTCCACGACATCGGCAGCAACGTACGCGCCTTCCATGTCGCTGAGGTCAACCTCAATCTCGGAAATCTTGTGCTTCTGGATTTCCTTCATCACCGCAGCGGTGACCTTGCGGCCGGAATGAGCGATCTCTTCGCCACTCTTGGTGGCGATCCGGTGCGCCAGCTTCATGCCAACCAGGTTGGTCGGCCGCTCGACCCCAGGTTCCAGCGTCCAGTACAGCTTTTTATCCTTCAGCGCGATGCGATCCACGGTGTAGAACGTGCGCAAGATATCTTCATCCGAGCGCAGGCCCAACGCGCGCAGGAAGATGCTTCCTAGGAACTTGCGCTTGCGATCGATGCGGACGTACAGAATGTTCTTCTGGTCGTACTCGAACTCCACCCACGAACCGCGATAGGGAATGATTTTGCCCAGAAAATAAGTACGGTTGCTCGCGGTCTCGAAGAACACCCCTGGCGAGCGATGCAACTGGCTGACAATGACGCGCTCGGTACCATTCACGATAAAGGTACCGTTGGCGGTCATCAACGGGATGTCGCCAAAGAAGACTTCCTGCTCCTTCATGTCGCGGATGGAGCGGTTGCCGGTCTCCGGGTCCTTGTCGTAAATGGTGAGACGCATGGTGACCTTCAGCGGGGCGGAGTAAGTCATACCGCGCTCTTCGCATTCGGCCACGTCGTACTTCAGCTGCAATCCAACCGGGTCGCCGCACTTGTTGCAGAAATCAGGCGTATTGGCGTTATAGGTGCCGCACTTGGTGCACAGCACATCTCCCAGGTGGAAGGGATCAGTCTTCACGGTCGCGCCGCAATTGCGGCAGGTGGTGCGCAGGTGATTCAGCCCCTTAAGGTGGCCGCACTTGCACTCCCAGTTGCCGATGGCGTACTCAACGAAGTCCAATTGCGAAACATTGCGGAAGTCCGTAATCGGAAATACCGATTGGAACACCGCCTGCAAACCGCCGTCATCACGCTCGCTCGGCAGCGCATCCATCTGCAGAAAGCGGTCGTACGAACGCTTCTGCACCTCAATCAGGTTGGGAATCTGAATGGTAGCCGGTATTTTTGAGAAATCGAATCGATTTCGATTGGCAGTTTTCTGTTGTGCCATGTATAAAGCTCCTATATCAGCGTCGGCCCGCTCGCTCAGGCGTGGCCATGTAAGCCGCTAATGCGGATGTGCGACGGACAGGACTGCCGTCCCACGGTGACAGGTTGCTCGAAGAAGAATGGGCTGCTGCTCGGGGTACGCGCAAAAACGCAAAGTGGGCCCACGAAGACAAACGTCCCCGTAAGCGCCACGTCCGGCGTTCTGCAATCCCATGACCATTCGGTCCGGGATTTCGGCACAAATTGTGCCGCGATGTATTTCGCTTCCCGCGCCAGTATCTTCAGGCCTTGTCCTCGACTAGCTCTACCGTCGCGCCTGAGCTGACGCGACTCCGGTTGAGCTTGCCGCCTGCCACTACCTGTTTGATGCTCCGGATCCTAGAAAGAATCCAGACCCAACGATGCCCGGGAATTCCGCAGCCCCTGCTGAGCAGGACTGCTCTACTTCCTCGGCTTCATCGCGCCCCTTCACGACCGCTCCCACGTGAAGAGGAACGTAGCCGCCGCCCCGTTTAACCGCAGGCGGCAGCAGCCTTAACTCCGGTCAGCGCGCCGGAGTAATCGTCCCGCTTTCGTCACCAGTGCCACGGCGAAGCGGGACGGAAACCTACTTCACCTCGACGGTCGCGCCTGCCTCGGTGAATTTCTTCTTGATGGTCTCGGCTTCGTCCTTGGAGACGCCTTCCTTCACGGTCTTGGGAGCGCCATCGACCAGGTCCTTGGCTTCCTTCAGACCCAGGCTGGTCACTTCGCGGACGGCCTTGATCACGTTGATCTTGTTTGCGCCCACCGCGGTTAAGACGACCGCAAACTCGGTCTTCTCTTCCGCCGGGGCTGCTGCCGCGGCGCCCGCGCCGGCTCCGCCTGCCATCATGACGGGGGCCGCAGCCGCCGCCGAGACGCCAAGACGCTCTTCTAACTTCTTCACCAGGGCCGCCGCATCCAGGAGCGAGAGCCCTACGATTGTTTCTTCCAACTGCTGCAAATCCGCCATGTGTTTATCCACCTATTCGTTATTCGTTGTGCTGATTTCGTTATCGGTTTCCGAGGCTTCCAATGTGCCGTCGCATGCCAGACTCACGCAGACTGCACGCCTCACAACGGATAACGCAAATCCTAAGGAAGCGCTTACGCACTTCCAAACTCGTGTACCGCCCAGGCCTAAGCCTGCGCTTCGGTCGCAACAGGTTCAGCCGCCGGGACTGCCGGAGCTTCCGGGGCTGCTTCTGCTGCACCACCAAACTTGTTCTTCTCCACGCCCTGGTTGATCACGACGGCCAGATCGCGTCCAATGGCGTT
This sequence comes from uncultured Acidobacteriaceae bacterium, assembly GCA_963755865.1. GTDB lineage: Bacteria > Acidobacteriota > Terriglobia > Terriglobales > Acidobacteriaceae > Bog-257. The sequence continues at coordinate 231,390 of CAVWLY010000030.1, read as the reverse complement.
CATCACCGTCACCAGACGCTGTGCCGGAGCGCTCATCAGGAACAGCAGCTTGGAGTAAATTTCTTCCTTGGACGGCATGCTGGCCAGCGCGTCAATGTCTTTGATCGCGATGACACGGCCATCCACAATGCCGGCCTTGAAGGTGTATTCCGGATTGTCCTTGGCGTACTTGCTGAGCGCCTTGGCCAAGGCGACCGGATCGCCACCCGTATACGCAATGGAGGTAACTCCGGCGAGACCCTTCATTGCCTCTTCCACCTTGGTTCCCTGGGCAGCGCGCTCAGCGAGGGTGTTCTTCACCACGCGATAATGTCCGCCCGCGGTGCGCACAGCTTTGCGCAGTTCGAAATCCTTCTGCACGGTCAACTTGCTGAACGTGCCCACCACGGCGTGGCTCGCGCTTTGGAATTCTTCCTTGAGCTTCTCGACCTGCTCGACTTTTCTTGCTTTTGTGACAGCCATCTTCGAATCCTTTTTCCGGGCGCCCGTAACGCGCCTCTTTACGCGTTATCCTAGGCTCGCGCTGCTGCTTCTACCGGTGCGGTGTCAATGGCAACACCCGGACCCATCGTGGAACTGAGATAGCAACCCTTGATGTATTTGCCCTTGGCGACCGTAGGCTTCGCCTTGATCACGCTGGTAATTACCGTGGCGGCATTCTCCACTAGTTTTTCCGGCGAAAACGAAATCTTGCCCACCGGCACATGCACCAGCGCCGTCTTATCGGTGCGGAACTCTACCTTACCGGCCTTGGTTTCCCTGACCGCAGCAGCCACATCGAAGGTGACGGTTCCGGTCTTCGGATTCGGCATCAATCCACGGGGGCCAAGCACCTTGCCCAGACGGCCAACAGACTTCATCATGTCGGGCGTGGCAATCACGGCGTCGTAGTCGGTCCAGTTTTCTTTCTGGATCTTCTCCACCATCTCTTCGCCGCCCACAATGTCGGCGCCCGCTGCTTCGGCCTCACGGACCTTCTCGCCGCTGGCGATGACCAGTACTTTCTTGGTTTTGCCCAGGCCATGCGGCAGAACTACCGTGCCGCGCACCATCTGGTCTGCGTGCTTGGGATCAACTCCCAGCCGCATCGTCAAGTCCACCGTCTCGTCGAACTTGGCGAACTTCACTTTCTGCAAAAGAGGCACTGCGTCCTGAAGCGTGTACGAACGAGCTTCGATGGCCTTGCGTGCCTTATCAATATTTTTCCCAGACTTCCTCATTGCTCTCCTTGTCTCCCACCGCCATCCCTTGCTACCGAAGGGCCGTGGTATCTACGACTGCGGCCGGGAGGCCGCTGATAATCCCACATTGTGGGATAACCCTATGCCATAACTTCAATGCCCATGGAGCGCGCAGTACCTTTCACGCTCTTGATTGCGGCTTCCACGGAAGCAGCGTTTAGATCGGGCATCTTCTGCTTGGCAATCTCCAGCACCTGCTTTTCGGTGACCTTGCCGACCTTGTCCTTGTTCGGCGTCCCCGAACCCTTGGCCACGCCTGCGGCGCGCTTCAATAGAATCGACGCAGGAGGCGTCTTGGTGATGAAGCTGAAGGTGCGGTCGCTATAGACCGACACCACCACCGGAATGATCAGGCCGTCGAGTTCCTTAGCGCTGGTCCTGGCGTTGAACTGCTTGCAGAACTCCATGATGTTGATCTGCGCCTGGCCGAGGGCTGGACCCACCGGAGGAGCCGGAGTGGCCTTGCCGGCCGCAATCTGTAACTTCACCGAACCAGTAATCTTCTTTGCCATTTGATTTCCTACGCTTTTCGCTACTCGCCTTTCGCTGTTCGCCAGAGTTTCATCGCAGAAGGTGCGAATGGCGAAAAGCGAAGAGCGGATCCACTACGTAACAACTTTTTCAACCTGCCCAAATCCCAGTTCCACCGGGGTAGAGCGCCCAAAGATCGTGACCATCACCTTCAGAGTCTCGCGGTCTTCGTTCACTTCGTCCACCACACCGGTAAAGCTGGCAAATGGACCTTCGCTGATGCGCACCGACTCGTTCTTTTCGAACTTGACTTTGAGCTTCGGCTTTTCCTTGCTGTCGGCAACCCGGTACACGATCTGGTTAACTTCTTCTTCCGACAACGGAGTAGGCTGCTGCCCAGTGCCGACAAATCCGGTCACGCGTGGCGTTCCCTTAACGACGTGCCACACGTTGTCATCCATGTCCATCTCAACCAGCACGTAGCCGGGATAAAACATGCGCTCGCTGGTGTACTTCTTGCCGCCGCGAACCTCGGTGACCGACTCCGTGGGAATCAGCACCCGGCCAATCCTGTGCTCCAGTTCGGGATAGGCGCGCACCCGCGACTCCAGCGATTCCTTTACCTTGCGCTCGAATCCGGAATAGGTGTGGATGATGTACCACTTCATATTCAGGTTCTGCGGATTCGGCTGGTTGGCAGAAAGCGGAGCGGTAGCTTCTTCTCCCCCCGCCTGGGCCTCGGCGCCGTTCGTTTCCGGTTTAGTTTCTTCTTCTGTCATGTGTCCGCGCATTAGCGATGGGTCAAGAACTTCAGTAAGCGATCGAGCGACGACGCCAGAATCTTGTCAACGACGGCAAAGTACAAGCCGAACAGAAATACCGTGATGATGACAACCGTCGTGGTTCCCTGCACTTCTTTGCGGGACGGCGTGGTGACTTTTTTCATCTCCGTGCGCACGTCGTTATAAAAACTCTTGACGCGCTGCGGCCACGCCTTAATGGTACTTAGCTTATTGTCGCCCGCTACTTCGATCGCTGTTGACTTCGCCATCTGATACCTATCTTCCGGCGCCCGCGGCGCCTTACAACGTTCATCCCGCACCAACGCTTAGACTGCGTTCCAAATACTGGCAGGGGCGGAGGGATTCGAACCCCCAAGTTCGGTTTTGGAGACCGACAGTTTAACCGTTGAGCTTACGCCCCTGAACTCCGCTCTTCGCCATTCGCTCTTCGCGCTTCGCAGAACGTGACTAGCGAAAAGCGAACAGCGAAAGGCGAGGAGCGTTCTTCGCTACTTCACTTCTTTATGCGACGTGTGCTTGCGACACTTACGGCAAAACTTGTTGAATTCCAACCGGGCCGTCGTGGTCTTCTTGTTCTTAGTCGTAGAGTAGTTACGATCTTTGCATTCCCCACACTGTAATGTCACGATTTCGCGAGGCATTGAACTATTTCCTTTTGTTTACTTCGCAGCTTAATACCGCGAAGCCTTGTCCGCATCGAAGTGCGGAAATCAGCGAAACTCAATTGCTCCGCCGAGAAACTTTGGGTGCCCCACTCATTCCGGCGTTTGGAATGAGTGGGACTTCTAATTACGCAATAATCTCGCTGATGGTGCCGGCGCCCACGGTGCGTCCGCCTTCGCGAATCGCGAATCGCAAGCCCTTCTCCATTGCCACCGGCGTGATCAGCTCAATCTCCAGGCTCACGTTGTCGCCCGGCATCACCATCTCCGTGCCCGCCGGCAGCGTTGCCACGCCCGTCACGTCCGTCGTGCGGAAGTAGAACTGTGGCCGATAGCCCTTGAAGAACGGCGTGTGCCGCCCGCCTTCATCCTTCGACAGCACGTACACCTCGCTCTTGAACTTGGTGTGCGGCGTAATCGATCCTGGCTTCGCCAGCACCATGCCGCGCTCCACGTCTTCCTTCGCCGTGCCGCGCAGCAGCAGGCCGGCGTTGTCGCCCGCCAGACCTTCGTCCAGCTGCTTCTTGAACATTTCCACGCCCGTCACCACTGTCTTGCGCGTCTCGCGGAAGCCGACGATCTCGACGTCCTCGCCCACCTTCACCTTGCCACGCTCGATACGGCCCGTCACCACCGTGCCGCGCCCCTGAATCGAGAAGATGTCTTCAATCGGCATCAGGAACGGCTTGTCGATGTCGCGCGCCGGCAGTGGTACGTTCTTGTCGACGGCGTCCATCAGCTCGTCGATCTTGGCTTCCCACTGGGCTTCGCCATTCAGCGCACCCAGCGCCGAGCCGCGAACTACCGGCAGATCGTCGCCCGGGAAGTTGTACTTCGTGAGCAGCTCGCGGACTTCCATCTCCACCAGATCGATCAGCTCGGGATCTTCCACCGCATCGCACTTGTTCAGGAACACCACCACGTACGGCACTCCGACCTGGCGCGCCAGCAGCACGTGCTCCTTGGTCTGCGGCATCGGCCCGTCGGTGGCGGCTACAACGAGAATCGCGCCGTCCATCTGCGCCGCGCCGGTAATCATGTTCTTGATGTAGTCGGCGTGGCCGGGACAATCCACGTGCGCGTAGTGCCGGTTGGCGGTCTCGTACTCCACGTGCGCCGTGGCAATGGTGATGCCCCGCTCGCGCTCTTCCGGCGCGTTGTCGATCGAGTCGAACGAGCGGAACACGATCTTGGGATTGTGCTTCTGCAATACCTTAGTGATGGCCGCCGTCAACGTCGTCTTGCCATGATCGATGTGCCCGATCGTGCCAACGTTTACGTGCGGCTTGCTGCGATCAAATTTCTCTTTCGCCATTTTTCCTATGCCCTAGTAGTACCGGTAAAGTTTGTTAAATTTCTCGCGCAGAGCCAGGTCCACCGCCTCTAGCGCCGTCAAATAAAATTCGCGCACCTGCGCCTGATCGCTGACCGGCAGCGCTTCATATAATTCCTGCGCCGATATTCCGGCCTGCCCCAGCTTCCGGTCCGCACGTTCCAGCAACTTCTCGCGCAGCACGCGATCGAAATCGCGGATTGGAACCCCCTTGCGCTGCAGCAGCCGGAGAAAATCCTCCACCGCGGCCGCCGCAAAAATCCTCGCCAGGGCGGACCGAAATTGCTCAAACTCGTCCAGTTTCTCGATGCGAAGAGCAGCCTGCTGAAACGGTATTCGCGGGTCCGACTGTTCCATCGAGGTATTCACTGGGCTGCGAGTCCCCATCCTGCCCGCCTACGCGGGCCTTGCCTGAATTCATGGAGCTGATGATCGGGATTGAACCGATGACCTCTCCCTTACCAAGGGAGTGCTCTACCAACTGAGCTACATCAGCCCGTGCTTTTCAACACTAGATCCCTCACTTACGTTCGGGATTTCGCCTACGGGCTCTGCTACGCTCACGCCCGCACTGAGCGGCTCAATTTCTGGAGCGGGAGACGGGAATCGAACCCGCGACCAACAGCTTGGAAGGCTGTGACTCTACCACTGAGTTACTCCCGCGCATTCCAATCAAACTGGCCGTCATTCGTCGTGCCGGTCGCGTTCTTCGCGCTCCTGCCTGCGGCTCCACGTCCAAGTGCGAACGGCAAACATCGCCAGCACTGCCACGGTCGCCAGCCTGAATTTCTGATCGCCGATGGTGGTCCACGCCAGCACCGCCAGTACTGCAAACAGACCCAAGGCCATCCACAACCGCTTCATCTCAACCACCCCAAGGCACGCAACCTCGCCGCACCGGGGAACCACGGAAAACCTGGTGCACAGGGGAGGATTCGAACCTCCGTAGCTCGCAAGGAGCGGCAGATTTACAGTCTGCTGCCATTAACCACTCGGCCACCTGTGCACATTCGACCGAGATCCCGCTCTCATCGACTTCCTGAAAGCCCGGCGTCGCCGTTGGCCCGGAATTGCCAGTCTCTGCTGTCAAAGAACACCGCGTGCCAGACGACGCTTAGCAAGCCCGGCGAAACTCCGCATAAGTCGCGCGGCCCTACTTCCGCGCGCGGTTTGCGATTTAGGAAGCTTGCTGGAATCAGTTCTCTGGAAGAGCTGCGCGTCTCGTTTGGCTTGCTCCTACTACGCCTTGCGGCGCGCTCACGGTTTACGATCCTGGAGCTGGCGAAGGGATTTGAACCCCCGACCCTCTGATTACAAATCAGATGCTCTACCAGCTGAGCTACGCCAGCACTGCAGCATGGCTCGACATCCGCCGCAAAGGCGGACCGAACCAAGCATGATTCTTCCTGCCAGCCGGGACAAACAACAAAGTTATCACAACGGCACACCGCGTGCAAACGGACCACCAGGCGTGCGTCCAACTTGTCCTTTGAGCACCTTAATTGAAGCGACGACCTAACGCTCGCCACTCCCGCGGGCCCGATGGCTGGGGATTCTGCAGAGCGCGCCAGCCTTCGCCAACGCATAAATACGGTTGCTCTATTCTAGCCAATTTCGGCGAAGTTGGCCATTCCGCGAAGTGAAACGAATACTTTGCGCTATAATCGCCGCCCTGAGGCCGCAAAGACATTCGCCCTCCGTTGGCATCGACGAAGGAAGGGACCCTTGATAAAACCGACCGCCTGGGCGGTTCCGCTGGTCGCGTTGCTCGCGTTATCAGGCGGATTCAATGCGGACCTCCAGGCCAAAGACGACAGTTGCGATAACCTCGGCTGCGTTTCGGTAAGCCGGTTTACCGCCAGTCTAGCCAACCAGTTGCAGGGCAAGGTTGTGGGCTATGTTTCCATCGTCGGTGGCAGGACGGTCGAATATGGATCGGCACGCACCAACGTCGATCCACCCAGCCGCAAAATGTCGGCGGAGGTACCCGTCAATGTCGCCAGTGTCAGCAAAGTGCTGACCACAATTGCTGTAATGCAGTCGATAGCCAGGCATCACCTGAGCATGGAGAATACAATCGCACCGTTCCTGCCGCCTGACTGGATTGAAGGACCAAACGTCAACACCATAACTTTTCACCAACTGCTGACGCACAGCGCCGGATTTCGCCGCAATGGCAACGATACCAGCTACGAGGGACTGCGAAAGCAGATTCAAGATGGCGTTCAGCTGGCGGACAAGCAAAAGGCTGCCTACAACAACCTTAACTTTGCAATCTTTCGGGTGCTGCTACCTTACATGGAAGGCTTCAGCGATCCCGAACCAGCCAGTCGACCAGAGGCCACCGCCAACTTCTATATCAGCTACATGAGGCTGCATGTTTTCGAGCCGGTTGGAGTGACAGATGCAGACTGCAGGCCAGAACCGAAAAGCGAGCCGGCGCTGTATTATCCGTTTCCTCCAGACGACACCCATGGCGTCGACGCTGGAGATTGGACTTTGATCTGCGGCGGCGGTGGCTGGGTGCTGAGCGCATCCGACCTGTTCAAAGTTGTGGAGTCCCTCATCCATGACAACATCCTGCTAACCAAAGCCCAGAAGAAGCAAATGGACGACGATTGTCTAGGATGGGACTGTTCCGTTAATTCTCAAGCCGATTACAGCGGCAAGAATGGAATCTTGTTCTATGGCGCCGGCATATCGGATCAAACCTTTATCGGAATTTTCAAAGGCAAACTCGGAGTGGTTCTCCTGATTAATTGCCGGCCGCCGACCAACATAACCGGGGTGGTACTGAAAGCTTTTAAGGACGCCTCTTTTTCCTTTCACGCAGGACCGACCCCGCCTTGGGGCCGCAGATAGTCCGGTTAGGCGGGAGAGCCGGGGAATCCAACCACAAGACCAGCTTTTCCCGTATCATTGGTTTCGCACTCCATGCGAACACGCCGAAAGCACCTATGGGTAGCCTTGCTAGTCGTCCTTGTCATCGCCGGCGGCATCGTTACTGCCGTTCTGCTTCGAAAGCGCGCGGCCCCAGACGCTGTTCGCCTCCTGCCCAACTCCGATGCTGTCCTCTACATTAACTTTGAGCCGATTCGCCTGTTTACCGACCTCGGAAAGCATCCGGCTAAAGATCGCGATCCGCAATATGAGGACTTCGTGCGTCAGACGGGCTTCGAGTTCGAACGTGATCTGGACAAAGCCGCCTTGGCGATTCACTATGGCACCACCATTCGCGGCAAATCCACGGAAACACGCTACAGCGAAATTCTGCAGGGACACTTCGATAGCGGACGAGTCGAGGCCTACCTTCGCAAGCTGGCGTCGAGCGTAGAGCACTACGGCAATTTCGACATTTATATTATTCCGCTGGAGGGCCGCACCGTTCGAGTGGCGTTGCTCGGGGTGGATGTAGCCGCCGCATCGAATACCGAAGGCCCGGACGCCATCCACGGCATGATCGATCGCTACCGCCAGGCCGCTCTGCCATTCGCCGGTCCACCGCTGGTGAGCGAATACTACCCGCGTGTACCTCTGGGTAGCATCATCTGGACGATTGCAAGACCACCAGCCGCGAGTTCTTCGGAAGATCATGCCGAGCTACTGTTGCCTGGAGGCTGGAGCGGTTTGCTACCGCCGAACTGCACGGTGATTGCATCGGCGCGTCCGCTGAACGAAGTCCACCTGCGAGCGCAAGTACTCACCCACAGCGAAACTGAGGCCAGGACCTTTACCGATCGAGTGAATACTTTTCTCGCTCTCTTCAAGTCACTCAATATCTCGATGGACGGCGGAGGCCCCGATCCGGACGTAAAGGCGGCTTTTGACAGCCTGGAAATCCATCAGGAAAAAGACGAGGCCGTGCTGACCGCCAAGGTGCCGTATGCCTTCTTCAAGAAAGTACTAAGTGAGCCTCCGGTGGAACTGGGGCCAGACACACAAAAGCCGCCCGAGCAGAAGGCTCCGGCGGCCAAGAAACCCTAAAAGTGACGCAGCTAGGCGGCGGGAATTCCGCCTGCAGTTATGGTCGTGCTGCGCAGGAATTTGTGCGGATTGACCGGCGTATCGTGGATGCGCACTTCATAGTGCAAGTGCGGTCCGGTGCTGCGCCCACTGAGGCCGACATAGCCAATAACCTGTCCCCGGCGTACGGTCTGACCTTCAGCCACTGCGAACCCTGACAAGTGTCCATAACGAGTGGTGACGCCATTGCCATGATCGATTTGGATCATGCGCCCATACCCGTTGTAAGGTCCTGCGAAGGTCACCACGCCGTCCGAGGGAGCCAGCACCGGCTGCCCATAGTGGCATGAGATGTCAACCCCGGAGTGGAACGCGCCTTCACCGTTGAACGGATCGATGCGCTCGCCAAACGATCCCGTAATCGGACCCATCACTGGCCACAGGGTTGGTGCCGTAGTCGCCCGGACCCAGTCGGTCAGTGTAGCCTCGTGGGTCAAGCCCAAGCCCAGGCCGGCCGTCGCCGCGCCGGTAAGCGCTGATCTGCGCAGTGCATAAAGCTGGTCCAGGGAAGACGTCACCTGTTCAGGCTTCATGGTGCTGCTGTCGTTCAATAGCTTGGGATTCGGCTTCAGGCCGTAGATCATGGAGACTTCGTTGGCGACCGAGCCCAGCGAAGCAACCTGGATGTCCTTTTCGTGGTTAACCTGCTCCAGCTGCTTGTAACGGGTCTGCAGCGAATTTTTTTCGGAGCGCAACTGGTTGAAACTGGCCACCTTCCACAACATGCGCGTGTAAGAACCCGCCATGCCGGTGATGGTGGACATGCCAATCAAGGCGCCCGCCATGAAGACATATAAGTAATGAATAGGGATGGGAATTTTTCGTAGCTGGCCCTCTGCATCCCGAGCCACGAAAAGGATATAAAAGCGTTTTCGCAAAACTATTAACCCTCAATTAAAAAATGATGGTTCCGGAACGCGCAACAAACTAACTTATGAAATCCGGAACTTCAGTCCCTGCTGGTCCGAACTGTCCGCTTACGGGTACCTGGACAACCGTGGGTTAACGGTTCTCCTCTCAGCCGTCAACCGATCGGCTAGCTAGCTGAGCGCATGGCTGGTCTCAATGAATGACATCAAACCGTAACAGAGCGGCGGTACCATGTCAACGAACATCGCGATAAGTCGCTGATACTAAAGTGTTAGAGGCTCACTGGCAGCATTGGGTTGGCCTCGCGTATATTGGGCTGGCTGTCCTACGTATGAGGCCGGGATGCCGCTGAGCGAAAAGTTGCTCATTGAACGAATTCGTCGGGCTGCGGCCGTGCCGGGAAGACATTCCGGCAAAGGCATCGGAGATGACTGCGCCGTGCTGTCGCTTCCGCGGGGACACGAGGCGCTAGTCACCACCGACTTCAGCCTGGAGGGCGTACACTTCCGGCGCGAGTGGCATCCGCCCGATTCCGTGGGTCACCGCTGCTTGGCGCGAGGGCTCAGCGACATTGCGGCCATGGGGGGAATCCCGCGCTGGGCATTCCTCTCACTGGCGCTGCCGCCTGACCTGCCGCAAAGCTGGGTGGACAAGTTCATTACGGGACTATTAAAGCTGGCAGCCCGGTTTTCCGTTTCGCTGGCCGGAGGCGACACCGCGCAGTCGCCCGGAGGCATCCTCGCTGATATCGTGGTGCTTGGCTCGGTTCCGGCGGGGAAAGCCGTCTTGCGATCAGGCGCGCGACCGGGAGATTTCATTTATGTAACAGGAACGCTGGGCTCGGCAGTGGCGGCTCTGAACCAGCTGCGCGACGGAAAGAACCTACGGCCGAGATCGCACCCCGAGCACTTCTATCCCGGTCCGCGGGTTGCTGTGGGACAGGTCCTCCGCGAGAAGAAGCTGGCCTCCGCCATGATCGACATCAGCGACGGACTGTCGACGGACCTCGGTCACATCTGCGAAGAGAGTGGCACAGGGGCTGTCGTGTACGCCGAAGCTCTGCCGGCCGCCATTGGCAAGGATGGTCTGACGCTGGCCCTGCATGGCGGCGACGAATACGAATTGCTCTTTACGGCGCCTTCACGGCGCGAAATTCCGAAGCAGATCGCCGGCGTGCCAGTTACTCGCATCGGCGAGGTTCTGAGAGGAAAGCAGATGACGCTGGCCACGGCTGATGGCAAGACGCAGCCTCTGGAGCCAGCCGGATGGGAACACTTCGGGTAATGAAGTCGCAAAGACGGATGGGAGTAATCAGAGTTCGCCCAGTCGCGGCTTTTGACTCAGGAGGTGGGAACGTGGACGCCGGGGCCGTTTCGGGAATCGTGATCTCCCTGTGCGTGCCTCCATCGGCTTGATATTGCCGAGCATCGTCATAAACTATGCATATGAACGCAACCGATTTTGAATGTCCTGTCTGCGGAGCGAAGGTGGGCGAGAAATGCCACACGGTTACCGGCAAAATGTTGCCCGTCACCCACTCCAAACGCAAATGGGCCGCCGTCACCCTCGCTACGGATGACGAAGAAGAGGTCACCCACCCCGAACGGCTGAAGGAACTGACCAACAAGGCTTAGTTCGGCTAGGAGTTTTTATCGAAGAGGAATGAGATGTCCACAGTCGCAAGTCAAAGTGCTACGCGCGTTACCGGGATAGCCCCGCAGTTTCTCGTCGATAATCTCGACCTGGCAATTGCATACTACTGCGACAAGCTTGGCTTCGAGCTTAATTTCAAGTATGAGTCGTTCTACGCCGCGGTCACGCGGGACGGATTCGGGATACATCTCAAGTGTGCGCCGAAATTGGCGGCGGACAGAGAACACCGGAAACAAAACGAACATCTGGATGCGTACGTTGCAGTATGCGGTATCCGTAGCTTGTTCAGCGAGTTGAAACAGCGAGGGGCCCAAGTGGTTAAGCCGCTGGAAGAAAGAGCGTGGGCATGCCTCGATTTTTATGTCGAGGATTCTGACGGCTACATTCTCTGCTTTAGTGAACAGAACGCAAACCCTGTATGACGAGCGAGAACATCCTCTTAGCACAGGTAGCCCCCTCCGGCACGTTGTCTTGTCGCATCTGGAACTCTGGCCCGAACAGGGCGGCAAGTGCCTTCGTCACAATCATGCGTGAGCCTGCAATCGCAAACTCTCGCTGCCTTAGACTCCCTGCTGGTTATAATCACGCCCATGAACCTGGAACAGAAATTGACCGAACTGAAGCGCCGCGACTCGCTGGCCGAGGCCGGCGGAGGCGAAGAGCGCCGGGCGCGCGAGCACAAGCAGGGCAAGATGTCGGCGCGCGAGCGCATCGAGTTTCTGCTCGACGAGGACACCTTCGAAGAGACCGATAAGTTGGTCACGCATCGCTGCAGTGACTTCGGCATGGATGAGCAGAAGTATTTCGGCGACGGCTTCCTCACTGGCTATGGCCGCATTGAAGGCCGCCTGGTCTTCGTCTTCGCGCAGGACTTCACCGTTTTTGGCGGCTCGCTCTCGGAGACCAACGCCGCCAAGATCGTCAAGATTATGGACATGGCGATGAAGGTGGGCGCTCCGGTCATCGGCCTGAACGATTCCGGCGGGGCACGCATTCAGGAAGGTGTGATGTCACTGGCCGGATACGCCGACATCTTCCTGCGCAACGTTTTGGCGTCCGGGGTGGTGCCGCAGATCTCGGCCATCATGGGCCCGTGCGCAGGCGGCGCCGTCTACTCCCCGGCGATGACTGACTTCATCCTGATGGTGAAGAACACCTCGTACATGTTCATCACTGGGCCGGAGGTCATCAAGGCGGTGACCCACGAAGAAGTCACTAAGGACGAACTCGGCGGCGCGATGACGCACAACGAGAAGTCGGGCGTGGCGCACTTTATGGCGCACGATGACGCCGAATGCCTCAGCATGATTCGCGAGATGCTTAGCTTCATCCCTTCGAACAACCTGGAAGACCCGCCGCGCAAGGCTTGCACCGATCCGATCGATCGGGCTGACGAGCACCTCGACACCATCGTTCCCACAGAATCGAACCTGCCTTACGACATCAAGGACGTGATCAACGCCGTCGTGGACGACAGCTACTTTTTCGAGGTGCAAGAGCATTACGCAAAAAACATCGTGATCGGCTTTGCTCGCCTCAACGGCAAACCCGTGGGCATCGTCGCCAATCAGCCCGCGTTTTTGGCAGGTGTGCTCGACATCAGCGCCAGCATCAAGGGCGCGCGGTTTGTGCGCTTCTGCGACTGCTTCAATATCCCGCTGATTACGTTTGAAGACGTTCCCGGATTTCTTCCCGGCACGCAGCAGGAGTATGGCGGCATCATCACGCATGGCGCGAAGCTGCTGTTCGCATTCTCCGAGGCAACCGTGCCGAAGATTACCGTGATCACCCGCAAAGCTTACGGCGGAGCTTATTGCGTGATGGCGTCGAAGCACATCCGCACCGACGTCAATTATGCGTGGCCTACCGCGGAGATCGCCGTGATGGGACCCGAAGGCGCCGTGAACATCGTTTATCGGCGCGAGTTGGAGAAGTCGGAGAATCCCGAAGCCGATCGCGCTGCGAAGATCGAAGAGTTCCGCGAGCGCTTTGCCAATCCTTATGTCGCGGCCGAGCGCGGATACCTCGATGCGGTGATTCGTCCTCGCGATACGCGCCGCAAGCTAATTCAGGCGCTCGACATGCTGGAGAACAAGCGCGATAAGAACCCGCCGAAAAAGCATGGGAATATACCGCTGTGATGAAAAGCAGCGACTAGCGACTAGCAACTAGCTTTCTGCCGTCAGCTATCGGCTATCACCTGGTTGCCACCGTCACCGCGTTCCGCGACACGGGTCACTGACAAACCAGAGCCGCAGGCGTGAAATTCTGCTGGGTGTCTCGGGAGAAGCTCCCTGGTCTTTTTCCCACCCACTCCTGACGAGTTCGCGCGAACAAGACCCTCGAGCTTCCTTCTCCCTAGCGTCCGAATGCGCCCATTCACCGGTCGATTTCACTCGAACCACGCGATGAGGAGGCGAATCTCATGCAGTACAACCAGCAATCTTGCAAGTTATTTTTCCCGATCATCTCATGCGCGGCAATGGTCGCGTTGGCAATGTCAATTCTCACGGTCACGCCCGTGGCGGAAACTACGGCTCCATCTTCCGCGCGACAGGCGGCGCAGTCGCAAGATTTAGCTTCGCGGATTCACACGCCAGGAGGTGAGACACAACTTCAGCACCCACCCATTCCCAGAGGACTCGACCTTCGCCACACGACCCGTCGGTTCTCTACGATAATGGCCCGTACAACGGCAACCTCAATGCCCAAGTAATTACCTGGGCCGGGGAAGTTAGCGATTCCTTTACGGTGCCTGCCAACTCCACTATTGCGGACCTTTCGATTGTTTACTGGGGTTTGGATACTCTAACCTCTGCCGACATTGCGTTTAGCGACTCCTGGCTTCCTAGTGCGGGCTTTACCACAGTTCCAGTTTCCTCTCAAACATTCCTATTTACCAATCAGTTCGGTTATGCCGTCTACAAGGCCGACTTTATTTTCCCCGGCGTACCGTGGTCAGGCGCGGGTTGGGTGAGCTTGCAAAATGCCTGCACCACCAGCGGATGTGATGGCTTGGCGGGACTGACTGGCTGGGACGAAAATGATGGCCCTTCTTCGGCTTTTGCGAGCTTTCAGAACTTCAGAGGAGAGGTCGGCTCCGAATCCTTCACGCTCAGCAGTGGTGGTGGCGGCGATTGCTTTAGCGAACAGCAAGGCAACTTTAAGGTAATCCATGAATTCAGCGGTCAACAAGACGGTGCCACCCCAGAGGGTCTAACGATTGACAAGACGGGAGCTCTCTACATCGCACCTTACGCTGGGGGTGCGGTGCTTCGGATGGCGCGCGCAGGTTCCGACTGGTTCCTCAATTCTCTGTATACCTTTGCAGGAGGGTCTGATGGGAGTACTGTTTGGCCGGAGTTAACGATAGGTCCTGACGGCGTTTACGGAACCTCGAATGGAGGGATACAAAATTGTTATGGCCAATATTGCGGGCAGGTTTTCAGATTGAAGCTAACGCGTAATGCCTGCGGCCTGCGTCCGTGTAATTATGCGGAAAACGTCCTCTACAAGTTCACCGGCGACACGGATGCGTATGCCGACTATGGTCCCCGTGTTCTAGTGTTCGATCAGGCTGGCAATCTGTATGGCACTTCGTTCTACGGTGGTGCCCAAGGAAATGGTGCTGTATTTGAACTGAAACCGTCGAGTGGTGGATGGACGGAGAGCATCCTCTACAGCTTCGCCAACGGCAGCGATGGTACACATCCTAGTCAAGTGCTGGTGGGCAAGGACGGAAATTTGTACGGAATTGCGGAGGGTGGCGATCACGGATATGGTGTGATCTTCGAACTGGCGCCATCGGGTAGCGGATGGACGCAGAAGGTTATCTACAGTTTCCAAGATTGGGAAAGCGACGGCTACAACCCCGCTAATTTGGTGCAGGACAGCGCCGGCAATCTCTTCGGCACTGCCGAATACTTTGCTCCTTTCGGCGCTTACGGTGGTACCGTTTTCACGCTGACACGCTACGGAAATAACTGGATTTTCAATGTGCTCGCCAATACCGACCCTGGTTCGGGTTAACAGGACGAGTTCGAAAATCTCACAATTGATGCGGCAGGAAATCTGTACGGCACGGGAGCGGGCGGGCAATATTGCCGTGGCTCTGATTGCGACGCAAGCACAAGTCAAAGCTCTCACAATTATGGTTACGCTTTTAAGCTGACGAACGTGGAAGGCGGGTGGTCTTACCAGCACTTAGTCGATCTCCAGGGGGGTTTTGGAGCGGGGGTCCTTTGGCTGTGGATGCGAACGGCAATCTCTACGGCACTACCTACGCGTGTGGGAGATACAACCAAGGTACGGTCTGGGAGGTGACGCGGTAGCTGGAGCCTAGTTTCGCAGAGGCCGGTACTTGCGATGGTGCCGGCCTACCCTTCTTGTTTGCCGCAACCTCAGGCGGCACCGGCTTCGGAACACGTGCGTGCAGGTTCACGGCGCGCTTGGCGAAAGGCGCAAGCGAGCTGAATATCGCGTTGCTCATTTTCCATGCACGGCGACGTGGATGGCATCCCTCAGTTCCGGATGAGCGAATTGATATCCTGCGGCGTTAAGCTTCGCGGGTTCAGCGCGAATTGAGGTCAAGAGCAATTCATCTCCCATTTCGCCGAGCAGTGTGCGCACAATCCAAGCTGGCAATGGGAAGATCGTGGGGCGGTGAAGCTCTGCCCCCAACGCGCGAACGAAATCCTCATTGCGAACCGGCGCAGGTCCGACCGTGTTCACCGGCCCGCGCAGAGCGTCGTTCTGCAATGCGAACAGCGCCACGCCGATCACATCGTCAAAAGCGATCCAACTCCAGAACTGCCTTCCGCTGCCGATCCGCCCACCGAGTCCCAGTCGAAATGGCAGCAGCAACGGCTTGAGCGCCCCGCCATCGCGGGCAAGCACCACTCCAATGCGAAGATTCACAACCCGCACTCCAGCTTCGCTCGCAGGAGCAGTCGCGGCCTCCCATTGCCGGCACACCTCGGCGAGAAATCCCTGACCGGAAGAACTCTCCTCCGTCAGCAATTCATCGCCACGACTGCCGAAGTAGTTGATTCCGGCAGCCGAAATAAAAGTGCTGGGCTTTCCCGCTCGGCGATACGATTCGGCGGCCGCATTCGCCAGAGTGCGAGTTCCTTGCACCCGGCTCTGCAGTACTTCCTGCTTAAACTTTTCCGTCCAGCGTCCAGCGATGTTCTTCCCCGCAAGATGCATGATGGCATCTGCACCCGCAAGCTTCTCCGCATCGAGCGGCTCACCGGGGTTCCATTGCACTTCATTTGCGCGTGGCGTGCGCCGAACTAGAGCGATAGGCTCGTGACCAGCCGAAACCAAGGCCGGAGTCAGGGCTCGTCCGATCAACCCCGAAGCGCCGCTAATGAGTACTCGCATGTCTGCACCTGTAACTAAGCTTCGCAGCCTAGCTGTAACACATCGCCGCCAATTTCGAAAACTCACATCGCCGAGAGCATCCGGGAACTGACGTATAATCGGACATGGCGACTTTGCGCCAACACATCGCGACCAATGTTTTGACGGTGACACGTTTTCGCGATCTTCTGCGCAAAGTTCGTTCCTACCGGCCCGACGACGACCAAGCCCTCATCAAGAAAGCCTACGAATTCTCCCTGGAACATCACAAAGGACAGGCCCGAGAGTCGGGAGAGCCTTACCTGGTGCATCCGCTGGAAGTCGCGACCTTGCTGGCGGAGATGCGGCTGGACCCCACGGCCATTGTGGCCGGCCTGTTGCACGACGCGGTGGAAGACACCACGGTGACCATCGAAGAGATCGAGGCTGAATTCGGCGGGCAGGTTGCCCACATCGTCGAAGGCGTCACCAAGATCAGCAAGATTGACTTCGCTTCGTCGGAAGAGGCGCAGGCCGAAAACGTGCGCAAGATGGTGCTGGCCATGATGGATGACATCCGCGTGGTGCTCATCAAACTGGCTGACCGCTTGCACAACATGCGCACCTTGAAATTCCTCTCGCCGGAGCGCCAGCACAAAATCGCGAAAGAGACGTTGGAGATTTACGCTCCCATCGCTCATCGTTTGGGAATGGGCAAGATCCGCGGCGAGCTGGAAGACTTGGCGTTCCAGTATGTCGATCCCATCTCCTACAACCAGGTCAAAGAGGCGATCGAGTCGCGCCGCAAAGAGGGCGAGGCGTTCCTGGCGGAAGTGCAGACCACCATCGGGCAGAAGCTGAAAGAGGCCAAAATTGAGGCCAAAGTGGAAGCCCGCATCAAGCGGCTTTACAGCATCTGGCAGAAGCTGCAGCGGCAGCGCATCTCGGTGGACCAGATCTACGATATGCTGGCGCTGCGCATCATCACGCAATCGGAATCCGATTGCTATGCTGTGCTGGGCATCATCCACAATCAATGGCGTCCTGTGCCGGGACGCATCAAGGACTTCATCGCCATCCCGCGCAATAATTTCTACAAGTCGCTGCACACCACTGTCATCTCCGAGAAAGGCCATGCTTTTGAAGTGCAGATCCGTACCGAAGAAATGCACAAGATGGCCGAGGAAGGCATTGCGGCGCACTGGAAGTACAAAGATGGCCCAGTGTCGGCGCGCGACGAGCAGCGGCTCGCGTGGTTGCGCCAGGTAGTCGAATGGCAGCGCGACATGAAGAGCTCCGACGAGTTTCTCTCCACGCTGAAGATCAACCTCTATCCGGAAGAGGTTTACACATTCACCCCGAAGGGGAAGATCGTCATTCTGCCTCAGGATGCCACGCCGATTGACTTCGCCTATACCGTTCACACCGAGGTCGGCCACACTTGCGTCGGCGCCAAGGTGAACGGGCGGATGGCTCCTTTGCGTTACAAGTTGCGCTCCGGCGACATCGTGGAGATTCAAACCGCGCCTGGCCATCATCCCAGTCGCGACTGGTTGCAACTGGCCAAATCGCCGCGTGCGCGCCAGAAGATCAAGCATTGGCTGAACGTGCATCAGCGCGAGCGTGCCATCGAAATCGGGCGCAAGCTGATCGAAAAAGAGGCGCGCAAATATCGCATTGCTCTGAAGAATCTCAGCGAAGCGGAGCTGACGCGCGTAGCCAGCGAGAATGGACTGGCCAAGCCCGACGACCTGTTGGCCGCCATCGGTTACGGCAAGTACTCGGCACGCAGCATTCTGGCGCGCGTGCTTCCCGCCGAGACAACGTCTGGGGTGTCAGGCTCAGCCGAAGCGGAGAAAGACCCGTCGGCAGGATTCACTAACGTGCTCCGTCGCGTGTTCGGCTCCGAAACCTCGGCCATCATGGTCAAGGGCCACGACGATCTGCTGGTGTACCGCGCGCGATGTTGTAATCCGATTCGTGGCGAGGAGATTGTCGGGTACGTCACTCGTGGCAAGGGAGTGGCCGTCCATTCCAAAACTTGTCCCAACGTCACCAATCTGATGTATGAACCGGATCGGCAAATTGCGGTGCAGTGGGGCAAGGATGCGGCTTCGCCGGCCTGGCAAGCTGGGTATCCCGTTAAGCTGGCGGTGTATTGCGATAACCGTCCCGGCATGCTGAAACAGATTGCCACTGTCATCAGCGACGCGAACACTAACATCCGCAACATCGAAGCCAAGACCGCCGAAGACCACGCCACGGTTGACCTGGTGGCTGACATCGCCGACCTCAAACACCTGGAGCGCATCGTCACCGGTGTGCGCAAGATCCCCGGCGTCCGCGATGTGCAGCGCATGCAGAAAATTTAGGCATGAAAAGCTCTTTCGTGACATTGCAACTGTCCCTGGGCGGCCAAGGAAACGCCCTCCCGACGGCCGATGGTGCTAGCGCCGCGAAGCAGAACTCAGAAAGCTCGCAGCACGAGAGTTGATAATGCCTGACGAAAGGCGAACAACGAACAGCGGTATTCATGATTCACATTGCCATCATCGGTAGCGGTCCGGCAGGATGTTACCTGGCGGACAGCCTGCTTCGCCTGGTTCCAGATGCTTCCGTCGACATCTTCGAACGGCTGCCCGTGCCATTTGGACTGGTCCGGTACGGAGTTGCTCCCGATCATCAGGGTACGAAGGCGATAGCACGCGTGCTCGATCGCGTGCTGTCTCGTGACCGCGTCAGCTTCTTCGGCAACGTTGAAGTTGGACGCGACATTCGCCTTGACGAGTTGATGCCGCTCTACGACGCGGTGGTGCTGGCAACCGGCGCCTCATGCGACCGTCGTCTCAACATTCCGGGTGAAGAGCTTCCTGGCGTGCTTGGCTCGGGCGCATTTACCGGATGGTACAACGGCCATCCTGATCATCGCCTGCCGGCGGTCGAGGGTGTGCGCTCGGCCGTGGTTATCGGAAACGGGAATGTAGCGATTGATGTGGCGCGTGTTCTTGCCAAGAGCTCGGTCGAGTTGGCCGGCTCTGACCTCTCCCCAAAGGTGATGGCATGGCTGGAAGCGCAACCCATCGAGACCATCCACATCGTCGGCCGGCGCAGTGCTGCCGACGCCAAGTTCACCCAGCATGAACTGGCCGAACTCGGTACGCTGCAACGCGCCGCGGCAATCGTAGTGGACCCGGCTGACCTGTGCCGCAATGGCGCAATCGTCGAAACCTTGCGCGGTTTCGCGGCAAACGAATCGCGCACTGCCCCGCTCACGATTAACTTTCACTTCAACCTAACGCCGACCGCTTTTCTCGGAGAGGATAGTCTTCGCACCGTACAGTTTCGTTCTGCTGACGCAACCCTTCGCGAAATTCCCGCGCAGCTCGCCGTCACCTGCATCGGATACAAGAGCCGACCTTGCTGCACGGCCATTCCCGCCAACGGAATTTTTCGCAACGAGGCAGGAAAGATCGAAGATCGGCTGTATGTGGTTGGGTGGGCCAAGCGAGGGCCGTCGGGAACGATTCCGACCAATCGCGCCGAAGCTCAGCAAGTGGCGCAGAGGATCGCGCAAGAGGCGCTGGATGGCGAGCGAGCGGGACGGGCAGGGGTTCGGCAACTGTTCAAACAACGGCAAGTTTGCTGGGTGGACCACGCCGCGTGGCGTAGGATTGATGCAGCGGAATTAGCTCGCGCCAGCGGCGAGCGTTGCCGTCACAAGTTCATCACCGCTGCTGAGATGTTAGACGCCGCTCAGTCAGGCGAGCTCCGCCGGACGTGATTTTTTTTGTTCCTTCTTGACCGCACCGGAATCAAATCGTCGCCCGCAAAAGAAACCAACTCGAAGCTCTGGGCTTCGAACCCAGGATGGGGGACAATTGAGGATCGCCGCCTGCAGCAACGAAGTTTGGTAAGGTACGCTGTATACTGCGGCCCAATCGCATCCTTGTAGCCAATGAGCAACGTGATAAAAGCGTCCGAGGGCAAGCTCGCTCTGCACCACAGTCATCGGGCAGGACTGCGCACGGTGGCAATTGTAGAGGCGCTCAAGGGGTGCCTGGCATTGCTAGGGGCCTATGTCTTCATTCACATGATCCGCCGCGACGTGGATTTCGAGGACGCCGCGGAGCATGTTCTCTTCTTCTTTCACATCAACCCTTACCATCACCGGTTGTCGGAGCAGTTTCTGAGGGCCGCCGACAAGATCTCCACCACCAGCATCGCCATGATTGCGGGAATCGCCATCGCTTACGCTATCCTGCGATTCTTGGAAGGTTACGGATTATGGAAGCAGCGCGCGTGGGCGGAGTGGCTGGCCATCGTCTCTGGCTGCATTTATCTTCCGTTTGAAGTCTACAAACTGATCCGTCATCCCAACGAGCTGCACTGGATCATCTTGGGTATCAATATCCTGGTCGTTCTGTACATCGGTTGGGTACGGTGGGACGAAATTGCGGCCGCCCGGCAGCGGCAGTATCCAGTTCCTGTTGCGAACGATTAAGGAGTCATGTCCGGTCGATGGCTTGTAGTGCCTCTTCCTCCAGCAGTTCCAGGACAGCACAGCGCGCTTGGGCGTCTTCCATTCCGATGGCGGGCGGCTCAATCTCCTCGAAGTACCGCCAGGCACTGTGCGCCTGCACAACGTTGGCACTCGTGCCGCTGGCTCCCTCACACAGCAGGGCAAACGCCAGGCTCTGACTCAGGCGGTGCAATAATTTTCTGGCATGGCGTTGTGCACTCTGCTCGTCGCGCATCGTAGCTGCCATCGCCTCGCGATCGCCATCCAGCCTGGCTCGCATAGCCTTGGCTAGTTTTCCCTGACCCTCGGGAAGCGCTTCCACAATTGCTTGCATTCGCGACTGATATTGCTCCCAGCCTCGATAGCGAGGAGCGAGCAGGCGCATCAATTCCAGCGCTTGAATGTTGGCCGGGCCTTCCCACACGGTGAGCACCTGCGCATCGCGGAGCAGTCGCGCCACCGGATAATCGCTGGTGTAGCCGTTGCCACCAATCAACTCCAGCGCAGCCCGGGCTGCGGTGATGGCGTACTCCGCGGTCAAATACTTCGCCAGCGCGGTAACCATTCGCAGCCAGGTGCGACGCTCCTGATTTTGCTGCGCCTCATCGAAAGCGAGGGCAGCTTCGAAGGCCAGGAGTGCACCCGCTTCGAACTGCACTCGCATTCGCAAGAGTTCATCCTGCACCATGGGGTAATCGACCAGCGTGTGTCCAAAGGCCTGGCGGGATTTTGCCCACGCGAGCGCCTCGCGCAACGCCCTCCGTTGCACTCCGGCGGACCCGACGGCATTGTGGACGCGGCTGTACTCAAGCGCCTCCATCATCAGGAGGAAGCCATCGGGTGGTTCGGCCACTTCGACGGCTTCGGCACCCAACAAATCGATCTCTCCAGTGGGAAGCCCTTTGGTACCGAGTTTGTCTTTCAGACGACGAACGCGATAACGGTTGGGCTCACCGTTTTCCAGATGACTGGGCACAAGGTAGAGGCCGAGTCCGGCGGTACCGCCGACGGCGCCTTTGGGTCGCGCGGTGGCTAGCGCAAGACCGCTATTGGCATTGCTGGTAAACCACTTCAGCCCGTACAGCGCGAAGCCATCGCCGCTAGGGACAGCCGTGGTCGTGGTCGACCCTACGTCACTGCCGCCATGTTGTTCAGTCGCCCAAGTGCCGCCGGTTTTGGCGAGACCGTCCATGCGCACAACGTCGTAAAGAAAACGTTGGCGCACTGCGTCCGGTGCATGCGAGCTGAGGACGTACGCCACCGCTCCAGTAAGAGTAACGGGACAGTGCAAGCTGATGTCGGCGTGCGACAGCAGATAGCCCATCGTAAAGGTCAACAGGTGAGGGGCTTTTTCGGCATAGGGCAAACCGACGATGCCGCGACGATACAGCTCCTGATGCTGTTCGTCGTACCAGCGGTTCAGCACGACACGGTTCACAACCTCGCCATCGCGGTCGTAGGTCTCCAACGCGGGAGGAGCATAGCGGTCAGTGTAGTTTGCTTGCGCATCGACTTCCGCACACACCCAGTCATGGAATTCGGCCAGCTGCGAAGAATAGCCGGCCATAAGCGGGGCGCGCGCAATAAGCCGAGGTTCGAGATAGAGGTCGAAGCTGGGGGAATTCGTCATGATCACCCTCCACAGCGTGGCGAGGAGTCAACTCCACCGAGCTTAAACCTTTGTCGAAGCCTGGCACAGCGGGATTTTCGCGAGAAGAGCCTTCCCTTCTACTTCTGTGCAACAGTTTGCGGAAGCAGACTCTCCAGTCGCGAAAGGCGTTGTTGCATTTCTCTGATTTCTTTCTGCTGGGTCTTGATTACGTCCCGTTGCGCCGTGACTACCGCATGCTGCTTCTGTAGTTCGTTCAACAGCATGGGCGCGAGGTATTGATACTTCACGGTGTAGGGTGCGCCGTCCTGGTCGTAAGCCACCAGCTCGGGATAGACGTCGGCCACTTCTTCGGCGATCAGTCCGTATTGCAAAGTGCGCGGGCCCTTGTTGTACTCAGGCCGGTAGAGGAAGGTCACCGGCCGCAGCTTCAGCAACCCGTTGCTGGTGTCTCCCATATCTGCAATCTGTTCCTTGAAGCGTCGGGATGAGACTACCGTGCCGAGCTGACCGTTGCTATCCACATAAACCGCTACTCCGCCTCCTCCCACAGTCGACCCGTAGATGCCCGAAATGTAGGCCGCTGTTTGGGGGCCAAAGCCAATCCCGATGTCGCCCCCGATGCGAATTGTGCTGGATTCTGAAGTGAGGCCGGCATTGCCGATGTAGATATTGTTGTTGCCGGTCAGATTGTTGTGGCCAGCAAGGGCGCCGTAAAAGGTATTGCTATCTCCGGTGGTATTGCGGCTACCTGCATAATAACCGACGAAGGTGTTGGTGCCGCCGGTGGTGTTACTATTGCCAGCCTGGTAGCCGTTGAACAGGTTGTAGCGCCCAGATCCCATCACATCGTTGGCGCCGGCTCCCACGCCGAGAAACAAGTTCGCGTCAGCAACGCTGCCAACGTTCAGGACATTGTGACCACCGATCTGGTAAGAGCCCAAGGTTGAGTTCACATTGCCGTTGCCGTCTACGCTGAATTTCTCCACTCCATTATTCTGCCCGCTGAGAATCTTGCCGCCCGCCGTGTTGTTAAATACTCCTGCCGTGCCCGCTGGACTGGCGACGGAAGCACTGATTCCGACGGTGCTTCCCGCAGTAGCCGTCGACAACCCGCGTACTCCGGTACCGCCGACGCTGCTGGAGTAGCCCTTTAACCCGTAAGTTGATCCTGTAGTCGCCGTGGCAAATCCCAGCAGACCAACCCCGATGGTGCTGGTTGACATGCCTTCTACCCCGTAAGCCATCGCCGAAGTCGAGTAGGCCTGGCCGAAAATCGCAACACCAGGCCCGTTGATCGCACCGACCACTGCATCCGACGTGGTCGTGCTGGTCGTGGTGGCGAGGAGTCCTAATCCGCTTCCGGTTTGCGTGACCTGAACGATCTGGTCGGTCGTCGAGCCGCTGAAGTTGGTCGGACCCTGAAGAATGGCCAGCTTGGATGAAAACTGATTGTTGTTCTTTCCCTCGGTCGCCTGTGTGTGAACGGGGCCAGCGCCGGAAGAACTGGTTGAGTTCAAGTCTTTCGCGAGTACAAAATCAGAGAGGCTCTTGCCCGCGAGAGTTTCCGCTTCATGAGCTTTGAAGGCATACGGCACGCTGACCAAGAGCACGCGCGGTTGCTCAACTTGTCCTTGCACCTGCACGCCAAGCCAGCGTTGCTCTTCCTGCGAAAAGAGATCGCCCGGTAACCCTGTAGCGGTCGTACTTCCCAACAGCACACTGTACTGACCGTTGGCGTCGGGCGTGATGTTCTGCGTCTCCATCCAGAGAGCGGCACCCCCATCCTGTTGCTTGTAGACGGCGAAGGTCACACCCGTGGTGGATGCGATCGGCGCCGCATTGGAATCCTTCAGCATTCCGCCGTAGCGAATTAGGCTAGGGACCGAAGTGGTCGGCGTTTGTTGGGCCAGACTGATGCCGATTAGCAACAGAATGGGCAGAGCAACAGCAATGCTGGTGCTGAAGCGGCGCATAGATAGATCCTTTCGTGCGGCAGCCCGTGCGGACATCTGCGGGTCGAAGTGATGGCTCTGGAATTGATTTCGGTCGAAGCTGGCGGCTCAACAAGCCCGCCTCCAGCATTAAAACATCTTCGACGCGCAGTTCGTACTTGCATTTCAACGCCGAGGTGTGGCATGGTAACGTTCGCGTCAGGAGAAACGCCCGATGATTATTCGCACACACAAACTCGATGTGCAGGCAATCAGCGCCAGAATTGGTGCTCGATGGCCGCCGGGCGTGGTTTGTAGTCTGTAGCTAACCTCCGGCGTCTATCGCCTACCCATCGCTAAATTCCTTATCACCGTTTCGCTCGCGTGTAGTTGGGCGTTCGCATACCGTTGATTGCCGGTTTGTCAGCCATCGCCACACTAACAGCGACAGCATCAATAGGCAGTTAGTGAGCAAACCGCAAGCGTCAGATCTGTTTTCGTTCCTTGCTTGCTGGTCGTTCGCAGCCAGGTTTTTTGCAGTTTGTAGATATGAGGTGAGCCATGTTGACCTTGAATATTCTGGCCAATAAAAAGTGCCGCGAGGCCCTGTGCACTTCGTGTGTCTACGAGGTTACGCAGAAGGGCTACGCCGGCGAGAAGCTCACCTTTTGCAACTACGGAGGCGAGCTGCGAGAACTGAAGTTCGAGGTTTGCGAATGCAGTGTCTATGTTGACAGCCGCGTCGCCAAGCCCGCCAAGGTCGCGGGCTTCGTCAAGCCTGGAGGAAATGCCAGTCCCAATATCACGGTGATCAAGATCGCTTAAGCTGGCGGCGGAAACCGCCAAACGATAGAATCCCAGCCGGAGACTTTCGGCTGGGATCATTCTTCATGCCTGACATCTTGCTGGAAATCTGCTGCGGCTCAACCGAAGATGCCGTCGAAGCAGAGCGTGGAGGTGCCGACCGCTTGGAGTTGTGTTCGGCGTTGTTCCTGGGCGGGCTGACTCCGTCCATAGGCTCGCTCATTGAGGCCAAGCAGCGTCTGAAGATTCCGGTTATGGCGATGAACCGCCCCCGTCCGGCTGGCTTCTACTATTCGCCGGTGGAATTCGCGGTAATGGAGCGTGACGCCGACCTGCTGTTTCAGCACGGCGCGGACGGAATCGTCTTTGGCATCCTTAACTCGGATGGCACCGTCGATACCCGGCGCAGCAGCCTGATCCGCCGCCGCATTGGATCGCGGCAGGCGGTGTTTCATCGCGCCTTCGACGTCACCCCTGATCCCTTGCGCGCGCTGGAAGAGTTGATTGATCTTGGAATTACGCGTGTGCTCAGCAGCGGTCAGCGCGCCGGCGCGCCGGAAGGCAGTGCGCTCATCCGGCAACTGATCGAGCGCGCGGCTGGAAGGATCGAAGTGCTGCCGGGCGCCGGCATCGGCCTCGACAATGTGCGCGACTTGATCGCCGCGACCCGATGTACCCAGATTCATATGACCGCATTTACCCAGCGCCAGGAACCCTCGACGCAGTCGAACCCGCAGATCAGATTTGGAGATCCGTCAAGCCCACCGGAATCGAAGTACGAGCTGACGGACTCCGCCTTTGTTCGGCGAATGAAGGAAGAACTGCGGGCCCGGTAGCGATACGTCCAAGGAGCGAGTTTCTTGCGGCAAGTGTTCCGTACCTGGGTGCGCCGACAGAGTCAACGGCTGGTGGTGAATTCCGTCGTGTTAGTTATGTACAATTCGTGCACCTTTTGGTTGACCTCGTCGGGCGTGAGGCCGGTTGAGACCATGTAGTTGCGCAATTCATTTCTCTGATTCGCATCAACTGTCACCTTCGGTTTTCCATCTACATAGACCTGTACAGCCGAGCGATCTCTGACCAGCCGATAATTGTGCATAACTGATTGTAGACGGTATCACGGGGTGAGTTCCTCGAAGGGAGCATCTGGGGGCCTTTGGTTAAGTCGTTTCGAAGGTCCCGCACGGGCAAAGACATGTGGCATGCTACGCACTTACGGACGGCTTGAAGGACGTCCCCTGCCGATTGAGGACTTAAACCAGAGCTTCCTTTGCCAATCTCCTGAGAGGTTGCCTGCTCGCCGAGAAACAGGCTGGGGAAATTACTCCTGGCAAAGGCATCTTGCTCTTCACTGGATCCATCAGAGTACAGGTAAGCCTAACCAAGGAGAACAAAACAACATGTCAGATCAGCAGAGCGGCAAACAGAACCAAGGGATGCAGCAGGACGATTGGAAGAAGAACAACCCCGGCCAGAACCCGAATCAGCAGCATAGCGGCCAGCAGCAGGGTAGTCAGCAGCAGCATGGCGGTCAGCAGCAGACGGGGCAGCAGAAGAATCCCCAGTCGGACCGCGAGCGCGATCAGTTCAACAAGGATCAGCAGAAGAAACAGGCATAATCAGACGCCTTCCTCAGTTTGTTGAAGGCGGTTGCGCGGTGCTAGCGAGAGAAGCACGTTGCGCAATCTGTGGTGCAGATGTTTACAGACGAGCTCTAGCCTTCTCATCGGTCGAACCTGGCCGAATGTAAGGTCAGAGTGAACTCAATACTGCGGCTTCGGGGCGTATGTTGGCCTTTGAAGCCGTTTGTATTTGTCCCTGCAGGAATCTTCAGACTGGATTGACGATCGAAACAAAAAATAGAGGCACCCGGGTTGGGTGCCTCGCAAGACCGTTTGATCGAAGTTGAAGCCTAACGATTCGCCTGGAACTTTCTGCGAATCATCCCACCCACAGCCAGCAAGCCGCTTCCAAGCAGCAACAGGCTGCTCGGCTCGGGCGTAGTGCTGCTGTTCTGGGTCACGGAAATGTTGTCGAGGGCCATCCACGATGGATCGTCTCTACCGTTGAAGGTAATGGTATCGCTACCAGTTCCGGTCACGGTATACGAGTACTCCGTGTAATTGACTCCAGTATTGGGGTTGGTCAGGCTTAGCAGCGTATTGCCGTCCCACATGGCGCTGAAATCGCTGGGGTTGTCCCCAACTGAGGCGAACCAGAAGCTGAAGGTATACCGGGCACCAGAGGTATCGCTGATCGTCTGGCTGATTGTTCCATCGCTGCCGATATTACCCCAGACCGAGTACCAGTTGCCGTCTTGGGCTCCAGCATAGACGTAAAATGGGCCGCTGACCACTTCCTCTAAGCCGACCTGATTCCAGCCGGTGAAGTCGCCGGTCTCAAAGCTACCGTTGGTAACTAGGTTAGGACTAGCAAAGGCCGGTGCTCCCACAAGTACAAGGCATACGAGAGCGACCACGGCCAGCAGGGCTTTCTTTTGCATATTTCCTCCGGGGCTGAAGTTTGAATTCCTCAAAAGCCATACCACCCAGATGGAGAGTGGCAATTTAAGTTCCAATATAGAACTAATGAATTCATTGAGTTAGCCAACCTTTGGTCACTAAGGTCGCACACTCTTGCAGTTGAATGGAAAATGAAAGGACCACCGGCGGGACGGGAAAAATTGAGGCACCCACGATGGGGTGCCTCGCAAGATCATTTGATCAAAGTTGAATTCTAGCGATTTGCCTGGAATTTTCTGCGGATCATTCCACCGACGGTCAACAAGCCGCTTCCCAACAACAAGAGGCTGCTCGGTTCCGGAGTGGTGCTGCTGCTCTGACTCACCGAAACGTTGTCGAGGGCGATATACGCAGGATCATCGCGGAAGCTGAACTGAATGGTGTCGCTGCCGGTTCCAGTCACGGTGAATGACTCGAGGGTCCAGTTTCCGCCAGTGTTAGGATCGGTTTGGCTGAAAAGCGTTGTGCCATCCCATGACGCACTAAAGTCGCTGGGGTCGTCACCGACAGCGTTCAACCAGAAGCTAAACGTGTAGTGTGCGCCAGAGGTCGTGGCCAGGGTCTGGCTCAGCGTTCCATCACTTCCAACCGGGCCCATGGTGGAGTAAAAGGAGCCATCTTGCGCGCCTAGATAGTCGTAATATGGACCAGATACGACTTGGGAGAACTCGAAGTTTCCGCCTTCAGTCCAGCCAGTATAGTCGCCGGTCTCAAAGCTGCCGTTAGTAACGAGATTGGGGCTAGCGAAGGCCGGTGCTCCCACAACAAGAACAATTACGAGAGCAACCACGGCCAGCAGGGCTTTCTTTTGCATGTTTCCTCCGGGGCAAAGGTTTGGGGACCCACATCGGGACGACCCAATTGTGCCAACGCAATTCACATACCATTATTAAAGTCATAAGATAAAATAACTTAGCGTGTTTGGTGCCGAACGAAAGTTGCATAATGTTGCGGTAATGTGAGAAGCAAACTTCAGTCACCAGCGCTTGAGTGGTGCCGCCGAGGATCATGTTTTCTGGGCGTACGCGGCCCCCGCGCTCTGGTTCTTCTCGTGGATAGCCTAATCTTGCCATCGACTTCTAACACTTCGGGCTTATGCTGAGTCGGTTTCGACTACCGATCGCCATCGCCGATGTGATAGAGTTTCGCCCCGGCGATGTGGAAGAGAACGCCACTTCACTGCAGTGGTGACGTATTGCCCTTCCGGCTCGAACATGCCGAATCCTAAGTAGTCAGTTGCAGCGAGGAACGGACCTCAGAGAAAATAGATCGGCAAAGTGAAGGCGCGGGCGTTTGCTTGCGCCTTCTCGAGTCTCCGGACAAGATCTGCGGATCATGCTAAGCCCTATTTTTTCAATGGGTTAGATCCTCGTTTTTGCCCCAACATTTCCCCAACAAATTCCTCACCTGTTTTTAACCGCCTCTTTAGGACTTCCAACCGGCTGCATTGCTACTTTGCACTCGTGGCCGGTGATTGGCTCACAGGCTGAGAGCAGATGAAGGTTGACTGGCTTTCACCCTGGGCACATCGGCAGCAAATCAGTTTTCGGCCGCCGCCGCGAACACACTTTTAAAGAGGAGAAACATCATGAAACGCTTTGCCTTCACCTTGACCTTGGCCCTGCTGCTCTCCACCGCGATGTGGGCACAGTCGTACAACTTCCAGACCGTCAACTACCCCGGCGACACTTTCACCCAGTTGTTGGGAATCAACAACAGCCTGCTGATTGCGGGCTACCACAATGTGAATGAGAACTCCGGATTCACTCTCAAACTGCCTTCGACCTTCCTCAACGAGAACTATCCGAATTCGATGATGACCCAGGTCATCGGCATCAACAACAATGGCTACACCGATGGTTTCTACGTCGACAACAATGGGATTACCCATGGCTTCTACAACGTAAGAGGTGGGAGCGCCACCGGTAAGTTCTACAATGTCGATTACCCCGGCACGCCTTTCAACCAATTGCTCGGCCAGAATGATCTGGGCCAGGCGGCAGGCTACTACAGCATGAGCCCGGACAATACCACCCCAGACTTTCCTTACGTGTACAACGAATTGGGGGGCGGCGTTTTTCAGGTCATCACCATTCCCGCCGCTGTAGGCGGCGCTCAGGCCACCGGCGTCAACAACTCGCAGCAGATCTCCGGGTTCTACATCGACGCCCAAGGCACCAATCACGGGTTCCTGCTGAACTTCGGGCTATTGGTGACGCTCGATGCCCCTGGTAGCACCTTCACCCAGGCTTTGGGCCTGAACAACCGCGGACAAGTGGTGGGTGACTATATGGACGCGGGTGGCAACACCCACGGCTTCGTGTGGACCAGCACCGGCGGTTTCGTCACCGTCGACGATCCCAACGGTGTAGGTTCGACCGTCGTCAACGGCATCAATGACGCGGGCGACCTTGTCGGGTTCTACGGCGCGTCTCCGATAAACAGCGGATTCGTCGCCACCCCACGATAAGGCTTGACCCTCGTAGCAAATACCTTACCCCGTCCCCCGAAGTGGGACGGGGATTTTTTTGAGACCGAGTCAACGGCGGATGTCGGGAATCTAGTTTGGGCCGGTGCGAGTGAATTATCAATTGTGCAATGACTCGGACAGGCTTACGAGATTTTGTGGAGCAACGTGAATGAGACCGCCACGCGGGCTGTCGATGTCCGCTATGAGAAGGAACGAGATGGAGACAACCAGGGGCAGGACAAAAAGCAAGGTCGATTTTGTTTTAGGGCTGCGCATGCCATAGCCGACCAACAGGTTGCAGCAGATGGCGATTGCCATCATTAACCCCCATGCCGACGATGGAATGCGGTTCCACCATGCCGCCTGGGTGTATCCCTGCGAGTTCAACACATCGTTCATGCCCACGACTGCGAGGGCGATTACGGGTGTTGGTTGCGCTAGAGCGGGCGCCTGAACCGCAGACCACATCTCATCCTGAAGTTGCGCGGTGTCGGCATTGATCTGCCGGATCTTGCCCTCCCAGCGAGTCCGGTAGAACAAGATGCGCAAATCGAGATACTTTCGAAGCTGGGCACGAACCTTCGGTGCATCGGCGGCTGGCAACAATCCAGCTCGAACATATTCGGTGCCAATCGCATTGGCCTCGGCTTCCTCATAGTTCTTGCGCTGGTCGTAGCGGCCGATGGCCATTGAGAAACTGAAACCGATGATGAGGCCGAGCAGCGTCAGGGTAGCGGCCTGGATGACTCCGAAATCTTCACGCTGGTCGTCTTTCAAGGGCCGCCGCCGGCGCAAGGCGGCTCCGTACTGCGCTGCCAACCACAGAATCAACAACGAGGGAAAGAACATCAGGACTGGAAAGTTCATCATCGGGTGTGCTCCTCTGCCAGTATCACATCAATCGATGCCTAGACGTCACCCCAAGGACTGTCAATCACACTCACGATTTTGGGAATCGGCTTCAATCCCTATGCCTGGTGGCCTTGGACGATTTTGGGAAACGGTCTCCAGGAACAGCCGGTGGGTTAGTGCATGATAACGTCCGTGGCTGTTGAAAAACTCCCTTCAGCAGGGATGATACTCGCCTGGTTGTTTTCAGGTGGTGTTCGTTCTTTACTTCTTTCCGACCGGTTAACTAGGCGGTTGCAGCAAGAGTGGGACTCGGGGCTTGGCTCAGGAAGCGGACCAGCCGTTTAATGTTTTGCGCTGCGGCCGCCAGGAAGAACTGCTCGCGCACGAACTTCATGCGGCGCAGGCGCAGGCGGCGTAGTCCGATCTGATTCTTGAGTTCCGCGAACAACGCTTCTACTTTTTTCCTTTGCCGTTGTGCGTTAGCGAACTCTGGCGTGCGGGCTAGTTCGCGTGCCCGTTGCCGAGCGGGTTCATGCATGTGGATGGCAAGACAGCGGAAGGCTGCGCTGGTGCACTGTGGCCTTTGCGAACATGGCCCACAACGTTTGCGGGTTCCAATGTAAACATAGGTGCGGTTGCGATCACTCCGACCGCCGTAGTTGAGTTGCTGACCGGCGGGGCAGCGATAGCTATTGCTTTCAGGTTGGTAAGTGAACCGCTCTGGGCCGTAGAACGGGCTGTTCTTTCTGTGGATACTATCGCGGGTTCGCATGTAGGGAGTGATGCTCCGATCCACCAACCATTGTAGGAACTCCCCGTTGCCGTAGGTCGTGTCCGCAGCCACCGATTCCGGCGCTCGGCCTTGCCATTGCGCGAAACGTGTGAGCATGTCTTGGGCGGCCACCGTCTCCTGACTCATCCGTGCTGCCGTCGCTTGCACTCCCACAATCACGCAGCTTGGATTGTCCACCAGATAGTTGTCGTAATACCCAGCCGGGCGGGGGTGCCGCCCTTCGTAGCGTAGGTCGAGTCCGGATCGGTGGTCGATACTTGATCTTGCTCGTGCACCGGTTCTTCCACTGGGTTCTGCTCTTCCAGTTTCACCAGATACTGGCGCACCGTGTGGTTGACTTGGGCTGCTTCCGCTAACTGTTCGCGTGGAATCCGGCTCTCTTTGGCTGCATTCGCCTCCACGAAGCTGCCGTCCACCGACAGATGCTTCCCCTGCACCAGCCCCACCTCCACACACTGCCGCACGATCTTCTCAAACAACTGCTCAAACAGTTTCGACGCCTGAAAGCGTCCGTGCCGGTTCTTGGAGAAGGTGGAGTGATGCGGAATCTCTTGATCGAAACCCAGACCGGTGAACCAGCGCCACGCCAGATGCATGCGCAACTCTTCCACCAGCTTGCGCTCACTGGTTATACCGTACAAATAGCCGATCAGCAGAATGCGCAGCAGGAGCTCGGGATCGATCGAGGGTCGTCCGGTTTCGCTGTAGCTGTCTTTCAGTTGCTCCTGCACAAACTCAAAACGGATGTGTTTGTCGATCAGCCGCAGCAGATGGTTTTTCGGAACTTGATCTTCCACACGGAAGTAGTAGAACAATGCTTCTGAGCGGGAGTGGTGCCCCATCATGATCAGCAGGCCTCCGAAAATTGAAATCCAGCGCAACATGTTCCCCTTCTAACATGCTTTCGCTAAATCTCACCTGCTAATTGCAGTGACTTTTTCAACACCCACGGACGTTCACATCAAACGATCCTAAGCGCCCCTACTTAATGGGGATCGAATTCCTTACCGACACGCCCATTCGCGCAGAGCTTCCAAAATTGCGGATATTTTGGAGGCGGCTGTCGGGTCCAACTTAGGTCCAAAATATTGAGAAACACCGTCTAAAACCGCGCACTAGGTAGATATTCGTTTACTGCCTTGGCCGCAGGCGTTCGTTCTTCGCCGGGCGTTGCGCAATGTCAGAAGTACCCTGCTCGAGCGGAAACGTCTTTTGCAGCGCTGCGTACATGCTCGACTTCGGATTCAAGTACTTGAACAGCTCCGCGTTGTAGGACGCACAATATGGGACGCCGGCAACCATCCCATAAATAATGCTTGGATCTTTATAGGGAGTGGCTGTCGATGGCCTTCCCTGTGGCCGTGTGGGATCCATGGTTTCCACAGAAACTACTCCATCTGGCAACGGCATAACCGAGGTGTTGGGAGCATTTGGAGTTTTATCGTTTTGAATGATCTGTTGCGCCGCGATTGCATACGAGCGCGATTTCGCCGCCGGCGTTCCTTCCGCGACTGCCGGATCTACGTTAGTGACAGCCATCGAAATTGAATAGTCGCTGTTGAGGTAAACCTCGAAGGTACGGAATTGTTGAGGGAAGTCCCTCAGCGAAGATGTTTCAACCTGCCAGAAACCGCTTTCCGGACCACGACCAGCGGGCGGGAGAAACACTTTCACCGTGTTGAGATGACGGTGCCCGGCGATCCACATAAGTAGATTGGGCGTGTTTTGCAGGGCTGCAACTAGCCCCGTCAGCGACACCACATTTCTCTGGGTGGCATTGGGATCACGCTCAGCCTCCCACCATTCGACCTCAGAGCCAATATTGGCCACCGCAATGGGCACATGCGCCGCGATAATCATGAGCTGATTGGCCGCCTGACCGGCGGCGAGTTCAGCCTGCAGCCAATTCCAGCGCGCCGCGTCGAGAAAGCCGTGGCCATGAATATCGTGCGAGCCATCGGTCTCCGATTGGGTATCGTCGATCACAATAATTTTGAGAGGTATGTCGGACTTGGGGACGAAGCTATAACAGGCAAAGCCACGTTCCCAGTTGGGGTTGTTGTAGTCGACCAAGTTGAACCCATGTCCCACCGGATTGGTAGTTGTCTTGAAGAATTCGTCGATCCATTCAGTTCTTAACAATGAGCGACGATTAGGATCGGCGGCGACCACCGGGGGCGCGGAGAACTCACCCACAGGCCCTGCATCCTTGATATCGCCATGGAGAGTCGAGCCGTCGAGTGCACCCATATAAAACGACCGTTCCTTCAACTTCGATGTGTCGAACAAGCATGGGAAGGTTGCTTTCGACGGGCTCGGGACGAGGATATCTCCGGTCGCCCAAACCTTATCGCTGATAAATGCCTGTCGAATGCCAAGACTGGGATCGGCATCTATCGGAATTGAGCCCAGGAAGAAATGATCGTGGTTGCCAAGCACTTGATACCACGGGATCGACTTATCAAGCCCCGCGGCTTTGTACGGCTTCTGGTAATCGATGGTAGTTGCCCCGCGATGCGCACCGGAGCTGGGAGAGATTACCTTGCCATCGATGACATCGAGATACCACCTGAGTTCATTGAACTGGGTGCAGTTGCAGGTATCGCCCAGAGAGATCCCGAAATCAAACGGATTCTGCTTGTGCAGCGCATTCACCGTCTGTATGGCGGCGTCAAGGACATGGGTCGTATACAACATGACCGGCGAGTATATCGACGTGCCGTTTCCCGCGTGAACAGCGTCCTCTTGTTGCAGATAAATCAACTGGTTCGGCGCTTCTTTGTCGGTGATGTGAATGTCACTTATCGCGAAGAACTTGAGCAGTCGGTGGACCCTGGTGAGCGACGCGGCGGTGGCGGAATAACCAGCCGGCATGATATCGAATCGCTGCACGCAAGGCAGTTCGCCGCCGAACGTATAGGAACCATAACCATATTTACCGTACTCGGAGATCCGTGAGAGCTCGGTTTCACAAAGACCGGCGCCTGAATTCGCACGTGTAACTTTCGCCGGCATAGGAAAGGACAACATCCTTTCGAGCGTCGTGGCGACACGGGATTCAATTTTGTATTCGGTGAAAGTACGATCGCTGGCGACACAGTACCCAGCGCCCAATCCGCCGAGATAGATGCCTGCAACTGTGCCGGCTGAGCACTTCACAAAATCGCGACGGGTGATGCGGTGGATTAGATTTAACTCGTCGCTAGCTAATATCCTGCCGCTGCTCTTGGACTCGTCGTTAGTCATGCTGCTCCCTCTTTTGCAGATCGTTGGATTTTCGTCGCCAAGAATGCTGTGCGATGAAAGGGTCTCCGGTTCTGCGGAACAAGGAAGAGCTTTTCGTCACTTGTCCTCCGGAGATTGCCCCTACGTTGGAGTTATCGGGATTTCACCGGAATTCCTTGACGGTCTCACCACGAAGAGAGCGTAAGTGGCATGAAATGTGGGGAGTGAGTAACCTTGGATGGCCACTCTCTGCGTTCGAAGACCGGATGAGGGCAGCTTGGGTCGGAAATCTTCCGGCCCTCCGCTATTTGTAGTTACTTCCTCGAAGCCGGTGGCACCAAGCGGTTGGCTCGGTAGTACGCGACCCGCAGACCGTAATGCTCTGAGGAATGCTGCAGCACCCCCAACCAGGGCTCGATGGCAAAGCGCTCGCGAGCAGGCCGACCGCGGTCACGAGTACCGCGACCGAGGCGAACGTCGCCAAGTCGCGCGCGCTCCCCCCGTAGATCACGCTCGACAGTAACCGTCCCAGCGCCAGCGCGCTGACCAGTTGTAGAGGCGGTGTCTAGTTGTACGCGTGGAACAAGCCTTGTAGATAGCGGAAAACCAAGACCCAGCGGAGTGTGTCCGCTGGGTCAGCCTGCGTCTGCTCAAAAAACCCCGGTGCAGGTATGTGGGGTAAGGAGGAGAATGAGACCTGCATCGCTTCGCCGCCGGTATGGTTTCTTATGTTGGCGGCAGGGTTTCCACTGCTGGATGCATAGTGCCATTCCCGGCAAAGCTTAAACATCCCCCTGAAGCTGTATAGAAGGCGCCGCTTTGGTCGTATGCGAACTGCCTGCGCTTCGCCCCAATCGCGGATCCAGCAGTTCGAAACGGTGCTATGATGCGCGCAAGGGAGGGCTTCCCAATGGCTCGCTTCACGCTGTGTTTCTTCCTGTTAGCCGCTGCCCTCGGCCACGCCGTGCAGCCGTCGGCCACCGTTGATAAAACTATCCCAGCCTCGAATATGGCGGTCTTAGGCATGCCGTTGGCGAACAGTGGACAGTTATCGCGGGTGGCGCCTGAATCCCGATACGACATCGCGCTTGCCACTGACAACGATGGGATCTGCTACAAGATTCGCGCTTATATCTTCAAGAAGGACGACGACCACGCGCCGGAGTTCGTGAGGAGTACCACTTGCGGACCCCGTCAGCCGCGCACGAAAGATGCAGCGTGGCCGAAGGCACGTCTCGTCCCCGCGAATTGATATTGCGGCTATGATCTTGATGGGAAGTTCGCAAGCGTAGCCGGCGCGAAGAACAAGAAAAGGTTTCACGCCGGCAGTGCAGACAATCGCGGGCGCAAAGCGCGCCACGGGTTGAAGAACTAAGCTGCCTTGGCTTCGAGATTGACATTGCGCGCGATATTGCTGAGGGTCTCGTCCGCCTCCTTCTCTTCGTTCAGGGTCTGTTGCAAAAGTTGAGCGATCTCCCGCTTACCCAGCAACTCGGCATACGTCCGAACCGTACCATAGCCAGCCATTTCGTAGTGTTCCACGCGTTGGGCTGCGCTGATGATGCCGGCGTCAACCGTGCTGGGGTCGCCGCCCTGGGATACGATTTCGTCGCCTTCCTTGATGACCCCCTTCATGCCTTTGCAGGTTTCCCCAGAGGCCTTCTCATTCATCATTTGGAAAATTCGGTCGAGGCGCGAGATTTGCTGTTTCGTAACGCTGAGGTGCTGTTGCAAAGCGTTCTTGAGCTCAGGATATTTGGCTGCGTCGATCATCTTGGGTAGAGCGTCGGTAATCTGTTTTTCCGCGTCGTAAAGATCGCGGAGTTCTTTGAGAAAAAGCTGTTGTAGGTTTTCGAGCTTCATCGAAAATAGCGCCATTGCGGCCTCCAATTTAGTTTGGTGGTGTGATGGCGCCCGAGGCGGGTGTGTTGTCTCAAGGTCGGAGACGGATCGCGGCGGATGCATACGAAAGAAATTTCGCGAATTGAATACACGCAAGTAAGGCTGAGATGCAGGACAGGGAGCGGATTGCCTTTGCCATAACTCGGACAGATTTCTGCTTTATTTCGGATTATTCTGCGCTACTCACCTTCGGCGCGTAAGGGTTGTCATCCACTACCTGCCAAACACTGTCGAGCACAGTTCCATCCACCCACTTCACCACGGCTACGGGCCGATCAATCAGCCTCGGCTTGGCTGGTTTGCCACCGCAGATTTTCTCCACCTCGGCTTGCAGCTCTTCAATGGGACGAATCGGCAGGCCCTTGCCCTTCACCGCGTCGAGCAAATCTTGCCGCCGCGGATTGATCGCGATGCCGCGTTCCGTGGCGACTACATCGATCAGCTCGCCGGGGCCGGTAAGCGTGGTCACCTTGTCGACGATCACCGGAATGCGATCGCGGAATGATGGGACTGCGAGAATCGTGCATCCCGCGAACAGGCAATTCTGCCAGCCACCAATTCCATGCAGCAGCCGGCCGTCGGAGTGAGTCACGACATTCGCATTGAAGTTGATGTCAACCTCGGTTGCGCCGAGCACCGCGGCGTCAACCATGGAAGCGAAGTTACCCTTGCCGTGAAAGTTGTACGACGTGAACGGACTGGTGGCC
The DNA here is from genome assembly GCA_963755865.1 of uncultured Acidobacteriaceae bacterium. Taxonomy (GTDB): domain Bacteria; phylum Acidobacteriota; class Terriglobia; order Terriglobales; family Acidobacteriaceae; genus Bog-257. The sequence goes on along the minus strand of CAVWLY010000030.1, from coordinate 193,654 downwards.
ACGTGACGCGGATTGCTGGCGATCGACCGCACTGCATCCAGGTCGAACGTCTGCCCGTCGAGGATGTAACCGATGAGACCTTCGTTGAGCAGATCGACGAGATATTTGGTTGAACCTCCACGCACGAAGCTGGCCTTTACGTTGGCTTGTTTCATCATGCGAGCGAGGTAGTCCACGAAGGCCAGCGCGATGCCGCCCGCACCCGCCTGGAAGGAAAAGCCGTCGCGCATGATTCCGCTGTCGCGCAGAAAGCGCGCAACCAGTTCGGAAATTCGCAGACGATCGGGACTGCGCGTGATCTGTGTGGTGCCGCTGACGATCTTTGAGGGATCGCCGATGGAGTCAACCTCAACCACGTAGTCAACGTTGTTGCCCTGGATCTGCCAGGGAATGCAGGGGAACGGAACGAGATTGTCGGTCACGACGATGACGCGATCGGCATAGACGGAATCGGCGAGGGCAAATCCCAGCGAACCACACGCCGACCTCCCGTGCGAGCCATCGGCGTTGCCGAAGAAGTCCGCCGTGGGTGCGGCGATTACAGCGATGTCAATATGGACTTCGCCGTCCTGCACCGCTTGCCAGCGTCCACCGTGCGAGCGCAAAACGCCCAAGCCCGCGCATTTGTCCGTGCGAGCAGTAGTCGCCGAGCGGGCCGTTCATGCTGCCTTCAATATGGTGCACGGCTCCAGACTTCATGAGATCGATCACGGGTTCGTGACACGGAAAGGATGCACTCGGAAACCAGACGAGGTCTTTTGCGCCCATGCGCGCGGCGGTTTGCAGCGCGGAGAGCGCGACACGGTCTCCATTGCGCAGGTGGTGATGACTGCTGATGGTCATGCCATCGCGCAATCCGCACAGGCGCAACGCGGTTTCTAAATCTGCCACACGCTTGTCGCCGTTGGCGGGATAATCGCTACTGCTGCGAATCGGCGGGCCAATTTTGTTCCCCGTAGGACAATGCTGATCGACTCCTTTATAGGGCACCGCGTCACGGCCGTTGACCTGGATTGGCACGCGACGGCCTGCCGCATTTGTGACGAGGCTGCTGGATACAACCGTACTCATGATTGTTCTCCTGCCGCAGCTTTCGCTCCGTTGCCTACGATACCCATTTTCCTCGCTCGTTCAACCAGCTTCACCGCACGCTGCACGACCGGTGCGTCAATCATTTTCGAGCCGAGACTCACCACTGCCAGGCCGTGGGCCTGCGCATCTTCAAAGGCCGCGACGATCTTCAGCGCCTTCTCCAGTTCGGGCGCTCCAGGCGCAAACGCGCGATGGATGATTTCGATCTGAACCGGATGAATGCATCCCATGCCCTCAAATCCCATGGCGCGCGAAGCTTCGCCCCAGTGCAGCAGTCCCTCATTGTCAAATACATCGCCGAACACCGAATCGATGGCTTGCACGTGCGCTGCGTGGGCCGCATTCACCACCCGCTGGCGCGCATAGAGGGATTCGCTTCCCCCTGGAGTCTTGACGACGCCGAGATCTGCTGTGTAGTCCTCCAAGCCGATCGTTAGGGCTGCAATTCGGTCCGACGCCGTCGCAATGGCAAAAGCATTCTCGATGCCCAGTGCTGACTCGAGAATTGGCATCAGCCAAACGGGACGTGCAACGTTCGCGTGGCTCGCGATGGAGGTGATTGCGGCATCGACTTCTTTTACCTGTGCAGCGGTTTCGACTTTCGGAATCAGAATGAGGTCAGGGGACTGCGGGACGATTTCTTCCAGATCGGCCAATCCCAAAGGCATTTGGTTGATGCGGACCATGCGTTCCGCGGTGCCGAAGTCCACCGCTCGCAGGGCATTGCGAACCAGCAGCCGCGCCGCATCTTTTTCGGCATAGTGCACCGAATCTTCAAGGTCGAGAATGATTGCGTCCGGTCCATGCAGTCCGGCATTGATGAAGTACCTCGGCTCATTACCGGGAAGATAGAGTCGCGATCGCCGCAACCGATCACGCTGCGACGGCGCTGCAGGATCACGGCCTCTGGCAGCGCAGGCTTGCCTTGCACGATCCCAGCGCGGCGCACCGCCGTTTCGATGCGCGCCGCAATCACGAACGGCAGCGCGCCTTCGTCCACAATCTCGATGAAGGCGTGCTCGAAGCCGAGCGCGCGCAGAACATCGCGCACCTGCTGCCGGATGACCTCACCGTAATACAACTCGACGCGCGAGCGCAGCGCGATCTCGATACCACCACTGGTGCGCTCTTCGAAGCCAACATGCAAATCGGACCGAACGTCGGTGCCCGCCCGACCCGCCTCGCCTCGTCGCAATTTAGTTTCTACTACTGCCGGCATACGCCGTCTCCGTCACTTCAAGCTTTGTCAGGATGGCATCCGTCATCTGTGTCGTCGATGCCGCTCCTTGCGCCAGCGATTTCGCACCGCCGGAAATTCGCATCATGTCATAGGTGCGGACCTTGCCTTCGGCCACCACCGCAGCGATGGCATCACGAACCTTGTGCGCCTTGTCGTTCTCGCCGAGATGATCGAGCATCATCGCCGCCGAGAGAATCATGGCAATCGGATTGACGATAGCCGGATCCAGCTCGGCATACTTGGGAGCCGAACCATGCGTTGGCTCAAACACTGCAACCTCCTCGCCGATGTTGCCGGAGGCCGCAAAACCAAGCCCGCCAACCAGTCCCGCGAACGCGTCGCTGATGACATCACCGAACAAGTTGCTGGCCACGATCACGCCATATTCCTCGGGGTTCTTGGTGAGCCACATGGTCTGCGCGTCGATGTTGGTGGACCACAGCGCAATGTCGCCGTACTGCTTCTGCACTTCCTTGGCGACCTCTTCCATCATGCCCGAGGTTTCGCGTAGCACGTTGGGCTTCTCGCATATGGTCACCGACTTATATCCGTGCTTGCGAGCGTACTGGAACGCGGCTTCGCAGATTCGCCGCGCCGCCGGCCGCGTGATGATGCGCACCGAGATCGCGAGATCCTCGCCAGCAACCCTGTCGAACGGCTTGAACTTTGGATGGGTGCGCAAGGCGTCGCGCACCGGTTGGGGAGGATTCGTCCACTCGACGCCCGCGTAGAGACCCTCTGTGTTCTGGCGGAAGACCACCACCTCAACCTTCGGCTCTTCGTACCCACCCGCTGGTTTCTTGCGAATGAAGTTTAACGGATTGCCGGGAAACGACAGGCACGGCCGCATGCACACATCCAGGTTGAAGATCTGCCGCATGGAAACAATCGGGCTGAAATATTGGTGGCCCTTGCCGCGTAACCCAGAGCTCAGTTCGGCTTCGGCCTCCTTCTTTGGCTTCGACGTGATGGCGCCAAACAGGCCGACCTTGTGCTGGCGCAGCAGTTCCATGGTGCGCTCCGGAAGAGCCTTGCCTTCCTTAATCCAGCACTCCCAACCGATGTCAGCGTGTATGTACTCGGCCTCGAAACCAACGGCGTCGAGTACCCGAATCGCTTCGGGAAGGACCTGATTGCCGATGCCATCGCCCGGCATGGTTACGATTTTATGTTTTGCCATGAATGCGAACTCCTAATCCGTTTCAAGCTTGTTTTGCTACAAGTTGCCCCAGTCGACATTCTGACTGCTGATCGTTGATGAAAAGGACCGTTGGGAAATCTCAAACAACCAATGGCTCGAGAACCTAATATTGCTGAGCTTCTCGAGATCAGCCGGTTCAAACGCTCCATCCATTTGTGACTTCGGTATAGCCCCTTTCAACGGAAGCCATCGGTATCTAATCCACTCTCTATCGGTGCTCAGGACGATCCCGACACCAGGGATTTGCATGGATCGGTTGGGGTAGCTGCCAGTGCAGTAGAGAAGCATGACGTCCCCCGGGTTCGTCGGAAATGGCGCATATCGTGGGTCGGGATCGTATGTGCCCGAGTCCACTAGGCTCTTATTTGGTTGCTGCGGATCGCCGAAGACCGCAACGAAGTACTTTGGGCCGTTCATTGGAGAACCTCCTCTCAAAGGGAAAGACACCTAGCTGCACACTCAGCCGCTCCTAGCAAACGCCAACTTCTGGCTCACCAGATTCTCCACTCCGCCCGCGATCACCAGTGACTGCGGCACGCTACCCAGCGCAGGGAAACCGAACTTTTCTCCGGAGTAACGAATCGTACTTGCCGCAAAATCGACTTCGATCTCGTCTCCAGGAATAATCGTCTTCTCCTTGCGGGCAATCGCGTTCGCAAATTTGCTTCGCAACCGATCCACCAGCTCCGGCGTCTCGATGCACAGAAAACCGTTATTAAACGCGTTGCGCAGATAAGTCTGCGAGAAGCTGCCGGCAATCACCAGCGGAATGCCCTTGTATTTAAGTGCGGTGACGGCCTGCTCACGACTGGAGCCGGTTCCGAAGTTGAAGCCGCCGACAACCACATCGCCGGGTTGAGTTCGCTCCGCAAACTGGGGGTCGTAGTTTTCCATCACAACCCGCGCCATCATGTCAGGCGTCATGTCTTCACGATAGGTGTAGTCCTTGCCGTAGATGCCGTCGGTGTTCAGATTGTCCTGTGGCAGAAAGATCAGCCGCCCTTGCACTTGCTGCGGAAATCCGGGCAGGATTTCGACCTTCTCGGCCGGAAGCGAACTCACGGCAAAATCTTCGAAGCGCTTGCTCGGCTCGCAACCCTCCACTTCAATCGGCCCGCAGATATACCCAGCCAGCGCCGACGCTGCCACCACTTCGGGGCTACCCAGATAGCATTGCGCGTCGCGCGAGCCCATTCGCCCTTTGAAATTGCGATTGGTGGCCGAGATGCCGACCTCGCCCGCTTCGAGCAAACCAGTGCCCAAGCCGATGCACGGTCCGCATCCCGAGGGCAGCGCATGCGCACCTGCATCGAGCAACGTCTGCCACACGCCGCGCTTCTCCGCTTCCTCCTGTACCGCGCGACTGGCGGCCGCAAGATAAAATTGCACGGCCCCCGCTACCTTCTGGCCTTGCAGCACCTTCGCGGCGGCCTCAAGGTCCTCCAGTCGAGAGTTCACGCACGACACCAGATATGCCTTATGGATCGCTACCTTTTTCTTTGCGATCTGGGCGGCCGACTGCATCACCTGCACCGTGTCCGGGCCAGAAACGTGAGGTGTGACCTCCGCCAGATTCAACGTGATCCGTCCAGCGTACGCTGCCCCTTCGTCCGGGGCCGGAGGATTCGCGCGCCACTCTGCAAACTTTTCTGCGGGAATGCGCGCGATCCCATGAGTCCGCAACTCTCGATTGCGCGCTTCGAGGTAACGCAATGTAACTTCGTCCACAGGGAACCAGCCAACCAGCGCTCCCCACTCCGTCGACATGTTGGCGATGCTCAACCGCGCATCCATGCTGAGCGACGCAACACCAGGGCCGGCGAACTCGACGGCAGCGTTGAGCATTTCTTCCTGGTTGTAGAGTCCGCACAACGTGACGATTACGTCTTTGCCCGTTGCACCCGATCTGAGCTTGCCTTCGAGAACAACCTGCACGGTGCGCGGGATCTGCCACCAGAACTCACCCGTCGCCCATATTGCGGCCGCGTCGGTGCGCACCACCGGCGTGCCAATCGCGCCTAGCGCGCCGTACATGTTTGAGTGCGAATCGGAGGCGACGACGAATGTGCCCGGTAGCACGTATCCCTTCTCCACCATGATCTGGTGGCCGATCCCGGTCCCCGGCGGATAGAAGTCGATACCCTGTTCCCCCGCAAACATCTCCATACTGCGATACTTCGCCAGGTTCGACTCTTCTCGGTTCTGAATGTCGTGATCCGCGGTGATTACCGCCTGTCTTGGATCGCGCAAATTCTTAGCGCCAATGGCCTTGAATTTCTTCATCACCGCCGAGGTGTTGTCGTGGGTCATCACGTGATAGGGGCGGATGGAGAGAAAGTCACCTGCGCGCAGCGGACGCCTTGGCCCTTCGGCCATGTGAGCTTGGGCGATTTTTTCGACGATGGTCTGTCCCATGGCGACCCTCTTTGTCGCGGGCTAAAGCCCGCTCATACAAGAACAACCTGTTGATGGCGTACCTGAAGGTACGCCCCTTCAAGTACGGGCAACATCGAGTTTTTTGGCGCATCGGGAAGGTGCGTCCCTCAAAACCGGTGAAGCAGTCTTCCGGGCCTCAAAAGCTACGACCTTTCAAAGATCGGCCTTAAACAGCCTCATCAATTCAGTCACGCTGGCCTGCTTCTCCAGGTTCCAAATGGCGTCCATGGCACGGCGGCGAGTCTCTCGCGACATCACCGGCTCCGCCAGCGCTTCGAACTTCTCTTCTACTTCCTGGTCGGTGAGCGGATTCCGCGGATCGCCCTTCGGATAGTCAAGCTGCGTGGTGTATTCGCGACCGTCGATGGTATGGATCCGGACAATCACACGCTGCAACGCCGGAAAGACCTTCTCAATCTCGGGATCAGCCGCAACGACGATTTTGCTGAGCTGTGCTCGGATGACCGGATGCATAATCTTGGCCGGGGTAAACTGCAATGGTGTGACTTGGCGCTCGGCGATAGCTGCGGCGATAACATACGGCAGAGAGTGATCGGCGGTCTCCTTGGTATGCGGATCGTACTTGCTGGGATCGCTAAGAATGTCTGCCCCGCGCGCGGTGGTGCGAATGTGTACCCTGGCGATGTCGTCGGGTTTCAGGTCGTTGTCCTTCAACAGCGCCAGCGCGGCGGAAATAGGCGTGTGGGTAAGCGCTTCGGTGGGAAATGCCTTCATCCCACATTGTGTGATACGCCACGATTTGCCCAACCCGTCGATTAGCAGGTTCAGCTTCCACTCCGGCCCGAAGCTGTGTACCAGCCCTTCTTTGCCGTCAATCACGTGCTCCGGTCCTGTGTATCCCTTCTCCGCCAGCAAGGCCGCCAGCACGCCGCTCTGCGTGGCCATGGGATCGACGGTGTTCTTCATCATGGTTAGCTTGCCGGCGGTGACCGCGCCCAAGGTGGCGCGCGCACTGGCACTGATGCCGATGGCATGCTGAATCTGGTCCGCGCTGAGGTGCAACATGCGTCCGGCCACGATCGGCGACACAAACGCCGTCAATGTGGCATGATGCCATCCACGCTCGCGAATACCGGGAAAAGCCGCCTCGCACAGCCGCATCTCGAACTCGTGACCCAGCACCAGTCCGACAATCAGTTCGCGTCCATCAGTGCCGGCGCGCTCACAACAAGCCATTGCGGCTGGAAAAATGTCTGATGGATGCGAGGGGTCCTGCTTCCAGTAAATGTCGTTGTAGTCCATGCAGCGGATCATCAGGGCGTTGGCTAGCGAGGCTGAGACGGCATCCATCTTCCGCCCACTACCGATCACCGTCGCTTTGCCCCCACCGGCAATTTCGTTCAGCACCTCCAGCGCGATCTTGACGTCATGCTGCTGGTAGCCGCCCAGCGCGCAGCCAATGCTGTCGAGCAGGAAGCGCTTGGCCTGATACACCGCATCCTTGGAAAGGTCTTCGAACCTGAGGCCCGCGGCCCATTGCGACATGGTAGCGGTGACCGTCGGTTTGGTGGCTGCCTTGTGCGGAGCTGGCGCAGTTGTGGTCGACATAAGAATCTTCTCCTTCTATTTCGCCAGGTTCTTGAACGGCAAATAGGCCATGAAATCGGCGTGGTGCACGATGTACGCCTCGGTGGTGCGCTTCACCAGATCGCCTTCCGCAGCGTGGGCTGCAATGATGTGGCACACCGCATCGGGCACGCCGCATTCGATTGCCAGCGCTACTCCGGTAAACGGATGCCGCACCAACTCGCCACGCTTGCTCTGCCGCGTCTTGCCGTCCACGTGTTCGTACTCCAGCAACTTGCCGACATCTGCCAAAATCGCGCCCGCGATCACGGTGTCCATGTCGATCGGTAGCGCCTGTCCCATAAACTCCTTCATGCTCTCCGCCGATTTGCGGGCGATGTGCACCACGCAGCGTTTGTGCTCCATAAATGTCGTGGGACAGTTCGGCACCAGCAGGGTGAACGGAATGCGATTGAGGTCGTCAGGGCCCAACGGGCTGAGTTCGAGCGCGCGTAGCCAAGTCTGCGTGACCTGCTCACGCAGCTCTGGAGCTTGAATCCACTCAATCTCAGGCCACAACTTGAGGACCGCATCACGCATTCGTAATTCCTCAGCGAAACGCTACCAGGCAAAATCCACTTGGGACGGGGCGCCTGCACCCTGTGCTAATCGGGCAAAATCGCGCTCGAAGGCCAAACAAGTATTCGTACCATTTCTTCCCATGGGACAGATATGACGTGCGTCACAAGCACTCGGCCAAGTTGAGCCCATGGCCATCACTCCAACTCGCCGGAACCGCTTCAACCGCGGTGGCTTCGGCCGTCGGATGCTGCTATCCTCTGTCGGGCAGTCGCGCGAGTGCTATTCTGTTTTCTAGAAGAATACCGGCCATGTCCGCACCCCAGAGTCCATTTATCGTCGCCGCGTACATCCCCTGCCAGACGTGTAATTACCCATGCGTCATCGTCGAACGATTCGACCACAACCCTAATGAGGACGAAATAGATCGTCACGCATTTCGCTCGACCTGCGATAACTGCGGACAAATGCAGGTTCGGGTTGGCCGCGATGCCTTCAAACGAACTGTGGTTGAGTGGACTTTGGAGCTACATCCGCCACATCAGGGTGAACAAGGGAAATAGTTATAGGCAGTTAATCCGGCTTGGGCGAGGCAGTTCCTAAGTGGTTTAGCGTCTTCTGCAACGAAGCTTCGTCTTCCACGTTGACGCAGGCGCGAGAGCGGTCAATCTGGCGAATCAGCCCGCAGAGCACCTTGCCCGGGCCAACCTCCACAAAGTTCTGTACGCCAGCCGCTGCGAGTGCTCTCATGGACTTGTCCCACTGGACTGCTCCCGTTACTTGACGTATGAGCGCCTCGCGCGCCTGCTCGGCAGTTGTTACTAGATTCGCATCCACGTTGCACATCAAAGGAATTTCGGGCGCATGAAACGTCAGTGCGTGCAGGTCCTCGGCGAGCCTGTCCTGCGCGGGCTGCATGAGCGCGCAATGGAACGGGGCACTGACGGGAAGCATGATGGCGCGCTTGGCACCGCCTTGCTTCGCCATTTCGGCGGCGCGTTCAACCGCCGCTTTGTTGCCGGATATGACTGTCTGTTCCGGTGAGTTCAGGTTTGCTGCCTGGCACACTTCCCCCTGCGCCGCCTCTTCGCACACCTTCTGCACCTTCTCGCTAGCCAAGGCCAGGATGGCTGCCATGCCGCCGACGCCAACCGGCACAGCTTCCTGCATATATTTGCCGCGATTGCGCACGGTGCGTACGGCGTCGGTAAACGACAGGGTTCCGGCGGCGACGTGCGCCGAATATTCTCCCAGGCTGTGCCCTGCCACGTAGTTAGGAACGATGGCTTTCGATTGAAGCACACGCCAGGCCGCAACCGATGCCGTCAGGATCGCCGGCTGCGTGATCTCCGTCATCTTCAATTGATCTTCGGGGCCTTCGAAGCACAGCTGCGAAAGCTTGTAGCCGAGAGCATCGTCGGCTTCGTCGAAAGTTTCTTTCGCCACGGGATACAGAGCGGCAAGTTCCTTGCCCATCCCAATCGATTGCGAACCTTGTCCGGGAAAGAGAAATGCGATGGGAGAAGAGTGCAAACTCATCGAGCCTCGCTGAATTGTACAGCTAACGTGAGATGGCAGAAGTGTCGCGGGCAAATGCCGCGTTACACCAATCCGCTGCCGACGTGCCCCGCTTCGGCCGCGTCAGTGGCATGATTGTTCAGGCCCTTGCTGGCGGCGGCAATGCGCTCTTGAATCACGGAGTTAAGCTGGCTATTGGCAAATTCCATCGCCACTCGTATTGCATTTTTGATAGCGTTCGAGTTCGACGATCCGTGGCTGACGATGCACACGCCCTTCAGCCCCAACAGGGGCGCACCGCCGTATTCGGAGTAGTCGAGACGCTTCTTGAAATCGGCGAAAGCCCTGCGCGACAAGAGGAAGCCCACCTGGCTGCTGATCGTAGCCTGCAGCGATTGCTTCAACAGGAAGCGCACCGTCTCCACCATGCCCTCGGAAATCTTCAGCGCCACATTGCCAACAAAGCCGTCGCAAACCAGAACATCGGCTTTCCCGTTGTACAGATCGCGACCTTCTACGTTGCCCACGAAGTTCATGGGTAGTTCTCTAAGCAGCTTGTAGGCTTCGCGGGTAAGCTCGTTGCCCTTGCTCTCTTCCTCGCCAATGGAAAGTAAACCTACGCGCGGATTCTCAGCGCTGGGAAACCTCCCGCCAAAAATACTGCGGAAATAAATGTCACCCATGATGGCGAACTGCTGTAGGTTTTGCGGCTTGGAATCGACATTGGCGCCAACGTCGATGAGAATGGTGGCCGTGCCTTGCGCAGTGGGAAATACCGCCGCTAGCGCGGGACGGTCCACACCCGGGATCGCGCCGAGGACCATCTTGGCGGTCGCCATAGCCGCACCGGTGTTGCCTGCGGTGACAAATCCTGCTGCCTTGCCATCCCGCACCAACCGCAGCCCGACGCGCAGGGATGAGTCGCGCTTGGTGCGTACCGCCTGCGCCGCCTTCTCGTGCATGCCTATGACTTCGTCAGCGTTAACGACGCGGATGGATAGCCTGCGCCAGAATCGGTGCAGGTCAAGCTCGGCACGAACCACGTCCTCTTTTCCCACCAGCAGAACTTCCACGTCATAGTGACGTGCGGCGAGGATGGCGCCTTCCACTTCTGGTTTGGGCGCGCGGTCCGAGCCCATGGCGTCAAGAGCAATGGTCGTTGGCATGTTTGCCTGTTAGTTTGTAACCGTCAAACCGAGGAAGCAGTCCAGCTTCAAATTGCGAGTTGGGCTGGTGTAGCTCCCGCTCGAAGCTCACGGGAAAAAACAAGCCACCGCACTGCGCTATTTGGTCTCTTCTTCCATGGCGATGACTTCGCGGCCCTTATAGTAACCGCATTTTGGACAGGCACGATGCGGCAATTTGCGCTCGTGGCAGTTGGGGCATTCAGACAATGACTGCGCCGTCAGATGATCGTGAGAGCGGCGCTTGGACGTGCGCGCCTGGGAATGACGTCGTTTCGGATTAGGCATTCAGAACCTCGTTACTAGGACCGCCCGGCCTTACCGCGCGATCAGAACTTTAGCTTTGCAGCTTCTTTTTGATTTCGCTCAGCGCTTCCCACCGGGGATCGCTAACATGTTGCTCACAATGACATTGCTCGACGTTCAGATTGGTGCCGCAGTGCGGGCATAGTCCTCTGCAATCTTCGCGGCACAGGGCCCGGACCGGCGTGGCCAGCAGCACCTGCTCACGCAGCACGTCCTCTAGCAAAAGGCCTTCGCCTTGATAATACCCGATCTCGGTCTCCGCCTCGGTGATCGCCACCTCGTCGGCACGGCGATCCACCCCTAAAGGCCGGTAGATCAAATCAAATGCGCGGTTCACGTCCTCGCCAACCGGCTCCAGGCAGCGCGCGCAACTGAACTCCAGATGCGCCTCCACTTTGCCCACTAGCCGAATATCTTCGACGTTTTGGTGGTGGCCGCGATGTTCCACGATCAGCTCGGCGCGGCCGGCACTGTGCAGCGGGCCAACCTGCCGGACGTCGGGAAGAAACTCGATGTCGCCGGGCTGATAGTTCTCGTCGAACTCCAAGGTCCGGAGTTCCAGTTCCCGAACCCGAATCAGCATAGCAGCACCCGCCTAAAAACGCCCAGAATAGCCCTTCGCTCCGGTCGGAACCGGGTCTGGCAGGCCAAGCTCCTAAGGGAAACACTGGCAGGTACAGACGGGCGGGGTCGTTCTTAAGGCAAACATCAAGGATAAATTCATGACAGAGGGGTGTCAAGGCAATGAGCCGCTGTAGATGGCTCCAAGATAATGTCACCCCATAACTGCAATGAGACTTTGTCACCCTGTATGGAATGGTGACAACAGACATGAGCTTCACGTAGCGGGCCAGTTTGGATAGAGATGTGTGCGCTTTCGCGCGGCCACCCCAATTCGCGCGGCGCCATCCAATTCATAGCGAATTCGCCACTTAATGTCCCCATTTCTCGCCTGATCGGAGAGCCTTGGCCTTGTTTAGTTTTCACAAAAGCCAGCCTCGTTGTAGAGGTTTTGTCGAAAATTGGCGTCATGGATCGCATCGAAGCCGTGCAGTCGTGTTCGTGGCATTGTGGTTGGCGCTGGTAGCGCCAAAAATCGTAGGTCAAACTCCTTCAAGTAGTGCGCTATCCGAGTACACCAGCGCGGTAGCGCGGGCGCAGCCAGCAGATCGCATACGTGATCTGCAGAGATTTGCCTGGAATGTGTCCGGCCAGCTACGAGTGGACGCCCTGGAATTCATCGTCTGGGAATACCTTCGCGCTGGTAACCTCGCTCATGCCCTGACTTGGGCGAACGAACTGCAAGCCGCTGACAAGGATAACGCCCTGGCGCTGGCCGTAATTAGCGAGCAGATGCGGGCGCCAACGCTCAGCAAGGCAAAGGCTGACCAGTTGCTCAACACCGCGCAGCAGGGGATTAACGCACTTCCGCAGCTGCGGAGGCCGCTGGGCATGAGTGAGTCCGATTTCGCGCGCATGCGGCAACAAACGCTGGCTATGTTGAAAGGTACAGCGGGTTATGCCGAACTACAACGCAAGAACAATCTTGCCGCCCGCAACAATTTACGCGAGGCGGTAGCACTCAACCCAAGCCGGGCAGATGATGTGTACGCCCTGGCGCTGGCCAATCTCAATGGGAAGAATCCCGACCGGAAGGAAGGCTATTGGGATCTGGCACGCGCAGTGCAGCTCTCGCGGGGCACGCCACAGGGCACCCAAATCGCGCAATATGCGCGCGGCCGTTATGTTGACGACGGCGGGACGAATGCCGGATGGGATCAGTTCCTGGTAGCTGCCGCCGCGGCTAATCGCAGCCGTGCGCCCAGGACCCGAACGACGACAGCCGACTCTTCGTTGTCCAACCCGCGCACCAAGGAGGGACACGCCACGGCGGTCCAACGGCCGACGGCAATCGCAGCAATGCCGAAGAGTTCGTCCATCGCGAAAACCTCAAACCCTCCGCGGAATGCCGGCGCGACAAAGTCAAATCAGAGCTCTGTGCTCGCGGATAGCACCACGGCCACGCCGCCACCCATAATTCGACCTCACCGAGTGTCGAGCGGACCCATTTCGCTTGGCATCCTGATTGAAACCTCGCTAACTCAAAAGCAGAGCCGCAGCTCCATAGTCAATGCTCTCACCGACATGCTTCGCCATATGAGCGACGACGATGAGGCATTCATTCTCACCTTCGATAACCACCTGGTATTCGAGCAAGACCTGACGACCGACCCGCAACAACTCGACGAAGCGATGAAGGACATCAAACCAGAAAAGGGCGCAGTACTTGACGAGGCTGTGGCCTTCGCGGCGGGTCACCTGGCGCGAATCGCCAAGTATCCGAATCGCGTGTTGCTGGTCATCTCCGATGGCCGCAATGTGGACAGCCATGATTCTCCCGTGCGCACCTCAGCCCAGATCAATGCGGCCGGGGTTCGCATCTACTGCATCGGTATGGAGGTGAGCGAACTCGACGGCCGCTATCGGCTACAAGCACTTTCATCGAGTACTGGAGGACGCTCCGAGTTCATCAGCGATCCCGGGCAATTTCGCCAGGCCACCGTGCAGATTGCGCAGAACCTGCGCATCGACTTTCGTTTCTGAGCCTATTAATTCGGTGGTCCTCTAATGCGCCGCTGCGGTTTCCTCCGCTTTTTGCTTAACAGTCTTAGTGGTTGCGGCCTTGTTGATCGGGGTCGGCACATGCAGTCCACAGGCTGCAGGCGGGTTGGTCATCTGCTTAGCAAAGATCCGGTAGCTTTTGCGCCCGGGCTGCAGGGTAGACCAGTACGAAGTACGCGTAAATAGCGGCTTATGCTGGTCGATAACCTGGTTGGCGAGTATCTTTACCCCGCACTCCAGGTTGTTCCTGGGCTGGAGAATGGTCTTTGCCGGACTATTCGGCGGTAGCTTGCGGTCCCTTTCCCAGTCAAAGTCGCAGTCATATAGCTTTCCGTCTGCGTAGGAGAGCTGCAGCAGCCCTTCGCTGCGCATGGGCAGGCCTGTCACCTTGTCGATCTTCGCGACTTCCGGCTCCGTGTGGTGGACCCGCGTGCGCGGATTTAGTCCGGCCTCGGCGCCCGCTAGCGCTTGGAAGAAGTATGCCCAGAAAGCGCGCTTGTCGGTATCGTCCATGGATGAAAAGCGGGGACAGAAGCGAGCAACATCGTGGGACACCTCAGACGAGAGCATTACCGGCGGAATGGACTTCTCGACAATGACATCCCAGTCGGGATTCCATACTTTTCCACCGAGGTCGGCCTTCTTCACGTCGATGGGCGTGGGAGGCGCAGGCTTAGTCTGTTGCGCGTGGCTTGTGGCGACGAGCAGAACGCCCGCCAATGGCAAAATTGTCAACCCAGTCCGCAAATAGGAAATCCCCCCGTCAATGCTTTGGATGCAGATCCGGAAGAGGACAGTATAGGTAGGTGGAAAATTCTATGCCATGGAGGACGCCTCTTTAACTATGCCGTTGGTGCTGGAGCGGCAAGGAATATGCCTCCGCGGCAACCCGGAGTGTCAGCTGCGGCTCCACGCCTGAACCTGTTCCCGACTAGCTGGCATTGCAGTCGAGGCCCTTCGCGCCCATGTAAGGTTGTAATGCCGACTTCCGCAACGCGTGCACCGGTATGGCCTCATGAATAGCAGCGGCAGGACGAATAGTTCGAAATCATCAATCTTCTTGCGAGTGGCGACTACTGCATAGCTGGCGCAATGTGGGCATCGACGTATTCGCGTGATATTAAACTCAGACCGCATAGCATACTCCCGCTTTGAGCTATCAAATTTAGGCTATCAAGTTCGAGCTATTCGTATGGATGAGCAGTAGCGAATGCGAAGTTGTACCGTGCCACCCTTTCGATCAAACATTTATCAGTCAAAGCACGGCATATGTCAATCGTGAAATTTCTATAGCGCGCGATGAACTCTACTTTAATTGTCTGTGACACACCTCTGGCCGCGACATCCGGCAGGCAACAGATTGGTGAAGTTCCTCATCTATTCAGCGACTTGGTACGACCACTGCACAACTAGGGGTCCTCGTAGATGTCTCGTCACTTCGCTTCCTCGCTTCATCTGTCGGTCACCATTTGCATTCTTCTTTCGATAACGGGTTGTGGAGGAGGCAGCAGCAGCGGTAGTGGCGGGACGAGCAGTTCCCCGGGCAGCATCTCGATTTCCATCTCGCCAACCTCGGCGACCGTTCCCGCGGGCGGAACACAACAGTTTCAAGCAACAATAACAGGTTCCAGCGATAGCGCCGTGCAATGGCAAGTGAATAAAATCGCGGGAGGGAACTCGCAATACGGGACTATCTCGACGACCGGACTCTACACTGCCCCCGCGTCGGATGTCACCCTGCAAGTTACAGTGACCGCCGTCGCCAGTGCGGATACCAGCAAAACCGCCAGTGCCGCTGTGACGGTCAATGCGGCCCCACCTCCACCTCCGCCTCCACCAACGATCAGTGTTAGCATCTCGCCTACTACGGCCCTTCTGGCTGTCTCCACCACTCAGCAATTCACCGCGACCGTAACTGGCACTACCAATACGGCGGTGACATGGTCAGTGGATGGCATCAGCGGGGGAAATACAACGGTCGGCACCATCAGCACTACGGGACTTTATACGGCGCCAGCGACCCCCACAGCTCACACCGTGACCGCTACAAGCGTGGCTGATGCCACCAAGAGCGCGAGTGCCGCGGTTACGGTCATGCTCCTCACCATATCGCCGACAACCGCTATGGTGTCGCCGCTGGGAACTAAACAATTCACAGCCACGGTACAAGGAACCAGCAACGATGGAGTGACGTGGTCGGTGGATGGAGTGGTGGGCGGTAACAGCAGTGTTGGGACGGTCAGTACCAGCGGACTTTACACTGCGCCCGCCAATCGGGGCATGCATACGGTGACGGCGACTAGTAACGCTTTACCAACTTACAGCGCCAGCGCCGCCGTTACAGTTACCACATTGATGGGAACCGTTTCGATGCTCACCTATCACAACGATGATGTGCGCGACGGCGCCAATCTCAACGAGACGGTTTTGAATACCTCCAACGTTAACTCTGACCAGTTCGGCAAGTTGGAGGCGCTGCAAGTGGACGGTCAGGTCTATGCCCAGCCACTGTACTTGCCGAACTTGAACATCGGCGGAGTCCAACACAACGTGGTGTTCGTGGCCACCGAAAACGATACCGTATATGCTTTCGACGGTGATGGCCTCTCCGATTCACCGCTATGGACGAAGCATATCGGCAGTCCCGTTCCGGTGAATGATTCCGAAGGAATCAAGCCCTGGTTGGGAATCACGTCAACTCCGGTAATCGATGGCGTGACCGGCACGATATACGTGCTTACCGATGGGCTGGAAAGCGGACACAAAGTTTATCGTCTGCACGCGCTCGACGTCGCTACGGGCAATGAGAAGTTTGGCGGACCGGTTGTGGTCACTGGTACGGTTGCCGGCACTGGGTGGGACAGCGTGAATGGCCAAATTACCCTCGAGAGTAACTGTTATCAGCGTAATGGCCTCGCGCTTGATCCTGCAAGCAACGCTATTTACATAACCTTTGGACACTGTAGTCATGGCTGGATGCTGGCCTACGACAAGTCAACACTACAACAGACTGCAATCCTTAATGTGACGGCGGACGGCGCAGGCGGCGGCCTATGGGGAGGAACTCCGGCAATCGACGACAATACAGGGGACTTGTACCTTATCACCGGCGTCGATTTGGGCGATCCAGCGCCTGACTACAACGATTCGGCTATGCGTCTGCAGGACAGCGACCTCTCGATTCTCGACTATTTCAAGCCATCCAACGAAAGCTTTCTACGCGACAATGACGCGGATTTCGGGAGCGGATCGCCGATCATCATGCCGGACAATCCTTCGCAGTATCCCCATGAACTTATCGGCGGCGGCAAGGATGGACGAATCTTTGTGATGAACCGCGACAACATGGGCGGATATCAGAGTTCCGACCATGTGATCCAGGAAGTGCAGACCGGCACCCAGGAATTCGACAACATCTTCGCCACGCCAACGCTGTGGAATGGAACTATCTACTACCACTGCGAGAATGATGTGGTGAAAGCGTACAGCTGGGATGCCAACACTGGCTTGCTATCGGATTCTCCGATCTCGCGCGGAACCAAAGTATATGGTACCCACGGAGCAACTTCTTCCCTATCGGCCAACGGAACGTCGGACGGAATCCTATGGGAGATAGAAAGTACCAACGTCCACACCAGTGGCCCTGCTATCTTGCATGCCTATGACGCGACTAATTTGGGCAATGAGTTGTACAACAGCCAACAGGCAGGCAGCCGCGATGTTGCTGGTCCGGCGGTGAAATTCACGGTGCCAACCGTTGCCGACGGACATGTCTACGTTGGGACCGCAAGCGAACTGGACATCTACGGCTTGCTAACCCAGTAGAATAGGAATTGCTGGGCAGGAAGGTAAAGCCCGCCAAGCATGCGACATCTCCGGAGGAACAACTTCATGCTACGCTTCGGCTTTTTAGCGCTCGCGATTTGGTGTGCGCTGAGCTATTCGAGTCATGCCTTGCAACAACAGCCATCCGCGCCTGCCGCACCCGCCGCCGTCGAACAAAGTTCACCCGCTCCCGTCGCCAGCAGTACCGCGGTGCCAATGACGGAGCCTGTTCTCACGCTGAAGGGCGCCTGCAAACCTGGGACGGGGACAGCGACGCCGCCCTCCGGGTGCGTAAGCTCCTTGACTCGCGAGCAGTTCGAAAAGCTAATTACTTCGCTTACTCCGCCCGGGCGGCCTCCGATGCCGCCGGATAAGCGACGGACATTTGCTATGCAGTATGCCAAATTGCTGACCTTCGCCGATGCCGCGCGCGCGATGGGTCTGGAGAATGATCCTCGAGTGCAGGAGATATTCGACTTCGCCAAGAACCAGATCCTCACCGAGGCGCTCAATCAGCAGATCACTACCGAGTATTCTCATCCTACCGACCAGCAGATTTCGGATTATTACAACCACAATAGCGGCAAATATCTGGAAGTAACGTTGCAGCGGATCATCATGCCGCGGCTGACCGCAAGTACTGACAAGCCTAAGCCGACCGAAGCCGAAGAGAAGGCTTATGCGGAAAAGATCAGGGAGAGGTTGATCGCTGGCGAAGATGCCGACAAGCTGCAGAAGGAAGCGTCGGAGCACGCGGGATCGCCCGGCCCGCCGCCTTCAACGCAAGTTGGGGCACGTCGCCCCGGCTCGCTACCGGAAGCTCATGAATCGGTCTTCAATCTAAAGGCGGGTCAGGTTTCAGAGCTGTTTTCCGATCCCGGCGCCTTTTATGTTTACAAGGCCGTTTCGGTGCGGCAAGTCCCGCTCAGCGAAGTGAAGGAAAGCATCAGCAATACCCTGCAGCGGCAGATGGTAACCGACCGGATTCAGGAAATTCAGAGCTCGGTAACGCCGGTATTGAACGATGCCTACTTCGGCCCCGAACCGCCGCCCGGGTCTCCAACCGGCATGACTCCGCCGGGACGGGGAATGCCTGCGGGACGGATGGGCGGGCCGCCGCCTCCGGGCCGTGGACCGGGTCAGCAACCGCAAAGCCCACCGCCACCGCCGCAATGACCGGTCGAGTGGCGCGGTTCGGATCGGGTCTATTTACTAGGTTGCGCCTCGGCGCGAGACTTCAGGAACACGTCCACGTTGCTTTTGTCGACCAATGATACCCCGGTATCGACGAAAGCCGGTATCGGCGCAAAGGAATTCGCCGAGTAATCGGTCTTCAAATCGATGGGATAGTGATGAATGTCGTCGAGCGCTTTCAATCCGTAGTAAGCCATGGTGTAGGGCTTCTGCGAAATGGTGGAATCGATCACTCCATCTTTAATCAAGTTCAACGTTGCCTCATCCACATCCATGGCGATGAGTAGCCGATCGGTTGCCTTCTCGCGCTTTACCGCCTCCGCTACATCTTTTCCTGAAGAAGCCTCCAGGCAGATAAACGCGTCGACCCTTTCAGCGCTCTTGTCTCGCAGGTAGTGGGTAGTTCGATCAAATGCATTGCCTGAATCGCCCTTAATGTTGAACACCTCAGTAATCTTTATGCCCGGGTGATCGGCGAAGACGTCTTTGTAGCCTTTGAGGCGCTGTTCCATGTTCGGTTGGGGCATGGTGTAGAACACGACATTGCCCTTGCCGTGCAGCTTCTCGACTACTCGCTGGCCACCCAGGCGTCCGGCTTCCAGATTGTTGGTGCCGATGAAGTAAAGGCGATGGCTGTCCGGAGCGTCCGAGTCGATGGTGATGACCGGTATGCCGGCGTTCATGGCAGCGTCAATCTCCGGCGTCATCACCTTCGGATCTGCAACTGATACAAGAATGCCCGCTGGTTTGATGGCGACGGCGTTACGGAATTCGCCAGCCTCGGCCTGCGGATCGTAGGTTTCTGGACCGCGAACGTCCCACTTCACACCGTACACGGCCGCGGCTTTGGAAAGACCGGCGGCGGCGGTCTGCCAATAGGGCAGTTTGGAATTCACAGTAACCAGAATGTAGCGCTCAGAGTTGTCGTGACGAGAACAACCCAGGAAGAGAGACATGACCACAACGATTGACATCAGGAGTGTACACTTCGCAGCAGCTTTCATAGTCGCCTCGCTGGGAGAAAGATCTTTCAAATCGAGCCGCAATCGCAACCGTCGCGAATGCGCCAGAACATCCTGCTCGGCAAAGCCGGATTGTACCCCTAGGAAATGACCGTGGGAACCCGATTTTTTGTCTGGACGAAACGCTTTCGCAGGTCGGCCTCCTTCCTTGACTCTCCTTTAGCCGCGCCCTAGTATCCGAAGCAAGCATGTCTTCCGTCCCAGGTCATCGTCCTTTTCGGCAGCTTATCCCGCGAACTGTCATTCTCCTTCTTGTGCTGCCGCTGGCGAACGCCGTATTCGCGCAGCAGGCAGCAAAGCCCGCATCGGCTTCGAAGCAGCAGATCGCTAACTTCGTCGACATCGCCGACAAAGCCGGACTGACTATGTCGGAGATATTCGGCGGCGTCAACAGCAAGAAATACATCATCGAGACGACGGGCACCGGCGTTGCCATCTTCGACTACGACAACGATGGATGGCCTGACATCTTCATTGTGAACGGCACCACCCTGGAGGCCGCGAAAACGGGCAAAGGGCCGACGAATCGTCTTTATCGCAACAACCACGACGGCACATTCACTGACGTGACCAAGCAGGCGGGGCTTGCGGACGCGACTGGCTGGGGACAAGGGGTCTGCGTCGGCGACTACGATAACGATGGGTGGGAAGACCTGTACGTCACCTACTACGGCAAGAACCGCCTCTACCATAACGATCACGGCGTCTTCACCGATGTGACGGACAAGGCCGGTGTCGGCGGGTCCGGCAAAGCGTGGGGCAGTGGTTGCGCTTTTGTTGACTACGATCGCGACGGGAAGCTGGATCTCATCGTTGCGAATTATGTTGACTTCGATCTCTCGACCGCACCGGCTCCAGGAGATCGTCCGTCGTGCATCTGGAAGGGTGCGCCGGTGATGTGTGGTCCGCGAGGACTGACGCCTGCGAAGAACATTCTCTACCACAACCGCGGCGACGGCACCTTCGAAGATGTGACCACGAAGGCGCACATCGACCAGACCAATGGTCACTATTCGCTTAGCATTTCCACGCTGGACTACGATGACGACGGCTGGCCAGACATTTTCGTGGCGTGCGACAGTACGGCGAGCATTCTCTACCACAACAATCGCGATGGGACGTTCACCGATGTCGCGGTGACTGCGGGAGCAGCGTTTAACGAAGACGGACGCGCTCAGGCGGGCATGGGATCGACAGTCGCGGACTACGATGGTGACGGCCGGCTCGACATCTTCAAGACCAATTTTTCTGACGACACCTCGACGCTGCTGCACAACGACACAGCTGGAACCTTTACCGACGCCACGACTGCAGCGGGCCTCGGCCTGAACACCAAATACCTTGGCTGGGGCACCATGTTTTTCGATTTTGATAACGACGGCTGGCCCGACCTGTTGCTGGTGAACGGTCACGTCTATCCAGAGGTGGACAAGTTTCATCTGGGCAGCGACTTTCAAGAGCCGCGGCTGCTGTATCACAACAACGGCAATGGCACGTTTACCGATATCTCGGATTCCGCGGGAACCGGCATCACCACGCCCGCGTCGTCGCGCGGGCTGGCAATAGGCGATCTGTGGAACGATGGGCGAATGTCAGCCGTCATCAGCAACATGAACGCGCGGCCGAGCCTGCTGGAAAACCAGATCAGGTACGCGAACCACTGGATCGCCTTCAAGACCATCGGCACGAACTCCAATCGCGGCGGAATTGGCGCACGGATTACGGTCAAAGCCGGAAAGCGGCTCTTGGTTGATGAAGTGCGCAGCGGCTCAAGCTACGTTTCCAACAGCGACATGCGGGTGCATTTCGGCCTAGGCAAAGAGACCAAGGTTGACTCTGTCGAAGTGCGCTGGCCCAGCGGCCTGACGGAGAAATTCGACAATTTATCCGTGGACAAGATCAACGACGTGAAGGAAGGAAGCGGCGTCGCGGTGAAGAATGAGCCGCCGAAGAAGCCGTAGCACACCATCGAACAGCCCCGCCCTAGCCAAAAGCTGGCTAGAACGGGGCACTCGGACTTGATCGTTATTGTTGCATTGGCGGAGTGGTGTACTGACACTGGGTCTTCTGGCCAAATTTACTAGTGTCCACTATCTGAAACTGCACATTCCCCTTGTCAAAATACGTATTTTCGCTGAATCCTACTGCCTTAGGAGGATCGACAGGGTTGGTGGGAGGCGACCAGTCCGAGGGCATGGTGAAAGAAAATCCGTAGCAGCCCGCCTCTGGGCAGTCGGGATCCTTCGGACCCCAGCTGCATACAGTGTCATCTTTGCAGGTCGACCCGAGAGCTATGGTGCAGCCACATGTTTCTGGTTCCGTCTTTTCCGACTTTTACTCCACAGTAGCTTTTCGGCTGGCACGCATCATCGAACTCCTTGGCGAATTCCGACGCTATAGAACTCTTGCTTAGGTCCACCGTTACCGTCAGCAAATTTGTGTCTTTGCTGTACCCCGGGGTGGGAAGCCAAGGCGTTGCGCCAGTGACCGGATTGAACACATACGTATCGGTGTCGAAGGTGCCCCGAACCGGAGCTACCTTCCATTTCCCGGTTTCATCGTTGGGGCCGAGGTAAATGTCGAACGTCAACTGCGTCGAGGCTTTGCCGTAGATGAAATACACATAGTAAGTCTGGCCCCCCTGGAAGACCGAGACGCCGTTTGCGGAAGCTGGGTTCGAGGCAACGCATCCGCCTTGGTTCGTACAGTTGTTACTGGTGTCAATGTAGTAATGACCGTGATTGAGAGTGAGCGTGCTTCGCTGCCCCGAGTCCTGGCCCAGCATCAAAGAGCGCGGTTTCGGGGGCGGAGACAACAAGAGCTCATCGGCGGTCAAGTATTGGCGATACAGGGGCACGCCGAAGGTTTGCGGGGTGGCGCCCTGGTGGGTCCAATACGCGGGACCGGTTATGGGATCACCTTGTATGCACTCGTGGGGATAGGAACACTGCATGCCCTGATTGGGGGGCGGACATGGTCTCGTCCCGGGGTAGAATCCGATCGCGCAGCCGGCGATCATTCCCGTGGTTACATACTCGTAGGGGCTGGTCTTGGCGGTTCCCGGAGGTCCCTTTCCATCCGTAATGCTGGCGTGCTTGTCGGAGGCGCATTCCACGGTTTCCAGCGGAGCGTTGAAGAACGGATCTTCGTTGACCGAGATGGTCTCCCGGCCGGTGGTCGGCGTGGGGGTAGTCTCGGAGGCAACCAAGCCGGTCAGGGCGCCGTCACCACCGGGTACGTTCATGCCCATCTTGTTCTTCGTATCGGGCACACCATCGTTGAGGACGGTCTGCCGGTCGATGTCAGTGAAATTATTGAACATCCCGGGTGAGTCATTACCCGGACAGTAACGCGTCGTGGATTGCATCCGTCGTTCGGCATGTAGGGCCAGGTATTGGGTACGAACAGCGGCTCGATCAGGAAGTGCCGGATATTCGTCATTCCGGAACATCAGGTTCAAGGAGTGGAAGGCCGGGAGGGTAATAGAACCCGTTAGGCTGTTTCCACGCAATGCCCGCGTTGGGGAGATAGCACGTACCCGAGGCATCCTTGGGGACGCCATCCACGAAGAACGTCCGATACATCCAGCCGGTCCCGCTGCCCGGCATCAGCGTCGGATAAACGTCCAGGTAGGCATTCGACTGCTGGAACGCCGGTCCATCATAGACGCTGAACAGGCGCTGGCCGGGGAAAGGATTCACCTGAATGCTAATGGCATCCGCGGTCGAGAGGCAGTAACCGCGATCAGCCTGGTTGGCGCAATTCAATCCCGGTTTTCGGATTGAACGGCCCGGCCTCGGAGGCATAGCCGTTGGTCGGAAAGCCATCGCTGCCTATCGTCTGCGAGGTGCCAATGAAGGCAGTCTTATAAGCCAGCATCCAGTTGCCGAGGGGGTTATCGGACTGCGTGTATCCGCCGCCGGTGGTGAAGTTCAAGCCGGCGTACTGCGACATCCGTGACCGCACCGTCAGTGAAGAGAAACCACTTGGGTCGCATCCAAATCGCGGCAAAGTTGGTCTGCGCGTAATTGAATGATGTGTCGTAGTGGTCCAGGACCGTGGCCTCACAAATTGACTTATTCGGCCCAGTGTTGGCGCAAGGGGGGACCGCGATGTTGCCGCTGCTGCAATCGGTTGGGTTCTTAGGATCGTCAGCTCCCAGGCACTGGCTTGGGTTCCGCAAGCCTGTAATCTGCGGATAATAGAGGTGGTAACCGGGGGTATTGGACTGGCTCATCGGCGGCGCAGACGTCGTTGGTCACCGCCTGCAACGTCGTGTCATTCGCAGGGACCATCGCTGAACCCGCCGCAATCGTAGGTGTCTCCAATGCTGGTGAAGGAGAGCTGGGAGGCAACGCAACTGTTCCCAACAAAGTTCTGTAGTGGCGTCAGCCCCGAGCGCCCGGTGTTGTCCATGCGCAACGATGACATATCTTGAACATTCAATTGCTGAGACGCATACCCATCCCACGTCTCGAACATCGAGGGCCCGCCGTTGGCGCCGGGCAGCAGCCAATAGCAGGAGCCGCAGGCGGTTACCCCGGCTGCCATGTTGTACTGAAAGTCGTTCCAGCCGTTCATGATCCAGAACGCGCTAGGATGGTTCCAGTCGGAGCGGTAGGGCATGAAGTCGCCGCGCGGTGGGTCTCCCTGTCGGGCGAGAATTCCTGGCGTGTCGCGCGGGTTCAAGGTATCACTGTGCACTCCCGCGATCACGCTTACGCCCAGGTTGGCATATAGCTTGTTATTGACCTCCGTAGCATCTTCCAGATAGTAACCATGCCCGATCGACTGGTAGCCGACGTTGCGGGCGATGGTCATGCCCTGCGTGGCATGCACGGTGATCCAGCGCGTCATGGATTCGTGAATGGAAGAATCCCGCACGTAAGGCATTTGTGTGGGGTCCGAAGGCTGCGGCGTTTTCCGGGCCATGTGGAAGTGCACGGGATAATGCCCGATCAGTCCCCCCTGTCCCAGGTGGTAGAACTCCACTCCCTTGATCTGGTAGTTGGTAAAACCCTGACGGACAATCGTATGTCCGCCAAAGTAATTGCCCTTGGTGGGTGGGAAATGGTCGTGCTCCGAAGTGTCCGTGTCGGGCTGAATCCCTTCCGAAAGAATCTCAATGCTGCGGGTCAGCAAGCCGACCGCCGCGCGGGTGTCGATGCAGCGTGTGTTATTGGGAGTACCAGAAGAACAGGTGATGTGTGAGTCTTGCGTCGGCCCAATCCCAGTCGGAACGCCTGTCAGGCTATAGGTCTGACCGTTATGGAGAAAGCAAACGCCATTGCCGGCGCCTTCGCACGGCACATTGGGATAGCCGGAGTTTCGAGTGAATGTTATTGTCTTTTTATCGCTGCTTACCGTTGCGATGGTTAGCTGTTCCGAGTGGGTGGGCATGTAATCGGTGGTAGTAACCACAATCTGGTCACCCATCGCCCAGTCCACCGCGCGGGACAGAGACATGCTGGTGGCTCCTTTGATGAGCGAGCCATTGAGCCGCACCCAGCTGGTTCCCGTGTTCCCCGGATCAGCGTCGACCTTAGGATCGTAGGTCGCACCTTTCATTCCCAACAACTGGATGGTTCCGCCATAGGAAAGGGCCAGGACCTTGTGGCCGAAGTAGGCTGCTTTGCCTTTGTCGGCAGCGTCGAAAGTGTCATAGCCATAAAAGCAGTCGTCGCCCGGCAGTTTGTATGAGGGATTAATCGAGCTGGCCTTAATGCAAGCCATGTTCTTAGGCATTGGCACCGTGTGCGTCATCAATGTCGTGTTCGAGTTCCAGAGCGTGGAAGGAACACCGCACAGAGCTCCGTTGCAGAGCGCTCCGGGATCGTCGCTCGGCCCCCAGAGGTAGATTCTGACCCTCGCACCCACTTCGCCCGTGATTGGCGGATTCATGCCTATGGGGTGCATAACGGTTCCTGCCGAGAGGGTTCCACCGCTCTCGACAATGATAGATTCGGCATGAAAATCGATGCGGGTATCATCGAACGTCAGCGATCCCCCTGCAACGATGTTGACATTGTGGAATACGTAAACTCCGATTGAACCTGGAAGACCGACCACCGTACATGGACTATTGACTAAGAGATCCGTGGTGGCGCTGCCTCCGGGAAGCAGTGACCCGCTGCAGGTCGCAGCGAATGCAACATTCGACGACCACATGCAAAAGGCGGCCACGACCGCAATTGTCGATGACGATGGACATGGTCCGAAGGATTTGGCGGACACGGCAGAAGGAAGACATACAACCTCCTCAGTTTACGAAGTCTTTGTGCAAGCGCCGCAATGATGAGGTTGATCCGCGGATTGCTTGGGCGAGACAATCGCGGACGTTCGACGAAACAATGGCTATTCAGTGAACGTGAAGCGGAATTACAGAGACGACAGTTGGCCAGCTTCAGCCTTTTCGCCGACTATTCTGATTTGGAAGGTCTGAAGCGGCAAAGAAATGGTAGTCGCGGAAAATGGAAAGTCAAGTGTAAAGCTGGTTAATGTCCGAGGGGTTACGATTTCTCGCCAAGCGTGAAACAGGTTTGAGGATGGCAGCGACGGTGAAGGTAGATACACGCTGCTCGCGTCGAAGCAGCGAATCAGTTCAGTAGAACTCCGGTTCTTCAGTAGGCGACGTAGGGCCCCGGTCCTCCGGGGGTATTCATGTTCTCAATCGCGAAGAACACAACCCTGCCGTAGAAGAACGATAATCCCCAATCGAACGACACCTGTCCGCGGTCCGCCCAGTGTGCTGAAGGCGATATTGCCCGTACTGAGGATCTGGTCGGCATTCTCGATGCTGAAGTTGACGACCCCTTGACTTCCGTTTGCGCCCTGGTTGGTCGCCGACAGAAGATCGGGCGATAGTGATTGGGCAATAATACTGGCGAATTCGGGCCCACGCAGGTTGGTATGCCGGTGGTGGCGCTGTCGAGAAAGAAAATGCCGCTCGACCCGCTGTCAAAGAAGCTTGCCGGATAGCCGACTCCGTTGAACGTGGTGGTGATGTCGCCGGCATTGGGGCCGCTGTCGGGAACGGTATAGACCGTCGCAGTCTGCAACGCATTGTTCGATTGCGTGCCGATGCCGAAGATCAGCGAGCCGCTTATCGTGCCCGAACCGCCGGTGGGCACCGATGGCAGAAAGATCATTACGCCGTTGTTATCCGGCGAGAACAGCGTCACCGGGTTCGGTACCTGCTGGGCGAGGCTGACGGATGTGGGATTGCAGCCTGACGTTGGACAGTCGTAATAAACCGCCGGGATGGTTCCGCTGCCAGGGGTGCAGGCAGAGCCGCAATCGTGTTGGAACATTCCCAGGCCGATGACTCCGTTGGCGCGGAGCGCGGCTACGCTGTTGCCTTTGTTCGGCCCCATGCTTCGGCTGGAACAGCTACCGGGAACGGGCGGAGAAGCACTGTCGGCAATGACTACCTGCACCGGAGCGGAGGGAGCTTTTCGCCTGTGATCGAGATGTCGGCCAGCGCCACCGGCCCCCAAACATAACCGTCGAGAAACACCATGCACTCGTCAAGAGGATTGCCCGGCGGAATCATTTTGCTGCGGAAGCGGGATGGTCAATACCGATGACAACAGGCGCAGCCCCGAGGAAGCAGTATCCACCAGCACATGATCGACGGTCTGGCAGGTGGTGGTGTTGGGAACGCAAACGGTTACGCTGATGAACGCTTCATTTATGGCGGTGAAAGTCTGTGGCTGCGGTCCAGCATCAACCGTGAGTGGCTGCAGGTTCACCGGATTGATGACGATCCCGGCTATTGCTGACTTGCTGGTGTTCTGCGTTGATGTTGCCGTGATGGTTACAAGCGTCGGCACAGAGACGACCGGAGCGGTGAAAATGCCCGAGGAATTAATGGTTCCGGCATTTGCCTTCCAGGTGACGGTCATGGCAAAGGTGCCGGTTCCGGTAACAATGGTGAAGCACTGAGATCTGCTGGCTGGATTGGATGGTTGTCGGCGAACAGCCAATCTGTACACCGGTAACGGTTGATGAGTTGCTGGAACCGCAGGCCGCCATCCCGATCACAGTGGCTGCTACCAGCAGCCGGCAGAGTATTTTCACCCGATTCTCTCCTTAGCGAATATCGCTGGCCAGTACTCCGTTAGGCACTAGCCGCGGGATATAGGCAACACCATGAAAATTTCGTGGATGCCCGGTTTGCCGGAACACCAGGCCGGGGGTATCAATGGCGATCGGCGCGCGTTGCAGATGCGCCTGCTGCGGTTGCGCCGCAGCTTGCTTTGCCTGCTCATAATAGGGACCTAGAAGTTGCTGAAAATCGGGCGGAAACTGGCCTTCCCAAGACACGCCAAACACCAATCCACCATTCGAAACATACTCTCGCACCACCGTTCCGGGCGTCTTGATTTCATGGATTACATACGTCTTCAGATCAATGCTGTGCAGGGTTCCCTTAATCCGGGCCTGGTCAGAGAGGACAGAAGCGGCACTGTCGCCCAAAACCGCGTGTGCCGGGAACGGCAACATCAGAAATAGCGCAACCAGCAGGCTCATCCAAAGTTCCGGATGGGGCTTGCGCGTGAGTGCGAAGTTTCGTTGTTCCTACGTCCAAGAGCGGTATCGAACGCACGGTTTCGTCTCCAAGCGGTGCGTAACCACTATGCACTGGCGGTTCCAAGTTGTACAGCCAGACTTGTGAACTCCAATTGTCGAACATTGTTTCGCGCCCAGTGCTATAGGGGGAGTGGTGCGGATATGCCACCCGGCCTAGTCTCACGGTTGCGGAATTTCGAGCTGGTTGCAGATGGCTCGGACGGTTCCTTCTTTGATTTCACGATGACGAGGGACGCTGGCTATCTTTCGGCGCCGAGGATTAACCCAAACGGTGTGCGAACCGCCTTCACGGTACAGCACACAGGAGTGGTGGTGCAGATGGCGCTCCAGATCGATGAGCTTCACCCCTAAGCCAGCTCGAACGTCTCACGGAGGGCTCCTGGCGAAAGACTCTTCTCTGCAAGTTCTCGCTGGCATTCCAGCACCAACCGGAGAGCGTCGCGGAGGTTTGCCTTCGCCTCCTGGAGGGTATCTCCCTGAGAAATGGCCGCGGGAATCTCCTCTACGAAGCAGGTGTATCCACCTTCTTTGGCTGGTTCAAATACGGCGGTAAGCTTCATAAGCTGAGATTATCACAGTCCATTTTCAAGCCGGGCCGGGCCTCTACTTTGGTTTGCTTGCCTTCTTCGCCATCTCAAACGTTTGCGTCTTGACGATTCCCTTACCCTCTTCGACCACGATCAACTGATTCGCTTTCACGTCCTTCACCGTGTCGACTTGGCCGCTGGGCCAGCGAATTTCGATTAGTTCGGCCTTATCGGCTTTGCCCAAACCGAAGTGAACCCGCAGATCGCTCTGCGAGATGTAGCTGCCGCCGCTGCGCACTTCGTCGATCTGCTGATGAGGTTTTGACTCGTCCGCATGATGACTGACGCATTTCAGCCGCGCACCAATGCCGCTGCGGTTCGACTTGGTCCCGATGCACTTCACCTTGATCCAATTGTTATCGAGTTTCGAGTCGCAACGCAGCAGCTGCGGATAACCATTCACCGTGTTGACCACGACATCGATGTCGCCATCGTTGTCGAAATCGCCAAAAGCCGCGCCCCGTGAAGCATTGGGAATGTTGATGCCCGGTCCCGCATTAAGCACCTCTTCGAATCGACCGTTGCGCAAATTCTTATAGAGAATCTTGCGTTGCGGATATCCCGCCTCGGTCTTCAACTGCTCGACCTCGGGATACACGTGCCCATTGCAGAGCAGAATGTCGGCCCAGCCATCGTTGTCATAGTCGATGAAACCGCAGCCCCAGCCCAAATACTGAGTGTGCGCGCCTAATCCTGCCTGGAAGGTCGTGTCCTCGAAGTTCCAGTTACCGAGATTGTGATAGAGCGATGGAGTGTCGCCGGCGAAATTGGTTTTCACGATGTCGAGATTGCCGTCGAGATCGTAGTCGGCGGCGGAGACGCCCATGCCGGCCTGCGGCTTGCCGTCGGCCGAAAGCACGCACCCCGCCTCCATGCCGACATCCACGAAGCGGCCGTCGTGCAGGTTCTTATACAAGGCGCTGGCGGTGGAGTCGTCGGCCACGTAGATGTCGGGCCAGCCATCATTGTCGAAGTCGGCAGTAAGCACGCCGAGACCAAAGTTGCCGTTGGCCTTCAGTATGCCGGCCTTCGCACTCACGTCGGTGAAGGTGCCGTCACCATTGTTGTGATAGAGGATGTTGGTGTCGCCCTTGAGGCCCGGAGGCCCGCAGGCAACCATCACGCCCTTATAGAGACATGGGCCGGACTCCGGCACAGGCGCGGTCTTGAGGTCCATGTCAATGTAGTTGGCGACGAAGAGATCGAGTTTGCCGTCGCGATCGTAATCAACAAACGCGCAGCCGGTGCCCCAACGTGTTTTCTTGCCGGCGACTCCCGCCTTCTCGCTGACGTCGCTGAACGTGCCGTCTCCATTGTTGTGGTAGAGGACGTTCTTCCCGTAGTAGGTGACGAACAGATCGTCAAAGCCGTCGTTGTCGTAGTCTCCGATGCAAACGCCTTGGCCCCAGCCGCTATGGCCAACGCCGGCTTTCGCGGTGATGTCGGTGAAAGTGCCGTCGCGATTGTTCTTAAACAGATGCGAGTAAGGCTCCTCACCTTTGGGGAAGCCTTCCAGTCGCCAGCCGTTCACCAGAAAGATGTCGAGCCAGCCATCGTTATCGTAGTCATAGAACGCGACGCCGCAGCCGGTGGTCTCCAGTAGATACTTGTTCTTGTGCTCTCCGCCGAAGATGGTCTTGGCGTTGAGACCCGCTTCGCGAGCAACGTTAATGAAGGTCACGCCGATATCAGGCTCGGACTTTGCGGGGGTCGCAGGTGCTGCGGGCGATTGGCCGAACAGCGGCCGGGCAAGCGAGAGCACGTCAGAGAAAGCCAGCACCAGCGCGGAACGGGAAAGAGACTGCAGGAATGTTCGGCGTGATGGTGACAAAGGGTATCCGTCTGCTCGAGCTCGTCCTGGGAGTGAGCTTATTGTCCGGCAGCGTGGAGGGGTTTTGCAAGCGAGGAGCACGTCCGCGGGTCAGCGGCCACCACGAGGCGCTTCTTTACCCGTGTTTCAGCGAAGAGTAAATTAGGGCAGGCATTTTTTCGGCCTGACCGCGATCTCGAAAACAAGCCCTTGTATATCCTAAGGACACGCTGGGTTAATTTCGGTTATGGCAAGCGCACTACGCTCTGTAACAACTTGGATTGCAGGGATTGTGGCTGCGGTTGTGGCTGGGGTTCTCATCTGGTACATCCAAGGGAAACTAACGCCCCCTCCTCCACCACCGCCTCCCCCCACGATCACCCTCGAGGGAAGGGTGGTCGATTCCACCTCCAGCAAAATCATCCATGGGGCCACGGTTCTCGTGAAGGCGGACGCATTTTCGGGCGAACAATCTACCGACTCAGAAGGGAGATACTATTTTCTGATACATCCCAACCAGGTGCCGGTTGTGGGGCAACTTAGGATTGAGGCCCAAGGATACCAAACTTACGATCTGACAAACCCGCTCAACCAAGGTGACAACCTCTGGGAGATTCCCTTGGTCGCTTCCATCCCTTTGTCCTCTCCCGAAGGTGCCTCTGGCCACTCGGTTCCTTCCATAAGCAAGATCCAGCCTAGGATCGCTCAGTCTTTGTCCAATTACACCCGCCGGCCGACCTCAGTTCTGGTGGGACCGGCAGCCGCAAGCAAATAAAGCAATATGCATCTAGACCGGGCGAAACTTGCGTCGCGCCTAGCTTCCCTCGCCTGCATGCGCTAGACTCATGCCTTTGGCACGGTACGACCATTTCAAGGGGGCCCCGATGCTCAAAATTGCAGCAAGAGTGCTGGCACTATTAGTCGGTTTTGGTCTTGCATCTCCGTTCGTTCCGGCTCAGGAATCATCGGATGCCGCTGGACACCAATGGTGGCAGAACGCCGTCTTCTATGAAATCTATCCGCGTAGTTTCATGGATAGCAACGGCGACGGCTACGGCGATTTGAATGGTATCGCTTCGAAGCTAGACTATCTGCACGCGCTCGGCGTGGACGCGATCTGGATTGCGCCGTGCTTTCCATCACCCCAGGTTGACTTTGGCTACGACGTCTCTGACTACGAGAACATCGACCCCAAGTACGGTACGCTGGCGGACTTCGATCGCCTGGAGAAGCTAGGGCAGGAGCATGGCGTCAAGATCATTCTCGATTTCGTAGTGAACCATACCTCCGACCAGCATCCGTGGTTCATTGAGTCGAGGTCGTCGCGCGATAATCCCAAGCGAGACTGGTACATCTGGCGCGACGGCAAAGCTCGGAACCAGCCACCGAACAATTGGGAGTCAACCTTTGGCGGATCGGCATGGCAGTGGGACAGCAAGACCAACCAGTACTATTACCATTACTTCTACCCGCAGCAACCCGACCTGAATTGGCGCAATCCGGCGGTAGCGTCGGCCATGTATGGAACTTCGGTGTGGTGGTACAAGCGCGGGGTGGCGGGCTTTCGTCTCGACGCCGTGGACACGCTTTTCGAGGATCCCAATCTGAAGAACAACCCAGTATTGCCCGGAAAAAATGCCTACGGCGATCCGAACATGGAGAACAAGTACAACGACAAGCTGCCGGAGGTTCATGATGTGTTGAAAGGTCTCCGCAAGGCTGCGGACCCTTACGGCGCGGTGCTGATTGGCGAAACCTGGACCGACAACGTCAGCCAGTTGAAGGAGTATTACGGCTCGAACCACGACGAACTGCAAATGCCGATGGACCTGATGTTGACCAAGCTTAAGTTCTCGGCGCCGGTATTCCGCGAGCACATTGCGGCGGTCGATTCCACCGGCGAGTGGCCTACGTACGTTATCGGCAACCACGATATCGTCCGCTCCTGGAACCGCTACGGCGATGGCAAGCACAATGACCAGATCGCCAAGGACATGGCGGCAATGTATCTAACGCTGCGTGGGACGCCCATCATGTACTACGGCGAGGAGATCGGGATGCAGAACAACGATCCGAAGCGGCGCGAAGATGTGAAGGACCCGATCGGGCGGAGGGGATGGCCGAAGGAGAAAGGCCGCGACGGCGAACGTACTCCCATGCAATGGGACGACGGTCCTAATGCCGGCTTCACCACGGGAATTCCCTGGCTGCCGATTCCGACTGCCTACAAAACTTACAACGTTGCCGACGAGTTGAAAGACCCGGACTCCATTTTGAACTGGTACAAGGGTCTGCTGGCGCTGCGGCATCAGGACAAGGCATTCCTCGACGGCGACTACGTCGCGTTGAATCAGACCGACCCCAATGTGTTGTCGTATCTGCGGAGCTATCAGGGCGATGCGGCGTTGATTGTGATCAATATGTCCGCGAGTCCGCAGAAAGTGAGCTTCGATCTGACGAAACAAGGCTTCGAGTCAGGAGCCGCGAAGACATTGCTGACCACGCAGTCGTCGTTGAAGAACGCGGCGTCGGTCAAGCAACTCTCGCTGGAGCCGTTTGCGGTGTACATCGCGGAGATTAGCAAGTAAGTTGGCAGAGTCCGTGTTTTGGGGAATTGTCATTACGAGCGAAGCGAGGAATCTGTTTTATCTTGATTTCAGATCCCGTCTGGACGTCACACCAGATCCCTCACGGCCTGAAGGTTGTTCGTGATGACAACCAGGAAATTGCGGCTGCAACCCTTGCGTATGCAGCCTTCACTAATGGCCGCGACCTTGCTCGGAATGTTGCTGATCGCATCGGCCGTTTCCGCGAGCCAGTCTTCTTCGCCCACTCCTGTCACGCCCGACGCGAACGGCTATGTCGGCAACGACGCCTGTGCGAAGTGTCACGGCGCGATCTTTGAGTCGTACCAGCGCACGGCCATGGCACGCGCCAGCGGGCCAGCTTCTGAAAACCTCATTGCAGGGGACTTCTTCCACAAAAAATCAGGCATCAACTACCGCATCTACACAGAGGACGGAAAGGTGTGGTTGAGCTTCGATCGCCCGAGCGATCCGTCGGTCCGAGGCAAGCGCGAGCTGCTGTACTACATCGGGCAAGGCCGGCGGGGACGAACCTACCTATTCTCGATGGATGGTTTCGTCTTCGAGTCGCCAGTGAATTGGTACACCGACAAGCACATGTGGGACATGGCGCCCGCTTATGGAAATGTGCGCGAAGCTCCCATGAATCTTCCTGCGCTGACATCTTGCCTCGACTGCCACGTGAGCGGAATTCAGCCGCCCATCCAAGGCACTGAGAACCGCTACAAGATGCCAGTGTTTGCATACTCCGGCGTCACCTGCGAGCGTTGCCACGGGCCGGGAGCGGCGCACGTGACCGGGGGAGCCATCGTGAATCCCGTAAAACTCCCCGCCGATCGACGTGACGCCGTTTGCATGCAATGTCATCTCGAGGGCAATGCCGCGATTGAGCGGCCCGGCAAACATCTGTACGAATTCCGCCCGGGTGACGATCTCTCTGACTACATTCGGTACTACGTTCGCACAGACGAGAGCCAGCCCGGGTTGCGCGCGACCAGTCAGTTTGAGGCGATGGCACAAAGCATGTGCAAGAAGAAGTCGGGCGCAGCGATGTCGTGTATGAGTTGCCACGATCCGCATCGCGTTGTTCCGGCCGCAGAGCGAGTTTCGTATTATCGCGAAAAGTGCTTGGCTTGCCACGCTGCGTTAAGCACGAAACATCATGCCAATCAGCCCGATTGCACTTCCTGTCACATGCCTGCCAACTTGAGCACCGATGTTGCGCACACTGAGGTGACGGACCATCGAATCCAGCGCCGCCCGAATACTGGCGCGGTGTTGGAGGACGCGCAGGCGAGGCCGGTCTCAACGTTGCCGAAGCTCGTGCCTTTTCCGGATTCACCGCAGACGGAACACGATGATCGCGACCTGGCGCTCGCGTGGGCAAACATGGCGGAGAACGGCGATGCCGCAGTGTTGAAGCAGGCGGAGCAACTCTTGCGCACGGCGGTACAGGAGTCGCCGAAAGACGCGGCGCTGTTGTCGTCGTTCGGCTACGTGAAGCAGAGACGCGGCGCGGTCAGCGATGCCCGCGAGTTGTACCAGCGCGCCTTGGCGCAGAATCCCGACCTGCTCGACGCGGCCACGAACCTTGGAGTGATTGAAGCCAACAGTGGCCACTTGGGCGAGGCGGTGAAGTTGTGGGAGGGTGCGTTTGAGCGTGCACCGGGCCGAAGCAGCGTGGGCATGAATATCGCGCGCGCATTTTGCAGTGCGGGACAACTCGACCGGGCGCGCGACGTCACCATGCGGGTGCTGCAGTTCAACCCCGACCTGGGTTCGGCGAAGAAGATGCTTAATGGGCTGAATGGAAGTCCGGCGAAGTGTGAGATGTGAATACAGGAACGTCGGGATAAATAGGTGTCATCCTGAGTGACGAGCGTAGCGAGGAGTCGAAGGACCCCTACAGTTGCCAGCAATCTCTACTGCGTACCCGCAGCCTTCGCCTTCGCCGTCATGCCTAGCTCGTACGCAAATTCCAGCACGACCGCATTCGTCCACCCGAAGCCTACGACGTTCTGCTTGTATCCCGCAGTGATGTTGACCACCTTCGAACTGGATACCACGTCATACTTCTCGCGAATGGTATTGTCTTGCCGGAAATTCTTGGCAACCGTGTTGATCCACTCCCGCGCGGCACGGTCCGCATCCTCTTTGAAGCCATAGCGCCGCATGCCCTCAACGTCGATGTAGTTGACGGGCGCCCAACCATAGGGAAGGTCCCACTGCACGCCGGTCTCGTACGGACTCATGGCGATGCCGCCGGGGTGCTCGAAGTTTTTGAGGTTTGCCACCACCGCCTTGGCTTGCTCCGGCGATGCAGCGCCTGCCCAAAGCGGATAAAACGTCGTGGCGTATTGATACTTCGACTGCTCACCCTTGGTGAAGTCGTAATCGAAGTACATTCCTGCCTGCGCATTCCACAGATAGCGGTCGATTAGCTCTTTGCGATGTTGTGCGCGCGCGCTCCACTCAGCGGCCTCGGCGGTCTTGCCCAGCAATTTGCTGATTGCCGCCATGTCCGTTTCTTCTTTGTATAGAAGGCTGTTCAGGCACACCGGAGCATAGTGATGGGTGCTACCGCTGAAATCGCCAAAGCGAAAGCTAATGTCGAAGCCGGATTCACGCATGGCGCGGTCGCCCTTGTAGTAGTCCGCGGTGAACTGCTCGACCGGCGATTTCTCGCAAGAATCTTTCTCGCCTTGGTCTTGCTGGCAAGCTTCGAAAGTGAACGTTGGTCCGATCAGTTTTGCCGAAGATTTACCCGGCTCGCGGAGATATTCCTTCGCCTGCACGGAAGCCTGCAGATAGCGAAAAACATCGCGGTAGTACGGATCGTGCATGGTGGCGATCTCCGGGACGGGGCCTTCGCCATAATCGTAATAGCGCGACAGGCCAGTGTTTCCGGCAAGCTTCTCGCCATGGGTCCACATATCGTAGTCGCGCTGGATGAACGGATATGACTTCTCTAGCCATAGGCGTTTGGTGTCAGGATCGGGCAACGCATCATAAAACGCCATCACCATTGAGCTGAGGAATGGCGGCTGCGAGCGGGTAAGGAAGTAAGTGCGGTTCGCATTCAGAATGCCACCATAGTGCTCAATCTCGAAGAAAAAATTCTCCACCATGCCCCGCGCCAGTTCGATGCGGCCTGCGCGCAACAGGCCCACCATGATGAAGTAGCTGTCCCAACCGTACATCTCGTTGAGGAAGCCGCCGGGCACGACGTAAGGATTAGGCAGGTACAAAACACCTTGCCGCGGCGAAGTGTCCATGTTGAGACTGCCGAGCGAGGTAATGTGGTGCGGAAGATGCTCGACGGCGATCTTGCACTTGGTTTGCAGCTCCTTCACGGACGCGGGCTCCGCATAGCCGTCAGGCAAGTACAGCAAGGAATGCTCGGGTACGCGAACATCCATGACGGTTTTGCAGTCCACCGGAGATCGCGTCAACGCATCCCAACTATGGTCGATGTAAGTGAGTACGTCGGAGATGTCGGCAGACTGCTGTGCCTGTGCCGAAGCAGCGCCGGACAGGCTGAAAAGCAGAGTCAGAATAGCTACGATGATTTTCGCGTAAGACACATTCACCCCGATGCGGCGGAAGGTTCGTTCCCGGCGGAGATTATAAGGTAAGTTGGCGGCGCGCAAGTCCGTAAGGAAGTTGGGCCGGCTAGGGAGGTCAATCTGAAAGGCCTCGTGTAGCGCCATCGCCGGAATCTACGGGCCGCTCTTTGCTACCTCGGCCAAGACTTGCTGCATGATTCGCTCCAGAACCTGGAGTCGCGGTTCCACCGGGCCAAGGCGAATCGTGCGGCCAAGGTTCAACCACTGATTTGATCGGTTACTGTAGGCCGGCCACTCTGGAAATCCGGGAGCATTCGGGTCGCCTGTTTTTGCAAATTGGGTCCAGTAGGTGCGTATGGCGTGGCCCAGCTTCTTGTCGTCAGAACTGTATTGCCAATCGGAGGGGAAAGAATTACTCAGAAAGTTGAGCTCCTCGCCATGGTATGCGCCGAGCTGCGCCCGCTTTCCGGTCTCTGCGAAAGTGAAGTAATACAGATATGCCTTTTGGCCGACGCGTGTCATGGCTTGCGCCAGCGAATAGGCACCGTAAGCGAAGGTATCACTCTGAAGCTGCAAATACCGCGTTGCGACATCGCCGTCCGACTGCACGGGATAAGCGCGGAATTCCTCGTCCGAGAACTTACCCGTGTCCTCCTGCAGGTAGTTCTTAAATTGAGCGATGGTCTTCGGGCCTCCATGTCCAAACACCGTGGCTTCGTTGGCGTTGCTGCCGACAAGAACCGGGACATGCATTTGTTTGCCTTCAGCAAAGGTCTTGGCGGGTTGCTCGGGAACCACCCATCCATCCACGATCGCGTCAAAGTGAACTTGTGGGTCCTGACTCCAGGCTTTCAGGATTTGGTCAGCGGGAATGCTGCGCAGCTTCTGCAACGTGTCTGGCCCGTCGGCAACTCCCAAGTCCTTCGCAAGACGTTCTCCAACGCCTTCGCCCGTGCCCGAGATGGTGTTGTAAGGTATGGGCTCGCGGATGTCTTCGTTGAGCGTACTCTGGCATTCTCCGCTCTCCATAACCGCTCGCTGAAACGAGCCTGCCGCCAGCGGGGAGGACATAAGCAAGCAAATATCGACTGCGCCAGCCGACTGCCCGATTACTGTTATCTGGTGGGGATCACCCCCAAAGAGCCCGATGTTTTCATGGACCCACTTCAGGGCCTGTAGTTGGTCGAGAAGCCCATAATTTCCGGAGGAGTGATGCTCCGACTCGGCCGTGAGAGCGGGATGTGCAAGAAATCCGAACGGCCCGAGCCGGTAGTTAGCGCTGACGACGACCACACCAAGTGGCGAGAGCGCAGGGCCAAGCGGAGTCATTTGGCTGTAGCCCTGGGTATTACCTCCGCCATGAAAATACACAAGCACCGGTAGCTTTGCGCTCGCGGAAAGATGCGGTGTCCAGACGTTCAGGTAGAGGCAGTCTTCGCTCCAAGCGATCGGAGGAAACCAGTTTGCCGGAGGTTGCGCACATGCTGCGCCGAAATGCGTCGCGCTGCGCGTCCCATTCCATT
Source organism: uncultured Acidobacteriaceae bacterium (assembly GCA_963755865.1). Lineage (GTDB taxonomy): Bacteria > Acidobacteriota > Terriglobia > Terriglobales > Acidobacteriaceae > Bog-257. The sequence continues at coordinate 155,245 of CAVWLY010000030.1, read as the reverse complement.
TGGTCACCGGTTGCGGTGGTTTCCAGCGGAGATTACCAACAGGCGGAGCGGCATAGGGCACGCCAAGGAACGCAACGTCAGTTTGTGCCGAGCCGAAGTGTGTACCTTCGAGCGTGCCGCCAGTTACCGTAACCGTCGGAGTTGGCGCGTTCGCTTGCGCGGCCAAACCGGCTTCGCAAGTAATAACGCAAGTCAGCAAACATGCCAAAAGCCAATGCAATTGCGAACGCATACGATACCTCCACTGCGGCTGACCAATGAATTTCAGCTTCGCCCTACCAAGATCACGGCCTTAAGTATGGTCGTCGCGCGTGGAAGCGAAACGTGTCAGAGTTCTTTTCCACTTCCACGACCTCGAACCCTGCCGCCTCAAGGCGACCGCCAATCGCCTCCGGATCAACCGGCACAAGCGTGTCGCCGATGTGGATCAATCGCATGAGCCAGCTTTGCAGGCTGTCGCTGCCCACAAAAACTCCTCCCGGCTGCAACACGCGCCAGACCTCGCGCAAGAGTTTGTCTTGCAACTCCGGCGAGGGCACATGATGCAGCATGGTGAATGACACTCCTCCCGAAAACTGTGCATCGCCGAAGGGCATGGCGGTCGCATCGCCGGCAACTACGTCAACGTTGCTGCCGTGCAGACGTGAGCCCACTGCCGCCGCCGCTTTGGCGTCGATTTCGAGAGCCGTTAGACGTTGCACCGCCCTGCGCAAAACGTCTGTGGTGAGGCCCGGTCCTGGTCCGAGCTCGAGAACATTGGGTCCCAGGTCAGCATTCGAGATGACCCACGGCACGCGCTGCTGGACGGTGTTTCGCCACCTGTCCGACCGGCATAACCAATGGTGCAAGCGATTCATCTGTTCCCCACATCAACTTTCGATAGGCCTAGCTTAGTGATTGCTGGAATTGCGTACTACCGATATTGTGACAATGAATGTCGCAAAAGCGACAAAGCGCAGTTTTCGATCCTCTTGGCGAGCGTCGCTCCCAGATTGCGACCCTTACCCATGACTATCCCGCCGGGCATGTGATTCCATCGCATTTTCACGATCGGGACCAACTGGTCTATGCCTCGCGGGGAGTTATGACGGTGCGTACCAGCAACGCAACCTGGGTTGTCCCCACACACCGGGCAGTATGGATACCTGCGACGATTCCGCACACCATCGCCATGTCAGGGGCAGTGGCGATGCGAACTCTCTACCTTAAGCCACGGTTGGCGAAAACTTTGCCGCGAGACTGCTGCGTAGTGAACGTGTCGCCGCTCTTGAAGGAACTCATTCTGCATGCGTGCACCTTTACTGGCCTGAAAAAGCGCTTTAAGACGCAAGGCCATTTGATAGAGATGATTGTTGACCAGCTCCTGGCCGTTCCCATGCTGCCTTTGCAGCTTCCCAATCCTTCCGATCCCCGAGCGCTGCGAATCGCGGAGGTACTCATTGCCGACCCGAGCGACCGTAGAACGCTCGCGCAAATCTGCAAGGCAGGAGGCGCCAGCAAGAGGACGGTGGAGCGCCTGTTCCAGGCAGACGTGGGCATATCGTTCGGCAAGTGGAGGCAGCAGCTTCGTCTGATGCAGGCGATGCGGCTGTTGGGAGAAGGAGCAAAGGTCACATATGCCGCGCTGGAAGCCGGCTACAGTACGCCGAGCGCATTCATTTCCATGTTCCGAAAGACGCTGGGAACCACGCCGACGTTGTACTTCGGAACAGCTGCCAGGGGCCGGGTACGCCGCAATGTACTTTGACCTTCGTACTGTTTAGAATCTGATCACGCCCAGGTGGGACCTATGCACCGCGATCAGCAACGCGTTTCCTCTATCCTGCTTCTGCTGGTTAACGTCGCGGTTGTAATTGGAGCGGTGGGATGGATCGGCGCTGTAGGCGTTCGTGCAAATCAGCCGCCGACCGGAGTTGATCTCGCAGGCAACGCAGTTGACCCGCTGCACACCGATCCCGGCAAGCCTGTGGTGCTGATTTTCGTACGAACCGATTGCCCCATCTCGAATCGCTACGCTCCCACCATTCAGCGGCTCAGCGCACAATATGCGGGGAAGGTCGCCTTCTGGTTGGTTTATCCAGACAAGTCTGAATCCAGTGAGGCAATCGAGCAGCACTTGCATGACTATGGATACAAGCTTCCGGCATTGCATGACCCGCAGCATGCGCTGGTCCAGCTAGGCCAGGTGCAGATCACGCCGGAGGCCGCCGTTTTCGACGCCAGTGGTCAGCTCGTCTATCACGGACGCATCGACGACTGGTACGTGACCTTTGGCCATGCCCGTCCGGCGCCTACGACGCATGAACTAGATGACGCCGTGCAGGCAGCTCTGAAGGGGGCCAAGCCTCAGGTGGCAACAGCGAGCGGTATAGGGTGCTACATCTCGGACCTGGAATGAGTCGTTCGTACAAGTTGCTAGCCGGATTCGCGCTGGCGTTCACGATTGTGGCCGCAAGCGAATCGGCCGTATTCGCCGGCCACCTGCCCAACACGAACGCCGCTCAGCAAAATTCGACGCCTGCGAGCGGTCGCCAGGTCACCTTCAATCGCGATATTGCTCCCATCATCTTTCACTACTGCGCATCGTGTCATCGACCGGGCGAGGCCGGTCCGTTTCCGCTGTTGACCTACGACGACGTCAAGAAGCATGGGAAGCAGATCGCCGCCGTCACCACGACGCGGTTCATGCCTCCGTGGTTGCCGGAACCGCAGACGCTAAAGTTCGCCGACGAGCGCCGCCTCAGCGACGAACAGATCGCGCTCATTCAGAAATGGGTCGAGCAAGGCATGCTGCAAGGCGCTCCCGCGGACTTGCCGCCTCAGCCGCAGTTCGTGAAGGGATGGCAGCTCGGCAAGCCTGACCTCATTGTCAAAGCGGCGAAGCCCTTTCAGTTGCCGGCGAGCGGGATCGACACCTATTGGAACTTCATTCTGCCCATCCCGATTAACGAAAGCCGCTGGGTGAAAGCGGTCGAAATACGGCCGGGGGACAAGCGGTTGGTACATCACGCCAACATTCTGGTTGATCGGCTTGAGCTATCGCGCAAAATGGAGGCCGAGCCCGGCGCCGGTTTCGGCGGAATGGAAATCAGGATTGAGTCCGAGCTGTTCGATCCCGACAGCCACTTCCTCTTCTGGAAACCTGGCACGGTCCCCTACGTCGAGCCGGACGGCATGGCTCTGCGTCTCGACAAAGGCACCGATCTGGTGCTCAACACGCATCTGCAGCCGTCGGGCAAGCCGGAGATAATCCAGCCGAGTATCGGCATTTATTTCACGGACAAGCCGGCCACCGAGCATCCCATGCTGGTGCAACTGGACTGCGACTCGCAGCTTGACATTCCACCGGGCGACTCCCACTTCGTGGTACACGATGAATTCACGTTGCCGCTGGATGCTGATGTGCTCGCGATTTATCCGCACGCACATTACCTGGGCAAACACCTGGAAGCAACTGCGACCTTGCCCGATGGCGCGCGCGAGACGCTGATCGACATTAAGAACTGGGACCTTAACTGGCAGGCGGTTTACCGCTACGCGCAGCCGGTGCCGCTGCCTAAGGGCACCGTCATCGCGATGCGTTACGTGTACGACAACTCCGAGCAGAACGTGGCCAACCCCAACCATCCGCCAAAGCGCGTGAAGGGTGGGAACCGGTCCAGCGATGAGATGGCTCATCTGTGGCTGCAAGTCTTGCCCAAGCCGCTGCCCGGTTCCAACCGCGATCCGCGCATGGTGTTGCAGGAAGCGCTGGCGCGCCATCATGTGGAGCGCGATCCCGCAGATTTTGAGGCGCACTACAATCTCGGAGCGATGCTTCAGTCGGCGGGCGATGTGCAAGGAGCTGAGTCGCAGTATCAAGCCGCGCTGCAGCTTCGTCCAGGCGATGCAGTGGCGAACAACGCGCTGGGCGCAGCTTTGCTGGCTTCGGGAGACGTGGATGAAGCCACCGCTCATCTTTCGGCGTCGCTGAAGGCGCGTCCCGATTACTTCGACGCGCATTACAACCTGGGAAGTGCGATGGCTGCGCAGGGTAACTTTACGGGCGCCACCGAGCAATTTCGCGACGCCGTCCGACTGAATCCGCAAGACGCCGATGCCGAAGCAAATCTGGGAAGCGCGCTGGCGCAGATGGGCGAACTGAAAGAAGCGAAGGCGCATTTCGAGCGAGCGCTTCAGTTGAAGCCCGGGCATGCTCTGGCTCAGGAAAATCTGCAACTGGTGGAGCAGATGCTGGCGCAGAAGCAAAGCAACTGAGGGTGAGCGAAACTCAACCCTTGGGTGGGCCGTTCTACTGGCTTGCATCCTGTTTTTCCTGCAACTGTTCGGCCAGCTTGAGTTCACGATCCGCATCTTCAGTTTTTCCCAGGTCGCGATAACTCTGCCCTAACAGATGATGCGAGATCGGATTGTTCGGGTCCATAGCAACCGCGCGTTGCAAAGTTCGAACTGCCAGCGCTGCCTCACCCTTCTTCTCCAGGACCTTGCCCATCAGGATGTACGGCCCAGTCGAAGTTGCGTCCAGCCAGATCGAGCGTTGCAACAGCCGCTCGGCCTCATCGTACTTCTGCACCCGGGAGTAGGCGTCCGCCAGCTTGTAGTACGCCGCGGCGTAGCCCGGATTGATCGCCAGCTCCTGCTGGAGATCGGCGATCGCCTCCGGAATTCTCGACTTGTACAGATGGAGCTCGCCCAGCAGGAAATGCGCCATTGGCAGTTTGGGATCGAGCGCAACCGCCTTCTGTGCGTACTCCTCGGCGACCGGATCGAACTCCTGGCGAAAGAGCATGCGCGCGGTGAACAGATAGCTCGCCGCCGAGTCCGGCTTGACGTCAAACATCTTGGCGAAGGCGATCCGCGCCTGAGGATAGTTCTTGGACTGGATGTAGCAAATGCCGAGGACGTAGGAGGCATCCACATTCGCCCGCGGATACCACGTCTGCACCTTCTCCAGGTAGGGAATCGCTTCGCTGGGCCGCCCCGCGAGATAGTACGACAGGCCGAGCAGTTGCACAGCTTCGTCGTCCTTGGGATTCTCGGTGAGCGCTTGCTTCAGATATTCAGCTGCCTTCAGATAGTCGCTCTTTTTGTAGTAGGCAGTTCCCAGTTCGTGTGCAAGCCCGGCTGGCGGTGGAGTGCGGGTAGCGAGCTGTTGCAGATCAGCAATTGCATCGTCGTACTTGCCTTGTTCGGAGAGACGGCGGGCTTCGGCGAAAACCGCGTCCGGCGATTTATTGGATTGTGCCGTCTTGTCCATGGGAGTGGGAGCGGGTGAGGTCTGGGCGTGCAGCCAGGGCGCCCCACCGTTGAGCGCAACGACGAACAGAATAAGAGCAAGTCTAAGGTGCGACATGGGAAGACACTGAGAGATTGCCGCGGTTTTGATGCCTGTTGCCGTATTCATGTTCTGTATCAGGGCGCGACCTTCAGCCGTGCCTTAGAGTCATTCTAAACAAATTGGGGTTGAGATCCTGCTAATGGCGAGATCTCTTCGCAACGCAAATGCGGACCACATTGTGTAGTCGTAGCAGCGCGCGTGGACCGCTCCCCGGCCTTGAACGAAAGCCCTCGACCAAGTACCTTGATTGAACTGTGTCCCGATCGCGTCCCGCAAAGCCTTCCGGCAAGATTGTCTTCGGTTGTCTATTGCTGCTAGCAGTGCTCGGAAGTGCCCTGACGTCGCCCGCGCAAACGAAAACTCACTCCAGCAGCGCGGTGGCCGCCAACGCCTACAAGCGAGGGGTAAGCGCCTTGCAGAAGAATGACCTCGCCGACAGCGCGTTCGGCCTTCGAGCAGGCAGTCAAACTTAGTCCGACCAATCCTAAGTTTCAAAATGCGCTGGCGGAAGTGCTGCTACAGCAGGGCGACGTCGATGGCGGGATCGCGCACCTTCGGAAGGTTACGCACTTGACGCCCGATGCTGCGCTGCCTCACGTGGAACTGGGGAAGGCCCTGGCCACCAAGGGCTCGCTCAACGAAGCGGACTGCCGAACTTCGCGAGGCCTTGAAGCTGGCTCCCCAGGATCCGGAGGTGCATCGCCAAATGGCTCGCGTCCTCAGCATGCAGGGAAAAACCGACGACGCAATCGCGGAAATTAATCAAGGTCTTACCCTCGCTCCCGATCGAGCCGGAATTGCACGATGATCTGGGAGTATTGCTCGCACAGAAATCGCAATTCGATGAGGCAGAGAAAGAATTCCGAACTGCGCTGTCACTTCGACGCCCACTATCGAGCCGGCGCTGTTTCATCTCGGGGTAACGCTGTTGCGAGCGGGCAACGTCGAGGACGCCGTTCCGCTCCTCACGCAGGCGACCCAGTTGAATCCCAAGGACGGCATTGCGTTCTACTATCTCGGCACGGCCCTCGAAGCCAAGCACGACACCGCGGCAGCGCTGCAGGCTTATCAACAAGCGGCGCAACTTGTGCCCTGACATGGTTCTTCTGCAAACCCGGCTGGGCCTGCTGCTGCAGCGCTCCGGCAATCCGGAAAGTGCGGCTGTGGCGTTCAGGAAAGTGGTTGCCCTCACTCCGAACGATCCCGAGGCCTACAACAATCTTGGGCTGGCTTTGATGCAGTACGGCCAAGGTCCGGCGGCGGTAAAGGAGTTTCAGCATGCCCTGCAAGCTGCGTCCCGATGACGCCGGCTTCCGGGAGAACCTTGCTGTCACCTTGTTGCAGCAGTCCGAATTCGATGCCGCGGCCGAGCAGTTGCAAGAAGCGTTGAAGCTGGCTCCCGGCAATGCGTCGCTGCACTATAACCTGGCGCTGGCGTTGAAGTTCAAAGACAATTTGCCGGGCGCAATTGCCGAATTCCAACAGGCCATTCAGTTGGACCCCCAGCTTGCAGACGCCTACTACAGCCTGGGAGTGACGCTCTGGCAGAAAGGCGATTTTCCTGCGGCCGCCGAGCAGTTGCAGCACGCAGTCCAGGTCAAGCCGGACTATGCCGAGGCGTATTACATGCTGGGCACGGTGCTGAAGCAGATGAACAAATTGCCGGAAGCGGCGCAAGCGTTGCGCGAGGCCATACGGCTGCAACCCGATTTATTGGGCGCGCACACCAACCTGGCCGCCGTGTTGCGGCAAATGGGCGATACCGCCGGAGCAGAGGCCGAAAGCCGCGCGGCCGAACAGCTGAGCAAACAAAAGACCGGTCTGCAGGGTGCGACCTTCGCAACGAATTCCGGCAATCGTTTGCTTGAACGCAGGAGATATTGACGGAGCCATCTCGCAATATCGCAACGCAATTCAACAAGCTCCCGGCTATGCGCCGGCGCATCAGCAACTGGCGATCGCGTTGTCGCGCAAAGGAGAAACGAAGGAAGCCGACAAGGAATTCAAGAAGGCTGCGGAACTCGATCCGCGGTTGAAGCCGCCAGCCAACTAAGCACGAAGCCTTTGAAGGTGACACAACTTGTCGCATAGACTCCTCGGGGACGATCATGCACAAACGCGCTTCCTTCCTGCTGCCTCTTGCATTGCTGATTCTTGCGGTCGTCGCCGCTCTTCGCCGGCGCAGGCGCAGTTCAACGATTGCCAAGCTTCGCCGGACGAGCTGACGCTGTCGCGCAACGCGCAGAATTGGCAATTTCTCGACGCGGTTGGACCGCACTCGGCATTATTCGGGCGTGAAGACGGCAACTTTGAAGCTTGGATCTATCCGCTTAAGCTGTTGCGCGATTTCCATCTCACCTTTCACCTTGGCAGCCATGTCATCCCGGCCGATACTTTGCCGCGGACGTCACCGTGCGTCCGGAATCCACGTCCATCCGCTATGTGTATGACTCGTTCTCGGTGTGCGAGACCTGGTTCGCGCCGCTGCACGATACGGGCGCGGTGGTCGTGCTGCAACTGGAAAGCTCGGAACCAGTGGCGATCGAGGCGACCTTCACTCCCGACGTCGCCTGGATGTGGCCCGCCGGCATGGGAGCCGGTTACGTCGAGTGGGATTCCACCGCTGCGAGTCTTTCAGCTTCGGCGAAGAGGAGCATCGCTTCTATGCGGTCGCCGGATCACCGGAAGCCAGCGACATCCGGCAGGCCTACTCCACCAACTATTCATCGGCGACAGACCGACGGCTTTCAGTTTGGACCGGCGGTGAAAGGCTCGGCGACCTATCACTTTGTTCTGGCGGCATCGTTCAAAGAGAAGAAGAGGCGGCCGGACCTCTACCAGAAGCTGCTGACGCAGTATCCGCAACTCCAGCAGGAGGCGCGGGAATACTACCAGCACTACCTGGAGACCACGGTGTCGCTCTCTCTTCCCGACCACGACTTGCAGACCGCGTACGACTGGTCGCGCATCAGCGAGGTGCAGGGATTGGTGGACGATCCGTTCGCGGGGAGGGTTGATTGCCGGCTATGACCTTTCGGGGTTTAATCATCGGCCGGGATTCAGTTGGTTCTTCGGGCGCGATTCCATGTGGACGGCGATGGCGCTGGATTCCGTCGGCGATTTCCAAACCACGCGCACGGCGCTGGAATTCCTGGCGAAGTATCAGGGGGAGAACGGGCGCATTCCTCACGAGGTACCGCAGACCGTGAGTCTGGTCCCGTGGTTCAAGCTGTATCCATATGGCTTCGCTTCGGCCGATGCGACGCCGCTATACATCATCGGCACCGCCGATTACGTTCGCGCGAGTGGCGACCTGGCCTTCGCGACGACGAAGTGGGACAGCCTGTGGCGCGCCTATCAATGGCTGCGTTCCACCTACGGCGCGAACGGCTTTCCCAGAAATTACGGCGTCGGTCATGGATGGGTCGAAGGCGGCCCGCTGCTGCCGGTTTCGTCAGAGCTGTACCAGGTCGGCGTTGCCATCGAGGCGCAGCAATCGTTGGCCGAGCTGGCGGGCTGGCTGCACAAGCCAGAAGCCGAATCGCTTTCGCAGGAACTGCCAGCTCTTAAGAGCCGAATGGAGGCTGCGTTCTGGTCTCCGGACAAGAACATCTACGGCTACGCGCTCGATCTTGAAGGCAAGCGCATCGATCGCGCCAGCGTATTGGGCACAGTGCCTATGTGGTTCGGCTTACTTGACGAATCACGCGGGCAGCGGTTCCTGAGCGAACTTGCCGGCCCGCGGCACCAGGCCGACTGGGGGATGCGCATCATCGCGGAAGACGATCCTCTATACGACCCCACGGGATATCATTTCGGCAGTGTGTGGCCGCTGTTTACCGGATGGGCCTCGGTTGCAGAGTATCGATACCATCGCAGCTTGCCGGCGTATGCCAATCTTCGAGCCAACGCGCAGCTGGTCTTCGATGGATCACCGGGACGGGCCACCGAAGTTCTCTCCGGCCGTTATTACACGCCGGTCGCGACCAGCAGCTCGCACCAGATCTGGTCGTCGGCGATGATTGTGAGCCCATTGTTGCGCGGCATGATGGGCCTCTCGGTCGACGCGCTGAATTCCAGCGTCCGGTTTGAGCCCCATGTCCCGGCAAACTGGACGGATTTCTCCATCCGCAATATCCCAATCGGCGCAGCGCATGAGGCGTCCCCGACGAGCCTGACATTGTCGTACCATCACGGCGCCAATGAGGTCACTCTCGAGGTCATGCGGCATGGCGGGCAGCGCGTTCAGTTTGTATTCCTGCCTGCCTTCAGCCTGCGCGCTCGCGTCCTGAGCGTGGAGGTCGACGGAAAGCCCGCCAGGTTCAAAGCCGTGGAACCCGCCAACGAAGTCGATCAGCACATCGCTGTTTCAACGCCGATAACCACGGACCACACCACTATCCGCATACGGTTGGAGCGCGACTTCGGAATTGCCTACCCTTATGTCGCGCCGGCCATGGGCGCTGTCAGCTCGAATCTCAAGTTCATCTCCGAGCGTTGGAATGCTGCGCATGACAGGCTCGAATTGCAAGTTGCTGGCCTGGCAGGAGCGAAATACGACGTTCCCCTCGTCGGCGACCTCACCGGAATGACGGTCAGCGGCGCGGAGCTCTCACGGAGCGGCCTCCAGATCGAATTCCCGCCGGGACCATTGGATTCATACGCCACGAAAGCGGTGGTTTTGCAATTTCCCAAACATTGAGCGCCGCTAGAACAAGGGCGCACGATGCCTCCCGTCACCTCTCCGATGGTTACCCCACGACTAGTATAAAAAAATCCTCCCCTAGTTCATTTTTATTATTGACAAGCTGTCACAAAATCCTTGACACGGAGTGCCGACGGCAATTAACTTTCTTTTCACATCGCTATGTGACGGCAGTCACGTTGCGGTGTGATAAGGCACTTCGGGCGATCTGACCAGGAAGATACCAACATGATGAGTATCTGCTCCCAAATCGCAGATGCTGTGAAGTTGGGAAAACCTTGCCTTCGGCACTGCCCTTCTTTTTTTATTCTCCGATTTTCCACCACTCGATCAGCACAAAAGTGAAGCAGCTAACGGAAGCGTTACTGGCCCATGGGCGGCCAGCGCTGCATGCAGAGACTATGTTGTGGGGGACAAAATGACGAAGCGGTGCGTATGGTTTGCAGTCACGATCATGATTCTTTTCCTGGTTCCGACCATGTCTTTCGGGCAGGTGACAACCGGCACCATTTTTGGAACAGTGACGGATCCCCAAGGCGCGGCGATAGCCAATGCGACGGTGACGGTAACGGACGTAGCCAAGGGCACGACCGACACCGCGACCACGAACGGCTCGGGAAACTATACCGTGACGCACTTGATCCCGGACGTCTACACGGTCAAGATTGAAGCCCAGGGCTTTCAGACCTTCGAGCAAAAGGGCGTCGCCGTAATCGCCGATGCCTCCCAGCGCGTGGACGCTCAGGTGCAGGTTGGCTCCGCCTCTCAGACCGTGGAGGTCACAGGCGAAGCGCCGCAGCTACAGACCGAGAACGCAGACGTTGGCGTTACCTATAACCAGCGCTACGTGGAGAACCTGCCGGTTTTCAACCGCAACTTTACGCAGTTTGAGTTATTGTCGCCCGGCACCCAGCAATTGGCCGGCTGGAGCCATGCCGCCACTGAGAACCCGCAGGGCGGTCTGCAGATTTTTGTCAACGGCCAGCATTTCAGCGGCACCGGCTTCCAGTTGGACGGAACCGATAACCAAGACCCCATCTTGGGTATCATCGTCATCAATCCCAACCTGGACGCCGTTAGCCAAGCTACTGTCGGGTCGCAGTTTTACGACGCTGAGCAGGGCAAGGCCATCGCCGGTCTCGTGACAGCGCAGACCAAATCCGGTACCAACGAGTTGCACGGCAGCGGCTTCTGGTTCCGTCGTACCGACGCCAACCTGGCGCGCGATCCGTTTACGCAGTTTGCTCCCAACTCCGTCACGCACAGATACATTCCTTCCGATAAGTGGAACCAGTACGGTGGCACCATTGGCGGTCCGATCATCAAGAACAAGTTGTTCTTCTTTGGCGATTATCAAGGCACCAAGGAAACCACCGGTGTAACCAACGTGCTTACGGTTCCGACGTTACAGGTCGAGCAGAGTTGCACCGCTGCGACCGGCTTCTGCAATCTAAGCCAATACTTAGGCCACGTAGCGGGCGGCGGCCAGGTTTACTACCCCAACACCGCCAACTCAGGCACGTTCACAGGCGCCACTATGGTACCTGGCAACATGATCCCGGTAAGCCAGCTTTCCCCGCAGGCGGTGGCAGTTCTGAAGGACTTTCCAGCGCCGACCAATGACGGTCTCTTCGCAAACTATATCGCTTCGGGTGCGGGCGCTTTCAAGCAGAACGCCTTCGACACCCGCATTGATTACGACTTGAACGAAAAGAACCAAATTTACGGACGTTTCAGTCTCGCCTACTTTACCCTCTCGGGAAATCCTTCTCTTCCCGAGCTGGGTGGAATAGGCTTCGGTCCAGGCCCCGGCCTGGCGGGAAGCTCGAATGTCCATAATTACAGCTTGGCTTCGGGTTGGACGCATACCTTCAGCCCTACTCTTCTGGCTGACTTCCACTTTGGCTGGTTTAAGTACAATCCACAGACCGCTTTCTGGGACCAGGGGCAGACCCCGATGACGTCATTCGGTATCCCCGGCCTTAACCTGCCCTCGCAACCTTTGCTTACCTCAGGTTTGGCATACTTCGCCATGGGGCAGTCAAACACCAACAACCAACAGGGCAACCAGACCATCTCTGATTTCGGCAACGGTCTAGGCGTGCAACGCTGCAACTGCCCACTGACCGAGAGGGAAAACCAGTACCAGTTGGTGGGTAACGTTACTAAGATCCACGGCAACCACACCTTCAAGTTTGGCGCTGATGTCCGTTTTGCGACGAACCTGCGGGTGCCGAGTGACCAAAACCGCGCTGGCCAATTGTCGTTCGCCCAAGTGGGCACTGGGAACGGCAACATAGGCGGACTGACTTTGGCGACCCTCCTGTTCGGCGATGTAACCTCTTTCTCGCGGTTCGTCAGCAGTACCTCGGATGCTACCGACCAGCAGTGGCGCATGTTCTACTATGGGCAGGACACTTGGCGCGTGACTCCGAAGCTGACCCTCAGCTACGGGCTGCGCTGGGAGGTTTACTTCCCTGAGTTCGTTAACGGAAAAGGTAACGGCGGCTTCTACAATATTGTTGAGGGCATCGGCCGAGTGGCCGGCTACGGACCCTATGGCCTGAACGGCAACATCGGCAACGACTGGCACGCCTTTGCACCTCGCTTTGGCATTGCGTACCAACTGTATGACAAGACCGTCATCCGGGCGGGATTTGGCATAAGCTACGACATGGGCGTGTTCGGGTCGAACTTCGGTCATAGCGTGGCCCAGAGTCTGCCGGTTCTGCTGTCGCAGCAAAACAATGCCCCCGGCGCCAACAATAACTACGCCCCGGCATTCAACCTAGGTCCCGGTGGTTATCTGAGTACCTTGCCGGGCGTGGTAACCGGCGCGCCCGCTGGGGTTTTCCCGGCAATTCCGCCAAACGGCCAGTTGCCGCTGCTGGGCCCCACCAACAACGCTCAGCCCTATGTCCGTCCGCTCACTCAGACCCTGCCCGCAATTGGAGTGTGGAACCTCACGGTTCAGCAGCAGATCGGTAAGAACTCCAGCCTGGAGATGGCTTACATCGGAAACGTGGGCCGGCATGGGTTTGCCGGTGATAGTCCCAGCTACAACGTGAATCAGCAATTCGCAAACGGTACTTACCCCTTCGCAGGCAGATTTACCTATCCGGGATATATCGATCCGTCGACGGGTAAGACGCTGACGTGCTGCACCACGGGAATCAACAACTACTTAGGCAACAATGCCAACTCCAGTTACAACGCCTTGCAGGTGAAATTCAATCAGAACTTCTCCAACGGACTGCAGTTCATCACTCACTTCACCTGGTCAAGGGCGCTGCACTACGACAGCAACTACTTTGCTGACGTTCCAGCGATCGCCTATGGTCCTGATGACCAGAATCGTCCGCTGGTGTGGGTTGCCAGCGCCGTGTACAACTTGCCGTTTGGCAAGGGCGAGAAGTTTGCCAGCGGCGTAAGTACGGCGATGAATGAAGTCATTGGCGGCTGGCAAATCAGTTTCACCAATAACTGGGGGAGTGGCCTGCCCTTCACGCCTACCCAAAGCTCGTGCCCCACTATCAATTCCTCGTCGCCCTGCCGGCCTGACAAGGGAGTGGGGAGCTTCCCACTCGGCCCCAGTGGCCTGATTCATCCGGCCGGCGGAGGTTCGCCTTACGTCCAGTACTTCACCCCCGTTGTTGTGGGGGGAGCATGGCTGGCTTCACCCACCGGGGGGATCGGCAATGCTGGTTTTGACGGGCTGTACGGCCCCAGCGACTACACCGCCCAGATGGCCATCATGAAGAACTTCCAGCTTACGGAGCGCTTCCGCTTCCAGTTCCGCATGGACGCCTACAACATCTTCAACCATGTGGCCTTGGGCTACTCCAACAACCAGGGCGGCGGTGGAAGCTGCGTGGCGTCGCTCTCGCCTACGAACGCGTGCGGTTGCTCGAGCGGGCAGATTACCGACATCCTGTTCGGTACCACCATGCGACAGCTGCAATTCGGCGTGCATTTGTTCTTCTAGACACGGAGCGGGTACGGCTTACGAGGGAGCCTTCGGGCTCCCTCAATTTTTTGGACTGAAAGGGTGTTCAGAGTTGGCCAAAGATAATGATTGGGTGGGAAGATTGTCTAGCTACGGTACGTTCACTAATCCGTTGCGAATGGCGAAGACGACCAACTCCGCCGTCTTATGTATGCCCAACGCGTCCATGATATTGGCGCGATGCACGGCGACGGTATTGGCGCTCAGATTGAGCCGGGTTGCGATCTCTTTGTTCGACTTGCCGTCGACAATCAGTTGCAGGATCTCCAATTCGCGGCTGGTCAAGCCGGTTTCGCGCTCGCCCTTTAGTGTGGCCAGGCGGTCAATCTGTGCATCGAGAACGACTTCTCCTGCTGCCACTCGCCGGATAGCGGTTACTAGTTCCAAATCGACCGCGTTCTTCAGCACGTAGCCGCGTGCCCCTGCCTCCAGCGCCTGACGCACCCAGGTATTTTCCGAGTGCATGCTCAGCATCAGGACCGCGACATTCTTGTTTTCCTCGAGGATGCGCCGGGTCGCGATGAGCCCATTGACTCCCGGCAAAGCACAATCCATGACGATGACGTCGGGGCGCAAGGTTTTCGCCAATTGTACGGCTTCTTCCCCATCGCTGGCCTCACCCAGTATGTCGATGTCTGATTCGTCTTCCAGAAGCCGGCGGAAACCACGGCGAACCAGCGCGTGATCGTCAACCAGCAGTACAGCAATCTTCTCGGCCATACCATCCTCAGTCATTGGCGTCGATGCCATCTTTCGGAACCCGCAACCGCACTAGCGTTCCACCGCGGGCGGGTTGCAAAAACTCGATAGTCCCACCTACCAACTCGGCACGCTCACGCATCGCGACCAAACCGATCCCCTTTCGTCCGTTTGGACGGAAACCGGTACCGCGATCTTCCACTTCGAGGCCCAATTGGTCGGGCTTAAACTGCAGACGAACCCAAGCTTCCTTGCTCCCGGAATGGCGAGCGACGTTGTTCAGAGCTTCCTGCAGCACGCGATAAATGTGAATGCCGGCCCTGCTTTCCACCGGAAACGGCGTCCCCGCTTTGTCATAGTGTATGACGATCCCGTTCTGCCGCTCCACTATGGGCAGATACCAGTCGATGGTACTGTCCAGGCCGGCCTCTTCGAGCGTGACCGGATGCAGCGCCTGCGACAGGGTACGAACTTTGTCGAGCGCCGACTGTGCAATTTCCGACACCTCCTGCAGGTCGGTGTGCAACGGCGAGCCTTGGGGAACCAGCTTACCGGCCCGCCGCAACATGGATCCGACCGCCGTCAGAATTTGCCCAAACTCGTCGTGCAGTTCGCGCGAGACGTGTAGCAAGGTCGATTCCTGCGTGGCGATTAGCTTCTGCGCCAGTTCGCTGCGCTGCTCGGAAAGGTGGGATATGTGGCTGAACAGCCGGCGGTTTAAACGGATCAGATAAAAGCTAGAGAGCACGATGGTAATCAGCGCGGCCAACAGAAACAAATAGACCTGGCGTTCGACGCCGTCGTAGATCCGCTCGATTCGCTCGCCCGCCTGTTTTTCGTTTTCGTTGTTGGCCACCAGCAGCCGCGCCACGGCAGTACTGAGCGCCGCAACTCGCGGTTGCAAGGAAGCGCGAATCTCGGCCCTCGCCTCCGCCTCTTTGCCTTCGCCGGCCAGAGCAAAGATGCGGTCGGACGCAACCCAGAACTGCGCCAACGAGTCCTGCAGGTATTGCTGCTGCTCCGGAGTGCGCTGCGCTACCGACAAGTCTTTCTCCAGCTGTAGCGCGTTGTTCAAGTCGCCCTGGACGCGCCGAAATTGCCCGGACCACGCTTTCAATGGATAAGGCTGCGTGGTGTCGAGCATGTCGCGCATGCCCAACCCTAGCGAGTTGAGGTCGTTCTGAATGCGCAACAGTTGCAGGGAGTCTCTGCGGTTTCGGTCAATGACGTCGCGCTGTAGCTTTCGCAGGCCGGAGAGCTGGTAGCTGATGTACGCCGTGTAGGCCACTACTGCCGTCAGCGTGATCACCAGGCCCAGAAGCAGGGAGACCGTGGGAGATCGCTTTAGGGTCAGGCGGTGGGCCACGCACAGAGAATACAACGTGAGGGTACAGACAGGCCAAACACGCCTGCCGGGACGAACGCTTCAGCCCACGGCCTCCCCGGCAATCTGCACAAGCGGGGGTGCGACAAATCCAAATTCGTGATCGACAACTGACGCAACCGCCAGCGCAGCTTCATCTTCGAATGGCCGGGCAACGACTTGGACTCCGATCGGCAATCCTTCGGGCGACCGGCCCACAGGTATCACGGCCGCCGGAGCTGCCAGCAAATTAAACCACTGGGTGTAACGCATTACGTCAAGATATTCCACTTCCTGCCCATCAATCTTCCATCGGCGCTCGCCGTGACGAAAAGCGGGAATGGAACATACCGGACAGAGCAACACAGGGTACTCCTGCATCTGCTGCAGCAACTTGCCGCGAATCACGTCGCACTCGGCCCAGGCATTTAACAGTTCATCCGCCGCTAGTGGTGGATCAGCATGGGCAATCTGGAGAAATCCTTTCAGTACTGGGCTCAGCTCTGATTCGTGGCCCTCGACCAGCCCATCCACAAACATAGCGCCACACCGAACAAAGAATGTCCACCAGAGTTTTCGCGCTTGTTCCAGCCCGTTTGGCCGGAACGGCCGCACGTCGAAACCCTGCCTCTGTAGCGCTCGGGCTGCTGCCTGTACGGCTTCTCGTGTCTCGGGTGTAACCGGAAGCAGGCCATCATCCTCGAAATAGCCGACTCGCTGCCTTTTCACCTCGGCGAGCGATATCTGACGATGTGGGATAGGCGGGCTCACCGGATCGATGGGATCCTGTCCGGAGAGCACTTGGAACAGCAACGACACATCATCCATGGTGCGGGCCATCGGTCCAATGGCCCCCAGAATCGAGAAGGGTCCCACGCAGGCCGGCAGGTGACCGTTTCCCGGAATCCGGCCTGGCGTTGGCTTCAGCGAGCAGATGCCGGTGAAGTGGGCAGGTACGCGGACCGAGCCTCCACTATCACTGCCGAGGCCGCCGCAAGATAATCCTGCTGCGATTGCGGCCGACTCGCCTCCGCTCGACCCGCCGGGCGTGTAGTCGAGGTTCCACGGGTTGTTGGTGCGGCCGTAGAGGAAGTTGTCGGTCTCATAGGCCATCAGAAATTCCGGGCTGTTGGTGATGCCAAGAATGATTGCACCGGCATTTCGCATCCGTGAAACGACCATCGCATCCTCTGCCGGCACACTGCCACGGTTGATCACGCTGCCGATCTCGCAGCGATGGCCGGCAACAGAGATCGACCCTTTTATAGTTACGGGCAATCCGAAGAGCGGACCACGGGGCGCTTTCGAACGCGCCGCCGCCCGGGCCTGTTCGCGAACACGCTCCGGATCAAAATCGACCAGCGCATTCAGACGAGGATTGACCCGCTCGATCTGCGCAATGTATTCGTCGGCAAGTTCCAACGGTGAGATTTTCGAATCGCAGAGGAGGGCTACCAACTCGACGGCAGACTGCTGCGTGACCGCCTTCATCGTGCTCCCTTGCGGTGCGAGGTCGTCGCGGTCGCCGCTACCGGCGCCGGTGCTTTTCCGTAGGGCCGTTGCTGCACAATGCCTTCGCCTTCGCGGACCGTAATGGTCTGCCCCGCCGCGACCTTCGACAGATGATCGACCTGGCCGCTCGGCCAGCGCAACTCGATCTCGTCCACCTGCTGGCGCTTTGCCAATCCGAAGGTGAGCACCAGTTCGCTCGCCGAAAGATATCCTGATCCGCTACGCAAGGTGAGCGACTGTTTTTCACCGCCAGCATTTACGGTTACGACGGTACCGATGCCATCGCGATTCGAGCGCGTGCCCTCCAGCTTAATTCGGAGACTGTGATTGGTTACACCTTCGTTGCGAAACAGGACGGCCGGGCCGCCGTTAGTCGTCAGCAACACGTCCAGGTCGCCATCGTTATCGATGTCTGCGTACGCGGCTGACCGTCCCACACGTGGCACGCCAAGATCAGGTCCCACCGAGTTGGTGGTCTCCGCAAATTTGCCGCCACCTAGATTGTGAAACAGGTGGGGAAACTGCGCGTATTTCACGCGCTTCTGAATGCGCTCGATTCCGTTCTCGATATGACCATCGGCCACGAAGATATCCAACCATCCGTCGAGGTCGTAGTCGAAGAAGAAGCACGCGAAACCCAGGGTCAGCAGGCTATTGCGGCCGACCTCGGAACGCGGCGCCTCGTCAACGAAAAGACCGTTTCCCTCATTGTGGTACAAGGCCATCATTTGGTTAGAAAAGTTTCCGATGATGATACTAGGCCTTCCCGAGCGATCATAGTCCGCTGCGTCAACCCCCATTCCGGCGCGCGCAACGCCATCTTCGCTGAACGCGATTCCCGCGGAAACCGCGGATTCCGTGAACGTTCCCTTGCCGGTGTTGATGTAGAGCTTGTTTGGCTGGGTGTCGTTCGCCACCACGATGTCAGGCCAGCCGTCGCCGTTGGCGTCGAGTATCGCCAGACCGAGTGACTTGGAGGTGTTATCGAGGAGTCCGGCCTTCGCGGTGGCGTCTTCGAACTTGCCGTTTCCGAGATTGTGCCACAAACGAAGCGACGCTCCCTTGTACGACTCGGGCGTGCAGTACGACTTAGTCGTGCCATCAAGAGTGCAGTAGATATCGCTTTGCGGAGTCCACTGTATGTAGTTTGCGACCACCAGATCGAGTTTGCCATCGCGGTCGTAATCCACCCACGCCGCGCTGGTGCTGAACTCGTTCGGCCCCCACAGCCCGGCAGCCTTGGTCACATCGGTAAAGGTTCCGTTCCCGTTGTTGTGAAACAGATGGCTTTGCCCCAGCGCAGTGACGAAAATGTCGTCGTAGCCGTCGTTGTCGTAATCGCCTACCGCAACTCCAAGGCCGTGCATGCTGACGGCAAGCCCCGCCTTCGCAGTGACGTCGGTAAAGGTTCCGTTGCGGTTGTTGTGGTAGAGCTTCAACGTCGATGGCCGCCCGGAGCCAGACCAGTCCTGGCCATTCACCAGCAGAATGTCGGGGTATCCGTCATTGTCGTAGTCGATGAAGGCGCACCCCGGGCCCATGGTTTCGGGCAGCCACTTTTTCCCGGTGGCGCCGTTGTTGTGCACGAAATTGATCCCGGCCTGCTTGGTGATGTCGCGAAAACGCACTTGCGCGTTCGCGGCGCCGACGAACGCGGCGCAAAGGAGGAGAGGAAGCAGAAAGAAGAAGACTCGTCTCATGTAGATCACGGTGCGGTTCCTTGGCCCTGGCTTTCGTAGTGCGCGGCAGCCGCCATGGGCCGGGTTGGTTCGAGTGGCGCCGAAACATGCTCGTGAATCGATTGCCGTTCGTTATTGTCCTCTGGGTGCAGCCGGCGATATGGGCCGGTAATGGTTTGCGCGGACTCGTCTGCCTTGAAGCGCAGGTACCGCTTCTGATATTCGTCCGCCTGCTGGATCTCGCCCAGTCCCCGGTGGCAAAGCATCATGTTGTAGTTCGCCTGCAGGTCTTCGGGATCGACGGCGAGGGCTTGCTGCAATTGCGCGATAGCGTCGCTGTATTTGTGTTGCAGGAAAAGTATGCGAGCCATCTCGTTGCGCACAACGCGATCCTTGGGATATTGCGCCGCCGCCTTCTGCAGATGTTGCAGAGCACCGTCGTAATCGCCGTCGGTTCGCAACACGCGCGCATAGAAAAAGTTGGCCCGTGCCAGATCAGGGTTGAGCGACAGCGCGCGCTGCAATACCACGCGGGCGCGCTCCATGTCGCCCTCCTGCACAGCCACGCGGCCCAGGTTCACCCATCCATCAGAATTCGACGGGTCGGCTTCGGTGACATGGAAGAACGCCGCTGCCGCGCCCTTCAGGTCGCCTTGCAGGAACAGTCCAATGCCATAGTCGTTCCATCGCTGCCACTCGGCTTTCTCAGTGATGACCTTGGGAGACTCTGCCGGCGTGCCTTTGGGAAGCACCCGCAGCTCGACCGAATCTTCGGCCAGGGCGACGATCGGCAAATTGGGAATCGTTTTCAGCTTGCCGGAGACGGTGGAAGTGTCGCCATCGAAGGTGAACTTGCGATCGTCGTAGGACTTTGTAGTCTGCGGAGGGCTAGCATCCTGGGGCGATTCTCCGGCGTAGCTGAAATGCGTATTCCACCAGGAGAATTTGCGATAGCACATACGCGCGGTGAGAGTAATTTTGTTGCCCGCGTTCTGCGGAATCTTAAGCCGGTAATGGATGGTATCGGCCGCACCCGGCGGAATAAGGTGAACATAAACCACGGCGCGCGTGGCCCAGGCATTGCGTTTGTTGATGGGGTTGCCGTGCTCGTCCACCTGCAGCGAGCGGTAAAAGTGAGCGCCTGGATCGACCGGACCTTTGCCATTGTCGGCAACGCCGCCGCTCCAGAAGATGGTCTGACCCTTGTCATCGACGCCCTTTAACTCCGCCCAAGTGTCGAAGGCATCGACGGTGCCGCCGGGAAAGAAGTGTCCCACCTTGCGAGTGCGCACCACAACGTCCACTCGAACGCTATCGCCGCGGCGAACGGCTGCATTTACTTCATTCAGTGGAGCGGTCACCGGTGCCGCCGATCCAGTGGCTTCACGCGTGGTCGGCATCTCGGCTTCCTCGCCGACGGCGAAGGTCGTCTGTAGTTCGGGATGCGGTGCTGTGCCACTGCCTTCTTTCGGCGCTGCTGTCGACATCGCAAAAATGTCGATCGAAACCACCCCGCTCTTCAGGAAGTTCTGCACCAGGTCCATCTGGTGCTGGTCTTGATTGGCAACCGGCAGGGCTGTGTTCGCCGCGGGGAACGAATGGGAGTGCACCTTGCCATCAACATTGCCCATGTCAGCCGACGCCGTAAGAGGCATGTGGCAATCCTGGCAGCCTTGCGGCTTTGGCGGATAGTAAAACGAGCGCGCACCCAACCCCGACACGCCACTCGCCTGCCAATTGTCGTACTCATTAAATCCCCGCAGCCAGCGATAGTTATTCACCGGCACATCAAGGTGAACCTTGTGGCACGAGGAGCAGAACTCCGGCGTCTGTGCCCGCATGAAAGGTTTGAGGAATACGCGGCGATGCGGTTCGGGATTGAGCTTGACGCTGAAATCGTGCAACCAGCGAACCACTGGATTCTTGCTGGCGGCAAGTTCGTGCAGTTCGGGATAGTCGAGTACGAAGTCGCCTTGGCCCATGGTGCTCTTTACCTTGACGATGGAGTGACACATCATGCAGCCCAGCCCCGCCTGTGTCTCAGGCCGGTCCATGATCTGCTTGATGGGAGTGTCCATCATGCCGCTGTAGAGCACCGCCGGATCGTGACAGCCTCCGCACCAGCGGGAAGGGTGCGTCCCCTCGACGTCTTGCATGTACTCGACACTTTTGCGATACCACTGATTGTTGAACGACGAAAAGTGGTGGGCCGAGCTTTGCCACTGGTTGTAAATATCCTGATGGCAGCGCTGGCAGGCGTCGGATTCCATGAAGTACTTGCCGGGAATCTTGCGATTTCCCGCGACTTGGGCGGAGCTCGGGAAGAATGGGCCTTGCGCTCCATCGCCTTCGCCGTCCATGGACAACGGCGCTACCGGAGGATTCTTGATGACGAAGCGCTTGCTCCAGGATCCGCGTGCGTAAACTGCGCCGACCGAGACAATAACGGCAACTGTCACCACGCCAGCGGTTGTTGCCCACAGGTTGCGCGCCGGAACTTTATGACGGCTCAAGAACCACGCAGCGCACAACACCACCGCAATCGCGCTTACGACAATGTGCGCGTACATCAAGTTCCAATGCGAACGCGACGTGCCCGTATAGATAAGCGCCAGACCAAGGACCGATCCGGCGGCAAGAATCAGAGTTGCAAGCTTTACGAGTGTAGGGCCGCGGAGGGCGTCGCGCAAGAGAAACACTCCTGCGATGCAGAATGCTACGCCAAGTCCAACATGAAACAGCACGGTTGCGGCATAGAACAAATTAGCCGCAGGCCACGCATAGAGGTAGATGGCCGAAACGGTCAACGTGGCGATCGCGAGTTGGCCAAGGCGTTTCATTACCTCTACTCATTCGACGCTGACGGCTCACTTCCACCGGTTGCGGCGGGTGGTGTCTGCTGTGGGGTTAGCGGTTCAGGATCGATGCTCCGCGGCGCATAGTGGAAGCTATACCCGCTGGCGTCGGCGGTTCCGCGTTGATACCGGTCGTTCCAATCGAGGCGATAGGCAGTCGCCGCGCCATCGTTCGGATAGTGCTGTGCCGCCGGATAGGGATACGCCGTCATAGCATGAAACGGCATGTCCGCGACCGTGAATGGCGTGGCTTCGTAGAAGTCCATGTCCTTCACGAATCCATTGGCATAGAAGAAATAGTCGCGCGTCCATCCGGCCGCGAGGGACGGCAGAGGCGCGGCGCTGAATTCCGCGTCGATGTCCTCGCCGGTGCCGAAGATCACAAACTGATCGTCAACGTTCTGCAGCAAGGAAGTGACATCGCCGTAGCGGGTATAGCTTCCGCGAAATTGCGAGAACGGTCCCGTCGTGCTGGATTGATCGTAGTAATAGGTAAGGTCACCGGGGACGACGCCCTCGACTTGCCGGGGATATCCGCGGAAGGCCAGGGTTGCTGAGGCGAGCGGCAGGTCCGTCGTCCGCAGTTGCTTGGATTGCTCCGGCCCATTGTCAACCAGTATCTGGTCCCAATAGATCTGCAGATTTGTCGTGATGCGAATCTTGCGCGTCCCGGGTGGCAGCTTGCCGGTGAGATCGACAGTAATGGTCCGCGGCAAACCGGCGGGAAATCCCATGTCATCGACGACGCGCTTCCAGGTGCCGTCTGGCATCTGCGCCTCGATGTACGGCGAAATCGGTTGCAGGCCCGCTTGCCACGCGGAGTACATCGAGCTTGCGCTGAAGTACTCGATGAATCCGTGCAGCAAGAGCCGCAGCGGATTCTGCGGCGTCCACGCGCCCAGATCGAGCGTCAGCGAGTGCATGTTGGCAAAGCCTGCAAACGATAGATTGGTGAAGTCCTGAACATACTGATGATCCTTCACCCCAGCACGCGCACTGAGCAGCGTGAGCACGTCATCTCCGTGGTCATCCCATGCACCGGCGGGCGCGTGCGGCTGCGATGTGAGCACAGGAGCGCCCGAGGCGAACGGCGGATCGTCGAGAAAGCGCTCGTCAGGGTAAACGTCGGTCCCACTCGGATGGTCGATGGCGACCAGCCGAAGCTGATCGATGAAGTTGACCTCTTCCATGGGCTCGCCGAAGCGCACGCTGAAATAACCATTGCGAGCTTTGAGCTTCGAGCCATCGACCTTGATCCACTCGTCGGGATCAGCAGTATTCTTCGCTCTCGGAGAAATCCAATGGCCGATGACTCCCGCGCCAATCACGTCAGAGATGAATTCGTACTTGTGTCCATTCCAAACGAACAGCGTGGGACAGGAGCTGCCGCGCCGATCGATCTCGGTGAAGGTGACAGGCTTGTTGGCGGCGACCTCGATTTCATCCTGCAGAACCCCGGTCGGCCAGAGCATTCGGACGATATCGGCGCGGTCGGCACTCCCCAGACCGGCGAGGATTTCAGGCGGACCCTGGCTCGCATATCCAGCGGCGCCCGGAACCTCGAACTTCTGCCAGAGCGTGCCTGCGAATACTTGGACCTTGGTTCCCAATCCTGTTTTGTTGTCGGCGAGGCCTTTGAAGTCAATCCGTAGCGCGTGATTTTTGTTGCCGCCCTGATTGCGCAGGATGACGGGAGCGCCGTCCAGTTGGGAGATGACGAGATCGGAATCGTTATCGCCATCCACATCGGCCGCAATCACGGAGCGCGGATTGATCAGCTTGATTTTGTCGAGTCCGAGCTTGGTACTGACATCTTCGAAGCCCTGGTCGCCCAGGTTGCGCAACATGCGGAGCTCAGGACCGCGCGTGGTATCGACGACCACAGCGAGGTCGATCCAGCCGTCGTTGTCGAAGTCGATCGCGGTTACGCCCCAGCCGCGCGTGGCATCGTTGATGGGAAGGGGTACGCGCTCGAACCGCTTGCCTTCGACATTGCGCCACAACGAGACGCCGGGCGCTCCCGCATGTGTGAGAAGGACGTCCATCCAGCCGTCTTTGTTGAAGTCGAAGACATATACGCCGACCGTGGGAGGCAGTCCCGCAATGTCATATAACGGCGTAGCCTTGAAATGGCCCTCGCGCCGGTTGAGATAAAGCGTCGGCGAACTGCCTGAACCGGTAACGACGAGATCGACTGCGCGGTCGTTGTTGATGTCGGAGAGCGTGACGCTGGTGCTTGAGCCGTCGCCACTGAGAGCTGTTTCCGCTGTCCAGTTGGTGAATGTACTGTTGCCGTTGTTGCGCCAGAGGATGTTGCTTGTTCCTCCCGACTGCCCTTCGCCTGGCCGCCCGGTAACGAACAGGTCGAGGTCGCCATCGTGATCGTAGTCAACGAATGTAAGGCCCGCCGGACGGTTAGCCTGCATGATGCCAGCTGCCTTCGTCACATCGGCGAACTTGCCGCCGCCCAGGTTACGAAACAGCAGCACGCGATCGCTGAGCGCCGCCGCAAGGTCGTTCTTGCCATCGTTGTCGAAATCGCCGACAGTGCACGCAATGCCGGTGCCGCTGGCGTCAAGACCGGTCTGCTTGGGTGCGACCTCACTCCACTTGCCATCTCCCCCATTGTGGTACACGTGGACGGCGTGTTCTCCCGCGCTCATGACCACCAGATCGAAATGACCGCTGCCGGTAACGTCCAACATGCAGATGCCGCCACCCGGTTTGTCACTTGTTGCCTCGGGCGACGACGCGGCGGTGCGGCCAACCGGCTGCTCGACAAACGTGACCGGAATCATGGGCCCAACCTTCGGCTCCTGGGTCGTGACATCCTGCGCCGTCGAATAGCGGCCCTGTTCGCCATAAGTGAGGGTCATGGGCGAGGAGAGATTGGCCTTGGTCAAATGCTCGAAGGTTTGCAGATGCTCGCGAGCAGCGTCCACGTTGCCCGAGCGCTGCAGTGCGCGTGCCAGGCCGAACTGCGCCGACGCATGTAGCGGTTGCAGGCGCAGCACGGCTTCGAACTCAGCAATCGCTTTGGCGTATTGCTGTTCCTGGGAATACATGGTCCCCAGGAAGTAGTGCGTGTCGGGATCCTTGGGGTCGATCTTCAGGACACGCTGAAATGCATCGATGGCTTCGGCCGGCTTGCCTTGACTGCGCCGCAGCAGGCCGAGGTTGTACCAGACGCGCGGGTTGGAAGGGTCTTTCGCTGCCACCGCATCCAGGGCTGCTTGCGCTTCGGCCAGCTTTTGCAGATTCAGCAGCGCTATGCCTTTATTCAACTCGGCAACTGTCAGACCGGGGTCAGCCTTCAGCGCGAGGTCGAACTCCTCGACTGCTTTATCCATGCGCTGCTGGTTCATGTAAGCGACGCCGAGATTGTTCAGCTTGGCAGCGTTGTTCGCGGGCTTGTCGCTCGACCATGCGCTAATCGCAATCAGACCAACTACTATGGTTGGCAAAAAGCGGCGCAAGGCTGCAGACATTTCGAAAATCTCCTAGGTTGGACGCAAACGGCAAACAACTAAAGATTGGAAACTCTACGCGATGTCCGGCTTACCCCAAACCGAACTCGCTGCCCCGCTCACGTTCCCGAACAGGGAACGCACATTCGCGACAACCCTATCCCCTTGATAAGGCTAGCGCAATAATCCAAAAACACTAGTGGGGTTGAGTCAGCAAGTAGTGCTTCTGCTAAGGCGTCATTCGTCCCAACGTCAGGTAGTTCTGCGGCGGAACGCCGAACGCATCGGCCACGCGATTGAAGAAGGCAAACATGGCGATGATGTAAACCGCCTCCGAGATTTGGTCCTCGGTCCAACCGTGATCGCGCAGGACCTGAACGTCGTCGCCGGTTGAGCGGTACGCAGCGTTGGTGATCAATTCTGCATACTGCATCAACGCGCGCTCAGATGCGGTCAGGTTGGCCTCGTCGATCTTGCCCTCCAAGATGGCGGCGATGCATTGTTCGTTGGCTCCCTGAACCCGCAGGAAGTAGGCGTGACTGTCCAGTCAATACGGACAGCGGTTGAGGTAGGAAACGTAGCTGGCGATCATCTCCTTATGGCGGCGGATGAGATGACCCTCGGAGAAATGGATAGTGTTGGAGAAATCCACGACCTGGCGCAGGAAATCAGGACGGCTGCCGAAGCATTTGATGATTCCCGGCACCTGCTGCCGGCCGGAACCGGCGCGCCAATAGTCGTAGGCGGCAGCGGTGTCGCCGGTCGCCTGGGCCTCTTCGGTGATGCGGATCTTGATGTGCGCGGTTGGCGGTTGGGGCTTGTCGACAGCGCCAGGGTTTGCTTTATCCATATCCCGTGCCATTCACGACGTGTTAGTTAGTCTGACGGTTATCTGCATTGATTATTCGGGGACGACCATCGTTAAAAGGTGTCATTCCGAGCAGGAGCTCGAGGTCTCTCTGACCGCTAGAAATCCCGGACTCGGCATTCCGCAGATCGATAGGGATCCTGCGACTCCCCGTCCAGTCGCCACGGCGACAGGGCTCGTCGCTCAGGATGACAAACCAGAAAACACTACCACACCAAATCTACGAGCCTGAAAAGCTCGACCTGAATGATATGATAGCCGGAATTTCTCATGAGCCGTCCATCCAAACGAATCTTCCTGGTTGTTGCGTTGGTTCTGTTGTGTGGCTATGCCGGGTTCCTCCTCTTTATTAACTGGGCCATGCATCAGCCGCCTGAAACCTTCGGGCGCGTGATGGCGAAGATGCCCATGCCGGCGTATTTTGTCATCCCGTTCGAAACTTTCTGGACGCGCGCGCGCGCCGGCACGATTCACGTGGGGGACGCGGCTCCTGATTTTCAGTTATCGACGCTTGACCACAAGATCGAGGTGCAGCTCTCGTCGTTCCGGGGCAAGCAACCAGTTGTTCTGGTCTTCGGCAGCTATACCTGACCGCCATTTCGGCGGGAGGTTCCCGCCCTCAACAAGCTGTACGAGCAGTACGGTGATCACGTGGCGTTTTACGCCGTGTATATCCTGGAGGCGCATCCCAGCGACGTTTGGCAGATGCAGAGTAACGTACGCGACTCAGTGGTTTTCGCGAGTCCGAAAGATGAAGACGAACGGACCAATGTGGCAGGCGCATGTGTTCGTAAGCTCGGCATAAAGTTTCCGGCAATCATCGACGGCTTCGACAATCGGACTGAGATGGCCTACACGGGCTGGCCTGACCGCATTTACCTGATCGATCGCGACGGCCGGGTTGTCTTCAAGACCAAGCCAGGTCCGTTCGGATTCAAGCCCGACCAGCTACAAGCGGCATTGGACAAATTACCGCAGTCACAAGCCGCGGCACAGTAGGTTGAATCTCCGTCGCTCTACGCCCATAAAATCCAATGATCGTGCAGCTTTTCTGCTGCGCCCGATGTGGTGTCGGGATACAATTCCGGCTGGTTATTACATCTAAGATCCAAAGGTGAGCATGGCACTGGGCACCCAACCGAACACCAATACCGTGAGCGCTCCTGACACCGGGCGAAGTTACCGCGGCCCTCTGGCCATGGTAACAACCCTGTTCTTCATGTGGGGATTTCTCACCTGTCTGAACGACATATTAATTCCGCATCTGAAGGCAATCTTCGATCTCGATTATGCCCAGGTGATGCTGGTACAGCTGGCCTTCTTCGGTGCATATGCGGTGTTTTCGATTCCCGTGGGATTCGTCATTGAGCGCATTGGCTACCAGTGGATGATGGTGGCCGGACTGTTGACCATGGGCTTGGGAGCGTTGCTGTTTGTGCCCGCCGCCGTCGCTCCGTCATTCCCGCTTTTCCTGGCTGCACTCATTATTCTCGCGGCGGGAATCACGGCGTTGCAGGTTGCCGCCAACCCGTACGTTGCGCTGCTCGGTCCAGCAAGAACCGCCTCCAGCCGGCTTACGCTGACGCAAGCTTTTAACTCCTTCGGCACATTTATTGCGCCGGTGTTTGGAGGCATCCTAATTCTCGCCACCGCTCCCAAGACGGCGGCCGAGATCGCGGCGATGAACCCCGCCATGCTGCATGCCTACCGCGTGGAGCAGGCCTCGTCGGTAAAGCTGCCCTACATTCTGATTGCGATCGCGTTGGTGGTGCTGGCGGTCGTGATTGGCAAATTCAATCTACCGCACATTCCCGAGGCGGAAGGTGGGCACGCCGTGGAGGCAGGCGCTCACGATAGCATCTGGAAACACCGCAATCTGGTTATGGGAGCGGTGGGCATCTTCGCCTACGTGGGAGCGGAAGTCGCCATCGGCAGTTTCCTGGTCAACTACATGCACGAGCCTGAAATCGGAAACCTCAGCCTCGAGACCGCTGCCAAATACCTCACCGTGTATTGGGGCGGCGCCATGGTCGGCCGCTTTCTCGGGTCCGCTGTGCTGCAGAGACTGCCAGCGCGGGTCGTGCTGGGCTTTAATGCGATCATCTGCGCTCTACTGGTTTGCCTGTCGATGCTGACGGCTGGCTACTTCGCGATGGGCGCCATGCTGTTGGTCGGGTTCTTCAACTCCATCATGTTCCCCACCATTTTCACGCTGGGCATTGAGGGGATGGGACCACTAACCGGAGAAGGCTCGGGATTGCTGAACACAGCAATCGTGGGCGGAGCTGTCATACCCCTGACGCAGGGCTTCATTGCCGACCGCATCGGAATCCATCACGCGTTTATACTGCCGGTGATCTGCTACCTATACATTCTTTTGTTTGCTGCGAAGGGTCAGCCGCAGCGGCGATTGCCGACGGCGGAACCGCTGTAACAGGGTTCGTTATTGGCGGAGCCTTTTGGGAACCCACCCTCTCAATTTCTCCCTCCTATTGCCCTTTTAGTTTTCCATTGGCATAGCTAGAATTTTTCCCAGTGGGCGGGGCTGACCTAGTGAGATAAAACATAAGGCGCCCGCGTGAACGCAAGAAGATTGCTTCCCAAAGGGGCGGCAGGTCTCTAGCCGGGCAGCCCATTTCTGACGCGGATCCAAGGAGGAAAGCAATGGCAGATAGGACGCTAGAGAGACAGACACTCTCGGTTCTCCTGTGTATAGCTCTAATTCTCGCCACGATTGGTTCAGAGGCGCGTGCTTCGATGCTATTTCAGGCCGCTGAAACGCCGTCCGCGCCCGCATCCCCGCCCGCGTATCCGGGCCAAGGCGCGCCGGAGACCGCTGAGGAACTGCAAGCATTAGTCGCGCCGATTGCACTGTACCCCGACGCTTTGGTAGCCCAGATACTGGGGGCGGCGACATTTCCGGACCAGATTGCTGTGGCCAACTACTGGCTGCAGCAAAACAAGAATCTCACCGGTAGTGCGCTTGGTCAGGCGGTGGACAAACAAACCTGGGACCCCAGCGTCAAGGCCCTCACGGAGTTTCCTTCTGTGCTGAACAATATGGCCCAGAACCTATCGTGGACATCCCAGTTGGGAGAGGCCTATCACAACCAGCAGGCGGATGTGATGACCGCGATTCAAACCTTGCGCGCAAAAGCTAAGGCTGCCGGCAACCTGAAATCCGGATCCCAGATAACCGTGGTGCAGCAATCGCCGCAGACGATTGTTATTCAGCCGACGAATCCTCAGGTTGTGTATGTTCCGGTGTACAACCCTACGGTGGTTTATGGCACACCCTACGTCGTCCCCGGATACAGTACGGCTGACTTAGTGGCTACCGGCCTGCTATCTTTTGGGGCCGGAATGGCGGTCGGCGCAATGATGAGCGGCGGTTGTTGCGGCTGGGGCTACAGCAGTTGGAACTGCAATTGGTATCACGGCGGCAGCGTGTACTACCACGGCGGAGCGTATTACGGTAACAATGCCTGGCACGGCGGCTACTACGGCAATGGCTATAGCAATTATGGCAATCACCCCTACAACAATGGTTACAACAGCAGCGGCTACCACGCTAATAATTACAACGGCGGCTACAACAGCAGCGGTTACCACGCCAACAATTACAACAGCGGTTACAACCGCACTGGCTCGAACAGCTATACCCACAACACCAACGTAAGCGGCAACACCGTGAACGTAAACCGCGGTGATAGCGGCGCCTCGAATTCCTGGGACAAGTCGGGATGGGGGAGTTCGGACGCTGCGCGGGGCTGGGGTTCTCACGACAGCGGTGGTGAAGCCTCAGCTTTCAGCGGCTGGGGCAATCACTCAGGTTCATCCAGCTTTGGAAGTGGGGGGTGGGGAGACCGGTCGGCCAGTTCGCGTGGTTGGGGCAGTCGTGGCGGAGGAGGAGGCTGGGGCGGTGGTGGTGGCTTCCGCGGCGGAGGGCGGCGGTAGAGTTGCGCGGACGCCCCTCGAGGCAGAGAGATAGAAAAAGAGATGGAGGAGCCCTAATGTTGCAGCTAATGCGATGCCGAACCCGCAATTCCTACCTGTTGCTGCTGGTCTTATCGATCTTTCTTGCATCCTGTAGCAAGCCTGAGAAACCGGCCGCCACGGAGGCTTCCCAGAAGACCTTTGCCTCTCCGGAGGACGCGGGAAAAGCGCTGATGGAAGCCGCAAAATCGGAGAATCAGGATACTATGCTGGCGATCTTTGGCCCCGGCTCGAAAGAGGTCATCTATTCGGGAGATGGCGCGCAAGACAAGGCATCGTTCGAGGGATTCGTCACAGCGTATGACGTGATGCATCGCTGGCGCAAATTGGATGACGGCAGCCAGGTGCTCTTAGTTGGCGCTGACAACCACGCCTTTCCCATCGCTCTGAAGAAGAATGGCGCCGGACAATGGTACTTCGATACTGCCGCCGGAAAGGCAGAGATCCTTGCCCGGCGTATTGGCCGCGATGAGTTGGCCGCCATCGATGTGAGCGCCGCACTTGCGGATGCGCAAGCGGAGTACCTCTCGCAACGGCATGATGGCGTTAAACAGTATGCTCAAAAGTTCATCAGCGATCAGGATAAACAGAACGGGCTGTATTGGAACTCTGCCGAAGGCCAGCCCAAGAGTCCGCTGGGGCCTCTGGTAGCGTTTGCCAGCGACGAGGGATATGCCTTTAAGCAGGGCTCGTACCAGCCTTTTCACGGCTACTACTTCCGCATGCTGACCAGCCAGGGGGCTGACGCGAAGGGCGGCGCCAAGGCTTTTGTAGTGAATGGAAAGATGACCGGAGGCTTCGCTTTTGTCGCGTATCCGGCCCAATACGATGATTCAGGGGTAATGACATTCATCGTCAATCAGGACCGCGTGGTGTACCAGAAGAACCTTGGGAAGGACACAGCCACGTTGGCAAAAGCGATGACGGAGTTCAACCCCGATAAGGGGTGGACTCCAGTCCAATAACGCGATCGTGGGACGATAAGAGAGTGGATGGCTTTTAGTTCGGTGTCAGGACATCTGGCCACTGTTGCCCGCGGAGGAGTGAAATCACTTGCGGGCGCAGCTAAGGAAGGCCGCGCCTGCAAGTCTTGAAGTCAATCTGGATTCCAACTCCTCGTCACCAACTACCTGGCCCTTGAACAACCGGCCCTGTCTCGCTTCAGGGCTGCTGTGCTTGCTATCTGCTCAGTTACTCTCAATCACTGCAATGACTATAGGTGCGAGGACGGCTGGACGAAACCGTAAAACTAACGGCGCAATCCGCAAAAATTGTGGGTAGGGATCAACTACGGATTCTCGCTAATTTTCACGGATTTGATTTTTTAAGGTCGTGACAAGAACAAGAATCCGTGCTCATCCGTGTAGGTCCCTGCGTTAAAGAATCAGGGCGCAGAGAGAAGCCAGGTCAACCACGGGTTACAGGGTTGTCATTCCTGTCCAACTTGGCTAACAAGTCTGCTGCTGATGACAAAAAGAAGGCGTAGTTCAGGAAGCCAGCCACTCCTGTAAGTCGGCCGGTACGCGAAGCACCTCGCCAGGATCACGACTGATGTTCAGCTCGGTTACGTAAACGAACCGGATCACTCTGTGCGGGTCGACGATAAAGGTTGCGCGCTGCGCGACCCCTTCGTTTTCGTCGAGAATACCGAGCTCTCCGCATAGCTCGCGCTTCAGGTCAGACAGCATGGGCAATGCGAGTTCTCTCAGATCATCTTCCTGGTTTCGCCAGGCAAGATGTGCCAGCTCTGATTCCACGCTGCAACCCAGAAGTTGCGTATGGCGTTCGCGAAACTCAGATTCCAACGCGCCGAAGTCAACAATCTCCGCCAGCGAGCGGGGAGTGAAATCCTGCGGCCAAAAGAAATACACCTTCCACTGGTCGCCATAGTCTCGGTCTGTGACGGTGCGGAAGGCACGGTACCGTTCGGCACCGACGTTGGCGATAAGCGAGAAGCGAGGAAATTTTTCTCCGACACCGAGCATGCAAGTTTGCTCCGCATTCCGTCTTACGGTTTCGGGCTCTGCGGGTACAACGAAGGCAGGCCTGCTTCAACCAACACAGATAGAGCCTTCGTCGGCGCGGCTGAACAAGTTTGCTGAAAATCTAAAAACAGATCCCTCGCCGACTAAGTTGGCTCATGATGACAAAAAATAAAGTACTTCACGGCACGACTGAACAGGCTGCTGAAAAACCCGGAACTTGGGAAGTGCTCCAAAAAATATCGCGTTTAAATTCGATATGAGCGCTCTCCGCAATTTCCGAGACATTTTGGGTCACTCCAAATCCTTGGCTTTGGAGTTTTTTAGCAGCCTGTGAAGTCGTACCCTGACACAAACCGTGCGCTAATCGAGTTTTCCCGCAAGCTCTAAAGCCGAGCCTCTTCCTGCTACATCGAGTTTTTCCGCGAGCTGTAAAACCGAACCTCTCCTCGCACACAGACTGAAGTGTTCTCGCGAGGATACAGCAGTTGCCCGGCATACCTAAAGTTTGGCCTGTTCCTATACGCGCGAGCCAAGCAGCCCGTGGTTGATCTTCGAAGCTGTGAAGTTTTGTGCGGCACGAATTCGCCAAGAAAATTTATCTTCCCCTTACAGAACCCTCTCAGGTTGAGGTTGCGGATTCACCGAAAAACGCAGCCAGGCATATCTACTACCAATGGTAGTAGATATGCGGCCAGAGTAGCCTTGGGACGCTTGATTTCCCCCAAGCAAAATCTCGCCGGAACGAATTCTCCGCGCATTTCTAGGAAGCTTGATGATGCTGCCAAAATTGAATGGAAGTTACTCAGGAGTGCTCTACTCACAATTTGTGTTTTCACTCTGCTTCCCTTCACTCTGCAGGCGCAGAATGCGACGGGTTCGCTGCTGGGCGAAGTGCAGGACGCCAGCGGAGCACGAATCAAGTCTGCCCAGGTTACGGCGACCGACACCGGCTCCGGCGTTGCCCGTACCGCAACCACCGACAACCGCGGACAATTCCGTTTTCCTGATCTGCTGCCCGGCCAATACCATGTGACGGCCAACGCACCCGGATTTGCCGAGGCCAGCTCGGATGTAAGCCGTGCAGGTAAGTAATGTCCGCGATGTTCTGGTGACGTTGCGACCGCAATCTGTCCAGCAGACCGTCAACGTGAAGGCCGAACCGTCTTCCATCACTACCGAACAGCTGGACACCACGGACGCTGTGAATGGCGGCGTCGTTACCAGCAAAGACTTGGAGACCATCCCTCTCGCCGCCCGCAGCTTTGCTAATATCGCCTACATGGTTCCAGGCACGGAACCGGTCGAGCCTTCCGATCCGACTAAGGCACGCATCACGGCCGTGTCCACCGGCGGAAGCTCGGGGCTGAATAACCAGCTCACGGTGGATGGCGCCGATAACTCCGACGACTACATTGGCGGCTTTCTGCAGAACTTCTCTCCCGACGTGATTCGTGAATTTGCGGTACAGACCTCACAGCAAAACGCCGACATCGGGCGAACTACGGCGGCCTCCGTGGTCATCAGCACGAAGAGCGGCACTAACGAGTGGCATGGCGACTTCGCGGTGTATGAACGTGCGGCGGCACTGAATGCGCGCTTTCCCATCGAAAACCCGTCACCTCGAGCCCAAGCAACCCTTCTCACGGCAGAACTATGTGGGAACAATTGGCGGACCGCATGGTGAAGGACAAGTTGTGGTTTTATTCCGGCTTTGAAATGGTAAACGAGCACGCCAGCATTAACTACAGTCCTACCAGCATGACCCAATTTAATGCCCTGACGCAACTGGCACAAGAAGGATTGATTCCCAATACAACTTCGATTAACGTCCCGCCGTACGTTCGCGTCCCGTTTCGTCTCTTATCTGGGCATGATGCGCATTGACTGGTCGCAGTCGCAGCATTCACAGTGGTTCATTCGCTGGGCGCTCGACAACAACACCACGAACAATGCCTTGGTGCAGCAAGGTACGCTTGCCGTCCACCGGTGCGACGACGCATGCCAATTATCAAAACGGTGTCATCAGCAATACCTATAGCTTCAACCCTAACTGGGTTGGAACCTTCACCTTCGGGACCAGCTACCTGCATGGCACCGCAGATCGCAATGGATACCTGGGCTTTGCTCTTGCTTTTCCGTTCAGCTCCACCTCCAAAACCATCTCGGGATTCGAAACTTACGGCGACAACCAGTTTGTAACTCCCGATTACTGCGTTCCCGGTCATTCGCAATCAGGAAAAATATCAGTTCCGCTACGATTTGAGCGCTTCCGTTGGCCGGCACGCTCCCAAGTTCGGCATCGACTTCATCCACGAACCGGTACTCAGTGGCGCATTCCCGGGTCAGGCGGAAACGCTGTATGTTTTGACCCAGAACCCGACCTTCTATCTGACGAATCCTGGACAGCTCCTCGGCGGAGTAGAACTGCCTTCCGCCCTTCGACGGCGCAAATTGTCAAACCACCTCTACGCCAGCGGGGAACGGCGATTTTTCACAGAATGTGCAGCGCCTGGGTCTGTACGCCATGGACCAGTGGCGTGTCACTCCGCAGTTGACGGTCAACTATGGACTCCGCTAGGACACGACTTGGGATTGTTCCAGGCTTCGGGTGTCAACCAGATACTGAATCCCGCAGTACAGACCATCGCAGGGATTGCAGCTGCCACTGCCCACGGGCGTTCCTCATGATTACCATAAAGCTTTCGCACCGCGTCTGGGAATTGCGTACAATCCCCGACCGGATTGAAGACCTGGTGATTCGTGCTGGTATCGGCATGTACTATAACGACCTAGCGCAAAATGGCTGGGCGACTGCGTTCCAGGCAGTTAATACGCCTCAGTTATTCCAGCCTTGCACCGGGCCGGGCGCCCCCGGCTGCCTGCCGGGGCGGCCAACGGGGGCGCCGGAGTGGTAATCGATCCGAACTATCACACCCCTTACGCGTTGACGGTTAGCGGCGGCGTGCAATACCTGTGGCACAAGAACTGGACACTCAGCGCCGACTTGTGCACGAACAAGGCGTCCATGGCTACCGTCGTTATGAATACACCGCAGGCTATACGCTCTTCTCGCCGCTGTTCGCGCAAGATCAGGCCACCCAGCATGGCCAATGTGCCTGACCTGTCTGTCTTCAAGTCCGACAATCGTTCTAGCTACAACGCCATGATGCTGCATCTGCAGGGCAATGTCTCCCGGCGCTTCAATCTCACCGCCAACTACGTGCTGTCACGCGCCAACACTTGGGGCTGCGTACTGGGCGAGCTCTGGGATTACGTGAACGGCGTTTGCAATCCGCTGAACCCCTTTGCTCCGGGCGACTACGGCCCATCGGGAGAAGACGTCACCAGCCGCTTTACTCTGGCCGGTGTCGTGTATGTTCCGGGAGGCTTCGAACTGTCAACCTTGTTCCAGGCAGAGACAGGACGCCCGATCACGCTAACCACGCCGGTTGATGTCAATGGATTTGGCGATCCGACCAACGATCGCGCCGTCGTCAACGGCGTGCAAACCACGATGGACCAGTTCCGAGGAACGCCTTATATCCAACTTGACCTTCGTGTCACTCGTCCGTTCAAGGTTGGAGAGCGCTGGCAGATCCTGCCCTTCATTGAGTTCTTCAATCTGTTCAACCGCAACAATCCTGGTGCAAACTACGTCACCGATATCTCAGCCCTGCCGACACCGGTAAACAATCTGTACAACGCGACGGCGTTGTGCCCAACTCCGGCGTGCAGTGTGCCGATAACCAACCCGAAGCAGTTGCTGGTGCCGGCCGGCGCGCTGGGCGATTTCTTCGGTCCCGGAACTACGGTAGGCATTCCGTTTGCAGCGCAATTGGGAGTGCGGGTGACGTTCTAGGGCAAACGTAACGCTTCTGTACTTAGTGATGGGGGGAGACAAGGAAGAAGCCGACCGAAGTGGCCGGCTTCTTTGCGTATGGTATGCTGCCAATTACTTCTTCAGGGTCCCTACGTAGGTGGCAATTTCCCCCGCCTGAGCGGCTGTCAAGCCCGACATCGCCTTGGTGTGCGGCGCTTTCTTGCCGGCCGCGCCGTTGGTCAGCAAGTCAGTAATCTGCTGCTGAGTCAATGCTGTCTTCTGCAGGATGGTCCAACTTTTCCTTCGCCCATCGCACCATGACACATGGCACATTTCGATTTGTAAAGAGCGGCTCCGTCCTGGGCCCAAGCCATGCTCGACACCAAGATCTACCGCCGCCAACATCATTAAATAACGCTTCATAGAAAAATGATCTCCTTAGTTTGTGATAAACAAAATTCCGAACCCGGACCAGCCTGCGGCCATTTGCACGAACTACTCGCGCTGTAACGTAATGTGATGATGGCCCATTTCTCACATTCGCTCGTATTGTAGAGCGGATTCGGACCGCTTGCCATCACCTAATTATGGTGAACTGAGCAGAGTGACGCAGGTCATAGTCAAATTCCTTCCAACTTAAGTATGGCTTTTCCTCCGGTTATCCGGAAGACCTTGGCCGCCATCCTCTCGACTTCGTGCTACTCTCTGCTTATCCTCAGGACCTCATTCCCCAATGACCCGACGTTTTCTCGCCGCCGTGGTTCTTTCCGCGATGCTGTGGCTTCCGATCCAGCGCTTTCACCGCAAGCCCGGGGCCACCGCAGCAGAATGTCGGACTTGAACAATGCCAATATGGCTTTACCGTCGGGCCAATTCGCAGAGGCGGCCACCCAGTTTCAAGCCATCGTGAAAGCCGATCCCATGGACCTGGCTGGCACAGCTGGGATTGATCCATTCCTTGTTGCGCGCGCAAGAGCTTGATCAGGCCCAGAGCCGCCGCGATGGCCGCGGTCACCGCGCAGCCGGATTCTGCCCGACTGGTGACGGCCCTGGGCGATGTTCAATTTCGTCTGGGACAAATGCCGGAGGCGGAGAGGTCGTATCTCAAGGCAGAGGGTCTGGACCCCAATAACCCGTGCCCCCTATATCGGTGCAGCCCGCGTGTATCGTGCGTACTCGCTCTACCGCCGCGCCTATGATCAACTGAATCACGCACGGCAGATTGCGCCCAACGACCCCGGCGTGCAACTGATGTGGCTTGAGCACATTGCCCGGTTCGCTGACCGGATTGCCGCCATTCAAGCCTATCTGGCAAGCGGCAATTCCGAGGACCAGGAACAAAACGCTTTGCTGCGCCGCTATCTCGAGTTCCTCAATGCCACCGTGAACAAGCCGGCTCACCCTGCCGCCTGGTCAGCAGGTCAAGCAAACCAATACCAAGCTGCTGGCGATGAAATCCAATACGTCGCACCTTGCCGCCACGGGTCTGGAGGTAAAGCTCAACGGTCACGCCAGTCGTCTGGCGCTGGATACGGGCAGCAGCGGAATCCTGGTCCGAAGCGACTCGGCGGAAAAAGCCGGACTTACCCGCATCGCCGAACAACGCATTGGTGGACTGGGCGACACGGGCAAGCAGACGGGCTATGTCGCCGTCGCCGGTCATATTCGCATCGGCGACCTCGATTTTGAAGACTGCGTCGGTGCGCGTGATTGATTCAGCGGGCCCCAGCGAGAACGACGGTTTGATTGGTACCGATGTCTTTGGCGCGTATTTGATTAACATCGATATTCCCGCGGAGAAGCTCAGACTCTCGCCGCTGCCGAAACGTCCCGACGAGGCTACTGCCCCCACCTCGCTGAACAGTGCCGGCGAAACCAGCGCAGCCCCGGAGGACAATGTGGAGAACGGAGGCGAACAGAGGACGACGCCACCAGCGAATCAGGGAAAGAGCGCAAACGCTGCTGCGACCCTTACCTTGCCCAAGGACGCCTACGTCGCTCCGGAGATGGCCCGCTGGACAAAGGTCTTCCGCTTTGGCCACATACTCCTGATTCCGACGCTGGTGGACAGGTCTAAGTCGATGCTGTTCATGATCGATACCGGCGCGTTTACCAATGTCCTCTCTACCAGGGCGGCGCGCGAAGTGACGCAAGTCAGGTCGGATCCGCGCATGCAGATCAAAGGCCTGAGCGGCAATGTGAATAACGTGTATCGCGCCGACAAAGCTACGCTCCAGTTCGGCCACTACTACCAGGAGAACCAGGATATCGTGACGCTGGATTTATCGTACGGTCAGCGAAGTCCACCGGCACCGAGGTGTCGGGCATTCTTGGTTTTGCCATGCTGCGAATTTTGCAGGTCAAGATCGATTACCGCGACGGGCTGGTGGACTTTGTCTACGACCCCAAGCACCTGCCCAAAGGGATCAGCATTCGGTAGGCACGTTCCCGAGCTGCTTTGCCCACGGCCGTGCCTTGCATTCCTTCCTGCACCCCATACAATAGTTGCGGAATCCAATCGTCGGTATTTGCTCCCGATATCAATTTCGAAAACGCAAGGAGATAAAGCATGTCCGCTTCAATTCCCGAAAATTATCTCGACCTCTTCAAGAAAAAAGCATTCGGCAGCCTGAGCACCCTCATGCCGGACGGCAGTCCGCAAACCAATCCGGTATGGATTGACTATCAGAATGGCGAAGTCTGGGTGAACTCGGCCGCGGGCCGTCTGAAAGACAAGAACATGAAACGCGATCCTCGTGTTTCCGTTGCTGTGATCGATCCCGATAATCCCTACCGCTTCGTGGAAGTGCGTGGCAAGGTACGCGAGATTACGCAGGAAGGTGCGCCGCAGCACATCGACAAAATGGCCAAGAAGTATCTCGACAAGGACAAGTATCCGTTCGCGCAGCCCGGAGAGCAGCGCGTGCTCTACAAGATCACGCCCGA
The DNA here is from genome assembly GCA_963755865.1 of uncultured Acidobacteriaceae bacterium. Classification (GTDB taxonomy): domain Bacteria; phylum Acidobacteriota; class Terriglobia; order Terriglobales; family Acidobacteriaceae; genus Bog-257. Next base: position 116,006 of record CAVWLY010000030.1, on the reverse strand, counting down.
GCATGTGCATGTGATGGGATAGGGATACGGTAAGGCACGCGGGCTGAAGCTTGATCCGTCGAAAATCGTTCACCACGGAGGACACAGAGCGCACGGAATCTTGGTTTATAGAAATTTTTCTCCGTGATCTCCGTGCCCTCAGTGGTTAATTTTCATTTCTATGGGTCGGCTGCCGGCGCATGTGACACTCCTGATCACAAAGATAAGAGACTTCTAGGCGGCCTAACGGAGTGCCCTCTCTAAAAGCGGCTGAAACCCACTTTTCCGTAGCCTGTTCGGCGGTGCACTTGAGAGTTGCCTTCTAGGCCCGGCTGGCGGGCAGCGGAATGGCATTCTTGGCGTGGCGAAGTTCCAGGTGCCTCTGCCGGAAGTGCCCGAGGGCGCGCTCGCCCCAGACCTTCACGAAGTAATGGTTCAGACTTGCCCCGATCACCGAGCTGAGCAGCGGAATGAGGCGCGCCGTCCATTTCTCCACGATCTCCGCGCTGGCGCTTACCGCGATGCGCTGAATCACGCGCGGCACGAACTTGGACACGAACTGCTTCTCCAGCAACTCGCGGCTGATATCGACGCCCGCCGCGCTGGCCGCGGCAACCCACAGTTCAGCCTCTTCCTCTTCGGTGTTGTACGGGAAGCCGTAAATCAGGCTGAGCTTCTGGATCATGCGTAAAGTGATGGCCGCCAGAATGCCGAGATCGGGCACCATGGTGAACATGCCGCCCAGACCCAGACCAGCGCCTTCGACGGTGGCCATACGCATGTGAGCGCGGATGGTTTGTTCCGCGATCTGGTCCAAGATGTCGGGATCGACCGAATACACGCCCTGATACGTCAACGCAGGCAGGTCATACGCCATGCGCAGATGTTCGAGATACTTCTCGGGATTAACTTTGACGGTGGAGTACGCCTTCATGAAGGCATTGCGCACGGCACTCTCCACGCCACGCCTCATCCACGATTTTCTTATCTGATCTGCCATGTTTGCGTACTTCCAGTATAGGCGCTTTGCCCCGCTTCGCAGCTCTTGTACGGTGAAACTTTCCCGGCGCTCCTGTGCTAGCATCGAAAGCTGCAGATGCCAATAGGAAAACTCCAGGTTGTACCCCTCGGTGGACTCGGCGAATTCGGCATGAATTGCATGGCCATTCGCTGGGGCGACGACATTATCGTCATTGACGCCGGGCTCATGTTCCCCGAAGCCGAGCTGCTGGGCGTGGACATCGTTGTCCCCGATATCGCCTACCTGATCGAGAACCGCGCCCACGTGCGCGCGATTGTTCTCACCCATGGCCACGAAGACCATATCGGCGCGCTGCCGTGGATCCTGTCGGAGCTCAACGTGCCGGTCTATGGCACAGAGTTCACCCTGGCCTACGTCGAAGGCAAGCTGGAAGAGCATGCCCTGCTGGACGATGCGGTGCTGAACGAAATCAGGCCGGGCGAGCGCTTCAAGATCGGGCCGTTCACGATCAATCCCATCCAGGTTACGCATAGTCTGGTGGACTGCGTCGCGCTGGCCATCCATACGCCGCTCGGCACGATAATCCATACCGGCGACTTCAAGGTCGATCCCACGCCCACCGACAATCGCCTCTTCGATCTGCATTCCTTTGCGGAATACGGCAAGGAAGGCGTGCTGGCGCTCTTCCAGGATTCAACCAACGTTGAGCGCCGCGGTTATACGCCCAGCGAGCGCGCCGTGCGTGCGCGCTTTCAGGAGATTTTCTCGCGCGCCGAGACGGCGGCTGTTCATCACCTGTTTCTCGTCGTCCATCCACCGCATCAAGCTGACCATGGAGCAGGCCTTCGAAAATGGGCGCAAGGTTTCGCTGGTCGGCCGCTCCATGATGGAGTCGGCGGAGATCGCGCAGGACCTCGGCTACATTGACGCGCCCGAAGGATTGCTGATTCATCCCGCGCAGATTCGCGATTTTCCGCCGGAAAAAGTTTGTGTGCTCATCAGCGGCACGCAAGGCGAGCCCATGTCGGCCTTGTCGCGGGCCGCGGTTGATAATCACAAGCATGCGCGCATTCAGCCGGGCGACACGGTGGTGTTGTCGTCGCGCATCATCCCCGGCAACGAGAAAGCAATCTATCGCGTGGTGGACCATCTATTCCGCCGCGATGCCCACGTCATCTACGACGATGGTTCGACGCCGCCGGTGCACGTCAGCGGGCACGCCAGCCAGGAAGAGCTGAAGCTGATCATCAACCTGGTAAAGCCGCAATATTTTATTCCCATCCACGGCGAGTATCGCCAGCTCAAATTGCACGCCGAAATGGCGGGCGCCATGCACAACTCGGTCGGCAAGGTGATCATGATCGAGAGCGGCGACATTCTGGAATTCGACGAGCTGGGCGCGCGCAAGGCCGGACGCATTGCCGTGGGCCGCGTCTGCATCGATTCCAATTCCATGGGCGACGTGGTGGAGGACCTGGTCATTCGCGATCGCCGTCACCTCAGCGAAGACGGCATTGTGCTGCCCATCATCGCCATTAACAAGCTGACCGGCAAGGTGGAGACCCCGCCCGAAATCGTGATGCGCGGCTTCTCTGGTAACACCAACGAGGATGGATTCCTCGATCAGGCGCGGCAGATCGGTGATGAACACCCTGGAGTCGTCGAGCGACGAAGAGAAGGGCGACTACGGCATGATCAAGGAAAAAATTCGCCAGGACCTGAAGCGCTTCATCGTGAAAAACACCTCGCGGCGGCCGTTGATTATGCCGGTGATCCTGGAGATTTAGGGAGCGCTGCGAAAGATTCAGCCGGCACGGCTTTGAAGGGGCATGGCTTCAGCCGTGCTGCAACTAACCCAAGAGGGAAATTTGGCTTCAGCCACTGAGGGAATTCGGTTTGCGGAAGCACTCGAGCCGACGAGCGGGCTTTGACGGACTTAACAGGTGAGGTTCCACAGCAGCTAAAGCCTCTTAGTAAAAACCAGCTAAGCGGCACGGCTGAAAGCCGTGCCCTTTCAAGCAGTGCCAACGTACAGTTTTAGGCAAGAATCCGCGCTCACCGTATCTTTCTCATGACCACCGTCCCCTGGCAAGGTCGCAACCCATCGCACAAGGCGCGCCTCCTCGCCTGGATTCTGCTGCTGCTTCCTATTGTCGTGGTCCTGCTCTATCCGCTGGCGCAAGACTATCTGCAGGCGGCTTCGCTTGCTGCAGCGCATCTCCGATCCACATGCCAGTGGCTGGCTGGCGAACTATGGAGTTCATCCGGTTGATGTGCGCGACACCACCTTCAACTTCCAGGGCAAAGCGGTTCCCGCGCATGTGTACATGCCGCGCGGAATTGGCTTCGCGCCCGGCATCGTCATTGTCCACGGCATGCACCGGCTGGGAATTGACGATCCTCGGCTGGTGAACTTCGCGCGCGCCGTGGCGTCGAGCGGATTCTTCGTGATGACGCCGTTGGTCCCTGGCATTGCCGACTATCGCGTGGAACGGCGAATCGGCCGACCTCATCGGCACGGCGGCGCAAAGCTTCGCGCAAGAGCTCAATGTGACGAGGGTCGGGCATACTGGCAATCAGCTTCTCCGGAGGCTTGTCGCTGCTGGCCGCCAGCGATCCGCAATACTCGCCGTCGATCGCATGGGTAGCTTCGGTGGGCGGATACTACGATCTCGCGCATGTTCTGCGCTTCTTTGCGACGGGCGAGGCGGTTCGTCCCGACGGATCGATCGAGCATATGCAGCCGCATGAATACGGCCCGCTGATCGTGGTCTATGACGAACCGCAGGACTTCTTCGCTCCGGCGGATGTCTCCGCGGCTCACGAGGCTCTGAAGCTGCTGCTCGCCGAACAGGGCAAAGCTTCCGAAGCGCTGACCAAGACCATGACGCCAGCCGATCAGGAGATCATGCAGCGCATTTATCACAAGCAACGTGCCAGCTTCGCGCCTGAGATTCTGGCCGAAATCGACAAGCACCGCGACGAGCTGGCTGCCGCTTCTCCGGCCGGTCACCTGCAGTCCTGCATGTCCCCGTCCTGCTGTTGCATGGCTCCGACGATGTGATCATCCCGCCGACGGAAATGTTGTGGCTGCAGCGTGACATCCCGAAGAAGTATTTGCGGGACGCGCTGATCAGCCCGGCGATTGGTCATGTTGACTTCGGCGCCAAAGTCAAGTTGCGCGATCGGCTGGCACTTGTACACTGGATGGCATTGATGATCCATGAGGCGCGAGCCGCCGGCGATGGTCAGGACTCGATGCACCTGCCCGCCGGGTTGTGGCTTGCGTCCGTGGCGACGGTGCACTGACCCGGCCATGGTGAATCTCGAACAGATCCAACTGGCGCAAAAGAGATTGCGTGGCGTCGCGGCCCGCACGCCGCTCATTCCGTACTTTCCGCCGGCTCGCAGGCCAGAGCTCGTCCGCCGATGCGAACTCTGCCGACGAGTCCGCGCGCGGGCAGCTGTGGCTGAAGCCCGAAAGTCTTCAGCCCATGGGCGCGTTCAAGCTGCGCGGGGCTTACAACAAGATTGCGTCGCTCACAGAACAAGAACGGCAGCGCGGGGTTATCTCGTATTCCAGCGGCAATCACGCGCAAGGAGTCGCCTATGCGGCGCGGGCCCTCGGCGTGAAGGCGGTCATCGTGATGCCGCGCAATGCGCCCAAAATCAAGATGGACGAGCACCGCCGCGCTGGGAGCGGAGATTGTCACTGTCGGTCCCGCCAGCGCCGAGCGCCTGCAGAAGGCGGAAGAACTGGCGCGCCAGCATGGCTACATGATCGTGCCTCCGTACAACGATGAGCAGATCATCGCCGGGCAGGGCACGGTTGGGCTGGAGATCCTGGAAGACTGCCCCGACGTGGATCTGGTGCTGGCGCCGGTCGGCGGCGGCGGGCTGATCAGCGGCGTTTCCGCGGCCATAAAGCTCAGCGGCTCCAAAGCGAAGGTGATTGGCGTTGAGCCCGAACTGGCCAATGATGCGCAGCAAAGCTTCCGCAAGGGCGAGATCGTGGAGCTACCGGCCGAGCGCGTTTCCAGCACGCTGGCTGATGGACTGCGCACGCAATCGGTTGGGCGGTTGAACTTCGAGCACATGCGCGCATTCGTCGACGACGTAATCAGCGTGACCGAAGATGAAATCCGCACCGCGATGCGGCGGATCATCCTGAACGGACGCATCGTCGCCGAGCCCAGTGGCGCGGTCACGTTTGCAGCGTGGCTTTTCCATGCTCACGAGCTGCCCGAGTCGAAGAAAGCGGTCGCCGTCGTCAGCGGTGGAAACGTGGAGCCGCAGTTGCTGGCGCAGGTTTTGATGGAAGAGGGCAGCAATTAGCAACTAGCAATTGGCAGTTAGGAGTTAGCAATCGGCATGCCACGTAGGAGTAATAAGGTGCTTCACAAACATTCACGGCAGTTGGTGTCTGCGTTCTAGGTTTTCTGGCATTTTTCGCCACGTCGCTCTTCGCCACAGAACGCGGCGTGATGCTGCGCGAGGGCGTCATCTACATCTCTCCCGATACCTCCTCGCAAAAGCTATCGAATATCGGCCGTGGCCGCGAGGTTGCCGTTATCGAGCGCACGCCGGGCTGGGTCCAAGTGGTAGGCACGGTGGATGTCACTACCACCGTCGAGCTCGGCGACGAGGAGCAGAACGACCGCAATATTACCGGCTGGATTCTGGATAGGGGAGTCATCACCACCACTACACCCGATGGCGACAAAATTCTATTCGGCGAGGCTTTCGATTGCGAGATGGAAGCCAGCAAGCGCGGCGGCCGTCGCGGAGCTGCGCAGGACGCCATGCGAATTTACGCGCGCATTGCCGAATATTTCCCAGCATCCCCGCTGGCAGCCGAGTCGCTTTATCGCAGCGCCGACATCCGCTGGCAACTCGAGGCGGCCGACCAAGCCACTCGTCCTTCGGCAAAATTGCGCGATCCTTCGCTGCGGCTTCCCATCGACGAAGAGCACATGAAGCGGGTGATCAAGAAATTTCCGGGCACCAAGTGGGCCGATCTGGCCGCCTACCACCTGATCGACAACAAGCTCTGTGGCGAGTGGGAGGCACAGGCCCAGTGTCCGGAGAAGGAAGCCGCGATCTATCTGAAGTACGTCGAGGACCACCCAAAGTCGCCGAAGGCTGCCGAGGCGCTCTACAAGGCTGCGTGGCGCTATTCGGCGCTGATCGTGATCTACACCACCGACAACCAAGCCAAGAAGGCGGATGACTCCAGCGGCCGCGCACTCAGCGTTGCCAAGAAGCTAATTTCGCAATACCCCAGCGACGAAGATTGGTCCGATCGCGCCCAGCGTCTGGTATACATGGTGCAGAACAAAATCCCCACATTTGGGAACATGGTGGAATAGTTTGCCTATTCTTGAAGCGATTGTCCTGGGCATCGTCCAGGGCCTCACCGAATTCCTGCCTGTCTCCAGCACCGCACATCTGGCACTCATTCCCTGGCTGGTCACCCGGCTGGGACTGGCGAACTGGAGCGATCCCGGGCTCACCTTTGACGTGGCGCTGCACGCCGGCACACTGTTCGCTATCTTGTTTTATTTCTGGCGCACCTGGATACAGATTCTGCGCGCCGCTTTTGGCGGGAAGGTCGTACGCTTCTCGGAGACCAGCGACAACCTGCGCGACTTGACGCCGGAGGAGCAGCGCCGCGAACGGCAACTGCTTTGGTACCTGATTGCCGCAACCATTCCCGCGGCGATCGCCGGCGCCTTGTTGGAGAAGCGCATTGAGACCACCTTCCGCGCGCCGGCGCTGGTGGCTTCCATGCTGATCATCGTTGCCATCCTCATGTGGCTGGCCGAGCGCGCCAGCCGCTTCCAAAAGCCTCTGCCGCAGATCACCTTGGGCGACGCGATGACAGTAGGTGTCCTGCAGGCTTTCGCCGTCATTCCCGGCGTCTCCCGCTCGGGTATCACCATCACCGGCGGCCTGTTTCGCAACTTCACGCGTGAGGCCGCGGCCCGCTTCAGCTTTCTGCTTTCCACTCCCATCATCGCGGGAGCAGCGTTGTTAAAGCTGCACCATGTGATGAAAGAAGGCCTGCCGCCGGGTATGGCCACCGGCTTCGCCGTCGGCATGATCGTGTCGGCGCTGGTGGGCTATGCAACCATCGCGTGGTTCATCCGCTACCTGCAAACTAGAACGCTTACGGTGTTTGTTGTGTACCGCATTCTCTTTGGCGTCGCGATCCTGCTGCTGGGGTATTTCGGGGGGTTTGCGGGATAGATAATCTCGACAACATTCGAGCAGTTTAGGTTTGGTGTGGTCGGGCTGCGGGGACGCTAGAATTCTCGTCCTTCCTCTCTCTCTATTCCGACCATGGTGGTCGCAATCTGTTACGACCTGCTCAAGTCGTTGGATCGCACGTCTGCCTGGGAACCTCTTGCACAAGGACGCCGTTGTAGGCGTGGTGAGAAGGCGATTTTTCATCAACCGACAAGAACGTGGACACTCATGAAGTAGGAACCTCGCGGCTTGATGGTTGCTAGGGCGTTTTTCATTGTCTATTTGACTGCTATTCTTCTCAATGAACAGAGGAGGTGGACTTTGGCGGCGAACAATACTTCTCCGGTTCGATGGCCCACATCCATAGCAAACCTCAAGGCATTCAAACCCGGCGACCTAGATGTCTCTGTAACCATCCCTGTTTTAGAGTTCCCGCTTTTCACAGATGCCCTCGTAATCGAGGAGGCAAATTTTGGCCCCTATGCGTTCTTGAATACTGAGGACTACCGAGACGACATAGTTCGGACCGCGATCGTTTTGCGATACGCTGTCTGCGATTATGAAGCCCACCGTGAACCACGCCCATACGACGAATTGCACACAAAGCTATATCACGGTGGCTATGCGCAGGATGAGCTTGCTGCGCTTGCGTCCGTTATCCTTGGGATACGCCTAAGCGCTGGCTCCGTTAGCCGTGAGTTTGACCTCGACAAAGACCCCCTCGGGAGGCCCACAGAGCGTGGGAGCCGAGACAAACCCTTTTTTCGTACGCCAAGAAACTACGTAATTCCCTCGACTGCATCTAGGCAACACAACCTCCAGGATCTCCAAAGAATTAAAGAACTTAAGGATGTATCGCAAGAAAAGGCAGTTGCTATTGTCCGATCCGCTCGAATGTATCAGCAGGCCCTCTGGGTTGCCGAATCCGAGCCATCGATGACCTGGCTGCTCATGGTTTCCGCATTGGAAACGGCAGCCAATGAATGGCAGCGAGCAAGGGGAGGCCCTGTTGAGCGTCTCAAGGAGAGTAGGCCTGAACTCCACGAATGTTTATCTAGCCTTTCAGATGACTGTCTGAAGAAGGTCGCTGAAGGTGTAGCTGACAGCTTAGGCATCACAAAGAAGTTCGTCAGTTTCGTGCAAGCATTTCGCCCAGACCCACCCCCTGAAAGACCACCCGAGAAATTCCTATTTCCTTGGGATAATGAAAATTGGACAAAAGCGCTAAAGACAATTTATGGGTATCGATCAAAGGCTCTTCATGAAGGAATTCCTTTCCCAGAGCCGATGTGTTCACCGCCAATTAAGCGACCTGACCACCTGGGTGTATGTGGGGAGTTTCCGACTGTCCAGGCTCATCGTGAGAATGGGGAGACCTTGAGAAGGACGGCCCTGCCTATTCTGACCTGCCCCCATTTTCCGCACGGTGATTTTACAACTTAGCTAGTAGCCGAAGCTGTGGGAAAGTGGGAAACGCCAGCGGCGTTTTCCAAGCGGACGCAGTCCGCGTCTTTTCCATAGCTTGCCTTCTTCGCCCACATGGCGAACTCACACGGCGTGCGATACCCCAGGCTACTGTGGGGCCGCTGCTGGTTGTAGTCTGTGCGCCAATCGCCAATCTTTCTCCGCGCGTCAAACAGGTTCTGAAACCAACTCACCCGCAAGCATTCCTCTCGCAGTTTTCCATGAAAGCTCTCTACCTGCGCATTCTGCGTCGGCTTGCCAGGCTGAATATGCACCAACTCAATCTGCTGCTCCACACACCAGGCCAGAAAATGCCGGCTCGTCAGCTCCGGCCCGTTGTCACAGCGAATCGATTGCGGCCTGCCTCGCCGCATTACAATTTCCTCCAGCACCCGCGTCACCCGTCGACTGGCAAAGCTGGTATCTACCTCCAGGGCCAGACACTCTCGCGTAAACGCGTCCACCACACTCAGCACCCGAATCGTCCGCCCTGCCGCCAGCACATCATGCACAAAATCTAAAGCCCATTCCTGGTTGGCTGCGCTGTACTGCCGCAGGGGCGCACCCGCCCGCACACAGTGCTTTCGCTTCTTCCGGCGCAAGCATAGCCCGGTCTCGCGATAGATCCGGTACACCCGCTTGTGGTTTGTTGCCTTACCGCTTCTCCGCAACAGAACCTGCAGCCGGCGATAACCGAAGCCTGGCTTCTCCCGCGCCAGCTGCACTAGTCGATCACGCAGCTCGTCATCGTTCTGCCGCGACTCATAGCGATAGCTACTGACCGCCAGCGACAGCAGCCCGCAAACCCGGCGCTCACTGACTGCGTACTGCTTCCGCAACCAGCCCGCGTCCGTCCTCCGGTCTACGAGCTCAGCCCGTTTTTTGCAATCACCGCTTTCAGCATCTCCCGGTCCAGGCTCAGATCCGCCACCAGTTTTTTCAACCGCCCATTCTCGTCTTCCAGTTGCCGCAGACGCTGCGCTTCGCTCACTTCCAGCCCCCCGTACTTGGCCTTCCAGCCATAGAGGGTGTGCTTGCTGACCCCCACTTCTCGCGCCACATCCTCCACCTTGCGCCCAGCTTCCACTTGCTTGAGCGCAGCGATCATCTCCGCCTCGCTGTGCTTGCCTCGTGACATAGCTCTGCCCCTTTCCTAAATCCGAAATCATACTTACTGGTGTGCGGATTTAGGGGAGCAGGTCAATTCATCTCCACGTTTTTGAATATGTGACACGTAATGTCCTGTTGAAATGGTGGTCCTCAGCGGCGAAATGATCGAAGTCACGCAGAGTTCTGGTTCTCTTTGAGCGCAACCACTTTGTCCTCAATTAACGAGGTGGTAGATAGGTACCGGAAAGTCGGCTAGTGTCTACGAATGTGTGAGTTCCTGTCGGTAGGCACCTCCTCGAAATGTGACTGATGAAATCAGGCGATTTCACTCGGATCACTTGGTTTGTAACGAACCCGTCGATCACCACGGCTACCGCCTTGTCCGGGGGGACACTACTTCGCCAACTCTCGGCCTTCCATTTCTCGCCCCGCCGCCCCGCTTTCTTGGGATAATTATTGGGCTCTGGCGTATCGGCGCCCCAAGCGGCTGAAGAACGGCCATTGGGGAGCCCGCATCGGTCGATTCCCGGCATCACGCTTTTTCGTTTGCGGCGGGTTAGACGTAAATGTGTGCCCGCGCTGGATGGAGTGGTCGGCATGAGTCCTCGCAAACGACGTGGTTCCGTGGCGCGCCCGAACGCCCACATGACAATCGCTTCGCGCGCCTTTACTCCGACGGCCAACCGGCGGCTCAATGAGCTGATCGGCTTCCTGATGTTGGTCTTCGCGGTCCTCCTTGTCCTCGCGCTGGTATCGTACTCGCCGCTCGACCCTTCGCTGAACACCGCGTCCACGCCTCCCGCCGGCAGGCCGGCGCACAACTGGATCGGGGTGGTTGGGGCGGTCGTCAGCGATCTTGGACTGCAACTTTTCGGCGCCGCCGTATTTCTGATCCCGTTTTTCCTGATGATGTATTCGCTGCGCTGGTTCCGCTCGCGGCCCATCAGCGCGCCGTATGCCAAGACGCTGGGCGCAGTTGCGCTAGTCACCTTTCTCTCCGGATTCATCGGCCTGCTGCCTTGGAGCATTCGCTGGAAAGGAGCCATTCCCTCCGAAGGACTTCTCGGGCGGATTGTAGCGGACGCGCTTATCCACTACTTCAACCTAGTGGGCGCTTATCTGGTCTGCCTGGCAGTGATCGCGGTGGCTCTCTATCTTTCGACGGCGTTTTCCTTTGGGGCCCTGCAGATCTGGTCGCAGACGCGGTTCACGTTTGTCTATGCAGCGCTCGATCGCTTTGCTGACTGGCGGATGGAACGCGCCCGCAAAAAGGCGGCGAAGGACCTGGAGAAGAAGCGCGCTGCCGCTGCGAATGCCAAGCCGGTGGTGACGGCGCAATTAATTCCGAAGCGCGTCGCGCCTCTGGATGTCGAAGCTCCGGCGGCGTCAACTCCTCAGGCCACTGTCGTTCCGCCGCAACCTGCGCGTCCGGCAAATGGAGTGAAGAGTGGCATCGAGCGCACCTTTGGTGGCGATACCGGTTCGGAACCACAAGACGATCAGGAAGCTCCTGAGGCGATTTCGGCCGAAGGCATTGCGGTCACCTCGCGTGCCGATAGCACGCAGCACGGCAAGACCACCATGCCGCGCGTTGCCGGCAGCTACAAACTGCCTTCGACCGCGCTGCTGCACCGTCCCGATGAGCACAGCGCCATCAACGAGCTTGAGCTAAAAAACCTGGCACAGGTACTGGCGGAAAAATGCGGAGAATTCGACGTGCGCGGGCAGGTGGTCCAGATCAATCCCGGCCCGGTGGTGACGACGTTTGAGTTCAAGCCAGAAGCCGGAATCAAGTACAGCCGCGTTACCGGTTTGTGCGACGACCTCTGCCTGGCGCTGCGTGCTGAGAGCATTCTGATTGAACGCATGGCGGGAAAATCGACCGTAGGCATCCAGGTGCCGAACCACGAACGCGAAACCATCTGGCTGCGCGAGGTGGTCGAGGCGCAGGAGTTTCTGAGTTCGAAGTCGAAGATCACGCTGGCGATGGGCAAGGACATTAATGGCCGCATCGTCACCGCCGAGTTGAACACCATGCCGCACTTGCTCATCGCCGGCTCAACCGGTTCGGGCAAGAGCGTGGCGATCAATGCGTTCATCATGTCCATCCTCTACAAGGCCACGCCGGAGCAGGTGCGGTTGATCCTGGTGGACCCGAAGCGGCTGGAGTTGGGCAACTATGAAGGCGTACCCCACCTGCACACGCCCATCATCACCGAGCCCAAGCTGGCGTCGAATGCGCTGCGCAACGCTGTCCGCGAGATGGAGCGGCGGCTAAAGGTGCTGGCCGAGAAGGGCGTACGCAACATCGACCAGTACAACCGGCTCTTCGACAACAGCACGCCTAACCTGTTTGAGGATGGCAGTGAGGCACGTCCGCTGCCTTACATTGTCATCATCATCGACGAACTGGCTGACCTGATGATGCTCGACGGGCAGAACGTGGAAGCTTCGATCACGCGCCTGGCGCAGATGGCGCGCGCGGTCGGCATCCACCTCGTGCTGGCTACGCAACGGCCTTCGGTGGATGTGATTACCGGCTTGATCAAGGCGAACTTCCCGGCCCGCATGTCGTTCCGAGTGGCTACGAAGATTGACTCGCGCACCATTCTCGATGCGAATGGCGCGGAAGCCCTGCTGGGCCGTGGTGACATGCTTTATCTACCTAGCGGATCGGGCCGGGTGCATCGCTTGCACGCACCTTTCGTCACGGAGAAGGAAATTGCCGCGGTGGTCGAATTCTGGCGCGCCCAAGGCGAAGCCCAGTATCAGGAGCACTTCCTGCAAGCGCCGCGCGAAGATGGCGAAGGTGGAAGCGGCGGTGCGGGAGTTGAGGGCGCCGCGGAGGATGACAACGACGAGCTTTTCCAGGATGCGGTGCGCATCGTGCTGGAATACGGTAAGGCATCCACTTCTCTCCTGCAACGCCGTCTACGTATTGGCTACGGACGCGCCGCCCACCTGATCGACCTGATGGAGCGGGACGGAATCGTGGGTGCAGCCGATGGTCCCAAGCCCCGCGAACTGCTGAAGCGTCCTGACTGGCTGAGCGAAGTAGAAGACGCGATGCGCTAGCGCAGTATCTGCCTGGGTCAGCTTCTAAGACACGGCTAGGAACCTGCGGCCCACGGCATAGCTCATCGGTTCAGTGGATGGCGATCGCAGACTAGTAGTACCCTCCAAAAATCGTCGCGCATTATCCAGTAATTAGATATTGCCGCTCCGTAAGCGGACGACTCACCGCCGGCGACAAACCCTAAACCGGCCCTAACCCCTTCAGACTGCTCAATTGTCCAGCTTGGCCACCGACGTGCCTTATGAAAGCCATCTGGGTTTCGCGATGTGCGAACTCGGAAGCATGCTTCCTTACACGCCGTCGTGTCAGAGACGCGGCCGTATTGCATGCAGAAAGGAAAACACCGTGAGATACCCCTGCCCCTCCGAACCCCAACTGTTCGTTCTGGAGCCAAGTGCGCCAGGCGTTAATTCGTGGTTTGGGCTTCACCGCCTGCTTTCCACCCGTAGCAACTTACACGTGAAAAGAATCGTGGCTGTTCTTCTGGTGACCTGCGTGACGTTCGGCCTCAGCTTTGCGCAAGAAACAGATTTTCGTGGCGTGAAGGTGGCCGACGCGAAAGGAAAACAGGCAGACGCCAGCCTGATCTTAAGTGACAGCAGCAAGACCATAGTCGTGAGGGTCGCCGACCGTGACTTCGTGACTATCCCCTATGACCAAGTCGACAAGTTCTCCTATGAGTACACCAAGAAACACCGCGTGACCCAGGGAGCGATTGTGATGGTGGCGTCGATAGGGGCGGGCGCCGTGGTGATGCTCACGAAATCGAAGAGTCACTGGCTCTACATCGATTACCACGACCAAGCCGCTCCCAGGACCCTGGTGCTGCGTATGGACAAGAAAGAGTACAAGAAAATCCTCGCGTCGGTAACCGCCCACACGGGCAAGGAAGTGCACTACGACGGCGACGCCAATAAGAAGGCATGACACTGTTGGGTTGTGATCTGGCTGTCAATACTGCCGCTTGGTGCCGAGCGTCCAGACAAGCGGCAGTTCGACTACCGGCTTCCCTAGGACGGGACAATCATCGGTCAGGCTGATTAGATAAGTGTCGGCAAGCCGCCGGGTACACTTGGTGCGCTCAAGCTACCAAGGCTCGGAGGAAGGATCCGACACGGTTATCTAATCATCCCACTGACCTCACTCTTCCCGCCTCCCACAGTTTGCTGAAACTCGATCTCGGGCGCATTTGAGATGCGTACGAGTTTACCTCTGAGTTTGCCAAGGTGCGCCGTCGCAACGTTTTTACGATCTTTTGACAGCCCCGTGACAATCCGGTGACAAGTGTCCGGGCTCGGGGGCGTTAGGCTTACGGTCCGATCTCTCCCCTCGCCTATCGCTGATGTTTAGGGCGATCAAGTTAATCAGGAGGAAAGCATTATGAACCGCACAACATTGAACCGCGCTTCGTTGTTGATTGTCTCAATCCTACTCATCGCTTCCCAGCAGGCCGCCGCGCAAGCTGGCCACCTCGATCCGACATTTGGCAATGGGGGCATTGTAACCACAGACTTTGGGGATCAACTCCAGACCTCCAACGTGGCAACGGCAAACGCCGTCACCATCCAGCCCGACGGCAAAATCGTGGTTTGTGGCGGAGTCCCAAGCAGCACCGGGTTCCCCGTGCCTGCGGTAGCGCGCTACAACACCAACGGCGGTTTGGACACTAACTTTGGGACATCTGGCATTGTGACCATACCCAGCATAGAGGACGTTCCGTTTACGGCAATCACCCTGCAGACCGACGGGAAGATTGTAGCGGTAGCCGGAGGGTTCACTGCTTATGTGGCCCGGTTCACCTCCGCAGGAGCGCTCGATTCCACGTTTGGGAGTGGCGGAATCGTGACCCTGAGCTTCATCAATGGCCCATTAGCAAGCGGTGTGCTTGTCCAACCGGACGGCAACATTCTGGTGGCCGACCGTAGCTTGTTCCGTTTTCTGTCCAACGGCCAGTTTGACACGACCTTCGGGAGCGGTGGCACGGCGAGGACCGCAGGGTATCCGGCCACCGGACTGGCGCTTCTTCCTAATGGAAAGATTCTGGCTGCATCATCTTTCTCGGGAACAAGCGGTTTTATCTCTCAATATGCCTCGAATGGCAGTCTCGATACCACATTTGGAATTGGCGGCCAATTGGCAAGTCCTGGGACTGCAGTCGGTCTAGTGCTTCTGAGCAGCGGCGATTTTCTCGCGGGAGGAAGTCTGACCAATAACGCTGCCCCACCAGTCCGCGGCGCTGAGGTCTCCGGCTTTGCGGTATCTCGCTATCTGGGCGTGGGTGTTACGGACGCAAGCTTCGGCAGCAACGGCGGCACGTTCACCTCCGTTCCCAGTTATCTAAGCGTCGCAACTTCGGGTATAGCGGTCCAGTCCAGCGGTGACATCGTAACGTTGGCCACTGCTAATGAAGTTGGGCAGACAGCGTTCGCATTGGCTCGATATACGCCGACCGGCCAGCTTGACGCTACATTCGGAATGAACGGCACCGTCGCCACCTCGTTTGGGTTGGCTCCTTCGGTAAGCGCCAACGGTCTGGCAATCCAATCAGACGGCAAGATCATTGCGGTCGGAAGCTATGCCGTGGCTGTGCCGCACCTCGGTTTCGACACCGCGTTTAAGGTAGTCCGGTATTTGGGTCAGTAACGCTTTCCTGACAACAACCTTCGAAAGGCTCCCTGTTGTTCCCGGGGAGCCTTTGTTTTTCTGCGGCGAGCTGGATGTCCGCGGAAATCTGCCCGCCCGGCATTTTAATCCGTGCGTGGCGTCGCGCTGGCGAGCGCGAGAATCGCTCCGGCAAACAGCAGCGTGTCCGCAAAGTAGTTGATCCCCTCAACCTTGACCGCGGTGCTCGGGTCGAACATCTGCACGATCAGGATCGGCCCATAGATGAACAACGACCAGCAGCACAATCCAGGTACCGAGATAAGTTGCCGCCATCCGCGTCTTCTTGGCCAGCAGAATGCTTACCCCGGCAACCAGTAGAATTGCGCCCGTCAGATAGCCAATGAGCAGGCGCCCCGGAATCCACGCGGGCATCAGTTTTTCCAGCGGAACTCCGGGGCATCCCGCTGGGTGCAGAAAATGCTCAACCCCAAAAAATATAGCGGCGATCGCGATCAACACGCGGCCCACGGTAATGAGCTTGCCTTTGCCTGGCCCGCGCATCGCGTTTCCCGCAAGAATCCAGCCTCCGCCCGCGAACGACATTTCGCGGAAGACAATCACCCATGCAATCCTGTCTCTGGGGCTGGCGACAGCTCGCGGGATATGTATCATCGCCACAAAAAGAAACATCATGATCCCGAACAGCAGGCCGGACCAGCGCACCTGAATTTTTGTGGCAATGCTCAAGGACGCGGCCAGCAACGCAATGCCAACGAAGTACGCCCAAAACAAACGCCATGGCATGTACGAGGGCACGGCCAGCATGATGAATTTTGCGCCCGAGAGATGCTCCGCGCCGAAGACCGCCAACGGGATGGCGAAACACAAATTGCTCAAGGCTACGATCTTGTCCAGGCCGCTGGCCCGCGCGATATCGGTCTTCGCCGCCCATAGCGCAACCAGAAAAAGTAGGACGCCGGCGCTGCACATCGAAACCGCCGTGCGAGAGACCTCAAGAAATGTGGCGAGAATGGTTGTGTGCATTGTGAATGCTATGCGTAATTCGCGTGCTCTATCTGGGACACGTGGCAAGCGAGGAAAACGACCGCAGCGAGAGCCGTTGGTGAAATCATCGCCGCGCCCTTCCAGACGATGGTTCGACGTGAGACGACTTCCGAGTGTCAACCGGTTCAGGGCAGAATTGTAATCCGCATCCGCGTCCTCGGGTGCGTTCTCGCCCGCGTGCCCCACCGCTTCCGTAGCGGACAGGATGGGGAATGAGAGTGAATGGCTTCAAATTCTACAACGCGAAGCCGCCGTGTAATAAAATCCCCGATGGTGCGGACGCCAATACGACTTTCGGGGAGATAACAATGAGGCCGGTTCTGTACTCCGTAATCATCTTCTCGCTATTTGCCGCAGCCACGACGGTCCCTCCCGTCGCTACCGCGCAAAACGTCGCCGCGGCAAGTTGCGCAAGTTTTAAGCGAGCTGACAAGGACCCTGCGCAACAGGCTGTCTTCCTCGCCTATCTGCAGGGATATGCCAACGCCAGCAGTCCCGATCCGCGTTACGTTCCAAGCGATGCTGCCCTCGCCGACTACACCAAGAACGTTCGCGATTGGTGCGGCAAGAATCCCAAGAGCACCTATGCTGAGGCCGTGGCGGCGGTGCTCCCTTCACCGGCCCAAAGCGCACCCGCGGGGATGGGACCGGTCTATGCACAGCCGGCATCCTGTCGCGTGGGTCCCACCACCTACTGCGCTGGATGCGCCGTCACCTGCAATCCGCCTAAACAGGCTAAGTGCACTCCCGGCCGTGACAGCCAGATCAACCAGTGGTGCGGGCAGCAGTCGCGATGCCTTTGCCAATAGCGGGGACTCAACGTCCCGAGTCGGCCGCCCCATTCGGTACTCCTGTCGGCTAGGGGGGGTTTGCGTTCGATCAAACCGCCGAGTCCTCAGTGCGCATCCGTGTGATCAGCCGTACCGTCCGACCACTTGGCGACCGGAATCATGAATATCGTCAATCGGTCCTGCGGGAAGTCAGATGCCAAAATCGGCGAACCTGGCAGGTTTGCGCCCCAAGTTGCAGCGTCCGCTTGCGGAACGAAAAACATCACGTGGGGATGCCAAGGCCCGGCGCGATCGTCCAGATACCCTTGCTTGGACAGCATGTAGCACATCGCGCCCGGTTCCAGGGTGGGCAATTCTTTCTTATCGAAAGCAGCTTTGAGACCATCGACCATTTCAGCTTTGGATTGTCCAGCCAATATCAATTCGGTCTTCTTGATAGTGATTGGAAGATAGGTTCGTGCAGCTTGCGGGTTGAGACAGAGGGGACCACGCAGCTTGGGGTTCCAAAAGTTTGGATCGTCGGTTGGGGCGGTCCAAGACCGTTCCACAATACATACGAAACCGTTCTTGCCTTTGACTGCGGTTTCGTAGCCATGCCGTCCCAGCACCAGAACCTCGGCATCGCGTGAAATTGACTCTGGGGCTGCACTCCGCGCCAAGGCTATCTCGGCATTCTGATCCGCAATCAGATATTGCTCAAGCGGGGCCATACTCGGGTACGGTGTTTTGGCGTCCTGCGCGTGCGCCTGCCATGCCACACCTAGTAAAACAACCAGTGCGATACTTGGTACTGCGATCGTCCCGAGGATCTGCCGCTTCATCGATTTCTCCTGAGATACGTCCACCCACATCAATGACGAACTGCAAATGTGTTTTGGGTTCATTGCCGCCTCCGTTGATTCGACTCGCGAGGTGGAAAAAGGGTTAGTTGCAATGTTGGAGACGTGGACTAAGACGCTACGTTTTCTCCTCGCGACATGGAGCGCGCGGCAATGCCATGCCGGGACGAGTGCGGGATCCCCATCCAAGCTTCCTTCACCCCGCTAACCTCCAATTGCTGACTGCTTCTTGCTTCTTCCCGCTCCTCTGTTGCTATATGCTAGTAGCTCGCATGACTGAGAAGCGCAAAGTACTGGGCCGCGGTTTGGAGACGCTGCTCCCTCCACGCCAAGTGCCTCATGCTCCCACCACGGTCATGGCTGCGACGCCCAGTCCGACCTCGCATGATCAACCCGGCGAAAGCCTGCGCCACATTCCGATCGACCAGATCGATCACAATCCTTATCAGACGCGCATCGTCTCCAACGACCCCGCCGCGCTAAGAGAACTGACTGCCTCCATCTTGGCGGTGGGAGTGCTGCAGCCCATCGTGGTGCGGCCGGTTGCCGGCGGCCGCTATCAGGTCATCGCCGGTGAGCGCCGCTGGGAGGCCGCTCGCGCTGCCCGCCTGCAAACCCTTCCTGCCGTGGTTCGTTCTGTCTCCAATCAGCAGGCCATGGAGATGACCATCATCGAAAACCTGCAGCGCCTCGATCTGACACCGATGGAGGAGGCGCGCGGTTACGACCGGCTGTCGCGCGAGTTCGGCCTCACTCAGGAGCAGATGGCCCAACGCACCGGCAAAGACCGTTCCTCAGTGGCCAACTTTCTGCGCTTGTTGAAGCTGCCCCAGCCGGTGCAGACCCTGATCGACAGCGGCTACCTCAGCTTCGGCCATGCCAAGGTACTGATGGCGCTGGAATCACCCCTAGCCCTCGAAGAACTGGCCGAACGCGTAGTCAAGCATTCGCTTACCGTTCGCCAGACCGAGCAGGCAGTTACTAATCTGATTCACCCCTCCGAAACCGTCGAAAAGGCCCGCATAATCGACCCAAATGTTAAGGAAGCCGAGCAAGAGCTGCAACGCTTACTGGGTGTGCGCGTCACCATTACCGATCACCATGGCCGAGGCAGAATTCTCCTCGAGTACTCCTCTCTTGAGGATTTCGACCGCATTCTTGAGGTCATGAAAGCGAAGTAAGGCCTTCGTCTTAGCATTCCCGTATTAGAACTTTCGCCCTAACCCTACCCATTTTGTTGTTGGGCCCCGCCCCCATTGGTGCCAAAATTCCCAGTACCGCTCCGCACCACAAGAACAAACAAGCGCGCACAAATCAGGTGGAAAATCTATTGCTCTCTTTATCAAAAATCGGCACACTCGTTTCGGCTGCAATCTTTAGGGAGGTGATCCTGTGCGCTCCCAAGGTAAACAAAGTTCCTACATTGGAGTTGCCGAGCCCCATCAGGCTCGGCGCGTATTTTGGAGAGGATGGACGACGATGTTCCCCCGTTTTGTTCCATGGATTCTCGCATTAGTATTAGCAACGACGGCTGCTCCCGTTGGTGCACAACAGTTGCCAGGCAGGTCAACCTTTGAAACACCTCAAGTCCATGGGCGATTCGGCTCATCTGGTCAGTTGCCCCTCCAATTCACACCTGCCGTGCAGTTTGGTACTGGTGGAAATACCCCAGTGGGAGTTGCGGTAGGTGATTTCAACGGTGATGGCAAGCCAGACTTAGTCGTCGCGAACTTACAGCAGAACAATGTTGCCGTGCTGTTGGGCAACGGGGATGGAACGTTTGGTACACCTATCGTTCATAGCCTGCCCACGATCGGAGTCCTCTACGGGGTCGCCGTCGCCGACTTTAACCGAGACGGTAAGCTCGACGTTGCGGTGGTCCACGGGTCCACCGATTACCTCACCAGCGACGTGGAAATTCTGCTCGGCAACGGCGATGGCACGCTTGGCGCTCCCATGGCATTTCCGTCGGGGACCAATGCTGTCACCATAGTTACAGCGGATCTGAATGGCGATGGCAGGCCGGATGTTATTGTTGGCGGCGCCGGACCCAGCGTCATGGGCCACGGCGGGAATCTCAGTGTATTGTTCGGCAATGGCGATGGCACTCTGCAACCTGCTATTCCGCTTGACGTGCCCGGGTATACGGGCGGCCTATGGTCGGCGGCAGTCGGCGACTTCAATAGGGATGGACTGCTCGATATCGTTGCCGCCCAAGTGGGCCCGATGGCCGGCATTGCGGTCTTTCTGCAAAATCCTGACCATAGCTTCACCCTCAAGGCAACCTACCAGACCCAGTACGTCCAAGGCGTAGGAGTGGCTGTCGCCGATCTCAACAATGACGGCAAGCTCGATGTCGTCCTCACCTCCCACATGGGTACTGCGGCAGCGTTCCTGGGCATTGGGGATGGAACCTTCCAATCGCCCATCCCGACTTTCTCTGGAAACGCAACTGAGTTTCTGGCTTTGGCCGATTTCAACCGCGACGGCAATACTGACGTTGCGTTTGCCGATTTCTCCTCCACTGCCGGTCCAGGCGTCTTGGCTGCTGCGGGACTCGGCGACGGACATTTCAGCACCTCGAATACCGTGACCCTTAACACCTCCGGGGGCACCCAAGTCGTCGCTGTGGCCGATTTCAACGGCGACGGATGGCCCGATATTGTCACCGCCGATGCCGTCGGCAACAAGGTGTCGGTATTTCTAAACATCGCCGGGGGATTGCAATTCGTTCCTGTTGCCCCTTGCCGTCTGGTGGATACACGCCTCAGCGGTGGCACCATTCAGGGGGGAATGACAGAGGATTTTACTATTCCGCAGCTCGGCGGCTGCAACATTCCCACTACCGCCGCAGCCTACTCCTTGAACGTTACCCTGGTTCCTCCGCCGGGTGGGACCGTCGGTTTTCTGACTGTCTGGCCGAAGGGTGAAGGCATGCCCAACGCTTCTCTCATGAACTCCTGGGATGGCCGTTACAAGGCGAATGCCGCTATTGTGCCTGCCGGAGCCAACGAGCAAATCAGCGTTTACTCCAGCGGCACGACCGACCTGGTACTCGACATCAATGGCTACTTTGAGACCCAGGGTGGCTCAGGACTCGCTTTCTATCCCTTGCCTCCATGCCGTGTGGCCGATACTCGCGGGCCAACCGGCGACCTCGGAGGTCCCTATCTGCACGCCGGAGTGCAACGTACAATGCAGGTGCAGAGTGAGAGTCATTGCGGAATCCCCACGACTGCGCAAGCCTACTCCTTCAACTTCACGGCCATACCGCGAAGGGGTCCCCTGTGGGTCTTCACCGCCTGGCCAGACGGTCCGCAGCCTAGTACCTCTACTTTGAACGCGCCCACGGGCACGGTCGTGGCCAATGCGGCCATCGTGCCCGCCGGAACGGGCGGCGATATCGATGTGTGGGCCAGCAATGACGCTGATCTGGCGATTGATGTCAACGGCTACTTCGCTCCAGCGGGCACAGGCGGACTGTCGTTGTACACCATCCCCACTTGTCGCGTGCTCGACACGCGCCGAGTTGGTTCTGGCCATCCGTTCACCGGTATGCTCGAACCTCCGGTGGACCCCAATACCAGCCCCTGCGCGGTGCCTATGACAGCGCAGGCATTCGTCTTCAACGCGACCCTCGTGCCGCAGGCGGTGCCGGTGTGGTTGTTGACCCTATGGCCCGACGGCTCACAAATACCGAATGTTTCCACGCTGAATGCCTACGACGGGGCAGTCACGTCGAACATGGCCATCGTGCCTACAACGAACGGCTCCATCGACGCCTACGCCGCCGGGCTTACACAACTCATCATCGACATCTCCAGCTACTTCGCCCCGTAGGGCGCTTGTTCTGTGGAGATGACCTTTTGTCTGCTTAGCGGGTGCCCTCGACATAGGGCACCCATTTCTTATTTTTAGTGATCGCTTTTAGATGGCCTGATAAGCTCTGGCCCGCGCAAGAAGGCTATCGCACTTCTTCGTCTGCCACCGAGGTTCGGCTCGGCGCTATGTCGCCGCTCCACTTCGGTCTCTCGAGTGAACAGGTCGTAGCCATCATCTTCGGGAAGGTCGCACTCATCTCTGACGTTCAACATGGGTCGTCTCGTAGCACCCCGCTGCTATTATGGTCGGCCTTGTCATCGGCCTCGCGCTGTGATGCAGCGCACGACAGAGGTGGTTGGCATTCCCGAATTTGGACTGGCGTCTCCGGACGGTAGGAGTATCGATCCGCTGGCTATCCAGAACGGCAGAGTGGACTAAAACTGCTGAAAATTGGCGAGGTTACGAACTTACCAAGACAGAAGCGGCGATATGTTCCGCCAAAGTGGTACAAATGTGCAATTTCTCACTCCTCTGGAGCCACATATCCTTGCTTGTAGTGGACCTGCAGCGGCGTGGCCGACGGCGTCAGCCGCACCTGCACCCGACGCCACTTGCCATCATGCGCAACATTGCTCGGCCGGTATCCCAGCACATACTGATTGCGCAATTCCCGGCTGATCAGTGCCGCGATCTGGGGAATTTGCCGACGGTCGTCAGCCGCCAGGGTCCGGCCGCCGGTGGCGTCGGTAATCTCGCTCAGCCACTTCCTACCCCAGCGCTCTTCCATCGTTTTAAACAACGGTATCGGCACATCGTCGAAAACGCCGATCCCGTACGCCAGGACATCAGCCTCTTCCACCACGCTCTTGATCTCCTTCAAGTTGTACCGGCTTCGGTTGTCGCCGCCATCAGAGATGATAACCAGCGCCTTCCTCTGATAGCGCGCCGTACTCATCCGCGAGATGCCCAAATACACCGCGTCGTACAGGGCTGTCCCTCCTTGCGGCTCCGTCGTTCCCAGCTTGTCTTGGATGGTGCCGATCGACTCTTCGGAAGTTGCAATCACCTGCGGGTGGCTCGACACCGTGATGGCGAAATAGTCGTCCTGTGGGTTTGCGTACTTGAAGAATTCGGCCACCGCCTCCCGCTCATATTCAATCTTGTTCTTCATGCTTCCGCTGTAATCAAGGATCAGTCCCACCGAAATCGGAGCATCCTCCGTAGAAAAATACTGGATAGGCTGAGCGACGCCGCCCTCGTACAAGGTGAAGTCTTGCTTGGGGAGATCGATAACCGGACGTTCGCGCGCATCGGTGACGGTGACCGGCACCAGCACCAGGTTGACGTCCACGCGCATGGGTTTGGTTCGCGGTCCTAATGGAGGAACCGCAATGGATGCCGCCGACTCAACCGCATCGGACTTGGCGCGCGGCACCAGGTGTGGCTGGTCGAGTGAGTCAGACTGCGCCCATGCCGGGCGAGCCGGCAGCATGAATGAACACATCACGAAAGAAAACACTACAGCTTGGGCAGATGGAATTGCAGTTCGCGTGATCATGCCGGCCTCCGCTAGAGTCCTGCATCCGGTGCATGGCCGGGGAGCTTGCGGTCAGAGAGCGAAGGTCAACGTCAGCCAGAGAGGGTGCGTCGCGATACGCAGAAAGAGATTGCCTAGTCGCGAGTGCCAGACCTCAAACGAAACCCATGCTGGGTGGCCCAAATCCAGAGTTCCCCACAACCGAACGCAGATTGCCTGCGTTGATGCAGGGAACTATAGACCCAGTTGCCACGTCTGGCTAGCAAATTCTCTAGACAAAGTTTGAGAGGCTGTTACGAAACTCCACTTGAACAAATGCCAGTGAGACGAGAGTAGCCGAGTGCGCCGAAAAAAGAGCCCGCAGGGGCGTAATAAGCATAGCCCAGGGCGTAAGCCCTGGGTGCAGCGGGGAATAGATGCGAGTCCCGGAGGGACGGCACGAGTTTCGTGGCAGGCTCTCGAACGGAGTACCGCCGTCATTTAGCAGCTTGAATTGTTTCCAGAACAATGGCGTGCGATCCGCCGCGAACGTAGGACTTGCCGGTTGCGGTCACGCGTTCGCCGGCAAATTTCAGCAGGCGATCGTTTTGTCCGGATGAAGGAGTTTTGTCGGAGATTGGCCAGTAGATGTTTCCATCATCGGCCAGGATAACCAGCGGCGATCCAGCCTTCGCGCACTTGAGCGCGCAGTCGCGGCTGATCGGTTTGTCGAGCCCCTTGGTGATCGCGCAAGCCGAATCCAGCACCCAGCCCTTGACCGAAACCCATTTGGTGTCCAAAGCGAACGACAAACTTACCATTGCCACGACAGTTAGCAGCAGAGCTGTGAGGCGTAATTTCATCGTGACTCCCTTCGATTTCGCACCGCTTTTGAAGGGGCGCAGCTCTAGCTGGGCCAAAGCACGCCCCTTAGTTTTGTTATTCCGAAGGGCTTCGGCCCTGAGGAACCCGCCACACGAGCCTGTTCGCCGCGCCTCAAACCATTTCAGAGTCTCTAGTCTTCTCGCACTTCCCAGTTCCGTGACACGCGCGAACCTTCGACGAACAATTTCCCGGTTCGGCCAGCTCACCGTCTGGCCCAATGCAGGTCTGGGTGTGCATGCACCAGAACAGTCCATCGTTGGTCGGCGGCACCGTGGGATCGTGCTCCGCTTCGATGAATTGTCCCTTCCAGCGCAATGCCGGGCAAAGGTCTTCGCGATTCGTCTCGAAGCGCTCGGCATCGAGATTCAGCATCATGCGGCACCTCCGGAGCCTGGGCCCGCGGCGCCCAAAATGGCGCGCTTGACGGCCACTTTCGCCAGGGTGATCTTGTACTTGTTGTGGCTGAGCGGCTTGGCTTGCGCGACCGCGGCGTTCGCTGCAGCCATCGCAGTGTCTGGCGAGACGCTCTTTCCGACCAAGGCCTGCGCTGCTTCGGACGAGATCCACGGGATGGGCGCAACATGGCCGAGTACGACACGAGCGCTCTTGACCGTGCTGCCATCCATCTCGAGAGATACGCAGGCCTGCGCCAGCGGCCAATCGAATGCCGCCCGCTGCCGGACCTCGTAGCTGGCAGCCTTCAGGTTCTGCGACGGCGGAGGTACAACGATTTCAATCACCATCTCACCAGGCTTCAGATCGTGTTCCAGTTCGTTCTCCGACTTCGGAATGACGAAGAACTTCTCCAGCGGCAACTCGCGCACTCCGCTACCCGCGGCCTTCGCCGAGTACAGACGGATCTTCGCACCCAAGGCGATGAGCACGGGCGCGAGCGTTGATGGGCTGACAAAGTAGGCCGGTCCAGCGTTGCCAAGAATCGCGGCATATCGGTTGTCGCCCGCGACCACCATGGACTTGCCGTCTGGCATTTTCGCCATCAATCCCATGCCATTGCGAAAGTACCAGCAGCGCGGACGCTGGCACATGTTTCCGCCGATGGTTGCCAGGTTGCGAATATGCAGGCTGGCGGCCTCATTGGCGGCATCCGCAAGAACCGGATAGTAACGCTGTACATTTGCGTCGTTAGCAAATTCGGCGATTGTCACCAGCGCGCCGATGCGCAATCCATTGCCCGCTTGATAGCTGATCCCGCGCAACTGGTCGATCTGCTTGATGTTCACCAGGCGCAGCGGCGCGACCACGTCGTCTTTCATCAGCGCCAACAGATCAGTGCCACCCGCGAGAATCGAGCCTTGCTCGCCGAGCAGGGTCGCGACCTGTTCCTTGTTCGTTGGGCTTACGTATTCAAACGCTCGCATTGCTGCCTCCGTTCTCCAGCGCCTCCAGCACACGCGCCGGCGTGAGGGGCAGGAACGGCACTCGTACGCCGATTGCATTCGCAACTGCATTCGAGATGGCTGCTCCGGGCGAGACTACGGGCGGCTCGGCCAATCCAATAACTCCGCGCTCGTCATAACCTTTGCCGGTCATCATGTGTACCTTCAGCTCGCCCACATCGGAGATGCCGGCGAGGCGATAGAACTCCATGTTCGGATTCAACATGCACCCGGTCACGGGATCGAGAATCTTCTCCTCATACAGCGCGTAGCTGATGCCCATGATGAGCGCGCCCAGCACCTGGCTCTCAGCGGTCTTCACATCAACCACCAGGCCGCAATCCTGCACCGCAACCATCTTGTTGACGCGCACAATGCCGGTTTCCGTGTCCACTGAGACATCCGCCATCTGCACGCCACCAACGCCGCTGTTGGTCAGGTCCGGCGGTTTCGACTTGTCGGGATTCTTGCCGCGAATCGTCATCGGCATGGCGCCGATCTTCGCGCACGCTTCCTTCCACCCCAGGCTGCGGCTGGGATCGCTCTTCACCCGCACCGTTGCATTCACGGCTTCCAATTCCTCCGGCTGTGCTTTCAACGCGGGAGCCACTTTGGCGAAAAGCTGATCACGAGCATCCACGGCAGCGCGTCGCGTCGACGACGTCACGCCGCCCGAAGTTGTGCTGCCACCACTGGCGCCGGAAACGGGATAACGGCTGTCGCCGATCAGCAGTTTGACGTTGTCGATGGGAATGCCCAGCGTGTCAGCCGCGACGATCATGATGATGGTGCGGCAGCCGGTGCCGAGATCCTGGGTGGCCATCTTGATTTCGACCGAGCCATCGGGGTTGATCGTGAGATCGCAGTCGCTATTGTGTCCACGTCCGCCCCAGGTGTGCATCGAGAGTCCGAGGCCGCGCTTGACCGGCCCGGTGGCTTTATCGCCGCGCGGATGCCAATTCTTCTTCCATTCCATCAGCTCCACCGCAATGGGAAACTCATCGCGATAAATCTTTTCACGTGGACCTGTAAGCTCCAGATTGCGAGTAATGAAGTCCACCGGGTCCATGTTCATCTTGGCTGCGAGATCTTCGATCGCTGTCATGGTGATGACCGCAGCCTGCGGATGGTTGGGCGCTCGCCACGCGCGGGCGCTTCCCTGGTTGGTGGAAATGGCGATGTGCTCCTTGCGCTGGTTGGGAATTTCGAAGATGTACGGCAGTGGAGGCGAGCCGCCTCCACCTACTCCGCCTGTTCCCCACGAGCGTGATTCCCATGCCACCAGTTTGCCGCCGTGGTCGGCAGCAATCTTTACGCGTCCGAATCCGGATGGACGCATGCCCGCGACTTCCTGCTCCACGTCGCGTTCCAGCATGATCTTCACTGGCTTGCCGCCCGCAGCTTTCGAGAGTTGCGCACTGGCGATGCCCCAGCGGTCGGGGCTGAACTTGCTGCCGAATCCGCCGCCAATGTACTGCTGCAGCACTTGAATATTTCCCGCCGGCACGCCGAGTGGCTCTGAGACTTGCGCGGCAATGCCGGAGAGGTTTTGCGTGGAAACATGCACCACAAGGTCCTTGTCGGTAGGCCATTCCGACGCCATGCCGTGAGTTTCCAGACAACAGTGCGTGATGCATGAAGCTCCGTAGAGGCCTTCGGAAACCATTGCCGCCGAAGTGAAGGCCTTGTCGGGATCGCCCTGGGTCTTCTTCTCAGTCTGCTTGTACGGCGAGCGCGAAGTTTTTGCCTCGGCGTATTTGGCAGTCCGCAGTGCGTCCACGACTTTGCGATCGACACCCGATTCCTGCGCGTCCTTCAGATATTTTTCATCGGGTTTGAAGCTGATGCCATTTTTCTTGATGGTCGCGATCACCTGGTCGTCCGGGACCTGGTTGTCTTCCATGTCCTCAAAGTCGTCGCGGCTGATCGGCCCGTTGTTGACAGCAATGTTCTTAGGCGGTTCCGCGTCGGACACAAAATGCGGCAGCACCTCGTACTGCACCTTGATGGCGCGGATCGCATCCTCGGCGGTTGACTCATCGACCGCAGCGACGGCGACCACCTCGTCACCTGCCCAGAAAATTTCCGTCCCCGGCTGCTGCACAACTTTGATTGCCTTTACGCCGGGCATCTTCTCGGCGGCGCTGCTGTCAATGCTGGTGATGCGCGCGTGCGCATACGGGCAGCGAAGAATCTTGCCGGCCAGCAAGCCTTCGGGGTTGTAGTCATAGGTGTATTTCGCGCGGCCAGAAGATTTTATCGGACCATCAACTCGCGAAATACGCTTACCCAGCAGCGGACGGCTTGCGGGGTCGGGCCACGTGTACTGGCTCATGACGCTCTCCCTTCCGGCTTGGCCAATGCAACAGCGCGAATGCCGTTGTAGGTCCCGCAGCGGCAGTAATTGCCGCTGAGTCCACGGCGGATGTCTTCCTGGTTCGGATTAGGGTGCTGTTCGAGAAAATGAGTAGTGGCGACGATGAATCCCGGCGTGCAAAAGCCGCATTGCTGCGCGTCGTGGTCGACGAAGGCCTGCATCAGCGGAGTCAGCGCGTCGCCTTCCGTCAGACCCTCGATGGTGGTGATGTTCTTGCCTTGCGCATCGATTGCCAGAACGGAACACGCGTAAACGATTTTGCCATCCATCAGCACCGTGCAGGCTCCGCAGACCCCGCGGTCGCAGACGCGCTTTGCGCCGGTCAAATCGAAGTTGTCGCGCAGAGCATCCAGCAGCGTCACCCGTGGTTCCAACTGCGCGGTCAACTTCTTGCCGTTTACAGTTAGCGCGATCGGGACCTTGCCGGGTCCATAAACGGCCACTTCCTCGCCAGCAGCTTCGACCACCTTCGGGCCTAGCACCAGGGGAAGAGCGACACCGACGCCGGAAATCTTCATGAAATCGCGACGCGAAACACCCGGCGGATTTTCGGGCTTATGCTTAGAGTCGTCTTTCATCGGGCCTCCTCGCTTTGGTCACGATGCTGAGCAGGTCAATTTGCTCGCAGTTTGCGAGTATAACTCTGCGATGGACAATGATGCAGCAGCTGCTGTGGGGGCGTCGCGGGTCGAAGGGCAGGTCAGTGGCCGGTCAGCTTATTGTAAATGCGAAAAGGCACACTTCCTGCAGCCTGAAGGGGCGCTGAAAAGGAATCGGCGACTCCCCACGGAGTCGCCGGCAAGTCTGTCATCAAAAAGCGTGGAATTACTTCTTCAGAGTGCGGATGTACGAAACCAGATCGCTGATCTGAGCATCAGTAAACTTGCCCTTATAAGCGGGCATCTTGCCTTTGCCGTTGGTGATAGTGGCGGTCAGATCGGCATCAGACATGCTCTGGATAGCCGGGCTGCCCATATCCTTCAATCCCATCGACTTTCCCATGGGTGTTGCGCCGCTGCCGTCGGCGCCGTGACACATGGCGCATTTGGCTTTGAAGGTATCCTGGCCCTTCGCCTGGGCCGAGGCTAGAGAAGGCAGAGCCAGGGCGGCAATCAGGCTGAACAGAGCGATACGTTGCAAGAGTCTCATCTTCATATTTATCTTCGTCTCCTTCACCGACCACCCCGCGAGGGGATCGTTAGAACGGAATAATGCCGCTAAATGACGGCGAAAGTACTCTACTCCGTGGAGATGGATTTCGCCATACCTTTTCCGTGGGAGTAGGAGCGAAAAAACGCTCTGAACGCGTGATATGCCGCAAAACCTGCCAAGGCAGGGCATCGGCTAAGGCCCGTCGCAGGACTCCGAATCTTTGAACTGTAAGGGACTTAATCACGCTCTAAGTGGCTCGCTTGGTTTGGCATCCATTGTGCTTTTACCAAAGGTAATCCCCTTTCGAGAGAGGTCTTCCGTGGAACCGACGCTGGCAGTGATTGGCCTGAACTACCGAACCTCACCGGTCGCCGTTCGCGAGCGTTTCTGGATCAGCGAAGCACGCCGCTACGACGCCCTTCATCAGTTGGTCCGCTCGGAAGGCGTCGAAGAGGTAATCGTCGTAACTACCTGCAATCGCACTGAGTTCATACTGTGGGCCAGCGACGTTCCCACCGCTGCCAATTCCGTATTACGGTTCCTGACCCAGGAGTATCAAATCAAGCTTTGTGAATGGTCGCACTTTTATCGTCTCATGGATGACGTAGCCCTCACCCATATCTTCCGTGTGACTTCCAGCCTGGATTCCATGGTGCTGGGCGAACCGGAAATCACCGGCCAGGTAAAGCAAGCCTGGGCGCTGGCGCAGGAGGCAGGCACTACCGGACGATTCCTCGACGCCGTCATGCAGAAGGCGCTAACCGTTTCCAAGCGCGCCCGGACGGAGACAGCGATCGGCTCATCGGCAGTTTCGGTGCCCTACGCTACCGTCGAACTTTCAAGAAACGTCCTCGGAGACCTGGCAGGCCGCGAAGTTTTACTGATTGGCGCAGGCAAGATGAGTGAACTGGCCGCGCATTACCTCATAAAAGCCGGCGCCAGCCAAGTGAAGGTGATGAACCGCACGCTGGCCCACGGCGAGGAGTTGGCGAAGAAGATGGGCGGCAGACCGGTTTCATTCGATGATCGCCTGGCGCATCTGAAGACGGCCGATATTGTGGTCAGCTCAACGACTTGTCCGCATTTCCTCCTCAGCCTGAAGGAAGCCCAGGAGATCGCCCAGCAACGGCAGCACGCCCCGATGGTCATGATCGACATTGCAGTCCCACGCGACATCGATCCTGCCGTGCGAGGAGTGGAAGGCATCCATCTGTTCGACATGGACGACCTGGAGCACGTAGTGAAACGCAACGCGGTGGGACGACAAGCCGCCGCCGAAGCTGCGGAAAAGATTGTGCAGGCGGAAGTGCATGGCTTTCGTCGCAAACTGATGGCGGAACGAGTAGTCCCGACCATCGTGGCCCTGCGCCAACGTCTCGATGAACTTTGCCGGCAGGAATTGGAAACCCTTCGCCAGGAATTTGGACCTTTCACGGAAGATCAGGACCAGGCACTCACAACGCTTACAATTCACATAACGCAACGAATTGCCAGTTCCCTGGCCCGTGAACTGAAGGAACTTCCAGAAAGGAATGAGCAGGACGTGCTGACCGCAGCGGTGGGCCGCCTGTTTCACCTTGAACAACCCTTACAGGTTGGCGCCGGCACCAAAAACTAGAAGGCAGCACTTAGCATTTAGCACTTAGCATCTAGCAAAATCGTATCTTTAGGGGAATGACAGTAGTGAAGGACTTTCGGGATTTGCAAGTTTGGCAGCGGGCGCACGATATCACTCTAGCGGTCTACCGCTGCACCAAGACTTTCCCGCGTGAAGAAACCTATGGGATGGTCAGCCAATTGCGGCGTTGCAGTTCATCGGTACCGGCAAACATCACTGAAGGGTGCGGGCGGTCTGGCAATCCTGAGTTCGGTCGGTTTTTTGCTATCGCCATGGGCTCGGCGAGCGAGCTGGAGTACTTCCTTCTGCTCGCGAGAGACTTAGAGTATCTGTGCCCAGAAACGCACCAAGGGCTGGCAAATGATGTCGCTGAAATGAGGCGCATGCTGAACCGGCTTATTTTGAAGGTGCAAACAGAAGGACGAGAAGGTCCACGCAAAGCAGGCATGACCCTGGCTACATAGAGATTCATTTAAGTCCGAAATAGCTAAATGCCAAGTGCTAAATGCCAAATGCCAATTGCTAAATGCTAAATGCTAACCGCCAAGGAGTACGACACATGTCTCAAGCTGTACAAAACAACAACGGCAAATCCAACCTGGCCTTCAGCAACGTGCAAGCTTACACGCTGGCGGTGATCACGCTGGCCATCGGAATTGCGGTAGGCTACTTTGCCCGCGGATCGGCTCCAGTTTCAACGGCTGGCGAAAGTGTGCAGGCTCTTCCGCTTCCGCTCCCGCCGGAATGGGCAACGCTCCCATGGGTTCGGCACAATTGCCCGGGATCGGGAGCACCCAGCAACAGCAGGCTCCGTCGCCAGAAATGGTGGCGAAGGCAGCCGAACCCCTACTGGCTCAACTCAAGACCAACCCAAACGACTTTGACACGGTAGTAAAGCTGGGCAATCTCTACTACGACAGCCAGGCTTACCCGCAAGCGATCGAGTACTACGAAAAAGCCATCAACATTCAACCTGACAATGCCGATGTCCGCACTGATCTTGGCACCGCGTATTGGTATACCGGCAATGCCGACAAGGCCATCGCAAGCTTCGAGAAAGCCCTTACCATCCGGCCCGAATCATGCGCCAACGCTGTTTAATCTTGGGATCGTCAAATGGCAGGGCAAGAAGGACCCCAAAGGCGCAATTGTAGCCTGGGAAAAACTCTTGCAGACTAACCCTGACTATCCGCAAAAGGACCAGGTGCAGATGTTGATTGATCGCGCAAAGATGCACGGAGCTACCGGAAACAAAGGGTGAGGCTGGCCATTAGCTCTCAGCTCCTAGCGGCACGAAAACCTCTCTAGTGGGTGCACTTCCCCAAACCGTAGGCCAAAGTCTGGATACTAAAAGCTAAGGGCTAATCGCTAAGAGCTGATGATTGCAAATGCTGCAAGAAGGCATTAATCTCGGCAGCACGCGCATACACCTATGGTGATTCCCGACTACAAAAGCTTTTTGCAGCTCAGCCGCGAGCACTCGCTGATCCCGGTCGCGAAAACACTGAGCGCAGATTTGCTGACGCCAGTCGGAGCTTTCCTGAGCCTGGCGGCGAAGCAGAAATACGCCTTCCTGCTGGAGTCGGTTGAAGGCGGCGAGAAGATTGGCCGCTACACTTTTTTGGGCGCGCAGCCTCGAATGGTCGTGACCGCGCGCGGTAGTTCTTTGGAGATTCGGTGCGGCTCCTCGGTGGAGCGCAGTCAGGGCAGCGTAATCGAATTGTTGCGCGCCTGCCTGCGGCAGTATCGTCCGGCGACGCTGCCCAACTTGCCGCCATTCACCTCTGGTTGTGTAGGATACTTTGCCTACGACATGGTGACGGCAGTTCGAACGTCTGCCCGAACATGCCAAAGACGATGTCGGACTTGCCAGATTGTGTCTTCACGTTTTACGACCGGCTGCTGGCGTTCGATCATCTGCGGCACCAATTGCACATCATCGCAGCTGCCGATGTCAGCGCGGAATCACCGCGAAAGGCCTACGATCGTGCCCTGGCCGACATCGCTGCGATCGAAAACAAACTCGCCCGCGGAGTACGTGCCCACAATTTCGATTGGTCATCCAACGACCGAAATAAAACCATCAAGGTCCACAACTCCACCTCGCATGACAAGTTCGTCGCCAGTGTTCGCCGCGCCAAGGAGTACATTGCCGCCGGCGATGTCTTTCAGGTCGTGCTTTCGCAACGCCTCGACTTCAAGCCGCCTGCCGAGCCCTTCCAGATCTATCGCGCTTTGCGGACGGTGAATCCGTCGCCGTACATGTTCTACCTGAAGCTGGACGACATGCAGGTGGTGGGCGCGTCCCCCGAAATGCTGGTGCGCGTGTCGGGACGAAAGCTGGAGTATCGTCCTATCGCCGGCACCCACAAGCGCGGAGCCACCCCCGCCGAAGACGAACAACTGATTGCGAAGTTGCGCAGCGACGAAAAAGAGCGCGCCGAGCATGTGATGCTGGTGGATTTGGGGCGCAACGACTTGGGCCGAGTGAGCGAATATGGCAGCGTGAAGGTCCGCGACCTGATGTACGTGGAGAAATACTCGCACGTCATGCACCTGGTCTCGGCGCTCGAAGGAGAGTTGCGTGGCGACCTCGATGCCTTGGACGCATTGGCGGCCTGTTTCCCCGCCGGCACGCTGAGCGGTGCGCCCAAAGTTCGAGCCATGGAGATCATTGAGGAGTTGGAGCCGGTGCGCCGCGGCGTCTATGGAGGTTCGGTTCTCTACGCCGATTACGCGGGCAATCTGGATTCCTGTATCGCTATTCGCACCATGGTTCTGCATCGCGACCGCGCCTACCTTCAGGCTGGCGCGGGTATCGTCGCCGACTCCGATCCCGAAAGCGAATACCAGGAGTGCATGAATAAGGCGAGTGCGTTACTTAGAGCGTGTGAGAGTGCAGGCGGGTGAGGGTAGTGCCGAGTTTCAAGCTTCAAGGTCCGAGAAAAAGAGTGTCTCATTCCTACAAAGATCTGATTGCGTGGCAGAAGTCGATGACGCTGGTGAAAAGCGTCTACCTGTACACTCGTGGATTCCCGAAAGAAGAAGCGTCTTTGCTTGAAACTCGAAACTAGAAACTCGAAACTGACTTATGATTTTCGTTCTCGACAATTACGATTCCTTCACCTACAACCTCGTGCAATACATCGGGGAATTAGGGCTTCAGGTGGTTGTGCGCCGCAACGACCAGATTACGGTCGACGAAATCGACCAGCTTCACCCTGATCGCATCGTGATCTCTCCCGGCCCATGTACGCCACAGGATGCCGGAATCAGCATCGAACTCATCCGCCACTTCGCCGGACGCGTGCCCCTTCTGGGTGTCTGCCTTGGCCACCAAGCGATTGGTGCAGCCTTTGGCGGAAGAGTCGTTCGCGCCGCCAACCTCATGCACGGCAAAACTAGTTCCGTCGAACACGACGGCAAAACGATTTTCCATGGCATTCCTTCGCCCATGACGGCCACTCGCTATCACTCGCTGATCGTCCAGGAGAAGGATTTGCCCGAGGAACTGGAAATCTCCGCCACCTGCACCGACCGCGACGGTGACCGCGTGATCATGGGATTGCGCCATCGCAAGTTCCTGGTCGAAGGTGTGCAGTTTCATCCGGAGAGTGTGCTTACCGAGCATGGCCGCCAAATCGTTCGTAACTTCATGGACCTCTGAACTGTACGGAGGGTTTGCTTTGGCCTACTCCTCGGCTTCGCGCCACTGGTAGCCGCACGACAGGCATCTCCAGCGATGCGTCTCCTGCGTGGGAGGTTCGGGGAACGGAATAGCCGCCGACCAAAGCGCGATCTGGCGCGGGTTCGCGCCGCCCACCTCGCGAATCTCCAGCGACTCGCATTCCGGACAGCACGCGACCTCTTCCATTTCTTCGTCGCCGTCCTCTGTCGTCTCCACTTCGACGGATTCGTCCGGCTCGAAATCGTCCAGGACTTCCAGCGCGCGCACCACCTGGCTGTCGGGCACCTGCAAACGGATGCCGCCCAGCGCCATGCCCATGTGCCAATTCATGGCATGCATGTTCTCGTCGCACACGAACGCCGAGATTCCGGCAGAGATCAGCTTGCCTTGCGCCAGTTTGGCTTCGCCAAGGGTTAGAAACTTCGCAATGGTGACCGGTTCATCCGACATCGGGGTTTCGAAAAGCGTAGGCTAGCTCGGCGTGCGAGTCAACTCCGCTAAATGCGCCCGGCGGCTATGTTCCGCAATGGCGTCCACGATCTGCATCGCCAGCGCGAGGACCCGGCGGCCATCTTCCAGCGTCACCTCGGGCTGCGAGCGATTGCGCACCGCGCGCAGGAAGCTGCTCAACTCCGCCCGCAGCGGCTCTTGCTGCTCCACCGCCGGCCTGAACGGTGTGATGCCGGGAAGCGCGCTGGCGGCCACACTTGCCGGATTAAACGGATCCATGCCGGCTGGGTCGAGATGTAAGTCATCCACCGTGAGCACCAGTACATCCTGCCGCGAGTAGTCGAGCGAAACGTATTGCCGCGGCTGAAAGAAGCGCAGCTTGCGAACCCGCTCGGTGCTGACCCGGCTGGCGGTGAAGTTGGCCACGCAGCCCGATTCGAATTCCATGCGCACGTTGGCGATGTCCACCTTCTGCGAGAGGATCGGCAAGCCGACCGCGCGTACCTCCTTGACCGGCGATTGCACGAACGCCAGCACGATGTCGAGATCGTGGATCATCAGATCGAGGACCACATCCACGTCGAGCGAGCGCGGACTGAAAACGCTGAGGCGATGTACTTCAAAAAACATGGGCTGCGTGAGCAACGGGAAAGTGGCGCGCACCGCGGGATTGAAGCGCTCGAGATGGCCGACCTGCGCAATTCGTTTGTGGCGATCAGCGATGGCAATCAGGTCATCGGCCTCGGCGACGGTGGTCGCCAGCGGCTTTTCGATCAGCACGTCAACGCCGTTCTCCATCAAGTGCCGTGCGACCTCGAGATGCGCAGCGGTGGGCACTGCGACCGAGCACGCCTCCACGTCAGACGCGATGAAGGCGTCGAGCGAGTGAAATGCGGTGACACCGAATTCCTTAGCGACGGTTTGTGCGCGTGCGAAATCGATATCCACGATCCCAGCAAACTCGATGTTCTGCGAAGGATCGGACTGAAGTTCGCGATAAATGCGCGCGTGATTGCGGCCAAAAGCCCCGGCGCCGACCACTCCGACGCGCAGGGGGCGGGTATTTGCCATGCTGCGATTGTCGCCCAAAGCTGTGCGAGAGGCAAAAACAAAGCTTACCGCGGACAGCACAGATAACGCAGATCAAGAAAACTTCGCGGTCGATTATCGAAAGCAGTGCCTCAAGTTTCAAAGGACGATCCGCGACATCCGCGGTTCAACTCCGTAGATTCTCAGCCTGGAAGCTACGGCGCACTGTGGTGCGGCATATGTCTGACCGGCGTCTCCGCGATGACACAAATATCCGCATCATTGGCCGCCGAAAGAAGAGCTTCACGATCCAGCAACAGGCATCGTCCGGCGTCGAGCGCCAGGCAGGTTGCGCCCGCCTGCTTCATGGTCTCGATCGTATTCAGACCGACGACCGGCACATCGAAGCGCATGTCCTGGTTCGGCTTGGCGACCTTCACCACGGTCAGCGCGCGGCTAAGCGTCGATGGCTCTTCGCCCAGCGACGGCGACTTCATGATTTCGCCGGCACGCAGGATGGTTGCGTCGGTGCCTTCCATGGCTTCCACGGCAACGCACGCGGCTTCAGCGATGACCACGGTCTGGCCAATGTCGAAGCGCGAGAGATGGTCCGCAACCGCGCGTCCATAGGTAATGTTGGTTCGCTCAGAGTCGCTCGGCCCGCGCCGCGTCAAAACTCCTTCGCTGGCGAGCATGGGCTCCAGCAGCGCAGTGGAATTCATCAGCGTGATGCCTTCATCCGCGAGAACTTTGCTGACTGCGCCGATCAGCGAGTCGGTATTGCGCGTGGTTAGCGAAAGCAGCAGTTTGGCGAGCTTCCAGTCAGGCTTGATGCTGCTGAAGATCTGCTTATGTTTCACCTGGCCGGCCATGATTGCGCGCGTCACGCCTTCTTGTTTGAAGGTGTCGATGAGTCGCGACAGCTCGCCCAACGATAGCCAGTAAACCGCGGCCGCGCCGCGATGCTCAATTTCGGGCGACGCCTCTTCCTTGATGGCGGCGACGACAACCTGCATGCCCTGGGAGCGAGCAGCATCCAGCACCAGCAATGGGAACTTGCCGTTGCCTGCGATGAGACCGATTCGCCGCTGCGATGTTTCTGACATGATGGAAGTTGTCAGTTGCCGGTTGTCAGTTGTCAGTTGTCAGTAGTCAGTAGCCAGTGGTCAGTGGTCAGTTCTGAGTTGTAAGTTGCCGGTAGCCAGTAGGCGTTCGCTGTTGGAATTATTACGATCATCACATGGACCTTCGACTCACCCAAGGAGATGGAGACCTCTATTAGGCTGTCATCCTGAGCGAGCGCAGCGAGTCGAAGGACCCCTATACTGCTCATTCATTCCCCGGGGCCCGCTTTTCGACCGAGGCGAACCTGGGAATCTGCTGCAACTGGCCACTGACTACTGACTCTACTTGATGATTCCCCGCTCCGAGCTCTCGATGAACCTCAACAGCGCCTCCACATCGTCGCCCTGCGCGCCTTCCGACCGCAGCTTCTCCAGCGCCTGCGACGTATTCAGCTTGGATGCCAGCAAAACTTTGAACGCATGATGCAGCTTGGCGATGCGCTCGCGCGAAAATCCGCGACGCTGCAATCCCACTTTGTTCAGCATGTAGGCGTGGGTGTCGCGTTCGGCGCTGGTCATGGAGTAGGGCAGCACATCCTGCGTGATCGTGGTCCCACCGCCGACATACGCGTGGGCGCCGACTCGAACATACTGATGCACCGGACACAGCGCGCCCACCACCGCCCACTCTTCGACCGTAACGTGACCTGCCAGGGTCGCCGCGTTGACCAGCATGGCATGATCGCCGATCGAGCAATCGTGCCCGATATGCGCATAGGCCATGATCCACACATGGCTGCCAATGCGGGTCACGCCGCCGCCTTTCGCGGTCCCGCGAGTGATGGTGACATACTCGCGGATGACGTTATGGTCGCCCACCTCCAGCCGCGTCGGCTCGCCGGCGTAGGTGGTGTCCTGCGGATCCATGCCGAGCGCGGCGAAAGGATAAATTTTGTTGTCGTTGCCGAATCGGCTGGGACCTCCCAACACGACGTGCGAAACCAGTTCGCAGTTCTCGCCCATCTCCACGCCTGCAGCCACCGTGCAATACGGCCCGATGCTGCAGGATGCAGGGACCTTCGCGGCGGGATCGACGATGGCCGTCGGGTGAATGT
Organism: uncultured Acidobacteriaceae bacterium; assembly: GCA_963755865.1. Lineage (GTDB taxonomy): Bacteria > Acidobacteriota > Terriglobia > Terriglobales > Acidobacteriaceae > Bog-257. Next base: position 77,734 of record CAVWLY010000030.1, on the reverse strand, counting down.
TCATCGGGAAATTACGACTGTTCGATTGCGGGAGCGAGCTCCGGGCGCGGCTTCCGCCGGTTTCGGGAACGATTCAGCAGACGGCAGGTTACGACCGCTTCGCAAGCCAGCTTGTCGCCGACATACGCTTTGCCTTGCATGCGGCCTGCGGTCCCGCGCCACGCCAATACGTCCACCTCGATGCGAAGCTGGTCTCCGGGTATCACCGGCCGGCGGAAACGCGCGCGCTCGATGCCGGTGAACAGCAACAGCTTTTCGTCACGGTCAGGAAATTCGGTCAACAACAGAACGCCGCCAGCCTGGGCCATGGCTTCCACCACCAGCACGCCCGGCATAATCGGATGATCGGGAAAGTGTCCCGCAAAGAACGGTTCGTTGATGGTAACGTTCTTGATTGCCACGATACGCTTGGTGCGCGTGAGATGGATGATGCGGTCGACCAGCAGGAACGGAAAGCGGTGCGGCAGGATGCGCAGTATGTCCTGGATGTCGAGCGTGAGATTGTCGCCGCCGTCGGGCGCAGGTTTTACCGGATTCACTCATCACTGGTCCTGTGAAAGTCCAGATTATACATTCCAGAACAGCGAGTCTGGGACGCGAGAGCATCGCAGCAATAGGAGCACTTGAGAAACATGGCGAAACCGAAGGCGGCCAGCGAACTCTGATTATCGCGACGTCTTGCGCTGGTTGACCGAGCGCCAACCCGAAATGATCGCGAGCGTGCGCGAGATGGTCCTGCGCGAATCGCCGACGCAGAACAAGCCCGCCTGCGACGATCTGTGCTCATACCTGGCGGGCGAGTTCGAGTGCCTGGGTGGTCGCGTCAACATTCATCGCCAACGTTCGGCCGGAAACCACCTGCAAGTAGATTTCTCCGGCGGCAAAGGCCGCAAGCCAGTTCTGCTGCTCGGCCACTTCGATACCGTGTACGACGTCGGAACACTTCGGACCATGCCGTGGCGCGAGGAGAACGGCCGGCTCTACGGGCCCGGCGTCTTCGACATGAAGAGCGGCATTGCGCAGATGATGTTTGCGCTCTGGGCATTGCGCGAAATCCGAGGCGGCTTGCCTCGCCCGGTGACGGTGCTCCTGGTTTCCGACGAAGAAGGAGGCAGCGCCAGCTCGCGCGCGCTTACCGAGAAGCTTGCGCGCCAATGCGCGGCGGTCCTGGTGTGCGAGCCTTCCGGCCCCGGAGGCGCGCTGAAGACTGCGCGCAAAGGTGTCGGATCGTTCGTCGTGAAGATCACCGGACAGGCAGCGCACTCCGGGCTCGACTTTGAAAAAGGGCAGAGCGCGATTCTTGAACTGGCGCATCAAATTCAGGCGCATCTCGCGGCTGACCGATCTGAAACGCGGCATCACGCTCAATGTTGGAGTCGTTCGCGGAGGCACGCGCACCAATGTCATCGCCGCGGAAGCCGTGGCTGAGGTGGACCTTCGCATCGCCAAAAAAGCGGATGGCGCGGTGATGGAGCGCAAGATACGCCGCCTGCGGCCGGTCAATCCGAAATGCAGGATCGAGATCGAGGGCGGCATCAATCGTCCGCCGATGGAGCGGACGAAACAAGTGGTCGCGCTGTTCGAGCTGGCGCGGAAAATTGCTCGCGAGCTGGGTTTCGCTTTGGCGGAGATCGCGGTCGGCGGCGGCTCGGACGGCAACTTCACCGGCGGAATCGGGATTCCGACGCTCGACGGATTAGGCGCGGTTGGCGAGGGCGCGCACGCCACTCATGAATCGGTTGTCGCCGCCGAACTGCCGCGCCGGGCAGCGCTGCTGGCCGGATTGATTGAGGCCATCGAATAGCGGACCGCTGAGGGTGATTAGGATTAACGGTCACCCTTCCAGAATTGTCTTTACAAGCGAAGCGAGAAATCGGCTGTTCTCACCGCAAGATTCTTTGACGCGACCTATCCGAAAGCCTAGAATCTGGGCAGAAGCCCGCTATACTCCGCTAGCCGCAAAGCGGGCTGACCGGAGGACTTATGTTTGGTGGAAAGCTTGGCTTGCCCGAGCTGCTGGTCATCGTCGCCATTGCCCTGCTTATCTTCGGTCCGAAAAAGCTGGGAGAATTGGGCAAAGGTCTGGGCGAAGGCATTCGCAACTTCAAGTCGTCGATGAACGAGAGTAATCCGACAACGACCCCGCCCCCGAACCCGACCGAAGACAAGAAGTCGTAGTAGCGAAATTGCCCGTGGTTCCTTGTGAGATGCGGGGAACCTCAATTTCCTAATGCCGTTTTTCGCTGCGCCTTCCTGCGATCTCTTCACAACAGCGCCAGTTCGGTCGCACCTTCCGCTGCGCGCAACATGCGATAAACCCGCGGCACCGGAAGTCCTACCACATTGAAGTAGCAGCCCTCGATGCGTTCCACCCAGCGCGAAGCCATTCCTTGGATGGCGTACGCCCCGGCTTTGTCCATCGGCTCGCCGCTGGCGACATAGGCAGCAATCTCCGCCTCCGACAGCGCACTGAACACTACCTGCGTGATCTCGGCTTCGGTTCGCTCGAAGTCTGGCGCCAGCAGGCACACGCCCGTGATCACCTGATGAGTTCGTCCCGAGAGCAGCCGCAACATGCGCGCAGCGTCGGCTTTGTCGGTCGGCTTCTCCAGCAGATGCCGATCGACGACCACGACAGTGTCAGCGCCCAGCACCGCGCTCTCGGGATGGCGCGCGAACACCGCACGCGCCTTGTCGCGGGCCAGTCGTTGCGCGTAGTCGACCGGCTTCTCGTGAGCGGCGGGCTGCTCCGGCACGTGGGCTGGGTCAACCGTGAACGAGATCGCCGCGTTTCGCAAAAGCTCAGCGCGGCGTGGCGAAGCGGAAGCCAGAATCAGAGGCATGCATCCTGATTCTATCCAGCGAGTGCGATCGAAAGCATCCCTTCACCTGCTACGCACGTCTGATGTTGGGTGAACCGCCGCAAGTCAAACTCTTTCCTACGGCGCGACGCTGCGCGGCGAGGAAGCCGAATTTCGCGTGTGGGCGCCGATCCCACACGACGATCACGCTTCGCTCTGACGCGCGCCGGCGCAGACGCCGCAAGACATCCCGATGCGGCGCGATGGTGAAGATTTCGTCGCCACCGCCGCGGCGGCTGCGGGCGACCGTTACGCTTACGTTCTCGACGATGGTCCGCCGATTCCTGATCCCGTCTCACGCTTTCTTCCCGAAGGCGTGCACGGCCCATCCGAGATCGTCGATCCTTCGGCATTTCAGTGGAGCGACGATGCATGGCGCGGCTCGCTCTTCGCGATTACGTCATCTACGAACTGCACGTCGGCACCTTCACGCCCGAAGGCACCTTCGACGGCGCCATCGCGAAGCTGGAATACCTGAAGCAGTTGGGAATCACGGTGGTCGAGGTGATGCCGGTGCCGGCGTTCCCGGGCGCGCGCAATTGGGGATACGACGGCGTCTCGCCCTATGCCGTACAGGCGAACTACGGCGGTCCCGACGGCTTTAAGCGATTCGTCGATGCCGCGCATCGCATTGGGCTGGCGGTCATTCTCGACGTGGTCTACAACCATCTCGGGCCGGAAGGCAATTACCTGCGCAACTTCGGCCCGTACTTCACCGCGCATCACAAAACGCCGTGGGGAGAAGCGGTGAACTACGACACCGCTGGCTGCGAGCATGTGCGCCGCTACGTAGTAGAGAACGCGCTGTACTGGATTCGCGAGTATCATCTCGACGGCCTGCGGCTGGACGCGGTGCAGACCATCAAAGACGATTCGCCAAAGCACATCCTCGCCGAGATCCAGGAACGGGTGCAGGCGCTGGCGCGCGAATTGGGACGCACGTGTCAACGTGATTGCCGAGACCGACGAAAACGATTCGCGCTATACGCGAGCCGCCCAACAGAGGCGGCTATGGATTGAACGCTGTTTGGAGCGACGACTTTCATCATGCCGTGCATGCCTACTTCACCGGCGAGCGGCAGGGATATTACCAGGGCTTCGGCGAGCCCGAGCAGATCGCGCGCGCCCTGCGCGAAGGATATGTTTACCAGGGCCAGCATTATCCTTTCTGGAATGCTCCGCGCGGCACCAGCGCGAAGGATGTGCCGCTGCCGGCAAATGTCATCAGCCTTCAGAACCACGACCAGGTCGGCAATCGCGCGAAGGGCGAACGGCTGAGCACGCTCGATTCCACGAGGCGCGCGAAAACTGGCGGCAGCGCTGCTGCTGTTGGCCCCGCATACTCCGTCTGCTGTTTATGGGAGAGGAGTACGACGAGACAGCGCCTTTCCAGTTCTTCGCCGACTTCCAGGATCCGGATCTGAGAAAGGCCGTCAGCCGAGGGCCGGCGCAGCGAGTTCAAAGATTTCGACTTCAGCGAAGTGCCCGACCCGGAAGACCCGACAGACATTTCGGCGCTCGAAGTTGACATGGGCAACTGCGCAGGAGAACCGCGACATGCTGGAGTGGTATCGGCAACTGCTGCAACTGCGCAAGCAGTACGTGACCAATGGCGAACGAACGGCGGATGCGCAATACGGCGACGGCGTGCTGACCATGCAGTGTCCCAGCGACCAATCCGAAAATCCTATACAAGCCGCGCTGGAGCGCGGACGATCATTGCCCAACTTAGAGGAAGGTTGGCGGGAAGTGTTGCGGTCGGACGAAGATGGCTATGCGGTGCGCGTGGAGGTTCGTTCGCACTGAAGCCGGTGTCGCCCCTGAAGGGGCTCACAATTCTTGTCGGTGATTTACCCAGGACTCACGTCCTGGGCTAAGTTTGTTTCGCCCTTCGGGCTGGACTTCAGCCTCCTTGTAGGTTTGCTGCTCAAGGCACGTCGATTACATGTCTTGACACCGCTTAGGCTAAGACGTGGTGCACCGTGCGCCTCGCTTTTCTCCTGTAGAATCAAGCTAGCGCCCAGCTATCTCGCATGGATCCATCACTCATCCGAAACTTCGCCATCATCGCCCATATTGATCATGGGAAGAGCACGCTTGCCGACCGCCTGCTCGAGCTCACCGGCTCGCTGACGGCGCGCGAAATGCAGGCGCAGGTGCTCGACGCGATGGACCTGGAGCGGGAGCGCGGTATCACCATCAAGGCGCATTCGGTCCGCATGATGTATCCTGCGGCCGACGGCAAGACTTATCAGCTCAATCTGATTGACACCCCCGGCCATGTGGACTTCAGCTACGAAGTCTCGCGCTCGCTCGCTTCGTGCGAAGGTGCGCTGCTGGTGGTGGATGCATCGCAAGGTGTCGAGGCCCAAACTCTCGCGAACGCTTATATCGCCATCAACAACGGGCTGGAGATCATTCCCGTCATCAACAAAATCGATTTGCCGAGCGCCGACATCGATCGCACCAAAGAGATGATCGAGAGCGCCGTCGGCTTGGATGCGTCGCATGCTCTGGCCATCAGCGCCAAGACCGGTGTAGGCGTGCCGGAGGTGCTGGAGGCGGTGGTGCAGCGCATTCCTCCGCCCAAGGGGCGGGCTAGCAATCAACTGCAGGCACTCATCTTCGATTCCTGGTTCGATTCCTATCGTGGAGTGGTCGTCCTGGCGCGCGTCATTCAAGGCATTCTGTACAAGGGCCAGCGTATTCGCCTGATGTCGAATGGCCGCACCTTCGACGTAGAGACCCTCGGCGTACTTACTCCCAAGCCGATCGAAGTGGACGAGCTATCCGCTGGTGAAGTTGGTTTTCTGACGGCCACCATCAAGACGGTTGCCGACTGCAAGATCGGCGACACCATCACCGACGATCATCATCCTGCGATCGAACCGCTTCCGGGCTTCGAAGAGTTGAAGCCCATGGTCTTCGCTGGCCTGTACACGGTTGATGCGCACGAGCACACTCTGCTGCGCGAGGCACTGGAAAAACTGCGTCTCAACGATTCGTCCTTCTTCTTCGAGCCGGAAAGTTCGGTGGCTCTGGGCTTCGGTTTTCGCTGCGGCTTCCTCGGCCTGTTGCACATGGAGATCATCCAGGAGCGGCTGGAGCGCGAATACAATCTCGACCTTATTACGACGGCTCCGGGCGTGCGCTACAAGATCACGCTCACTGACGGTACCGTGATTGAGGTGGATAATCCCTCGCGCTGGCCCGATCCCAGCGAGATCGCGAAGATCGAGGAGCCTGTGATCTTGGCCACCATTCTTACCAATGAAGAATACGTTGGTGGCATCCTGAAGTTGGTGGAAGACAAGCGCGGCAAGCAGAAAGGCTTCGAGTATGTAAGCTCCACGCGCGTGATGTTGAATTACGAGTTGCCGCTGAACGAGATTGTGCTCGACTTCTACGACAAGCTGAAGACGATCTCGCGCGGCTATGCTTCGCTCGACTATCACCTCGCGGGAATGTGGGAGTCGCCAATGGTAAAGCTCGACATCCTGGTTTCAGGCGATCCTGTGGATGCGCTTTCCATCATTGTGCATCGTGACTTTGCCTATGAACGCGGCAAGGCCTTGGTCTCCAAGATGAGACAACTGATCCCGCGGCAGATGTTCGAAGTTGCCATCCAGGCGGCCATCGGCGCCAAGATCATCTCTCGCGAGACTGTCGCGGCCCTGCGCAAGAATGTCATCGCCAAGTGTTATGGCGGCGACATCAGCCGCAAGCGCAAGCTGCTGGAAAAGCAGAAGGAAGGCAAGAAGCGCATGAAGCGCATCGGCCGCGTCGACATCCCGCAAGAGGCTTTTCTGGCGGTCCTTCGAGTGGGCGAAGACTAGGACCACTTCACGGAAAAGTATTTCCGCCTCTAGCGGAAAGGCGCTGAGCTCACCGGCGAAACTTCAACCTTATAAAACCTCAGCAGCCAGCTCCGCTCACCTAATAGCAAAAGCCCCTCACTTTCGCGAGGGGCTTCGCAAACGGCTCGATTCACCTAGTGCTGCTATTGTGGAGGATTGGTGTTTGCCGGAGCCGAATTCATGCTGTTCGATTGCGATTGGGTTGGAGTGGATTGATAGTTGGAGGGCGCAGAATAATTGCTGCGCGGCGCTTGCATATTCGGATTCATCTCGCCGCCCGGCTGCGTAGCCGAGGCGAGCTGATCGACATCATTCTTCAGCAGGCTAATTTCCACGCGATTGCGATGAGAGGCCGTCGCCGCTCCGTTGCCGCTAGTCGAGGCGACGGTCGCATTTCCCATCCCCAGGACGTAAACCCTGTACACAGGAATCTCGTTCTTCGTAACCAGGTAACGCACCACGGAGTTCGCCAGCGCCTGCGAGCTCTGGATGCCTGCCTGCCCGCGGCTGCTGGAGAATCCCTGCACTTGGATGACGTAACCCTTCTCATCCTTTAAGTTCGAGGTCATGCCGTCGAGAGCTTCCTTCGCCTTCGGGCTCAGCGTCGTCTGTCCCGGCTTGAAGCGGATCTCGGTCTGCGAGGTGAGCTGGTATTGATCAATGTTGCCGACTACCTGTTCGACCGTATTCAGGCGATTACTAGCCTGCAGGGCAGTCTGATTGGCCTGCTGGGCGCGGTTTCCGGCATCTGTCGCGTGCTGGTCAGCTTCCGTAGCCTTGGCGGATGCCTGGCGAATGCCTTCCTGCGCCCGCGCATCGACGTCTTTAATCTCCTTAGTGTTGGCTGCGGTGAGATCGTCAAGCTCATTTACCCGGTTGCGAATCGGACTGAGCTGACGCTGCACGTATTTCTTGCGAGCGAAGGGATTTAGCTTGCCCCAGAATCCCTGCCGCAGCTCGGGCTCAAGTGGCTGCCGTGCTGTCATGTTCTGATCGGAGCTCACGTCCTGGCTTGAAGCAGTTGAGTTCGAAGAAGACGAGGTGGACTGCGGGTTACTGGACGATGATGTAGCAACGGGCTGCTGCTGATTGTCAGCCGGCGCCTGCTGCGCCATTGCCGGCAATATCAGGCAAGCCGCCAACGGCAAGGTAAACAGAATACGAGACTTCATTAGAGAGTTCCTCCCAGAATCCTTTGGCACAAGGTGCCACACATGCGAGCCGCGCTGTTCATGCTAAGCTCGACCATCGTCGCGACCCTTGCAACTTTCGAGCAATAGCTTTGCGCGGCAACCTTATGCCTATTACAACTTGGCTGCCAAACCCATCCCGCAAGAAGCGGGCGGTAAGCCTTTTATTTTCATCGTTTCAAAATCTGCGACGATTTATGGCTTCAATACCGGCCGCGTAGGAAGTGGAGGCAATGGGTAATTGTTACAGCGGCGGTATCACGTTAACGCAATCGAACCCGCAAAAGACCTTAGCAGGACAACACCCGCTCTTCAGACTGCCCTCTAACTAAACGGAAGAACCTAAACCTAAATGATCCGAAAGTTTTGAGGAGATCTCCATGCAAGTGGATCCCAAGGTACTTGGTCTCATAGTGGTGGCCATCCTGGTGATTGTAGTAGTGATTGCTGTGGCCATAGCGCAGCGGAGAAAAGCTGCTCTCCGCCAGCGCTTCGGAGGGGAATACGAACGAGCGGTGCAGGAGCGTGGATCGGAGCGGGAAGCACAAACTTTACTCCACGAGCGGGAGAAACGCGTAGAGAAGTTCCACATTCGCGAACTCGATGATGCTGAAAGGCAACGGTACGCCAATCGCTGGCGGGTTGTGCAGTCGCGTTTTGTCGATGATCCCAGACTTGCGGTGATCGATGCAGATGACACCGTTGCCTCGCTGATGGGCGTTCGCGGATACCCCATGGCAGATTTCGAGCAGCGGGCAGCCGATCTTTCGGTTGACCATGCCCAGGTTGTCGATAACTATCGCGCTGCCCATGAAATCGCAGTGCGGCATCGCCAGGGCCAGGCCACTACGGAGGACCTGCGGCAAGCAATGATTTATTACCGGTCGCTTTTTGAGGACCTTTTGGATGGGCGCAGACCCGAGACAAGGAGAGAGGTTGCATAATGAGAGAGCTCAAGAGAGACGAACAACTCACGACCGCCGATCTGGCGGGAAGCAGTGAGAAATCGCCCGAGACCGAAGGCGGCCCGCAATTGGTGCACAATCAGCCACGCGAGCGATCGGAGTATCCGCCTTCCTCTATCCCACTGAAGGAAAGCGATGAAATGGCCCTTCGTGCCGTAAACCAGCGCTCCCCGTTAGCCAATGACACAGCCAAGCCTTTCACTAGCACCGGCGGGCCCCAACCGGTCGCCACTGGCGCGGACAATCAACCCACGCCCCTCTTCGCCGAGTCCGAAGTGGGCGACTTTCGTTCCCGGTGGAGCAATATCCAGGCAGGCTTTGTCGACGAACCTCGCCGCGCCGTGGAGGATGCGGACAACCTGGTGGCTTCGCTTATGAAAAAACTGGCAGAGGGTTTCGCCAACGAGCGCTCGCGTCTGGAAAAGCAGTGGGACCGGGGAGACAACGTTTCCACCGAGGACTTGCGGGTAGCGTTGCAGCGTTATCGTTCGTTCTTCGATCGGTTGTTGAAAGTCTAATCTTCACACCTTGCTCCCTGGGACTGTTCGGAGTTGCCACGGTCCCAGAGGGCTGCGCTGCGCCGACGATGTGTGAATTCGTGGCATAATCGCTGAAGCGGTTTTGCCGTATGAAAAAAGTGGTCCACGCCGCGTGTCCGCACGATTGTCCCGACGGCTGCGCCGTGCTCATCACGGTGGAGGACGGACGCGCTACCAGAATCCAGGGCGATCCCGAGCATCCCATCACGCGCGGTTTCCTGTGCGCGAAAGTTGCGAAATATCTTGACCGTGTCTATTCGCCCGACCGCGTGCTCTATCCCATGAGGAGGACGGCCGCGAAGGGCACCCACGGCGACGGCTGTTTTCGCCGCATCAGTTGGGACGATGCCTGCAACGAGATCATCACCAAGCTAACGAAGATCAGCTCGGACCACGGTTCCGAAGCGATTCTGCCGTATTCCTACGGCGGCAACATTGGCGTGCTCAACGGTGGGTCGATGGACCGCCGGTTCTTTCATCGCCTGGGTGCGTCGCAACTGCATCGCAGTATCTGTTCAAAAGCCGGCGAAGACGCCATCATCTCGATCTATGGCCGCAAGGTTGGGACTGAGCCCGAGCAGTTCCGTCATTCGAAGTGCATCATCGCGTGGGCCGCAAACATTCATGGCAACAATGTTCATCTGTGGCCATTCATCGACGAGGCACGGCGCAACGGGGCCAAGCTGGTGGTAATCGATCCCTATCGCACCCGCACAGCTCGGCTTGCGGATTGGCACATCCCGATCAATCCTGGGACTGACATTGCCCTTGCCCTGGGCTTGATGCACATCATCGTTCGCGACGGTTTGCATGACCGCGATTACATCGCGCGCTACGCCGACGGTTTCGACGAACTGCAGGAGCGGCTCCCCGAATACACTCCTGAGCGTGTCGCGCAATGGACGGGCATTTCTCGTGATGATATTGAACACCTGGCTCGCGAGTACGCCACCACGCGGCCAGCAGCGATCCGCCTGAACTACGGCATCCAGCGCTCGCAGAATGGAGGCGCTGCAGTTCGTGCAGTGTGCATGCTGCCCGTGGTCACGGGTTCGTGGAAAGAGATTGGCGGCGGCCTGCAATTGTCTACTAGCGGTGGCTTTGGACTCGATCGTGTCGCGATGGAGCAGCCTGACCTGATGCAGAGGAGTCCGCTGGGACGCCCATCTCGCACTGTAAACATGGTGCAACTCGGCAAGGCGTTGACCGAGCTCAACGATCCTCCCATCAAGGCTTTGATGGTTTATAACTCGAACCCCGCTGCAGTCTGTCCCGATCAAAACCTGGTCAGACGCGGTCTAAGGCGTGACGATCTCTTCACCGTGGTTCACGAACAGTTCTTCACCGACACTACCGACTTTGCCGATCTGGTTCTGCCGGCCACGACGTTCTTCGAGCACAAAGATCTGGTCCAGGCTTACGGCCACTACTACCTGCAAGTGTCCCAACCGGCGATTCAGCCGCTGGGCGAGTGCAAATCCAATGTGGAGTTCTTCCGCGAACTTGCGCTGCGCATGGGATTTGAGGACGAGTGTTTTAGCCAGCCGATTGACAGCATGATCGAGGTGGCTTTGCAATCGGGCGCGCCGCAACTGAAGGGAATCACGCGGCAGCGTCTTGGAGAGCGATCCGCACGTGCGTTTGAACTTGAATGGCGACGAAAGCGATCGTCCGTGGCTGCCGTTCGCAAACGGATTCGATACGCCAAACCGCAAGGCGCGACTCTTCGACCCGGCATTGATCGCGTACGGCATGGATCCGGTGGCTTCGTTTGTCCCACCCGAGGAGTCACGACACCGTCAAGCGACAGAGACCTTTCCGCTGGAACTGCTGGCTCGCAAGGGCGACAATTTTCTGAACTCCACCTTCGTCAACCTGCCCAGCCTGCAGAAGATGGAACGTCAGTATGAGTTGGAGATTAGCGGCGCGGATGCCCAGCGCCGCGGCATCTCGGATGGCGATCGCGTTCGGGTGTACAACCAACGTGGCGAGATCTTCTTGCGTGCCCGGGTCGATGGAGCTGTGCCACCCGGCGTAGTTGGCGCTCAACTGGGATGGGCGAAGTTATCCAATGCCGGTCTCAACATCAACGTATTGACGTCGGACAGGCTCACCGATCTCGGAGGTGGTGCTACGTTCTACTCCACCTTGGTTGAGGTCGAGCGAGTTCCCGAAACTTCCTGCCAGAGCGAGGGTTAGGGTTGCCATCTGCCGCGGACAAACGAGGCAATCGGTTTCCGAACCAGAGTATGCGTACCGTATAATTGCGCTTTCATTAACCTGTACTGAGGTTTCGTCATTTCTTGCCATCTTCAGGTAAGACCCGCGGTCTTGTTAGCCTGCGGGACGCGTTATTGTGCCGCGGCGATTGGTCTTTTTTTCGCTTTCATCCTTCTTGCAGGCACGTGCGCGGCGCAGCAGGACGTGATCCAAAGCATCATTATCCAGGGCAATCGCCGGATTCCAGCCGAGACCATTCGGGCGCGCATGTTCACCAAGCCAGGCGATATCTACGACCAGGCCGCCCTGGAACGCGATTTTAACTCTCTGTGGAACACGGGCTATTTCGACGATCTGCGTATCGAGCGCGAGGCGTCGGCCAAAGGCTGGATCATTCACGTCTACGTGAAGGAAAAGCCAACCATCCGGGAGATTAAGTACGTGGGCTTGAGTTCGGTCTCCCAGAGCGACGTGCTCGACAAATTCAAGGAACGTAAGGTCGGACTTACCCAGGAGAGCCAATACGATCCGACCAAAGTGAAGCGTGCGGAGGTGGTCATCAAGGAATTGCTGGCCGCGCACGGCCATCAGTTCGCGACCGTTCGCTCCGAAGTGCGCCCCATTCCTCCCGCCGCAGTCTCGTTGACCTTCGTGGTGAAAGAGGGTCCCAAGGTGAAGGTGGGAAAGATTACCTTTGAGGGCAATAAGGCGCTCAGCTCACGCGAACTGCGTAGCGCGATGAAGAACCTGAAGCCTATCGGCATTCCGCACTCCATCTTCCTGGAAAATCTTTTTGCGCGCACCTACGACTCCACCAAGTTGAGCGAGGATGCCGAACGCGTCCGCTACTACTACCAGACCAAGGGCTACTTTAAGGCCCTGGTCGCAGACCCCAAGACACAAATCCACGACACCAGCGGGGTCAAGTGGTACTGGCCGTTCAAGTCGTCACCCGGGAAGGCAGTCGATATCACTCTGCCAGTCGAAGAAGGTCAACGCTACCGTTTGAAGGACATCACGTTCAGCGGCAACAAGGCTGTGACCAATACGGCCGGATTGCGGGCTCTCTTCAAAATCAAGGATGGCGACATCTTCGATACCGAAGCAATCCGCAAAGGGTTAGAAGCCTTGCGAAAAGCCTACGCGGCTCTTGGTTACATCAATTTCACGCCTGTCCCCAATACCGAAGCGGACGACGATAAGAAACTCATCAGCCTGCGCATCGACCTCGACGAAGGCAAACAGTTCTTTGTTCGCCGGATCGAGTTTCAAGGCAACACCACCACGCGGGACAAGGTTATCCGCCGCGAACTGGCGCTGGAGGAAGGTCAGGTTTACAACGGCAATCTGTGGGAGCTGAGTTTGCTTCGCTTGAATCAGTTGCAGTATTTCGAACCGCTCAAGCCCGAGCAGGATTCGGAAATCAAGCAGAACGTTCAGGATTCCACGGTTGACATCACCTTGAAGGTCAGGGAAAAGGGCAAAAACAGTATCGGCCTCACCGGCGGCGTTAGCGGCCTGGCAGGTGGATTCATTGGCCTCAACTACACCACCAACAATCTCTTCGGCAAAGGCGAGAGCCTGTCGCTGCAGTTCCAGATCGGTCAGTACCAGCGCAACGAGACCATCTCGTTCACCCAGCCTTATTTGTTTGACCGGCCATTGCAATTCGGCTGGTCGGTGTACCACAGCAGCTACAACTACAACCAGGCGGCGCTCACTTCCATTCAACTTAACCAGGCGGTTTCTCTGCCGGCCAGTTACCAAGCCCTGCTGCAGAATTTTACCCAGACCAGCACCGGAGCCACGACATCGTTAAGCTATCCCATAAAACGCTCATTCAAGCGGGTGGGCATCACCTATTCGCTCGACGATTCATCGGTTACGACTTATAGCGCCGCGTCGGCGGATTATTTTGAGACCCTGGCCTTCCGCGGCATCTCCGGCCCCAACGCTCTGAACGGCATCATCACTAGTAAAGTTGTGCCCAATTTTTCCTACAATAAGATCGACAATCCGCAGCGCCCGCACTCTGGGCAGAGCTTGTATATCGCCACGGAATTTGCCGGTCTTGGCGGCAACGTGAACTACGTCAAACCGGTCGCCGAGTATAAGAAATTTATTCCGGTCAACAAGGGCCGCAATACCCTTGGCTTCCGGGTTCTGGGTTCATGGATTTCAGGATATGGCGGCCAGGTGGCTCCGCCTTTCGACCGCTTCTATATGGGCGGCGATACCGACATTCGCGGGTTTGACATTCGTGCCATATCGCCGGTGGCTTTCTTCCCAACCGCAGTTACCATTCCGCTGCAGAATCCCGATGGCAGCGTAGTTCCTCTGGATCCGTCGAATCCCCGGCGCGGAGCTTATAACATCACCATTCCGGTCCAACAGATCATCTTTCCTGGTGGCGACACCAACCTGGTCAACAACGTTGAGTACCGTGTTCCCATCGTTGGGCCCGTCACCGTTGCCGTCTTTGTGGATACGGGATTCGACTTCATCTCCAATGACTCGCAACTGCGAATTGCCGGACCTCAAGTCTCGGCCCTGCAAACCACAATCTTTGGCTGCCCTTCGTTGACCGCCAGTTTCACCTGTGCTGGAGGGTCTACCATCCCATTCAATGCTGAACTCAAGCCCGTCTCGGGCACCAATTACCAGCCTCGCATGTCAACTGGACTGGAGTTGCAAGTAATCATGCCCGTGGTAAATGCTCCGTTCCGCGTTTACTACGCCTATAACCCGCTGCGCATTGACGAAACCGTTAACTCACCCACCCCCATCACCCGCAGCATGTTCCCGGCCGGAGCTGCCGGCGATTACACCTATGCGCAGGCAACTTCGATCTACCAGCCGAGCTACCTGTTGCGCGAGCCGCGCAAGACATTTCGCTTCACCGTAGCAACCACGTTCTAGAGGGGCTGTGGAATCCGGTTTGACGCTGACGCGCAGGCTTCCCTATAATCTAGCTTATCCGCACCGCCGAATCTTCCGGCCGGGGAGTGGGCGTGGCTGTGTCTAAGCAGCCAGCTTAACTCCGGCTGTCCAGGGCAGTTCGCAGCTTGATCGCGTTCGCGGCTGGAACATCTGAGGAATTCCCGGAGCAGTTCAAGGAGTTACACGAAACTAATGAAGCGCACGTTCGCAGGCATTGCCGTGCTTGCTGTTGTTCTTACGATATCGGCATTAGCTCAAACCGGGGCGGCTACGCCGGGTGGGGCTGCCGCCACTCCCTCCGCTCCCTCAGTCGCCGCATCCGCGGCCCCTTCCGCTGGTGTCAAGGTCGGCATTATCGACATTCAGCAAGCCATCGTAGCCACCAACGAGGGAGCGCGCGATTTCGAGGCTCTGCAGAAAAAGTTCGAACCGCGCCGCACCGAGTTGCAGAACCTCAACACCGAAGTTGAGAACCTGAAGAAGCAGCTCAACACTCAGGGCGACAAGATGAATGAAGAAGCCCGCGCCACCCTCGTGAAGTCCATCGAGACCAAGCAGAAGAGTTTGCAGCGCTCGGCGGAAGACGCCCAGAATGAATTTCAGGCGCAGCAGAACGAGATTGCGCAGCGCATCCTGCAGAAGATGGCCCCCGTGATCGACAAGTTCGCCAAGTCCGGCGGTTATGGCTTGCTGCTCGATTCCTCCAACCCGTGGCCACAGGGACCGCTTCTTTGGGCGACGGCCTCGGTGGATTTGACCAAAACCATCGTGGACGCCTACAACGCGCAATCCGGTGTGGCTCCTCCGACGTCAGCGGCGAGACCAGCGGGTACCGCTTCAGCTAAGCCGGCTCCTACGACTCCGGCTGCCACTAAGCCAGCCACAACGGCGACAAAGCCTCAGTAGTTTTCTCCGGGTCTAAGGCAAGGCCGCTCCATATCGATAAGAGCGGCCTTTTGCTTTTTGCTGGACCGGGCACGTGGGATGTTTCCCGCTCAGGCAGTGCCATTCAGGTTTTGCTTTTGGTGCCGGGCATCTAACAGCAGTTACCCAGGCCGGCTAGCACGTCGATAATTGGGGAGAGAGCGACCGTCGTAGTCTGCGCCCAGAATTCCTCTGAGCTGTGGAAAACTTTGTGGAAGACCTAGCCGCAATAATTAAAGGCCACGTTCTTTCAGTTAGTTACCTGTTTTGCCCACCTTCTGATGCACATTCAACCAACATAAAAATCAAGAGGTTAGCAGATATGTAAATGTCCTGCGAGTAAATCTCGCAGGCGCGCTTGAATTCCCATGTGTCCGAGGTTTTGCACAATCTTGGAGCTTTCAAGCAGGTAAGTAACCGACTATTGGTTACTGTTCGGCAAGATCCAGCAGCGGTCCACGCATTACTCTAAGGGTCATTCCGGTGAAACTACGGCCAAGTTCGCGAGAAGCCTGCTGTCTCGCAGAAAGCAAGTGCAGTTGTCGATAATGGCGACTTCATAACGACAATCGTACTAAGGCAGCGCCTCCCACGCCGGGTGCAAGGCGCGTCAATGTGCCGCAAACGTGATCACCAATTGATCCAGCGGCATGGCTCGGTTTACGTTTTCTGGCGGCGACACCGGCGTGACCGCCAGCGGAGTTCCCTTGGTTTCTGCTTCGTCAAATGCTTTGGTGCCGGCAGTTCTCCCGGTTATCGCGAAGTTCCGTATCTCGTAAGGAAGTCCGTTGGACGAAAAAGACGATGGCCCGTTGGTCACCTGAAAATGCAGATGTGGAACGATCGAGTTGCCCGAATCTCCGACCAGTCCGATCACTTGACCCGCCTTGACCCTGTCGCCAACATGCACCTTGATGCTTCCTGGCTGCATATGCGCGTACATGGCATAACGCTGATTGCCAAGGTCGAGTGTCACCGAGTTTCCGTCCGCCTCCGTCAAGGGGATGTTCGTTGGGAATTGGCCGGGCGTCTGCTCGGGCAAACCGTCTATCACAGAGACGACGCGTGCGTCCGCGACGGCAAGAGCTTGCTTTCCAAAGATAGCGTAGCTCTCCAGCTTTTCGCGAGGCCCTGCATAAATGCGCCCGCTTGCATCCAGTTGCTCCCAATCGACGGCGTAGCGTTGAGAAACCCATACCCGCCCGTTCACCGGCAGGGCAGCCCGCGTATGACGGCTGGCGTCGCAGCATGAGTCTGCCGAAATGTATCGCTCGCCACGGAGCGGCGGACCGATCACGACCACCGATTGACGGTCCACCGTGACCTCGCCGCCGTCTTCCGTGAACTCCTGATGACCGGGCGGGGCTGCGTCCACTCGAATCGCCACGCGATGCGAAAGCTTCTGGGGAATCACGCTACCAGGCGCCAGCACCACGTTAAGGAAAAGCAACGCCTGTGTACCCTTGTCCAGCGTTCCCACTGGCTCGCGCTGGCCGGCCGGCTGCAGCCGCGTAGCAACTGCTGCGGTGTCGAGAGTCTGGAACACCGACCCATCGCCCAGCACCTCCACTTTCTCCACGGAAACATTGGCACTGGAAAAGTTCGTCATCCACAGCTCATAGACCAGATGCTCCCTGCCATCCGATCCCATAAAGGGGACGGGTGCATCATGCACCGCGAGCAGTAGCGGGCTCATGCTATCGGAGCCGTCGGCCCGGAGAGCCGAACCAACCACCACAAGAAGTACAATCGTGAACACGATTGACATTGCGAACGAACGACCACCCATCGGCATAAGATTACGTTTCCTTGTTTTGCTTTCTTCCCCGCAATTTCGTTCGACTGCCTAGCGTAGATTTTAGGCTAGCTCCGGATTGCTGGCGACAACAGCGCATCTGGCAGAAAATCCGCACGTCGGCGACGGACCATCTCTGCAAGCCGTAAAAGTGATAGCCTTGTTAACGGAGATGGCGCATGGAAACGCTCTATTATTCCCGCATGCAATCGCCCGTGGGGCCGCTGCTGATCGGGGTTTCGGAAGAGGCTCTGGTCGCGTTGGAGTTCGATCGTGGCCTGCCGCAGAAGATCGGCGGCTCGCCAATTCACTGGCAGCTATCGGAGGATCGCACACGTCCGGTTCGTCAACAACTGCAGGAGTACTTCTCCGGCAAGCGCCGCGACTTCGATCTCGCACTCGATCTTCGCGGAACGGAATTTTACCAGCGCTGCTGGCAGCAATTGCTGCAAATCCCCTACGGCAAAACCTGTTCCTATGCTGACATCGCGCGGGCGGTGGGCAGTCCCAAGAGCTTTCGCGCCGTTGGACAAGCGAACCACTACAATCCAGTCGCCATCATCGTGCCTTGCCATCGCGTCCTGGCGGCTGGTTGCTACCTCGGTGGATACGGCGGAGGACTTCCCGTGAAGTCATTCCTGCTGCGGTTGGAAGGCGCATCGTTCAAGGAGCGCGCTGAGTCCTCCGAGGACACCAAGCAGCTTGCCTTCACTGCGAGCTGAATTCGATCTCCGGCGTTGCTGCCAGCAGGCTTCGCGTGTAGGGATGCCGCGGCGCTGTTGTAATCCGCTCGGTGTCGCCCACCTCGACCAACTCTCCACGCTGCATGACCGCGATGCGGTTCGCCAGATAGCGCACGATCGGCATGGAGTGCGAGATAAACAGATAGGTCAGCGAGAAGTCGCGCTGCAGTTGCTTCAGCAGGTTCACGATTTGGGAGCCCACGCTCACATCCAGTGCCGACACCGGTTCGTCGGCGACGATAAATCGTGGCCGCAAGACCAGCGCCCTCGCAATTCCCACTCGTTGACGTTGGCCTCCGCTGAATTCATGGGGATAGCGCTGCAGAGCTGAGCTGTCCATTCCCACCGCCCGCATTACCTCGGCTGCGCGTTGCCGGCGCTCCGCCCGGCTGTCGGTTCCATGGATTGCCATGGGCTCGCACACAATCTGCTCGACCGTCAGACGCGGATCAAGTGAGCCGAACGGGTCCTGAAAGATAATCTGCATATCGCGACGCAAGTGCCGCAGGTCCGCACCACCGGCGCGCAGCACGTCGTGCCCATCGAAGAACACCTCACCTGAATCCGGTTCGATGAGCCGTAGTACCAGTCGCCCTAAGGTGCTCTTGCCGGAGCCGGACTCGCCTACCAGTCCCAGGGTCTCTCCAGCCTCAATCGACAGTGATACGTCGCACACAGCGCGCACCTGTTCCGACGTTCCAGTGCCGAACATGTTTTGACCGGAGCTGAAGGTTTTGCTCAGGCCGCGAGCTTCCAGCAGGGGCATGCTGGCGATGGTAACAAATGGCGGTAACAGTGGGCGTCATGCTGAAATCTGGATTGCGCGAATCCCGCACTGGACGCCATTCTTGCCAGATTTTTCACAATGTGCCGACAGGCCGCCACAGTGCTTCGTGGAAGGTTAGGCTTGGCGATAACTGCGAAATTAGCGTCGCAAGAGGTACTTTTACAAATAAGGTTTTCACTGTTGCACAAAACTTCAGCAGACCGCTGTGGATGAGCTGCACTCGATTGAAAACAGGAACGATAAAGTCGCGACATTTTTGTTGACTTCTGTCGTGGTAGGAGTAAAACCACATTCGTTCTTTGACAGGTTTCGCGGTTGTTCCACTCGGCAGAGACTACGGGTTGAAGCGAGTTCACTGCGTCTGCGCCTTAAGGTGCAGACGCAGCAGAACCACCTCAGCACTTGGCAACCTGCTGGCTGATGGCACCGCGGAGCAGTCAAGGGCAAGACGGGAATCCCGAGGCGTTGAGCGGTCATCCCGGCTGGTGACGAGCCCAAATTCAGCTGAACATGCCCTGTGTACGCTGATACCAGTCGCACAGTCCAGCAGGAACTTAATGCAAGTCACCGGTCGCGAAAGACGGCCCAACATAGTCCTCGGGATTCTTTTTTGATTTACAGCCCTCCCCTGGTTGTGAATTACATCCCTAACGTCCCTCCCACGGTCAATCGCCAAGCGATTGGCCGTTTCTATTCGAAGGGTGCCTTTGCGAAGCCAGGCTCGCCTGTACTCGACGAATCACGGAAGCATGGAGAGGCGGTTCTCCAGCTATGCCGTGCGTCATCTCGCAAAGTGACATTGTCGGCTAGCTCTTTTCAATGAGGCGTCCTTGCTTTCAGTACAATCGTGCCATGGCTGCCGCCAATCAAGCTTCTGCCACCTCCTTGCTCAAGAAGGTTCCAACCTTCGAAATGATTTAATCAGAGGCTCCTTGACAGTTCAACGTTGACACTCAACAAGGCGACCATGGCATCAGCCGCTGCACCCGAGTCATCAAAGTGTCGGGAGCAAATTGATGCTAAACAGCAGCAGAGCTTTCAGCGGCTTTTCGGTGAACGACATCTCGAAGGCGAAGAAGTTTTATGGCGAAACCCTCGGGCTGGAGGTTACTGAAGCTCACGGCATATTGAAGCTGCACCTTGCCGGAGGCACTACCGCAGTCATCTACCCCAAACCGAAGCATCAGCCGGCAACCTTCACCATCCTCAATTTCCCCGTGGCCAATATTGAAGAAGCGGTGGACTGGCTGGCCCAGCGTGGTATTCGCTTCGAGCACTACGAAGGCGACATCAAGACCGACGAGAAGGGAATCTTTCGTGGCGGCGGACCGCTGATCGCGTGGTTCAAAGATCCGGCCGGGAATATCTTGTCAGTACTTCAGGAGAGAGCTTCCTAGCAGCCCGCGATCTGCAAAGCATACCGGACGACGCCGCGACCCTCCATCAGCCCTCAGACGTTAACAACAGTACGCTTCTCCCTGGGTTATGCTTTAGTCATGCAGGTTCGCGTGTTGTATCTGGGGATGCTGAAAGATCTCGCTGGACGCGAGCGTGAGGTAGTCCAGGTCTCCGACGGCGCGCGTTTGTCGGATCTCTATGCCCAGCTGCAGCAGCGCCTGCCCAAGCTGCAGGATTTTCGCAACGCCATCGCTCTCTCCATCAATTACGAATATGCGGACGGGACGACCAGCTTGCAAGACAACGATGAGGTGGCGTTGATTCCACCGGTGAGCGGCGGCAAGGTCGAGGAAGAATCGACGGCTGAAACTCCTTTGCCGATGATTTCTGAGCACAGCAGACTCGTTGGCGAGCCGATCAAGACTGCGGCCATCCTCGCCGCGATCAAGAAGACTGAGGACGGGGCCGTCGCCATCTTTGACGGAATCGTTCGTAATAACTCGCGCGGACGCCGGACCCTTTACCTCGACTACACTGCTTATATGCCAATGGCATTGCGGCAGATGGAACAGTTGGCCCAGCAAGCGCTGGCCAGCTACGAGGTGCGTGATGTCCGCATCGTGCATCGCCTGGGACGCTTACAGATTGGCGAAAGCAGCGTCTATATTGTGGTTGCGTCCGCCCACCGTGCTGCTGCTTTCGAGGCGTGCCGTTGGTTAATTGATACTCTGAAGAAGACGGTTCCCATCTGGAAGAAAGAGTACTTTGAAGATGGCGCGGTGTGGGCGGATGGCGAAGCCTTTCCGCCAGATGTTCCGCTGGCCGGCGCCGGCGCGTCAAAGTAGTTGAACTGGGGTTTAAGCTAACAAATGTTTTCCACTTGTCGGATCCTTGCTCGGGCAACCTACTGGGTGCGCAAGCTAATGGTGATTCCTGCGTTGAGTTGCCTCTGCTGGGGCATCCTCTTCGTCAGCCCAGAGGCGGTCGCTCAGAGCACCGTACCGCATCCCCCCGACTCGCAGAAACAACAGGCGCAGACTGTTCCGCATCCTCCCGACAGCCCGAAACATCCGGCGACCGACGGCGACGATGAGCCCAACACGACGTTCAAGGTGAATGTGAAGCTGGTCAACGTGTTCACCACGGTTACCAACAGTGGGGGAGCGCCCGTGTCAGACCTGAAGGAAGAAGATTTCCAGGTCTTCGAAGATGGCAAGCTGCAGAAGATCGCGGTGTTTCATCGGGAGTCGGAGTTGCCGCTTTCGATCGTGGTGGCGGTGGACACCAGCCTCAGCACGCGTGGCGATCAAAAACTCGAGCTGGAATCCGCTCGCCGATTCGCGCATGCCATCCTGCGTCCCATCGATGGCCTGTCGCTGTTTCAATTCAGTGAGGTGGTTGACCAGATAACGCCGTTCACCGCCGATGTCCGAGTGATTGATCGCGCCATCAATCACATCCGGCCTGGCGCCGCGACCGCGCTCTACGACACACTTTATCTGGGGGCAGAGGCACTGCAACCACGCCGCGGCCGCAAAGTCATGGTCGTGATCACCGATGGCGGCGATACCGTCAGCCAGACCAGCTACCAGCAGGCAGTTCGCGCCGCGCAGGAAGCCGAAGTCATTCTCTACAGCATCATTATCGTGCCCATTGAAAGCAGTGCCGGACGCGACATTGGCGGTGAACACGCGCTCATTCAGCTTTCGCGTGACACCGGAGGGAAATATTTTTACGCCAGCGGCCTGGCGCAATTGGACGCCGCCTTTCAGCAGATCAGCGACGAACTGCGTACGCAATATCTGATCGCCTACTATCCCAACACGCGACTCTCCGACTCGGACTTTCGCCGCATCGATATCAAGATCGATCCGGAAACCAAGGATTATCCCGATCCCGCCGAATTGCAGGTGCGCCACCGGACCGGCTACTACACCATGCCGATGAAGTAGTTTTACGAAACTGGTCTCGCGATCCCGCGGATCGGTACTTCTGTCCCGACCTCGGCCGCATTCGACGAAGACCGCTACTTCTTCTTTGTGGGCCAGGCGGGACGACGTGTTCAAGAGCTCCGACTATCGAATCAGGTCCGTTTCAGTTGGAGAGTGTTCTGATGGAACATCCCTGGTCGCCGAAGTGGCTATCCCAGTCCAGATCTTTGCGGACCAACGTCCCCAAAGCCTTCATTGCCATCGTAGCTGACGCACGTCCCTCCGAAGAGATCGCGCGCGCGATCTTGCTCCTCGCGAAGGAGAAGCCGGGTGGATCACTTAAAACTCCAGTGTCTTCAGATACTCCCTGAATTCGCCACCCAGATCGTCGCGCTTCAGCGCGAACTCCACGGTTGCTTTCAGGAAGCCCAGCTTGTCGCCGGTGTCGTGGCGCTTGCCTTCGAAGGTGTAGCCGTAAATCTTTTCCTTCTTGAGTAGTTGCTTCAGGCCGTCGGTGAGCTGCAATTCGCCACCCGCGCCGGGCGCGATTTCATCCAAGCTTCGAAAATACCTGGGGTCAGGATGTAGCGTCCGATAATCGCCAGGTTCGACGGTGCATCTTCCGGCTTTGGCTTCTCCACCAGGTTCTGAACTTCGAAGAGCCGGCCATTCCATTTGCCCGGGAACTGGCTTGGCATCGAGCACGCCATACGAAGAAATCGCTTTGCCTTCGACCACCTGCGTCGCCAGCACGGAGCATCCGGTCTCGTTGTAAACCTCGATCATCTGCTTCAGGCACGGGACTTCGGCGTCGATGATGTCGTCGGCCAGGATCACGGCGAACGGTTCATCTCCGACCAGTTCGCGCGCCATCAAGACCGCGTGACCCAGGCCCATGGCTTCTTTCTGCCGGACGTAGGCAATGTGGATCATCTCCGAAATCTGGCGAACGATGGCCAGCAGATCGGTCTTGCCGCGCTCCTCCAGCATCTTCTCCAGCTCGTAGCTGACGTCGAAGTGGTCTTCGATTGCGCTCTTGCCGCGGCCGGTCACGATGATGATCTGGTCGCAACCCGAAGCCAGCGCCTCTTCCACGCCGTATTGAATGATGGGCTTGTCCACCAGCGGCATCATCTCCTTTGGCTGGGCCTTGGTGGCCGGCAGAAATCGTGTGCCCAGTCCCGCTGCCGGAAAAACTGCCTTGCAAACCTTCTTCTTCATGGATCCTCTTGGGTGGAATAGAACGCTGAAACGCTAAGCTATCACGCGACCGGCTGCTGCTCTCCCGCCAGTTGTTCCAGCAAAGACTTCAGCCGCGCCAGCACCTGTTCCGGCTGCTTCTCTTTCAGCGTGAACTTCAACACGCCGGCGGGCGTGAACTGGCTTCCGGGTTCTCCAGCCACAAAACGCGCCAGGCGTTCCGGATCGACCGAGGCGCTCTCGGTAAAGCGAATGCTCACAGCCTCGCGGCGACGCTCGATCTGCGCCACGCCGACCCGCTGTGACAGCAATTTCAAAGTTGCGTACTCCAGTAGGCTTCGAACCGGCGCAGGCGGTGCGCCGTAACGATCGCCCAACTCTCCCGCAACATCCTCCAGTTGCGCCTCCGTCTCCACGCCGGCGACACGTTTGTACATTCGCAGCCGCTGGTTCTCCTCTGGGATGTAGTCCGAGGGAATACGGATGTTCAGGCCCAGGTTCAATTGCGTTTCCGCAATTTCCTTCTGCACCTCGCCCTTCAGCTCGCGCACCGTGCGCTCCAGCATGGTGGTGTAGAGCTCGAAACCGACGGCTTCGATGTGTCCGCTCTGCTGGCCGCCCAGCAGGTTCCCGGCGCCGCGCAATTCCAGGTCGAGCGCGGCAATCTTGAATCCCGCACCCAGGTCGCTGAACTCCTTTAGCGCCGCCAGTCTTCTTCTCGCCAGGTCGCTCAAGCTCGCGGTCAGGCGGAATCAGCAGATAAGCATAGGCCCGGCGATCCGAGCGGCCCACGCGTCCCCGCAGCTGGTACAACTCCGACAGTCCATGGCGGTCGGCGCGATTGATGATGATGGTATTGCACAGCGGAATGTCGAGGCCGTTCTCGATGATCGTGGTCGCAACCAGGATGTCGGCCTCATGCCGCATGAAGGCGAGCATGACGCGCTCCAGTTCGCTCTCCGGCATCTGGCCGTGGCCGACCAGGATGCGCGCGTTGGGCGCCATCTCGCGGAGCTTGTCGGCGATCTCGTAGATGCTCTCCACGCGATTGTGCACGAAGTACACCTGCCCGCCGCGCTCCAACTCCTTTTCGATCGCCGAACGCAGCAGCTTCTCGTCCCACGCCGCCACCACCGTCTGGATTGCCATGCGGTCTTTGGGCGGCGTCTCGATCACGCTCATGTCGCGCAGCCCCAGCAATGACATGTGCAAGGTGCGCGGAATAGGCGTGGCCGACATGGTGAGCACGTCCACCTCTTTGCGAAGCTGCTTCAGCCGCTCCTTGTGGCGGACGCCGAAGCGCTGCTCTTCGTCCACGATGACCAGCCCGAGATCGCTGAACTTTATGTCCTTCGACAAGACGCGATGGGTGCCGATGACGATGTCCACCTCGCCTGCTTCGATTTTGGCGATGGTTTCTTTTTGCTGCTTAGCGGTGCGAAAGCGGCTGAGCATCTCGATCTTGATGGGAAACGCGGCGAAGCGCTGGCGGAACGTATTGTAGTGCTGGAAGGTCAGCACCGTGGTCGGCGCCAGCACCGCGACCTGGCGATTGTCGTTGACCGCCTTGAACGCCGCACGCATCGCGACTTCCGTCTTGCCGTAGCCGACATCGCCGCAGAGCAGGCGATCCATGGGCGTGGCCGACTCCATGTCGCGCTTGACGTCAACAATCGCGTTCATCTGGTCTTCGGTTTCGTTGAACTCGAACGTGTCTTCGAACTCGCGCTGCCATTCGGTGTCGGCGGCAAAAGCATGCCCCTCAGCGGTCTTGCGCACGGCGTAGAGCTTCAGCAGCTCTTCGGCCATGTCTTTCATGGCCTTTTTCACGCGCGCCTTGGTCTTCTGCCACTGCTGCGTGCCCAGCCGATTCAGTACCGGCTTCACCCCTTCGGAGGAGCGGTACTTCTGCACCAGGTCCAGCCGGGTCAGCGGGACGTACAGGCGCGCACCTTCGGCGTACTCCAGGATCATGAACTCGGCCGTGCCGCCGTCTTCCTGGGGAATCTCCTTCAGCCCCTGGTACTGGCCGATGCCATGCTCGACGTGCACTACGTAATCGCCGATGGCGAGATCGCGAAAATCGGAAAGGAAGGCCGAGACTTTGGACTTCTGCCGTTGCGGATGCGCCAGCGAAACTTCCGGCTCATCGAAGAGATCGCGAGCCCCGAAGAGGACCAGGTTCGCTTCAGGAAGCGCGACCCCATCGGGCACGTAAGCCTTCACGATGGTGGTGGCTGCTACGTCTTCTGCGAAGTAGGACGACTCGTCGACATACACTTCGCTGCCCGGCTTGGGCGTGCGGCTGCCGATGCGGAACGACAAGTTGTATTCGTTGAAGACGTCGGCCAGACGCTCGACTTCACCGGTGCTCGAGACGGCAAAGATGACGCGTTTGCCTTCCCGCGCGAGCCGGCCCACTTCTTCGGTCATGGCAGCGACCGAGCCGTGGAAGCGTGTAGTCGGCTGGGTCTGCAAGGTGAGATGTTCGCTCGTCGTCGGAGCTCTCGATTCCCAGTTGCTCGACGGCGATGGATCGCCGCGTACTGCAAGCGCTCGCGCCACTGTTCCGGCGTGAGATACAGATCTTCAGGACGAACCAGGTTGCCGACCAGGCTGCGCTCGTGCGCCTCGGTCACTTTCGCCCACCAAGCATCATGGGCATCCGTTCAGAGCGTCGGGCTCGTCGAGAATGACGGTCGCGCCCGGCAGCAGATCGTCGAAGAAATTCTCTCTCTTGCGCCGACGGCCGGTGCGTAGAGTTCCCACCCGGGAAACACGGCAACGCCGGTGGCGCGCACAGCCTCCTCGATCATTTCTTCGTCGCCCGCCAGCCGGCCGCCGTCAAGCCGGGCATTGATCGCCGCCAGCGTCTCTTCTTCCACCGGGGTTTCGGTCAGCGGAAGCAGAATCGCTTCGTCGGTCACCGCCGCCGAACGTTGCGTGCCGGGATCGAACTTGCGGATGGACTCCACTTCATCGCCGAAGAGCTCGATGCGGACCGGCCGGTCCAGTTCCGGCGAATACACGTCGAGCAGGCCGCCGCGATGAGCGAACTCGCCCGGCATCTCGACCACGTCCACCTGGTTGTAACCGACGATTCGCAGGTGCTCGACCAGAGCGCTCGGGGTCGATCATCTCGCCTCGTCGCACGACCTTAGCCAAGGCCGGCATAGAACTCCGCATCGCGCAAGCGCATGGTGGTCGCAGCCAGCGGCGTAATCACCACGCTGGCGGCCCCGGTGGCGATCTTCCATAAGCGCGGTGGCGCGAGCTTCCTGAATCTCGGGATGCGGCGACAGGTTCTCGAAGGGCAAGCACGTCATAAGCGGGCAAGCCGACGACCGCATCCGGCGGACAGTGCCCGGTCAGGTCGCCTAGCGAGCGCGACGACGGGCAGCAATTCATCCATGGCGCGGTTGTCACTAGACGACCACGATCACCGGCCGCGACAGTGGCGCGATGCAACAGCGAGTAGAAGAGAGCTTTGCCGGTGGGCGTGAGTCCAGATACACGAATCCGCCCCGCGCCACCCTTGACCCGGGTAACAGCACGCGCAAAGGCGGAAGACTTTTCCACGTCCGCGAAGAGTTCGCGAACGAACGGGAGGATCATCGCTTATTCAGTTTACCAGTCGAAAACAGTCGCCAGTAGTCAGCAGCCAGTAGCCAGTTCTAGACTGCCATCGCCTTAGCCAAACTGCCAACTGAGCTACTGACAACTGGTCCCTCAGAATTCCAGATGCAGCCGCAATCCCGGCACGGTCACGGGACCGCGGACCTGGTTATATCCGGGATTGTTGATGTGCTGTAGATCGAAGGCGAAGAAGACACCGCGCCAGACGTGGGTGGTGTAGAACACTTCCTCGATGGTTTCGCGGCCGTAGGTGAGTCCGCCGTCGCCGAGAATAAATCCCAAGCCGCCGTCGGCCAGATATGCCTGATGCGCTTTCGAGATGCCGCTCGAGACGAATGCCGCGCCAGCGCGGTCGAGGCTGCGATGCCAGCGCGTGCCCTTTACATACACGCCCAACTCGACACCTTCGTTATCTTCCGTGTAGGCGAACGACTCGTGTTGCCCTTCGTTCCATCCCCACCGCCCGAAGGCCCAAATGTCGCTTGAAACCTCCTGCTGGAAATTGAATCCGAAACCGTACTTGATGGTTCCCTGCTTGCGAGTGGCAGTGACATCGGGCGTGGGCGTGACATGGTCCAGGTAGAGCTGCACCGCCTGTTCGTAGTCGCCCATATTGGCGTGATTGACGTAGTTCAGAAGGCGAATGGTCGTGTCCTTGTTCTTCAGCAGCTTCGGGCGCAGCTCCAATTCGATGTTCTCGGCGCGAGCGCGGGCCACATCGGCATCGAGGTTGGGCCCGTTCGCGACCTTCGGCATCAAGACTTCCGCAAAGCGCAGGCCCCAGTTGCGGTCTTCATAGTCGAAGATTGCCCCAATGGTGTAGCCGCGGGTATCGGCGGCATAATCCCAAGCGCCGTTGTTGGCGATGACCCAGTTCAAAAACTGGTAGTGGCTGTCGGAGCCGCCGACATTGAGGTCGAAGAAATCGGCCAGCGAAAACTTTCCGAAGCGCATTTCCAATCGCCGCACCGGGACCTGCGTCGGAAGCGACAACGCAGTTCCGCTCCACTTCGATCTTTTCCTTCGACAACGGAATGATCTGCTCCATCATCAGCCGCGCGATGTAGGGCTGCGCGCCGAGCGAAGGATTGCGCACGACATCCAGATTGGTGAAACCCGCCAGCCCCAAGGCGCCGCTGATGCCGCCCCATCCTGCCTCCTCGACGTCGAGATAAGCGATGTGTTCGGCGTAAACTCGTATCCGGAGAAGAAAGTCAGCACGCGCGAGGTCGCGTTGCTCGGCAGTAGTTCTTAAGGCTGTTGGGACCGCTGTATTGAGCGTAAAAGTCGCCGTGCGCCTGAAAGACGAAGTTCGCCTGCCCGGAAAACCACCACTTCGAAGTTTGCGAGTGTTCGAAGAAGGTGGCCTTCGGATCGGGAGCAGGCGGCTTGCGTTTCGGCGGCCGGCGGACTGTCCTGCGCGAAAGCGGAGACGACCAGGGTCACGAGCGTTATCCCGACCGTCAGCAGGCCCCAACGGAAATCCCGCGGGAGCCAACCGGCCCGCATGGTAGAGTTGGATCGTCGAGCTGGAAGGCGACGGTGCATGACTATCCTATTTGCCGCAGACGGTCAGGGCTTGTCCCGCCTCTCTTCTCGCGCGACCCACTGAAGTTTCCCACGTCCCTATTACAGTTTCGTTACAAACGCGGGACAGGTCGCGGAGCCTGTTTACAGAAATCCCATCCGGCAAATCAAGCGACCAATTCGAGCGCAGCGGGGTGTCCTTATCACCCGTCGCGATCCAGTTGAGTCGTAATACGCGATTGCAATTGTATGAGTGGTTGTAGCACATGGCGTCCCTCCCTTCGGACTTAGTACTCGGGCAGGAGCGTCCGGGGAAGGCCGCTCTCGCACTTCACGGTTGTGATCGCGTGAGGCGTGCGGAAGCGAGGTCACTTGCTTTGCTGGCGGCACTACTCGCGACGATCGAAGATTTGCAGGCTACTTGGAGGCTCTTGGCGATTCATATTCCTCGTGGTCAAAACAGATCTGTTGTGCGACACTTTTAGTTATAACATACTGGGGTAGGGTATCTGCAAGCCCGGAGGGAGCTTTTCTTGAGAAAAACTGACCACCAACGCGCGAAGCTGTTAAACCGGGTAAAGAGAATCAAGGGCCAGGTGGAAGCCGTGGAGCGCGCCTTGTCTGACGATCAGGAAGGATGTGCTGATACCCTCCAACTACTGGCGGCCTGCCGTGGCGCCATCAACGGTCTGATGGGCGAAGTCCTGGAAGGACACATTCAAGATCACATCGCCGGCGGTAAACCTTCCCGCGAGGTTACGGATGACTTGATCGAGATAGTCCGGGCGTACTTGAAATGACGCTATCAGGGCGCGCGGGCATTTGCGCTCCACAGAGCGCTGTTTGACAGCCCGCAGAGCCGCTTCTAGAATCAGAATTGGGCTGGACGCGGTCATGTCCGGCCTTTCGTGTGAGCGCGATAAACGATTTTCGCGCTCCTCTGCGCAGCAGGCTCTCTGCTTGCACCCTCTGCGGCCCGGCGCGATGGCAGCTTCTGTCGATTTGGCGGTGTAGCTCAGGTGGTTAGAGCGACGGTCTCATAATCCGTAGGTCGCTGGTTCGAGTCCAGCCGCCGCCACCAATCTAAATTCCAATCAGGAAAACGCCCTATCCCCATTCGGGCAAGCCCTACGACGTGAGTGCGCCCAACGTGAGCCTACCCTGAAAAGGTTGGCGGCGGTTCGATTCCGTCCCTCGCCACCGCATTTTCCACTCATTTGCCCATGCTTCGTGACCTGCAAGCCTGCGCAATGGCTCTATGGTGTGGCCAACTGAGAGGTAAGGCTTCGCTCTTCGTCTTCCAGCTTAATGATCTGCTCGGCCAAGTCCACCGACTGAACCGTGTCGTCAATCCTCTGGCGGCGGGCCTGAATCCGATCCAACTCAGCCTGCCGACTACGCTTCAAGCGGTCCAGTTCAACATCCGGATCAAAGTTTTCACTGTCGGGCGTTGGCCGGGGGCGTTCCGGGGGAGTAACGCCTAACGTACTAAGGACAATCGAAGCTTCTCCCTCCCAGAGACGCACTTGTCCGGTCTGGCGGGCAACATCTTGCGCGATAATCGCTCCCTCGCGTCGCTTTCGCTCCAGAACCACAGGGTCGATGAGGCCGAGCAAATCAGGGCGATTGGCAGCATCGGAACGGCCAACCGACATCTTTTCCTTGCTCTTCTTTGTTTTCTCCTGGGTTATATAGGTGTCTATGAATCCGAAGACGTGCGCAAGTTCGTGCGCAACCACAATGACGCGATTGCCCTGCAGGTGCGCTTCCGCAAGGCTGATCGTGCCATCGACAGAGAAACCGGCAGATGGGTCTTTGTCGGGCCCCCGGACCTCGATGAGAAAAGCGTCGGTCGCGCGCTGCGTGCCCTTGGGCAAATAAGTTATTGACGGAACAAGCCGGAAAGTCACTCCGGCGTATTCGCCCTGGGTGATGGTTACCTGCCATACGCTGCGAATCGCCTCCTCAATCCGAGGTATGTCTTTCGCGGCGCGTTCTCGCCCCTCGCGTTCCGACAGCGCTAGGTAGGAGATCTGGAATTTCGCGTTCAGGCTAACAGTATTGCCTGACCTGGCGACCGTAACCGCGCGACGGATCGAGGCAGCCGCGACTACGCCTCCCCATAGCGCCCGGTTCGCGGTCGTTTCAGAGCGCACCTGCCTCTCCAAGTCTCGCTGGCCTTTCTGCACGGACTCTTTCTCGTGCTCACCTAATACGGAACCGGCGAAGGCATCGCTCGACTTTTGATATTGCGCGCGTAACACTGCGAGTTTCGCTTGGACGCGCGCCAGGC
Source organism: uncultured Acidobacteriaceae bacterium (assembly GCA_963755865.1). Taxonomy (GTDB): domain Bacteria; phylum Acidobacteriota; class Terriglobia; order Terriglobales; family Acidobacteriaceae; genus Bog-257. The sequence continues at coordinate 46,928 of CAVWLY010000030.1, read as the reverse complement.
GTGCGCGTAGCATGTCGCGGTCAATTTCCTGTAGCTTGGGCACGCGGAAAAACTGCGCGGAAAGAACTCCCGCCAGCCGTGCGTACTTGAGACTGTCGGCGGCAGAATTGCCAAGGGCCTCATAGGCGGCAGCCAGGAGCGCTTCGATGCGGCGATACTCTTGTGGCTCGGCCTTCCAAGCTGGACAAACATGGATCCTAGGTCCATGGGCCGTGATGGCACCAACAATTAACCCGGCGACGAAACCGATTGCGGCACCGGCGGCGAGGCCTCCCAAAACCGACCCAGCGAGGAGGCCAATAACGGCCCCCACTGCACCGCCAATGGCAGTGCCAATGCCCATGTCGCGTACGGTGTGGTCCGCGGCGGTCTCGCCCTTCGCGAGTTTTCCGCCGCACTCGTTGTCGCATTTGAAATCGAAAGCCTGGCCCAACTTGTCTTCGGCACTATGATAGAAGTCAAATGCCGCCCGGCGGACTTGCGGCGTATCGGCGCCCAGAAGCTGCTGAATCATTAAGCTGTTTGCTTGAAATATGCGGGTCTCTCCGGCCCGGTTCCAGCGTTGGCCTCGAGCGATCGCAACCTGAATGAGAGGCGCTATATCCTTGCAGCTCTTGGCGAAGGAATCTTCGGCGACGTTGAGGTTGGGAACCCGGCCGGTTCCGAGTTCCTGTACCAGCAGCCCGTACGACTCACCATTGGTCAGGGCTTCGGTTGTGCTCAGAATAGGACGCGCAAGTATGCGGTCACTCGAATACCCACGATCGGTTATATCGTCAAGAATCGTGTGGGCCATCTCATGCACGATGGATTCGGCGCGAGACTCTAAAGGCCAGGTAAAAAATATCGGGCAAAACGTGAACGTGTTCCGGTCACCCGAGACATACGCGTTGGCGGTCTTACAGTCCCGATCAGCGTCGGTGTGACACACTGTTTGAAATTCCTGGCCCTCGCGCGCAGCATCAATATCATGTCGCATCATTACGAGACGCTCGAGAACCCTGCGGGCGATCGCTGGATCGGTGGAGCGAAATTGGCGTTGCAAAGCCTGGCCAGTTGCCTTGTCCGCCGGGTTGGACACAAAACGGGAAAGGCGGTCGATGCTGCGGTCCAGCCATTGAATGGCGAGCCGGACTGCGGGTTCAATCTTCTGGTGCTGCTCCAGACTGCATGCACCCGGCTTGTTAGCAACGGTAACCGTCGGCTGGTTATCGTCGCGCTTGGCGAGTCGAGAGGGTTGCGCAGAAAAGGTGAGAGGCTTGCCGGAGTGGATCAGGCGCTCATTGGTTAGGGCTTCCTGCTCTGCCTGGTCGGCGGCGCTACCGGTTTCGGCCCGGAAACCGTTCTGCTGCTGCACAGCGTGTGTCAGCTCGTGAGCAATGAGGCTGCGCCCGGCTTCGGTGCCTGGCATGTAACGCCCTGCGGCGAATACGACATGCTCTCCGACGGTGTACGCATGCGCATGAAGCGACCGCGCTGATTTGTCGGCCGCGGTACCCAGATGGACTTGAATGCGGCTGAAGTCGTGACCGAACCTCGCCTCCATAAACTGGCGGGTGCCGGTGTCGAGCTGATGACCAGGAGACGTGAGCGCTTCGTGGACAATTGGCTGCACTTTCGTGGGACTGCCGCCGCCCGTTGGTTTTCTCTGAGGATGCTGCTTTTCCTCCTCCTCTTCGCAACTGGCGCATTTGCGTTGCGGGAGCAGCTCTCCCGATCCGGACTTGGCCTCGTTCTCACACTCAGCACACTTGCACTGAATAGGTAAGTTAAAGGGTAGTTCTTCGCGAGCAACTTCGGTGGTGACGGGCGAGAATGTGGCCGATGTGTCGGCGGCGCGGTTAGGTCTTCGCTGAGAATTGGCTGCAGTCGCGGCGGGACGATGGTTTTTCACGGTCCCTGATGACGATCTCAGCAACCTGCCCATGGCTTGATTTCCGACGTTCTCAAAGGATGGGCGCATGACCGATGCCGCTGGCAGAGCGCGCGCTGTCGAGACGCTTACCGATGGAGCGCGTACAGCTTCGGATCGTTTCTCTCCCATGGCGTCCCCTTTAGCGCGTCGGAATGAATTCGGTTCCGGCGGCCTGTCCGGAAGCCGCGCTGGTAGCGCGCCGCACGATGGCGAGCTTGTAGTGTTCGGCACGAGCGCCGCTACCGTTGTATGCCTTGATCGCGTCAGGCCAACTCATGCCGGATTTCTTCTTTTCGAAGAGCCACAATACGGCCACATGGATCCAGAACTCATAGTCAAGATTCTTCGGCGTTCCGCCTCCGGACGCAAATAACTCGGCAATTGCGTCGGCGAAGCCTTTGGTTTCGCCAGTCGGCACGTACTGCCATAAGAAGATCTCCCAGTTGCGGTGAGCCTTTTGCCGCAGGCTGTTCAGCGTTGCTTCCTCTGCCGCGGTCCGATGGTGTTTTGTCTCGAGTGTGTGCTTCTCGGTTTGGGCGGCGGAGAGGTCTGCGCGAATATTGCCCAGCTTGTATTTGGTGATGAGCGCCGCCTGCTCCCGCTCCATCAGAGTCAGCAGGGCCATTGCGGAGGAGTCGATCACCTGACCGAGATTGAACCGCGACATCACCGGGGTGGTAGGCGGCACGGACATGAATTCGCCGGCAGTACCGATCTCGCTTTCCTCAAACAACTGCGCCTTGAAGAGATTTGGGTCGAGCGCGTCAGCGCCTTTCAGTCCGTGCGATGCATTGGCAGCGGCGACTTCTTTGGCGATGACCGCGTCGAAGCGGTTGAACATCTCTTCCTGAATCTCTTTGCGATTCAGCACGTCCCGTCGCTTGGCAAGTAAACCTTCCTGACGAGTTTCCTCCTTGGCGAACCTTTCCTTGGCCTTCTTGGTCTTGAAGCTGGGCTTAGTGGCTTGAAAGGCAGCGAGGTCGTCTTCGGCTTTCTTGACCACCTTCGCCTGCGACGCGACGCCAGCACTATAAGGAGCAACGCCGGCGACCGGAGTGGCGGCTGGCTTCAGAATTCGCTGCGGAACTACGAGGCTCTGTCCAGTCGCCTTTCCGGTGAGCACCGTGACGCGAACCGAGTGAATGGCGTCCGTGTCCCATGCATCCACCTTCACCTTGTCGCCGGTTGCGAGGGTGATGCTGCCAGACGTATGGCCGGCGATGACTTCAAAGGTATGGCCAATCATTTCGCTGGCGACATCCTCCGGCTCGATGCGGAATTGCATGACTGGAGTCGAGGTGGCCGAGACGAACGGCCGCGTGCCGGCAATCGCGGCATCGGCGGCACGATCTGCCTGGCGCTCCAGCTGGCCGCCGGAAGTGCCACGGGAGGAAGATCGCGACTGCTGTACGACGTGCGCCAGCTCGTGAGCGATGAGGCGCCGCCCTCGCTCGCTGTGCGGCGCATATTGACCGCGTCCGAAGACGAGATGCTGTCCGGTCGTGGCGGCTTGAACCGCACGCGGTACGGTTTCGGGCGTGTGAACGCGAACCGAACTGAAGTCCTCGCCAAAGGCGGTCTCCATTTTCTTCTGGACACCCTTTTCAAGCGGGCGGCCGCGATTCGAGGACGCCGACTCCAGCAAAGCGCCGATGGTTCGATTGCCAATCTGCGCTTCGATCCCTGCGACCGGATGGGAAAGAGACGCATGAGGCCGCTTCGCCGAAGCTGATTCCGACTCGGTCTTCGCCGACTTATACGCCTTGTTCACTCATCCCCCGATCGGTCCAACCGATATCGATTCCAGCCAACGATGCCCAATGCAACGGCCGCAGCCACGAAGGGCACCATAATCGCGGCGATATGCAGGTGCAATTCAAACCAAAGGATGGCGCCTGCAATCGCACCCAACAAGCCGGCTGCTCCGATCAACCAGAATCGCCGGCGCCACCATACGGGTTCCACAGGCTCTGACTCTTCGATCCGATAGTGATTCTCCAGCAGGCGCTGAACAGCTCGATTGCCTACGGTCGTCTGCAAGCGCAGGATCAGCTCCGGGGAAAGAGGCGCTCGTCGTCGTTGCATCATTACGCTCGATCCTATGGATTAGCCAGGATTGCCTCCAGCCGGCGCCGGGGCCGGCGGATTACCTCCCGCTGGTGCTGGGGTCGGCGGATTGCCTCCAGCCGGTGCCGGAGTCGGCTGAACCGATTTGTTATTGCTCGAAGTTTGGTCAGTCGTTTCTGTACTGCAGGGCCACCAGTACGAGCCGAAGCTCAGCACCTGCCGCCGGCAATCGCATTCCTGAATCGTGACTACGCCGTTGGCGTCCACGGTGAAGGAGCAAAGCGCCACCCAAGGTTCGGCCGGACACGGGGGACAGTCGGGCGGCGGACCTCCTCTCAGGTTCAACTGCGGAACGGCGGACGCATTCGGGCAGTGATCGAGAATGCAGATCTGGTAGCTGTCGCAGAAGCGCGAATACTCACAGGCGCTATCCTCGCAACCGCATCCACCGAGCGGCACGCGAATGAGCCGCGTTTGATTCTCCTGATACTGGACTGCGACATATTGCGTCGCGTTGGAGGGCGGTGCGGGCTGTGCCTCCTGGCAGTCGTTGGTAGCCGGCGGCGCGGGAGTACACGGGACGCGTACGTCAACGCACTGATCGCTTTCAATGTAGATATCGTCGCCGTAGGGCCCCAGTAAGTAGCCGCTCCTGACTATGACTTTCCAGGGCTGATTGGATTGCACCACGCGCGCGCCGCACACCACTCCCCACCCATGCAGGAAACGGTTATGACGGCGCATTTTCGCGCGAAAGTAATCCTGTTCAAGGGTCATGTCGTCGGGCGTGACCAGCTGGCGCGCATAATAGCGCGGACGCTCATTGACGGACGCTTTCGAGGACTGGCCGGCGCAGGTGCAGGGCTGGGTGGTAGTCGCAGACATGGATTCCTCCTAAGTGAATTACTGCTTGCCGCCGCGAATGCGCGCGGGCAGGTCGCCGGACAACGCCAGCATGACGTCGAGCAGCATGTCGTTCGAATAAACGATGGGCCGAGCGGTGATGTCGATATCCGAAATCTGGACCGGATCGTCTCCATTCGGCAGCCGAATGTTGGCCAGCGGAATGCAGCAATCGACAGGAACGTCGGGACAGCCGCGGGTCACGCACTCCACCAATGCTGTGTAGTTAAGCCGGCCGTTGAGAACGAAATCGGGCACCGCCGAGGTGAGGTCGGGTTCCTGCACCTTGCCATCCGTGACTTCGAGCGTGTAGCACTCCTGAATGGCGGACGCCGAGCAGGTCGTGGCCAAACCGCAATCGTCCACCATCACCGGCACGGGATCGCTATCGCACTGCCGGTAGCAGATGGAGATATTCACGTAATCCTGCTTGTCGCAATCCGTGGTGGGCGCCGGCTTAGTTGGATCGGGTGCAGGCTTTGAGCGGATGGGCTGGGGGTCGCTGTTCCGGGGCACGACAATCTCACGGCCACAGCGATCGATAGCAGCTCCGGGCGTGACGATCACCGCCCGTCCCGTCGGCGCTGGACGCACGTCAAGACCGCACAAGACGCCGTATCCGGTCACCATGCGATTCAACATCCAACGTTTTCCGTTGAAGTAATTCTGTTCCAGCTCAAAGTGGAAGACGTCGAGAAGCTTTCCATAGAAATACCGGTTGCGGACAAAGCTATGGATGCTTGCGGGCGACTGTTTCTCTTGCGTCACTGAGTTCATACACTCCCTCACTGTTCGAGTTTCAAGTCCTGCCCAAGACGGCTGGCACCGATGCGCGGCGATGGATCGCCGGCCAACCTCAAGCCGCCGGCGCCATCGACGACACCCAGTCCTGCAGGCCCAGGTGTCCCACCCACGATGCTGTCGATTCCAGCGCTGCCCTGGAAGCCGGCACGCATCGAGGCCTCCAGAACTGAGAGCCGCCACATGGTATGAGCCGGCTTCTCGCGTTCCACGATCTCCTGGACCAGAGCTATTCGCGCCGGGGAATCTACTTCACTGCGATACACTTCGACGACAAACTGATACGCGGAGCCTTCAAACAGAGGCTCACCAAATTGCGCATCGGTAATCAGGTAAGAGTGGTCGAGTTCGGCGGTGCTGCCCAGCACGGCGCCCCCCGGTTGCATGTTGGGAAGATTGGTCGTGGCCCCTAACCGCACTCCAGTTGGTCTGGATGGGACACCTGAGCAGCTGGTGTCGCCCGCAAAGGCCCAAAACGATGCGTTGGCGATCGGCTGAACAATGTTGGCGTGCACACCCGCGTCCTCGAGCAGCGCCACCTTCAGACCCTCCACCGTGCCTCGCCACTGGTAGCGATGAAAGGCGCGTGCAATCGCTGCCCGCAAGCGATCGACGGGCTCGTGTTGATCAAGATCGACGGCGAGCCAACTGGCAAGCCATGGAAGCGTGGCCGTCGGCGCGGATTGTGGATTGAAGTAACGCGGTAGCGCCTCGATCTCGCCTTCGATATCGTCGAAGATGCCCTGAAAGAGGGCCAGCAAACGGCGCACAAAATCCGCGTCGGCAGGAGGCTGGCGATAAATCACCGGTAGATAGGCCAGGTAGCCTGCATTGTCGAAGTCGGCGCGCATTTGCATGAGGCGCGCAGTGGCGGACTGATCGCTGCGAAAAATGGCGCCGACGAACAGGAACGGTGCCTTGCTGCCGTCAAGCAGAAAGTCCTCGACATCGTTAGGCAGCTCGATCCAGCGGGAATCGCCAAAAGGATCGGCGGATGAAGAGTCCACTGGCGGCGCGGTCGAAGAAGTGGAAGCCGAATAGTAGAACTCGATGTGTGCTCCTGGCGCATTCTGAACGTCCGCGCGGAGGCGGTTCCAGACCGCCGGGAGTGGACCGCTCGAGATTGCATCGCTCCACAGGACGCCAAAGGGAAGATAGGCGCCGCTGGTGCTCATTTCTAGCGGCGGAAAATTCCCGCCCGGCAACACCACAAGCGCTCCTGAAGGGTCGATGGCCATCGCCGCGATGGGCCCGTCGAATCCAGCGGCTTCGCCGGAGAACGGAAATCCCGGGGAGCGCGAGAAGGCAAGCACGCGGCGGAGATTGTTGTCACCGGCATACAGAGTGTCAGCGGTCGCAGAGAGCGCGATGACCTGGCTCATGCCGTCATGCCGAATGGCGACAGGCTCTCCGTCCGAATCACGAACAGGCGCACCGGTCGAATCGAAAACATAGATCGCGCCAGCATCAATGTCGAAGACAAAAACATTGACATTCGCACCGCCGCCCACAACCGCCAGCGCGCCAGGATGGGAGACAAGACCGCTCTGCGAAACGCGATTGGCAAATTGCAGGTCAGGCTCGGCGGTGTTGCGAAATTTCTGAAGCCGCCGATTGCCGTAATCGAGTACATAGAGGCTGCCGTCGCCGTCAGCGGATACGGTCGATGGAGTATTGAATTGGCCAGGTGCGCTACCGGCCGTCGCATTCGCCGCCACGTCGTCCGGACCCCACACTTCGCGCAGTTCGAAATCAACAGTACCGAAAAACAGAATTCGATGATTTCCGCTGTCAACCACCACCAGGCGTTGCGGAGCGTCCAGGATGAGCAAGCCGCGGGGACCGTTGAAAGCTCCGAGCCCGGAGGCCTCGACTAGGCATTTGAGCTGCGTGAGATCAGAAGAGCAACCGCCGATTGCGAAGATTTGGTTTTGATCGGGAACGCTGTAGAAGATCCGGCCAGATTCGTCGACCGCGATACCCGATGGGGCAGTGGGAGCGGCGACCTTGGAAAGATCAGCCGCTGAACCGACCAACCTGGGCGACGACAACAACTGCAACGCGCCGTCGCTGGCTAGTCCGAGTCCGCTCCAATGGAAATCGAGCCAGCGATTTTCACGGTTAAGGTAGCGGAAATTGTCCGGTAGCGGAAGCATGCAGTTATCCTTCGACTCCGATCCACACCACGTACCAATTCTTAAGCGCCGCGGGCAGCGTGGCGGCAACAGCCGCAAGAGGGAGCGCGCGATCGATCAGAATCGACGGTATCAACAGCGAAAATTCGAATCCGGTCACGGTGGGCGCATCGACGCGAACGAAACCGTCGATAACCAATGTCTGCGGCTTGCCGCCGATGGTCACCTGCACCGAGCGATCGCCGACGACGTTTGCAAAGTAACGTGGCACCGACCGGAACTGGGCGCCGGAAGTGTCGACCGGCAACGTAATCGTAATTCCCAGCGGCGACGGCGTTGCTGCCCAAGCGTTGGTAAGGCTTGCCGTGTTTCCTGCGAAGATGAACGGCTGCGTAGCCGGACGCGCATTAAGCCGTTCCGCGACAGACAACGGCTGGTTGAGCTGGCAGTTGAAGACCTCGGCTCGCGCCAGCCGAATGCGATTTCCGCTTTCAATGTCCTGATTGAGTGCGGCCAACTTTGCTTGCCGGTCCGCATTGATCGCTGCACTGGTGCCGGAGGGATCGCTCGTCGGGACCAGTTCCGCCCAGCAGAAGGTGGGCGCCTCGAGCAGACGCACGGCACTGCGCGAAACGCATACACCATCGCGCGTCTCGGCCTCCGTTAAAGCGGAATCATCCGGAAAGGAGACCACCAGGTCGTAATAGACGGCATTACCTTGTCCGTCGTTGGCGACGGGCGGGACTTGAAGCGTGATGGCTTTGGTAAGAACAATCTCACGGCCCTGCGAGTCGATCGCATACCCAGGCTGAACGGTGATCTGGCTGTCGCCCTTGTTTCCCGCTACTGCATAACCATCGGCAACGCCAGGCCCATGCAGGGTCTTGAGGTGCATCCATCGCATCAGGCGATTGAATTCCTCCAAGTCCTGGAGATCGCTGGCGAACAGTCGCTGGCCGTTAAAAAACTGAATGCGTTCGATCGGTCTGGTGGATGCAGCTACGGACATACATTCCTCATGACTGGCTGTTGTTGCCACACGGGTCATCCGACGTACTCGGATCGGTACACTGGCGCGGCATGGGATCGGGGTTCTGGCATGCGAGCCAGCTCACATAGAGATTTTGGTTTTGCACCAGCGCAAGCGGCGAGCCGCGAACAAACAAAGTGGACGCCGTCAGGTCCTCGGGCCGGATGGTGAATGCACCGGGAGTTCCTTCGAGTCCCAGGAACACCAGCTTCGCGGTTGCTATTACCCACTCGACCCGGGCAAACATCGATGCAGTTACACCTTGCAGACGGTCCAGCCCGACCAGCAACGCCTCGTCGCCCGGGGTCAGGTCGTTGGGAACACTCTGGAGCCGCAGTTGCATCCACAAACCGCCAGAAACGAAACTGGCAAACCCGATGTTGTCGTGAACCATGAGGCCGTCAAGCTGAGCGGACAAGGTAATATCCGTTCCGCTGGCGTTCACCACGAAAGCGGTTGAACGAGTCGGTCCGGGCTCGCGCCAACCGTCGAGATCGGCGAGAAAGTCATTGAGACGGATGCGATTGTTCGCCTCGAGGGTGACCTTGGTGTTCGGCGTACCCGCCGTAACGTCGACCGTCCCGCTGACAGTAACGACCGACAGCATGTCGTTCGCGGTAAGTCCAGGAATCGGCGTCGCGAGCTGCACCGACGATCCGCTGGCGGCGGCGACAATTGCGATTCCCGGATGTGCCGGGATGGAAGCCACTACGTCGCCAGCTTTGATCAGCCCAGGCGGATTTACCTGAAGGATCCCCTGGGAGTCGATGTCTTCGACCGTCACAGAGATGGGGAAAGAGCAGAGTGCGATGATGCTCCCAGCCGTTAGTCCGGTAATGGCGGCGCTAAGGACAATGCTTGTCCCTGAAGAAGAAGTTACGTGGGCGCTACCAGTAGGTGTATATGAATCGTCGAGACCGACGACGAGCGAGTTCACCGGGAACAAGCTTGCGTTAGCCACGGTGACGGTTGTGCCGACGACTGCAAGGACAGTGGCGCGCACGCGAAAATCAGCCACTCCAATCTGGTCGTTCAAACCCAGTCCCGCGATGGTCTTGCTCAGGGTGAGGGTCTTCGAAGTTGACTGAACAGCCTGTACTCGAACCGATTCGCTGAATGCCCCGCTCGAAACGATCTTCGCCACCAGGTCACCCGCGCGGAAGAGCTTGGGCTGGTCAACCTGAATTTTGACCGCGCCTGCCTCGGTATCGACGGATTGCACCGTGCCGCCCAGTTGCACCGAAGCAATGTGTTTTCCGTTGAGGCCGTTCACAGGAGGCGTGAGGGTCAAGATCTCATTGGAGGCGCCGCTGATCTTGGTGATTTGGGATGAAATGATATCGCCGTCAACGCAGACGACAATGTCGTTCAGGTTAAAGACGTTCGGATTCTGCACGGTGACAGTAGTGGCAGTCACGTTTGTCACCAGGGATGCAGTCTGCGCGATGCCAAGTTGATCCCCCAAGGCCAGCGTGATCTGGTCGGTGAGTTCCAGTTCGCCTTGGTCGTCAATGGAGGCAACCGTGGTGGGATGTGCGCCCATGGCCAGCTTCACCACGGTTTGGCCCGCCAGGAAATTTGCCCGCGTATCGACGGTGACTTGCAGTCCGGCTGCGGCCGTGGGCACCTTGGTCACGACCCCGATACGCGGAGGATTTCCAAAGGCGACCTGCTCGGAGCCGGTGAAGGAGGCCAGAGGATTGTCGAGCGTAGCCGTCGTCCCCGAGATCTTGGTGACGACGGACGCGCTGGAAACCACGGGCAGCAGCCGTGATACCCAATCCCATTGCACGAAGACATTTCCCGACTCCAGGCTGACGGCTCCGCCCACTGGGGGTGTTTTGGCGACCTGCGTCTTCGCATCGACAATGTCGAAAGCCTCGCGCGTGATGCGCCGCATAAACAGGCGCAGCGTGAAACTGTCGGGCGCGGGATCGGCGATGCTGGTAAACCAAGCGGGCACAAAATCAGCCGTGGGATTGTCGGTGATAGCCTCGGCGAAATAGTTTGGGGTGGTAGTGAATCCGGCGGCCGAAGTGTCGACCACGGACTCCACCCCTACGGTGATTTCGTTTTCTTCCCAGGTTTCCCATGCGGTGTCACCGGGAACGGTCTGGCCGCTGGCGAGTTGCGGGCGGGCCAGGGGACGGGCGACAACGGGTCGAAAAGCAGGGTCGAGCAGGGGATCTGGAGTGCCCGGTAGAATCCGTGCGATCGCGACGCCATTCATGGAGACCGGCGCACCCTGAGGTTGCCATGTCAGGCTCGCATCGCCGAGTTTCGCGTCATAGGCAAGTAACAACAGATATGGAGTGGTGATAGCAGGTACCGGCAGTGGAACCGTGCGGCCCACCGGGACCATGAGTTCGCGGCCAGAGCAATCGTAGGCAAGGCCACACGAGAGTGGGAGGGCGCCGTCGGAAATATCTCCGAGGGTAAGCCCCATGGCAATTCCGTAAGCGCCGTGTACGGCCCTGTTGTGTTGGCGCCGAAGCTCGGCGACGACAGCCATCTGCTTCTGCAGGTCGCCCGAGGAGAGGAGCTGTCCCTGCCAATAGCGGATGCGTTCGAGTTGAATGGCGCTACTCATAACGTCAATTCACCTGAATTTGGTGCGCTCCCGATACTGCAAGCGCAACCGGATTGAGGCAGATGTCGCCACATTGCGGACCACAACCAGCAGCTTCGAGCTGAAGCGAAACCACGTGATCGACACCGGGAACCTGGCTGATGGTTTGCAGAATCTCCGAAACGTAAACGCCGCGCCCGGCAGGCCAGCCGGTCCTGTCGGGACCACCGCCCAGCGGGTCGAGGAACGTGTCGAGGGCGGCGACGATCGCGTCGTGCACCGTGGTTTTGTTCTGGCCCGTAACCGCCTTCACCGAAGCGGTGACGGTGACTTCGAGGTAGTCGGGACCGGTTACTTCAATGCGCGTACCAATGACGCGACGCCGTGCGAGATAGGACGACACCGCGCTGAGTAGTCCGGCTGAAGGCACCGGACGGCCAACGGGAAGGTAGGGCAAGATGACCACGGTGATGAATCCGGGCGCCGAGTAACGCCGCAGTCCGGGACAGTAGTCGGCAATGGCGGCGGCGCGGGCGATGCTGACCCCCGGCGTCTGGAGCGCCAACGTCTCGCAATCTGAGAGAGTAACGGCTCGCTCTGGTTGATCGAGCAACAGGGCGGCGCGTCCTTCGGCGTGATCGATGGTTTCCTGGTCTGTGCCACCGGCGGCCGGATCGACATTCTTTATAACTTGCAGCTTGCCGCCAGCGGCGGCGACGTCGAGTAGAGCGATATTATGCGGACCGCTGTCGAGCGCATTGATTGCTCCAGCAGCGACATTGCCCGCGGCGCCGTTCGTGACATGGGTAATTGCGATGATTGCAGCGCCGGCGGGCGGAACGCGCCCGTTCTGACCATCGCCGAACAGAATCTGCGCATCTCCCGCCGCGACCACATATTGCGTGTCAGCCGGGCCCGCGGCAACGAAGCTTTCGGCAGGAGACCACAATTTCAGCGTGCCGCTTTCGAGGGTGTAGATTGCCAGACTCGCCGCGCACAGTTCGGGTCCCTTCAATTGGTACAACTGATTCGGCGCGCCCGTGCCGGTGGCGACGTGCGCCGCTTCGATCGTCAGCAAACCGGGTTGGGTTGCGGTGGCCGGTTTATAGGCGAGCACCACAATTTGAATTGCCTCGCTTTCAACCGGGCTGAAATCGAGATTGGAGATACGTCCGCTGGCGTCGAAAGCGAAGCGCAGCCAGGAAGATTGGCCGGGCGTCGGTGGAGTTCCCATCGCCACCACGCCAGAAGCGATTACCCACTGCTCCCATACGGGCGAGGATTGTTCCGCTTCCGCAGTGTTCTCCATAATTCGCAAAGCGACTGGGACTGCATCCAACGAACCCGAGGCGAAGCGGCAGCGGATGTAGCCCAACGGAGCTCCTGTTACTCCAGTTCGCAGAACGATGGGAGGCGTCGCTACGGTGAGGGCGACGGATCCACTCAAGGTCATGGAACGTGTATCGTCCGCAGCATCGAGCTGTTGCCAGATGCCGGGTTGCGTTTGCGCTTCCCATACGACCGTGGCGGAGTAGTGCGGCGGCAACCCCGGAACCGGCGAACTGGGGGCGGTTGATCCGCAGGTTTGCCATGGCGGGCAGGACTGCATGCGGGATTGCAATTCGTCGAGAATTCGTTGGCGCTCGGCAGCGGTTGCGTGTTCGCCCTGCAATCCGAAGTACAGGCTCAGCACGTCCCCCGAGGTAAACGTTTCCTCGAAGCCGAGATACAGCGCGTCACCGGGCTGCGGATTGGACCCGAAGATGGCGATGGGTTTGCCGTGTGTCCAATCGCCGGTCGCATCGCGAAATTCTCCGCCGCTCTGCACTTGCACAGCGGAAATGACCGCAGGCAACACCGAGATCGGGCTTAGTAGATGGAATTTGCCGGGTTTGGCATCTAGCATTGGAGCATCGAGTTCGACGCCAGCGGGGAGAAGCAGCGAAGCCGCACCGCTCTTCAGTACGAACTGTACTGGCGCAGTTGCAGCAACCGGCGGCGTCGGCACGATCCCAATTAACGCCAGAAATGCCAGTAAGTGCGCATCGGGAACGCGGTTGGCGCGGTAAATATCGCCTTCCGTGATCCATGCCAACACCTCCATGAGGGTGATGCCGGGATCGCTCTCATTGTGATCGGTCCAGCCGGGAGCATAGACGGGAATAAGCGCGCGGGCTTCGTCCACCAGGTCCGTCCAGCGCCGATCGTCGAGATTGGGTAGAGGCACGAACATTGGATCAGTTCCCCGGGCTTTTCACCTTGAGCCGGATGGCACCGGCCATCACGATTTGGTCCGGCGGCACGGCGGCAGAATCTCCCTGCACCTGGTTGTTGACCAGGAGCTGTATCGATTCCGCATGGTCCATGCCGGCAACCGATTCCAGCACCACCGCGATGTCGGAGAGATAAACACCGCGCCCAAAATCCCAACCATCCCCGGTAGGGCCACCGTACAGGGGATGGAGAAAATCAGAGAGCGCCTGCACCGCCGCGGTCTCGACTGGGCCAGCTTCGGATTCGACGATGGGCACGATTACCGCCGACACGTCAACGGGGAAATACGTTGGGCCGGTGATGTTGATACGACCGCTGGCAACCAGGCCAGCGGGTGCACGTTGAGAGATATAAGCAAGCACCTCGTCACGCAAGCCGCGAGTGGGATAGGGACGCGGTGCCTTGCTCCCGGGAATGATGAAGATGGTGAGCCACCCCGGCAGGGTCCTACCTACCGGATTGCGATTCGGGATCGCTTTGACTACTGCGACGGCGGAAGAGGCTTCACGAACCATGGCCTCATAGTCACCGGCGGTCAAGGCACGGCCACGGGAGCGAACACTGGCGGGAGCGCGATCACGAAAGGATTGCAGAGTTTCGCCATCGGAGCCGCCCTCCGCCGCGTGTGGATTGAAGACGCTTTGCACACCCGAAACCGCGCCCAGCAATTGCGTAATCTTGTTGGCGTCGACATTGCCGTCGGTGCCGCCACCCGATTGGAATTCCTGAAGGCTGACCTGTGCGTCCTGCGGAACCACCCGGCCGTTGACGCCATCTCCGAAGAAGACCAGGCCGCGCGCGCGATCAATTGCATAATGACGGTCCGTCGGAGAAGAAAGAAATAAGTTCGGCTGTGCGTACCAGCGAACCCAGACTTCGGCAACCAGCTTCTGTTTGTCACGTTTCAGACGAAGGTCGCCATTGACGATGTCGGTAGCCGGCCCTTCCTTGCCCAACTGATCTTCAAGCGCGCGCACGAAAGCGTTATCGCCGCCCGAGAGATCAAGCGCGATCAATCGCCATTCGACGTTCGCCCGCGCCCCCGACAATTCCTGCACCTCCAGGCGCTCGCCGGGAATCACGGGAATCTGCAACACTTGAAAGACTTCGCCGGGCTGGCCGGTAGCCGTGCCTAGCGCCACGCTGTTGTAAGTCCGCTGCTGCAGTGCCCAGACAGCATTGGGGAAAATTCCATTCACCGTCGTTTCCGTCGGCGGGCCATCTTCCTTCAAACGCCCTCGCAACCAATAGAGAGGTGTGCCGAATCGCGGGAGGAGAGCACTGTCGCTCTCGGCGACATAAGCCAGAATGCCTGGGGTACTAAGATCGGCAGTTCCGTCGTCCACCGGTACCGCACTCCACTCGAAGCCGTCCCAGTATTCCCACTGCATGGCGGGCGGAGCGGAGCCGGAAGGGTCCTCGACGATATCGAAGAAGATGCCGATGTCAGCGGTTGGTGGTGGCTGATCAAAGCCGAGGTAGACAGCCGGAGTGACGTCGGCGGTGCGCTGAAAAGGCAAAAATGAAGAACCCGGCCAGGTCGATTCGTAGGTGTGGTCTTGGTATTGGAAGTCGTTGTAGGTGAGAACAGTTTCCGGATGGAATGGACCATACTGCCATGCGTAGCTGACTGCCACTCCAGCCAGCATGGGAGGTTGTATCACCAGGATGGTGAAGTGATTGTCATTGAATGACATGGATTGAGTGAATCCGAAGCCGCCGCTGACCAGGCGCGCGCGCATCCACAAATCCTGATCGTTGTTAACCGCCAGTGGCACCATGTCCATGGGAACGCGGAAATCCAGGACCTCGGTAACGGTGAAATTGGCGAGAACAGTTTGAGTACTGCTGGCACTCAGGCCCACCCACTCGCGTCCGTTCCAGTATTCCCAGGCGACGATCTGGTCGAGAGGGTGAATCGACGAATCAACCGCACCCGACGAATCCGTGGCCTTGAGTTTGTCGGATGGTGCCGACGTCTTCGGCAGGTACAGACGAAAGCGGGCCCCGGGCTTGGAGAATGTTTCAGCGTTATTGAAGTAGAACGCGGTGCCCGGCTGCGGCTGCGCACCAAACGGAAAGAACGGCTTCGAGGTATCGAGCTTAGTTCCGTCGTTATAGGCTTTGTCGAGCGTCAGCCCGCTGATCTTGAGGGTCAGATTCACCACTGCCTGGTTCGACGGCACCGCTATCTGCGCGGATCCGGTAACGGCAAAGAAGGTCACATCGAATTGCGCGAGATTGGTTGCGAAAGCGTCGAGGACGATGGAGAAACTTCCGTCGGCTGCAGTAGTGGTGGTTCGCTGGCCGTAATTCACATTGTCGGGATCGGAGATCACCACCGTCGCACCGGCCAGCGGCTGTCCGGCCTCATTGACCACGGTGCCGGTCATGGGAGTGGACTGGATCGTCCCGGGGCCGCCCATCATGGCGAAGGCAAACATAGGAACCAGAGGAGTCCTCAGATCCTCCAGCAACACGGGTTGGCTCGCGACGCCGGTCAAGCGCACCATGAACGGCTTGCTCACCAGGCTGCTGATGCGAATGCTTTCCACTTCCGGCAGCGGCTTTTTCGGATCAGGCGGCAAGGTCTCGTCAAGGCGGCCACGAATCCAGTAAGCGGTCACGCCATTCACCGGCGTTTGACTGCCCTTAGTGGAATCCGCCATCAGCCGAATAGACCCGCTTGAGGTCAGACCATTGGTTCCATCATTGGTGCTGCTACTCTGCGCACAGGCTGGATCGAGCTGCGCAAAGCCGCGCCATATCTTGCCGTCCCAATATTCCCAGGCGATGTCGAGCGGATCGGAAGAGGGATGTGTCAACTGAAATTCGACGGACAAGGTGATGTTGCCGCTAAGGTTCAACAGCGTATGGTGCGCCAGGTACAGGACGTGCGGGGTGCCGGTAAGCTCGTCCGGATCGAACAGATCGATCGGGTTTCCGGCGAGGAAGTCGGCGCTGTGATCGATGTATTCGTCGCGTCCCGGCCACAGACTAAACACCTGCGTCAGCTTTCCCGCGCTGATGCCCACATCGCTTTCGGTTTCGAAGACTATCTGCTGATTGGAGCCAGGCGGCGGCGGGGCCGCGATCTCGGTTCCGGCAGGCGCACTTCCACTGGCGACTCCGGAGGCAAGCTGAAAAACGATGGGCGCCATTGAGGCGCGGGCAGGCGAAGGCTGCTCGCCGAGCATATCGAGGAAGGCAAGCTTGTTCTTGTCGGGCGCCTGATTGAGGCGTTGCACGATGGCCTGCGCGAATCGCGCGGTGATACGCGACAGCGCGTAGCCTGCGTCATTCGGGCTGGGTTGCCAATCGCGGATATATCCCGGAAGGCGTGACTGGAGGTCCGCCAGCAGGGCGTCGGCATCGCGGGGATCGATGGTAATGGATGGCCTGACGATCATTGCGCCGTGCCCTCCGCGAGATAGAACGGATACACCAGATTGGCGACATTGTTGGTAGCGCGCACCCGATAAACAATGTCGATGAGCAGCATGGCATTGTTATTGGCGTCTGGGTTAACGGTTACGGAAATTACGTCGATGCGCGGCTCCCAATCGATCAGCGAATCCTCTACCCGCTGCGCCAACTCCGAGGTGGTGGTGGAATTGATCGGCTCGAAGAGAAAATCATTCAATCCCGCGCCGAACGTCGGACGCATCACACGCTCGCCCGGATTTGTGAGCAGGACAATAAGGACCGCCTGACGAACGTCTTCCTCGTACTGCGCCATTTCAGTCTGGCCCGCAGCCGACGCGACCGGAAAATTCCAGCCGATACCGAGGAAGCTCTTATTGGAGGTAGCCGCCATGTTCGTTCATCAGCCTCCGATGTCCACCAGCGGGCAGCCCATCACAATGGGAGCACCGCATCCAGAAATGTCTCCGACCCGCACTGCAGGACGGCCACCAATCAGCACCGTAAAACTCCCCAAGGCGATCGGCGATGGCGGGTGAGGTCCCGCAAGCGGTGGCATGGCGCATACGTGCATGTCGCCCACGACGGCAGCAGGCATTCCGCCGATCAGCACCGTTGCGACTCCCGGGCCGGAAATCATCCCCGGATGTCCGCTGGGGTCTCCTACGCGCGCGGCGAATGGCATCGTCATCCCTCCTTAGTTCAGTTGGATCGGCAGGCCCTGCACAGTGCAGGGCCCGGCTGAAGTGATGGATACTTTTGTGCCCGACATGTCGATGGTGGTCGCCGTCATCGAAATTTCGAGCGCACTCAACTCGATCTTGTTGACCGCCGTAAGGGAAATTTTTTGCTCATCGTTATCAAGCGTGATGCTGACGGTTCCGGCCAGATTGGTCAGCTGGATGGTTTGCGGATCCATGCTGATTTTTTGATCGGTGCTGGTAGTGATGGTGATAGATTGCTCGGCATCGTCGAACTCGATTTTGTGGCCCAGGGCCTCAGTCAAGCCGGTCTTTATTACGCGCTTGGTGAGCGTGTCATTCGGTAGCGAGATCGGCGGCGAGTTGAGCGAACTCCACAAACCGCCGAGAATATAGGCGCTGCTGGTGTCGTTGTCGGCAAAAGCGATCAGCACTTCGTCGCCGATCTGCGGGACCCACATGAATCCTCTTCCGCTCGATCCGCCAATGGAAGGCAGCCGAGCCCAGGGTTTCAAATGAGGGCCGGGCCGGAACCTTCACCTGAACGCGACCTTCGCCGATGGCATCGATGTTGTTGGTGACTACGCCCGGAGCGATTGCGAAGCCCCCGGTGGGCTGTCCCGTTTCCGAATTCGAAAGCTTGTCGAGCAACGCGTCAGGCATACATCAGGTCCTCAGGCACTGAACTCTCCCTGCAGTTTCACCACGCGGCCAGCCTTTGGCAACGGGATAGATCCGAACCAAACCTCTTTTCGTACCTGGAAATTGGTGCGGTACCCGCTGGCGTCGAAAGTATGAGTCGCCGAGGTGATGCGGTAGAGACCACTGAATTCGTCGCCCAACCCATCCAGGCGGATTACGCGGCTGGCCTTGATTCGCGGATCGCCGATGGTGCTGCCCGATCCGGTGAGGCGATTGTTCAACCGCGGTAATAGTTCCGTCAGAATTCCCCGCGCTGCAGCCGCGTAGCCGGTGGGCTTGATTGACAGTACTTTTCCTTCGGCTTCGGGGCCCAGTATGTCGTCGATTTCACCGATCAGGCTGGGATAAACCGTAAGGTTTAAAGAGGCGCGATCGTAATCCCACGACACTACCAGCACGAATTCCGTCTGCAGGCTATCGACCCAAACCCGTGCGGCAACGCCGAACAAGTCGCCGACGGTTGTCAGCCGCGGAGTGAAATCCATCAGCGACAAACCGTAGGTCAGCGTCAAGCTGGGGGTGTACTGCTGGATCAGGAACTGGAATTTGAGCACGCGCCCCTTGGGACTTTGGGTGTGGTCAATAAAGACCTCCCAGCCGTTGTCGTGAGCAATGCTGGAAAGGAAGTCAAAGTCGCTCATGCTTTCCTGGCGCCGCACCGCCAGCTGCGCAAACTGCGGGAAGGCCAGGAAGGTGGCCACGGTCAAGAGCACGGAAAGCGCGCCGCCGAGGGGGTCGAGATCGGGGATCAGCAGGTTGGTGGCGCTGACAATACCGGCGACCACGGCATCGGGCAAGGGAAAATTCCCGACACTCGGAATGTTGACACGAAAGGCGCGGTCCTTCGTGCCCTTGCTGAGCCGATTGAGCAAATCCTGTGCTGTAACTCGAATCGTCGGCATGCCGCCGGATGGGAACGTCGGTTCCACGCCGGTGATTTCACCAACGAATACTTCTTCCAGCGGATCGGGAGCGTAGCCAATGGAGAGCGAGAACGGCGTATCCACCGTCAGCAAGGGATGATCGAGCCACCGCAGCGATGGATTGGCGAAGGTCACCTCAACGCGATCGGCGCCCTGCATGCCATCCTCATAGCTGACGCTGGAGATGGAGCCTCTGAGCGCTACAGGCAGCGGTTGCCCATTCAGCTTAACGGTGAACTCGGGTGCGTAGGTGGCGTACTGAGCCATGTTATTGGACCACCTCGCCAGTTGTGGGATCGGTATAGGGCAGCGCGGGAATGGTCAGCTGCTGTCCCGCAAACAAGGCGCGTGGATTATCGATGTCGTTGGAGACCGCCAGCGGACGCCACAGCGTGGGATCCGAGTAGTACTGATACGCAATGGCCGAGAGCGTTTCTCCCTGCAGCACGGTGTGCATCTTGGTCCAGTCCGCGGTCTGCCGTTTTATCTGTAGCGCCTCATGTTCGGGATCAATGAATTCGCTGAAGCTGGCCGTAATGCGGGCGCGGACCGGCCGGCCATCGTTGAGAAACAAAATGAATTTCTGGCTGGCTTTGGTAAGCACGCAGCGGAACTGCAGTGACGCCCACGACACGATAAGAATTGGCGGCGCATGCAGTTGGGGATCGATTTCCATCAGGTGCACGAACTTGTCAGTTTCGGTGCGCACATCGGCAAGTTGTTCGTAGGTATCGAAGATGAGCTCCATGTCGAGGGTCCGCAAGTTGCCATGCGCGAACTGGATCAACGGAGAACTGAGACCAGGAATCGCCTGTGAGGCAAAATTGTTATCTTGATTCAGGCTGTACTCTTCCGGGTTGAACATCACGTTGAGGGAGACCCCGGAGTACTCAACGGTAATTTTTGCTTTGGTCAGTCCCATGAAGGTCCCTTAAGTTCTTCCCATACGTTCGCGGCGGGCGACGACCCGGCGATCAATCTGGCGGATTACCTGGTCCGTCAGTTCATTCACATTGATATTGGGCAGCGCTGGTGGCGGGGCCGGCGAATATGTCCCCTGCCGATCGTGCGACGTCCCCATGGCCGGACGCGACGCCACTTCGGTGGGCGCGCTGGTCGCGACCTTGGGTTCGCGGTGCAGAGTCATGGTTCGCTGTTGCACTGCCACTCGTTCGACGCGATCGCAACGATGGACCAGACGTTCTGCAGTCCGTACCGAAACTGACTCCTGACGTTCTACAAATCGCCGCTCGAGAAGGGTTGCAAATTCCCGTTGCGAGCGCTCAACGACTCTCATGAGCGCGTGCGTCCGCTCGGATCCAGCGCTGGGGTAAGCAAAATTGTGAATGGGAATTGTTTCGAGCCTGGCAGAGAGCTGCGTCATCATTTGCGCGCGCGTTAGGAAATTCAACTGGCTCAAGAAAACCCGGTTCGCGCTGCAGAACGACGATTCCGCCATCCACCAATGAAGTTGCGGACGGAAATCGAGAATAGGGCGCAGCCAGCGCTGCTCAATCTTCACGGCGGCCCGACTGCTACGCAGGTACAGCAACAGAGCAATGCGAAATACATCCGCGTGCCGATGATAGCGGGACTTGAGTAGCGCACTCCATGTGTTCCATCTCGCTACCCGCCGGACTATTGCGCCTTGCTTCATTGCAGCAGCATCCCGTTGTCTGGTTGTTCGTTCAAGCGACCGTTAATGTTGGATATCTCCTGCACCCATCTCCGGCGCTCGACATGTTCGAGCGAGAGCACTTGGTCATGCGGCCAGTGGAAGTGGTAAGCAACGAAGGCTACCTCCTCGTACAGCGGATCGAGAGGGTAGCCCACTACCCCCCCACGGCCACCGCCTCCGGCGCAAACTCGTGCTGACACTTGGGGCAAGTCAGCGGGCCGCCGCCATCCAGCCGGTTGACCTCGTTGTAGAGCGATTGCAAATGCGCGAGGTCGGCGGAGTACAGCCCTTCGATCACCTTTGGTGTCACCTGCGAGATAGCGCCCAGGCGGGTCACCACCCGGGACAGCAGTATGACGATGAGATAGGCGGCGTTCTGCTGCACGCGCGAGTCCTTGAGTGGCAGGATTTCGTCGGCGGCAGTCGCCAAACGCATGGTGCCGTCGCGATGGAGGGTCCCCTCCGAATCGAGATAGCCCAGCGGCAGCGTGAATTCCACTTCGGTGCGGAACATTATTGCCTCTCAATCCTCTCGTAGGCGACCTCGAGCGTCTCGATCGACAGATCATTGCCCTTGGCGTTGTACGCAGGCGCGGTGTACTTCACGGGAAATGCCTGGTAGAGGTTCCAGCGAAAAACCTCGACGCCCGACATGTCAGTCTGGACCACCGAAATGTTGCGCCGAATGTTCTCGGTGCGGCCGGTCATCACATCCTCGTACCAGGTGTACAGAGTCTCGTCGTCGGTGTAACCACGCTTGAGCGAAAGGTTGCTGTGCTTGGTCTGGCCGGGAAATTTCCGGGTGCCCAGCAGATCGCCCCCCTCCCGGTACTCGGTTACATCGGTGGTGGCATCAACTCCACCCACTTCCTGGAAGCGCGCGTTGGTGATGCCGTCAATCTCAACGAGAAATTGAAAGGAACGGTAGTAAACCGGTTGTTGTCCTGGTTGCGGCATATTGAATTCTCCCTCTCAATAGTGGTGCGATTACGCTGTGCTCGCGCTCTGCAACAGCAGGCCGATGCGGACGATGATGAACTCAGCCGGATAGCTGACACGTATGCCGATTTCGACGGTCAACTTGCCGGCGGCGCGGTCCTCATCACGGTTGAATATGTCGGGGAAACGAACGTAATAAGCGTCATCGGCGGTAGCGCCAAACAACGCGCCATCGCGCCAAACGCCGTCAAGAAATCCGCGTACGCTGCGCGTGATCTGTTGCCGCAAGGGCAGATTGTTCGGCTCAAAAACCGCCCACCGCAGCCCGACCTTGAGCGACTGCTCGATGTAGGTGGTCAAGCGGCGAACGTTCACGTACAGGAAAGTTTTGTCCGCGGCATCGTGCACCAGAAGCGTGCGTGCTCCGAACACCGTCGGGCCTGAAGAGAACAGGCGGATTGCGTCTACCCCGTCGACGTTCAGTGCATTCTGATCGGAATCAGTCAGTACGTGTTCCAGAGCAAGCGCTCCCAGCACGACCTCATTGGCGGGAGCTTTGTGGACTCCTTTGGCGCCGTCCACGCGGGCGTACACCCCGGCGACGTGACCGCTGGGCGCCACCCAGATGGGATTGTTAACGGTGTCGGTCGGGTCGTCCTTCAACACCGGCCCTACCTGAATTCGCGGATAATAGAACGCGGCCCATATGGAATCCTGCGGACGGTTGGCGCCGCCTTCGAGTAGCTTTCCCAGATCATCCACCTTCGCGGGTGAGTCCAGAATCGCAAAGCGGTCGGCCTGGCGCATCGCCTGGGCCTCCAACTCGTCGTACACCGTTTTGTCGGTACTTCCCGGTGCGGCGATGATCTCCACGTCGCTTTGCTTCTCCAGTACCTGAAGTCCCTTGACCACGTCGGCCGGAGCAACGGAGTCGGTGTTGACCACGTAACACTCGGTGCCGCCATTCTGGAAGAACCCAAGTACCGCGAGGGAAAGGTCCGTGCTCTTGGTGGCGTTCTTGGTGGGATCCCCGCCGGGATCGTTAATGTAGTCGTTGGTGAACTGGTCCGCGCTGGTGACCACGCGTGCGATCATGGTGTACTGCCCCTTGAGTGGCGCAGCCCCCACAAAGCCCGCAGTACTGGTTCCAACTCCGGTGATAGGCGGCCCGGCGAGTTGAATTTCTTGAATCCTGACGCCCGGCAGATTTACTAGTGTAGTTGCCATATAGGCTCCGACCCTCCTTTAAGGCGCAAGCTGAAAAATGTGTGTGGCCGGCGGATCCGCCGGAATGTCGATGTTGCGGTTGATGGGCGTCATGCCCGGTGCGGATGCGGTAAAGCTATGCACCCCCGGCTGTATGCCCGTGAACACATACCGTCCTTGCGAATCCGTGGTGACATCTTGACCTTCATCTACCCAGCTCACGGTAGCGCCGGAGATGGGGCTGCCGTCGGCGGCTTTCACCACGAAACCGCCGATGTCGATGAATTGTTCCAGGCCAGCGGTCCCGATGAGCGCATAGCGTTGAATCAAAGTCGTGACGATAGGCGAAGGTGCCGAGTCCAACAGCAGGTCAAGCGGCGCCGTGACCACCAGCATCACCGCCGGACGCCAGGGCAATTGCATGGTGCTCCAGAAGTCGTTGAGCACCCGCGGCGGCTCTGGCGGCGCTACCGTCAGGTACACGTGCGCATTCTGAAAAACAACTCCGCCTCCCAAACCCAGCGCACCGGGAACAACGTCGGGATTCCTCAACAAGACCCGCATGGCTTCCGCCAACGTCTGGTGCTCGTCGAGGA
This sequence comes from uncultured Acidobacteriaceae bacterium, assembly GCA_963755865.1. Classification (GTDB taxonomy): domain Bacteria; phylum Acidobacteriota; class Terriglobia; order Terriglobales; family Acidobacteriaceae; genus Bog-257. The sequence goes on along the minus strand of CAVWLY010000030.1, from coordinate 23,066 downwards.
CGGGGCTGGTCATCTCGCTGTCCTCACTCGAGCTCCATGCCGAAATCAAGTAGTGGCAATCCAAATACACCGGCGGCTGCGACAGCACCACGGTACGATCGGGAAGGCTGATGGGATCCCATTCAGCGCGCCGAAAATTCCGGTTCTCCCGAATCTCGTACAGGTAAATGTTCAGCCGCATGCCCATTCCGGCCTTTACCTTGGTGCGCCAATCCAAGTCCGGGATGGTGAAGAAGAATCCCGGCTTCGACGGTGGCGGCGTGTTGGTCCATCCGGTATCGAGCATTTGTTGTATCAGCGTATCGACCAGGTTCAACACGGCGGTTGACCCTCGATAATCGAAGCAAAGCGCGCCAAAACGAGGCGCGCGGACCTTGTCGTGACAACATCGTCTATGGCGGCCGGCCTCATCAGTGGATCACCGCCTCGATTTCTGCCGCGGAAAGTACCTTGCCAACTTTTTCGTACTCCCGGCGGGTGGCGTGCAGAATGTCGCCCATGCGTACGGGCCGTGATTCGGCGGCCGCCAGAAACGCCGTTGCCAGCGCGATGTTCTTTATGTTTCCGCCGCTCAGCCGGAAGTGTTTGGCCAACGTCGCAAAGTCAAGATCGGGGTCGAGGGGCGTTTCCTCGGGCCAAATCTGCTGCCAGATCCGCAAGCGATCGCTTTCTTCCGGAAACGGAAAGTGCACCGTGAAGGCCAGGCGGCGAACGAAAGATTCATCAACATTTCCGCGCAGGTTGGTGGTGAGGATGGTGATGCCCTCATATTGCTCCATCTTCTGCAGCAGGTAGCTGATTTCGATATTCGCGTAGCGATCATGGGCGTCGCGCACTTCGCTGCGCTTGCCACATAAGGCATCGGCTTCGTCGAACAGCAGAACGCAGTTGCTATGGGTCGCTGCAGTGAAAATTCTTTCCAGGTTTTTCTCGGTCTCCCCGATATATTTGCTGACCACCATCGACAGGTCGATGCGATACAGGTCGAGACCAAGCTCGTTGGCAACCACCTCGGCCGCCATGGTTTTTCCGGTGCCGGAAGGTCCGGCAAACAGTGCGGCCACACCCATTCCGGTGGAAAGCTTCTTGCTGAAACCACCGCGTTCCAGCACGGCATGACTATGGGCGACCCGCTGGCAGATTTCCCGGAGCTGGTCCACCGAATCCTGCGGCAACACAATGTCTTGCCAGCGATAAATTGGCCGCAACTTCTGGGTGAGCGACTCCAGTTCGGCCCCGGTTTGCGCCCGCACGGCTTTCATCAACTCTTGCGTGACATCGTCCGGACAAGGCACGTGGTTTCCCGGCCATTGCCATTCAATGCTTTGGCGTGCTGAATTTACCGCGGCTTCAATCTGGGCCGCGGTCCGCGTGAAATGATTTGCCAGGGTGGCTACGGTGCGTGCATCCACCGCCAGACCGGCAGCAGCAATTTCCTTTTCCCAGCAGGCACGGCGTTCTTCGTATGTGGGAAGCGGACAGGCGAGCGTCACGAATCCCTCACTCGCAAGCAGGGCCGCAACGGCAGGCGAGCCGGATGCCACGGTCACAATTCCGCCGTACTGAAGGATGCCTTCGAGGAATGCGCGCAGGATCGACGGATCGGAAATTTCATCCAGGCCGTCAACGTGGAGAACTGCTCCTGTGCGACTGCCTTCTCGCGTTAGCAACAAAGCCAAGGCCGCCGGATCTGCCTTCCAGATAGAGGTACGCGTGAGGTCGGCCGTCAGCAGCGGTGTTCCGAGCGAACTGGCAATCGCGTGGATGACGCCTGACTTCAATGAGGCGGCGGCACCCGACAGGTGCAACCGCACCGGGTGGCCGTCGGCTCCCATCGACGGAAAGAGGGCCGGCAACATCTCTGGCTGGGAATGCGGATCTCCTATCACGACTTCGCAAAAAGACGCTAGGCGATCGTCAAGTCCGCCATCGCCCAGCAACAGCCGTACCACCGATTCATCGAGCCTCAGATAGTGAGCCAGTAGCGGAGGTTCAGCATGGCCCGCCTCAGGCAGCAGGCGCAACATGCCTGATCGCACCAGCGGAGCGCCCGGGGAGAAGCGTGCTCGATTAGCAATCTTTTCGCTTGGGTCCCGGGAGAGCAGATTCAAAGCCAGGTCAACCGTCGGCCTGCGGCGGGTCACGTCGTCTTGCAGGTAAGCGCAGATTCGTTCGTACCTGAGATCGACTTCAGGAGCCAATGCAATCAGCAAGACTGCATGGTCAAATGCGGAAAGTTGCCACGATGCCGAGAGACCCTCGATTCCTGGCAACGTCTTACAATCTTCCAAAAACTGCGCGGCTGACTCGGCTGATACGATCGTTTCCCTCTGGCTGGTAAGCGCCTCGATTTCCTGCTCACTGATGTAGAGGCCGTGAAACTGTTCTTCCTCCGCTCCGGAGTGATAGATATCGCGGGCACGTATCACAGCATTTCTCAGCAGCTTGTCGAGACCAGAGAAATATTCGGGGATCCCGCTGGGCATTATCTGCGGCTCGGCCACGGCGCATGAGATCGTTTGTTGTCCCCGTTCAACTGGTCGCGGAATGGTTCACCTCGACAGACGTCCCGGCACAGATTCTTTTCTGCAAACGTTGGGATCGCGCGGCACTTGTGCCGCGAACCTCGTCCAGACCGTTTGCTGAAACGATGGAATAGCAAGTGCACTTGCAGTGCCACGGACTATCTCCAAGCAAAGATTGAGCGAGGGTGGGGCAGGTAAGCGCAGACGTACGTGTCTTGTGACAGGAATCTGTCACCTGGGCTGCACGCCGGTGTCACACACTGGAAAAACTTGTGACAGCGGTCGCGGAAGACACGTATCCGCCAAGGTTATTTCGTGAAATGGAAGGTTAGGCGCCTACGGCCAATTGAGGGCTATCTTCACAGGACTTCGAGACTCGGTATTGGGCCATTTTGCGATAGACGGTCATGCGCGAGCATTGCAGCTCGTCAGCGGCGCGGCTGATGTTCCAGTTGGCCGCGAGCAAAGCTTGCACCAACTCTTCGCGGCTACCTTTGCTCAACTGACTTTCGAACGCCCGCCTTAGACGTTCAGGAAGATCGAGCACCTCGATCCGGTCGGCGGCGGCGTTCACAAACGAGGCTTCAACAACATTTCGCAGTTCGCGAATATTTCCCGGCCAATCGTAAGACTGAAGCAGGTTCACCGCATCGGCGTGAAAAGCTTCCACGCTACGATTGAACTGATGATTGAAGCTTTCAACGAAGTGCTCGATCAGCCGGGGTATATCTTCCTTGCGTTCACGCAGGGGCGGTAGCTCAATGCGGACTACGTTGAGCCGATAGAACAGGTCCCGGCGGAATCTGCCCGACTGGGTTATAGCTTCCACATCGCAATTGGTAGCCGCGATCATTCGAAAATCGACGCTTACCGCGCGCCATCCTCCCAAGGGATGGACCTCATGGGTTTCCAGCACTCGCAAAAGCTTGGCCTGTGCTCCCAGGCTCAAGTCCCCAATCTCATCAAGGAATAAGGTTCCGCCATGCGCCATCCGCAATTTTCCCTGATACCTGGCATGGGCGCTTGTGAAAGCGCCTTTCTCGAAGCCAAACAGTTCGCTTTCCAGTAGCGTGTCGGGCAGAGCGGCGGAATTCACGCACACGAAGGGTTTGTCGCGCCGGACTCCACTCTTGTGGATCAACTCGGCGACCAGCTCTTTACCCGTCCCGGTTTCACCGGTAATGAGGACAGTAGAATCCGTCATGGCAACACGCGCCACATACTTTCGCAGGCTTACAATCTGCGGAGCATCGCCCAGCAAGACATTCTGCTGACGAGAGTTCTTCAGCGGAGGCTCGCTTCCGCTCAACAGGGCCACGGCTGCATCTTGAAACTCAGCCGATTCCTCAGGCAACCGAAAATAATCGCTGACACCCAGGCGGACCGCCTGTTTCGTAATGGCTGCGCCGTCAGTACCGGAAATAGCTATGACTGGAACGCCAGGCTGGACTGACCGCAGTTGGCGAACCGCCGCCTCACCGATGCAGTCGGACTGCCCTGTCAGTCCGACGACCATGAGCTGTGGGCGTTCCGTTCCCTGGGGAGAACGGTAATCGAGGAGATTTCGTACGATCTGCTTTAGACCAGCGTCGGCGATCACCACTTTCACAAGCGTTCCCATTTCATCCTCGCCTGGGCGTTATTGGGATGCGGTGGATTCACAGCCGAGCTTGTGCGAGTTCGCCCGAACCACAGGCAAACGCGAATAGCTTGATGGAACTCCAGGCCCGGTAAGACGCCCCCTGTCAAACGCAGTGGCTCTGGTACTCAACGATGCATCGTTCGACCGTCCATGAGACACATTCGTCGCGTCTGCGGCCAGCCGGTACGACTACAAAGCTCGGATTGAGCAAAGCGTGTCCGGAAGGATGCAATCGAATAAACGTCGTCACGCCCCTGATGCGTGCAGACGTTCATGCTTCAAATCTGACCCACACATCTGAATGTAAGGTACGTCGATGGTCAGCCATCTTATCGCTTGCAGCCAGTAAGTCAATGGGCCATAGGTGCCACAGATAGGAATATTCGGTGGGGTGGGAGATCCGTGTAGTCCTTTACATAAACGCTGCGTTAATTTGGTTCCACGCAGGTGAGTCCGCTGATCTCATTGCGTTATGAATTAGGGTGTTATGTGAGGACTCCGATGGGATTGGAAAGGGCGGAGTCAGGCAGAATCCAGCCCCGCGGGGGCGGAATAATACGCCTGAGGTCAGTCCGGGCCTGCTTGACTCAACCGCCCGCCAAGGTGGAGTGCAGGAAGCGGACGGTCTCCGATTGACCCCGGCTCGACTTGAAGACTGCGAGCTAATAGCTAGCGCGAAAGGGAAAAGCGAACCGCGTCCAGCCCTTGGTACACTGCCTGCAGACGCTCTCTTCATGGCTGATACGCAACAACTCGGGCTGGCATTCCAGCCACCTTCGCGCAGGGTTTATCCGGTGCGCGAACTGGTCGCCGCCGTGCGTACCCAGGTGGAGCGCGCTTTTACCGACATTTATGTTGAGGGCGAGATATCCAACTATCGGCCAGCCGAGTCAGGACATCTTTACTTCACGCTGAAGGACAGCTCGGCGCAACTGCGCGTGGTGATGTGGCGAACCCAGGCGCGACTGTTGCGCTTTCGGCCGGAGAACGGCCTACAGATCATCGCTCGTGGCCGAGTAACCGTTTACGACGAGCGCGGCGACCTGCAGTTTCAAGCCGAGTACCTTGAACCAAAAGGCGCGGGCGCGCTTCAGATTGCCTTCGAGCAATTGAAGGCCAAGCTGGCTGCTGAGGGTTTGTTCGACCCCAGCCGTAAGCGACCTATCCCGGTCCTGCCGAGGCACATTGGAGTGGTGACCTCGTCGCGCGGCGCCGCCATCCAGGACATCCTGAACATTCTGCGACGGCGGCATCAATCGGTGAGTGTGCTCATCTATCCCGCGCAGGTACAGGGCGAGAGTGCCGCCGCCGAAGTGAGTGCGGGCGTTCGCTACTTCAATCGCCATGGCAAGGTGGATGTGATCATGGTGGCGCGGGGCGGAGGTTCGTTCGAAGATCTCTTTGCCTTCAATGATGAAGGCCTGGCGCGCACGATTGCCGGGTCCACGGTTCCCGTGATCTCGGCCGTCGGCCATGAGACTGACTTCACCATCTGCGATTTCGTCGCTGATCTGCGCGCACCAACTCCGTCGGCAGCGGCAGAACTGGTCGTCGGGTCACAGCAGGAACTGTCGGAGAAGGTCGTTTCTCTACGCCGGCGATTGGCGCAAGCGGTGAACTACAAGCTGTTGCGGGCCCACAATGCGCTATCGCGTCTAACCCAGCACGCAGCCTTCGCCCGCATGCGCGATAGTATTGCGCGGCGTCAACAACGATTAGACGACCTGCTGTACCGCATGGCGCAGTCGCAAGCCGAGGCGCTGAAGAATCTATCGCGCCGTCTTGGCGATGCAGCGACGCACCTCCGCGGTCATGATCCTCGGGTGCGTTTAGGCATGATGCGCCGTCAACTCGATGGACAAACTGCCGCCCTGCATTCCTCGGTCATGCGCGGGCTGGTTGGGCGGCGCAACCAACTCGCCGGGCTGACGATCGCTTTGGGCCGCGCCGGTGAGACCACACTGTTACGGCGGCGAGCGCACTGGCAGCAGCTGCACAGCAGTCTGGAGGCGCTCTCGCCCAAGGCAATTCTGGCCCGCGGGTATGCGCTAGTCTTCGACGATGAGGGTCGCTTGGTGAAGCAAGTTATTCAACTCAAGCCAGGCAGCTGGGTCCGAACCCAACTCGGTCGGGGTGAGTTCACCGCGAAAATTGACCAGGTGAGGGCTGAAGCAGTGGACAATCGTGACGATGAGTAGTACTAGAACACCGAATTGCCAGGCTAGTCTGCAACCGAAAAATTCTGGCACGTCGTACAATTATGTAAGTCATCGGTCCGTCTGTCTTAAGGTATTTAGCTAGCCACTATCCTCTGACGACTTCCTTTTGCCCTGCATTAGAATGAGGGCACTCAGCGCGGGATCGGGCCGCGTTACGGAAATGCGAAGATGCCAAGTCTAAACTACATTCCGCCCATGTCGTTGACTGCGATCTTCGACATTCTGGTAGTGGCATTTCTCGTTTACGAGTTCCTTAAGCTCATCAAAGGCACGCGTGCGATTCCGATGCTGGTGGCGGTGGTGATTCTGGGCGTCGCTTTCTGGATCGCCCACTTGGAAGCATTGAAGACGGTGGACTGGCTGATTACCACTCTTCTTCCCTATGCCATCTTTGCACTCATCGTGGTTTTCGGCGCGGAAATTCGGCATGCCCTCGCGCGTCTGGGACGAAGACTTTCAGCTGCCCGCGGTGGTGTGTTCAACGGCGCCGATAGTTACGAAGACATTGTGCTCGCGGCCAATCATTTTTCCCAGACCCTTACCGGCGCGCTGATCGTCATCGAGCGCGAGATCGGATTGCGGACCTTTATCGAAAGTGGCGTACCGCTTGACGCCAACCTTTCTTTTGATCTGCTGGTCACAATTTTCCGTCCCAGCGCGCCTTTGCACGATGGAGCTGTCATTGTGCAGAAGGGACGCATTGCCGCCGCAGCGTGTTTTCTGCCGCTGTCGATGAATCCGGTGCTTTCCACGCAATTCGGCACGCGCCATCGGGCAGCCATCGGAATTACGGAAGAGACTGACGCCATCTCGGTGGTGGTGTCAGAGGAGAGCGGTTCCATCAGCATCGCGGTAGGCGGACAAATCGAGCGCGATGTCACCGTTGAGTATTTGCGCGAGCGTCTGAGCGAGGTCCTGCGGCGGTATGTGCCCGCGGCTACGTTGCCGACTTCCATTACCGACCACGATCTGTCTTCCAACGGACGCGACATGGAGCGTCTGCGCCCTAACCATGACCTTGCCGACGGAGCGGAGCGATAAGCGTATGCTGGGCTCGCTGCGCAACTTCTTCCGCAAGTATGTCTTGAAGAATCTTCCGCTGAAGCTGGTCTCGCTTGCGGTCGCAGTATTGTTGTGGTGGGTCGTGGGACGCGATCCTGTCATTGAGATTCCGATGACGGTTCCGCTGGAGTTTCATCACGCTCCGGACAACCTGGACATGAACTCGGACTCCCCATTGCAGGCCCAGATCACGCTGCGTGGGCCCGAGCGTTTGTTGCGCCAGATCAACCCTTCCGAGGTGCATGCTGTCATCGACCTTGAGGGCGCAGCTCCCGGTGACCGAACCTTCGATCTCACGCCGAGACAAATCCGCGTACCTCGCAACGTAGAAGTCATGCAGGTGGCCCCAGCGCAATTTCATATCAGCTTCGATCACACCGCAACCCGCTCGGTAGATGTGGAGCCGCGCATTATAGGCACCTTATTGAGCGGCTACAGCATAGCCGATGTGGAGGCTGATCCCTCACAAGTCATGATCACAGGCCCCGCGAAGCGAGTGGACGCCGTCGAAAATGCTCTTACCGATCCCGTGGATGCAACCGGAGTTGTGGGTAAAGCCACATTTACGACCCACGCCTACGTAACTGATCCGCTGGTACGCGTGCAAAAACCTAGGCCGATCCATGTGACGGTCACCACCGGCAAGTCAACCAAGGGAGACCGCCGACCTTGAACCCTGTGCAGGCAAACGTGCGACAACTATTCGGGACTGACGGAATTCGTGGCGTGGCCGGCGAGTATCCGCTGAATCGGCAGACGGTATACGCCATTGGACGTGCATTAGGGCAGCGGCTCGCCGAGCGCGACTCGTCGGCCCGCGTCGTCATCGGACAGGACACACGCGAGTCAAGCGCCGTGATTGGCGCGGTACTGGCGGCCGGACTGGAAGCAGCGCGGGTGCAGGTGGTAAGCGCAGGCGTCATTACCACCCCGGGTGTGGCGTACCTGACGCGTAAGAACCAATTCGCGGCCGGCATTGTCATTTCCGCCTCACACAATCCTTGGCAGGACAATGGCATCAAGGTGTTCGGCGCCGACGGCTATAAACTCTCCGATCAACTGGAGCATGAGATTGAAGCCGACATCTTCGCCCACCTGGAACAGTTGAGCGCGGGAGCCGGCGATGCGGCGGTCTCGGACATGCTGCCGGGTGAACAGGAGCTGCGTGACCAGTATGCCGAGTGGCTGGCAGATTTAGTTTGTGCGACCGACTTCGGCCGGCTACGCGTCCTGGTGGATTGCGCCAATGGAGCGGCCAGTTCCGTGGCTTCGGTGATCTTCAGCGACGTCGGTCTCAGCGCTGACTTCGTCCACATTGAACCGAACGGGCGCAACATCAATGCCGGGTGCGGGGCATTGCATCCTGACAATGTGGCCATGGCCATCGCGGTTGCAAAAGATAAGTACGATTTGGGCATCACCTTCGACGGCGATGCCGACCGGGCAATGTTCTCTGATGCATCTGGAGAGGTCGTGAACGGCGACGGTGTCTTGTTGCTGACGGCACGCGACATGAAGACTCACGTTCGCCTGCACAACGACACGGTCGTCGCCACTACCATGTCAAACATGGGCTTGGAGGCGGCACTTAAACGCAGTGGCATTCGCATGCTGCGCGCGCCGGTGGGCGACAAGTATGTGCTGGAAGAGATGTTGAAAACCGGAGCGACGCTGGGTGGAGAGCAGTCAGGACATATTTTGTTCCGCGATATGGATACCACGACGGGCGATGGCATCCTGACGGCGCTGCGCGTGGTGGAAGTGATCGCGCGCACCGGACAGCCGCTGTCTGAGTTGGTCGCCGATATGAAGGTTTTCCCGCAAGAAATCAAGAACATCCGCGTCCGCGAGAAGTTGCCGCTGGAGCAGATTCCGATGGTGATGGCTGCTATTCGCGCCGCCGAGCGCGATCTGGACGGCAACGGCCGGGTGGTGGTTCGCTACTCAGGTACCGAGAAGCTGGCGCGGGTGATGATCGAGGCAGAAACGGAAGAAGTAATGCGCCGTCACACCGATGCGATTGCGAATGCGATCCAACAAACGATCGGGTTTTGATTTATTACGGAAATAGGAGGATGAATCTACCGGCCTGCTAGCCCTTGGCCCTAACCCCTAAAACCTTTTTCCATCAATCCACGCCTTGACCTCGGCTTCCACATCGAATCCGGACCCGCCCATGATGAACCTTCCATCAAGTTGGTAAGCACACATTTCCAGGGGCGTGCCGTCATAGCCGCCATTCAAATACCCCCGCACATACAGGCGGGCGAATTCTTCAATCCCTAGCAGCCGGTACTGGGTTACGTGCACCAGTTCATGAAAAATGAGCTGGGGAGTCAGTGGCTCATGAAACACGACGACATCGTCGAATGTGATAGCTCCCATAGAGGTGAAGTTGGGCAGATCCACAAAGCCCAATTGCTCAAGATCGGCGTAAAAGGGGGGATTGTCGACGCGTTCCCTGCCCGGCTCGAGGATGCGGACGCGCTTAAGATCGATTGCCGGGAAATACCGCGACCAGGTGTCACCAAATGTGAGCCGCTTTCCCTGCTCGTAATACTTGTCGCGCTGCGCATGAATGTATTGCGCAACGGCGTGCGAGAACAAGGTGATCTGCAACGGCGAGAGAGTCGCACGCGGCGGCCGTCCTTCTCCCTTATTCGCAAATAACACAGGTCACTCCAGGTCGCGCCAATTCGGTCCGACGCCGACCTCTACTTTCAGTGGCACCTTAAGCGTGTATACATTTTCCATGCGCTCGCTGACCAACTGCCTCATGGTGTCCACTTCATTGTCGGGAACTTCGAATACCAGTTCGTCGTGGACTTGAAGCAGCATTCTGGAGCGCAGCTTACGCTCGCGCAGTTCTGCGTCAATGCGAATCATGGCGATCTTGATGAGGTCGGCCGCAGTACCCTGCAGCGGGGTATTCACCGCAGTGCGTTCTGCAAATCCGCGCAGGTTAAAGTTCTTGCTATGAATGTCGGGGATGGGCCGCACCCGCCCAAAAAGCGTGGTGACTTTCTGATCGCGGCGCGCCTGTTCCAGGGTTGCGTCGATGAACTCGCGCACTCCGCTGTACTTCTCGAAGTACGCATCGATAAAGTGTTTGGCATCCTTGGTATCGATTCCGAGTTGCTGCGAGAGTCCAAACGCTGACAGCCCATAGACGATACCGAAGTTTACCGCCTTCGCGCGGCGGCGGTGCTCGGCATTAACCATAAGCGGCGGCACACCGAAGACCTGCGCGGCGGTGAGGGTGTGAATATCCTGGCCGGTGCGATAGGCCTCGACCAGCAGCTTGTCACCAGAGAAGTGTGCCAGCAAACGCAATTCGATTTGCGAGTAGTCGGCGGCCAGCAGCACGTGTCCGGGCTCGGCGATGAAGGCGGCGCGGATCTCGCGTCCCAGCTCTGTACGAATCGGAATGTTCTGCAAATTGGGATTCACGGAGGAGAGACGGCCAGTCGCCGAGCCGGCCATGTTAAACGTCGTATGCAGCCGGCCTGTGCACGAGTTAAGCAGCGCTGGCAGTGCGTCAACATAGGTGGACTTGAGCTTCGAGAGCTGCCGGTAATCAAGCACCATGCGCGGAACTTCGTGCTCGCTGGCGAGGCCCTCCAGCACGTCCACCGCGGTAGAAATCGTCTTGCCCTTGCCGTACTTGAACGGCTTGGGCAGGTTTAGTTTGTTGAACAGCACGTCGCCGAGTTGCTTGGGCGAATTGACATTGAACTCGACACCACATTTGTCGTAAATCTCGCGCGCCTTCGCGTCGATCTCGCCCTCCAAGCGCTGTGACATCTCGGCCAAGACGTCGCAGTCGAGCTTGACACCGGCATCCTCCATGCGCGCCAGCACCGATACCAGCGGCAGATCAATCTCGTCGTAAACCTTGCGCAGATCGGTCTTCTCGATCTCGCCGCGCAGCTTGTCGGTAAGCCGCAGCGTGATATCGGCCGCCTCGCCCGGCGATGGACCCAGTTTCAAGTTGAAGCGTCGGAACGCAGTCTCGCGCAAGCCATAAGTGGAGTAGGTGGGATCGAGCAAGTAGCCGTACAACAGCGGATCGCGCTGCACGCCCGCCAATGTCAGGCCGTGTTGCCCGAAGACATGCATCGCCGACTTATAGTCGTGTACTGTCTTAGGTATCGACTCGTCGGCGAGTGCACGCTTCAAAGGTTGCGCAACTTCGGAGTCATCCAACGCAAGCGTCAAAGCCTTTCCTGGCTCGGCAGAAATCGCGACGCGGAGAGTTGTAGGCACGGGCGAAACCTGCGGTGCCGCTGACAGTGAAAGCTGTTCGTCATCTTGCTCCCTTGCGTCTTCTTCTTCGCTGGTAGCAGTCCGCTGCACCGCCGATTCCAGAGCGATAGCGAGCACCGCTCCAGGCTCAGTCGCGAGCGCTATAACAGCCTCGACCTCGGCGGTGGATCGTGCATCGCGATAATCGGTCTCGCCCAGTTCGACGCTTTCGTGGAGGAAGTCCTGCACTAGCGTGTTGAATTCCAGTTCGGTAAACAGCGCGCGCGCTGCAGCGGGGTCGGGCTCCTGCGCGCGCATGGCTTCCGGCTCGAACTCGACAGCGACATCGGTCTTGATGGTCACGAGCTGTTTGCTCAGCAGGATGGCGTCGCGATTGTTCTGCAGCGACTCGCGATAGGCCTTGCGCTCCACATCCGCTGCGTGTTCCAGTGCGTTTTCCAGGCTGCCAAAGCGCTGGATCAAGTCCACTGAGCCCTTGTCGCCAATGCCGGGCGCGCCGGGAATGTTATCGATGGCATCGCCGCGCAGCGCCATCACGTCAACCACTTTTTCCGGTGGCACGCCTAAGATCTCCTGCACCTTGGCGGCGTCGTAGATGAGATTGTCCTTGGGCGGGTTGAGCACGCAGATACGTTCGCTTACCAACTGCATCATGTCCTTGTCGCTGGAAACGACAAACACCGAGTAGCCTGCGTCCACAGCTTCTCGCGCCAGGGTGCCGATGACATCATCGGCCTCGAAGCCGGAGGCCTCAATCATCGGAATGCGATACGCCTCGAGCGCGCGCCGAATGTAGGGAATCTGCTGCGCGAGATCAGCCGGCATCTCGGCGCGATTGGCCTTGTAACCGTCGTAGGCGGTGTCCACATAAGTCTGCGTCTTGCTGTCAAACTTGCGAAGGCTGGGCATGGCGGTAGCTTGCTCATCGCGAAAAGTGGGAGCGGCAACGTCGAAGACGGCAGCCAGGTATTGCGGTTCGAAGTCGGCGCGCAATTTGCGCAGCATGTTGACGAAGACGAAGGTTGCGCTGGTCGGGATGCCGGTCTTGGTGGACATGGGCCGCTGCCGCGCCATCGCGTGGTAGGCCCGGAATATGAACGACATAGTGTCGATCAGGTAGATGCGGCCCTTCGAGCCGGAAGGCTCAGGCGGCGTTGTGACCGGGGATTTGGCGACAGTGCTATTCGCTGCGCTTGCCGGTTTGGCCGCGCTGGAGACGGTAGCGGACTTTGCGGTCTTGCGAGTGGAAGGCAAGAGAAAATTCTAACAAGTCGGCATGAACCCTGCCACCGAGCGCAAGAAACAGGTAGCCGAGATGGTGCGACCGCGATTTTGTAACTGCCGCGCAATCGCCGCAGCAGTGCAATACGCCCAATCAAGCCTAGCAATCGTGGAAAGGAGTTCAGTACCCGATAACAAGATTCTTGCTGCGTGATAGATGAACTTGGCTATACTCATCCCTCATAAGGGGGCGGCGGTGGTTACTGCAGGGATCAAACCCGGGGCGAGAACCAATTTCTTTTCTACCGACTCAACTGCACGAACCGTTGTGCTCACCCTGGCACTCGTCATCGCGACGGTTGCGGTTTACTACCCCGTACACAGTCATCCCTTCAGCGATCTTGATGATCACGTTTACCTCGTCGACAATGCATATCTTCACGTTGGCTTGAACTGGGCTACCATCTGGTGGTCATTCCGGACTCTTTACATGGCGAACTGGATTCCAGTGACCTGGATTTCCTATGCGCTGGAGTACCCGTTCTTCGGCTCAAATCCGGCGGGATATCACATCGTCAACGTACTGTTGCATGCGCTCAGCGCGGTCCTATTGTTCTGGGTACTGAAACGGGCGACCGGGTACAACTGGCGAAGCCTTATGGTGGCAGCATTGTTCGCGCTGCATCCCATGAACGTCGAGCCGGTGGTTTGGATCGCTGAACTCAAGACCATGCTCAGCATGGTTTTCTTTTTGCTGACCCTGGAGGCTTACCGCCAGTATGCGCGCGCGCCGCGGTTCAGTCGCTACGCCGCGGTGTTTGTGTTTTGCGGGATGGCGATGGGGGCCAAACCACAGGCGATCACTCTGCCTTGCGTTTTGCTGCTGTGGGATTACTGGCCACTGCAGCGGATGTTTCCACCCGCCAGTTTCGCTGCCGAGCCTGCAACCGCCGTTTGCCCGTCTCGGAGTTTCTGGTGGCTAGTGAAAGAAAAGCTGCCACTCTTCTTCTTGTCTGCGGTCGATGCTGTGCTGACGATCTACACGCAGAAGTCGGTTCGGCTGGAACTGATGCCGCCCTTCTCACTGCGCTTCAAGAATGCAGTCTTTTCGTACTGGGTGTACATCAAGGACGCTTTCTGGCCGACTGGAATGGCTCCGGAGCGGCCACAGCTAGGCAGGTTCGTCAGTGCATGGCAGGTTCTGGCAGTGTTGCTGCTTCTCGTCGCTATTACCGCGCTGGTGATTTGGGCGCGGCGCTATCGTTATCTGCCAATGGGGTGGTTCTGGTTCCTGGGTACGCTGGTACCCATGGTCGGACTTTTGCAGCCATCTCAGCAGGGAAACGCGGACCGCTTCGTTTATCAGGCATATTTAGGCCTGTTCATGATGATTTGCTGGGGTGTAGGAGATTGGGCCGGGCAGCATGGTATTTCGATGCGTTGGTTGGCGGGCGCCAGCGCGCTGGTTCTAGTGGCGGTGACTATGGTTACCTATCGTCAGATTGGCTACTGGAAGGACAATTTCGGCCTGTGGTTGCATGCCACGCAGGTCGTCGATCATCACTGGCTGGCCGAAGACAATGTCGCGGCCTATCTGATGAAGCAGGGAAACGAGGCTGAGGCCATGAAGCATGTCTTCCGCGCCGCGGCCATCAACCCGGATGACGGTTACAACAACCTCATGATCGGCTTCTACGAGCAAGAGCACGGAAACAATCAAGAAGCGATCGTACGCTATACGCGATCACTGCAGGATTACAGGCTGCAGCGCGGGGATAAGGCACAGGTCTGGAGACACCTGGCCTTGGCTTATCGCGATCTGGGAGATTACGCCAAGGCCAAGGAATGTTTTGATGAATCGGTAGAGTTGTACCGGTGATTCGTACTTGACACTTCAACCTTCAGGCGGGGTGTCGCAATAAGGGACCAGCCGGGGTAGAGGATACATAGCTTAGCAACCGGGCGCTGATTCCGCGCGAGCTTACTCCACGAACATGCAATCGCCATACGAGTAGAAGCGATACCGCTTGCGGACGGCGTGCTCGTAAGCCTGCAAGGTTCGTTCACGTCCAGCGAAGGCCGAAACCAGCATCAGCAGCGTCGATTTCGGCAAGTGGAAGTTAGTCAGCATGGCCCCCACTACGTGGAATTCAAATTCGGGATAAATAAAGAGGTCAGCCTCGCCGCTCTGTGGCGTAATACCGCCAGCGGAGATGCCCCGCTCAAGTTGGTTTTGCTTGGGTGCGCTATTACGTACGGCGTATTCGAGCGTACGCACGGTTGTTGTTCCCACCGCCACAATTCTCCGTCCGGCATCGCGCGCGCGCTGGATTTGTCGGGCAGCGTCCTCGGAGATTTCGTATGGCTCGCGATGCAGTTTGTGTTCCTCGATGACCTCTTCGCGCACCGGTTGAAACGTGCCGAGACCCACGTGCAAGGTGATCTCGACCGTCTCGATTCCCCTCTGATGTATGCGCTCAATAATTTCCGGAGTGAAGTGGAGGCCCGCGGTCGGAGCGGCGACCGAACCGAGCGGCTTGGCGTAGATCGTCTGGTAGGACTCGCGATCGGAGGGCGTGTCGGGGCGATCAATGTACGGCGGCAAGGGAATGTGGCCGATGCGATTGAGCACGCCGAAGAAATCGTCCGCCGGATCGAAGCGAAGATGGCGCTCTCCGAAGGTTCCACGGCTGACGATCTCGGCTGCGAGTTCATGCGAGGATTCATCGGCCTCACCGCCGAAAAAGATCCGCTCGCCCAAGCCGAGCTTGCGGCCGGGGTGGACCAGCGCTTCCCAGTCCATCGGTGACGCCGAGAGTTGCCTGGTAAGCAGCACTTCTACCCGGCCACGAAGGAAATCTTTGGTCGTGGGATTCTGCGCGGAAAGCCGTTGCGCACGCGTGCCGCTGCGATGTCCAAACAGGCGCGCGGGCAATACCTTGGTGTTGTTGAAAACCAGCAGGTCGTCGGGGCGCAGCAGTTGGGGAAAATCGCGAAACGTAAGGTCCTCGAGACGGTCGCCGCGAGGAAGGTGCAACAGCCGCGAACCCGCCCGGTCCGACAACGGTTCCTGGGCGATCAATTCCTGTGGCAGGCGATAATCGAAGTCGGAGACCAGCACAAATCGATTATGCCTGAGCGGACGGATCCGATGTCCCTATCTCTTGCCTCCCCTTTTGCGGAAAGCGTCACCTGCGGTACGATAGAGATCTAAGCCTTTCCAGCACGTCCGGGCCCCAGATTGATGAAGACCGAGAAACAACACAGGGACGAGATTGTCCGCTTCGGTAGGATGCTTCACCAGAACGGTCTGGTGGCAGCGACCGACGGGAATCTTTCTGTGCGGCTGGAAAACGGAAATGTTCTGTGCACGCCGACCCTCATGAGCAAGGGGCTGATGGAGCCTGAGGATCTGGTAACGGTGGGCCCCGGCGGCCCAAGGTCAATGGGTCGCGGGGCATGTCCAGCGAAATCGCCATGCACCTGTTGATTTACCGCCTGCGCCCGGACGTCGGAGCCGTGGTGCATGCTCATCCTCCCACCGCAACTGGCTATGCGGCTGCCGGCATTGCGCTGGACCGTGCATTATGCTCGGAGATTATTGTGACCCTGGGCTCGGTGCCGCTGGCGAGCTATGAAACTCCGGGCACGCAGGAACTAGCCGAAGCGTTGGCTCCCCTGATTCCCGAGCACGACGCCATCCTGATGGCGAACCATGGTGTGGTCACATGCGGAGCAGACCTGCTTACGGCCTACATGAACATGGAGACAGTGGAGCACTTTGCCAAGATCGCGCTGGTGACACATTTGTTGGGTAAACAGCAGCCGCTGAGCGACCAGCACGTGGACAAGCTACGGGAGATGCGAGTGAAGTATCGCAACCACGTGGCTGTGGGGCAAGGGAAAGAATAGGCTGTCCTAAATTCAGGCAGCACATAAGGCGCGATCCTGTCGCGCCTTTCTATCCGTCTCGGTACTTATTCTCCGCCGAAAGTGAACCGCATCCCGGCGCGGAAGTTTGCCCGCAGGGCGGGATATCCCAATACCTCGTTGTAGTGATTGTTCAGCGCGTTTTCACATTCGCATATGCCGTACGTGATGATTGATGGGTACCATCCGCCAGATCGACACGCGCATAGCCAGCCGCGTAGTAGATAGGCGGAATGTATCCGAACAGAAAGTCGGAGTCGGGACGCTGCCCGACCGCGGTGACCCCAACAAATCCGCCCCAGCGCTGCCGGGTATAGGTCAGCAGCAACATGCCAGCCTGCTTGGGACGCCGCAGCAGGGGAGCCCCGGTACCGTAGATCCGCGGGTCGCAACCGGCATTGGGATCGCAAGGCGGGGCTTGCTGGATTTGGGTTGAGGTGTACGTGTACGCCGCGGTCGCTGACAGATGGTTGGCAACACGTCCGCTCAAGACCGCTTCAGCGCCCTGCGCCATCGCACGATTGAAGTTGACGTATTGGCTGGTGTTGGTGTCGGAGTTGTATACATACTCGATCTGGTCGCGAAACTGATTGTGAAAATATACGGCGCTGAGGGACAGCCGGTTGCTGAATAAAGCCTGCAGTACCCCGGCTTCGATCGCGCGGTTCTGTTCCGGCTGCAGGTTCGGATTGGGCAACGTGGGGAAGGTTCCCGTGATGCCGAATGTTTGCTCGAAGCTGGGCTCCTTGATTCCCTCTGAATAGCCGAAATGCAGGCGAGTGCCGCTAAGATGGTCTTCCCGCGCAATGCCAGGAATGTCAACGACACACGCGGGCTTACTTTGCCGCCGAAATCGCTGTTGTTGACGTAACCAATGCCCGCCAGACGGAGAGCCGCCGCCACACGATGGTTTGCTGGGCGAACAGATAATTGTTGTAGCGCAGACCGTGCGTAAGGCTGATTCCAGCGTCCGAATTGTTGTTAATGTATCCGTTCTGGTCTTCAAAGTTGTAGCCCACGGTGGTTTGCGCCCATGGCCGCGGACTGTAGGTTCCCTGATACGAGAAGCCGGCAATGTTGTACTTAGCCAGACTGTTGAAGGCGCTTCGAATGGCCTGTCAAGTCGTCAACCGGGTTCACGTTAAGGGCGACGTGGTGATATTCGAAGCCGCTGAACTGGTGCTGCCACGCGCCCGGGCCACTGACCGTGAGATCGCCGCTGGCGAGAAAGTTATTCTGGTGGGCATACTGGTTCGGGTCGGGTGGGAGCACGGGATTTCCGTTGAACCACCAGTTCGATTGGATGCCGGTCCAACTGTTGTAGTGGCGAGGCGCGCAGACGAATGCCACGCGATCGGATAGCCGCACGCCAATATTTCCGCCTTGCAGTGAATTCGAATAGGCGTCGTTCACTCCCTGGCCCTGCGTGTCGAACTGATTGGCGAAGACGTTGTAGTCGAAGATGCCGCGCGCTCCTGCCACCGATACAGGAAGTAACCGTTGGCGGTGGAGAAATTTCCGCCGTCGGCGCCGAACTGAATTTCTGGCGTGCGCGTGCTGCCGGTCGCCGTCCAAAGCTGCACCACGCTGGTCATGGCGTCCGATCCGTACACTGTGCTCTCGGGGCCGCGTTCGACCTCGAGCCGCTCAATGTTGTTCATGGGGACCACGCCGAAGTCGAAGATGCCGCCAGGATCGTTCACCGGCACACCGTCAATCAGCACCTTGTTGTAATTGGATTCGCCGCCGCGAACGAACAAGCTGGTCAGATTGCCGCGCCGTCCGGTGCTGCTGACAATGGCTCCGGGAATGTAGAGCAACGCATCGGGTGCGGAGACGGGATTGATCGCGGTTAGTTGCTCGCCGGTCAGCACGCCAACGGAAGCACCGGTTTGCTCCGGCGTCGCCGGGGTTGCGGTGCCCGAGACGACCACGGTTTGCGGGGCGGTCGCCAGCTTCAGTTGAACGCTGAGGGTTTGCGTCTGCGGAATAGAAACTTGCTGCGATTGCTCGGCGAATCCCGGGGCAAGCACCACCAGACGGTACTTACCGTCGGCGACACGTGGGAACATTGCCGTGCCGTCACCGGCTGTAGTTTGCACTCCGACGCCGGCGTTGTCGGCGGCACGAAATAAGCTAACCTGCACGCCGGAGACACGATCGCCGGAAGGACTCTCCACCGACACTTTGAAGTCGGCGGCGAGGGCTGCGATGACGCCCAGCAGCGCAATGGAGGATAGCGCAAGCAAGAATAAAAAAACGGACGCTGGACATGACACTTCTCCTTTGCACGCGAAAGGATTCAGATGACAGTTCGCGCCGGTCTCCTGGCTGGCGAGTTGCGATTTGCATCGCGAACAGCGGCGGGGGCCTTCCCGTTGGAACAGTGGCCTGTCCACCAAAGACTCGCTTACAGTTGCGCGGCAGCGCGGGCTTTTCACCCGCTTCCCAGTTTCGTCAATGGAAAAACGAAACGCGCGAACATTGATTGGCAAGGAACGATCCGAACCGGGTAGGTTCAGGATGAGACTTGAATGTACTGAGAGCGGACGCAGCTGTCAATCGGCAGTCTTTAGAAAGCCTTGGGAAAGGCCCGCCGGACTCAGTCACTTCTTGAGGAATCACGAGCTACATGAACGCGGCCGGAAGGATGACAATCGGGGCCAATGTTTTCTGCATAACATCAAGTTTCGCGACGAAGTATTCCATGCTGATGCTGTTCTTCGACAGGCCCGCCTTGACGAACAGGCCTGAATCGCTGTATCCGACAATGTCGCAAATCCATCCCCGCGTGATATTTGCTGGAAGTCTCAGGGCTACCTTGTCAACTGAGTGAATCTCCGTTCCCCGCTGCAGATCGAAGATCTTCAAGAGCATCCCAATCTCCACTGTGGAGCTCCTCACCCTCAAAATTCACGGAGAATTTGTGCCGGATGCAGTTGTATGCAAGAAGAGATCTTGATTGGTGAACAAATGGAGATTCCTGTGAGCTTAAATAATTCGGATCTCCTACAAGCTGATACTTTTCCGCGTCGTTATGCCGATAATACAGACGCTTGGGACGCCAACTTGGTCCCACAGGCTCTGCCTGTACAACCAATGCCTTCGCAATGGGACTGTATAGCAGTTGTTTAAAACTGTACCCGGGAGCTATGCCTACATCTGTAAAAGATTTTCCAAACATGGCGGTCCAATCTTAGCTCGCTTCGTGCTTAAACTGTGCCTCCGCAAATGCGGTGATGCGCTCCAGAGAAGCTTGCAGTTCGGCGTGATAACGATCCATGGCCGCATCGTCGACGTCGGGCGGAACAAAAATGTTTTTCGCCACGCGGACATAGGCGCGCGAAAAAGGTTTAGGAATGAGCATGGTGTCCCAGGTCTTCAAGACCCAAGCCTTCTCCACGGCTACGTAGAACGCAGTGATTGGGATGCCGGTAGGTAGCCGCCAGCATCACCGGGCCCTTCTTGGCGACATAGCGGGGTCCGCGGGGGCCATCGATGGTGAAAGCTACGGCGGCGCCGCCTTTAACCATGGTCTCCATTTCCATCAAGCCACGCTGGCCTCCGCGCGAACTGGAGCCGCGAACCGGCACGAACCCGAAGCGGCGGATCACGCGCGCGATGTATTCGCCATCGCAGCTGGCTCGTTTAGAACTTCGATTTTGGGGTTGCGGAACAGCCAGGCCGCCGGCAGTACGCGACGATGCCAGAAGGGATAAATGCCGGGAGCAATGCTATCGAGGCCGGGGATGGAGCCTCTTCGTCGGTGATCGTCATGCGCAGGATGTGTCCGATGAGGCCCACCACGGCCGATGCGGTCCATGAGACCAGCGCCATCTGTATCCGCTGCGAGAACGTGGGCGGGGCGGTCGCGTTTCTCCGACGGCCGGGCTGTTCGGAGCAGGCACGCGAAGATTCTCGAGCAGTTCCGCTTGCGGTGTCTTGGGAACGCCTGGACCAGCGGCTGAACAGTTTGCTGAAAAATCAAGAAGGCAGATCCTTCGCGGCTGAGTCGGCTGGTGAAATAACAGGTCTCCAACGGCATAGCTAAAGTGCGCCCCCTTGAAGCACTCCGGCGAGAATTTGATCTGGGGGTACGGATGGACGGTCCGCAAGATCACAAGGTCCCAGCGCGGCTCACGGCCTTTGCCCCGGACCTCTAGCCGCGCTGGAAGGAGTTTTCCAGCTTGGCACTCTTCCTTGTCTCCCCTACAACCCGGTGGCACTCAATCGAACTCCTCATAAGTTAGCAAGCGGGGTGCCAAAGCTCTGAACTTTACCTACTGAGGTTGTCTCGCTACGCGGGTCGTTTGACCTGCAATAGAAAGCTGATTCGCGTTTCTTGTTCGAATTCTGACTCTTCGCTCTGCGACGGTTCACGCTATCTGCCTGGATAGGCGAACTATGCGACGGTTCGACTAGTCGGCGATATTCCTCTCGAATCGACGACCAGACTTCCCGGGCTTGCGCTTTTCCCACGTGCTTAGGCGTGACGCTGGTTCGAACTCCGGCATGTTGATTCGCATGCCAGCGTCAGAGTCTGGTCGCACGCTCGTCGAGCGGCGTCATGCCTTTCTGTCCACCGATCCCTATCCACTAACCACTTCCTAATGCAGGCCGGCGTACTCGGCTTTGGCTTGCTGGTCGGTGGGGATGTCGGGTCGGCGTCCTTCCAGAGTGATGAGAACTTCTGATCGGCGGTGCGGGCTTTATCGCGGGCGGATGGGTCGGTCTGAGTGCTTCGAGCGCATACGCGCGGGCCGACCGAGGCGGGCAAGCGCCCCCCAGGGAAATCGCTGCAACACCATGGTGGTCAACGGACTCTGAAATCCCCAGCCGCTGCATTACCGTTCTGCTGCATCAGGTCGGCTTCCCGCGCAGATCGACCGGCATAGGGTACAGCGGATTACCAGGCTCGCTGAGTCGATCATTCGTCACCTGCAATAGTTCGACTGCACGATTCGGGTCTTTGTGCTGCAAGGCGACGGCCGCCTGGATCGTGGGCAGCCAATACCTCTGGACCAAGGGTGTCTAGGGGGAAGGCCTTGTCGAGCTCCGCGGCCAGTTTCTCTGCCGCTGCCGTGTCCCCTGCCCGCGTCAAGGCCAGCGCCGCCGTGGCCCGAACGTCGCGGTTCGGGGCCAGCTTTACTGCCGCATTGGCATCGGCATGGGCTTGCCCCGGGTTGCCCAATTCCCGCCTCGCGCAACGCCGCCGCAGCCTGATACGCTGCAGCAGTTTCTTTGGCATCGTTGCGGTCGCAGGCTTTTTGAATCCATCGCCCGGCGCGTCAGTTCGCGCGCATCTTTCAACTTCCCATACCAGGCTTCCGTATCCGCGTGATTATGCGAGCAGCGCATCTTCCAAGCCCGGCTTGCCCATGGCGGCTGGAGACCAGCTGCTCCATCTGTGCTGTGTCACTCTTCAGAAAAGCCAACAGGTAGCGGGGGTAACAAGGAGACTAGCCTTCCAAACTTGCGCTCCTCGGCCTGCTCTATAAACCCGTCTCCGCTTCGTTCAGCCGGTTCAGGTTTTGGTCAAACGGCACCGAGATTTGAGTAGTAGATGCCACGTGATTAGGATCCAAACGCAGCGCCTCACGGTCCTCCTCCAATGCCCTCTCGTAATTTCCCAGGTCGATGTAAATAAACGCCCAGATTCCCGTACGACCATCGGATACCTTGGGTATATCTCCCTGCCAATGACTCGATATGCTTGTGCTGCCTTTTCGAGTTCTCCCGTCGTGGCCAGGTAGTAGATTCCCTCAATAGCGAACCTTTCTCGCTCGCTCACTTTCTCCCGCAGTTCATATGCTTTGCGTGCAGTTATCTGCCGAGCGCCCGATTTCGTTGAGGTTGCTATAGCAAGATCGACAAGGCGGCGTAGGCCCTGGCGAAATTAGGATCGAGTTCCACCCCGCTTGTAGAAGGGCAGGGCAGCGCTCTGTTTCCTTTTTTCTATGTCCGTCTTCACTCCCAAGCTGTATGCCTGCAGCGCCTCCAAAGATGGCGTTCGTAGCTTCCTCCAGTGTCGTGGCGTATTTCTGTACTGAGCTGAGCGATTCGCCCAGATTGCTCCGCACACTGACTGTCGCGCGGTCCAAGGCCTTAAGCACCGTCTTCCTTGCCCGCCGCCTGCTCCTGAGCTTCTGCCAGCACATCCCCCGTATCGCAGTTCACCGCCTTTAGGCCAATCACGTATTG
>CAVWLY010000029.1:0-4898 GCA_963755865.1 uncultured Acidobacteriaceae bacterium | reverse complement strand
GGGAATCATTCAGGGTACATTCGAAACATTCTCGGCCGCCGGCGAAAAGCATCTGGGCGGCGATCTGGAAGGCAAGCTGATCGTCTCCGGCGGCATGGGGGGCATGAGTGGTGCGCAACCACTGGCCGCTACCATGACGGGCGCCTGCTACCTCGGTATCGAGGTCGATCCCGAGCGCATCAAGAAGCGCCTGCGTACAGGCTATTGCGACTTCATGGTCAACTCGCTAGACGAGGCACTGCGCATCATCAAGAACGCCGTTCGCAAGAAGGAAAACATTTCCGTCGGGCTGGTCGGCAATTGCGGCGACATCATCCCCGAGTTGGCCGAACGCGGCGTCGTGCCCGACATTCTCACTGACCAGACCTCGGCACACGATCCGCTGAATGGCTATGTGCCCGGCAGTATGTCGCTGGACGACGCACTAGCGCTGCGCAAAAGTGATCCCAAAGCCTACGTCGAGCGTTCGCTCGACACTATGGCGCGCCACGTCGAAGGCATGCTCAAGCTGCAAAAGATGGGGTCCGTCACCTTCGACTACGGGAACAACATCCGTACCTTCGCCTTCGAGCATGGGGTGAAGAACGCTTACGATTTTCCAGGATTCGTGCCGGCGTACATTCGTCCGCTGTTTTGCGAGGGACGCGGACCGTTTCGCTGGGCGGCGCTTTCGGGCGATCCGGCCGACATTCACACCACCGATGACTTGGTGTTGGAGATGTTTCCGCAGAACAAAATCCTCAGTCGCTGGATCGGTCTGGCGCGCAAGCGAATCAAGTTTCAGGGATTGCCGTGCCGGATCTGCTGGCTTGGTTATGGAGAGCGCGCCGAGTTCGGCTTGGCCATGAACGACATGGTGAAGAAGGGAAAGATTAAGGCGCCGATCGTGATGGGCCGCGATCACCTCGATTGCGGATCGGTGGCGTCACCGTTCCGCGAGACCGAATCCATGAAGGACGGTAGTGACGCCATCGCTGACTGGCCACTGTTGAACGCGTTGCTCAATACGGCAAGCGGCGCGTCATGGGTGTCGATTCACAACGGTGGCGGAGTGGGCATCGGATATTCGCAACACGCAGGGCAAGTGACCGTTGCCGATGGTACTGACGCGATGGCCAAACGCATCGAACGGGTGCTGACCAATGATCCAGGCATCGGCGTGGCGCGCCACGTGGACGCAGGCTATGACGAGGCGAAACGGTTCGCGCAGAAGAAGGCAATTAAGGTGCCGATGACAGGAAACAACTAGCAGCGGGCAATTAGCAGCCACTAAAGATCGTGAAGCGAGTTTGTCATCCTGAGCGGAGGCGGCCTGGTTTGGCCGCCGGAGTCGAAGGACCCCTGTAGCTGACATAATCTATGATCTGCCGTCCCGAGGGACCTGCTGTTCGCAACCATAGCGAGAAAGACTTTGCACTCCGATAAGCAACGCTCTTCTGCTAGTTTTCTTACTCACGCTACGCAACTCCTCGCGCTGCGCGGCCCCTCCGGCGATACCGGCCCGCGCCGTGGTACGCAGATGCGCGAACTGGGCATCATCGAAGACGGGGCCGTGCTTATCGCCGATGGCAAAATCGTCGCAG
This sequence comes from uncultured Acidobacteriaceae bacterium, assembly GCA_963755865.1. GTDB lineage: Bacteria > Acidobacteriota > Terriglobia > Terriglobales > Acidobacteriaceae > Bog-257. Next base: position 3,315 of record CAVWLY010000029.1, on the reverse strand, counting down.
CCGGTACGACGGACGAGGTCGCCAAGCACGAACTCCTAACGGCGAAAGCAACCCACGTCGACGAAATCGATTGCTCAGGCAAGGTCGTCTTGCCTGGCTTCGTCGATTCCCACACGCACCCTGTGTTCACTGCTCCACGTCTTATTGACTTCGAGAAGCGCATCGCCGGCGCCAGCTATGAAGAGATTGCCGAAGCCGGCGGCGGTATTCGCGCCAGCTTACGCGGCGTGCGCGATGCCCGGCGGCAGGAACTTGCCGCCCATGTGGTTCGCGGGCTGGATGAGATGGCGAGGCATGGCACCACCACGGTGGAATGCAAATCCGGATACGGCCTGAATTTCGCCGCCGAGATGAAATCGCTGGAGGCGATTCGCGAGGCCTCACATCAGTGGCCCGGTTATGTGGTGGCAACCCTGCTGGCGGCGCACGTGGTCCCGCCGGAACATCGCGAGAATCCCGAAGAGTACGTCCGCATCATCTGCGAGGACATGATTCCCACCGCCGCTAAGCTGAAGCTCGCCTCCTTCGTTGATGTCTTTTGCGATCGCGGCGCGTTCACCATGGAGCAGTCGCGGCGAATTCTTCGCGTCGCCGTCGACCATAACCTCGGCGTGCGCGCTCATGTCTGCCAACTCACGCCCGCACAACTCGCACCCTTGATGGAATTTCATCCCGCCTCGTTCGATCATCTCGACTACATCAGTGATGAAGATGTTGCGGTGCTATCGAAGCTCGATACGGTCGCGACCTTGCTTCCGGCAGCCAACTATTTCCTCGGGCTGGAAAGCTTTCCACCTGCGCGAAAGTTGCTGGACGCGGGAGTTGCTGTCGCCTTAGCGACCGACTACAATCCCGGCACCTCGCCGACCGCATCCATGCCGTTCGTGCTGTCGGTCGCGTGCACGCATATGAAGATGTCGCCCGCGGAGGCGCTCGTCGCCGCAACCTATAACGGAGCTTGCGCGCTAAAGCTACAGGGAAAGAAGGGAAGTCTCGAGCCCGGCAAAGACGCCGACATCGCCGTCTTCGACGCCTCGGACTATCGAGAACTTGCGTACTGGTTTGGAGTAAATCGCTGCCGCGAGACGTTCCTGAATGGCATTCGGCAGACAGCAGTGTAGATCAGTCGACGCTGCGCCAGAACGAGTTCGACTCTCCAGTCATCCCTTTCAGCAGCCATTTCGACGCATCTCTAAAGCGCTTCAGACCGGCGGCTCACGCATTTTTGCTGCGTTCGTCTAATATCGGTACGACTTTCGTGGAACCTCGACTCGGTTCTACGCGTAACTCCTTTCGCAGTTATTGGGGCATCTTAAAATTTCCTAGAGAGCGTGTTATGAAACGAACCCTCCTTGTGTTCGCAGCGGGCCTGCTGGTTTGCTGCACTGCATTTGCGCAACGCCTTCCCGGCGGCGCTTCTCCCAATCATTACTCGCTTGCCGTCAACATCAATTTCGCCAATAACACCTATGACGGCGACGAGACCATCAATCTGGCACTCAGCAAGCCCAGCAACGCGATTACGCTGAATGCGCTGGAGATCGGCTTCCATCAGGTGACGGTGACCGCGGGTGGGCAGACCCAAACCGCGAAGGTTTCCACCGACGCGAAGAATGAGATGGCGACCTTTACCGTGGACAAGCAACTCCCCGCGGGTCCGGCGACGGTCAACATCAAGTACACCGGGCATCTGAACGACAAGCTGCGGGGCTTTTATCTGAGCACCTACAAGGGCAAGAAATACGAGGTCTCGCAGATGGAATCTACCGACGCGCGCGTGGCCTTCCCGTGTTTTGACGAGCCGGATTACAAGGCGACCTTCGACATCACGGCTATCGTTGACAAAGGCGACACGGCGATCTCCAACGGCGAGATCGTTTCCGACACTCCCGGGCCGGGCGACAAGCACACCATCAAGTTCTCCACGTCACCGAAGATGTCGAGCTATCTGGTGGCGCTGACGGTGGGCGACTGGAAGTGCGAGCACGATGAGGTGGATGGCGTCAAGATTGGGGTGTGCACGGTTCCCGGCAAGGAAAACCTGACCCACTTCCCGCTGGAGGCCGTAAAGGCCATTCTGCACTATTACGACAACTATTACGGCATCAAATATCCCCTGCCGAAGCTGGACAACATTGCGGTTCCTGACTTCCAGGCCGGTGCCATGGAGAATTGGGGCGCCATTATCTATCGCGAAGCGGATTTGCTGATCGACGACAAGACCTCATCCGTGAATGCAAAACAAGGGGTTGCGGACACCATCGCACACGAAATGGCCCATCAGTGGTTCGGTGATCTGGTCACTATGAAATGGTGGGATGACATCTGGCTCAACGAAGGCTTCGCCACCTGGATGACGTCTCACCCACTGGAGCAATGGAAGCCAGAGTGGATGTTGTCGCAGGATGTAGTCCAGAACACCGATCGTTCCCTGGCGGTTGACTCAGTGAAGAACACCCGCCCCATTCACCAAGAAGCCGAGACGCGCGCCGAGATCGAGCAGCTATTCGACGGCATTGCCTACGGTAAGACGGCGTCGGTGCTGCAAATGCTGGAATCATATCTCGGGCCGGATACGTTCCGCGCTGGCGTAAACCTCTACTTGAAGGAGCACGCTTACGGTAACGCCACGGCGGCCGATTTCTGGAACGCTATGACACGCAGCTCGAAGAAGCCGATCGACAAGATCATGCCAACCTTCGTTATGCAGCCGGGTGCACCGTACGTTGGAGTCGAGGCCAAGTGCGAAGGTGGCAACACCGTGTTGGACGTTTCGCAGAAGCGGTACTTCGATACCCCGCAGGAGTTTGAGCAGCCCAACGACCAGATCTGGCAGATCCCTCTCTGCGCCAAAGGTGTTGGCGAAACCGGCGCTGGCCCGCAGCAGTGCTTCCTCATGACCCAGAGGCAACAGCAGTTTAAGTTGAAAGGCTGTTCGAAATTCGTTTTTCCCGATGCCGGAGCGCTCGGCTATTACCGCTTCGACTACGACTCGGCGGCCATGCGCCAACTGGGCATCGCGGTGGAGAAGAGGCTGACTCCTGACGAACGCATCGCTCTGATGGGCAATGAATGGGCCCTGATGCGGGTTGGACAGCACCAGGTAGGGGATTATCTTGCGCTGGGCGACCAGTTAAAGAACACTCCGGGCAGCGTGTTGCTCAGTTCGTTCGCCAACCATCTCACCTTCATTAATCAACACCTCGTCACCGATGCCCATCGACCCGAGTTTCAGGCGTGGCTCAGCGGTGCATTTTCTCCTCTCATGCAGCAACTGGGCTACGCCGCTCGTCCCGACGATACGCCTGAGCAAAA